>NZ_JAAKGV010000054.1 GCF_011043735.1 Methylobacterium sp. DB0501 | reverse complement strand
GAGCGCCAGACCAAGCTTGTGGGAATCACCTCGGCGTGCATTGATTGCGTCGCGCTCGGCACCATCGAAGGTGAAAAATGCCTTCATCTCGAAGTCGCTGATATCGCGGGGGAGCCCACGCATCCCCAAAAACGTTGTGTGCCAACCCTGCATCGTGAACCTCAAAAGTGGGAGGCCACCATACCCGTTTACAAAGCGAACAGGAAAGTCAATGAAATCAACGGTCTACCCAGACCACCCCCGCGCCAGTGCTAGCTTTGCGTACCGTCACTTATTGCACTGAAAACGAGGAGACCCCGTCTCTGGCTGCGCAGGCGGCGGCAGTGCTCGGCGAATGCCGCTGTGATCAGGTCGTGCTTGGTCCGGAAGAAGTAGGTGACCGCCGCCAGTGACACCTCGGCACGCGCCGCGATCTCCCGCTGCACCACGCGGTCCGCGCCCTTGCGGGCAATGGTCGAGAGCGTGGCGTCAAGGATGCGCAGCGCAGTCTCATTGGTCTGCGCCCGCTCGCGAGCGAAGGCGTCGATGCTGGCCCGGGCATCCGCCTTGCGCGTGACCGACGGCACGATGGGCTGCCGGCCCAGGCGGGCATGCAGCCGCGCGGTTGGCGTCGTGATCCAGGCGGAGCGGGCCGCCGGATCGGTCTCGCACAGCAGCAGGCCCGTCAGCCCCAGGGCAAGATCGGCCCAGGCTTCTGCCGCCACGGGGCCGGCGTCGAACTGGCGCGCGAGCCCGCACCAGAACTGCCGCTCCTGCGCGACCTCCTGCTCGGCCGCTGGCCGCAGCTGCGGTTCGCGCCCCGTGCTCACCTCGAGCTCCAGTTCGTCCCGCAGGGCCAGGATCTTGCGCTGCTCGCCCAGCCGCATCTGCAGCAGGGCGGCGACCATATCGGGCAGCTCCACCCAGGCGGGCATCTGCTCGAGGCAGCGCGCCAGCGCGTCGGCGCGTGCGGCCTCCATCCTGCGGCCCAGCTCCGCGTGGACGGCGAGCAGCAGCTGCTCGCGGCCGCCGAAATGGTAGTTGATCGCGGACGGGCTGCCCCCGGTCCGGGCGGCCAGGGACCGCGCGCTCAGCTCGGCGAATCCCTGCTCGCAGGCCAGTTCGAAGGCGGCTTCCGTCAGCCGGTCGGCATGGGCCGCGGTCGGCATCTCCGTGAACACCTGACGTCTCCTATTTTCGTTTGTTCGCTGCCCCTTGGACAGTACATCCGTTCCAATTCTATCCAAAGTACCCATTCAACTTGCCATGAATTGGCCCATAAAACCATTACAAGTCATCAATCCGTCATGGGGTGACCTTACTGTACATACGTTCTAAACACAGTGCGAAGTGCCGGCGTGGGGTCGGTTTCGCCCTTTCTGTCAAAGGTGCCGCCATGCAAGAGTCCGCCCGTTCCCATTCCCGCTTCACCGTCGCCGTCGTGCCCGACACGCAGAACTATGTGAGCTACCGCAACCAGCGCGCGGCGGGCTTCCCGTTCAACGCGCGCGAGCTGCTCTGGGACATGATGCACTTCATCGCCCGCAACGCGGTGGGCAATGGCGGTGAGATCGCTTTCGCCACCGCGCTGGGCGACATGTGGCAGCACCAGATGAGCGCGGACGTGGACGCAGCTCATGCGCGGCGCGGCCACCGGTCCATCGTCAGCCCCTTGCTCGCAGACCACGTGGCGCCTGCGCCGGAGCAGGTGCTGAACATCGAGATCCCCGCCGTCAGGACGGCCTACGAGATCCTCGCCGGCCAGTTGCCCTTCTCCGTGGTCCCGGGCAACCATGACCACGATCACATGTGGGCCGACGCCGACTACCCCCCGCAGCCCGGCGCGATCGACTTGCACCGCCTGGACCTGGCCAGCGTGGGCAGCATCCATTGCGGCTCGCTGGAGAACTGGACGCGCAACTTCGGCGCCCAGACGCCTTTCTTCAAGAACCAGCCCTGGTATGTTTCCTCGTTCCGGCAGGGCGCCAACAGCGCCCAGATCTTCACCGGCGGCACCCACCGCTTCCTGCACCTGGGCCTGGAGATGTCGCCCGACGGCGAGGTGGTCGACTGGGCCGAGTCGGTTCTGCAGGCCTTTCCCGGGGTGCCGACCATCGTGTCCATCCACGAGTTCCTCAATCCCCGGGGTGAGCGCCAAGCCGCGGAATGCCTGGACCTGTCCCGCCTGGACCCCGAGCGCCACACCCCCGACCGGCTCTGGGACAGCCTGATTTCCCGCCATGACCAGATCCTGGCGGTGCTGAACGGCCATTTCCATGGCGTGCGCCACCGCGTCGACCCGAACCAGCACGGCAACCAGGTGTTCCAGTTCCTCAGCGACTACCAGGGCCGCAAGCAGTCGCTTCGCGGCACTTTCCCCGACGCCACAGTGATCGACGGCATCGGCGACGGCTGGCTGCGCCTGATGGAGTTCGATCTCGACGCGCAACGGCCGCGCCTGCGCCTGCGGGCCTACTCGACCTACTTCAAGGCCTACGCGTCCGATCTGCCCCAGTACGCCGCTTGGTACGGCCACGAGCATCCCGAAATGTCGGAGGCCGAGTTCCGGGCACTCGACGACGTCGAGTTCGACCTGGTCGACTTCCACACCCGCTTCGAACGCGCCCGCGTCGACGGCGAAACCGCCAACGAGACGCAGATGGCCCAACGCGCTTGAGCGTTTCCCTGCTCCCCTTCTTTCCAAAGGCATCATCATGATCAGAAAGACTTTCCTTCTTGGCGCGGCCGCCCTGGCCGCCACCGTGTCGCTGCCCGGCCGCGCAGGCCCCGTCCCGGCGACCGTGGACAAGCCGGTGACCATCACCTTCTACAACTACAACCTGGCCACCGCGGGCCTGGGCGCCGATGGCACCCGCAAGCTGCTGCAGGAGTTCATGGCGGCCAACCCCAACGTCAAGGTGAACGCGGTCGGCGTGAACGTCGCGCAGCTGATGCCCCGCTTGCAGGCCGACGTGGCTGCGCAGCGCCCGCTCGACGTGGCGTTTTCGGGCTACGCAGAGTTTCACAGCTGGATGGCCGCCCGGACATCGACTCAGTCAACGGCGGAGACGAACGACCATGTCTGACATCCAGATTTCCGGCCTGACCAAACGCTTCGGCAACGCTGCCGTTCTTCAGGAACTCGACCTGACAGTGCGCGACGGCGAATTCCTCACCCTGCTGGGCGCGTCCGGTTGCGGCAAGTCCACCTTGCTGAAGCTGATCGCCGGCCTGGACACGCCCGACACCGGCACGATCCGCATGGGAGACCGCGACCTGCTCGCCCTGTCACCCAGCGCACGGGACTGCGCGATGGTGTTCCAGTCCTATGCGCTGTACCCGCACATGACCGTGCGCGAGAACATCTCGATGCCGCTGGTGATGCGCGGCCTGGGGTTCTGGGGTCGCCTGCCGGGGGCACGCCTGGTATCCCCCGGGGTGCGCCGCCGGCTCGCCGACATCCATGCCAGCGCACATGAAGTGGCCCGGCGACTCGCCATCGACGGGTTACTCGATCGTAAGCCGGCGCACCTGTCGGGCGGCCAGCGCCAACGCGTCGCCCTGGCGCGCGCGATGGTTCGCCACCCCTCCGTGTTCCTGTTCGACGAGCCCCTTTCTAATCTGGACGCCAACCTTCGCCATGCGCTGCGTGCCGAGATCCGGCAGCTTCACGACCAGTTGGGCGTGACGTTCATCTACGTCACGCACGATCAGCACGAAGCCATGTCCATGTCGGACCGTGTGGCGGTCATGCGCGAAGGCCGCATCCTTCAGGTGGCGCCACCCGAAGATCTGTACATGCGGCCACAAAGCCTCGAGGTGGCTCGATTCGTCGGCGCACCGCGGATCAACGTCGTGCCGGGCGACATCCTCGCCAATGGCGAGATCCATTGCCTGGCGCAACACATCGCAGATACCGCGGGGAACGGCGGGCCCTGCCGTGTCGCCTTCCGGCCGCAGGCTGTCACCTTGGCAAAGGCGCCGGGCCTCACCGTGCGCGGCGTGGTTGGCCATGTGGAATACGCGGGTGCCGAATTGATGGCCACGCTGACCCTGCCGAGCCAGGGGGAAGCCTGCATCGTCTGCCTCCCGGCTGGCACGGCAGCGCACGCAGGGGCCGAGTTCGAGGTCACGGTCCCGTGGGAAGCCCTGCATGTCTTCGACGCCGGCGGCCAGCGCATGTCGATCGGTCGATGCGACACCCTGAAGCGAGTGGCCTGAAAGCCGAGCATGCGCGCCCATCCTCTTTCCACCGTTTCACTTCTCGCGCCCGCGGGCCTTCTTGCGACGCTTCTGCTGTTCATACCCGTCCTTGCCGTATTTCTGATGTCGCTGACCGATTGGCAGTTCGGCGCCACCACCCTGAACTGGGTCGGCCTGCAGAACTACGCCGAACTCTGGTCGGACGCGGTGTTCCGCAAGTCTGTGGCCAACACCCTTGTCTACCTCGTCCTGGTCACCGGGGGATCGATCACGCTGGGCCTGAGCCTCGCCTTGTTGATCGAATCCGATCGATCGGGACGCGGCTTCTACCGCACAGCCTTTTTCATGCCGGCCGCATCGACGCTGATCGCAATGGCGTTCGTGTGGGAATTCCTGCTGCATCCGAGCGCCGGGCTCGTCAATCACCTGCTCCAGCAGGTCGGCGTCGCACCCCAGAACTGGCTCAACGACCGCCACCTCGCGCTGTACTCGGTCGCCGCGATCGGCATCTGGCAGATGTCGGGGCTTGCCCTGGTGTTCTTCCTGGCCGGGCTGCAAGGAATCCCCCGCGACGTGCGAGATGCGGCGGAACTCGACGGCATCGATCGCCCCTTCGATCGATTCCGCTTCGTCACCTGGCCGTTGCTGGGCCCTACCACCTTGTTCGTCATCACTGTCTGCGCCATCCGCGCCCTGCAGGTCTTCGACACCGTCCATGTGCTCACCAAGGGCGGGCCGAACAAGGCCACCGAAGTGCTGCTGCACACCATCTATGCGGAGGGGTTCAGCTTCTTCCGCATGGGTTACGCCAGCGCCATGACGGTGGTCTTCATCGCCGGCATCTTCCTCTTGACCCAGATCCAGCACGCCGCGCTGGAGCGCAGGACGCACTACGCATGAAACCTCCTTCCCCTTCCTTTCGGATTCTTCGCCACGTGGTGCTGATGGCCGTGGCCCTGGTCTTCCTGATGCCGTTCATCTGGATGGTGCTGACCTCGCTCAAGCCTGCCGACGAAATCTTCGGCAGCGAGATTCATCTTTTTCCGACGCGCTTCGCTGCAGTGGAGAACTACACCCTCGCGCTAACCAAGGTCCCCTTGCTGCGCTACCTGTGGAATGGCGTGCTCGTCTGCGCGGGCATCCTGGTGCTGCAGATCCTGGTGGCACTGCCTGCCGCCTACGCCTTTGCCAAGCTGTCGTTCCGTGGCAAGCCGTGGGCTTGGCGCTTGGTGATGCTGGCGCTCATGGTGCCATACCAAGCCACGGCCATCCCCCTCTACGTAATGCTGTATCACGCCGGTCTGCTCGACTCGATGGCCGCGCTCATCCTGCCTTTCAGCGTGTCCGCGTTCGGCATCTTCCTGATGCGGCAGTTCTTTCGCACCGTGCCCGACGACCTGATCCACGCCGCGCGGCTCGACGGCATGGGTGAGTTGGAGATCGTCTGGCGCGTGATGCTGCCCACGGCCATGCCTGCCTTGCTGGCGTTCTCGATCTTCTCGGTGGTCTGGCATTGGAACGACTACTTCTGGCCACTGCTGGTCATCAATTCACCCCATCTGGCGACGCCGCCGTTGGGAACCATGTTCTTCCGCAATGAGGAAGCAGGCAGCGCGTTCGGTCCGCTGATGGCCGGCACGGTGCTGATCACGGCGCCGCTGGTGCTGTTGTTCGTCGTCGCGCAAAAGCGCTTCATCGAAGGTGTGACGCTCACCGGCGTCAAAGGTTAAACCGCAAGGAATCAAGCAATGAAACAACTGTTTAAGAAAACCGCCGCACTGGCCGTGTTAATGACCACCGGCCTGGCACAGGCTCAGCAACCGACTGAGATCGTGATCGACTACGCGTACGCTGATCTCTTCAAAGAGGTCCATGAATCAATCGCAAAAGACTTCATGGCGAAGTTCCCCCAGTACAAGGTCACGTTCCGTGCGCCCACGTCTGACTACGAGGTCGCGGCACAACAGGTTCTGCGCCAGGCCGTCACGGGCCAGCTCCCCGATGTGTCTTATCAGGGCCTCAATCGTCTGCGCGTGTTTGCCGACCGTGGGCTCGCTGTCGACCTGACGCCCTTCATCAAGGCGGAGAAGGGCTGGGCGGGGATGGGTTACGACCAAGCGTTGCTTTCACTGGGGCAAGTCAAGGGTCAGCAGGTCGGCATCGGCTTCGCGCTGTCTACACCCGTCATCTACTACAACGCCGACCTGATGCGCAAGGCGGGCGTGGAGCCCGATCGCTTTCCCATGAACTGGGATGCCATCATGAACGCGGCCAAAAAGTCGAAGGCGGCAACGCCCGGCACCGAGAGCCTTCACGTCGAGTGGGACATCACGGGCAACTGGATGTGGCAGGTGCTGGTCTTCAGCAACGGCGGCACCATGTTGACCGCCGACGAGAAGAAGGTGGCCTTCGACGGCCCCGCAGGCAAGGCCGCCATGCTGACCCTCGAGCAGCTCGTCAAGCAGGGTGAGATGCGCAACATCTCCTATTCGGCCGCCTTGCAGGACTTCGTGAGCGGCAAGCTCGCGGTACTGGCGACAACCACTGCGCGCCTGGGCAGCATCACGAAGCAGGTGGGAGGCAAGTTCGAGATTCGTACCGCCCGCATGCCCGTTGCCAAGGACGGCCGACTGCCGGCCGGCGGCAATGCAGCGATGATGTTTTCCAAGGATCCTGCCAAGCAGGCCGCTGCTTGGGAATACATCAAGTTCGCCACCGGCCCGCTGGGCGCGACGACCATGGTCAAGGCAACCGGCTACTTCCCGGCCAACACGTTGCCAGCGACCGACCCGAACCTGCTTGCGCCCTTCTACAAGGCAAACCCCAATCATCTGACCGCCATCGCGCAGATGCCGGTACTCACCGGCTCGTACGCGTTTCCGGGTGACAACGGCTTCAAGATTACCGACGTAATCAAGGATCACCTCCAGACCGTGGTTTCGCAAGAGGTGCAACCCGCCGTTGCCCTTAGCGAGATGAGCAAGGCCGTCCAGGCATTGCTGCCGCGCTGAGTGCAAGGCACGACCATGCACAAGTTCATCCACATCACGGACATTCATCTTGTCGAGCAGGGTCGCGCCCTCTACGGCCATGACCCCGGCAAACGGTTCGAGCGCTGCATCGACAGCGTGATCGCCGAGCACGCGGACGCAGCGTCTTGCGTGATCACGGGCGACCTCGCACATGTCGGGCACCCGGACGCCTACCGCCAGCTGTCGGAGCAATGCGCGCGGTTGCCAATGCCGGTTCATCTGATTCTCGGCAACCACGACAGCCGGACCAACTTCCGCGAGCGCTTCCCACAGGTGCCGGTGGACAGCAATGGGTTCGTCCAGTACGAGCAGGCCATCGGGAGGTTCAGGGGTCTGTTTCTGGATACCAACGAACCGGGAACGCATTGCGGCGTCTTCTGCGAGCAACGGGCAAACTGGCTTTCCCAGCGCTTGGCGGAGGATGATTCACCGGTGCTCCTGTTCATGCATCATCCGGCATTCCACCTTGGCATCCCGGTCGCGGATCGAATCGGATTGGTCGACAACGAATGGTTGCTGACAGCACTGAAGGGCCACGCGCATCGCATCAAGCACCTGTTCTTCGGCCACATCCACCGGCCCATCTCGGGCACCTGGCGCGGCATCCCCTTCTCGACTTTGCGCGGTACCAACCATCAGGTGGCACTGCACCTTGGGGAATCCGAAGACATCCCGGGAAGCTTCGAGCCACCACAGTACGCCGTCGTCCTGCTCGACGACGATTCGGTGATCGTGCACCTGCATGACTTTCTCGATCGCAGCGAGAGATTCTGGCTAGGCGCGTAGGCGCGGATGCAGAGGCGGCCCTTGGTCCAGTGCCGTGAAGTCGATCCTGCCGACTCTGCAGGCGATTCAAGCCTCAATCAAGGGCCGAAGCGGGCCCTAAGAAATCGTAGTGCACCTGCCGGACGGGCACGCCCAGCGTGCGCCGCGAGCGCTGCGCACGCTGCACGAAAGGCTTCGACCCGAGGAAATAGCTGTCGGTGCCGCACCCCCGTTGGCTCACTCTCCAGTCGGCGCCAACAACTCGACCTACGAATTAAGAGTCTTCGCTACCTCGATTTCTAAAGAATCTCAAAAAGTTGGAAAAATCCAGCATCCATGCGAGTTTGCGGTTGATTGAGGCTACTGAACTGTTCTCGCAGGTTCCCCTTTTATGTGAAGTATTCGCGGCATGATTACACGGGCTTTACACGTGAGCCGCGGGCGAAACCTGCTGCTGGCCTAATGGCACTCTCCGAGCAGAATCGAAGCGCTTTACCTTGCGAAAGCGGTGCTAACGTGCTTTTGTGTTCCAGATCTGTGAGGGCCATGACTCCAAACGGCCAACTGCGGGTCTTCGAAATTTGAAACTGGTTGATTGCTACCTGGGTCAAATAAGTCTCCCTGTTGTTCCCATTTCATTGCAGCGACAAATGCGACGGCAGGGCTTGACCTGCAGATTCAGGCCACTTCGAAATGCCTGTCTGAGATTGACTGGATTGACATGACACTCTTTCGGAACGTTGCAGTTTTAGCTGGGGTTTTGGGATCGCTGCTTGGTGCCGGCAGCTTTCCGGCGCAAGCGCAAGAGCTAGCGTACGTCGCTGGAGTGCCCAGCGCCGACGGCATCGGCAAACGCTACCTGGGTCGCGAGATCGCACAGGTCATGGGGTGGCAAGGAGCGCCATGGCTCGAACGCCAGGAACGGGAGAAGGAAGAACGTACCGACCTTCTCCTGGATGCGCTGGAGTTGAAGCCAGGCATGGTGGTTGCCGACATCGGCGCTGGTACCGGCTACCTGTCCCGTCGCATGGCGCGCCTGGTCGCCCCTTCCGGCAGAGTCCTGGCGGTCGATGTGCAACCCGAGATGGTCGCGCTTTTGCGCCAGGCTGCGGAAGCCGAAGGCATGCGCAATATCACGCCTTCATTGGGTACTGAAAACGATGCCCGTCTGGCGCCGGGGTCCGTCGACCTGGCGATCATGGTCGACGTGTATCACGAGCTGTCTGCTCCGTATGAGATGCTCAGGAGTGTGGTGCAGTCGCTCGCGCCCGGCGGGCGGGTCGTTTTCGTGGAGTACAAGGCGGAAGATCCCGCAGTACAGATCAAGCAGCTGCACAAGATGACGGAAAGGCAGATCCGCCGGGAAGCGGAAATCCTGCCGTTGCAGTGGGTGCGTACAGACGCGAGGCTGCCGTGGCAGCACGTCGTCATTTTCCGAAAGAAATCCTGAACTGCAGAGCTTTGGCGAGTGCAAGCTTCTTGGCCTTGGCGGGTAATCTTCAGTTCGTCGGATCGAGCACCAAACGCGCATTTAGGTCGTCGACGAGCCAAATGACGGCGGATCCAGGCGGATCCAATGCTTGATTAAACGCCGCCATCGTCAAGACGAAACCTGCCGGCTTGATGTCATCGACGTTCAGAGAAACCTAGATGCTGCGCACAAAGGCGCTTTGCGCCATGTGCGTACGGCAGCCGCCGCTCGCCACTTGAGGATCTATGCGGTACCCCTGTCGTCATCCTGATTGCCGACTTTCAGCAGTCAGTTTATGGGGCCAAATACATCGCCGCCGTCGAGGTTTGCAAGTGCCGGCACGGTCGCCTGACCTATCAATGTCGCGGATGCATGCTTTCAGCTTTGGTACAAACGAGTAGCGCGGCGGCCTAAAACTTCTGCCATCAGTCTGAAGCTGCCTTTAAGTCGACTTGTCTGCGTCTTCGTGGGGCGGCCTGAAGCAGCGGGGCTTACCGCCGTCGACAAGGTCCACAAGGGCAAGGGCCGCACTGTCAACGCGCGCTTCTCGGTGATGTGCGCGCACTACCTGTACGACCCTGACTTCTGCAACGTCGCGGCGGGCTGGGAGAAGGGGCGCGTGGAGAAGAACGTGCAGTACAGCCGTCGGCGCATCTGGATCGAGGCGGCCCGACATCGCTTCAGTTCCTTTGTCGAACTCAATGCCTGGCTGAGTGAGCGCTGCCGCGCCCTGTGGAACGAGATCCGCCATCCCGAACACAGCCAATTCAACGTGGGCACGCGCTGGTTGGGGTCTCCTCGTTTTCAGTGGTCTGGGTAGACCGTTGATTTCATTGACTTTCCTGTTCGCTTTGTAAACGGGTATGGTGGCCTCCCACTTTTGAGGTTCACGATGCAGGGTTGGCACACAACGTTTTTGGGGATGCGTGGGCTCCCCCGCGATATCAGCGACTTCGAGATGAAGGCATTTTTCACCTTCGATGGTGCCGAGCGCGACGCAATCAATGCACGCCGAGGTGATTCCCACAAGCTTGGTCTGGCGCTCCATATTGGTTTCCTGCGCATGAGTGGGCGTTTGCTCGGTGCCTTTCGGGTAATTCCAGTACTCGTGCGGGCGCGTCAATGGCTGTACAAGAACAAGCTGGTGATCGTGCACGAGCGGGCAATTCGGACACTGATTGCGGCGGCACTTGCCCAGCTTGAAGTTGAAACAGGCACCGCCATCGCCGCCAGCGTTGATCCAGCAACACTTGATCGCTGGCGAGCCTCAGTTTCAGAGCTGCGCCCAGATGGACAAACCCAGCAGAGTTGGCTATGGGCTGCACCGGCGAAACACTCAACCCGCCAAATCAGCGAGGTACTGGAGCGCATCGACCTGCTTTACACGCTGGACGTTCATAAG
>NZ_JAAKGV010000053.1 GCF_011043735.1 Methylobacterium sp. DB0501 | reverse complement strand
ACGACCAACCTGGCGTTCGGGGAGTGGCCAAGCGTGTTTGCCGGCGACGCCAAGATGACGACGGCACTGCTCGATCGACTGACCCACCACTGCGAGATCGTCGAGACCGGCAACGAGAGCTGGCGCTTCAAGAACCGGGCGTGAGGGCGGTCTGCGCGCAGCTCATCCTGGACCCCTGCTCAGCCCGGCTGCGCCACCCCGACCCGCTTCGCCGGGCTGATCAGGGGCGTCGCGCCACGCGCAACAAAGGGTCCCGATTGGACGCCGATCAGGGGTCCCGTTCCGATGCCGTTTGACAGATCGTAGACGAGCGAGGACTTCTCCCTCACCGACCCGGTGTCGGCGAGGAGGCGGCTGAATCGGGCGATCAGGGCATCGATGTCGTCGAGCTCGGCGGAGAAGGCGTGGTCAACCTCCGGGAGATCCCCTTCCCCCTCTGCGGTGTCGATGGATGGCACGGCGGGTGCTGGGATCGCGTCCTGGCCCCCTGCCCCATCCGGATCATCGGACAGGGCAGCGAGGCCCGTAGGGCTTGTGGCCCAGCCCGGCTCGGCGACGATGCGGCGGCGGGTACGCAGGACCGCGTGTGCGCGGGTGAGCTCTTGCGAGGGGGCTTGCCGGTCGCGGTCGGCGTCGTGAAGGACGAGATCCTCGAAGTGGATGAGGTCGCCTTGCAGGGCGAGACTGGCGCAGGCGTCGGCGAAGTCGGTGCGGGCGCACCAGCCGTTGCGAATGGGGCTGGTGGCGAGGTGTTGGTCGAGGCGGGCCAGCGCGTCTTCGGCGACGGCCAGCGGCAGGGCAACGGCGGCCCAAGGGAGCGGCTCAGGCAGGGGATAACGCCTTGCGCTTGTTGTACTGGTCCGTTGTCTCGGGAGCGACAAGACCTTTCGATTCGCGCGCCTGTATCACCGCACGAACGACCTTCTGACTATTGAGAGCTTCCTCTTATCGATGGTGATAAACGCACGGACAGAAGTCGGTTCCACTGCGGCTCAGACCCTCTCAGTGCCCGCGTCGTCTGCCATGCCCGATCCCACCCCTGCCCTCCTCCCGGATCCGACCCTCGCCCGCGAGCGCGACTTGGATGTGCTGGCAGGCCTCCTGCCGTTCGACGCCCGCGAGCGGCTGGCCGTCCTCCTCACCGACGAGGACGCCGCTACCCTCAAGCACCTCGCCCGCTCCGGCATAGGCGCCAACACCCTCCGGGCACTGGCCTCCGACCTCGGCTATCTCGAGGCCTGGTGCCTCGCCGCCACAGGCCACCCTCTGCCCTCGCCCACCACCGAGGCGCTGGCGCTGAAGTTCGTTGCTCATCACCTCTGGGATCCAGCTGAGCGCGAGAGCGACCCCCGCCACGGCATACCCGGCGCTGTTGAGGATGACCTGCGAGCCCGCGGCCTGCTGCGGGTCGCCGGTCCGCACGTGGTCTCGACCGTGCGCCGGCGCCTCGCCCACTGGTCGACCCTGCATCGCTCCCGCGGTGTCGACGGACCGTTCAAAGCGCCGCGCCTGCGCACCGCCCTATCGCTCGCTGTGCGGGCGAACCGGCGGCCACGCACCCGTAAGAGTGCGCGGGCTGTCACTGCGACAGTGATCGAGAAGCTGCTCACCACCTGCCTGTACGAGCATCGCCTGGTCGACGTGCGCGATCGTGCGCTGCTCATGATCACGGTCGCGTCTGGCGGCCGACGGGCCGAGGTCGCGGGCCTGCGGGTCGAGGACCTCGTGCGCGATGCACCCGTGCCGCGCGATCCCGCCGATCCAGAGAGTGCGAAGGTGCCGAAGCTCACCATGCGGCTCGGACGCACCAAGACCACGACGGCGGAGGACGACGCCCGTGTGGCAGTGATCGGGCGTGCTGCGACAGCTCTGCTCGACTGGCTGACGCTCGCCAAAATCGAGACCGGGGCGGTGTTCCGGCGCATCGACCGCTGGGGTCGCCTCAGATCAATAGCGCTCGATCCTCACACAACACCTGACACTGCGACGCTGAACGAGCGATCCGCGTGCCGGTGGATGGTCGCCGTTACTCCATAGACATCCGCCAATATCGCGGATGTCAACACGGCATCCGGCGGTCCGTCGGCAGCGACGACACCATTGCGGATCACAATCATCCGGTCGGCCCAGGTCGCAGCAAGCCCGAGGTCGTGCAGCACCACGACGACTGCCGTCCCCTCGGTCGTCAAGCTGCGCAGAACGGTCAGAACGGCGTGCTGGTGGTGCAGGTCCAGGGCGCTGAGCGGTTCGTCGAGTAGCAGGAGACGCGGTCGGCGCACGAGGGCTTGGGCGAGGCTCGTCAGCTGCCTCTGGCCGCCGGACAGATGGTCGAGCGGAACATCGGCAAGCGTCGCCAAGCCGAGTCGATCCAGGGTCGCGGCTGCACGCGAGACCGCTTCGCCGGCTGCCGGCCGCCGTGCCGCACCCGAGCGGCAGGCGTGCACGACAGCCTCCAGCACCGTGAAGCCAAGATCTTGCGGCAGGGTCTGCGGCATGAAGGCAACCTGCGCCGCCCGTTCGGCCGGAGGGGCGCCAACAAGCTCACGCCCATCGAGTTGTAGGGAGCCTTCGACCGGCACCAGCCCCGCGAGCGCGCGCAGGAAGGTCGACTTGCCGGCGCCGTTCGGCCCCGCCACCACCGTGAGCCGGCCCGGTGCAATCGAGGGCAGTGTTAGATCCGCCAGCACGACCCGGCGTCCGTAGCGCGCGTGCAGGCCCGCAACCACGAGGCCTCTCTCCCGATCAGCCGTCACGGCGGCCACGGCGCAGGATGAGAGCGAGGAAGAACGGCACACCGATCAAGGCCGTGACAATGCCGATCGGCAGCGTGACACCGGGAACGACGAGCTTGCTGGCGGTGGAGGACAGGGACAAGAGCAGCGCCCCCGTGCAGAGGCTCATCGGCAGAAGGAGGCGGTGGTCCTCGCCCATCAGCAGACGTGCGAGATGTGGCCCGACCAGCCCGACGAAGCCGATCGTCCCGACGAAGGCGACCGCAACTCCGGTCAGGATGCTGATCCGCACCATCGCACCGAGGCGCAGTTGGTCGACATCGACCCCGAACGTTCTTGCCCGCTCGGCCCCAAATCGGAGCGCTGTCAGGCCTGGGGCGGCGCGCAGCGATAACGGGGTGATCGCCGCCAGGACAAGGGCTAGAACCCCGATCTGCGGCCAGTCGGTGCGGCTCACGTTCCCCATGGTCCAGAATACGAGCTGCTGCAGCGCCTGCTCCGTCGCAGCGAATTGCAGGAGCGCCACAAGGGCATTGAAGGAGAAGAACAGGGCGATCCCGAACAGCACGACGCCATCGCGGCCGCCGCGCATTCGTGACAGCGCCTGAAGGAGCAGGGCGGCGCCGAACGCGAACGTGAAGGCGTAAGCCGGCAGGATCCAGGCCTGCGGCAGGTGCGGGAGCGTGGTACCCAGCACGATGCAGAGGGCAGCCCCGAAGGTTGCTGCGGACGACAGGCCCAGGGTGAAGGGGCTTGCCAGCGGATTGTCGAGCACCGTCTGCATCTCCATGCCGGCCAGCGACAGCGCCGCGCCAACGAGGATCGCGGTCACCGCCGGAGGCAGCCGCAGCGAGCGAACGATCGTCGCTTCAGCGAGCGTCACGCTGGTCGGATCGAGGAGCGCGCGCAGCACCCGATGAGGCGACAGCAGGGCGGGACCTGTGGCGATGTCGAGGAGGAACGCGAGTCCGACGCAGACAACGGCGAGGACCAGCCAGAGCATCCGCCGCCGCTGCGTCCGACGGTAGCGCGCAGCCAGCCCCTCTTTGGTCATTGGGGACTGGGCGAGTGTCATAAGCCGGGTGTTCATCGTGGGCCGATCCAGTAGGTGCCGTCCATCGGAACCTCGAGGAAATGGGCATTGAGTTCGGCCAACGTCGCGTTCGGATCGAGATCACCGGTCAGGTTCGGGTGCAGCCACTTGGCCACAACCTCAACCGCCAATACATTCACTGGAGAGCTACTGAAGCCCTGCCAGAGGCCGTAGGCCCGGCCGGAGCGGATCGCGGAGAGTTGCGCGAGGCCCGGGCCCTGAAGGACCGTAGCGAGCGTGGCCCGCGCCATCTCACGCTCCACGCCGGTGCCGAGCACGACCCCGCCCCTGCCGGCCAGATGAGTCCCTCCAGTCGCGATGTAGACGGCTGGGTCGAGACCGAGAAGCGCCTCAGCACTGACTTGGCCTGCGGCCCCCGGTAGGAGCGCGGCCGCCGCGTTCGAACCCCCAGCGGCCAGGATGTCGTCGTTGAACGTCCCTTGACCAGGAGAGAAGCAGCAGGGCGTCGCCCCGGCATGAGCGTGCAGGAACACGGCGGGCGTCGCGTCCCGGCTGCGCAGGCGTGCAGCGACCGTCGCGAGGTGCGCCTCGATGAACCCGGTGAAGGCCTCCGCCTCCGGCTCCCGTCCGAGCAGGCGCATGACCGGCACGGTATCCCGCAGGGGATGACCGTGGAGGTCGATCACGGCAACCGGGAGCCCTGCCGCGGCGAGCGCGCGAAGCAGCGAGTTCGCGCCGTCGGCCCCGACTGCGCCGACCTGGGCGCGGTCGAGGATCACGAGGTCGGGCGCGAGGGCAATTGCCTGCTCCGCCGGGAAGCCGCCCGGCCCGGCCTCGATCACCGGTAGCGTACCGAGACGCGGCAAGCGCGCGGCGTAGGACTTGTAGATGTCGGGGCTCTGCCGCTGAAGGTCGCGACCGATGCCGACGAGGCGGTCGGCTACTGCGTGGTCAAGGATAGCCAGCGCCGGCAGGCCGCGGCCGGTGGCCAGGAGGATGCGCTGGGCCGGCCTCTCCAGCGTGACCGTGCGGCCGAGGCTGTCTGTCGCCGTCACGGTTGCCGCTCTTGCAGTGGTCGATGCGACCACAATGATTGCTGTGAGCAGCAGCGTTCCGGCCGCGATGGCGCGCATCATACGGTTCATCAGGCGGCTCCGGAGTTGGCGAGCAGGAAGGGCAGCGCGCGGCCAAGCGCGACGGGCACCACCGAGGCGTGGTTCTCGTCCTCGAAGACGTGGAAGCGGATCTCGGGCCCTACGCCTGCCGGATCCCGGAGGCGCTCGGCGACGGACTGCGCGTTGGTGACCATTGCGCGGTCTGGGAGGCCGCCCTCCGTGGGTAAGACCGCTCGCGCAGCGGGCTGTTCGAGGGCACCGACCGCGATCATCAGCCGGACAGCCTTCGGGAGCCGCGCCCCGCCGCAGGCCCGCAGCAGAGCCTGGTCGTCGAACCACAGCGACGGACTGGCGGCAGCGTAGGCCGCGAAGGCTGAGGGCCGGGTCATGACTGTGTGGAGGACGAACAGGCCGCCGAGCGAGTGTCCGAACAGGACGCGGCGTTGGCCCGCCAAGCCGAAGCGGGCCTCGACCATGGGGCCGAGTTCGCTAGTGAGAAAATCAAGGAAAGCGTTTGCTCCCCCGGTCTCCTGGTCATCCGCTGGGGAGCCGGGGCGCGGCGGCGTGAGATCATAGCGGCGGCGCGCCACGTCGATGACGTCGTCGGTGGGATAGCCAATGCCGACGGCGACCGTTGGGCGCACACCGGTGACCTCCGGTCGGCGCGCTCGCATGCGCAGGCTGTCGACGAGCGTGCCGAACCAGGCGTTCCCGTCGAGGAGGTAGACGGTGTCCCAACCCTCTTCCGGCATTGGCGCGTCGGGCCAGGCAAGGAAGATGCGGTAGGGCCGGCCCGACCGCGAGCGGATGTCCCACTGCTCGGTATTAGGCAGACACACAGGGGCTGGGAGCACCGGCTTGGCACGCGTCAGCATGGGATCACCAGCGGTAGGATACAGTGGCGAGGATCGTGCGGCTCGTACCGTAGAAGCACTGGTTGGCTGAGGCGCAGGCCGACACGTACTGCTTGTCGAACAGGTTGGTGGCGTTCACGGCGGCGGTGAGCCCCTTCAACGCGGGGTTCATGGCCCCGAAATCGTAGTGGACTTGCGCGTCGGCGAGCAGGACGCCCGGAACCTTGTACGCGGCCGAGTTAATCGTGTCGCCGAATGAGGAGCCGATGTAGCGAAGACCGCCGCCGAAGCCGAAGCCGCGCAACGCACCGCTCTGGATGGTGTAGTCGCCCCATCCGCTGATCGTCTGGTCCGGCACGCCGACCGGGCGCTTGCCGCGTACCGCGATCCCGTCCGTCACCACGGCGCTGCGGGTGACGGTGACGTCGGCGTAGCCATAGGCGGCGATCAGCGCGAGGCCCGGCAGCGGCGAGGCCTTGGCGCTGAACCCGACGCCGCGCGAGTTGATCGCACCGGTCTGGACCTGGCAGATCGTAGCGCTGCACCCGGTCACGGCAGTGTTGGTGCTGGTATGCGCCGTGTCGGTGGTGAGGACGTTGTACTGCGTGAGATCGAAGGCTGCGACCTGCACGAGGGCATCGACGCCCGGTGGCTGGTACTTGATGCCGGCCTCGTACTGCTCGCCAGTCGTTGGCCGGAACGCAACCCCGCCGAAGCCGGTCCCCGCCTGCGGCTCGAAGGATGTCGCGTAATCCGCGAACGGCGCGAGGCCGTTCTCGAACTGATAGAGCAGGCCGACGCGCCAGGTCGTCGCCTCGCTGTCGGTCTTGGCGACCGTCGCGCGGCCCGTGGACAGGGCGGTGGTCTGCGCCCAGTTGCGTGCCCAGTCGTGGCGCAGGCCGACCTGCAGGTTCCAGTTGCCCCACTGGATCTGATCCTCGCCGTACAGGCCGAGTTGGCTGTTGTCCTGGCGCTGCTCGGTGGTGATGGTGGGCACCGTGAAGGCGCCGTAGGCAGCAGTCAGGTAATTGACGTAGTTCGTCGTCCCGGTGCCGTAGCGAGCCGTCGGCCCGGTCCAGAGATAGCCGAGGCCGGTCAGCACCGTGTGCTTGAGCGGACCGGTCCAGAAGTGCGCCTCCGCCTCGTTGTCGAGGGCAACAGCGTCGAGACTCTCGACGTAGGCCTGCGGCGTGCGGGCGAGGCACAGGTTGGTCCGGCCGCCGCATAGGGAGGCTGCCGCGAAGGCGCTGCCGCTCGCCGGGACAGAGAACGCCTTGAAGTCGGTGTCGAGGTGGAAGTAGCGGAAGTTCTGACGCACCGCGAACGTGTCGTCGAAGATGTGCTCGAACTGGTAGCTGAAGGCCGACTGCTCGCGGCGGAAGCTGTTGTAGAGCGGGTTGCCGCTCTGGAAGGTGTAGGGGATCTGCCCGTTCGGGTTGCGCAGCAGCGTGCCGAGGGCCGGCATCCAGTTCGACTGGAAGCTGTTGGGATCGCGCTGGTAGAGGCTCTGCACCGACAGGGTCGTACCGGCATCCGGGCGCCAAGTCAGCATCGGGGCAATCATCACGCGCTGGTCGGCGCTGTCTTTGACGGCATTGTCGGTGTCGCGTCCGAGGCCGACCAGCCGGTAGAGCAGGTGCCCCTCCGGATCGACCGGTCCGCTCAGGTCGACCCCCCCCTCGATGTGCCCGAAATTGCCGATCCGGGTGATGACCTCGTTGTGGGGGACGGAGAGCGGGCGCTTACCGACGAGGTTGACCAGGCCGCCGGGATTGGATTGGCCGTAGAGCACGGAGGCTGGCCCGTGCAGCACGTCGATGCGCTCCAGGAGGTACGGCTCGATCGACGGGATCGCGTAGTTCACGCCCTTGGGCAGGCGCAGGTTGTCGAGGAATTGCACGTAGCTGGCATTGCCGCCGAAGCCGCCGAAGCCACGGATGAAGACGCTGTCGGAGCGATTGCCGCTGCGGGTCTCGGCCGTGAGCCCGGGCTCGTAGCGCAGGGCTTGGCTCACGGTGAGCGAGGCCTGCGACTCGATCTGCGCGCGGGGCACCACCGTGATCGACTGGGGCGTGCGCCCGATCGGCGTCGCGGTCTTCGTCCCGGTCGCGGTCACGGATGGAGTGTACCCGGTCGAGGGGCCCACGACGAACCTGCCCGGGCCGTCCACCGAGATCGTATCCAGTGCGATTTCACCAACCTGCGCGGCGGGTTCAGCCCGGGCGGCCGTGCCGTGGAGCGATGCCAGCGCACCGCCGAGCAGGAGCAGCGTCGGCCAGGCCTCGCGGCGCGAATGAGAGGTGTTCGGCACGTTCATCGATCCCGAAAGGGCATCCTCGGTCGTTCGAGGATCTTCGAACTCCCGCAGGGAATGCGTCCGCTCATAGGAAACGGAGATCGAGGCCGGCAATTGTTACGACTTTAGGTATCCAGACTTTCCCTTTCGGTCTGAATCAGAACAATTCTGATCTGGCCTCAGCGCAACTCGCGGGGCGAAAGCCCGAAACGACTGCGAAACAATGTTGAGAAATACGCGGGCGTGTAGCCGACGCGGTAGGCCGTCTCGGCGACACCGGCCTCACCCGCGGCTAGCAGGGTATAGGCGATCTGTAGTCGGTACTCCTGCAGGAACTCGGGAATGCTCGTTCCGAAAGCGCGCCGGAAACCGAGGCCAAGGGCCTTCGCATTTAGGCCAACCATCGAGGCGAGCTGCGCTACGACGAGGGGCTCGGCGTAGCGCTGCAGCAGGATATCTCGCGCCGCGGTCACACGCTCGATCCCGCTCGCCGACGCTCCGCTCGCGAACTCCGATAGCTCGTTGGCAGGCAGACAGCTCTCGATCGCGCAAGCCACGAGTTCTAAGCCTTTGCCGAGAAGGAACAAGTCACGGGCCATGCCCTGGATCGGACACACCATGATCTGCGAGGCGATCGCGCGAATGACTGCATCGGCGCCGGTGGTGAGGAAGGCAGGCGCGTGCCCGCCGCTCCGTCGCGTCGCCCGTGCGAGCAGATCGTCGAACGAGATGCCAGTGTAGGCCTGGGTGATCGGAATTGAGAGATGGACAAGAGCGTAACGGAAGGTCTGTCCGGGCGTGAAGACCTGCTCGCGCCGGTGCGCGGACGTACTGACGATGAAACTGACGGAGGGCGCCTCGACCTCGATCGGAGAGCGGTCGTCGATCCGGCACGACATGCGTCCTTCGAGGGTCACGGCAACGGTCAGACCCCTCTTAAATGGCTCGATGACGCGCCGCTCTTCAAGGAACTTGTTCTCGCCAGTCGACAAAACCAGCTCGCCATCTAAAAGCGGCAAGAATGTTTTTGGCAATAAGACGCGATTGATCGGATTATTCATTGCTATTTTTCTTCAATTGTATCCTATCTGCATGGTCGTCGAGGCATCTATTTGAATTATTACAATTTGCATCATAGCTCAGCACGTGAGATGATCTGATTGGAGCTTCGCATGGGGCCGGTTACGAAGCTACTGCAATGCGGTGCCAGACGACAGACAGCACATCCGGCTCGTGCCGCCAGATCTATCCGTTCAATCCCGGCCGTCGCTCCGCCAGTCGCGTAATGCAGCCGGATCAGCGATGCGCTTGCTCGAAGTGGTCCACAGCCGCCACGATATGGCCACGGGCAGGAATCTCGCCTCATTGCGAATAATGAGCCATCGTCTGGTGCAATCAGCCACTGAATGGAATGTCTTCCTTGTGAACGGTCCAATCGGTACGACGGAGAGAGTGTTCAAGATTGATATCGCGTAATACATCGCCCGATAATCAAAAATTTCTAAAAATTATCTAAGTATTTATCGCTAGCTGAGTGACCACAAAAATGTTAAGGCTGACGACAGCACGGCATTCTACCCCTGACATCCTCAGGCGCTGCCGCTCCCCGGCTTGGATGTGCATGAGCGGTCTCGTTCTGCAGCCGAGGCTGACTGCTTCCTGAGGTTCTTACAACTAAAACGAGAGTAGAACGGCAACGATTTATTAACTATGTTACCGTCACGCTTGCTGCGACCGGCAGCCTCCGCCCTTCGTTGGGAGCCTCGTCGTACCGGCACGGTGCGATGGGGTTTCTTGCGTCTGCTCGCGATGGGGTAATCAAATCGACTTTGCCAGCGCACAGAGAACGGGCCGCCTTTCGACGGCCCGCTGAGTGTGGAAAACCCTACTTCTTTTCCTTGTCACCGCGATGGATACCCTTGTCGCGGTTCTCTTTCAGTCGACCATCATCCGAGCGCTCGACCGTGCCCTGGTTCCGATTGTCGGGGTTCTTGTGGTTGGTCCGATTATCCTTGGCAGTGTTGCTGGCCTGCGAATGCTGCTTTCCCTCTGTCATGTCGGCTCCGCCGTCTGAGCACATTCAGGTGCTGCTTGCATGGTTGACCAGCCTTGACCGGGAAAGCGGGTTCCAGCTCGGTTGAACGCTGCTGATGAGCCCAAAGGTCTACTGCGACACGGGGCCGACCCGCGGAACCGTCAGCGAAGAGAGGAGTTGTTAGACAGATTGGACTCGCTCTAATTCGTACGATGCGTGACGGGGCGTGTGCCCTTTCCAAGGAGAGTCACCATGGCGACCACTACCAGCGCCCAGTGCCAGAGCTGTCGCTACTACGACTATCACAAGCTCAACGGCGGCGCCGCGCAGGGTGACGAAGGCCTATGCCGCTTCAACCCGCCGGTGAGCCAGCCTGAGCCGCAAGGCCACGGCCTGTGGCCGGTTGTCTCGGCCCAGGACTGGTACGGGCACTTCTCGCCGGAGGCCATGGCAGCGGAGTGAGGCATCACGCCATCTGACGATGCGGGGCCAGCCGTAAGGCTGGCCTTTTTTATTGCCGTGGGAGCTCTCGGACGGCACTCACATTGTCGGTGATGCCGCCATCCTGATTGGGCTGCGCTGCTACACGATTGCGACTTCGTAGAGTGTCGCATCTGCTGCTGCAAAACAGGCCGTTCGCGTCGTGCTCGACTTCTTCGGCGTGAGGCAGGCCACCCCGATCCTCACGGTCACGAACGCGCCCTCCTGGTCACTGTACGAGATGTTTGTTCGTGCGACTACCTGGCGAACGTGCCCAGTCCGGAACGCAAGTTCGCGACCCGCTGGCCTACAACAGCAGAACGCCGAACTTCTTACCGCCAATCCGGCTGGAGATGGCGAGCTGTGCGATCCTCACGACGCTGCATCCGGTCGTGACTCCTATCCACGCCCGCACGCCGCCGATGCCAGGGCCGGACATGCTCGCCCGGTGGTTGGACCTGGTGCCGCTCACGGCGGCCGATCTGAGCTAGGGTCTAAACCCGTTCAAGGTGTTGTGATGATGAGGGAAATGTGATTCGAATGCGTCTCCCCGATGGAGGAGGCCATGGCAGAGCTGTTCTGGCTGTCTGACGAGCAATGGCAGGCGATCGCGCCGTTCATGCCCAAAAACCAGCCCGGCGCTCATCGCAAGGACGACCGCATCGTCATCTCGGGCATCCTGCACGTCATCAAGTCCGGCTGCCGCTGGAAGGACTGCCCGAGCGAGTATGGTCCGCCCACGACCATCTACAACCGCTTCAACAGGTGGTCGCGCCGCCGCTTCTGGACCGGCATGCTGGAAGCCCTCGCCAAGGCCGGATGGTCCAGCGACGCCGCTGCTCTCGACGCCACCTACGTCAAAGCCCAGCGCGCCGCCCACGGCGAAACGTATGGCCCGCCCCGTCCGCAAGTGGCTCTGGATCCGCTGGTCTGAGCAGTCTGCATAAACGTATCCGGCCTTCCGGCTTTGCCGTTGGCCAAGATGGAGATCCGCGCGTCCTGGGCCTCATAAAGGGGTCGGCGTCGAACGCCATTTTTGCCGGGAGGCTTCCAGAACACCGGTCGACTGTCAGGCCATCTTCCTCTCACCGCTCGCAGACATCGGAAGGCCGGCGCGTGCCGCGCGGCCCGAACTCGGATCAGGCAGCCACCGCCGCCGGCTCGTAGACGCGCCCGTGGCGCA
>NZ_JAAKGV010000052.1 GCF_011043735.1 Methylobacterium sp. DB0501 | reverse complement strand
CAGTACCAGGCGCTGACGGAAGCGGCGCAGAAGCGCGACGCGCTGGTGCAGGACGTGGTGAAGGCGCAGCTCAAGCGCGAGCGGACGACGCTCAAGGCGCCGATCTCCGGGACGGTGCAGCAGCTGGCGGTGACGACGCTGGGGCAGGTGGTGACGGCGGGCCAGCCGCTGATGGTGGTGGTGCCGACGGACGGTCCGATCGAGGTCGAGGCGCAGGTGCAGAACAAGGATATCGGGTTCGTGCTGCCGGGGCAGGAGGCGGTGGTGAAGATCGACGCCTTCCCGTTCACCCGCTACGGTTCGATCGAGGGGCGCGTGGTGCGGGTGTCGCGCGACGCGGTGGACGACCGGGAGGCGGGGGGCGGCAGCGACGCGTTGTCGGTGGCGCGCAGCCAGGGGGTGAACCCGGTGACGGGCATGCCGAAGACCCAGAACCTGATCTTCCCGGTGACGGTGGCCTTGTCGCAGACCTTCATCAAGGCGGACGGGACGGACGTGGCGCTGACGCCGGGGATGACGGCGACGGTGGAGATCCGGACCGGGCGTCGCCGGGTGATCGACTACCTGCTGTCGCCGGTGCGGGAGACGACCTCGACGGCGGGACACGAGCGGTAGGGGCGGTGGGCGACGCGCCCTCTTGACGCTTACGTGATCGGCGCCGGGTTGAACAACGTCAGGTCGTTGTGCACCCCCCGGTCCCGCCGCCACAAGTGGCGCCCCTCGCCTGCTCGGGGCCACCCGACGCGGTCCCCCGGCCGCACGCGCCGTCGCGCCATCGACCGGTACCCGTTGCGCCCGGTCCGGCGCCTCTGGCGGGAGCACCGTCCGTAGCTGCAATCCGCGCCTGGGTCGACCAACCCTCATGCGCCGGAACGCCCGGCCAAGCCCACGCACGACGATGTCCGCGACCGCACCACGATGCCGCGTGCGGCACCGACCGTGCCGGATGGCACCGCGGGCTGCATGCTGCATCGCCGCCACGGGGAGCTCTCCGGCGCGGTTCCGACGCAGTCTCGGCCTCGGGGCCGGCTGACAAGCTCGCCCATGTGATGCGCGGCAAAGGCCACCCGTACCCCTCCACAAATAGGGCTTCACGCCATACCTATTTTGGTGAAAACAGAATCTGCGACTGCCGTGCTTCCAGGATAAGACGACAAAAGACCCAATCTATGTCGCTGAGAACTGCCGTGAAGGCTGTCGGCCGTTGTGATATATCCGGTTTAAGCCGACAATATCAATGGATTTTGGGTGCAACGATTGCGGAATTTTGAGAAAACATTCGCGTAATAATACGATAATATGGCAGTATATAACTATTGATAACATAGTTACTTGGTATATATATTCGTGAATATTTATTTGTTGCTGATTTTTGCTAAATTACACGACGGCGATATTGATGTCATCCATGCCGATCCCTCTTGGAAACAAGGGTCGTGCCTGCCATGCTGACGGTCGACGCCGGCGATAGCAGTCGAAAACTGACGGGTGTCCGGCGCTGCAAGCGCGTCTGAAAGGGGAGGCGGGAATGCACACATCACCGGGGTTCGCGCCAACGCGCGTGTTGATTGCCGACGGCTATCCGCTCGTCATTCGAGGTATCCGGAACTTGCTGGAGAAGGAGCCCGATATCACGCTCGTCGGCGAGTTTTCGTCACGCAACCAGGCCGTACAAAGCATCGTCGACTTGAAGCCGGATATCGCCATCCTCGAGACCGGCGTGCCCGGCCTGTGGGGGATCGACATGATCCGGCAATTGACCACGCAAGTCCCGACGACGTTCATCCTGGCGCTCAGCGCGCATGAGGAGCGGGTCTACGCGCAGCAGGCCCTTGCCGCCGGGGCGCGCGGTTACGTGGTCAAGCGCTCACCCAGCGAGACCCTGCTCCAGGCGGTTCGCGCCGTGAGGTATGGGGGGGTGTTCCTCGACCCCGCCCTCGCCGGTCAGGCATTGGACGCGCACCTTCGGGCAGGCCCAGAGGGTCGGAGCGGATCGCTGGCGGCGAGCTTGACCAACCGCGAGCGGGCGGTCGTCAAGTTGATCGCGCAAGGCTTCACGAACAAGGAAGTGGCGCTGAAGCTCGGCATCTCGATGAAATCCGCCGAGACATACCGCGTGCGCGCCGGAGACAAGCTCGACACCCGGTCGCGTGCCAAGTTCATGCAATACGCCATGATGCAGGGATGGATCAATATCGGCGCGCGCTAGAACAGCGCCCGATCGCGCGTTG
The DNA here is from genome assembly GCF_011043735.1 of Methylobacterium sp. DB0501. Lineage (GTDB taxonomy): Bacteria > Pseudomonadota > Alphaproteobacteria > Rhizobiales > Beijerinckiaceae > Methylobacterium > Methylobacterium alsaeris. The sequence goes on along the minus strand of NZ_JAAKGV010000052.1, from coordinate 13,502 downwards.
CTATCGAACGCTGCTCTAGATCTTTGATTTGCCGTATTTTCTATGACAAGCCGATATGCACTTCGTCGGAAAATGATCCAGAGCACAGCCCGATCGTGGTGTGATCGGGCTGTGCTCTGGATCTTCGGTTTCGTCATCCTGCTCCGAGCGGATCAGCGCCTTTCCAGGAGACCGACCCCATCACCTCACATAGCGATCGGTCGAATAGAAACCGGGGTTCGAGCTGACGAAGTCGATCATCCGCGACAGCCCCTCGTCGATGGACACGTCCGGCTTCCAGCCGAGGGAGCGGCCGGCCAGACCGTTGTCCGAGATGAGCTTGTGGACTTCGCTCTGCTCCGGCCGCATGCGCTCCGCCTCGACCTTGATCGGCTTGTCCACGCCCATCAGCGCGAGGATCCGATGCGCGAACCAGCCGACGGAGTGCGTCTCGCCCGTACCGAGGTTGATGGTCATCCCCTCGATGCCGGGCTGGATCCCGGCGGCCAGGAAGCCCGCGACGGTGTCGGACACGTAGGTCATGTCGCGTTCCGGCGTCAGCGAGCCGAGCCGGATCTCGTCCCGCTCCACCGCCTGCGAGATGATCGTCGGGATGAAGGCGCGTGCGCTCTGGCGCGGACCGTAGGTGTTGAACGGCCGCAGCGTGACGACGGGCAGTCCGAAGGACCGATGATAGCTCTCGGCCAGCTTGTCGGCGGCGATCTTGGACGCGGAATAGGGCGATTGTCCCTGCAGCGGATGCTCCTCGTCGATCGGGGTGCGCAGCGCCGTGCCGTAGACCTCCGAGGTGCTGGTGTGAACGATGCGCCCGATCGCGTTCCGGCGCCCCGCCTGGAGGACGTTGAGCGTCCCTTCGACATTCGTCCGGACGTAGGTCCGCGGGGCTTCGTACGAATAGGGGATCGCGATCAGCGCGCCGAGATGCAGCACCACGTCGTGCCCCTCCAGCGCATTGTAGATGAAATCACTGTCCTCGAGGTTGCCGTAGGCGATCCTCGCCGCGCTCCTCACGTCCGGATCCAGGAAATTCAAGTTTCCGAGGGTCCCGCTGGAACTGTACCGCACGACCGCGGTGACCGTCGCGCCGCTCCGCACCAGGGCGTCGCAAAGATGGCTGCCGATGAAGCCGCCCGCGCCCGTTACGGCCACTCGCTTGTTCCGCCACACGGCTCTCTCCATTTCTGTCTGCTCGACAATGGATTTGCTGAAATCTAAAACAATCGCAACGTTGAAATGGCAGTACCACATGCGGGCACCCAATCATCCTTAATAGGTACGTGCTGTCTTGCGGTCTTTCATGATAGTTGTGGTGTTGGTCAATTCTCGTAGCCGGGCCCGGCGATGTGCAGAATTGCGCCGCCTTATTCGGGTTGGGCCGTAGAGGTGTGTTTCAGCTCGTGATGGATCGATGGTGCTTCGGAGCCCGATGCGAGTCATGCGACCTCCGATTGATTGCTCGGCGATTGCTGCGCAATCGCGTTCGCCATGCGGAAGTCGGCTTCGCTCGAGCGTGTGGAGCCCCCGGCTCGACCGCGCGGGCGGGTGAGACGAAGTCCGGAAGGGATCGTCCGGACTTCGTCTCATGGGCCCCGGCCGTCGCTCCGCTGCCCCGAGACGAGCACGGACGTGACGCCTGTCGGCCCGAACCGGGCAGGCTGCCGGGCGTCTCCGGCGGCCACCCGGCCCGCGATCCCGGCCCGCGACGGCGGGCGCCATCTCGATCAAGCGCAGGATCCATCGACCGTGAGCATGTCCTCGTCGATCTCAGCCGACCGTTGCGCCGAGGAGTCGGCACCCGCCCCCCGGCCGGCCCCCCGGGCGACGCGGTCCGGATCAGCCACCTGGTATCGCTACGTCCTGGAATCGATCGTCCTGGTCGGCTTGCTCGTGTGCGTCGATTACGTCTTCTTCGACGGACATCGGTTCTCCGGCATCAATCCGCGCCCCTTCTGGATCCCGGTCTTGTTGATGTCGGTGCAATACGGCTTGGCGGGCGGCGTGTTCGCGGCATTCACTTCGACATTGGCCTTGTATAGCGGGGAGTTGCCGTCGCAAATCGCGACACAGGATTATTATGCATATTCCCGCTTGATCGTGGCCGAGCCGACGAGCTGGCTGGCCTGCGCGCTGGTGCTCGGCGGGATGAGCAGCCTGCAGCTCGCGCATGCCTCCGAGGTGCGGCGCCAGCGCGACGACGCGCAGGCCGCCGCCGAGGATCTCGGTCACGGCCTCCGGCAGACGCTCTCGGATCTCGGCCGTCTCGAACTTCAGATCGCGGCCGAGACGCGCACCGCCGCGGCCATCGCGCGGGCCTTCGCCGGCCTGGATCCGGGCGGGCCCGAGCGGCTCGCGGCATCGTTCGCCGAGTTCGCGCGCCTGATCGTCGGGGCGTCCGACCTGACGGTGTACGGGCCGAGAGGCGGAGCGTGGGTCGCGCTCGGCCATGCGGGCGAGACGCGGGAGGAACCCCGCCTGCCGCGCCTCGGGGCGGACATCCTGCAAGGACAAGAGCCGGCCTCGCCCCGGCAACTGGAGGCGGGTGCGAGCCCCGCATGGCCCGACGGCGCGATCCTGGTCCCGGTCGTGGCGCGCGCCGGCGGCGAGGCCGTGGGATTGATCGTGGCCGAGGGGCTGCGGCCGGGAACGCCTGCCGCTTACGCCCTGCACTGTGCCGACGATCTCGCCCGGGGCCTGGGCGGACTCCTCGGCAACTGTCCGGGCGGCATCCCAGGCGTACTCCCGGAACGGAGCGTGGCCTTGGAGGGCGGCACGCGATGAGGCTCGAGGAGACCGGGGATTCCTTCGCGGACCCGACCATCGTGGCCGGACGAATGGTGCCGGAGGCCCTCCTCGTCGTCGTCGCGGGCGCGACCGCGGTCGGCGAGTGCGCCCTAGCGGCGGCCCTCCTGCGGGGGACCCTGGCGCCGACATCCGCGATCCTCGTGCACCTTACCGTCTCCGCCGTGATCGGCGCGTCGGCGGCGGTGGCACTCCGGCGCACGGCCTCGTCCGCGCTGGTCCATCTCGCCCTGTGGACCTTCACCGCGGGGCCGTTCGGGGCCGTCCTCGCGCTCGGCCTCATCGCCCTCGACGGCTCCGGACGCGCCAAGGCCGCCGACGGGGCGTTCGGCGACTGGCTCGATGCGGAGGTCGAAGCCCACGAACTCGGCGGGGTCGGACGGCTGCGCGACGACCTGCTCGACGGCCGCTTGCGGGCCGCGCCCCGTAACGCCGTCCGGCCGCTGCGCGACGCGCTCGACGGCCATGACCGGGCGGCGAAGTTCGAAGCGCTCGCCCGGGTCGGGCGCGCGTTCGATCCGGCCTTGTGCCCCGTGATCCATGCGGCCCTGCGGGACGCCGACCCGTCCGTGCGGGTCCTCGCATCGACGGTCCTGGCGAAGCTCCAGACCGCGCATGGCCGCGCGATCGCGTCGCTCCAGGAGGCCGTCGCGCACGGTCCGCGGGATCCCGCCGCCTGGGTCGCGCTCGCACGGGCCAGGCTCGACCTGGCGCGCTCCGGTCTCGTCAAGCCGCTGCAGGCACGCGCGGAACTGCTCGGCGGCCTCGACGCGGCGGAACGGGCCCTTGCCATCGCGCCCGGCCTCGCGGCGGCGCAAGCCCTGCGTCGCGACCTCCGCCTCACGCTCGCGGCCGCCGCCGCGCCATCGTCGGACGCCGTGCCATGAGCCGGGCCTCGACGAATCCGGTCCAGGGCCATCCTTCGGGCTCGCCCGCCGATATCTGCCTCCTGGTCGAGGGCGGCTACCCCTACCTGCTCGGCGGCGTCTCCTCCTGGGTCGACAGCTTCATCAGGAACCTCCCCGATCGCAGCTTCCATGTCGTCGCCTTCACCGTCTCGGCGCAGCCGCGCCGGCGGAAGTTCGACCTGCCGGGCAACGTGATCGCCCAGACGGACGTCGTCATCGACGATTGCCCCCCGGGCGTCATGCCGATGGTCCGGTCCGGTCGGAGGATCGAGGCGCTGGTGGCCGACCTGCGCGTGCTCCTGACGGAGGGGACCGGACCGGCCTGGACGCAATTCGCCCGGGAGATCGCCTCCAGCGGGCTCGCACAACGCGCGCTGCTCGATTCCCGCGCGGCCTGGATCGCCTTCCAGCGCATCTACGACGAGGTCATCCCGGGCGCGCCGCTGGTCGACGTGTTCTGGACCTGGCGGTTCCTCGCCCGCAGCGTTCTGGCCATCGCCACCGCGCCGATCCCGGCGGCGCGGACGTATCACGCGATCTCGACGGGCTATCCGGGCCTGTTCGGCGCGCGGGCCAAGGCGCTGACGGGCAACCCGTTCCTCATCACCGAGCACGGCATCTACACGAACGAGCGCCGGATCGAGCTCTCCATCGCCGACTGGATCTACGAATCGTCGGCGGCGGGGTACGACGTCGACAGCGCCGTCCCCGAGCTTCGCAAGCTGTGGCTGTCCGCCTTCAACGCCATGGCGCAGATCAGCTACGATTGCGCCGACCTGATCACGACCCAGTTCCGGGTCAACCAGCAGTACCAGATGCAGGACGGGGCCCCGCCGGCCAAGCTCCGGGCGATCCCGAACGGCATCGAACTCGCGCAATTCTCCACCATCGTCCGCAACCGCGCGCCGCGCCGCCCGACGGTCCTCCTCGTCGGCCGGCTGGTGCCGATCAAGGACATCCGCACCTTCATCCAGGCGATGGCGCTCCTGCGACGCGCCGTGCCCGATCTCGACGCGATGATCATCGGGCCGGACGACGAGGACCCGGCCTACGCCGCCGAGTGCCGGCACCTCGTCCAGCAGCTCGGGTTGCAGGGCACGGTCCGGTTCCTCGGGCGCGTCCCCGACGTGCGGTCCTATTTCGGCTCCGTCGACGTTCTCGCCCTGACGAGCATCAGCGAGGCGCAGCCGCTCTCGGTGCTGGAGGCGGGCGCGGCCGGCGTTCCGGCCGTCACCACCGATGTCGGGTCGTGCCGCGAGATCCTCGAAGGGCCGCCGGGCACCGGCCCGGAGGGGGCCGGCGGCTTCGTCGTCGGCGCCTGCGATCCCCAGGCGACGGCCGATGCGCTGGCCCGGCTCCTCCTCGATCCGGCCTTGCGCGACCGGATGGGAGAAGCCCTGCGCGCGCGCATCCACGCCGTGTTCGATCAGCGGCGCGTGATCGCGATGTACGAGGACGTCTACGACTCGCTCCTGCACCGATCGCCGGGCGAGTAACCAACCAGCGGAGAGGGCGGCATGGCCGGCATCGGGTTCGCGCTGGAGCGCATGACGACGGGGAAATCCCTGAGCAGCACGGCGGGTGCCTACCTCTATGCCGCCTTCCTGGTCGCGGGCCCCTGGATCTTCACCGTGCTGGCGATCGCGGGCGTCAGCTCGGCGGCCTGTACCGTCGCGGATTGCCTGGGCCTTCAGATCTTCCGGTCGATCATGATCTACAACACCTGCGTGACGGCGATCCTGACCGGGCCCCTGGCCTTCGTCTGCACGCGATACGTCTCGGACCATATCTGGATGAAGCGCTACGAGAGCATCGCCTTCAGCTTCGCGGCGGCGTTCGCGGCGTTCGCCGTGACGGCCCTGCTCGTCTGCGGCCCGTTCTACGTCTGGATGACGGACCTGTCGGCGCCGGAACTGCTGGCGGCCCTGCAGAACCTGATGCTCCTGGGGGCGGCCTGGCTGCTCATCCCCTTCATCGGGGCGACCCGCGGCTATCTCGCGGTGTCGGCCGCGTTCGCGGTCGGCGTGGCGGTCATGGTGTCGACCCTCCTGCTAGCGCCGGGCGAGGAGCCGGTGCGTCTCCTCGGCGCGTTCAATCTCGGGCTCTGCATCATCGATTTCGGCCTCGCCTGGCGCCTGGCGCGGGAATACGGCCTAACGCTGGTGCCGGACCGGGAGCTCCTGCGCACCGCCGCGATCTACTGGGAGTTGCCGGTGATCGGCCTGACCTTCGCGTGCGGCCTGTGGGTCGACAAGCTCGTCATGTGGGCCGCCGCGCCGATCGGGGTCGCCACCGTCGCCATGGGCCTGAGGACCATGCCGACCTACGACACGCCGATGTTCTGGGCCCAGCTCGCCGCGCTGCCGATCTTCGCGGTCTTCTTCGTCCACGTCGAGACCAACTTCTTCCGCTTGAGCCGGGCCTATTACGGCAGCCTCGCCCACCAGGTGAGCCGCAGGAACCTGTTGAGGATGCAGTCGCGGATGGCCGGCTTCGTCGTCTCGAAGGTCTTCACGCTGTTTCTCTCCCTGGCGGTGATCGCCCTGATCGCGATCCTCATCTCCTTCGTGGCGATCGAGCCGCTGGGCTTGCGGGCCAGCCAGATGGGGATCCTGCGGGCCGCCCTGGTCGGCATGGTGTTCCATACCTCCGCGGTGTTCTGCTTCGTGTTCCTCCTCTACTTCGATCTGAGGCGGTATGCGCTCGCGATCTCGGTCACGTATTTCGTGCTGAACGGTGCCCTGACGAGCGCGTTGCTGCCGCTCGGCTTCTCGTTCTTCGGCTACGGCAACCTCATCGCCTCGGCGATCACGCTGGTGCTGGCGATCGCGATCCTCGCCCGCGAGCTGTCGTGGCTCGATTTCCACGCCTTCATCACCAACAACACGTCGCTTCGCACCGAGCGCCGCCGGGTCGCCGCCGGCTCTCCGGGCGCATCGGACGGCGTCCCGTCATGAGGGGTGTCGGGCACTCCCTCGGCCGCGCTCCGGGAGGACGCACCATGCTGCGGCGGACGCTCCTCCAGATGCTGGCCTGCCTCGGTGCCGGCCGCGCCGCGGCCGCCGGGCGGCCCGCCCGCGCGGCCAGGATCGCGCAGCCCGACCTGGCCTGGGCGGTGTATTACGGGGAGGACATCGCGCTCGAGAGGCTGGCGGGCTACGACCTCGTCGTCCTCGATTCCGGCTTCAAGGGCGACGTGCAGCAGATCGTCCGGCAGGGCCAGGACCCGCTGTGCTACCTGAGCCTCGGTGAGATCAAGCGCTCCAGCGCGTGGTTCGCCGCCGTCGAGAATTCCGACATCCTGCTCCACGAGAATACGAGCTGGCCCGATACCTTCGCGTGCGACGTCCGACAGCGGGGCTGGTCGGCGCTGATCCTGGAGCGCGCCGTTCCGGCCATCGTCGGCCGCGGGTTCAAGGGGCTGTTCTTCGACACCCTCGACACGCCGCCCCATCTCGAGCAGCTCGATCCGGCGCGCTACGCGGGCATGCGCCTTGCCGCGCTCGACCTCGTCCGCGCGATCCGGCGATCGTTCCCCGATCTGGTCCTCCTGATGAATCGCGGCTACGCCCTCCTGCCCGAGATCAAGGGCGAGATCGACGGCGTCGTCGCGGAAAGCCTTCTGACGACATTCGATTTCAGCGCGAAGCAATACAGGTGGGTCGAGCCGGACCAGCTGATGTACCATATGCAGGCACTGGACGGATTGCGGAGCGAGCCGCCGACCCTGCCGGTCCTCAGTCTGGATTACTGGAACGGATCGGACGAGGGGACGATCCGCGAGATCTACGCGCGGGAGCGCGATCTGAACCACAGCCCCTTCGTCTCGGAAGTGCTCCTCGATCGGATCTTTCCGGAGCCGCCGCCCTGCCCCTGCCGGCCGGGCGAGGAGTAATTCGAAAGAATTACATCCAGAGATCACATCGGGACAAGGCATTCATCCGCTTTTCCCGCTGTCTAACGCCCCGGCGAGATTGTACCATCGGGTCGATTTTCCGAATGCTGAACCAAGACCGAGAGCGGCGCCCTTTCCGTCACGGGAGAAGGGGGCCGATGCCCGCGCCCGCATGAAAGGGTCGCGCGGCCGGGACGAGGCGAGGCATCGGAACGGGGCGACAGGCGCATGCGCGTTCGATATCTCCTCTGCCTCTGCGTCGGCATCGCTGGTGCGTCCGGCTACCTGCTGTTCCCGACGGCCGAGGAGCAGCTCGCCATGCTGGCCAGGGACGGCCGCACCAGCGAGGCGTCGGGCCGGCTGGCGGAGCTGCTCGCCCTGGCGCAGCGCGATCCGGCGCTCATGGCCGCGGCGGCGCGCGTGCACGAGCGATCGGGCCGGTTCAAGCGCGCGGCCGAGCTTCTCGAGCACTATGTCGAGCTGCGTCCGGCCGATACCCGCGCCCTCGACTGGCTCGCCTCCCTGTACGAGGCGGCAAAGGACCCGGCCGGGGCCGCCCAGGCCCTCGCGCGGGCCGTCAAGCTCGCGCCGACCCGTGCGCGCCTCTCCGCCCTGCTCGACCTCTATCGCCTGCTGGAGCGGACGGACGAGGAGCGCGCGCTCCTGAAGGAGACGACCGATCCCGAGCTCCTGCGCCCCGTCGACGTCGAGCGGCTCGGGGTGCTGCTGTCCTGGGCGGGCGAGCGGGACGCCGCGCTCGCCACGCTGCGGCGGGCGGATGCGCTGCTGCCCGCCGAGAGCGAGGTCGGCCGCTTCGTGCTCTTCGATCTCCTGATGACGTTCGGGCTGGCCGAGGAGGCGGCCGAGCGGGCGGAGGGCTGGATCGCGGGCTGGCGCGACAAGCCCTGGCTCGGCGTGCACGTCACCCGGTCGATGGCCCGGAGAGGGGATCGCGCCCGCGCCTTGTCCCTCGGGAGGCGGGTGCTCGAGGCAAAGCCCGACATCCGGTTCTACCTCGCGCGGGTGGTCGCGGAGGACGGCAACCGCCCGGTGGCGACGGCCCTTCTGGAGAGCTGGCCGGGCGGGCGGTCCGAACCGCCGGCGGACGAGATCGCGCAATATCTCGCGGCGGCCGAAGCCGTGGGCGACGTCGCGGCGCTCTGGCGCAAGGTCTGGGCGATCCTGAGCGAGCCGGCCTGGCCCGAGGCCCATGTCGCTCTCGCCGAGGCGCTCGTGCAGCGGCAGGGATTCGGCGTGATCGCCCCGATCCGGCGGGCGCTCTCCTGGGACGCGCTGCGGCGGCGGCCGCTCTTCGGGGCCAGGCTGGCGCTGCAGGAGGGCAACCCGATCCTGGCGAGCCGCCTGCTCGCGGGCGTGACGCTCGCCTCGCTCGCGCCGCCGGCGCAGCGGGAATGGGCCGCGCTGCTCGCCCGGACGCTGGGCGACAGGCAGGCCCTGGCGGTCCTGTCGGATCTCGGACGCCGCCGCGTCCTGCCGCCCCATCTCGTGCCCGAGCAGGCGCGCCTGGCCGCGAGCCTCGGGGACGTGACGGAGCACGGGCGGGCGATGGGCGAGCTTCGCCGCCTGGCGCAGGCGTCGGCCGGTCCGCCGCGGATCCCTTGATCGCCGGAGCGGCGGTGGTGGCGCGGCATCCTTGATCGTGGAAAGGGGGAGCAGGCCGATGATCGTGTCTCGTACCAAGCAGCGGGCGCTGGGCGCCCTCGCTTTCGCCGCGGCGCTCGCCGCAAGTCCGGCGCTGGCCGGCGACGGGTCGTTGCTGAAGATCGGCGACAAGCTCAAGATCACCGTCTTCGAGACCATGGACATCCCGAATCCGGGCGCCGGCGAGAAGGGCGCGGAGGCCGCCGCCGCGGTCACGCAGGCCTTCTACCAGCGCGTCGACCTGTCGGGAGAATACTCGGTCGAGCCGGGCGGCACGATCGCCATCCCGCTCTTCGGAGCGATCCAGGCATCGGGAAAGACCCTCGAGGCGGTGAGGACCGAGGTCGGCGCCGCCTTCGAGAAGACCTTCGGCCGCCGGGGCGGCGTCACCGTCGGCGTGACGCAGCGGGCACCGGTCTTCGTCGCCGGGGCCGTGCGGTCGCCCGGCGCCTTCCCGTATACCGGCGGCATGATGGTGATCCAGGCCGTGGCGCTCGCCGGGGGCCTCGAGAAGGACCAGGTGAGCGCCGCGCAGGCCATCGAGGTCATGCGGGAACTTGAGCGCCGGGCTGCCATCCGCGACCGCCTCAAGACCGCTCTCGCCCGCAAGGCCGCGCTCCTGGAGCGCCAGGGCAACGGCGGCGCCAACCCGGCTCTCGGCCGGCTCCTGGCGCTCGCCCCCGACGGCGAGGTCACGACCCTGCTCGCGGCGGCCGGCAGGGTCGCCCGGCTCGAGGCGGACCTCACCGCCAAGGAGGACGGCACCCGGCGCAATGCCGCCGAGGCCGCCGCCAACGAGGTGGACCTGCTGCACAAGCGCCACGCCGCCTTCGTCGCGCAGCTCAATGCGCGAGGCGAGAGGCTCAAGACGATCGAAGCACTCTACGCCCGCCAGATGGTGGAAAGCGAGCGCGTGGCCGACATCCGGCGCGACTTCATCGACATGGAGGCCCGCAAGCGGGAGTTCGAGGTCGGCGTGATGCAGGCCGAGTTTCGGCAGGGCGCCGCCAAGGAGGCGACGGATCAGGCCAATATCCGCCAGAAGCTGTCGGTGGAGAAGGAAATCACGCTTCTCGACGTCGAGATCGCGGCGGCCGAGCAATCCCTGACGACCTCCCTCAACATCGTCGCGACGTTCAACATCGGCCAGGGTGAGGCGACGATGCAGTATCAGATCGTCCGGATGGGGCCGTCCGGCGCCCAGGTCGTGACGGCGGAGGAAACGGACGCGCTCGAGCCGGGCGACGTCGTCAAGGTCATGACGGTGCGAAGCACCGGCCGGTCGGAGCGGGTCAAGGCCGCCGCGCGGTAGCGCGGTTCCGTCGGGGGCGGCCGCGCCGTCGCAGCCGGCTCGGATCGTCCCTCGGATCGCCCCTTGCCGTCGATCCCGCCCACGACAGGGGACGAGAGGCCCGGGATGAGACGCCAGGGAGGAGGTGCCGGGAGAGCCGGCGCGGATCTGCTCCTTAACGCCGCTGCCGCGAGGGCGTCGCGGGATCAGGCGCCCGGGCCGTCCTGGCCGGTGAGCGCCGGTCCCGCCGCCCCGTCGGCGATGTCTGGAATTCGCGCCGCGTCCGGGTCCCCGTGCAGCAGGGCTGCCGGGTCGAGGGCGGGGGCGTCCGTCGTGGGGTCGAGCCCGGTGACGAGCGCGACGTCGCTCGACCGAGGCTCGCCGAGAGAAGGCAGGCCGGATCCGCCCGGGGCCCCGACCACGTCCAAAGCCGCAAGCGGTGCCGGCGGCTCGCCGCCGGACGCGCCCTCGGCGGGCTTCGGCTCGGGCGTGAGCGGCGCCGGCCCCCCTGCGGGGGCGTTGGAGGGCGGAGCGGCCGGCCCTGCGAGGCCGTCGTCATGCATCGTCTGGCCGGGCCTGACGCCGTCCAGCGAGACCCCCTTGAGGTCGAGGCGCGCGATGTAGCTGCCCATGCCCGCGGCATCCGCCTTCGCCTGCACGTCGGCGATCCTTGCGGCCCCGTTCACATACTCGATCGCCACGACATCCTTGCCGGCCGCCTGCGCGAGCTTCAGGGCGTCGAGGGCCGACCGCGTCTCGGCCTCGGGCTGGGCTGCCGAGCCGTCGCTGTTGTAGAAGAGATTTTCCTTGAACAGTCCGTCGATGCTCGCGAGGTATTTGGGGTCCGTCAGCAATTCCTCGCCGCCATTGACCCATATCTTGAACGTCGGTGCCTTCGATTTTGCGTAGTCGCTCAGGTGCTCGACGAGGCTCTTCATCGCCGCCGCGGCATCGCCGCCGGGTGCGTTCCGCTCGGCCCATGGCAGCTGGAACTCGTCGACGACGTCGAAATACGCCCCGTCGTATCCCGCCGAGATCATCTTGTCGATCTCGGCCTGGGCGACCGCCTTCCAGTCGTCCGTCCAATACTTGACTTCGTAGTTGCCTTTCCAGTTCGGATCTTCGGGGCCGATGGCGGATCGCGGGATCGTGGGCCAGTACGACCGGTATTGTTCTGCCTCGCCGATGCTGAAATAGCCGAGCAGCAAGGCCGCTCCCGGTCCGCCGCCCATCTGCTTGACTTGCGTCGGGTCGAACAGCCGACCGGTATCGTCGTAGATCTCGACGACCTTCACGTCGAACGGCGCCGCGGCGACCTGCGCCGGATCGACGCCCTGGAGTACGTACATCCCTGTCTTCATCGTCATCTCTCCTGCCGCGATCGGCCGTAGGCCCGGCGAGATCGAAGCATTGCTTCAATGCGGGGCGTTCCTGAACCAGCCCTTCATCATGCCGTACTCGACGATCTTGGCGCGTGTCCTGACCCCCAGCTTGTCGATGGCGCGCCGTTTGTGAGTTTCGACCGAGCGCGCATTGATGCCGAGCCTGTCCCCGATCTCCTTGGCGGTGAAGCCCAGTGCGATCAGGCGCAGGACCTCCTCCTCCCGCGGTGCGAGCGGCCGGACCGTGATCGCACCGGAGGCCACCTTGCCGAGGCCGGCCAGCTGGAGTGCCTCGACCGGCGTTCCGCCGATCTCCGCGTCCAGGTAGACGCCGCCCGCATGCACCGAACGGATGGCATGGACGAGATGGCGGCTCGAGGCCCGCTTGAGCACGTAGCCGCGTGCACCCGCAGCGAGCGTTTGATGCACGATGTGACGGTTCGAGACGGTGCTCACGACGACGACCGGAACGGATAAGCCTTCCTGCTTGAGGAGGTGCAGGACATCGACCGCCGTGGTCTCGCTCAGGCTGACATCGTGCACGAGGATGTCGGAAACCGTAGCCTCGGCGAGGTTGCCTGCGTCGAGAAGGGAGGTGCCGCGGCCGACGATGCTGATACCGTTTTCCTGCAAGAGCAGGCATTCGAGCGCCTCCAGCACCAGGCGCTGGTCTCCTGACAGAAAGATCTTGATGCAGTCCGGGACTGGCCCAACCATATCAAATTTCCACCTACCATTTCGATGTCACGAAAATTCGCGATTTTGCGAAAAATGATTGATTTCGTAATGAAATATAAAATGTTGATTTGATTTTCATGGCCGGGTCGGCCTCGTTGCGGCGTGTCGGCGGCCGGCACGTCGTGCCGGCCGGCCTTCATGCGGCGGCCTTGCTCAAGGCGCCGACGATGTCGTCGACCACTTCCCCGACGAGGTCGCGGTCGTCGCCCTCGGCCATCACGCGGATCACCGGCTCGGTGCCGGACGGCCGGATGACCAGGCGGCCGCCCTCGCCGAGGCGCTGGCGCGCGCCCTCGATCGCCGTGACGACGCTGTCCTGGCGCAACGGCTCGCCGCCGGTGGCGTAGCGCACGTTCTTCAGCACCTGCGGCAGCGGGTCGAAGCAGTGGCACACCTCGCTCACCGGGCGCTGCTGGCGCTGTACCACCGAGAGCAGCTGCAGCGCCGCCACCAGCCCGTCGCCCGTGGTGGCGTAGTCCGACATGATGATGTGGCCGGATTGCTCGCCGCCGAGGTTGTAGCCGTGCCCGCGCATGTGCTCGAGCACGTAGCGGTCGCCCACCGCCGTGCGCACCATCCCGAGGCCGAGCCCCCCGAGATAGCGCTCGAGGCCGAGATTCGACATGATGGTGGCCACGATGCCGTTCTTCGACAGGCGGGCATCCTCCTGCCACGAGCGGGCGACCACCGCCATCAGCTGGTCGCCGTCGACCTGCCGGCCCTTCTCGTCGACCACCAGCACCCGGTCGGCGTCGCCGTCGAGGGCGATGCCGATATCGGCGCGCAGCTCGCGCACCTTGCCGATCAGGGCCTCGGGCGCGGTCGAG
>NZ_JAAKGV010000051.1 GCF_011043735.1 Methylobacterium sp. DB0501 | reverse complement strand
CCGGCCGGCCGCGTGTGGTGGCCGTGCGGGTCCGGGTGGTGCTGGCCGGCCGAGGCGAGCCGGTGGCACTCGGGGACGTCCGCGCCGTCCGCCTGGCCGCTCGCTGCCGCGGGCGCGTCGGCGGGGCCGGCTGCGGGCCGATGCTGGGCGTGCGGGTCGGCGGGGGCCTGGTCGACGGCGGCGTGGTCGGCCGCGGCGTGGCGCTGCATCGTGCACGGCGCCGCCGGGGCGATGGCCACGGCCATCGCCAGCACCGCGAGCAACATTGCGCGAAGAACTGCCAAGGACCCAGAGACCCTCTCTTACCCAGGCCGATCCTTGCACAGGCCGCCAATATCGGCAACGCACGAACACTTCTGCTGTTGGTGGAGCGTCCGAAGCCGTTTCCTGGCGATTTGAGGCTGCCAGCCAATCGCCCCTGCCGCGCACGCCCCCCATCCTGCCCGCGTGGTCGCCGCCGTCCCGGCTCGGGGGAGCCCGCCACCGGCGCGAGTGCCGTGCGGGACCGCGCGACCTCAGTACCGGCGCACCAGCGGCGCCTGCTCGGCCGGGGCGGTCGCGGCCCATGGTGCCCAGCGCAAGCCGAGCTTCACGTCGTGCGAATCGACGTTCTTGAAGGTCAGCGCCTCGCAAGACCCGCACTGGCCGGCATAGTTGTAGACCGTGCCGGTCTTTCCGTCTCCGAGATTGAGGTAGCGGTATGCGAGCTCGACCGTGAAGTTCGGGCTCACCTCGTAGCCGACACCCGCGTGCAACGCCCACGCAAGGTTCGTCTTCGAGCCTGCCTTCGCGTAGGCCAGGCCCTGCGTGACGACGTTCGTGTCCTTGAAATTGTCGAGCGTAAGCCGCACCGCGCCGACGCCGGCGCCCAGGAACGGCGTGAGGCCGTACCAATTGCCGAGATCGACGTAGCCGTTGAGAAGCACGGCCAATTCACGTTTCGACGCGGTGTACTCGTCGGTGCCGTAACCGAGCGGCAGTCTCGCGTCGCGGTAGCGTTCAAGCCCGGTGAACGCAGCGGCGCTGCGATACTCGCCTACGACGTCGGCCCGAAACCACCGGCCGAAGCGGTAGCCGGCGCCGACGCCCGCGAGCGGGGCGCCCGCGAAACCGAGATTGACCTTCTCGATCGTCCCGAGCGCGTCCAGGCTGTTGGAGAGCCGTTCCACGGATTGGTTGCTGAAACCGATGTCGCCGCGGAGGTAAAAGCCGGAAACCTCGGCCTCCGGCGCGAGTGCTCCGCGCAGGTCCGGCAGCGGCGCGACCGGCGGCAGGTCGGCCGCGTGTGACGGCGCCACGAACGTTGCGGAGATCAGGCCGAAGCCGAGCAGCCCGAGCGTTCTCACGATGCAACCCATTCCACCCATTGTCCAGTCCTTCACCCACAGTCCTCTTTACCTAACCCTCCCACCGCATGGTTGATTTCCCCTTAATTACCCCGCAGGGGTAATTGCTGAAGGGCTGCCGCCATTGACGGCGGAAGATGAGGTTTTTAAGGGTAAGGCGTGCACGTAGTGCCTGAAGACGCGGTTATGCGCGTCCGGACAGGCTTCAAACGCCCTGCGTTCCGGGGGATTCGCGGTCCGGCCATGCCGATTACCCCTTAGGGGTGTGCGACCGTGCCCCGCCGCTCGTGCGTTACTTGCTCCCGAAGGGGGAGTTCAACGGCAGGAAACCAGCAGGAAGGGATGCGCGATGCTCAGACGAGTTCTCCACATCTCCGCACTCGCCCTGGCCTTGGCCCCGACCGGGGCAGGTGCCGTGGGCTTTCGGATGTCACGGCCACCCTACGGTGGAGCATCCGACATCGGTTCGACCGCCAGCCTCGCACCGACCGGCAGGACAATCCGGGTACATTACAGCCCAGTCTTTCTCGGCTGCGTTTATTCCTATCACGAGTGCGAGCACCTCGCCCATTCCCGTGGCTTCTACAACCACTTCACGCGTCATGATCACGGCACGTGTCACCATGGCCCCTCATATGCTTGCTTCGGCCAATAGAACCGGACGGAGCGCTCGTTTGCATCACGGGACCAGTGCGTGCGCCGACGGCTTCAAGGGGGTTGGTACATCTATCTGGGTCTCCCGTGCCGTTCGGCCTGAACTTACATCGGGCAAGCCGGTCCGGGCGCGTCGTTGCCGGGTGGCGCCGGCAAGTCTAGAAGGGCGCGTCCGGCCCGAGCCGGTGGGCCGAGGGACGACCGCCGCGTCGTGTCCTTCGGCTGGCCGCTTGGATCGAGGATTAGCGGCGCGACCCTGCCGTTTTGCCGGAGGTCGCCACGCGAGGGCGGTCGCCTCTTCGACCGCACAGTCCCAAGGCCGCCGTCTCGGCGCGGCGCCCGGTTCGGGTGCCCCGGTTCGAACCAGATGTTGGCTGGGCTCGCGACGACCGCGACGTTGTGGGCCCCTGCGTCCAGCCACAGCGGTGGGTGGGCCCCGGGTTAGGAAGACCAGCACCGCCGCCAGTGCCGTCGCGCTCCCGTTGGTTAACCTACGTCGATGTCTCAGGGTCGGCATCGTCACCGCACCCAATCCTCACCTCGACGAGATCGTCGATGTCGCTTGCCTCGGTAGCCCTCGACAGGAACCGCCTCGGCTCCTCCGCCTGTGGCGGACGTTGCCGAATTGGCACAAGCAGGCCAATGTTCCGCTCTCGTTGACGATGGCGACGGCGGTGCACGGGCCGCCCCCGCAAGACACGCCGTCGTCCGCGTCGTGCTCGAAGGTCAAAGCCGCAGCGTTCCGGTCGACCTCGGCCAAGAATCCCCCCGCTTGCCACGGTGGCGTGCCGCCATGCCCGGCTAGACGGCCTGCCCACCGCGAAACCGCGCGAAGGTGTTGCGCCCGTGAGGGCCGAACAGCACCACCTCGTAGGTGGCCGGTTCCACCCCTTCGACCTCCATGCCGGGCGAGCCGACCGGCATGCCGGGCACGGCGAGGCCGGTGCCGGCAGGCTTCTCCACCAGCAGCCGCTTGATGGCCGACGCGGGCACGTGCCCCTCGATGACGTAGCCGCCGACCTGGGCCGTGTGACACGAGGCCAGCTCCCGAGGCACCCCGAGCCTCGCCTTGACCGGGTTCACGGGGGCGTTCACGACCTGGACGCGAAAACCCTCGTCGCGCAGGTGCTTGACCCAGGCCTCGCAGCAACCGCAGCTCGGGTCCTTCGTGGCGACGACCTCCGGCAGATCCTCCGCCCACGCCGCCTGTACGCCGGCAGCCGCCAGGCCGAGGACCACGATGCGTCGGGACGGTCGGAAAAGTTTGCTCATAACCAACTCCTGTCTGCTCACGGCCGCCGGGACGGTCCGTCCAGCCACGCTTACTCGGCGGCCCGGGGGAGGCCCGCGTGCACGGCGGCCAATCCTTCGTGCCGGAGGGCCAGCCTCCATCCCTTCACGAGCCCGTAGATGGCCGGGATCACGACGAGGGTCAGCACGGTCGAGGAGACCATGCCGCCGATCATGGGCACCGCGATCCGCTGCATGATCTCCGACCCCGCGCCGGTGCTCCAGAGGATGGGCAGCAGGCCCGCCATGATGGCGACGACCGTCATCATCTTCGGGCGCACCCGCTCGACCGCGCCCACCATGATGGCTTGGTACAGGTCCGCGCGCGTGCTCTCCCGCCCGGCGGCCAGGGCGGCAGCCCGCCGCTCGTCCCAGGCATGGTCGAGGTAGACCAGCATGATCACGCCGGTCTCCGCGGCAACGCCGGCGAGCGCGATGAATCCCACCGCCACCGCGACCGACATGTTGAAGCCCATCCACCACATCAGCCACACCCCGCCGACCAGGGCGAAGGGCAGGGACAGCATGACGATGAGCGTCTCGGTCAGGCGCCGGAAGTTCAGGTAGAGGAGCAGGAAGATGACGAGCAGGGTCACGGGCACCACGATCTTCAGCCTGGCCTCCGCCCGCTCCAGGTACTCGAACTGCCCGCTCCACTGGATGCTCATGCCCTGCGGGAGCTGGACCTCCTTGGCGACCGCGTCCCGGGCCTCGGCGACGTAGCCGCCGAGATCGCGCCCGGCCAGGTCGACGAAGATGTAGACCGCGAGCTGCCCGTTCTCGGTGCGGATCGAGGTCGGCCCCCGGGTCAGCTGAACCTTGGCCACCTCGCCGAGCGGAACCGTACCGCCGGCCGGCAACGGCACCTGCACTTCGGTGGCGATGGATTGCGGATTTGAACGGAAGGCGCGCGGGTAGCGCACGTTGACGGTGTAGCGCTCGCGGCCCTCGACCGTGTTCGTGACGCTCTCGCCGCCGAGCGCCGTCGCGATGATGTCCTGTACGTCCCCGACCATGAGGCCGTAGCGCCCGAGCGCCTCCCGGTCCGGCGTGATGTCGAGGAAGTAGCCGCCGATGACCCGCTCCGCGTAGGCGCTCGACGTGCCCGGCACGTTGCGCACGACCGCCTCGACCTGCCGGGCGACCTTCTCCATCTCGGTCAGGTCGATGCCGTAGATCTTGATGCCGACCGGCGTGCGGATGCCGGTCGAGAGCATGTCGATGCGGGCCCGGATCGGCTGCGTCCAAGCATTCGACACACCGGGAAACTGCAGGGCCTTGTCCATCTCGGCCTTGAGGCTCGCCAGCGTCACGCCGGGACGCCACTCCGCCTTCGGCTTCAGGGTGATGATGGTCTCGAACATCTCGGTGGGGGCGGGGTCCGTCGCCGTCGAGGCACGCCCCGCCTTGCCGTAGACGGAGGCCACCTCCGGGAAGGACTTGATGATGCGGTCCTGGGTCGCCAGCAGCTCCCCGGCCTGGGTCACCGAGATGCCCGGCAGGGTCGTGGGCATGTACATCAGGGTGCCCTCGTTCAGGTCTGGCATGAACTCGGATCCGAGTTGGCGGGCCGGCCAGATGGTCAGGCCGAGCGCCGCCACCGCCAGCAGGATGGTCAGCACCTTGGCCCTGAGCACAACCTTGATGACCGGGCGGTAGACCCAGATCAGCAGCTGGTTCAGCGGGTTGCGATGCTCGGGGATGATGCGCCCGCGCACGAACAGCACCATCAGGGCCGGCACCAGGGTGACCGACAGGACCGCCGCGGCGGCCATGGCGAAGGTCTTGGTGAAGGCAAGCGGCCCGAACAGGCGCCCCTCCTGGCTCTCCAGGGTGAAGATCGGCAGGAAGCTCACCGTGATTACCAGGAGGGAGAAGAACAGCGAGGGGCCGACCTCGGCCGCGGCCTCCACCAGGATCTCGACACGGGGCTTCCCCTGGGGCGCCCGCTCCAGGTGCTTGTGGGCGTTCTCGATCATGACGATGGCGGCGTCGATCATGGCCCCGACCGCGATGGCGATGCCGCCCAGCGACATGATGTTGGCGCCGATCCCGAGGAGATGCATCGCGCCGAGCGCCATCAGGATGCCGACCGGCAGCATCAGGATGGCCACCAGCGCGCTGCGCAGGTGCAGCAGGAACACGATGCAGACGAGCGCCACAATGACGCTCTCCTCGACCAGGGTGTGCTTCAGGGTGTCGATGGCTGCCTCGATCAGCTGTGAGCGGTCGTAGACCGGCAGGATCTCGGTGCCCTTCGGCAGGCTCGCGGCGACCTCGGTCAGGCGACGCTTGGCGCCCTCGATGACGTTGAGGGCGTTGGCGCCGAAGCGCTGCAGGATGATGCCGCCCGCGACCTCGCCCTCGCCGTTCAGCTCGGTGATGCCGCGCCGCTCGTCCGGCCCGAGCTCGACCCGGGCGATGTCCCGCACCCGCAGCGGGGTGCCGGCCTCGGTCTTCAGCACGATGTTCTCGATGTCGGCGACGCTCTTCAGGTAGCCGCGCCCGCGCACCATGAACTCGAACTCGGAGAGCTCGACCGTGCGGCCGCCGACATCCGCGTTGCTCGACCGGATCGCCTCCCGGAGCCTGCTGAGCGGGATGCCCTGGGCGCGCAGGCGGTTCGGATCGACGACGACGTTGTACTGCTTCACGAAGCCGCCGACGCCCGCGACCTCGGCCACGCCCTCGGCGCGCGAGGCCCCGAAGCGCACCACCCAGTCCTGAAGCGAGCGCAGCTCGGCGAGCGTCTGCTGCTTGGCAACGATGGCGTACTGGTAGACCCAGCCCACCCCCGTCGCGTCGGGCCCGAGCGTCGGCGTCACGCCGGTCGGCAGGCGCTTGCCGGCCGCGCTCAGGTATTCGAGCACGCGCGAGCGGGCCCAGTACGGGTCGGTGCCGTCCTCGAAGATGACGTAGACGAACGAGACCCCGAAGAAGGAGAAGCCGCGTACCACCTTCGACTTCGGAACCGTCAGCATGGCGGTGGTCAGCGGGTAGGTGACCTGGTCCTCGACGACCTGGGGCGCCTGCCCCGGGTACTCGGTGTAGACGATGGTCTGCACGTCCGAGAGGTCCGGGATAGCATCGAGCGGCAGGGTGCGCACGCTGTAGAGACCGGCCGCCACCACGAAGACGGTCCCGATCAGCACCAGGACGAGGTTGCGGGCCGACCAGCCGATGAGGCGCGCGATCATTCTGGCTTCTCCTCGGCCTGCGCCCGCGGCTCGGTGGGGGGCTTGGGCGCCGCCATGCTCTGCAGCGCCGCCTTCAGGTTGCTCTCCGCGTCGATCAGGAAGTTGGCCGCGGTCACGACTTGCTCGCCGGCCTGCACGCCCTCGCGGATCTCGGTGTACCCCTCGCCGCGGGCGCCGACCTTGACCTCGCGCGGCTCGAAGCGGCCCTCGCCCTTGTCGACGAGCACGACCTGGCGCGCGCCCGTGTCGATGATGGCATCGTTCGGGACCGCGACGACGGGCTTCGTCGCCCCGGTCCCGATCTCGACGTCGGCATACATATCGGGCAGGAGCACCCCGTCGGGGTTCGGCAATTCGACCCGCACGCGGGTGGTGCGGGTTTGGGCGTTCACCTGCGGGTAGATCAGCCCGACCTTACCGGCGAAGCTACGCCCGGGCAGCGAGCGCACGCGCACGCTGACGGGCTGGCCAACCTTGACGCTGCCGAGGTCGTACTCGGGTACCTCGGCCAACACCCACATCGTCGAGATGTCGCCGATCCGGAACAGGGTGTCGCCGGCCGCAGCCTTCATGCCCTCGATGGCAGTGCGCTGCAGGACGAGGCCGTCCCGGGGCGCGGACCAAGTGATGGCCATCGGCACCTTCCGGGTCCGCTCCATCTCGTTGATCACCTCCTCCGAGACGTTCAGGTTCTGCAGGCGCCGCCGGGCCCCGTCGAAGCCGGGATTGGCGATGAGCTGGGCGGCGGCCGCGTTGATCTCGGGCGAGTAGACGTGGACCAGGGGCTGGCCCTTCCGCACCCGGTCGCCCGTCGTCACGTTCTCGACGTGGTCGACGTAGGCATCCGAGCGTGTCGCCACGACGGTGACGCGCCGCTCGTCGAGCGTGACGGTGCCGGGGACCCGCACCGGTCGGCTGACGACGCGACGTTCGGCCCGCTCGGTGCGCACGCCGGTGCGCTGGACCTTGCCGGGCGAGATCTTGACGGTGTTCCCGTCCTCGGCCTCGCCCTCGTAGACGGGGAGGTAGTCCATCCCCATCGAGTCCTTCCTCGGCACCGGCGAGGTGTCGGGCAGGCCCATTGGGTTGCGGTAGTAGAGGATCTTCCGGCCCACGGCCGGGGGCGCGGCGTAGGTGGCGTTCGCCGTGGCTTCCTTCGCCGCTGCGGGCCGCGGCTCGAAGTCGACATCCTCGCCGACATGCACCGGAAGGTAGTCGCGTCCGTCGGGCGTCCGCGCCGGGGCGAGCGCGTAGGCCGCCTTTCCGTCGGGGTCACGGTAGTAGAGCACGGGCGCATCCGCGGCCGCGGCCGGCTTCGCGTCGCGACCGACGAGCAGACCGGAGACCGAGGCTGGGAACCATGCCGGCAGGGGCCATCCCGCCTCGCCGGCCTTCAGCCCGGCGAGGGCGCCGCCGCCGACGGCGAGGGGCAGGAGAACGAGGGCCGCGACCCACGCCTTCGCCTGGCCGCCCGGGTGCGCGCGGTCACGTCGCCGCGCCAGGTGGATCGGTGTCGTCTGGTCCATCACTCGACGGCCCTGAGCACGAGTTGGTCTTGGACTGTGCCGGTCTCGCCCGGCACCTTCGCGGCCAGCGAGAGGCGCCAGCGGCCATCCATCGCCAGATTGGCCCTGAAGGCGTAGATGCCCGGCTCCGGGCTCGCCTCTGGCTTCATCTTACCCGTCATCGTCGGCATCCCGTCGGGTGCCATGTCGAGGCGTCGGGCGTAGACAAGCGCGTCGGCCACGGGCTTGCCGGCGCGCTTGTCGAGCAGACGCACCCTGAGTGTCGCCTCGCCCGATTTAGTCTCGGGATCCAGGAGCTCGAAGGAATAATCCTTGAGGTTTGGGGGCATGAGTGGCGCGCCCTTGGGCAGCCACGCCGCGACCGGTTCCGGAAGCCGTGCCGCGACCGCGCCGGGAATGACCCATGCGCCGCGCGCGAGCCCGTAGCCGGCGCCGGCTCCCGCTAGGGCTGCTACGATGAGGACGAGCCCGAGCAGGAGCCAAGCGCCTCGCACTGCCGGCCGGTCCTCCTGGTAAGCATCGAAAAAATCCTCCCGGCCCGTCATGGCGCCATCCTTGGGACTGAGAGGATGGGGAGACGGGCCGCGCGTGGCTCGGGGCGTGCGGGATGCGCCGGGGCAGGACGCGGCCGCGGGGATGCGGGATGTTCGGTGGACACGGGGATGATCCTGTTCCGGAGCGTCTGGATGCGGGAGCCCGACCGTTCGGGCCGTCGCGGCGCGGCGGTGCGCGAAGGCTGCCGTGCATGCTCACGCACGGGGCGGCACCGCTCTCGGGCGTGCTCAGGAACGCGGTTTGGGAGGGGGGGCCTGCGGGGCTGCGGCCAAACTCGGCCCGATATGGTCCTGCCGAACGGGCAGGAGGACCGGAGCGACCGGGCCGCCATCGGCAGGCGGGGAGGGCAGGATCCCCGGCACGATCTTCGCGGCGCAGGCCGCCGCGAAGGGGCAGGCCTTGGTGTCGCGGCAGTCCGGGCCCGAGGGCTCGGGATCGCAGCACGACATGTCGTCGGGCATCGGCGCGACGTGTGGCGTCGTGACGCCACCTTGCTGAGCGACCATGCCCCGCTGAACGCCGTCGCCCACGAAGGCGCGCGCCTGCGCGGGGGCGACGGACGCCCCGGCGATCAGGCCGAGCACGGCGAGGGCCGTGAGCAGGCGCGCTATGGTGGATCGGATCGACATCCGCTCCCAAGATCCCACTGATCGGGGGCTTTGCCTAGCCCCGGACGCGCCGGGCTCGCGATGAGTCCGGCGAATACAAGTTCGCGGGTGCGGGCCCACGGGTTACAGCCGCTCCCGCAACGTGCCCGACGTTGATTAGAACGCGGGTCCACCCGAAGTGGTGCCGAGGTTCTGGGCCGCGGCGGGACGCTCGGGGAACTGGGCATTTCCGCGCGTGCTGCTCCTCAGGTCCCGTCCCTGGAGATCACGCCCCTCCCAAACGCGGCCGAGGCTGCCCGTCACCTCGGGCGCGGCTCCCGTTGGGCCTTCCAGGACGCTCCAGCCTGCCGAGGGAACGGCCTCGCCGGTCAGCCGCGGATGCGCCCAAGCGCCGCCCGTCATGATCGTGGAGGCCGCCAGGGCTGCAAGGATGTACTTCATCGAATGCTCCATCGTCGTTTGCGTATGCCTTCGAGGCGCCGCTACGAACGACTTCGGGACCCGCAGATCCTGGGTTACAGAGGACCGAGCCCTGCCTCCCCGGAGAGCCAAGGCTCTGTGGACGCCGAACCGAGCCTCGATTTCGACGTTGTCGGGTTTCCGGGCGTCGGGCATAATGGCCACCGTCCGAAACACGAGCGGCTCCGGAGGCATCCCGTGCGTCCCGAGGTAAACAGGGAAGTCGTGAACGACCGTGCCAAGCTGATGATCCATCGGCTGGTGGCGCGTCGGCTCGCGCGCGACCCGGGCATCCTCGATAGCGCCAAGATGGCCGTCATGCGGCTTGAGGCGGACTACCCCGAGCGCACCTTCGTCTCCGAGTGGCGCGAGATCCTTGGGCAGCCGCCGGGGACGATCCGGCAACTCCTCACCCGGCGGGACGAGGGTATGCAGCGGCTTCGGCTGTCCTCGCCGTTCCTGGAAGGGGAGGGCGTGTCGTTCGTGCGCGACCCGAACGTCCGGAAGCGGATCTGGCGCCTGGCACGTAAAGGCGCGGCCGCCCAACGCGCGGCGCATGCCGGCCGCCAAGGCTCCTCCGTTCCGGCGTGAGCCGTCCGATTGAGATCCGGACGGTCGCGGACCTGGAGCGCACAGCCCGTTCGCTGGCGTTGCACTTCAAGGCTCGCACCGTGGTGGTCGTCGGCAGCCAGGGCATCCTCGTGGGCTGGCCCGGCGCGCCGGTCACGATGTGCATGTCGCCCGAGATCGACGCCTATCCCGCCAACGCTCGGGCCTGGGAGGCAGCCCAGGACGACGACCTCGCGGAGGCATCCGAAGAGATCTCCGTGATCTTCGGCGAGGGCTCGCACTTCCACACGGCGCACGGTTTCTACATCGACGGCGTCGACGACCGCACCGCCCGCCTGCCGCCCTCGTGGCCCTCGCGCGCGGTGGTGCGGGAGGTGAGAGGCCACGGCACGGCGACCGTGACGGTGGTGGCCCCCGGCCCGGAGGACCTGATCGTTTCCAAGCTCGCCCGCCTCGCCGACAAGGACAGGGACTACATCGCGGCCTACCATCGGGCCCGGCCTCTCGACCTTGCCGTCATCCAGGCGCGCGTAGCGGAATGCGGGTTCGAGGAGGTTCTGGCACAGCGTGCGCTCGCCTTCCTCGCCGGCCTTCCCTCGCCTCCCGGGCGCGCGACCGCTGCACCCGTGCGGGCAGGGGCTGTCCTGCCACCCCATCCCGCGGGGACGCACTGCGCCTTCCTCATGGACGAGCGCCGTTCGGTTTCGGTCCGCGCCTGGAACGAGGCGGCCGGGCTCTACGATATCCTCGATAATCCTCTCGGCCCCGCGGTGGTGGCACAGGACGGGGCGAGCGCCTTCCTGATCGACGGGGAGGAGCTGACGCAGGAGGCGTGGGATGCACATCCGCGCGTCCGCGCCGCGCGACACGGTGACCTGTCCGGGTACCCACGGCCGAACTGGACGCCTCCGGGCTGACCCGCCCCTGAAGCGCGCGGCGGGCCGGGAGCGGTTCGCTTTTGCGTATGGGTGAGCCGACGGCCTTACCAGCGCAGCAGGCGAGGCCCGAGAAGCGCGCCCGCCAGCGTGCAGAGGGCAATCGTGCCGCCGTACCAGAGCGCGATGAAGGGCACGGTGTCGTCCATGCAGTGAATCGCGTAGCCCATCGCGCTCACACCTCCCGAAGCGAGCCCGACCAGGGCCCCGGCCCGGACGAGGTCCGTCGGCGCGCCGAACTTCCGGACCACCCACATCAGGGTCGCGAAGGGGACCACCGCGATCACCGGGATGGAGATGAGGCATTCGAGCCACATGTGGCCGGTGAGCATGGTCCCCCAGTGTGCCGCAGGCGCGTTGGCGAGGCTGAGGGCAGCGAGGACCATGACAGCCGCGAACGGCAGGGCCGCGATGCCGAGATGCACCCTCCTCTCGCCCCCTGGGCGAGCGATGCGACCGAGGTAACGCAGGGCCAGGCCACCGACGGCGAGGGCGAAGGCCAGCTTGGCCAGGAGGAAGGTCAGTGACTTGCCTTCACCCAAGTCAGGCCGGACGCCCAATGCGAGAAGGGCGAGGCAGAGCGCCCCGGCGGCCCCGATGGCGGCCCCGAGCGCGATCCGCCGCAGCATGCCAGGAGACTTGGCAGGCTCGCTGGCGAAGCTCGCGCCGAGCAAGCCGATGAGTTCGTCGGTCTTCATTCCCCTTTGCCTCCTGCCATGGCGGCCAACGCCTTCAACCCGCGGTGGACGCTGACCTTGATGGCCGATTCCGACATGCCGGAGCGCGCCGCGGCCTCGGCCACGCTCAGGCCTTCGACCTTCATGGCCCGGATCGCCTGCCGCATCTTGCCCGGAAGCTGACCGAGCAGACGCTCGACGTCGAGCGTGCTCTCTACGGCGGCGTGGTCGTCATGCGCGACCAGTTCGCCCGCGTCCTCCACGGGCACGTCGGCGAGCGAGGCGCGCGTGCGTCTCAGGTGGTCGATGAGCTTGTAGCGCGCGATCGCGTAAAGCCAGGGCGTGACCGGCTGGCCGACATCGTAGGTGTGCCGTCGCGTGTGGACCGCCATCAACGTTTCCTGGACGAGATCCTCCGCTTCCGGCGCCGCGCGTCCGGAGCGGGCGAGCTTACCCTTGAAGTAAGCCCTCAGGTGCGGCCCAAGCCGCTCCAGGAACAGGCGGTAGTCCGTCGCGCTTCCGGCCAGGCCGGACGACAGCAAGGCCCGCAACTCGTTTTCCTGACCGATCAAGACGCCTCTCTCGGCCGATCCGCGGAAGCCGCCACCGACCCGGTCACTGGACATGTCCTTGCGGCCCGCCCCGCGCCCGACACGAGCGTGCCCGCCCGGAATAAACGCCGCGGGCCGCGCAGCCGCCGCTCCGCCGCCTCCGGCAAACCCGCGACGAGACATGGCCGACCGGCGCGGCCGCGCTCGTCCGGCCGTCTCGCCTGAACCGAATGCCCACTAGGGACAATCCGTAGCGCATGAGCGGCCGGTTACAGTGCCCCGCGCGGAACGCCGCGAGAGAGGCCAGCGTCGCGATATACCCCCGGATCGTATTTAAGGCCAAGAGCGTTTCTTGAGCCTCCGAGCAAGGATGGAGATGACGAGATGCCTAGGTTGTTGCAGGTCGGATTGCTCATGGTCGCCACGGCCGGGTTCGGGTCCGCGGCAGGGCCAGCCCGCGCCCTCGACGAGGTCGGGATCGGCCATGCCGACCACCACGGCGCGGAGCGCCACGGCCACATCATCGAGCGCAGGGAGACGCATGGCCACCGTGGCGAGGCGGTCCATCGCGAGGAACATCATGAAGTCGTGCGCGAGGGCGGCCACCACGGCGAGGAGCGCCACTGACGGGGAACGCCGAAGCCGGGACTGACCGGGTCCCCCGTCGCCGGTTCTTTCCCGGCGGCGGGTGCCCGCGTAAACCGAGGAGCCTGTCGATCACCGATCCGCTCGCCTCCTGACCGGGCGGCGCGCTCTCTCCGGTCGTGCGGCGCGCCCGCGGCGTCGCGGCCGACCGCGGCGGTCGCCCGCCGAGGACAGGCGGGTGGCCGGCCGGCGGGCACCGACGCGCGGCCGAGTTCGGCATGGGACCGGGCCGCACAGAAAGGCGTGCCGACCGCGAACTTGGACCACTCCAACCGGGTTGTACCCCCGTAGGGTATAGAAGAGAGAGGCACGCATGAAGGTCGTGAGAACCGCGCTCGTTGCCATGGCGATCATGGCTCCCGGCGCGATGCCGTCGTTTGCCCAAGGCGGCCAGGGCGCGTCCATGTCGGACATGGACATGAAGAACATGGGCCCACTGCAGAAGGCCTCCATGGAGGCCATGGACAAGATGAACAAGGCGATGATGCAGGGGATGATGGATCCCGATCCCGACCTCGCCTGGATGAAAGGCATGGCGGCGCACCACCAGGGCGCGGTCGACATGTCCGAGGCCGCCATCAAGCACTCGAAGGACGAGACGGTCGTGAAGGAAGCCCGCAAGACGAAGGAGGAGAACGAGAAGAGCCTGCGCGAGATTCAGGCTAAGATCCGCAAGGAAAAATAGCCTTCGGCCGTCGGCTCGGCCTCGGACTGCAGACAGGCCAGGTCGGCACTTCGACGGCTGGGCTGCCGGACCGCCTGCCGCCGCCCGACGGCATCCGAGCAGGTCGAGATCAAGACGGACAGACGCGCCTCTCCCCGCCTCCGGAAGCGCCCACGGACGCGGCCGGAGGCGGGGAGAGGCCGGGTGGCGTCACGCGATCCCTTATCGCTCGGGCGCGCCCGCGCCCCGGCCGCTCGGCATCGGGCCCGGTCCCCGAGGCTCGGCCCTACTGAGACGCCGGATCACGTGGGATTGCGGCCGGGCAAATTGCCGTGTCATAGGCTCCTGCGAACTGCCTCACTTGGCGCGTCGGCGGTCCAAGGGCGTTCAACTCAAGAAGCGTCGCCGACGCTAGAGGAAAGACACTCCGCCGCCTCAAGCGTTACCGACGCTTTGCTTCGTTCTGGTCGCCTGCTTCGGCATCGGCTTGGCGCTCACCATGGTGTCGGCCGGGGTACTGGCGGCGTTGGGCGTCCGGCACGCCGCCTCGCGCTGGCCTGGGTTCGGTGCCTTCGCACACCGGGCCCCCTATGCCTCTGCCGTCCTGATCGTGCCGGTCGGCCTCTATACCGGCTGGCTCGGAGGGCAGGGTCGCCACCACGAGGCGACCACGCTCGCGGCCTGGCTCTACCGGCCGGTCGGTTTTCCCTGAGGCCGGCATGTTGAGCGTCCTCGCGAACCGCACCTACTGCCACCTGTTCGCCGCGCAGGTCATCGCCCTGATCGGCACAGGCCTGCTGACGATGGCCCTCGGTCTGCTGGCCTATCAGCTGGCCGGCGCGGAGGCCGGGGCGGTGCTGGGCACGGCGCTCGCCATCAAGATGGTGGCCTACGTGCTGGTGGCGCCCATCGCGAACGCCTTCACCGGGCAGTTGCCCCGCCGCGCCTTCCTGGTGGCGACCGACCTCGTCCGGGCCGGCGTCGCCCTGATCCTGCCCTTCGTCGGCCAGGTCTGGCAGGTCTACCTGCTGGTGTTCGTCCTGCAGGCGTGCTCGGCGGCCTTCACGCCGACCTTCCAGGCGACCATCCCGGACATCCTCCCGGACGAGCGTGACTACACCCAGGCGCTGTCGCTCTCGCGCCTCGCCTACGACCTGGAGAACCTGCTCAGTCCGACACTGGCCGCCTTGCTGCTGACGGTCATCGACTTCCACTGGCTGTTCGGCGGCACGGTCGTCGGATTCCTGTGTTCGGCCGTCCTGGTCGTCTCGGTGGCGCTCCCGTCCCCGACGCCGCCCGAGCGCCGGGCGGGGGTCTACGAGCGCACCACGCGCGGTCTGCGGATCTACCTCGCCACGCCGCGGCTGCGCGGGCTTCTCGCCCTGAACCTCGCGGTGGCGGCGGCCGGCTCCATGGTCATCGTCAACACGGTGGTGATCGTGCAGGCCCTCCTGCAACGGCCCCAGAACGACGTCGCGGTGGCGCTCGGGCTGTTCGGGGGCGGTTCGATGCTGGCGGCCCTGCTGCTGCCGCGGGTGCTCGACCGGCTGCCCGACCGCACGGTCATGCTCCCGGCGGCGGTGTTCCTCGGCGTCGTTCTGCTCGGCTTTGCCGCCACGACCTGGGGCGGCGTCATCGGCTGGCCTATGCTGCTGGCCGCCTGGCTGGCGCTCGGGATCGGCTACTCCGCCGCGCAGACCCCGACCGGACGGCTGCTCCGGCGCTCCGCGACGCCCGGCGACCGCCCGGCCGTGTTCGCCGCCCAGTTCGCGCTCTCGCACGTCGCCTGGCTCTTGACCTATCCACTTGCCGGTTGGCTCGGCGCGAAGGCGGGCATGCCGGTCACGCTGGCGGTGCTGGGCGCGCTGACCTTGGTCGCCATCGCCGCGGCGGCGGCGCTCTGGCCGGTTTCTGACCCGGACGTCGTCGAGCACGCGCACCCCGACCTCGACCCCGGCCATCCGCACCTGGACGGTGTCGGGACGCGCCGGCATGCCCACGCCTTCGTCATCGACGACCTGCACCAACGCTGGCCCGCGGCCCGGCCGGGTTGACGCTGGCGGCACGCCTGCTCGCGCTCGCGTTGGTCGTGGCCTGCGGACCGGCAGGAACGGTTGAGTGCGTCGGCTTCCTCAGGATGCACGGCATGCTGCGGCAGGCGCAGGCCCAGTGCACCTTCGAACGCTTCAACCCCGAGATCGTGGACACGGCACGGCGCTGCTACGAGCATCTCGGTGCCGGGACGGGGGCCCCGGCCATGCGTGCCGGCGCGGCCGAGTTCGACCGGATGGCGGACCTGCGGGGCGTCCGCGCCGCCTGTGCCCTGATCGAGCGGCATTTCCCGATGGCGGTTCGGTGAGGCGGGGCAAGAGGCCGTCGGACGCCCCGGGACGCGGGGCTCGTCGCCAAGCTCCGCCCAGAGCGATTTGTTGCCGTCCCCGCGACCGAGGGTCGGCCCGACGGGGGAGGGGGAACCGCGCCGCTTCCGAAGGACTCGAACTCGGGCGAGGTTGCCTCCAGAGCTGGTCTCGCGACGTCCCAGGCTGCCGTGACGCGGCACATCGAGTCTCGAAGGCGGCGGGCTGGGGAGGCCATCACCCTGAGCGAAGCGCTTGGCGAAACGGCGTTCGGCCGGCTCCGCACGTGCGGCGGCACGCCGGGACGGCGTCTGCCCTTTATATCTGAGCTGCCACGACGGTCCGGCCGCGAACGCGTGCGCGTTCCGGGCCGTGAGAACGGGGAGGAGGCCGCAACGCTGGGCCGGGCTCCCCGACGCGGTTCCCGAAGCCATCCCTGGGACCGCAGGCCAAGAGATTGCGACCGCCTGCAACCTTCCCGCGTCGGGCCCGAACTCATTCGAGGAAGCGTCGAGCTTCTTAAGGATGGGAAACGTAGCCATGATCCGCGCCGCCATTCTGAGCGCCGCCTTGATGTCCGAGATACCGGATCAGGCGATTGCGAGCGCCTGGGACAACGTCCCCCCGTCGTGGCGGGCTGAACGGTATCGAAACTCGCGCCCCGCGTTCGGTTCGCCGGACGCCATACTGACGACGGAATCGATCCGGCCGGCGCCCCCACGTGTCTTGATCGAGCGTCCCCGGCCAGCCGGCGCTCAGCGTTGAGACGCGGTGGCAGGGTCTGGATCGCGGCTCGTTCGGTGCCTGGTCCGTGTCCGGCAGGCGCTGCGCCCGTCACGGAATTGCCCCCCCCCGGAACGCCACGGGGACACGCGTCCGAGTATCACGGCCCGACGCGTGCTTGCGCCCTTCCGGGAAGACTTGAAGTGCCAACCTGGCGGCCTGCGGGGGAGGGCGGCGCCACGAGCGCCGCTGCACATACGTCGGCGGTGCGCGCATGGGCATGCCCGGCTCAGCGTGTCAAATTGCTTCGAAGATCAGCCCCTCTTTCGCGTCCAAGGTTAGCCCCCTTGCTGTCGGATCTGAGCGCGGCTCGGGCCGTGCTACGTCGTCCGTCAGGTCTTCACGAAGCGATGCACGCTGTCGTGAGCGCCCTCGTAGCCGCGCCCGCGCAACTCCTCGAAAAGGCGCTGGGTCGAGCGCCGCTCGCGCCGGGGCAGCCTGGCTTCCGCTTCCAGGATCGCCGTCAGGACCGCCACGAAGGTGCCGAGCTTGGGCTGCGGCTGGACTTCGCGTTTGTAGGCGAAGACGGTGGCGTTCGAGCGCAGCACCTTGCGCACCGTATCGCGCGCGATGCCCAGCTCGCGGGCGATGCGCTTGATACCTTTGCCGTTTTGATGGTGCTCGAACCGGATCCGCGCGATCGTGTCCACACCCGTCATCCTTTGTCCCTCCGGCCCTCGGCCAGAGAGGTCCATCGCCAGGGACGAGGGGGCTAGGATTGGACGCGATAATCGCCCCTCAGGGGGCTAACATTGCAGGCGATCTCACAGCTCAGCGGACCGGTGCCATCGGTTTTGGGACCCCGTCGTCACCGAGGGGGAACGAGGGCCTCGGCGGGCCGGACCGGGGCGCCGGCTCACCTTGATGCCCTGGCGGCAGCCTCACCGACGCGAGCTCGGCGAGACCATGAACAATCGCAAGTTCCGCGGGGACTTCCAAACCATGCACCGCCAGGCAAGCACTGCCATAGCCTCCGGCCGAAGTCCCGACGGCCGATATCCGCCGCGTGCGGGGACGGCCTGTGACCGAATTCCAACAGCGCCGAGCGCCGACGCCGCTTCATCTTAAATCAAAGTGTTCGTGCATTGCCGGGCAAGTCCATTTGTGCGACGACTCCTCCGGGTTTGAAGGGTCTCTGGGTCCTTGGCAGTTCTTCGCGCAATGTTGCTCGCGGTGCTGGCGATGGCCGTGGCCATCGCCCCGGCGGCGCCGTGCACGATGCAGCGCCACGCCGCGGCCGACCACGCCGCCGTCGACCAGGCCCCCGCCGACCCGCACGCCCAGCATCGGCCCGCAGCCGGCCCCGCCGACGCGCCCGCGGCAGCGAGCGGCCAGGCGGACGGCGCGGACGTCCCCGAGTGCCACCGGCTCGCCTCGGCCGGCCAGCACCACCCGGACCCGCACGGCCACCACACGCGGCCGGCCGG
>NZ_JAAKGV010000050.1 GCF_011043735.1 Methylobacterium sp. DB0501 | reverse complement strand
CGCCACGCCGACATCGCCGTGGTGGTGACCAACCCCGAAGTCTCCTCGGTGCGCGACTCGGACCGGATCATCGGGCTGCTCGATTCCAAGACCGAGCGCGCCGAGAAGGGCGAGCGGCTCGACAAGCACCTGATCCTCACCCGCTACGACCCCGGCCGGGCCGAGCGCGGCGAGATGCTGAAGATCGACGACGTGCTGGAGATCCTGTCGATCCCCCTGCTCGGCGTGATCCCGGAGAGCGAGGAGGTGCTGAAGGCCTCGAACCTCGGCAGCCCGGTGACGCTGAACGCGCCGCAGAGCGCGCCGGCCCGGGCCTATGCCGACGCGGTGCGCCGCCTCAGGGGCGAGACCGTCGAGATGATCGTGCCGTCCGAGCGGCGCTCGCTGCTGGGCAAGCTGTTCACCCGGAGGGCGGCATGAACCTGCTGAACTTCCTGTCGCGGCGCGGGACGGCGCCGGTGGCGCGCGAGCGCCTGCAGATCCTGCTGGCGCACGAGCGCACCGCCTTCGGGCGCTCGGACCTGGTGGCGGTCCTGCGCGAGGAGATCCTGGCGGTCATCGCCAAGCACGTGGCGATCGACCAGGACAAGGTGAAGATCACCATGGAGCGGGGCAATTCCGTCTCGACCCTGGAGATCGACGTCGAGCTGCCGAAGGCGATCCACCGGGCGGCGTGAGCCTCCTGACCGCACCTCTCGCCCGCACCTCTCGCCCCTTGCGCTCCCGTCCGGCCCGGGCGATTCAAGGCATGACGGGGCCGGACGGAGCGTGCTGTTGGCGGATGCCTTCCCATTGCAGGACAAGCTGGCCCTGGTCACCGGGGCCGGCAGCGGCATCGGCGCGGCCCTCGCGGCCGGCCTCGCCCGGCGCGGTGCCCGCCTCGTCCTGATCGACCGCGACCCCGACGGGCTCGCCCGCAGCGAGGCGGCCGTGCGGGCCCTCGGGCGGGACGTGAGCGCCCACCGCCTCGACCTCACGGATGCCGGCGGCATCGCGGCCCTGCCCGAGGCGGTCGCCGCCCGGCACGGGCCGCTCGATCTCCTCGTCAACAATGCCGGCGTGGCTCTGGCCGGCCGCTTCGCCGATGTCGAGCTCGCCGATTTCGACTGGCTGATGGACGTCAACTTCCGCGCCGTGGTGCGGATGACGCACGCCTTCCTCCCCGTTCTCGAGGGCCGGCCGGCGGCGCAGGTCGTCAACGTGTCGAGCCTCTACGGCATCGTCGCCCCGCCGGGCCAGGCGGCCTATGCGGCGAGCAAGTTCGCGGTGCGCGGCTTCTCCGAGGCGCTGCGGCACGAATATGCCGGCACGAATCTCGGCGTCAGCGTGGTGCATCCGGGCGGTGTCGCCACCGCCATCGCCCGCAGCGCCCGGGCCGGCCCGCGCCTCGATCCCGCCGAGGTCGCCCGGGGCAAGGCCGCCGTCGAGCGGCACCTGCGCTTGCCCCCCGAGGCGGCGGCCGAGCGCATCCTGCGCGGCATCGCCCGGCGCGAGCCCCGCATCGTCGTCGGACGCGACGCCGCCCAGGTGGCGCTGATCCAGCGCCTGATGCCGGTGCGCTACTGGTCGCTGATCGCCCGGGCCATGGAGTGACCCCGATGACGAGCCTGCGCGCCTATTTCTTCAACTGGATCGTCCGCCGGCAGGTGAGGCCGAAGATCGCGCGCGCCGGCGGCGACCTCGCGGCGATCCGGCGGGTCATGAACCAGGCGAGCTTCCCCGACCAGCCCGGCATCGTCTTCCGCGACGGGAGCGTCGGCGGCATCCCGGGCGAGTGGGCCGAGCGCCCGGACGCGGCACCGGATGCGCCGCGCCTCCTCTACCTGCATGGCGGCGGCTTCATCGCCTGCTCGCCCCGCACCCACCGGCCCTTCACCGGCGGCTTCGCGGCCCGGGGCTTCCGGGTCTTCTGCCCCGATTACCGCCTCGCCCCCGAGCACCCGTTCCCGGCCGCCCTCGACGACGCCGCCGCCTGCTGGTCCGCCTTCGCGGCAGGGGGGCCGGCCGGCATCGCGGGCGATTCGGCCGGCGGCAACCTGACCCTCGCCCTGATGCTGCGGGCGCGCCGGGACGGCCTGCCGCAACCGCAAGCCGCCGTGCTGTTCTCGCCCTCGACCGACATGCTGGGCCGGGGCGAGTCGATGCGCACCAATGCCCGTCGCGACGCGATGTTCGAGCCCACCAAGCTGCAGCACCTCGTCGATCTCTACCTCGCCGGGCACGACCCCACCGACCCGCTCGCCTCGCCGATCGAGGGCGATCCGACCGGTCTGCCGCCGCTCCTGTTCCATGTCGGCGAGCGGGAGGTGCTGCGCGACGATTCGGTCCGCTTCGCCGAGAAGGCGCGGGCGGCGGGCGTCGACGCCACCGTGAAGACCTGGCCGGTGGTGCCGCATGTCTGGCAGCTTGCCAGCTCGTTCCTGCCGGAGGGGCGCCGCTCCCTGTCCGAGGCGGCCGCCTTCCTGAAGACCCATGCGCGGGTGCCGGAGGCGGTGCGGTGACCGACGCGCCCGCCCCGCCGGCGGCACCCTGGCCGGACAAGCCCCTCGACCTCCTGGTGATCGGGGCCGGCTTCTCCGGCCTCGCCATGGCGATCCGCGCCCGGCAATCCGGCATCGAGAACCTGCTGGTGGTCGAGAAGGCCGGTGCGGTCGGCGGCACCTGGCACGAGAACACCTATCCGGGTGCCGCCTGCGACATCCCGGCCCATCTCTACGCGCTCTCCTTCGCCCCGAAGCCCGACTGGACGCGCACCTACGCCGGCCAGCCGGAGATCGCCGCCTACTTGCGCGACCTGGTCGAGCGGTTCGAACTCGGCAAGCATCTCTCGCTGGCCACGGCCGTCACCGGGGCGGTCTGGGACGGGACGCAGTCCCTGTGGCGGGTCGAGACCGACCGCGGGGCGCTCGAGGCCCGGGTGCTGGTCTCCGGCATGGGGGCCCTGCACCATCCGGCGATTCCGGCGATCCCCGGCCTGCACACCTTCCTCGGCCCGCTCTTCCACACCTCGTCCTGGGATCACGGCATCGCGCTGCGGGGCAGGCGCGTCGGGATCATCGGCACGGGGGCGAGCGCGATCCAGGTCGTGCCGGCCATCGCGCCCGAGGTCGGGCATCTCACCCTGTTCCAGCGCACCGCCCCCTGGGTGATGCCGCGCAACGACCGGCCGATCGGCGCACGGCTCCAGGCCCTGTTCCGCCGCCTGCCGCCGGCCCGCCGGCTGGTGCGCGCGGTGCAGTTCTGGGCGCGGGAGGCGCGGGCGCTCCTCGGCTTCATCCGGGTCTCGGGCCTCACCCGCCTCGCCGAGGCGGCGAGCCGGCACCACCTGCGCAAGCAGGTCGCCGATCCCGCGTTGCGCGCCAAGCTGACGCCGCCCTACCGCCTCGGCTGCAAGCGGGTGCTGCTCTCCGACGACTTCTACCCAGCCCTGACCCGGCCGAACGTGACGCTGGAGGCCGATGCCATCCGCACCGTCACCCCCGACGGCGTGACGATGGCGGATGGGCGCCACCACCCCCTCGACGTGCTGGTGCTGGCCACCGGCTTCGACGTCACCGCCTCCCTCGCCCGGGTGCCGGTGGTCGGCCGCGACGGGCTGATCCTGGCCCGCGCCTGGGGCGAGCGGGTGACGGCGCATCGCGGCGTCGCGCTCGCGGGTTTCCCCAACTTCTTCATGCTGCTCGGGCCCAATACGGGCCTCGGCCACAACTCCGTGGTGCTGATGGTCGAGGCGCAGGTCGAGTACGTGCTCGCCTGCCTTTCCGAGATGCGGGCGCGCGACCTCGCGGCGATCGAGCCGACCCCCGAGGCCCAGGCCCGCGACCTCGCCGCCCTCGAGGCGCGGCTGTCCGGCAGCATCTGGCAGCAGGGCGGCTGCGCCAGCTGGTACCAGGACGGCGAGGGCCGCAACATCGCGCTCTGGCCCGGGACCGTCGTCGCTTACCAGAAGGCGATGCGGATGCCGGACTGGGCGGAATTCACCCTCACCCCGGCGGGGAAGCCGGTCGCCGCCGCGCAAGAGGCGTGAATCGCATCGCTGCGCTGCGGCGATAGTGCTTTGCGCCCGTCACACACGCGTGCTATCGGCCGGTGCCAACTCAAGACAGGCATTTGCCGGGCAAATCGCCCGTCGCGACGCCGATTTCGCGGTCGATCCCGAAGGGCGCCGCACGCACCAGGAGTTGGTTCATGGCCCGCATCAGCACCGGTTCGATCATCGAGGGCCTGACCTTCGACGACGTCCTGCTCCGCCCCGCCGCATCCTCGGTGATGCCGGCGGAGGTGAATCTCGGCACCCGCCTCACCCGCACGATCAAGCTGAACATGCCGATCATCGCCTCGGCGATGGACACCGTCACCGAGGCCCGGATGGCCATCGCGATGGCGCAGAACGGCGGCCTCGGGGTGATCCACCGCAACCTCGAGCCGCCGGAGCAGGCCGAGCAGGTCCGCCTCGTCAAGAAGTACGAGTCCGGCATGGTGCTCAACCCGATCACCATCCATCCGGACGAGACCCTGGCCGACGCCTACGAGGTGATGCGCCAGCACCGCATCTCGGGGATTCCGGTGGTCGAGCGCGGGCCCAACGGCTCGCGCGGCAAGCTCGTCGGCATCCTGACCAACCGCGACACGCGGTTCGCCACCAACCAGAGCCAGCCGGTCTCCGAGCTGATGACCCGCGACCGGCTGATCACCGTGCGCGAGGGCGTGACCCAGGACGAGGCCAAGCGCCTGCTGCACCAGTTCCGCATCGAGAAGCTGCTCGTCGTCGACGACCACTACCGCTGCATCGGGCTCATCACCGTCAAGGACATCGAGAAGCAGGTCGCCTACCCGCACGCCATCAAGGACGAGCAGGGCCGCCTGCGGGTCGCCGCCGCCACCACCACGGGCGACGGCGGGTTCGAGCGGGCCGAGCGCCTGATCGATGCCGGCTGCGACGTGATCGTGGTCGACACCGCCCACGGCCACTCGGCCAAGGTGCTGGAGAGCGTGCGCCGGGTGAAGACCCTGTCGAACGCCGTGCAGGTCATCGCCGGCAACGTCGCGACCCGCGAGGGCGCCCAGGCGCTGATCGATGCCGGCGCCGACGCGATCAAGGTCGGCATCGGCCCGGGCTCGATCTGCACCACCCGCATCGTCGCCGGCGTCGGCGTGCCCCAGCTCACTGCCATCATGGAGGCGGTCGAGGCCGGCAACGAAGCCGACGTGCCGGTGATCGCCGACGGCGGCATCAAGTATTCGGGCGACCTCGCCAAGGCGATCGCCGCCGGCGCCTCGGTGGCGATGCTCGGCTCGCTGCTCGCCGGCACCGACGAGGCCCCGGGCGAGGTGTTCCTGTACCAGGGCCGCTCGTACAAGAGCTATCGCGGCATGGGCTCGGTCGGCGCCATGGCGCGCGGCTCGGCCGACCGCTACTTCCAGGCCGAGGTCAGCGACACCCACAAGCTCGTGCCCGAGGGCATCGAGGGCCAGGTCCCCTACAAGGGCCCGGTCGCGGCGGTGCTGCACCAGCTCGTCGGAGGCTTGCGCGCCGCCATGGGCTATGTCGGCGCCCCGTCGATCCCGGAGATGCAGGAGAAGGCGCAGTTCATCCGCATCACCAATGCGGGCCTGCGCGAGAGCCACGTCCACGACGTGACGATCACCCGGGAGAGCCCGAACTATCCGGGGCGGGTCTGAGACAGACGGTCGTTTCCGACGACCCTCTGGATGAGTCGCCGTCGGGCGCGCGCCGATCGCGCGCCCACCCGACAGGGTCGTGCCGGGGCTCGCCGCAGGCGGGAGCCCGGGACCCGGAGCCGCCAGGGATGGCAAGGTGAGGCGGACGGGGTTCCGCCCGTTTGCCGTTGAGCCGTGTGTCTGGATTCCGGGCTCGGCTGCGCGGCCGCGGCATGACGGGACAGACCCGACCGGCCCTCGAACGGGGCCTCCGGAACCATCTGCGGCCCCTGGAGCCCTCCGTCGAGGCCCGGCGATTCCTCGATCGCCGGGCAGCTTAAGGTTGAGGCGGCGGACGGCATGGACGCCGCGGGCGTCAGGTTCCCTGCGCCCCGCCGGGCGCCGATCCCAGCCTCTTGGCCAGGCGCTCGATCCGCTCCGCCGTGCGCTGCACGGTCTCGGCGAGGCGCGCCTCGGAGCCCTCGCGCTCGGCGGTGCCGGCATCGGTGGAGGCACGCAAGGCCGCCGTGTCGCGCTCCATCGCCTCCATCCGGCGCTTGGTCTCGGCCAGCTCGTCGGCGAGGGTGAGCGCCGCCATCACGTGCAGGCGCATGTCGCCGATCTCGCCGAAGGCCTTGCGCATGTCGCCGATGCGGGCGTCGAAGCTCGCCGCCAGCCCCTCGAGGTGGCTCTCCTCGCCCTCGCCGCAGGCCATGCGGTAGGTCTTGCCGGCGATGGTGACCGTCACTTGAGGCATCGCCCCCTCCTCGCACGCAGGAAACGTCAGTCCAAGAGCCCCGGCCTTCGCCGCGGCCTTCGCCTCAGCCCTCGCCGCGCTCGCCCGAACGGCCGAGCACGCCCTCGACGGTGCCGATGGCGCGGCCGAGGCGGTGGTCGACGTCGTCCGTGACCGATTGCATCTCGGCGAGGCGCGCCGTCGCCCCGTCGAGCTCCGCCGCCAGCCGGGCCCGGTCGTCGCGCATGATCTCCAGCTCGGTCTCGAGGTCGCTGTGGCTGCGCTCCGCATCGAGCCGGCGCGCCACCGCGGATTCGAGCAGGGCCACCGAGGCTTCGAGGCGGCGCAGCGCTTCCTCCACCGCTGCGGTCATGCTCACCTCCGGGATTACGCGGACTGGAACGCGGGAATACGTGGCGGAAACCCTAAAGGCCCGCGCCGCGCCTCGCAATCGCCGTGCCGGCCCGCGCGGAGAATCGGATGGGGCAACTGGGGAGTGTGGGGACGACCTGGAGCATTGTCCGGCGAAGCGGGAACCGGTTCGTCGCAGGCCATGCGGCAACCCGACCATTTGGAGCGCGGCCGGATCGCGCTCTACGCTGCCGCCGCCACCTCCAGGCGGTTCCGGCCGCCGGCCTTGGCCCGGTAGAGCGCGCGGTCGGCGGCCGAGAGCAGGGCGGGGAGATCGTCGTCGAGGCCCGGCGATGCCGCCGCGAGGCCGACGCTGACGGTCGCCGGGATGCCCGGACCTTCGCCGTGCCGGGCCGCCGCCGCGGCGAAGAGGCGGGAGATGCTCTCGCCGACGAGCAGCGCCGCCGCCACGTCGCGGCCGGGCAGGAGGACGGCGAATTCCTCGCCGCCGAGCCGCGCGACGAGGGCGTCGGGCCCGGCCGCCCGGCGGGCGGTGTCGGCGAACAGCCGCAGCACCGCATCGCCGGCGGCGTGGCCGTGGCGGTCGTTGATCGCCTTGAAGTGGTCGAGGTCGAAGGCGAGCAGGGCGGCCGGCTGCCCGCGGAGCCGCTTCGCGCCGTCCTCGAAGAAGCCGTGGCGGTTCTGGAGGCCGGTGAGGTAGTCGGTGCGCGACGCCGCCAGGGCCTGGGCCTGCGCCTCCTCGCGCACCAGGGCGATCAGCCCCATCGGCATCGCCACGGAATAGAGCACGCCCTCGTACATCGTGATCTTGCCGAAGACCGGCAGCAGCCCCTCGCCGTAGGCGGCGACGAGGAGGGGCGTCAGGGCCACCCGCCCTAGGTTGAACAGGCCGTGCCCGGCTGCGATCGCGATCACCACCGGGCGCGAGCGCAGGCTCCGGGCGGTGCGGCTGCGCCGGACGGCCAGGGCGGTGAGGCCGCAGGCCAGTACGATCGGCAGCGAGGCGACGTAGTTCCAGAAGGCGCCGGGGAAGTGCGTGCCGACCGTGGCCCACAGGAGTGCCAGCACCGCGAGCCCGGCGAGCGACCGGCGCAGTCGCGCCGGCCCGTCGAGGCGGACCGCGCCGTGCAGGACCAGCAGGTAGCCGGCGACGATCAGGAGGTTGGCGAGCGCCGCGCCGCCGACGCCCGGCAGCCGGTTCCGGTTCATCGCCACGACCAGCCCCGCCGCGAAGGCCAGGTAGGCGCCGGCCCAGATTCCAAGAACGGCAGCACGCGCCGGGTGGGCCTGACGTTCCCACAAGGTCATCGCGACCGCGACCAGCAGCGTCCCGATGATCAGGGCGTAAAGGGTGTGAAGATCGATCTGCATCGCTGTCGTCACCTGCGCCCCCGACCTACACGCGTACGAGTGCAATTTTCGGTTACGGATTGCGTCGTCTTCCACCCGTTGCGCGAAATGGTTAAGGGATGCCCGAGCCGATCTCGCTCGCGAGGCCGGGCCGGCACGGAGCCGCCGACGCGGCCGCGCGAGGGCGTCCTGCGGGCTCCCGCCGGTCACCCGGTGCCGGTTTTCCCCAAGCCGGGCCCAGGGTTTGACACGCCCGGGTGCCATGTTAGGAAGCCGGCGCCCCCGCCGGGCGGTTGTCGCCGGCGGACAGACAGATACGAGCTGCCGTGACGCCTCCCGTGCCCCCCGCCAGCGCCGTCCCCGAAGGGACGGCCGGCGCGTTCGGGACCGCGAGCGCAGCCCGATCCGGCGGCCCGATCCGCCCCTCATCGCTCAGTCCCGACACGCGCCGCGCCGGTCCTCGCCGCGCGGCCCGCCCCGCCGCGGGGCCCACCCGCCCCGGCCCCCYCCGCCACGCAACCCACACGGGAGAGAACACATGACGGTCAAGGTCGCCATCAACGGCTTCGGACGCATCGGCCGCAACGTCCTGCGCGCCATCAAGGAGGCCGGCCGTACCGACATCGAGGTCGTGGCCATCAACGATCTCGGCCCGGTCGAGACCAACGCGCACCTGCTGCGCTTCGATTCGGTCCACGGCAAGTTCCCCGGCACCGTCTCGGTCGAGGGCGACCACATCGTGGTCGACGGCCAGCGCATCCGCGTCACCGCGATCAAGAACCCGGCCGAGCTGCCCCACCGCGAGCTCGGCGTCGACATCGCGATGGAATGCACCGGCATCTTCACCTCGAAGGACAAGGCGAAGCTCCACCTCGATGCCGGCGCCAAGCGCGTCCTCGTCTCGGCTCCCGCCGACGGCGCCGACCTCACGGTCGTCTACGGCGTGAACCACGACAAGCTGACGGGCGACCACCTCGTGGTCTCCAACGCCTCGTGCACCACCAACTGCCTCGCCCCGGTCGCCAAGGTGCTCAACGACGCCGTCGGCATCGAGCGCGGCTTCATGACGACGATCCACTCCTACACCAACGACCAGCCGTCGCTGGACCAGATGCACAAGGACCTCTACCGGGCCCGCGCCGCGGCCCTGTCGATGATCCCGACCACGACCGGCGCCGCCAAGGCCGTCGGCCTGGTGCTGCCGGAGCTGAACGGGCGCCTCGACGGCACCTCGATCCGCGTGCCGACCCCGAACGTCTCGGTCGTCGACTTCAAGTTCGTCGCCAAGCGCGCCACCTCGGTCGCCGAGATCAACGAGGCGATCAAGACGGCGGCGAACGGCCCGCTCAAGGGCGTGCTCGGCTTCACCGAGGCCCCGAACGTCTCGATCGACTTCAACCACGATCCCCACTCGTCGACCTTCCACATCGACCAGACCAAGGTCATGGACGGCACCTTCGTGCGCGTGCTGACCTGGTACGACAACGAGTGGGGCTTCTCGAACCGCATGGCCGACACCGCCATCGCGATGGCCAAGCTCATCTGACACGGCAGACGCGACGGGCCGGCCCTGAACGGGCCGGCCTTCGTTTTCGGGCGGTCCCCCCAGGGACCGCTCCCGTTGACCCCCAGGATTCGCCCCCGAGGATCCGCCGATGACCGACGCCGCGCCCTCCACCCGCCCCGCGAACGCTCCCCTGCCGCAGGGTCCGACCTCGACCGTCACCCCGTCGCCCGGCCCGATTCCGACACCGCCCGCCGCGCCGCCGGCCGCGGTCCCGGCCGTCGCGGTGCCGCCGGCCCCGCCCCACGCCGCCGCGCTGCCGGGCCAGGTCGCCGACCAGCTCGCCCGCATCGAGGACAAGGCCTCGCGGATCGAGGACAAGTACGCCCGCTCCGAGGCGCTGCTCGGCCGCGTCGAGGACCGCGTCGAGGCGGCCGGCGCCCGCATGAACGAGGCCGCCCGCCAATCCGATCTCGCGGCCCTGCGCTCCGAGGTCCGGGCCCTGTCCGAGCGCACCCGCGGCCTGCCCGGCCTCGGCGCCCTGATGCTGACGGCCGTGGTCACCGCCGTGTTGACGGTGGCGCTCACCCTGGTGGCGCAGCGCCTCAACCTCCAGGGCCTGATCCCGCTGCGCTGATCGCATCGCGTTGATCTCCGCGCCCGTTCCCCCTTGTCAGTGTAAGGTGCCCCCGCCGATGACCCGTTTCCGTACCCTCGACGATGCCGGCGACCTGAAGGGCAAGCGCGTCCTCGTTCGCGTCGACTTCAACGTGCCGATGGACCAGGGCCGCGTCACCGATTCCACCCGCATCAAGCGCGTGCTGCCGACGCTCCGCGAACTCGTCGAGGCCGGCGCCAGGGTGATCCTGCTCGCCCATTTCGGCCGTCCGAAGGGCAAGCCGGTCGCCGCCGAGTCCTTGCGCCCGATCGCCGAGGCCACCGCGAAGGAACTCGGCCGCCCGGTCGCCTTCGCGGAGGATTGCGTCGGCGAGACCGCGGCGGCCGCCGTGGCGGCGCTCCAGGACGGTGACGTCCTGATGCTGGAGAACACCCGCTTCCACGCCGGCGAGGAGAAGAACGACCCCGCCTTCGTCAAGGCGCTGGCCGAGAACGGCGACGTCTACGTCAACGAGGCCTTCTCGGCCGCCCACCGGGCCCACGCCTCGACGGAGGGCCTCGCCCACGTGCTGCCGGCCTATGCCGGGCGCCTGATGCAGGCCGAGCTCGACGCGCTGACCAAGGGCCTCGAGGCCCCGGCCCGGCCGGTGGTGGCGATCGTCGGCGGCTCCAAGGTCTCGACCAAGATCGACCTCCTGAAGAACCTCGTCGCCAAGGTCGACGCCCTGGTGATCGGCGGCGGCATGGCCAACACCTTCCTGCACGCCGCCGGAATCGGCGTCGGCAAGTCGCTGTGCGAGCGCGACCTCGCCGGCACCGCGCAGGCGATCATCGAGGCGGCGCGGGAGAAGAACTGCGCCATCATCCTGCCGGTCGACGGCGTGGTGGCCGAGGAGTTCAAGGCCGGCGCCCCCCACCACACCTACGGGATCGACGCGATCCCGGAGACCGGCATGATCCTCGATATCGGCGGCCTCTCGGTCGACCGGATTTCCGCCGCGATCGACGACGCCAGGACCCTGGTGTGGAACGGTCCCGTCGGCGCCTTCGAGATCGCGCCCTTCGACCAGGGCACGGTGGCGGCGGCGCGCCACGCGGCCGAGCGCACCAAGGCCGGCAAGCTCGTCTCGGTGGCGGGCGGCGGCGACACGGTGGCGGCGCTCAACCATGCCGGCGTGTCCGCGGACTTCACCTACATCTCGACCGCCGGCGGCGCCTTCCTGGAGTGGCTCGAGGGCAAGCCGCTCCCGGGCGTCGACGCCCTGCGTCGGCAAGCTTGAGGGTTCCGTTCAGGTCGGCGGGACTATGACGCCCGCCGACCCGTCCGCTATCATGCGGCAACAGTGACAGTCTCGGAGGATTTCGACATGGCGCGCATCACGCTCAGGCAGCTCCTCGACCACGCCGCCGAGCACGGCTACGGGGTGCCGGCCTTCAACATCAACAACATGGAACAGGGCCTCGCCATCATGGCGGCGGCCGACGCCACCGACTCGCCGGTGATCCTGCAGGCCAGCCGCGGCGCCCGCGCCTATGCCAACGACGTCGTGCTGGCCAAGCTGATCGACGGCCTCGTCGAGATCTATCCCCACATCCCGGTCTGCATGCACCTGGATCACGGGAACAACGAGGCGACCTGCGCCACCGCGATCCAGTACGGCTTCACCTCGGTGATGATGGACGGATCGCTCAAGGCCGACGGCAAGACCCCGGCGGACTACAACTACAACGTCGAGATCACCCGCAAGGTGACCGAGATGGCGCACTGGGCCGGCTGCTCGGTCGAGGGCGAGCTCGGCGTGCTCGGCTCGCTCGAGAGCGGTCAGGGCGAGGCCGAGGACGGTCACGGCGCGGAAGGCACCCTGTCGCACGACCAGCTCCTGACCGACCCGGCGGAAGCCGAGAAATTCGTCGCCGCCACCAAGGTCGACGCGCTCGCGGTCGCCATGGGCACCTCGCACGGCGCCT
Organism: Methylobacterium sp. DB0501; assembly: GCF_011043735.1. Classification (GTDB taxonomy): domain Bacteria; phylum Pseudomonadota; class Alphaproteobacteria; order Rhizobiales; family Beijerinckiaceae; genus Methylobacterium; species Methylobacterium alsaeris. The sequence continues at coordinate 6,311 of NZ_JAAKGV010000050.1, read as the reverse complement.
ACAAGTTCACCCGCAAGCCCGACGGCGCGGTGCTGGCGATGAACGTGATCGAGGAGATCCACCGCCGCCTGCCCAACACCCACCTGGTGATGCACGGCTCGTCGTCGGTCCCGCAGGACCTCCAGGACATCATCAACCAGTATGGCGGCGAGATGAAGCCGACCTGGGGCGTGCCGGTGGAGGAGATCCAGCGCGGCATCAAGCACGGCGTGCGCAAGATCAACATCGACACCGACAACCGGATGGCGATGACTGGCCAGATCCGCAAGGTCCTGCAGGAGAACAAGGCCGAGTTCGACCCGCGCAAGTACCTCAAGCCGGCGATGGACGCGATGACGAAGCTCTGCAAGCAGCGCTTCGAGGAGTTCGGCACGGCGGGCAACGCCGGCAAGATCCGGCCGATCGCCCTGTCCGAGATGGCCAAGCGCTACGCCGCCGGCAAGCTCGACCCGTCCTTCGCCCCGTCGAAGGCCGCCGCGGAGTAAGGCGGACGCGGCGCGGGGACCCCTCGCGCCGCATCGCCGCCCCATTGACCGGGCAGCAGGGCGGGCGGCCGAAGGGCCGTCCGCCCCGTGCTTTTTCACCCGCGCTTCTCTGTCCGTACGTTTTCGCCCCGATCCCAGGCTCGACTGAACACCCCGATGGCCGAACCCCAGACCCGCCTGATCCTCCTCACGGCCCCCGAGGCCGGCCCGAACCTCGGCCAGCGCCTGGCGCGCGCGGTCAAGGCCGGCGACGTCGCCGCGGTGATCCTGCGCCTGCCGCCCGGCGACGAGCGCGCGCTGGTCAACGCCGTCAAGGCGGTGGCGCCCGCGGTGCAGGAGGCCGGCGCGGCCCTGGTGCTGGCCGGCGGCGGGGGCATCGACCTCGCCACCGTGGCCTCCCGCAGCGGTGCCGACGGCGTCCACGTCCCGGCGAATTACGGGGCGGAGGACCGGCCGGAAGCGGAAGGCCCGGCGGAGGCCGGCGACGAGGAGGACGACGAGGACGAGGGCGAGAGCCCGCTGCGCTCCTTGCGCGAGCGCCTGCGCGACGGCCGCATCCTCGGCGTCGGGCGCCTGCGCAGCAAGCACGCCGCCATGGAGGCCGGCGAGGCCGGCGCGGATTACGTCCTGTTCGGCGACGAGGCGAAGCTGTCCCTCGACGACCTCGTGGCGCGGCTGACCTGGTGGGTCGAGATCTTCGAGACGCCCTGCATCGCGCTCGCCCGCGACCTCGCGGCGGTTCCGGACCTCGTCGCCACCGGGGCCGAGTTCATCGGCCTCGATCCCGTCCTCTGGGCCGGGGAGGGGGGCGAGGCCGCGGTGGCCGAGGCGCAGCGGCTGATCCAGGACCGCCCGGCCGGGGAGGGGTGAGGATGCGCCGAACCCGCCTCGCGCCCCTGACGCTCCTCCGGGCCTCGGGCCTCGCGGCCATGGGTGCCGTGAGCCTGGCGGCCGGGCCGGCCGCCGCCAAGTCGACGACCCCCGCGCCGGCGGCGCCGATCGCGCCCGCGCCGACCCTGCCGGGCGTGCAGACCTTCGGGGCGCCCAACAAGACCCTGCCGGGCGCGGCCTCGCTGCCGCCGGCCCCCTCGAAGGACCCGAACGCCGACCTCGCCTACGGCGCCTACCAGCGCGGCTTCTACGTCACGGCGTTCAAGGAGGCGACGAAGCGCCTCGAGACCAACAAGACCGATTTCCCCGCCATGACGCTGCTGGCGGAACTCTACAGCCAGGGCCTCGGCGTGCGCCAGGATCCCGCGCGGGCGGCCGAATGGTACCGGCTCGCCGCCAATCTCGGCGATCCGCACGCCGCGGCGACCCTCGGCATGATGCAGATCGAGGGCCGCGGCCTTCCGAAGGACCAGGCTGCCGGCCGGGCCCTTCTGGAGAAGGCCGCCGCCCGGGCCGATGCCACCGCGAGCTACAACCTCGCCCTGATCCTGATCGGCACCGGCGTGCCGGCGGACCTGACCCGGGCGGCCGACCTGCTGCGCCAGGCCGCCCACCAGGAGCTGGCCCCGGCCCAGCACGCGCTGGGCGTGCTCTACCTGCAGGGCCGCGGCCTGCCGAAGGATCCCGCCAGGGCGGCCGAGTGGTTCCGCCGCGCCGCCGATAACGGCGACCTTGCCGGCGAGGTCGAGTATTCGATCCTGCTGTTCAACGGCGAGGGCGTCGCCAAGGACGAGGCCCGCGCCGCCCGCTATTTCCGCCACGCCGCCTTCCGGGGCAACGCCGTCGCGCAGAACCGCGTCGCCCGCCTCTACGCCAGCGGCCGCGGCATCGCGAAAAACCTCGTCGAGGCGGCGGCCTGGGACATGGCCGCGCGGGCGCAGGGCCTCTCCGATGCCTGGCTGACCCAGGCGGTGGCCGGGCTCAGCCCGGAGGAGAAGGCGAGGGCGGAGCGGCTGGCGGCGGACCGGGCGGGGCCGTAAGGCGAAGAGGCGCGGCCTTGGACCGGCGCCGCCCGTCCCGGCCGCAGCGCGCGTTCCGTCAGGACGACATCGCCCGGTCGACCTCGGCCTCCTCGCCGAAGCCCAACTCGTCGAACACCGCCGCGGCGGCGCGGATCATCGCCTGCACGGAGGGCAGGTCGCGGATCTGCGGACTCGCGCTGTGCTGCAGGTCGAGGATGCCGGCGGCCAGCCGCAGGGCCTGGATCTCCGCCCGGGCGGCCTGTGACAGGCCGGACGGCGACAGGGGGGTATGGAAAGCGGGCGCCATGATGCGTGCCTGGTCGAATGCGGAACGGGTCGGGGAAGGGGCCGGCGCGCGAGGGGCGCGGGAGCCGGCGGCGGGATCCGGCAGCGGATGGGAGGGGTCGAGGGTCACGACCATTGCTCCTCCGGCGCCGGCGTCAGGCCGGAGGGCGGGTAGGTGCGGCCGACATGCCAGAGCGCGAGCCGGATCAGGTCGCGGGCGACCGGATCTTCGCATTCTGCGGCGTACCGGTAGGCCTCGATCAGGTGCTCGGCCATGTGGTCGGCCGCGGCGCGGGTCCCAACGGGCGACCGCACGACGCAAGAGGCCTGGCCCGAGACCTGACGGGAGGCCTGCCGGGCAGCTTTGCGGGCGGCTTGGCGTGCGGCTTGGCGCAAGGCCTGGGGGGAGAGGCGGGTGCCGTCATGCTGCGTCATCGCTGCGGCCTCAGGCTGCCAGGCCGCGCCCGGACCGCGCGCGGTCCGGTGACCGGGCACGGTCGGGCGGGGTCGGGGGATGGGTTCGCGCCAGGACCGAGGCGACGATGCCGTAGGCCGCCCGCGTCTCCTCCAGGGCCTCCCGGCTCGCCGCGATCCGGACGGCGCAGAGCGAGACGCCCTCGTGGGCGATCGGCAGGCCCAGCGGCCTCGGGCGCCAGCCGAACTCCGCCATCTGGGGGATCCGGGCGGTCTCGGCGACGAGATTCAGGTGCGGGATCGCCTGCTCCAGGCAATGCTCGATCAGGCCCGCCGCCACGATGCCGGCCGGCTGCGACAGCGGCCGCTCCCGGCGGTAGCGCGCGCAGGCGAGGAACCCGGTGGATTCCCAGGTGTCGGGTCCGCGGGCGACGCCGCGAATCTCGGCGAGATGCGGGAAGACCTCGCTCAGCGGCGTCGGCCCGTCGGAGGGCAGCAGTCGCGTACAGCCCACGACCTGCCCGTCGCCGTCGATCGCCACGAGGTAGCGCGTGGCCCCGGTGTCGAAGCGGTCGCGCCCGGCGGCGTCGACGGCGCACAGCGCCCGGCCGCCGCCCTCTTCGAAGGCGGCCCGCCGCAGGTCATGGTGCTGCGCGAGCGCGTCCGCATAGAGGCCGCGATTCGCCCGGTCGATGACGTGGAGGCGGATCATGCGATGGCGTTCCCCGGTCCGGCCCCGATGCACCCAGTGAGTAAGGCCAGAGGAGCGGACGTCCCGGTATCCCCGAAAACCGGTAGGGCGAGGCCGACGCGCGCAAATGGCGCAGCCGCGATGCGGATTTGGCCAGATGGCGGCCCGGCGGGGAAACGTGGTCGAGAAACGTTTTGTCTAGAGGACGATCTCGCGCAGGCGCAGGGCCTCGATCACCGTGTGGGTGGTGTTGCGGGTGCCGATCTTGCCGCGGGCGTTGCGCAGGTGGGTGGCGACGGTCTCGACCGAGACGCCGAGGATGTCGGCGGTCTCCTCGCGGGTGCGCCCCTGCGCGGCGTAGGACAGGACGTCCCGCTCGCGGGCGCTCAGGAGGCGGCCGGCCGACTTGCGCTGGCGAATCGTGGTGCGGGCCGCTGCCGACCAGGCGTAGAGCCCGAGCAGGTGGACGGCGCGGCGCACCCGGGACGGCAGCTCGATCCGCTCGCCGGCCATCGAGATCCCGCCCTGGAATCCGTGGGCATCGTAGATCGGCACGCAGTAGCCGGCGCCCATGCCGTGCTCGCGCGCCTCCTCCATCACCCGGCGGGACCGGGGGGCGGCGTCCGGCTCGGGGGGCACCTCGTTCCAGGCGAAGGGCTCGGTGGTGCGCAGGCAGTGCCGCACCACCGGGTCGTGGCGGTAATGGCCGACTCGGTCGTAATGCGACAGCCACCCGTCCGGCCAGACGCTGAGCAGCAGGTTCGGGCCGAGCCGCTCGCCCGGCTGCGGCAGGCGGGTGATCGCGAAATACGAAAACCCGCAGCGGGCGACGAGGTCGAAGATCGCTGTCTGCACGTCGAGCGGGTCCGAGAGGCCGTCGAGGCCGTCGATCAGGTCGAATGCTTGACGAATGAACGCGTCATCGGCGTCCGACATGACCTACCCCTGAACCCCGGGCTGTCCCCGCCAAATCGGCTTGCGCCGAGCCGACTTCGCGCCCAACCGGCTTGTGCCGGGCCGCCCTGCCTCAAGCCGCCCTCGCGCGAGGCGGGCTCGTCCGTCTCGCGATGCCTGCCGCCCGATCTCAGTATTAGAATCCTACCAACAAAGATCAATGCGCGCGTCCACGCTCGCACGAGTTCCCCGCCCGACGTTGCCTCGGCGCCCGTTCCGCACTATCGGGAGCCTGAAAGTAGCCCTCCGCTGTCGAAGGTCTGGCCGATGAAAGCGCGCGTCACCGTCACCTTGAAGACCGGCGTCCTCGACCCCCAGGGCAAGGCGATCGAAGGCGCGCTGCGCTCGCTCGGCATCTCCGGCATCGCCGGCGTGCGCCAGGGCAAGTTCTTCGAGGTCGAGGTCGAGGCCGCCGACGAGGCCGCCGCCGAGGCGACCGTGAAGGCCGCCTGCGACCGGCTGCTCGCCAACACCGTGGTCGAGAACTACCGCGTCGAGATCGCCCGATGAAGGCCGCCATCGTCGTCTTCCCGGGCTCGAACCGCGACGCCGACGTCGCCCGGGCCCTGCGGCTGTCCGGCGCCGAGGTGACCGCGGTGTGGCACACCGAGACGGACCTGCCCGCCGGCACCGACCTCGCGGTCCTGCCCGGCGGCTTCTCCTACGGCGATTACCTGCGCTGCGGCGCCATCGCGGGGCGCGCCCACGCCATGGACGCGGTGCGGGCGCATGCCGCCCGGGGCGGCCTGGTGCTCGGCATCTGCAACGGCTTCCAGATCCTGTGCGAGTCCGGCCTGCTGCCGGGCGTGCTGATGCGCAACGTCAACCGCCGCTTCCTCTGCCACCGGCAGACCCTGCGGGTCGAGCGCGCCGACACCGCCTTCACCCGGGCCTACACCCGGCACCAGGTGATCGACGTCTGCATCGCCCACGGCGAGGGCAACTATTTCGCCGATCCCGAGACGCTGGCGCGGATCGAGGGCGAGGGCCGGGTGGCGTTCCGCTACTGCGACGAAGCCGGCGGGCTCACGGTCGAGGCCAACCGCAACGGCTCGCTCAACTCGATCGCCGGGATCTATTCCGAGACCCGCAACGTCCTCGGGTTGATGCCGCACCCGGAGAACTTCGTCGAAGGTCTCGTCGGCGGCACCGACGGGCGCGGCCTGTTCGAGAGCCTGGCCAAGGCCGCCTGAGCGGGACGGCCGCCTGAGACGGCCGTGTCAGGAACCGACGATGGGAGAAAGGCGGGCCCCCTCGGGACCCGCCGTTCTCGTTTGTGCGCCCAGCATGGGCGCGTTCTTGAGGGTGGAAGTCCCTCCGTGAGCTGGTCACGGCGAGCGAAGTGAAGCGCAACTGCGGAAGGGCGACCGACCGTGGGGAGGAAGCGTGGAGCGCACCTGCGGGCCGATGAACAAGAACCGGATAGAAGGCGACGCTGAGCAGGGCGAGCGGGCAAACAGCCGCGAAGCTCTCGTGATCAAGGCGAGGCGGCGTAGATCCGGCGGTCGTGCAGGGACGGAACGTGCTCTTACCTGGGGAGATCTCGCCTCGCGCCTGAAAGGGCGACGG
>NZ_JAAKGV010000005.1 GCF_011043735.1 Methylobacterium sp. DB0501 | reverse complement strand
CCATTGTCCAATATTCCCCACTGCTGCCTCCCGTAGGAGTCTGGGCCGTGTCTCAGTCCCAGTGTGGCTGATCATCCTCTCAGACCAGCTACTGATCGTCGCCTTGGTGAGCCATAACCTCACCAACCAGCTAATCAGACGCGGGCCGATCCTTCGGCAGTCAAGCCTTTCCCCATAAGGGCGTATCCGGTATTAGCTCAAGTTTCCCTGAGTTATTCCGAACCGAAGGGCACGTTCCCACGCGTTACTCACCCGTCTGCCGCTGACCCCGAAGGGCCCGCTCGACTTGCATGTGTTAAGCCTGCCGCCAGCGTTCGCTCTGAGCCAGGATCAAACTCTCAAGTTGAAGAGCTGATCAAAGCTGATCACAACTAAAACGGAGGCTCACAACCGATCGGCGTTTCCACCAATCGTGTGAGCACCGAAACGTTAAGACCAGCATCATCCTACTCACGATCCCACCCAGAGGCAGGATCCGCAGGGACGACGCCGTCCACGCTTCTCTTTCTCGTATGAACTTGTCAAAGAGCTGATCGGGCCTGAAGCCCGATCTCGACCTTCCGAGAACAGAAAGCAGCGCCGGGTTGCCCCGGCCCTTGCTTCGTCGTCTCTGGGAAGGTTCGTCGGAGCGGGCCGTTCGTCTCGGCGCCCCGTCGGTGAGCGGCTGTCTAAGGGTAGCCGGCTCGCCTGTCAACACGCCCGAAGCCCGGAGGGTTCGGCCCCGGCGACCGGACAACGGGGCAGGGGACCTGCCCGGCCTCCGCTGCCAGCGTGTATTGAAATGGGCCTGCACGCACCGCGTTCAAGGGCCGGGCGATGCGATCGGCATCGTTCCGGACCGGGACCGCCTTGCCAGGACGGGGCGTGGCGTCAGGCCGACAGCCGGTAGAAGCGCCGCGCATTCCCGCCGAAAACCTTGGCCATCGCCTCCGGGCCGAAGCGGGTGCCGAGGAGCGCCCGGGCGGCATGGGCAACCTCGCCGTAGGTCGCCGCGAGAGTCGAGACCGGCCAGTCCGAGCCGAACAGCAGCCGGTCCTCGCCGAAGGCGTCCGCGACGTGGTCGATGAAAGGCGCGAGATCCTGAAGGGCCCACTCCGCCCGCGCCTCGGTGACGAGCCCCGAGACCTTGCAGGACACGGCCGGGAACGCCGCCAGGGCCGCGACGTCGGCCCGCCAGGGATCGAGCCCGCCCGTTGCAACCGGGGGCTTTCCCAGGTGGTCGAGCACGGCGCGCAGGGCCGGCACCCGGGCCAGGGCCTCGGCGACGTGCGGCAGGTGGCGGGGGAGGGCCAGGATGTCGAAGGCCAGCCCGCTCTCGGCCACGCGCCGCAGGTTGTCGAGGACGCGGGGGCGCAGGATGAAGCGGTCGTCGTCGAGATCCTGCAGCATCGGGCGCAGGCCCACGAAGAGCGGGTTCCGCCGGTAATGGGCCAGGCGCTCCGGGAAGGCGTCGGATTCCATGTCGAGCCAGCCGACGATTCCGGCGACGTAATCGGTCCGGGCGGCGAGATCGAGCATGAAGTCGGTCTCGGCCTCGGTCGGCGCCGCCTGGACCAGGATGGTGCGGCCGATGCCGGCCCGGCGCAGCAGGGGCTCGAGGTCGTCCGGCATGAAGTCGCGAAGCAGGGGCGCGACGTGCTCGCCCATCCAGCCGTAATCGCCCCGCGCCACCCGCCAGAAGTGCTGGTGGCTGTCGATCGCCTCGCTCACGGGTAGATCACCCCCTTGCGCAGGAGGATGTTGGCGTAGAGGCGCCGCTCGCCGCTGCGGACCACCGCATAGGCGTCCCGGGTGCGGGCGTAGAAATCCTTGACCGGCATCTCGGTGATGCTGATCGGCCGGCCCTCGGCGCGGTCGGCACTGGCCTGGTAGCCGTCGTAGAGCGGGCGGGTCTCGGGCGGGGCCTGCATCACCGCCATCGGGCTCCCGACGAAGTCGTCGAGGGGCAGGAGCGACAGGATCGCGTCGAGGAGGGCAGGGGCCGTCGTGCCGGGCATGTCCAACAGCCGCCGGGCGTTGCTGGCGGAGGGGAAGTTGGCGTCGGCGATGACGATCTCGTCGCCGTGGCCCATGTCGTCGAGGAGGGCGAGGAGCTGCCCGTTGAGCAGCGGGTCGATGGTCTTCAGCATGGCGTTCCCTCTGGCCGGCCTCTTCTTGGCCGGCCTCTCGATGGGGCCGGCCTCCCGTACCGTCGACAGCGATGAAACGGGGGATCGTTCTCCTGTCAAGCCGGTGAGGGGCGTTCATCGGGCCGGCGGCAACGAAGACCGTCCGCCGGAACGACGGCGTCCTCACGAACGGCCGCATCGCCGCACCGGGAACGATCCCGATCCTGCGATCTTCTCTGGCGCAAGACGGCAAGACAAGACGGCTCAACACGGCGGCATGAGGAGCACGCGATGGACGACGATCGGGTATGGTCTTTCGAAAAGGGTCTCTGGACGGGTGACGCCGACCATTACCGGGAACTCGTCGACGACGAGTGCCTGATGGTGCTGCCGCAACCGCCCTACGTCATGAGCGGGAAGCAGGCCATCGAGGCGGTGGCTCATACGCCGCGCTGGTCGACGATCGAGATCGCGCAGGAGCAGATCGCGCGGCCGCAGGAAGGCCTGATCGTCATCGCCTACCACGCGAGGGCATCGCGGGGCGACGAGGCCTACGAGGCCCATTGCACCTCGACCTACCGGCGGCTCGCCCACGACAAGTGGCGCGTGGTGCAGCACCAGCAGACGCCGCCGATCGTGACCCGCCCCGCCGTCGAGGCGGCCGGCTAGGAGCCCGCGCCCGGGCCGCTCGGGAGAGCGGCCCGGGCCGTCGCAGCCGCGCGGACCTGTCGGTTGACCGGTCGCGCGCGGCGTCGATAGGCTCGCCCATGACCTCCGCCTCCCTCGTTCAGTCCGCCGCCCGCCCCGTGATGCCGGTGCTGGTGGCGCTCAGCGTCTCGCATCTGCTGAACGACACGCTGCAATCGATGATCCCGGCGATCTACCCGCTGGTGAAGGACGCCTACCGCCTCGATTTCGCGCAAATCGGCCCCATCACCCTGGCCTTCCAGGTCACGTCCTCCCTGCTGCAGCCGCTCCTCGGCTACGTGACCGACCGCCGGCCCTGGCCGCACGCGATGGTGGCCGGCATGGGGGCGACGCTGGCCGGGATCCTCGGCCTCGCCTTCGCGTCGAATTACGGCATGGTCCTGGCGGCGGCCGCCCTCGTCGGCACCGGCTCCGCGGTGTTCCACCCGGAGGCGACGCGGATGGCCCGCCAGGCCGCGGCCGGCCGGCAGGGCCTGGCGCAGGGCGTGTTCCAGATCGGCGGCCATGTCGGCTACGCGATCGGTCCGCTGCTCGCCGCCGCCATCGTGGTCCCGAACGGGCAGGCGAGTCTGTCCTGGTTCTCCGGCATCGCGATCGTCGCGATGCTGCTGATGTCCTGGACCGTCTCGCTGTCTCTCAGGACGCGGCGCCGCCACGCGGCGACCGGCGCGAAGGCCGCGGAGGGGCGGGCGCCCGGGATGCCGGCGGGCCGCGTCGCCTTCGCGATGACGGTCCTGATCCTGCTCCTGATGTCGAAGAACGCCTACCAGGCGAGCTTCACCTCCTACTACACGTTCTACCTGATCGAGCGGTTCGGGGTGAGCGTGCAGGTCTCGCAGCTCATGCTGTTCGGCTTCCTGGTCGTCGGCGCGGCCGGGGTGATCCTGGGCGGCATGCTGGGCGACCGGATCGGGCGCGACCGCGTGATCTGGATCTCGATCCTCGGCCCGCTGCCGCTCGCGCTCCTGCTGCCGCATGCGGATCTGGTCTGGACCGGCATCCTCGGCATGCTCGCCAGCTTCATCATGGCGAGCGCCTTCTCGTCGATCCTGATCTACGCGATCGATCTCGTGCCGCACCGGGTCGGCCTGGTCGGCGGCCTGTTCTACGGCCTCTCGTTCGGGCTCGGCGGCCTCGCGGCGGGCGGGCTCGGCCTGCTGGCCGACCGGCTCGGCATCGTCGAGGTGTTCCGCCTCTGCGCCTACCTGCCGGCGATCGGCCTCTTCGCCTTCCTGCTGCCGCGGCGGGTGTGACGGGAGGGGTGTCCCCGGGCGCCGCGACGGCTCACGCGGCCGCCTCGCTGCGCTGCTCCTGCATCGAGGACAGGGCCGCCTCCAGGCGGCAGACGAGGCCCGCGGGGGCGTAGGTCAGCGTCACCTCGCCGTCGACCTCGGCCGCGAAGCTGCGCTCGATCAGCCGCGAGCCGAATCCCTTGCGCTGCGGCGGGGTCAGGATCGGCGGGCCGCCCTGCTCGGACCAGGTCAGGCTGAAGCGGGTCTCGCCGGCGCCGTGCACCACGTGCCAGCGGACGTCGACGAGGCCGGTCTCGTTCGAGAGCGCCCCGTACTTGAAGGCGTTGGTGGCGAGCTCGTGCAGGGCCAGCGCCAGCGACAGGGCGGGCTTGGCGGCGAGCCGCACGTTCGGGCCGCTCATCCGGATCCGGACCGGCCCGGCGGGTTGGTGCACGCTCAGCGCGCCCTCGACCACGTCGAGGATCGGTGCGGCGGTCCAGCTCGCCTGGGTCAGGATGTCGTGCGCCCGCCCGAGCGAGATCAGCCGGGACGCGAAGGCCTCCCGCATCTCGTCGACGTCCCGGGCGCCGCGCAGGGTCTGGCTGGCGATCGCCTGGACCAGGGCGAGCGTGTTCTTCACCCGGTGCTGCAACTCGCCCGTCAGCAGGCGCTGGTGCTCCTCGGCGCGCTTGCGGGCGGTGATGTCGAGCATGGCGCCGATCATCCGCATCGCGCGGCCGCGCCCGTCCCGCAGGACGTAACCGCGGTCGAGGATGTCGGCATAGGTGCCGTCGGCGCGCAGGAAGCGGTACTCGTCGTTCCAGTGCTCGCCGGTCCCGTCGATCACCGCGTGGATGCCGGCCGTCACCCGCACGCGGTCGTCGGGATGGATCTGCGCCTTCCACCACGCCCCGCTCGGGCCCACTTCCGCGGCGGCGTAGCCGAACAGGGTCTGCACCGCCTCGTTCCAGCGGATGTGGTCGCTGGTCAGGTCCCAGTCCCAGATCGCGTCGTTGGTCGCCTGCGCCGCCAGGCGGTAGCGCTCCTCGGTCTCGCGCAGCTCCCGGTCGGCCCGTCGCCCGGCGGTGATGTCCCGCGCGGTGCCGACGAAGCGCATCGCGCGCCCCTGCTCGACGATCGTCCGGCCCTTGGCGGCGAGCCAGCGCTCGATCCCGTCCGCGAGCCCGACGGTGCGGTACTCGATGTCGAAGCGGCCGGGGCCCGCCGGGTCGAGGGCGGCCTGGACGGCCGCGTCCGTCCGCGCCCGGTCCTCCGGGTGCAGCCCGGCCAGGAAGGTCGCGTAGCTCACCGGCGCGTCGAGCGGGAGCCCGAACGCGGCCCGCATGGGAGCGTCCCAGTGCACGTCGCCGGTGGCGAGGTTGTAGTCGAAGATGCCGAGGCTGGTGGCCTCGGTGGCGAGGCGCAGGAGGTCCTGGGTCTTGCGCAGGTCCTCCTCGGTGCGGCGACGGTCGTGGATGTCGCTGTTGCTGCCGAGCCAGCCGACGACCGTGCCGGCCTCGTCGCGCAAGGGGGCGGCCCGCAGCGAGAACCAGCGATAGGCCCCGTCACGGCGGCGCAGGCGCGCCTCGGTGTCGTACGGGGTGCCACGGGCGCGGGCCTCGTCCCAGGCGGCCATCAGCGCGGGCCGGTCATCCGGGTGGACCGCCTCGGCCCAACCCACCGGCAGGGCCTCGTCCGGCGTCTGGCCGCTGTACTCGTACCAGCGGTCGTTGACGTAGCTGACGCCGCCATCGGGATCGCCGAACCAGATGGTCGCGGGCGAGAGCGTGGTCAGGACCTGGAAGCGTCCCTCGGCCCGCTTGCGCTCGTGGATGTCGAGGGCGATGCCGATCCAGCTCAGGATCCGCCCGTCGCCGTCCGCGACCGGCCGGCCGCGCGAGAGGAACCAGCGGTACTCGCCATCCGCCCGGCGCAACGGAAATTCCATCTCGAAGCGGGTCCCGGACCGGGCCGCCGCGAACCAGGCCGCGCGGATGCGCTCGCGGTGATCCGGGTGGATCGCACTCGTCCAGCTCGCCTCGCCGGTGTCCCCGGGGGGCAGGCCGGTATAGTCGAACCAGTAGGCGTTGCAGTAGGTGACGGTGCCGTCGGCATCGCCGAACCAGACCACTTGCGGGCTGACCTCGACGAGCGAGCGGAACCGCCGCTCGTCGGCGTCGCGGGCGGCGGCCTGCGCCCGGTGCTGGCTGCGGTCGCGCAGGATCTTCAGGAAGCCCTGCGTCGTCCCGTCCTCGGCCGTCAGCGGCATCGTCTCGCCCTGCGCCCAGAACCGCTCGCCGCTCTTTCGCAGGTACCAGCGCTCGGCCGGGGCGCGGCCGCGGGCGAGGGCGAGGTTCATCTCGATCTCGGGCTGCCCCCCGGCCCGGTCCTCGGGCGTGAAGACCGTGGCGGCGGGCCGGCCGAGCATCTCGGACGCGGTCCAGCCGAGGATGCGCACGGCGCCCTCGTTCCAGCGCGTGATCCGGCCGTGGCGATCGGTGGCGACGATCGCGTAGTCGGTCGCGCTGTCCAGGATGCGGTCTTGCAGCTCCCGCTCGGCCCGCTGCTCGCGCAAGGTGCGGCGCAGCTCCAGCTGCGTCATGGTCTGGCGCGCCAGGTGCCTGAGGCTCGCCTGCTGGCGCTCGCTCAAGGTGCGGGGCACCGTGTCGAGCACGCAGACGGTGCCGATGGGCAGCCCGTCCGGGGTCTTGAGCAGGGCGCCGGCATAGAAGCGCAGGCCCGGGCCACCGGTCACCAGCGGATTGTCGGCGAAGCGGGGATCCTGCGTGGCGTCGGGCACGGACAGGAAGTCCTGCTCCAGGAGCGCCTGGCGGCAGAACGCACTCTCCAGCGGCGTCTCGCGCACGCCGAGCCCGATCTCGGCCTTGAAGAACTGCCGCCCGTCGCCGATCAGGTTGACCACCGCGATCGCGGTCCCGCAGATCTCGGCGGCGAGGAGCGCGATGCCGTCGAACTCCTCCTCGCGCGGCGTATCGAGGATCTGGTAGCGGTGGAGGGCGCGCAGGCGCTCCTGCTCGGCGGTTACCCGGTCCGCCGCCTCCGGCATCCTCGCCTCGGGGTCCATCGCGTCTGAATCCCTGATGCCGAAATCCTGTGCCATGGCGGGTGCCGACGAAGCTCCTCAGAACGCCCGACGGCGGGTCGGGCTCAGCGCGACCGGCGGGGCCGACGGGCCGCACAGGGCGCCGAGCACGGTCTCGAAATGCCGCTTGACGGCACCGTGGCACTCGCAGGCCTTCGCCTCCAGCGCGGCGCGATTGCAGACGACGATGCGCCCGCGGCGGACCTGGATCAGGTCCTGCTGCTGCAGGCTCTTGAGCGTGCGGGTCAGGTAGGAGCGCTGGACCCCGAGCAGGTCGGCCAGCAGCTCGTGGGTGATCGGCAGCACCTCGCTGTCGAGCCGGTCCTGCAGGCCGAGGATCCAGCGGGCGCAGCGCTCCTCGATCGGGTGCAGGGCGTTGCAGGCCACCGCCTGGAGGACCTGCGCGAGGAGGCAATCCGCGTAGCGGGTGAACAGGTTGCGCAGGGCGGGGGAGGCGGCCTTCGTCTCCTGCAGGCGCTGCGTCTCCAGGCGCAGGACCGGCCCGGCGATCTGCACGACGGCGCGGCTGAAGGCCGGCAGCGAGCCCTGGCTGACCACGCCGCCGATCGCACCCTCGTGCCCGACCGTCGCCACCTCGACCGTGCGGCCGTCCCGCATGGCGATCACCAGGGCCGCCACGGTCGATCCGGTCGGAAAGGAGATGAACGAGACGTCCTCCCCGGCCTCGAACAGCACCTCGCCGCGCCGGCACTCCCGCGCCTCCAGGTGCGGCGCCAGGAGGGCGCGGTCCCGAGGCTGCAGGGCGCCGAGGAGGAGGTTGCCGATCAGGAGGGGGGCGTCGTCGGGGATCATCGGCCGCGGGGTTCGGGGGCGAGGCTTGCTCTCCCTCCTAGCGCAGCGCTTGCCGGGCTGTCTGTGCAATTGTGCACAAACGGCGGGATATTCGTCCGGCTGCATGGGGTTGCCGCAGGAAACCCACAATCGATCGCGGTCTCCTGCAACCTTCGCCCCGGTCGGGGTTTCCAGCCCCGGAGATGCCACGTCCCGCCCGGATCCCCTTCGCGATGCCCCGCTTCTTCATCGACTACCAGGATGGCGACCAATCCCTGCCGGACGACGACGGGGACGAGTATCCGAGCGTCGAGGCCGCCCGCGACGCGGCGATCGCGGCCCTGCCCGATATCGGCCGGGAGGCGCCCCCGCACGACGGCCGGCGCCGCTTCGCGGCCTATGTCCGCGACGAACGGGGGACGCGGCTCTGTACCGTCACGCTGAGCCTGGAGGCGACCTGCGACCCGGACCGTCAGGAACTCGACGGCTGATGCGAAGTCCGGACGATCCCTTCCGGACTGCGTCTCACCAGCCCGCGGGGGGGAGCCGGAGGCTCCACATGCTCGAGCGAAGCCGACGTCCGCACGGCGAACGCGATCGGCCAGCAATCGCCGAGCGACCGATCGGACGTCGCATGACCGGCTCGGACCCGGCCATGCCGGGGTACCGGCATCGCGGCAGGCCAGGGTCCGGCGGGAAGCTGTTCAGACTGCGCCGGCCCGGCCTGCCCGTCGCATGAGATCGCGGGGGCGATCCACTCTGCAACGCTTAATGCGATAGCACGGTGCTGCCGGTGAGGAAAAACCGGCAAGCCGAGACCGTTTGTCGTCACCGGGGTGGCGCCGGCGGCCAGCCGATGGCGTCGGGGCTGGCGCGGAAGTTGCGCAGCCACCACGCCCAGTCCTCCGGCACCAGGGAGAACGGGTCGGGGTGGCCGAGCTCCCGCGCCGCCCAGACCGGCCAGTGCGGGTTGGCGAGCGCCGGCCGCCCCAGGAAGACCAGATCGACGAGTTCGTCCCGGACGACCCGGTCGGCCTCGGCGGGGACGCCGAGATTCCAGCTCACGCCGACGGGCAGGCCGCATTCGCGCCGCACGCGGGCGCCGCGCTCGACCATGAAGGCGAGGTCCTTGAACGGCGGCGCGCGCATGTCGTCGGTGTTGAGCCCGACCGAGAGGTCGGCGAGGTCGAGCCCGCGCTCCTTCATCAGCCCGATGGCGGCGACGGACTCGTCGAACTGGACGCCCTCCGGGTGCAGGTCGTCGGAGCCGAGGCGCATCGTCAGCGGCAGCCGCTCCGGCCAGACCGCCCTGACGGCGTCGATCGCCTCGAGATGGAAGCGCACCCGGTTCTCGAGCGCGCCGCCATAGGCGTCCGTCCGCTTGTTCGCCAGCGGCGAGAAGAAGCTCGCGCCGAGATAGCCATGGGCGAAATGCAGTTCGAGCCACTCGAACCCCGCCGCGGCGGCGCGGCGCGCGGCCGCCGCGTAATCGGCATGGACCGCCCCGATCTCCGCCACCGACATCTCCTGCACCGGATGGGCGAAGCGGCCGCCATAGGGCAGGGCGGAGGGCCCGCGCACCTGCCAGCCCTGCGGGTGATCGGGGGCGTATTGCCGGCGCGGGTCGTCCCAGGGGCGGTTCTCGCTGCCCTTCCGCCCGGTATGGCCGAGCTGGATCGCCGGCACCGCGCCCATGTCCTTGACGAGGCGGTTGATGCGCGCCAGCCCCTCGATCTGCGCGTCGTCCCACAGGCCGGCGCAGGACGTGGACGTGCGCCCGTCGGGCTGGATCGCGATCTGCTCGGGAAAGACCAGCCCGAACCCGCCCGCGGCCCGCGAGCCGACCAGCATCAGGTGGAAATCCGTCACCGTGCCGTCCGGCGGCGAGCGGTACATCGTCATCGGCGACATGACGATGCGGTTGCGCAGGGTCACGTCCTTGAGGGTGAACGGGCTGAACAGATCGGGCATCGTCCCTCCGGACGGGATGGAGTGGGGCGCCGGACCTCGGCCCTCTCCCGAGATGGCGCGGGGCGCGGCCGTCCGACAGGGGCGCGAATGCCGGCGGAGGCTCCGCCGCGGCTGCCCGGCCGTCACATCTCGGCGAGGGCGGGGGCCTCACACGCCGAACCGCAATCCCTCCCGCTGATAATCCTCCTTCACGCATTGCAGGATCAGGCCGATCTCCGGGGAGGGGTCGTTCTTGCGGTAGCTCATGATGACCGGGATCAGCGCCCGGTCCTCGTCGAGGGGCCGGTAGGCGACGCCGTCGCGGCGCAGGCGCTCGATCGAGGCGGGGACCACGCAGAGACCGGCTTCCGCCGCCACGAGGCCGAGCGCGGTCTGGAGCTCGCGCACCTCGTGGATCACCGGCGGACGCACGCCGTGCTCGCGAAAGAGCGCCAGGATGCGGTCGGCGTTGTTGGGCCGCGCGCTCTTCGGGTAGAGGATCAGCGCCGTGTCGGCGAGGTCGTGCAGCTTCAGCGGGCCCGGCGGGCGCTCGGAATCCCAGGCCATCGGCACGGCTACGATCAATTTCTCATTGCGCAAGAGGACGCGTTCGATCGCCGGGTCCTCGATCTCGACCCGGCCGAAGCCGACATCGATCCGGCCCTCCTTCAGCGCCGCGATCTGTTCGAGCGTCAGGAGCTCGAGCAGGGTCAGGTCGACGTCCGGGCGCTTCATCCGGTAGCCGCGCAGGATCTCCGGCAGGCGGCCGTACAGGGTCGAGGCGACGAAGCCGACCCGGAAGCTGTTGCGCTCGGCGACGCGCAGGCGCCGGCCGGTCTCGCGCAGGTCGTCGACCCGCTCCAGGATCTGGAGCGCCTGCTCGTAGATCACCCGGCCCGGCTCGGTCAGCCGCACCGGCCGCGAGCCGCGCTCGATCAGCTCCAGGCCGAACTCCTCCTCGAATTGCTGCACCTGCTTGCTCAGGGCCGGCTGGGCGACGTGCATTGCCTCCGCCGCACGGGTGAAGCTCTGCGCGCGGGCGACGGCCACGAAGTAGCGCAGGTGGCGCAGCTCCAATCATTCCTCCCCAATCATTCCTGCCAGGAATGGTTTTGTTCCCAATCGGTCTTGGACCTCGTTATGCCGCTTCCTTAGAACTGAAAAAAGAGGAAACGCTCAGGGCGCGAGCGGGGCCCGGGACGAGACTCTCCCGAGACCACGCCACCCTGCGCAAGACGAGAGCACGATCCGATCCGGCCCGCCCAGCGCGTGGACCGGCAACGATCCCTCTCGTCCCGAAACAGCCGGCGCGGCAGGGAGAAGATCATGCTGGAAGATCTGCATCACGTCGTCGAGACCGCGGTCGAGGAGAACCCGGAGACCGGCGTGTACCGGTGCCGGCGCGACATCTTCACCGATCCCGATATCTTCGAATTGGAGATGCAGCACATCTTCGAGGGTAACTGGATCTACATGGCCCATGAGAGCCAGATCCCGAACCCGAACGACTACTTCACCACCTTCATGGGCCGCCAGCCGGTGGTCATCACCCGCAGCCGCAAGGGCGAGTTGCAGGCCTTCGTCAATGCCTGCAGCCATCGCGGCGCGATGGTGTGCCGGCACAAGCGCGGCAACAAGGCGACCTTCACCTGCCCGTTCCACGGCTGGACCTTCAGCAACGGCGGCAAGCTCCTGAAGGTCAAGGATCCGGAGAATGCCGGCTATCCCGAGAGCTTCAACCGCGACGGCTCGCACGACCTGACCAAGGTGGCGCGGTTCGAGAACTATCGCGGCTTCCTGTTCGGCAGCCTCAACCCCGACGTGAAGCCGCTGACCGAGCATCTCGGCGAGGCGACGCGGATCATCGACATGATCGTCGACCAGTCGCCGGACGGGCTCGAGGTCCTGCGCGGCTCCTCCACCTACGTCTTCGACGGCAACTGGAAGCTCCAGACCGAGAACGGCGCCGACGGCTACCATGTCAGCGCGACGCACTGGAACTACGCCGCCACCACCAGCCGGCGCAAGGAATCGCACGTCGTCGACAAGACCCGCGCCATGGATGCGGGCGGCTGGGCCAAGCAAGGCGGCGGCTTCTACTCGTTCGAGCACGGCCACCTCCTGCTCTGGACCACCTGGGCCAACCCGGAGGACCGGCCGAACTGGGACCGTCGCGGCGAGCTGGCGGAGCAGCACGGGCAGGCGATGGCCGACTGGATGATCAACCGGTCGCGCAATCTCTGCCTCTACCCGAACGTCTACCTGATGGACCAGTTCTCGTCGCAGATCCGGACCTACCGGCCGATCGCCGTCGATAAGACCGAGGTGACGATCTACTGCATCGCCCCGAAGGGCGAGGCGCCGGAGGCCCGGGCCCGGCGCATCCGCCAGTACGAGGATTTCTTCAACGCCAGCGGCATGGCGACCCCGGACGACCTCGAAGAGTTCCGCGCCTGCCAGATCGGCTATCGCGGCCGCGCGGCGCAGTGGAACGACCTCTGCCGCGGCGCCAAGCACTGGATCGAGGGGGCGGACGAGGGCGCGCGGGCGATCGGGCTGAAGCCGCTGCTGAGCGGCGCCAAGACCGAGGACGAGGGCCTGTTCGCGATCCAGCACCGCTACTGGATGGACACGATGCGGCGGCACCTGCCGTAGCGCGCCGGCCCCCGAACCCTCCCCGCAGAGAGAGGAGGGTTCGGAAGCCTGACTCACGAACCGGAACACCCGCGGCGCCGCTCCCACCGGGACGCCGAGCGCCCCCGCACGCCCTCAAGGAGCCCTTCGATGCCCCTCACCCTGGAGCAGGTGCAGCAATTCCTCTACCGCGAGGCCCGCTTCCTCGACGACCGCGACTTCGACGCGTGGCTCGCGCTCTACGCTTCCGACGTCGAGTTCTGGATGCCGTCCTGGGACGACGACGACCAGCTCGTCACCGATCCGCAGACCGACGTCTCGCTGATCTACTACGACAGCCGCAGCGGCCTGGAGGACCGGGTCTTCCGCATCCGCACCGAGCGGTCCAGCGCCACCAGCCTGCCGGAGCCGCGCACCTCGCACAACATCTCGAACGTCGAGATCCTGGAGCAGGACGAGGCGAGGTGCAAGCTCCGCTTCAACTGGCTCACCTTCAACTACCGCTACAAGACGGTGGATACGCATTTCGGCACGTCGTTCTACACCCTCGATACCAGTGGCGAGGCTCCGCTGATCAAGGCCAAGAAGGTCATCCTCAAGAACGACTACATCCACCACGTCATCGACGTCTATCATATCTGAGGAGGGCGCCGTGAACATTGCAATGCACACCGTCGCGCTCAACTTCGAGGACGGGGTCACCCGGTTCATCGCCTGCCGGCCGGGCGAGACGGTGGCGGACGCCTCCTACCGCCTCGGCATCAACATCCCGCTCGACTGCCGGGACGGCGCCTGCGGCACCTGCCGGGTCCATTGCGAATCCGGCCGGTTCGATCCGGGCAGCTACATCGAGGATGCGCTGACCGACGAGGAAGCGGCCCAAGGCTACGGCCTCGCCTGCCAGATGCGGCCGGCAACCGATCTGGTCCTGGCGGTGGCGGCCTCCTCGGAGGTGTGCAAGACGAAGGCCGCCGCCCTCAAGGGCCGGGTCGCGGCCGTGCGGCGGCTGTCCGACACCACCTTCGGGCTCTCGGTGGAGACCGAGGAGCCGGTCGGCTTCCTGCCGGGGCAGTACGTCAACATCGCGGTGCCGGGGAGCGGCCAGGCGCGGTCGTACTCGTTCAGCTCGGTCCCGGGCAGCACTCAGGCCGAGTTCCTGATCCGCAACATCCCGGGCGGGCTGATGAGCACGTTCCTCGCCGAGCAGGCGGAGGAAGGCGCGGCCCTCGACCTGACCGGCCCCTCGGGCAGCTTCTATCTCCGTGAGATCCGTCGCCCGGTCCTGATGCTCGCCGGCGGCACCGGCCTCGCCCCGTTCCTGTCGATGCTCGGCAAGGTGGCGGAGACCGGCACCGACCAGCCGATCCACCTCGTCTACGGCGTCACCCACGATGCCGACCTCGTCGAGACCGAGGCGCTGGAAGAGGCCGCGGGCAAGATCCCGGGCTTCAGCTTCGAGACCTGCGTCGCCTCGCCCGAGAGCCGGCACGCGAAGAGGGGCTACGTCACCGAGCATCTGGCCGACGCCCACCTGCATGGCGGCGCGATCGACACCTATCTCTGCGGCCCGCCCGCGATGGTGGATGCGGTCCGCAAGACCTTCGCCGAGCGGGGATTGAGCCCCGCGAGCTTCCACTACGAGAAGTTCGCCCCGAGCGGCGTCGGGGGTGGGGCATGAACGACCGCGGCATGAGCGGCTTCGTCTCGCCCGGCCGCTTCGCCGGCAAGGTCGCGGTGGTGACCGGCGCCGCGCAAGGCATCGGCCGCGAGGTCTCCTTACGGCTCGCCCGGGAGGGCGCCGCCCTCCTCCTCACCGACCGCTCGGAGATCGTCGAGGAGACTGCGGCCGAGGCGCGCGACCTGGGGGCGAAAGCCGCGGTCCAGCTCGCCGACGTCGAGGCCTTCGATGGCTGCGAGAGCGTGATGGCGGCGGCGGTCGCGCGGTTCGGCCGGCTCGACGTGCTGGTCAACAATGTCGGCGGCTCGATCTGGTTCAAGCCGTTCGCCCATTACGCCCCGCACGAGGTCGAGGCCGAGATCCGGCGCTCGCTGTTCCCGACCCTGTGGTGCTGCCGGGCGGCCCTGCCGCACATGCTGGCGAACGGGGGCGGGAGCATCGTCAACGTGTCGTCGGTGGCGACGCGGGGCGTCAACCGCGTGCCTTACGCCGCCGCCAAGGGCGGGGTGAACGCGCTCACCACCTGTCTGGCGGTCGAATATGCCGAGCACGGCATCCGGGTGAACGCGGTGGCGCCCGGCGGCACCGAGGCGCCGCCCCGGCGCATCGCCCGCAACCCGACCCCGCCGAGCGACCGGGAGCGCGCCTGGATCGCCGAGGTGGTGGCCCAGACCAAGGCGTCGAGCCTGATGCACCGCTACGGCACCGCCGCCGAGCAGGCCGCCGCCATCCTGTTCCTCGCCTCCGACGAGGCCTCCTACGTCACCGGCACCGTCCTGCCGGTGGCCGGCGGCGACCTCGGCTGACCCGTCCCCCCAACCAAGCAAGAGAGGAAACGCCCGATGACCACGATGACCCCGAAGATCGCCGAGTCCGCCGAGGCCCAAGCCCTGTTCGACAAGGTCGCGGGTCTCTCGACCGAGGCCGGCCACCCGCGCATCAAGCAGATCGTGCGCCGCGTCGTCGAGGATGCCTGCCGGATCGTCGAGGATCTCGACGTGACCCCGAGCGAGTTCTGGACCGCGATGAGCTACCTGACCGAGACCGGCCAGAAGAACGAGTTCGGCCTGCTGATGCCGGGCCTCGGGATCGAGCACTTCATCGACCTGTGCATCGACGCCAAGGAGCGGGCGGCCGGGATCGAGGGCGGCACGCCGCGCACCATCGAGGGCCCGCTCTACGTCGCCGGGGCGCCGCTGGCGAAGGGCGAGGCGCGCCTCGACGACGACCCGGAGGACGGCGAGGTGCTGATCGTCGAGGGCCAGGTGACCGGGAAGGAGGGCGCGCCGGTGGCGGGCGCCATCGTGGATGTCTGGCACGCCAACACGCTCGGCAACTACTCGGTCTTCGACAGGAGCCAGAGCACCTGGAACCTGCGCCGGCGCATCGAGACCGATGAACAAGGCCGCTACCGCTTCCGCAGCATCCTGCCGAAGGGCTACGGCTGCCCGCCTGAAGGACAGACCCAGAAGCTGCTGGACCAGCTCGGCCGCCACGGCCAGCGCCCGGCCCATATCCACTTCTTCGTCTCCGGCCCCGGCCACCGGCAGCTGACGACGCAGATCAACCTCTCGGACGATCCCTACCTGCACGACGACTTCGCCTTCGCCACCCGCGACGGGCTGATCGCCGAGGTGGTGCCGGTGACCGATCCGGCGGCGATCGCGGCGGCGGGGCTGGACGGGCCGTTCTCGACCATCCGCTTCGACTTCGCGCTCAACCCGGAGGTGGCGCATGCCCCCGACCCGGTGGTGGTGCGGTCGCACGCCGAAGCCGCGTAAAGCGCGACGCCCGAACCCTTCCCCCTCTGCCGGGGAGGGGGCCCCACAGAGTGGGGCGGGAGAGGGGACGCCGCTTCCGGAACGGTCCGCGACCGTTCTGACAGGCGCCCCCTGGATCAGCGTCGCGCTGCCCCTCTCCCGACCCCCGCTGACGCGGGGGCCACCCTCCCCCGCAGAGGGGGGAGGGTTGGGATCGTGCAAACCTTGCCCCGCCCCATCCCACACATCCCCGAGACCCCCCATGCTCGCGAAGACCCAGCGGCACGACGCCGTGCGCCACACCCCCGCCCGAGACCTCGCGGTCGCCGAGATCCGCACCACGATCGTCGACGTGCCCACCGTGCGGAAGCACAAGCTCTCCCAGACCTCGGTCACTGCGCAGAGCTACGTCATCGTGCAGTTGCGCCTCGCCAACGGCGTCGAGGGCATCGGCGAGGCGGCGACGCTCGGCGGGCCGCGCTGGAGCGAGGAGAGCGTCGAGGGCATCAAGGCCACCATCGACGCCTACCTCGCCCCCGCCCTGATCGGGCAGGAGGCCGACCGCTTCGTCGCCGCCGGCGAGCGCCTGGACGCGGCGGCCAAGCGCAACAACGCCGCCAAGGCGGCACTGGAGACCGCCCTGTTCGACGCGGTCGGCCGGACCCTCGGCCTGCCGGTGGCCGCCCTGCTCGGGGGCGCGGTGCGCACCAGCTTCCCGGTCCTCTGGACCCTCGCCTCCGGCGACCCCGACCAGGAGATCGCGGAAGCCGAGGCGAAGCTGGCGGCGCGGCTGCATCGCACCTTCAAGATCAAGATCGGCGCGCAGGCGCCGGAGGCCGACCTCGTCCGGCTGGCCCGCCTGTCGAAGGCGCTCGCCGACCGCGCCACCCTGATCGTCGATGCCAATCAGGCCTGGGACGAGACCACGGCGCGCCGCTGCCTGCCGCGTCTCGCCGATCTCGGCATCGCCCTCGTCGAGCAGCCGCTGCCGGCCTGGAACGTCGCCGGGATGGGCCGCCTGCGCGCTCAGGGTCGCGTGCCGCCGCTGCTCGCCGACGAATGCGTGTTCACCTCCCACGACATGATGGGCGTCGCGCAAGCCGCCGCCGCGGATGCGGTCTCGCTCAAGCTCGTCAAGCATGGCGGTCTGGTGGGTCTGCGCAAGGTCGCGGCGGTGGCGGAGGCCGCCGGCATCGGGCTCTATGGCGGCTGCCTGCTGGAGAGCTCGGTCGGCGCCGCGGCGCATCTGCACGCCTTCGCGGGACTGCGGGAGCTGGCCTGGGGCTGCGAGCATTTCGGGCCGCAGATCCTCACCGGCGACCTCGTCACCGAGCCGCTCGCCTTCCACGACTTCGCGGTGCACCTGCCCGAGGGCCCCGGCCTCGGCGTGACCCTCGATTCCGACAAGCTGCGCCACTACGCAAGGAGCTGATCCCATGCTGTACTGCGTCGAGATGGACGTCGCGATCCCGCACGGCCTCGATCCCGACTACGTCGCCAGGCTGAAGGCCGACGAGAAGGCCAAGGCCCAGGATCTCCAACGCCAGGGCAAGTGGCGTCACCTGTGGCGGGTCGCGGGTCGCTACGCCAATATCAGCGTGTTCGACGTCGAGAGCCACGACGAGCTGCACGACATCCTGTCCGGCCTGCCGCTGTTCCCGTTCATGACGATGCGGGTGACCCCGCTCGCACGCCACCCCTCGGCGCTCGACTGACCGAAGAGCGGCAGGGGTCGAGCCAACCCCGCCTGTCCCATCCTTCCCGTCATCCCGGGGCTCGGCGAAGCCGAGAACCCGGGATCCGTCACCACCGACAGTTCAGAACAAGTCGGAACGCGCATCGCCTCGTCCTGCATCGGCAGCGGTGATGGATTCCGGGTTCCGCTGCGCGGCCCCGGGATGACGAAGACGATGTGAGTCCCGTCGAGTTCGTCGGCCGCCCTATCCGCCGTCCGGCGCAAGACCAAGACATCTCAAAACATCATCCAGGAGGAACCGACGCCATGCCCAATCCACGCAGCATCGACGTCCAGGACGTCATCAACCGCCACGGGGTCTCCCGCTTCCAGATGCGGATCGTGCTCCTGTGCTTCCTCGTCGTCGCCATCGACGGGTTCGACACGGCGGCGATCGGCTACATCGCCCCGGCGCTCCGGAGCCAGTGGGGCGTGACCCAGGCCCAGCTGGCGCCGCTCTTCGGGGCCGGGCTGTTCGGCCTGATGATCGGCGCCTTCCTGTTCGGGCCGCTCGCCGACCGGGTCGGCCGTAAGGGCACGCTGATCGTCACCACGGCATTCTTCGGGCTCGCCAGCCTCGCCTCGGCCTGGTCGACCTCGATCGAGATGCTGACGATCCTGCGCTTCGTCACAGGCCTCGGCCTCGGCGGCGCGATGCCGAACGCCATCACGCTGACCTCGGAATACTGCCCCGAGCATCGCCGCTCGTTCCTCACCATGGCGATGTTCTGCGGCTTCACCGTCGGCTCGGCGCTCGGCGGCTTCGCGGCGGCGCACCTGATCGCCGATTTCGGCTGGCCCTCGGTGCTGGTGATCGGCGGCGTGCTGCCCCTCGTGCTGGTGCCGGTCCTGATCCTCGGCCTGCCGGAATCGGCCCGCTTCCTCGTGCTCAAGCAGGCCCCGGCCGAAAGCGTCGCGAAGCTCCTGCGCCGCATCGCCCCCGCGGAGGATTTTTCCGGCGCGGTCTTCACCGGCATCGCCAAGCCGAAGGGCTCGCCGATCGGCCAGCTGTTCCAGCCCGGCCTGATCGCCGGCACGCTGTGCCTGTGGCTCACCTTCTTCATGAGCCTCTTGATCTTCTACCTGCTGTCGAGCTGGCTCCCGACCATCATCAGCAGCGCCGGCCTCACCCTCAAGGAAGCCTCCCTCGTCACCGTGATGCTCGCCACCGGCGGCACGGTCGGCGGGCTGGTGCTCGGGGCGCTGATGGACCGGGCGAACCCGCACGTGGTGCTGGGCCTGTCCTATCTCGCGGCGGCCGGCTTCGTGGCGCTGATCGGCAGTTCCACCGGCTCGGTGCCCCTGCTGGTCGTGGCGGTGTTCGGCGCCGGCTTCTGCGTTGCCGGTTCGCAGATCGGCATCAACGCCTTGTCGGCGAGCTACTACCCGACCGCCAACCGCGCCACCGGCGTCGCCTGGGCCAACGCGGTCGGCCGCGTCGGCTCGGTCGCGGGCTCGATGATCGGCGCGTCGCTGATCGGGCTCGGCCTCGGGCTCCCGGCAACCTTCGGGATCGTGGCGGTGCCGGCGCTGATCGCCGCGGCCAGCATCACGCTCAAGGGCCGGCTCGGCACCCCGGCGACCCGCCTCGCCCCGGCGCTCCAGAGCACCTGACCGCCCGCCCCGCGCCGCCCGGCGCGGGGTTCCCGCCCCTGCGAGCCACCCGGGCGATCCGACATGCCATCGACATCCTCATCCAATTCTTCTTCCTCCACCAAGTCTTCTTCGTCTCAAAAATCTTCCGGCAAGGACTTGCGCATCGCCGTGATCGGCGGCGGCATCGGCGGGCTGACCCTCGGCCTCGCCCTGCGCCGCCACGGCTTGCGCGCCGCCATCTACGAGCAGGCGGCGGAGCTCGCCGAGATCGGCGCCGCCGTGGCGCTCTCGGCCAACGCGACCCGCGAACTCGAGCGCCTCGGCCTCGGCGCGGCTCTGGCGGCGGTCTCGACCGAGCCGACCGAGCTGATTTTTCGCGATGGGCGCAGCGGCGCCCGGGTCGCCGCCCACCCGGTCCGCGACGGCGGCGCCTATCGGGGGCGGTTCGGGGCGCCGTATTACGGCGTACACCGGGCCGATTTGCAGAAGGTGCTGAGCGGGGGGCTCGCCGGCGAGGGCCTGCATCTCGGCCATCGCCTCACCGGTCTCGATCAGCGCGGCGACGTGATGGCGCTCACCTTCGCGAACGGCGTCGAGATCGAGGCCGACCTCGTGATCGGCGGCGACGGCGTGCGCTCGCAGGTGCGACGCTGGATCACCGGCGGCGAGGCCGTGCGCTATTCCGGCACCAGCGCCTTCCGGGGCGTGGTGCCGATGGGCCTGCTGCCGTCGCTCCCCGACCCGCAGGCGATCCAGTTCTGGATGGGGCCGGACGCGCATCTCCTGCACTACGCCATCGGCGGCGAGGCGGATTCCGTCAACTTCTTCGCCGTCGTCGAGGGACCGGAGACCTGGACCTCGGAGCGCTGGCTCACGGGCATCCGCGAGGGCGAGCACCTGGCGGGCTTTTCCGGCTGGCATCCGGCGGTGATCGAGATGATCGACGCCCTGCCCCAGACCCAGCGCTGGGGCCTGTTCGTCACCGATCCTCTCAGGCGCTGGCACCGCGGCCGGGCGGTGCTGATGGGCGACAGCGCCCACGCGATGCTGCCCCATCACGGCCAGGGCGCCAACACCACGATCGAGGATGCCGTGACCCTGGCCGAACTCCTGTCCGGATTCTCGGCCGCGAGCGGCACCCGCGACCTGGACGGGATGATGCGGCACTACCAGGACCTGCGGCAGCAGCGCACCCGCACGATCCAGCGCAGCGCCTGGGCGACGAACCGTCTGCTGCACCTCGCCGACTCCGTCGGCGCCGCGATGCTGGCGCAGCGCGACGCCCGGATGGCCCGCTTCCCCGAGGATTTCAGCTGGATCCACGCCTTCGACGCGCAGGCGGCCGCCCGTGAGGCGGAGGGGGATGCCCGGGCGGCGTGAGGGCGCCGACGCCGCCGGCTCCGAGGTCGCGTTCCCGCGTCCCGCTGCGATCGGGTGCAACTCCCGGGCGTCGGCCCCGCCGCATTCTCGTCGGCACACGCTATCCTTCGCCGGATGGTACTCTAGTTGTGCCGGTCCATCAGGCGGCGTCGCGCGTCATGACCTGCGGCGGCGGAGCCTCGCTCCGCACGCCTGAGCGACGCCGGAATCCGCAGTGCGAAAGCGATCCGACAGGATCGCCGGCTGCCATCAGCCGGATTTCGCAGGACGCCTCGGAAGACGGGAGGACCGATGAGAGATCGTGATCGATGGTGCCGGCCCGCCGGAGCGTGGCGCGCTCTTCTCGTCGCGGGCCTGCTGCTTGCGAGCCCGGCGGTGCAGGCCGGGAGCGGGATCGTCGGCGTCAACGTCACCAACCCGCAATGGCTCGACCGCGCCACGCAGGACGCCGTCATCCAGCAACTGGTACGCTCCGGCGTGACGACCATTCGCATCCCGCTCCTGCCGCCGAGCCAGGGGGCGAACCATGAGCCATCGATCGATCTCATCAAGCGCTTCAGCGCCGCAGGCCTCCGGATCACCCTCAACCTCTATCCGGTCTTCCGCGCCGACCTGCCGCCGCGGCCCGCTCACCCGAAGCCGCACGGCCTCTGGGCCGCCCACGGGTATTCGGCCATCGACCTCCCGGAAACCCGGGCCTTCACCCAGTCAGTCCTGCAGGAACTCGACCGGCAGGCCATCAAGCTCGCCGCCATCGAGGTCGCGAACGAGATCAACTGGACGCAGTTCAACGGCGATTTCCAGGTTCCGGGCCGCGGCCGGATCATCAGCCTCGACGAGTTGCAGCACGATGCCCGCGTCCGCGACATCGCACGCGGCTTCCAGGCCTATATCGGGGCGCTGCGTGAGATAAAGGCCGTTCGGGCGCTCCTCACCGTCAATCGGACGACGCCGATCATCTCGGCCGGGCTGTCCGATCCCGGAACTGTCGGCCCCAATACCGGATCGGACCTCGACGTCGTGAGTCCGGTTGCGACCATCCAGTACCTGAAGTCGCTGGGCCTCGACGACCTCGTCGATGGTTACGGCATCCACACCTATGACATCGCCGGCGTCGAATCCGCCGACCATGCCGACCGCCTGGTGCGCCGGACCTTCTCGTTCTGCGGGGGCGAGGGGGGAAAGCCGTGCTGGCTCACCGAATGGGGGGTGGATACGCAGACGGCGACCTGCCCTCCCGACGACCGCCGCCGGGTCGCGATCGTGAACAACTGGCGCACGTTCATGCGCGAGCTTCACCGGACAGGGAAGCTCCAGGCCTCGTTCTATTATACCTGGTCGGTCCCCAACGATAAGATCAGTCTTTTCCAGTGCGACCAGCTGACGAAGAGTGGAGCCATCGCGATTGCGCCGGACGTGCTGAATTAGAGCAGCTGCCGTTCAGCTGGCAAAGGCTTCGCTCGGTTGAGCGTGGTCACGCCATGGTGCGCGCTGAGATATGGCCGTCGCATTTTTCGTCTGAGCGACACTTGCTCCCGTCGATGCGGCGGAGCAGTCCGCACCGAGTATCGCCGCCCTCTCTCTCGCACCGCCCGCGGCTCTCGGAGAATTCAGGCGACGGCATCGTTTCGTGGCGCCCCGGAGCGCCGCCCGATGGCATGCGATCGAGCCGGCTCGCGTCGTCGCGGATGACGATGCCGGCCGCCCGCGGCGCGTCGAGGACCGCAACCCCGAGGCGCCGCGCTCGTCACAAGCCGTGCCGCGCCCAGAAGTCGGCGAGCGAGCCGAGATCGATGGCGACGCCGCGACGGTTCTTGACCGTCTGGATGTATCGCTTGCCCACGTAGCCCGCCGCCACGAGCCAGATCCGGCCCTCCTGGCTCTCGGCGCCGATCTGGGCATCGACCTCGCTGAGGAACCGCGGATACTGGCAGACCGGTTCGTCCGAGCCTTCGCCGCGGGTGAAGTTCCGGCTGTCTCCGGGCACCACAAAGGCGTGATCCACGGTGGCGCCTCCGGCGCGAAGGACGTCGGCGAGGCCGGCCTGGCTCGTGATGACCCCGAGCGGGCGCCCCGTCGCGATCAGGTCGCGGTAGAACGACGTCTCATGCAGCGTGAGGTTCATGCTGTTCGAGGTGAAACGCTTGCTGGCCGGCCCCGCCCTGCCATCCAGCAGTCGATAGACGTTCACCGAGGACGCGATCCCCCGCGTGCTGAGGAATCCCTGCTCCTGGTCGAGGCGGGCTTTGGGGGGAATGCCGATCAGGTCGTGGCCGGAGAACCCGGTCTGCAGATCGATCGAGAAGCGGAAGAAATCCTCGGAATGGATCAGCTGGTCGGTGCCGAACCAGTCGCGCAGGAACTCGACCCGGTGCCCGCGATACATCGCGGCGTAGCGGCCTTCGTCGTAGTCGTTGAACGACAACCACGCCCCTTCGCCGTCGCCGAGGCGAACGAACGAGAAGGGCCGTCCCTGGGCCACCGCCTGGAGGATGTGCTGGCGCACGGCCTCGGCCTCCAGGTAGAGCCCGTCATCGACGAAGCGCTCGAGGGTGTCCCGCGCGCCTTGCAGCGGATAGGCCTCGCAATAGTCGATGAACTGACCGATCCGCTCGAGGAGGCTGCGACGATCCGGGTCGGTCTCGTGCGAGGTCAGCAACAGGCGGCGAGCCGCTCCCGTCTGCCCTGCGATCGACAGGGCTCGGGCGACCAGCGAGCGGTATTCCACGTTCGAGGGCTGGAGCTGCATGGCTCGGCGTCCGAGCTGCGCGGTCCTGCCGAGATCTCCGATCATCGCGTAGTTCATCGCCGCCTGGTAATAGGCGAGATCGCTCAGCGGGTACTTGGCTCGGATCCTCTCGAGGATGGTCAGAGCCTCGTGGTGACGTCCAGCATGCCGGAGATGGATGGATATATTAAGTGCTTGGATCTCACCGTCGATCTCGACCGTCTGCATGTCACGATCGAGGTCCTGGCGACTCTGGATCCAGGAGCGATCCTTGCTGAGCAATTCGTCGAGATGGGTTGCTGTGTTGTCCGGCGCCACGACTGCCGTTCTCCTCCCCGGTTGGCCGAGGTCGTATCCGCAAACGTCGGGCGGCGCAACCTGCGAGACGTGAATGGCTTCAGATCATCGTCATAACTATGGTCCTACGCGACGAATAAATTCAAATCTCGTTAGAGTTTGGATAGTTATCATGTGAAGTAATTTTAATTTTTATCCTATGATTTTGCACGTATATTCGTGATGCCGCTCCCTCGATTCGGGCGAGCCGCGAGATGCGGGCTTGCCCGGCAGGCGGCCGCGCCGGTCCCGATGCCGGTCGGGGCGAGGCGTCCCTTCCGGCGGAGACCCCGCGGCCCCGGCAGCCTCCCGGCGATCGGGATGACTGTCGTCGACGCCGCGGATCGGAATCCGCCGGGGCGCGAGCGGGCCGGCCTCCCGGCGGCTGGGTCGCGGCCGGGTCATGGAGGCGTTTCTGTGGGCCGCCGGGCATGGCCGTGCAGGACGGCCGTGCAGATTCGTCATCGCCGCCCCGCGGAGCACCGCGTCCAAACCGCTTGCCAACCGCGCCGCCGGGACACATCCAGGGCGGGTGTCACACCTTGCCCCGCCTCCTCCCGCCGCCGCCATGACGCAATCCGACCCGCCCTCACGCGAGGGCCTGCCGCCGGCGCAACGCCGGCAGGCGATGGCGGCGGTGCTCGCCGGCGTGGCCCTCGCCACGCTCGACACCGCCATCGCCAACACGGCGTTGCCGACCATCGCGGCCGATCTCGGCGTCGATCCGGCCGACTCGGTCTGGATCGTCAACGCCTACCAACTCGCCGTGGTGGCGACGCTGCTGCCGGTCGCGGCGCTCGGCGAGATCGTCGGGCAGCGGCGGGTCTACCTCGCCGGCCTCGCCCTGTTCACCGTGGCCTCGCTCGTCTGTGCGCTGGCCTGGTCGCTGCCGGCGCTCGTCGCCGCGCGCATCCTGCAGGGGTTGGGCGCGAGCGCCCTGATGGCGGTCAACGTCGCGCTGATCCGCTTCATCTACCCGACGAGCCAGCTCGGGCGGGGCCTCGGGCTCAACGCCTTCGTGGTCGGCATCGGCTTCGCGCTCGGGCCGACCGTCGCCTCGCTGATCCTGGTGGCGGCGTCCTGGCCGTGGCTCTTCGCCGTCAACCTGCCGATCGGGCTGGCGGCCCTGGCGCTCGCCCGGCGCGCCCTGCCCGAGACGCCGCGTGCCGGCCACGCCTTCGACCGGGTCGGCGCCGTCCTCAATGCCGGCACCTTCGCGCTTCTCGTGCTCGGCCTCGGCGAGGCGGCCCATGCCGGCCCGCTCTGGCGGGTGCTGGCGGAATTCGCCGGCGCGCTCGCCTGCGGCGTCGCCCTCCTGCGCCGCCAGGCCGGCCACCCGGCGCCGATGCTCGCCGTCGACCTGCTCAAGCGACCGCTCTTCGCGTTGTCGGCCGCGACGGCGGTCTGCTCCTTCGCCGCGCAGGGCCTCGCCTTCGTGTCGCTGCCGTTCCTGTTCCAGCACGATCTCGGGCGCTCGCAGGTCGAGACCGGCTTCCTGATGACGCCGTGGCCGGTGGTGGTCGCCCTGATGGCACCGGTCGCCGGCCGCCTGTCGGACCGATACCCGCCGAGCGTGCTCGGCGGGATCGGCCTCGCCATCCTGGCGCTCGGCATGGGCCTCCTCGCCGCCCTGCCGCCCGAGCCGAGCGTCGTCGGGCTCGCCTGGCGGATGGCGCTCTGCGGGGCCGGCTTCGGCTTCTTCCAGGCGCCGAACCTGCGCGCCATCATGACGAGCGCCCCGCCCTCGCGCGCGGGCGGGGCGAGCGGGATCGTGGCGACGGCCCGGCTCCTGGGCCAGACCGCCGGCGCGGCCCTGGTGGCGGCCTGCTTCGCGGTCGCCGCCGCGAGCGGCCCGGCCGTGGCGCTCGGGCTCGGCGCGGCGTTCGCGGGCATCGCCAGCGTGGTCAGCCTGTCGCGGCTGGCGGTGCGGGGGGCGGCGTGACCGCCGGCTTTGCCGGCGCTCAGCGGTAGAAGAACACCGTCCGGTAGCCCTTCACCACCACCACCTCGACGTCGATCCCGTAGACCGCGCGCAGGACCTCCGGGGTCACGATCTCCTCCGGCGGGCCGATCGCCACCACCTTGCCGTCGCGCATCGCCACGATCCGGTCGGAGTAGCAGGAGGCGAAGTTGATGTCGTGGAGCACGGCGACGATCGTGCGGCCGCGCTCGTCCACCGCCCGGCGCAGCAGGCCCATCATGGCGGCGGCGTGGCGCATGTCGAGGTTGTTCAGCGGCTCGTCGAGCAGGATGCAGTCGGTGTCCTGCGCCAGCACCATGGCGATGTAGGCGCGCTGGCGTTGCCCGCCCGAGACCTCGTCGAGGAAGCGGTCGGCCAGCGGCTCGAGGTCGAGGAAGGCGAGCGCGTCGGCGATGTGGCCGCGATCGGCCGCATTCAGCCGGCCCTTGGAATGGGGATAGCGCCCGAAGGCGACGAGGTCGCGGATCGTCACGCGCGCCGCGACGCCGTTGTCCTGGCGCAGGATGCCGAGGCGGCGCGCCAGCACGTCGCCCGGGGTCGTCGCCACGTCGAGTCCGTCGACGAAGGCCCGGCCGGCGCTCATCGGCAGGAGCCGGCTCACCATCGACAGGAGGCTCGACTTGCCGGCGCCGTTCGCCCCGATCACCGAGACGAAGGCGCGCTCCGGCAGGCGCAACGACACGCCGTCCACCACGACGGTGTCGCCGTAGCGGCGCGTGAGGTCCTGGGTTTCGATCATCGCGTGTCGCTCATCGGGGGCGTCGCGCCAGGAGGACGAGGAGGGTGAGGCCGCCCAGGAACTCGATCACGATCGACAGGGCGGCGTTGAGCGAGAAGACCCGCTCCAGCACCAGTTGCCCGCCGACCAGGGTGATCGCCGCGACGAGGGCGGCGGCCGGCAGCACGACGGCGTGGCGGTAGGTCGGGATCATCCGGTAGGCGAGGTGGGCGACGAGGAGGCCGAGGAAGGTCACCGGCCCGACGAGCGCCGTCGAGACCGAGACCAGCAGCGCCACGAGGACCAGCGCCTGGGTCAGGGTGCGGCGGTGATCGACCCCGAGGGCGATGGCGGCGTCGCGCCCGAGCAGCAGCACGTCGAGCCGGGGAAGGAGCCGCCACGTCGCGAGGCCGGCGGCCAGCACCAGGAGGGCGGCGAGCGCCAGAAGATCCGGGCGGACGGCGTTGAAGTTGGCGAAGAAGCTCGTCTGCAGCACGACGAACTGGTTCGGATCGAGCATCCGCTGCAGGAACTGCGACAGGCTGCGAAACAGCACCCCGCCGATCACTCCGACGAGCAGCAGGCGATGCAGGCCGCCCGCGTTCCGGGCCAGCAGCCAGCGGTAGAGCAGGAGCGCGAACAGCACCATCGCGCCGGTCTCGGCGAGGAAGCGCAGGCGCGGATCGCCGAACCCCCCGGTCCCGATCCCGACGACGAGGCCGGTCTGGATCAGGCGGTAGAGCTCGTCGAAGCCCATGATCGCCGGCGTCAGGATGCGGTTGCCCGACACGGTCTGGAACAGGACCGTCGCGGTGGCGACGGCGCAGCCGACCAGCAGCAGCGAGGCGAGCTTGGTGCCGCGGAAGGGCAGCACGAAGCCCCAGCGGCCGTTGGCCCCGATCGTCATGAAGGCGATGGCGACGGCGACGAGCGCGACAGCGAGGAGGGCCAGGACGTGGACCGACCTCATCCCGGAATGGGCGCTATGCATGGCCGGCGTCCCGGCGCAGCAGCAGGACCAGGAACAGGGCGCTGCCGACGACCCCCATCACGGTGCCGACCGGGATCTCGTAAGGGTAGCGGACCACCCGCCCGAGCACGTCGCAGGCCAGCAGCATCCCGGCGCCCGCGGCTGCCACGAGCGGCAGGGTGCGGCGCAGGTTGTCGCCGGCGGCGAGCGCGACGAGGTTCGGCACGACGAGGCCGAGGAACGGGACCGTGCCGACGGTCGCGATGGTGACGGCGGTGATCATCGCCACGATCGCGACCGACACGGCCACGACGCCGCGATAATCGAGCCCGAGATTGACCGCCGCGTCGCGGCCCAAGCCCGCGATGGTGATGCGGTCGGCCAGAGCATAGGCGAGGACGGTCAGGACCGCGGCGAGCCACAGAAGCTCGTAGCGCCCGCGCAGGACCGTCGAGAAGTCGCCCGCCTGCCAGGTGCCGAGGAATTGCAGCATGTCGGTGCGGATGGCGATGAAGGTCGAGGCCGCCCCGACCACCCCGCCGAGCATGATCCCAACGAGGGGCACCGTCAGCCGTGCCCGCAGCGGCATGGCGCGCAGCACCCGCAGGAACAGGGCGGTGCCGGCGAGCGCCGTCGCGGCCGCCGCCAGCATCTTGACGACGACCGGCGCGTCGGGGGCCAGCAGCGTGACCAGCAGCATGCCGAGCGTCGCGGATTCGGCGGTGCCGGCGGTCGAGGGCTCGACGAAGCGGTTCTGGACGACGAGCTGCAGGATGACGCCCGCCACCGCCAGGCCGGCGCCGGCGAGGATCAGCGCCAGCGTGCGCGGCACCCGGCTCGCCAGCAGGATCCCGGCCCCGGCGAGGTCGCCGACGCCGACGAGGAGGCTCGCCGCGGCGAGGGCCAAGAGTGCCAAGAGCGCGAGGCCGGCGAGGGCGGTGCGCCGAAGCGGAAATCCCATCGTCAGCGCGCGCCGTCGAGGGCGGCGGCGATCTGGTCGACGACCGTCTCGAGCGACCGCAGGCCGCCGGCGGCGAGGTACCAGCTCGCCGCATCGACGTAGACCACCCGGCCCTCACGCCAAGCCTTGGTCTGCCGCACCAGCTCGTTGTCGAGGAGCTGGCGCGCCGGCTGGCCGCGGGCGCCGATCGCCGCGTCCCGGTCGAGCACGAACAGCCAGTCGGGATCGGTCTTGGCGATGAACTCGAACGAGACCGGCTGGCCGTGGATGCCGGCATCGAGGTCCGGCGCCGCCGGCCGGAAGCCGAGGGCGCCGTGGAGGAGGCCGAAGCGCGAGCCGCGGCCGAAGGCGCTGAGGCGTCCCCCGGTCGAGAGGACGAACAGGGCGGTGCCGGCCTTCCCGGCCTTGTCGTGGATCGTCGCGATGGTGCTCTCGATCCGGGCGATCCGCGCCTCGGCCTCGGCCTCCTTGCCGAACAGGCGGGCGAGCGTGCGGATGTTGCGCAATTCGCTGCCGAGGGGATCGGCGGGGTCGCTCGACAGGTCGATGGTCGGGGCCAGCCTCGACAAGGCCGCGTAGCGCGGGCCCGAGCGGCCGCCGACCACGATCAGGTCGGGCCCGGCTTCGTTCAGCGCCTCGTAGTCGGGCTCCCACAGCGTGCCCATCCGGCGGTAGCGGGAAGCGTCGTATTGCGCGAGGGAGGGGGGCTTGGCCCCGCCCGGCACCCCGAGGACCGGGATTCCGAGGGCGTCGAGCGTGTCGAGGGCGGCGAGGTCGAAGACGACGATCTTTTTCGGGGGAGCCGGCAGGACCGTCTGGCCGCTGGCGTGCCGGACGGTGATCTCGGCGGCGGCGAGGGGGGCGGCGAGGAGGGCCAGGAATAAGGTCGCGATCGGGACCCTGAGCATCCTGAGTAACGGCAAGACGGATCTCCTGGTGGGCCGATGTTCGATTGCGAAAACAGAGGTGGCAGACCCGATCCTGGACACCCTGCGCGGCATGACTGCCCACAGGAAGGGCATCGGCGGCATCGGCAGTCGCAAGATTTCTCGCAAGCCACGCCCCTGTCCCGGACGACTGAAACGACGTGGAAGGAGATCCGGGATCCGTCCATTAAACTTCGCGAAGCGGCCGTGCGTCGGCGACGTTGCAGCGATGGAGCCGCTTCGCGGCACTTTCCGTGCCGGATCCCGGATCTCCTTGCGCCGACGCTCCCGTCGTCCGGGACAGGGGCGTGGCTCGCAAGACGCCGCCCCGGCACTCGGCCCCGTCACCGCACGCCCCCCGGCCGCAGCCGCGCCATGCAGTGCACGTCCGCGAACGCGCCGTTGCGGAAGCTCGCGGCCCGATGCGTGCCCTCGATCTCGAACCCGAACCGCCGGTAGAGCGCGATCGCCCGGGCATTGTCGACGAACACCGTCATCTCGATCCGGGTGACGTTGAGCCAGTTGTCGGCGGTGTCGATGATCGCAGAGAGCAGCGTCGCGCCGATGCCGCGCCCGGCGAAACCGTCGTTCACGCCGATCCAGAACTCGGCCGCGTGGGCGCGCCGGCCGTAGAACGGGCGCAGGGCCGCGGCGCCGACCGCCCGGCCCTCGGCTTCGGCCACGAGATGCAGGTCGCGCGGCGAGCGCGGCGTCGCCCAGTCCCTGACCGCCTCGAAGGATTCGTAGGGGAGCGCCAGGGTCCCGTCGCGGAAGGACCGCTGGTTGTACATCTCGTACAGGTCCGTCACGTCGGAGTCGCGCATGGCGCGCAAGGTCACGTTCAATCCGATCGCTTGCATGCCCGTCACGTCCAGTCGAAGTGCAGCGTCTCGCGGAACGCGAAGCGCTCGACGTGGCGCACCAGCACGGCCTGGAAGTCCGGCAGCTTGGTCACGTCGTCCACCGACAGGTCGATCGTCAGGGCCTCGTCGGTGGCGGCGAGCCGGGCTTCCCCGAGGGGCAGGGCGATCCGGGCGGAATGCGGATCGAACGTGGTCTCGAACTTGTGCGCCCAGTGCTTGGCGAGCTGCTGCAGGTAGCGGCTCGCGTGGAGGGTGCCGACGACGGCGCGGGAGTGGATCATGACAGGCATCCTTCCTCGACGGGGCGGTGGAGGGGTGTCGCCCGGTGCGGCGCGCGCCAGGCCCGGTAGGCCGCGCCGAGCTGGCGCTTGAGCGAGGACTCGACCGCGTCGAGCGCGTCGAGCTTCGCCATGACGTCGGCGACCTGCGCCGGGTCTTCCGTTCGGGCGAGCCTCAGCACGGCGTAGTGCAGGGCGGTGAGGCCGTTCACCAGGGTCTCGATCTCGTCGCAGATCCGCTGGAACCCGGCATCGGGCCAGTGCAGGGCGCGCCAGAAGAAGGCGAAGCCGTGCTCGTAGGCCCATTTGCGGATCGTGATGACCGGGAGCTCGCGCAACGCCCCGTCGAGACCGGCGAGCCCGAGCCCGCCGCGGCCCTCGGCATGGGCCGCCACGATCGCCCGCACCGCGTCGACCAGCGGATTCGAGTCCAGGACGAAGCAGGCCTCGAAGAACGCCGCCAGGTCGGCCTCCGCCGGCGGGCGGGCGAGGGACGGATCGAACCGGTAGCCGCCGGCGACGCTCGGCTGGCGGATGGCGTTCAGCACCCGGTCGCGTTGAATCGTGCCTTCCCAGCGGAAGTCCGGATCCCGCACCTGCCAGACGTCCGGGTCGTCGGTGAGGCCCACCAGCAGGTAATGCGGGAATGGGTTCTGGTTGAACTTGTTCTCCCGCTCCGGCAGGTGGAACATGTCGAGCATCACCATGATCCCCTCGTCCGGCGTAGCCGTCGCCAGCAGGTCGAGCAGGGTCGCGACATTGTCGTCCTTCGAGCGCGAATGGTCGTACCAGGCGTGGAGCGGCACGCTGTAGAGCCGCGTGAACCAGTAGCGGAACCCCTCGTGGTCCATGGCGTCCGAGTGGTAGGCGAGGCGGAACCCGTCGGTGATGGCGAATTCGGCGTCCCAGATCAGGGCGTAGAACGGCCGGTGGTCGATGCCGCGCGCCTTCAGCCCGTCGCAGACGCAGCTGACGAAGCAGTGGATCTTCAGGTCGTAGGCCAGTTCGCCGTGCACGCCAGAAGGCGGGGCGGCGACGGGGGCCGGGGCGGCGTCGGGCTCGCGCGCGAGCAGCCCGGCGAGGTCGGCCACCGTCGAGAGGTCGCGGGTCGCGATCGCCTCCTCGGGGATCGACAGGCCGAGGCCCATCTCGAGGGAGAGGACGAGCTGCAGCACCTGCACCGAGTCGAGGTACAGGTCCTCGTTGAGCCGCGCCTGCGGGCTGAACCGGTCGAGATGCGGGTGATGCATCTCCTCGCGCAGCACCGTGCCGATGGCCGCGACGGCCTCCTCCCGGGTCATTGCGCGGCCTCCAGGGCGCCGCTGCGGTAGAGGTCGGCGGCCTCGCGGCGGGAGATCTTGCCGTTGGCCTGGCGCGGGATCGCCGCCACCTGCGCTGCCTCGACCGGCACCTGATGGCCGGCGAGCCAGCGGCGGCACCAATCCTGGAGGTCGCGGGGCGCCACCGGCGCCTCGGCGCTGAAGAGCAGCGTCACCCGCTCGCCCGCGAAGGCGTCGGGCCTGGCGAAGGCGACGGCATCGGTGATGCCGGGCATGCCCATCACCACGTCCTCGACCTCGCCCGGATAGACGTTGAGGCCCGAGACGTTGATCGTGTCGCTCGAGCGTGCCACGAAGACCAGCATGCCGTCGGGCCGCTGGTAGCCGAGGTCGCCTGTCCGCACCGTGCCCGCCTCGCCCTCGACGACGATCTCCGCCGGCGCCTCGGCGCTCGATCCGGCGGTGACGCGGTGGTGGGGCAGCGGGCGGCCGATCGCGTCGGCCCGGTCGAGGTCCGGGTTGACCGCGATGCAGCCGGTCTCCGAGCAGCCGTATTGCTGGAAGAAATGCGCGACCCGGGCGCGGATGGCGGCGAACCACGGCGCGGGCAGCAGCGTGCCGGAGGTCATCGCCGCGTGGATGCGTTCGCCCTCCGGCATCAGCCGGGCGAGCGTGTGCAGCATGGCGGGCGAGGTGTAGAGCAGCGGGCGGTCGAGTTCGCGCAGGCGCCGCAGCAGGTATTTCGGGTTGGCGGTGTCGAGCACCACCGGCGCCCGGCCGCGGCGCAGGCCGACCAGCAGGCCGCAGATCAACCCGTAGGAATGGGTGATCGGGCAGGCGATCACCGGCGTCATCCCGTCCGGTTCGGTGAAGGCGGCGACGTAGCTCTCGATCTCGCGCTCGACCGCGCCCCAGGGCCGGGCGATGCATTTCGGCTCGCCGGTGGTGCCGGAGCTCATCTGGAGCAGGTGGCCCTCGCCCGGCACGGGCGGGGGCGCCCGGTCCAGGGGCTCGGCCACCAGGTCGTCGAGGAAGACCCGGTGGCAGCCGGCCCGCACTGCCAGCCGCCGCGCGCCGTCATTCGGCAGGGCCGGGTGGATCGGCAGCAGCGTCGCCCCGGCCCGGCGGGCGGCCAGGATGAAGGCGAGGCTCGACGCGTTGTCGCGGAACCGCGCCGCGACGCGCTCGCCGCTGCCGCCCCGCAGTCCGGCTTTCGCGGTGAAATGGGCGAGGGCCGCCTCCATCTCGTCCGTCGCGAGGATGCGTCCGTCGATCTCGATCATGAGCCTGTCCGCGGGAGGGGGAGGGGGAGGGGGGAGGGGAACAGGGCGTTGGGCACGAGACGGCTGCAGCGCGCCTCGTCGAGCCCGAGCTTGCGCGCCAGCAGCGCCTCGACCCGCAAGACCGGCGCCTCGACGCCCAAGGCGGCGAGCCGGCCGGTCAGTCCGTGCCCGGACGCGTGGCGGCGCAGGCGCCGGCCGAGCCCGGCCCAGAACCAGGCCTCGTCGAGCCCGTGCCGGCGGGCCAGCACGTGGGTGATCTCGGCGAGGTTGAAGACGAACAGGCTGTCGGTCACCAGCTCGGCCAGCACCGCCGCCGAGCGCATGGCATGGAAGCGGTCGTCGGGCGGGCCGGCATGGGCCGGGTCGATGGCGCCGAGATCCGGCACGGGCGGCGTGTGCCGGAGGAAATCCGGCGCGTATTCGGCGCTCTCGTGGAAGTCGCGCAGGATCACCCGCTCGGGCCAGCCG
Source organism: Methylobacterium sp. DB0501 (assembly GCF_011043735.1). Classification (GTDB taxonomy): domain Bacteria; phylum Pseudomonadota; class Alphaproteobacteria; order Rhizobiales; family Beijerinckiaceae; genus Methylobacterium; species Methylobacterium alsaeris. Next base: position 274,402 of record NZ_JAAKGV010000005.1, on the reverse strand, counting down.
TCGCGGTGGACCAGGATCATGTTCTGGCCGTGCGCCTCCAGCGCGACGCCGTGCGCCACCAGGAGGTGCCAGACCGGCAGGACCGCGACCTCGACCAGCCGGTCGAGCCAGGCCTTGAGGCCGTACCGCGCCAGCCACGGCCCTACGAAGGTGCCGCCGTCGGGCTCGTGGACGCCGAGGGCGTTGAACGGCAGGGCCGCCTCGCCGGGCGCGAGGTCCGGGCTCTCGCGCCAGATCGCCGCGAGCCGGCCCGCCAGCGGGCCGTCCCGGTCGGCGAGGACGGCGGCGAATTCCTGCAGGACGGTCATCCGTTCCAGGGCCGGATCGCCGGCGACGATGGCCGCGAGCCACTCCGACAGCGCCGGCGCGGTCAGGACGAAATGCGGATCGAGGATCCGCAGGCTCGACGTGCTGACGACGCTCAAGGCCAGCTTCACGCTGGCGCGGCGCGGGTCGTCGGCATCGTGCAGGCTGCGCAGGGACTGGCTCGCGCGGTAGCGCGGCCCGGCCGGCCCGAGGGCCACCGCCTCGCCCGCCGCGAGGCGGGAGCGCAGCGGCTCCTCGCCCGAGAGGTGGCGCATCTGCCAGGGATGGACCGGCAGGATCGCGTGCGTGGCCGGGGAATGGCCGGCCGCGTGCAGGCGGTGCAGCAGCCCGTCCCGGTCGGCGCCGAGCGTCGTGCGCCAGCACGTCCCCTCGCTGCCGGGCCACGACGGCGCGACGGCGTCGCGCGGCAGGGCGAGCCAGTCGAGGCGGAACGGCCGGGCGGCTTCCGGCCCGTAGGCGGCGTGGTCGTCCAGGGTGAAGCCGGTGCGCGCCTTGAAGCAGGGATGGTAGGGGTGGCCCTCCCCCAACGCCCCGTCGAGCGCCGCGAACGGGAGCCCCCGGCGCTCCGGCGCTGGCCGGTTTTCGAGATTCCAGCGGCACAGCGCGACCGTCTGGCGAAGTTCGGCCAGCAGGCGTGCAAGCCGCTCCCGCTCGGCCGGCAGGGCCTCGACCAGGGCGGCGAGCGGCGCGGGGCGCCAGTCCCCGGCCGCACCCGCCATCTCGACCGTGCCCGGAACGAGGCGGGGGCGGCCGAACGGGCCGATCGTCCCGGCGGCGCGGAAGCTCTGCCCGCCGAGCCGCCAGCGGAGCCGCCCGTCGCCGGGCATCGCCTCGCCCAGCCCCTCGAACAGGACCGCCTCGGCGAGCTGCCGCAGGACCCGGTCCTCGGGCGGCTCAGGAGGCAAGGACACGGTCCGACCGGATCGGGCTGCCGTGCCGCTCGGCAAGCGGGTTCGGCATGTCGATATAGGTGCCGGCGCTCTCGCCGTCGGCCAGCTCGTCGCGGGCGGCGAGGCGTACGCGCAGGTTGGCCTTGGTGCAGAGCACCGGCCCCTCGAGGACCGAGCGGGCGAAGGCCCGGCCCGGACCGGTCATGCGGCGGGCGATCGTCTCCAGCCGGCGGGCGAGGTCGTCGAGGAGCACGTCTTCCCGCGCCAGCCCGTCATGGCCGAGGCGGGCGATCACCGAGAAGACCTGGTTGACCACGAGGTAATAGGCGAGGCGCCGCCGGATCTCGCGGTCGTCGAAGAACAGCGATGCGATGGCGCCGGCCTCCGGCACCAGGCGCTCGATGCGCGGGCGGGCGGCCTGCGACAGGTAGAAGCCCTGGTTGTCGCGGTAGAAGCCGCGGCGCGGCCAGCCCTCGGCGACGTCGAGGAGCGCGTTCTGCTGGTGCGCCTCCAGCGCGATGCCGTGCCGGTCGTAGAGCGCGACCACCGGCTCGACCATGCAGTCGAGGTAGAGGCTGAACCAGGTCCGCGCCGCATGGGCCAAGTCCCTTTGGGCGAGATCCTGGGGCGCGAGGCGCCGCAGCAGGGCTTCCAGCCGCGAGGGACGGCCCGGCACCGGCTCGGCGGTCAGCGCCGCCACCGTGGCGATGCCGCGCGCCGCCTCGCCCCGGAACGGGCTCTCGCGCAACACCGTCTCGAACCCGCTCTCTTCCCGGCCCGGGCAGGCCAGCGTCAGGTAGGCGGGATCGGCGAGGATTCGGAAGGCGGGGTGCTCCGCCTCGTTGCTGCGGGCGAGCAGCCGCGCGACGGCCACCCCGGCCTGCAGCTCGGCCATCCGGTTGACCCGCAGCGAGTTGGTGAGCGTCACGGGCAGCGAGAACTTCGCCATCCAGTCGCTCTCCGGCGCGTAGACGGTGCGCAGCGACGAGGTCGCGGTGAAACGCCGACCGACGGCGCCGAGGGGGCGCAAGGTCCCGGCCTCCACCATCGCGGCGATATGTGGGGAGAGCAGCAGCGCCTCGGCCTGGAGCGGGTGCATCGGCAGGGTGATTTCGCCGGGCCGCAAGCCCAGCCGCCCGGCATCCGTGCCGAGGAGGTCGAGGGCGATCGCGGGGGCCGAGCGGGCGACGGCCGAATCGTGCCGCACCCGGGAGGCGTCCGCCGCGAAGGCGACGAGGCGGAATTCCCCGCCTTCCTCCGGCCCGTAGGCCTTGGCCTGCCAGGGCGTCAGGCCTTGCCGGCTCTTCGGCGTCGGGTGCAGCCAGTGGCCGAAGACCAGGGCGCGCTCGGCAGCGATGAAGTCCGTGCCCTCGGGCGGGGCGAGGGCGAGCTGGCGGGCGGTCTCGCGGTAGCTGTCGAGCACCCGGCCCAGCAGGTCCAGCTCGCGCTCCCGTGCGCCGTCGCCCCCGCTCTCGTCGCAGCGCGCGTAGGCCTCGCCGAGCAGGTCCTGCAGCGCCCGCATCGGCGCGATCGCGCGCCAGCGCGGCTCGTGCAGGTGGCGTGTCCAGAGCCGGCCGAATCCCTGCGCGCCGCAGAGCGAGGGGGCGACGATCTCGGCCCGGATCGCGACCCGCTGGCTGCGCAGGTTCCACTCGACGCAACGAGCCGGCGGCCCGTCGGCGAGCGCGTGGCGCACCGGGATCCCGGCATCGATCTCGCGCCGGTACCCGTTGGCGAAGCTGCGGAACGCCGCCGCCTCGGCGGCTCCTTGAGATGATGGGGGCATGACGACCAAACCTCGTTCTGGCCTCCGGAGGAGATGCCGGGCCGGCGGCGCGGATCTCGCGATCGGGAGCGGGATCGGATCGACCGGGCTGCGGAGCCTGCGCGAGAGGCGCGTCGATCTCCGTCGTGGCTGTGTCTATCGCCTTCATGGCGAGCTCGGTCAAGGTAAAACACCGAAAATACGCGTATAGACACGTATATTCGAACTATTAAAAGCAACTCTACCTGAATATCGAGTGCTTGGTGATCGGTATCATCATGGGGCCAATGCCTGGCGAGTCTGTGGTCTGCGAGGCGCCGCCCGTTTCGCTGCCGCGGCCGCCGGACAGCGACGACGGCGACGGTCTCAGAAGCGAGTGCGCTCCCCTCTCCCACACGGGAGAGGGGAGCGGGCCATCCTCGTCCCGGTCCGGCCCCCTCCTCAGAAATCCATCGTTGCCGAGACGATGACCGTGCGGGGCGCGCCCACCGCCAGGAAGCCCCGGGCGGCCGAGGCCCAGTAGGCGTTGTCGAACACGTTCTCGACCACGGCCCGGACCGTCACCGGCTTTCCGGACGCGCCCTCGAAGGTGTAGCGCAGGCCGGCATCGAAGCGGGTCCAGTCGGGCACGCTCTGCGTGTTGGCCTGATTGTAGAACTGGCCGCTCGTGTAGATGGCGCGGCCGGTCAGCGTCAGGCCGGGGGCGAGCCACGGCGGCAGGTCGACCTCGCCGTAGAGGTTGAACGCCACGTCGGGGACGCCGGGGGCGCGGTTGCCGTCGAACTGGCGGTTGAGCGTGTTGACGAGGCGCCCGTCGATGAAGGTAACGCCCCCGACCAGGCGCACGCCCGGCAGCGGCTCGCCGAAAGCCGTCAGTTCGAGACCACGGTTGCGCTGCAGACCACTCACCGAGAACCGACCGGTACCGGAATCCGTGAAGGCGTTGGGCTGTTCGATCTCGAACAGCGAGGCGGTGACCGCCACCGTGCCGAAATCGTACTTGGCGCCGAACTCCTTCTGCCGGTTGACGACGGGGGCGAAGATCTCGTTGGCGTTGACGGCCGTGGGCGGCGGCGACGGGCCGGGATCGAGCGCTTCTATGTAGTTGCCGTAGAACGAGAGGTTGTCGGTCGGGCGGAACACCGCCGCGAGCGCCGGGCTGAACCGGCCCTGGTCGTAGCTCGTCGACAGGCTGCCGAAGCCCGCGCCGAGGCGGGTGTTGTAGCTCTGCTGGTCGATCTGCTGGAAGCGTCCGCCCAGCGTCAGCAGGAAGCGGTCGTCGCCGAGTGACAGGGTGTCGGCGATGCCGACGCTGCGCACGGCGAGCTTGACGAAGAGCGGCCGGCCACCGTCGGAGCGCGGCAGCAGGGCGGTGGCGACCGAGCCGCGCGGCAGGTGGACCGGATCGTAGATGTTGGTCTGGAAGACCGGCAGGGTCGGCGCGAGGAAGCCGCCGCGATAGTTCCGGTTGTCCGCCTCGACCGCCGCGACGTTGATCTGGTGGCCGATGAAGCCGGTCTGGAACTTCGCCCGCAGGCCGACCTCGCCGGTCATGCCGGTGATCTCCTGCGGCTGGATCGACAGGGTGTTGGTCGCCCTGCCGGTCACGCTGGTGATCCGGTAGGCCGAGGTCAGGAAGTCCTCGTTGTAGCGGCTGACGCCGCCGGCGGCGTACAGCGTGGTGTCGGGCAGGATGTCGTACTCGACCCGGCCCGCCGCCATGTTGTAGCGCGTGTCGATGTATTCGAGCGAGCTTGCCGTGTTGAGATGGGGATTCGGCGCCCGCGGCACCGGAACGCCGGGCGCGACCGAGTTGAACAGCGAGGTCGGCGCCGTGATGTTCTGGGTGTTGTGGACGAGGTCGAGCGAGGCGCGCAGGCGCTCGCCGCGATAATCGAGGCCGAGCGTCGCGACGCCGACCTCGATGGCGTTCTTGTCGAGCGCCGTGTTGCCGTTGCGGTAGGACAGGTTGGTCCGCACGCCCCATTCCTTCGACGGGCCGAAGCGGCGGCCGAGATCGGCATGGGTCCAGACCTGCGAGTCGCTCAGGTAGGTCGTGGTGAGGCGGGTCAGCGGCTCGTCGTAGGCGCGCTTCGGGATCAGGTTGATCGTGCCGCCGACGCGGCCGGTGCCGCCGCTGATGAGCGCCGAGGGGCCCTTCAGGATCTCGACCCGCTCCAGGCCCTCCGTGAGCGTGCGCCGCGGGTTGGCGAGGTAGAACAGCCCGTCGAAGGCGACGTCGAGGCTGGTGACCGGGAAGCCGCGGATGAAGAACGAGTCGCGCTCGCTGAAGGGCGGCGCGTCGTTGCGCACCGACGCATCGTTCAGCACCACGTCGGCGAGGCTGCGCGCCTGCTGGTCGGCGATCAGCTTCTCGGTGAAGCCGGTCACGTTGAACGGCGTCGTCAGGACCGAGCGGTTGCCGAGGAAGCCGACGCGGGTGCCGGTGGCGACCTGGCCGCCGGCGAAGGGCGGGGGCGGCTGTCCCACCGTCCCGGTCGGCGGCGGCAGGCCGGCCGCGGCGCGCCCGGCGGGTCGTCCCTCGACGACGATCTCGTCGAGGCGCACGGCCTCCCCGGGCTGCCCCCCGAGCTGGGCGTAGCGCGGGTTGACCAGGGTGAGGGTCGACGGGCTCACCCTACGGTAGCTCAGGCCGGTTCCGTCGAGGAGCCGGCCGAGGGCCTCCAGTGGCGGGAACGTGCCCTCGAGCCCGGCCGTCGTCAGGGTCCGGGTCAGGTCGGTGCCGTAGACCAGCTTGACCTTGGCCTGCTCGGTGAAGCGGACGAGGGCGGGTTCGAGCGGCCCGTCCGGAATCGACAGGGCGACCGCGTCGGCGGCCGGCGCGGCGACGGGGGTCGCCCCGGTCCGTTTCGGAAGCGCACGCGTCGCCTGAGCCTGTGCCATGGTGGGCACCCATGCCAGCAGCGACACGCCGGCCAGGGCGAGCCCCGCCAGTCGTCCGCACGCAACCCCACGCTCCCGCGCCGCCATTCCGAAAACCCCGTCCGTCTGCTCGATCAGGGGCGGCGCGTCGGTGCGCTCTCGTCCCCTTCACTGGCTTGAGATCAACGGGGCCGCGATCTCCTGACGTCGGTTCGCACGATTTCGCGAAAAAATTTTCAGAGCGGGGAGCCGACCAGGACGAGGAGCGGAGTGACCCGGGTGATGCGGAGCGACAGGCTCGCGGCGATGGAATCCAGCGCCTCGTCGGTGTCGCGCAGGTCGAAGACGCCGGTGACGCGCCGCGCGCCGGCGTTGGCGTCGAGGAGGAGGATGCGCCCGCGGCGATAGCGGCCGAGCGTGGCCAGGACCTCGGACAGGGGCTCGCCCGAGACGGTCAGGCGCCCGTCGCGCCACGCCATGGCCCGCCCGATATCCGCCTTCACGACGCTCGGTGCCGCGCCACGCGGCTCGACGACCGCCTCGCCGGCCGAGACGTCGAGGTGCCGGCCCGCGATCGCGACATCGACCCGGCCCTCGGCGACGTCGACCGGCCGGCCGGCCTCGTCGGCGCGCACGACGAAGACCGTGCCGACCGCCCGGACGCTCACGCCCCCGCCCTCGACCACGAAGGGCCGGCCGGGATCGTGCGCCACCTCGAACGCCGCCTCGCCGCGCAGCAATTCGACCCGGCGCTCCGTCCCGGTGAAGCGGAGCGCGATCGCCGTGCCGGTATTCAGGTCGATGCGGCTGCCGTCGGCCAGGGTGGCGTGGGTGATGGCGCCGACGCCGCTCCACAGGTCGGCCCGCAGCCAGTCGGCGAGGCCCGCCTGCCAGGCCAGGGCGCCGCCGAGCACCACGAGGGCGGCGAGGCCCGCGGGTCCCTTCGCCGATCCCGTCGTCGAGGCCTCGGCAGGCCCTTCGGTGCGCCGCCGCCCGGCATCGGGCGCACTCGCATCGGGCGCACCCGCGTCCGGCGCACCCACGTCCGGAACTTGGCCGAGCCGGTGCCAGAACGCCGCCATCTCCGCGTGGGCCGCCTCATGGGCCGGGTCGGCGGCGCGCCAGGCCTCGAAGGCCGCCCGGTCGGCCGCGGTCGCATCGGAGGAGGACAGGCGCACGACCCAGGCCGCCGCTTCCGCCTCGACCGGATCCTCGTCGATCGGGTCGTCCCGGTCCTGCGCGTCGGTCCCGTCTCTGGTGGCCACGGCCAAGCACCCTTGTTCAGGGTCTCACCAAGGCCCGGACGGTCCGTGGATGCAAGCCCTACCCACCATGATCGACGAGCGGCCGGATTCCTGACGTCCGTTGGCTAGAAAAGATCGCCGCAGCGGCGCCGGCAATGCAGGAGCGCCTTGATCAGGTGCTTCTCGACCATGTTGCGGCTGATGCCGAGCCGCGCCGCGACCTCGCCGTTCGACAGCCCGTCGATCCGCGCGAGCAGGAACGCCTCGCGGCAGCGCGGCGGCAAGTCGTCGATCGCCTCCGCGAGGCGGCGCAGCTCCTGGCGTGCCATCGCCTGGCGCTCGGGCAAAGCGTGGCCGTCGGCGAGGCCGGCCCAGTCGTCGTCGCCGACCGCCTGGAAGATCGTGCCTTCGAGCCGCTGCCGGTTGCGCATGCGGCGGGCCACGTTGCTGGCAATCTGGAACAGGAAAGCGGAGGGCTGCTCGATCGTCGTCCGGGACAACGCCGCCAGCATCAGCAGATAGGTCTCCTGATGCGCATCCGCCGCGTCCGCCGGGTTGCCGAGCCGCCGCGCCAGGAAGCGCCGCAGCTTCACGCCGTCGCCCCGATGCAGCGCATCGATCGAGATTGGCTGCATGACCCAACTCCAGACCCGTTCAACTCTCCCGATCTCAGGAAAACATCCCGGATACGATTGCACAAGCAGGGTGGCGCGGGTCAAGTCTTCATCTTATTTCATATGGTTCTAAGCTGTGTGGTCTGTCGCTGTGTAAGCCTCTGTGTTTCTGCCGGAAATAATCCGTGGGCGGGCCGGGTCTCGCGGACGGCGTGGCGGAGGACGGCGGGTGAAATCCCGGGATTGTTGCCGGGATGCAACGACTGGCGTGCCGGACAAGGGCTGTTTCAGGACGTTGATGCGCCGGTTCCCCCTCTCCCCGCCCGCGGGGAGAAGAGAAAGCCCGCGTCTCGCTCTCTTCCCGAACAGCGCGGTCACGGCCGGGAACACCCGTCGCCGTGAGGCCTCGACCTTCGCCACCGACGCGTCGGCCTGGGCGAGGAGGGCACCGTGCCAAGACTACGCCGCGCCGTCCGGCATCGGCACGGTCGGCGGCTGGCCGGCCTCACCTCGACGCCCGTCGGCCGCGCCGGCGCCATCACCCCGCCTGACGCGAGGCCCCCGACGGAGCGGGCGATGCACTCTCCCGGATCGCCGCGATCCGCAGCGGCTCCTTGCGGCCGCGCACCGGCCGGCAGCCGAGATCCGCCGCGTGAAGGTCGCCGGGCAGCGGATCCAGGCGGTCGAGGAGATCGCCTGAGACGATCACCGGGACGTCGAGTTCCTTGGCGAGCCCTTCGAGGCGACTCGTCGTGTTCAGCGCGTCGCCGAAATACGCGATCTTGCGCCGTTCGAGGCCGATCTCGGCCGTCACCACCGGGCCGCAATGCAAGGCGGCGCGGAAGCGCGGCAGCGCGCCGAAGCGGGCGATCCAGACGTCCGGCTCCGACTCGACGGTGCGGATGAAGTCGAAGACGCAGCGCAGGCAGGCCGCGTCCCGCGTGCCCCGGTCGATCGACCAGCTCACCAGCGCCATGTCGCCGACATAGTCGTCGATCGAGCCGCGGGCCCGGCGCACCGGCAGGGCGAGGGCGGCGAAGATCGCCCCGAGCCAGGTCTGGGCGGCGAGGTCGCCGTGCTCCTCGGCGAAGCGCGTCGAGCCCGCCACGTCGAGGAACAGGAAGATGCGCTCCTCGGTGATCGGACGGTGGTAGCGGCCGACCAGCAGGCTCGCGAAGACCCGCGGCCCCATCAGGTCGCGGACGCGGAAGACGAAGGTCGCGAGCGCGGCGATCGCGAGGGTGTAGGCGAAGGCGGCTTCCGACATCGTCATCGCCGTGCGGGCATCCGGCATGTAGCCGAAGCCGCGATGCAGGATCGTGCCGGCGACCGCGTTGCCCAGCACGATGATCGCCACGTAGGTCGCCAGCGTCGCCAGTGCGAAGACCGGGGTCGCGGCCCGGCGCGTCAGGGCGCGCCAGCGCGCGAGGATGAGGTCGCGCTCGTAGAGCATCAGGGGCGTGCCGATGAACACGCCCCGGATCGCCCCGACCAGGGGCTCGACGCCGAAGACGGCGCCGTACAGGAGGCCCGCGAGGGCGCCGATGGTGGGCGCGACGAGCCAGAGGCGGGCGCGGAACGGCGCCATCGCGCGAGCGCGGAACGGCTCGCCGGGCCGGGCGCCGCCTCGCGTGGGGATCCGCTGCGGGGAGAGGTCGATCGCGATTCCGGGCCTCCTGTCGGCGGTGCGCGGCGGCCGCCGCGACATTGCGCGGCTCGCCCCGGGTGGCAATCGGTCCGGTTTGCGCCTATATGGGTCCCATGACTGATAGCACTTCCACTCCCTACACCATCGAGATCTCCCCCATCACCAAGCCGGCCGGGCAGTTCCAGTGGGCAATCCGCCGGAACGGCAAGCTCGTCGAGCGGTCCGACCGCCCGCATCCGACGGAAGCCAAGGCCGAGGCCAGCGCGCTCGCCGCCGTCGAGCGCAGCATGCATTCGGCAGGCAGCGGACGCTGGTAGGCGCCGTCGCCGGACCATGCCTCCGGCGAAGCAGCCCTTCGTGATCTCGCAACCGGACGGAGTCGCTCGCGCTCCGTCCGTTTTCGCGTGACCGGCGCGGTGCCGGTCGCCCTCGCATTCCCGCCCGAGCCGCCCGCCTTGGTGCGGCGGGCGGCGGCCACGCCCTGCGATGCGGCCGTCCGTGCCCGCCTGCTCGCCCCACCTCGGCCGGGCGAGGAAGAGGTCTCGCTCACCTGTTCCTTGAGGCTCGCGCCGGGCGACCGGATCCTGAAGCGCCTGGTGCTCGAGGGGTCGGCGGCGTCCAACCTCACCCTCGACTGCGCCGGTGCCGGCCTCGGCGTGCCGGGCGAGCCGGCGCATCTCGGCGCCTACACGATCGCGATCCGCTCCCGTCCCCCCGCCCGCCCCGGCGAGGCCTGGGACCGTCCCTCCGGCATCCGCATCCGCGATTGCACCGTTTTCGGCCATGTCCGGATCTGGGGCATGGGCGAGAACGGGCAGGGGCCGCTCGTCCGCGAATCGTCGCACAGCCTCGGCCATACCGCACGCGCGCAAGCCGCCGCGCCGACCGACGTGACCATTACCGGCACCACCATCACGGCGGCCGGGCCGATCCCGCTCTATCTCGGGCCCGGCGTCACCCGGGTCACCCTGCGCGGCTCGCGACTCGCCGGCCGCTCGGTCTCGACGGCGCTCTACCTCGACGCCGAGAGCGCGGAGAACCGCATCGAGGACAATGCCATCGAGACCGAGACCGGCCGCGAGCTCGTCGCCGTCGACGGATCGGCCCGCAACCGCATCACCGGCAACCGCTTCATCCTGCGCGGCGAGGGCGGCGTGCGCCTCTACCGCAATTGCGGCGAGGGCGGCACGGTGCGCCACCAGACCCCCTCCGACAACGTCGTCACCGGCAACGTCTTCCGCACCGGCGGATTTTTCCAGGCCGCGCCGATCGTGGTCAATTCCCGCAACGGCTGGCGCCTGACCTGCGGCGAGGATGCCGGCTATCCCTTCGGCAGCAGCCTCGACAACCGCGACAACGGTACCGGCAACGTGGTGGCGCCGAACACGGTCGAGTGAGTGGCGGGGACGCTGGTCCCATGGGACGGACGATGCGGGTTTCCCCCTCTCCCTCTTTCCGAACAGGCCTGCGGCCGTCGCGATGACGGCCTACTTTCGAAGCGTCGCGCCCTCATCCCGCCGGATCAGGTCGGCGATGCGCTCGGCCATCATCACCGTCGGGATGTTGGTGTTGGCCCGGGGAATCGTCGGCATCAGGGAGGCGTCGCAGACGCTCAGACCGTCGACGCCGCGCACGCGGCCCGCGCCGTCGCAGACGCTCATCGGGTCGTCGGCCGCCCCCATGCGGCAGGTGCCGGACGGGTGCCACGTCCCGCCGACCTGCGAGGACACGAAGGCGGACAGCGCCCGCTCGTCGGCGAGGAGGCGGTCGAGGGTGACGCCCTGCGTGACGAGGCCGTGGATCAGCGCGGCACGAGCCGGGCCGGCGAGATCGAGGAGGCCCGACAGGATCCCGCGCTGCGCCGCCGGCCAGGGCTTCGGCGCCGCCGCCCGGGCGACCCGGGGCGAGTAGCTCGCCGGGAAGACCGGGCCGCGCAACGCCGCGAGGGCGGGATCGCGCAGGGCCCGGGCGCCGAGGCGGACCGCGTCCATCAGGCGGGCACGGTCGCGGGGATCGGACAGCATGCGGAAATCGACCTGCGGCTCGGTCCGCGGATCGGGCGCGGCGAGGATGACCTCGCCGCGCGAATACGATTTGTTGACCCAGAAGAAGATGCCGCCGATCCGCCGGCCTAAGCTGTGCCAGCCCGTCCGCGACAGGATCGCCCCGTGCATGTCGCCGTCCGGCGTGTCGGGCAGGCCCGAGGAGTAGCGCAGGATCGCCTGCTCGTGGTGCTCGCCCGGGTCGCGGACCCGGCCGGCGCGGGCGAGAAAGGCCGAGACCGCGATCGAGGGATGCTCCATCAGGTTGCGCCCGACGCCCGGCCGGTCGGCGATCACCGGCAGGTCGTGCCGGCGCAGAGCCGCCCCGGGTCCGACGCCGCTGCGCATCAGGAGGGCCGGGCTGTGGATCGCACCCGCCGCCACCACGACGTGGTCGGCGGGAATCGTTTCCGACGGGCCGCCGGAGTGCGGCGCCACCACGGCGCCGACCGCGCGCTGGCCGTCGAACAGGACCCGCTCGGCGAGGAGGCCGGTGCGCAATGTCAGGTTTGCCCGCGCCCGCACCGCCGGGGTGAGATAGGCGACCGAGACCGGCACCCGCTCGCCGGCATCCGAGATCGCGGTCGTGCCGACATAGACCCCGTCCCGCCAGGGCCCGTTCTGGTCGGCCCCGGCCGGATGGCCTTGCGCTGCGAGCGCCCGCATCGTGGCGGCGACGAAGGGGGATAGCTGGTCGGGGCGCGCGCGGCGGATTGGCAGGGGGCCGTCGCGGCCGTGCAACTCGCCGCCGCAATCGCGGTCGGATTCGAGCTTGCGGAAATAGGGCAGGCAGGCCTCCCACGACCAGCCCTCGGCGCCGAGCGCCCCCCACTCGTCGTAGTCGCCGGGCGCGCCGCGATTGGCCATCATGGCGTTGATCGCCGAGCCGCCGCCGAGGCGGCGCGCCTGCTCGTAAGCCCGCGGCGCCGGTACCTCGGGTCGGTTGCCGGCGGGCGCGCCCATCCGGGCGGTCAGCGCCGGCCAGATATTGCGCGGGTCGAGATAGGCCCGGCCGGGATAGCGGCTGCGGATCTCCGGCGGCATCGCAGCCGCGGTCAGGTCGTCGCCCGCCTCCACCAGGGTCACGCGGAACGACGGCTCCTCGGAGAGCCGCGCGGCCAGCACGCAGCCGGCCGAGCCGCCGCCGAGGATCAGGATCGCGGTCACGGGTTGGTGCTGGATTTGCGGGCGCTCAGGCTCGCCAGCACCACCACCATCAGCGAGGCGGCGGTCAGCAGCGAGGAGATGGCCGCGATGGTGGGGTCGATCTCGTCGCGCAGGGAGGTGAACATCCGCTTCGTCAGGGTCTGGTTCTGGCCGCCGGCGATGAAGATCGCCACCACGGTCTCGTCGAGGGCCGAGATGAAGGCGAACAGCGCGCCCGAGACCACGCTCGGGCGGATCTGCGGCAGGGTGACCGACAGGAAGGCGCGCAGGCGGTTCATGCCGAGGCTGCGCGCCACCATCTCCTGTGCCGGGTCGAAGCCGCGCAGGCCCGCCAGCACCGAGGTGACGACATAGGGCGTCGCCAGCATCACGTTGGCGAGCACCAGCCCCGGCAGGGTGGCGAGCAGCCCGGTCTTGGCGAAGACGAAGAACACCCCGATCGCCGTGATGACGATCGGCACGACCAGCGGCAGGAGCAGGATCACCGTCAGGCTGCGGGCGAGCCGCGACCCGCTCATGCTGAGCGCGTAGGCCGCCGCCGTGCCGATCAGCGTCGCGCCGATCGCGGTCGCCGCCGCGACCCCGAGGCTCACCCGCGCCGCCTGCATCCAGGCCGGGTTGCCGAAGAACGCCTCGTACCAGCGTAGGGAATAGCCCGGGGGCGGGAAGGTGAGGAACCGCGCGTTCGAGAACGACATCGGCACGACGATCAGGATCGGCAGCACCAGGAACAGCAGCACCAGGGCGACGACGGTGCCGAGTGCGAGGCGGGGGGCAAGCGAGCTGGTCATCAGCGGGCTCCCATGATGCGTTCGAGGGGGACCACCCGGGAGGCGAGCCAGAACAGGGCGGCCACGCACACCAGCAGCACGACCCCGATGGCGCTCGCCGCGCCCCATTGGTTGTAGATCTCGACGTTGCGGCTCACCAGCATCGACACCATGAAGGTGCGTCCGCCGCCGAGCAGCTCCGGCGTGATGTAGAAGCCGAGCGCCAGCACGAAGACCAGCACCGTGCCGGCGACGACGCCCGGCATCGAGAGCGGCAGGAACACACGCAGGAAGACGTGGAGGGGGCCGCCGCCGAGGCTGGCGCCGGCCAGCATCAGGTCGCGGGGGATGCGCTGCATCGTGGCGTAGAGCGGCAGCACCATGAAGGGCAGGAGGATGTGCAGGGTGGCCAGCACCGTGCCGAACTCGTTGTTGATGAGCGCGATCGGCTGGTCGGTGAGGCCGAGGCCCTGGAGCATCCCGTTCACCAGGCCGCGGCGCTGCAGCAGCACCATCCAGGCATAGGCGCGCACCAGCACGCTGGTCCAGAACGGCAGGATCACCAGGCCGAGCACCACGACGCTCCAGCGCCGCGGCAAGGTGGCCGCGGCGTAGGCGACGGGATAGCCGAGGAGCACCGCCAGCACCGTGACGGTCAGCGCGATCCGGAAGGTGAGCAGGAAGCTGCGCCAGTAGATGTCCTCGGTGAGGAAGCGCCGGTAATGCTCGAGCGTGAACGCCCCGTCGCTGGTGACCGACTGCACGGCGAGCCAGGCGAGCGGCACCACGAGGAGCGCCGCGACGACCGCGAGGGCGGGGCTGAGCAGCGCGAGGACGAGCATCTGTTCGCGCCGCTCGTGCCGCCGCAGGGCGGGGCTGGATGGGGTCATGGCGGGGTGTCCGGGACGATGTCAGCGGGACGATGACGACCAAGGCGAGACGGGCGCCGCCCTGAACCCTCCCCCCTCTGCGGGGAAAGGAACCCGGCGAAAGCCGGGCGGGAGAGGGGAACCACGCTTCCGGAAGAGAACCCTGAAGCGTCGCGCTTACTTCTTCTGCACGAAATCCGCCCAGCGCTTCAGCGCCGCCTCGCCGGCCTCGGAGGTCCACCACTCGGCCGAGAGTACCGCCTGCTTCTTGGCGTTGTCGGGCGCGCTCGGCAGCTTGGCGGCCAGCGCGGCCGGGATGATGCCGGTGTCGAAGGCCGCCGGGTTGCCGGGGCCGTAGGGGATGTTGAGCGGCAGGTTGGCCTGGAGCTTCGGGTCAATCGCCTCGTTGACGAACTTCACGGCAGTCGCGAGGTTCGGGGCGTTCTTCAGGATGCAGAGCGAGGTGTTCTGCAGGATGCCCTGGTTGTAGGTGTAATCGGCATCCGCGCCGGCCTCCATCACCGCCGAGACGCGGCCGTTCCACATCATCTCCATGTCGACCTCGCCGCCCTGGATCAGGAGCGCCGACTGGCCGCCGGAGGTCCACCAGACCGAGATGTGCGGCTTGATCGCCTCGAGCTTGCGGAAGGCCCGGTCGACGTCGAGGGGATAGAGCTTGTCGGGCGCCACGCCGTCGGCCATCAAAGCGGCCTCGAGAGTCGCGAGGGGATGGTTGCGCAGGGCGCGGGCGCCCGGGAACTTCTTCACGTCCCAGAAGTCGGCCCAGCCCTGCGGCGGGTTCTTGCCGTACTTGGATTTGTTGTAGGCCAGGACGCTCGAATAGAACTCGTAGGGAACCGAGTACTCGGTCTTGTACGAGGCCGGGATCGCGGCGGCATTCGGGATCTTCGAGAAGTCGAGCTTCTCGATCAGCCCGGCCTTGCCGCCGCGCACGCAATCCTGGGTCGGGGTATCGACCACGTCCCAGGTCGGCTTGCCGGTCGCGCCCTGGGTGCGGATCACCGGCCAGGCGTCGGGGGCGCTGTCCTGGTTGATCGTGATGCCGAGCGCCTTGGCGGCCGGATCGAGAATCGCCTTCGTCTGGGCCTGCTGGTAGGCGCCGCCCTGCGACACGAAGGTGATCTGCTCGGCGGCGAGGGCCGGTGCGGCCGTGCCGAGGAGGCAGGCCAGGGCGGTCCAACGAAGCAGTGACGCCATCTCGACTTCTCCTCTGTTGTTGCAGGCCGCCTCAGCGGCCGATTGCGTCCAGGAACTGGTACCAGCCGGCGACGAGCCGGATCACCGGCTCGCGCAAGCCGTAGAACGGCACGGGCTGGAAGCTGCCGGCACCGAGCAAAGCGACGTCCGGGCTCTCGCCGAGGGCGAACGCGGCTGCCAAGCCACCGAGATGGCTCGACATCGCGACCCCGGCGCCGTTGTAGCCCATGGCGAAGCTGACCCGGTCGTCGAGCCGGCCGACATGCGGCAGCGCGTCGAGGGTCATCCCGACGAGGCCCGACCAGCGATAGGCCACCGGCGTATCGGCGAGCGCCGGGAAGGTGCGCACCATCGCCCGCCGCAGGGTGGCGAAGGCGGCCTCGGAATCGTGGCGCCCGAAGGCGCCGCGGCCGCCGAACACCATGCGGCCATCGACCATGCGGAACCAGCGCATCATCCGCCGCGTCTCGACGTAGATCCGCCGGCTCGGCAGGATCGCGGCGCGCAGGTTGTCGGACAGAGGTTCGGTGGCCAGGATCGCGCTGCGGAACGGGATCAGGCGGGTGCGAAGGGCCGAGCCCGCCCCGGTGAGGTCGGTGTAGCCGTTCGTCGCCACGATCACCTGGCGCGCCCGCACCGAGCCGCCCGGCGTCTCGACCCGGATGCCGCCCGCCTCGCGGTGGAAGCGCAGCGCCGGGCTCGCCTCGTGGATCGCGATGCCCTTGTCCGACGCCGCCCGGGCCAGACCCCTTGCGTAGTTGAGCGGATGCAGCCCCCCGGCCTTCGCCGAGAGCACGCCGCCGACGAAATCCTGCGAGCCGGTCTCCGCCGCCACCGCATCGCGGGACAGGACCGAGACGGACGCGTCGCCCATCTCCCGGCGCATCCACTCGCCGTCGGCGATCGTCGCCGCCAGGGTGGCGGGCGTGTGGGCGCATTTGAGCTGGCCGACCCGGGCGTAATTCGCGTCCGCGATGCCGTGCTCGTCGATCAGCCGTTCCAGGGTCTCGACCGAGGCATACGCGATGGCGTGCATGCGCTTGGCGACGCCGAGCCCGTGGCGGCTCGCGATCGCCTGGAACGACGGGCGGTACTTCGCCGAGACGACGCCGCCGTTGCGCCCGCTGGCGCCCCAGCCGATCGCGTTGGCCTCCAGCACCACCGCCCGCTCGCCGCGCTCCGCCAGCGCCAGGGCCGCCGACAGCCCGGTATAGCCGCCGCCGACGATCGCGACATCCGCCTGGACGTCGCGATCGAGCGGCCCGAAGCGTCCGGCCGGCACCGCGCGAGCGGCCCAGAGCGAGGCGGCCGGAGGCTTCGGGAGGGCTTCCATGGTCAGGCCGCCTGCCGGGTGGCGGCGAAGGCCGCATCGGCGGCGTCGGCGAGCTTCTCGAGCGTCGGGAAGTGATAGTCGGGCTTCGTCAGCCGCTCGGGCTCGGGCGTGCCGCCGAAGCCCTCCAGGCCCTGGCGGCGCTCGATCCAGCAGACGGTGTAGCCGAGGTCCCGGGCGATGCCGATGTCGTGGTACTGGCTCTGGGCGACGTGGAGTATGTCGCTCTGCTTGTAGCCGAGGGCCGATTGCCGGCCGCGGTTGAAGGCGAAGAACTGCGGGTTCGGCTTGGCGACGCCGGTATCGTCGTAGGTCACGCTGTCGTGGAACGGCATCCCGAGGGTGTGGGAATAGAACGAGAAGGCCGAACGGTCGGCATTCGTCATCGCGACGAGCCGGTAATGCTTGCGCAGGCGCTTGAGCGCCGCGACCGAATCCGAGAAGGCCGGCCAGCGCAGAACCGAGAGCTGGAACGCGTCGGCATCGGCGTCGGAATTCGGGAAGCCGAGTTCCTTGGCGACGTGGCGGTAGACGTCGGCGAAGACCTCGCTCGACCGCTCGTAGTTCAACTCGCGGCCCTTGAGGTAGGAGGCGAAGATCCGGGCGTCGCTCAACTCCTCAGGGCTGCGGCGGGAGACGGCGCGCAGATGGTCGAGGATGCCCTTCTCGAAGTCGATCAGGGTGCCGACGACGTCGAAGGTGAGGATCTTGAAGGTATCGAGGGCGGGAGCAGGCATGGATTGTCCTTTGCGACGGTGGAGAGGGGAGGGGTCAGGCGGGCTCCGCCGGGACGACGATCGTGTCCTGCGGGTGGAGGAGGGCGGTGATTGCCCCGCCAGGGGCGGGAATCGCGAGGCGCCCGGCATGGTGGGCCGGCTGGCGCAGGGAGATCTCCGGCCCGTGATCGAGGGCGACGAACACCCGCAGGCTCTCGCCCTGGTAGACGACGTCGGTCACCCGGCCCGTGAGGCGGTTGTAGCCGTCCGCCGACGCCTCGCCCGCCACGATCAGCTTCTCGGTCTGGATCGCGAGGAGCAGGGCCTCGCCCGCCGGCAGGGGCCGGGCGCTGCGCAAGGGGGTGGATCCGAGCGCGACGGCATCCGCGCCGGCGCGGGTCACCGGCACCAGGGTCGATTCGCCGATGAAGCTCGCCACGAAGGCGCTCGTCGGCCGGTCGTGCAGGCGCTCGGGCGTGTCGACCTGGGCGAGGCGCCCGCCGCGCAGGATCGCGATGCGGTCGCTCATCGTCAGCGCCTCGCGCTGGTCGTGGGTGACGTAGATGATGGTGGCTTCGAGCTGCCGGTGCAGGCGCCGCAGCTCGATCTGCATCGTCTCGCGCAGGTGCTTGTCGAGGGCCGAGAGCGGCTCGTCCATCAGGATCAGCCGCGGCCGGAACACGATGGCGCGGGCGAGCGCCACGCGCTGGCGCTGGCCGCCGGAGAGCTGCGAGATCGCCCTGTCCTCGTAGCCGGCCAGTTCCACCATCGCGAGCGCCTCCGCCACCCGGGCCCCCCAGGAGGCCTTGGGCTCGCGCCGGGCCCGCAGCGGGAAGGCGACGTTCTCGGCGACGCTCAGGTGCGGGAACAGGGCGTAGTTCTGAAAGACCACGCCGATGTCGCGCTTGTGCGGCGGCAGGACCGTCACGTCGGTTCCGCCGAAATGGACGCTGCCGGCGGAGGGCACGATGAAGCCGCCGAGGATGCCGAGCAGCGTGGTCTTGCCCGAGCCCGACGGCCCGAGGAGGGACAGGAACTCGCCCGGCGCGACGTCGAGCGAGACGTCGTCGAGGGCCGTGAAGGCGCCGTAGCGCCGGGTCGCGTTGCGGATCGACACCCCGACGCTGCCGCCGGCGAGCGCTCCGCCGCTCACGCCCGAATTCGATCCCGCTGCCGCCATCGTAGGGTGCCGCCTTCGCGTCCGGTGCCGCCGATGGACCGGATGCTCACAAAAGCGCCGCGCCTGTTCAATGTCGAAAGAATCCGCGGGTTCATAACTCCAGGTTATGGGGTGGCGAAGCACGCCCGGCTCAGGCCCAGCTCCGGATAGAGCCGGTCGACCTTCGCGATATCGGCGCGCATCTCCTCGGCGATCCAGTCGCGCACGGCGGCGACGGAGCGGCGCAGGGGCCGCGAGCGCAGGTGGATGAGCTGGCACATCCGCGCCGTGCGGGTGAGGCGGGGCGCGGCCGGCACGAGGTCGCCGGTGGCGAGCCAGTGCGAGACCACGCTGGCCCAGCCGAGCGCGACGCCCTGGCCGAGCAGGGCGGCCTGCAGCACCACCGCATAGTCGGAGAAGTTGAGCGAGGCGCGCGAGCCGTTCCAGTCCGGCCCCGGATCCACGCCGCCGGTCCACATCGGCGAGGTGGCCGTGAGGTTCACGAAGGTGGTGCGGCCGCCGCCCGCCTCCGTCGCGGCGTCCCGGCCGGCGAGGTAGGCCGGGCTGCAGACCGGCAGCATCACCTCGTTCATCAGGAACACGGCCTCGTGGTCGAGGTCGGGGCCCTCGACGAAGCGCATGCCGAGATCGACGTCGTCGACCGGGCCGGCGAGCGCGCCGGGGATCAGCTGGAAGCGGAAATCGACCGACGGGAACGCCTCCTGCAGGGTGTTGATGCGCGGCATCAGCCAGTGGGTGGTGAAGGCCGAGGACAGGGAGAGCGTGACCGTGTCGATGCCGGTGCGGCGGATGTCGATCTCGCGGAGCGCCGCCTCGATGCCCCGGAAGCCGTCCGCCACCCGGCGGTAGAGGATCGCCCCGTCCTCGGTCAGCGCGATGCCGTCGCCCGAGCGGTCGACGAGGCGAACGCCGAGATGGCGCTCGAGCTGCGCCATCGCCTTGCTGACCGCCGGCTGGGTCACGTTCAGCTCCGCCGCCGCCCGGGTGAAGCCCCTGTTGCGCGCCACCGCCTCGAACACGAACAGGGCGTGGTTGGACGGCAGCATGCGGCGGAGCGGGTTCATGGTCGCGGCCTCGGGGGCTCGGTGGGACGCGCCGGCGGCGGCGATGCCGCCGGCCGGAGCATTGTCCGACGAAGTGGATACCGGTTCGTCGAAGAGAATGCGGCAAAATCGAAAACCCGGACCGCCGTCCGACCGCGACGCGATCGGGCGGCGTTCCGGGCCGGATGGCCGCCCCGGTCGCGGGGAACCCGTCCCGAAAAGCCTGTCGACGGTTCGCGGCGCTCGGCCGGATCCGGCTCGCGAAACTGCCCCTATGACGCCATCATGCGCCCGCATGCCACCGCCGGACCGGCCCGGCAGGCCGCTCCATCCGTCTGGTCTTTCCGTTGCACGAACTTCCCCCACCGCAGGCCCCTGTAGAGACGACGGCGCCCCCGATCCCGCCGGCGCCGCGGGCGGCACGCTGGATCCCGCACCTGATCCTGGCGGCGGGCCTGCTCGCGACGGGGTTCAGCACCGCCCTGATCTGGCGGTCGGCGGAGATGCGCGACCGCCTGACCTTCCTGCACGCCACCGACATCGAGCTGCGCACGGTCGAGGACCAGTTCCGCACCTACACCGCCCTGCTGCGCGGCGGCGCCGGATTGTTCGCCGCCCACGCCGACACCGTCACGCTGGCGCAGTTCCGGGCCTACGTGCAGCGGATCGAGTTCCAGACCCTCTATCCCGGCTTCCTCGGCATCGGCTTCACCCCGGCCGTCCCGGCCTCCGAGCGTGAGCGTTTCGCCGAGAGGGCGCAGACCCTGGGCGTGCCGGGATTCCGCGTGCGCCCGCCGAGCGACAACCCGCTGCTCAGCCCGGTCCTGTTCGCCGAGCCGCCGAACGCGCGCAACCAAGCCGCCATCGGCTACGACGTGATGTCCGATCCCGTCCGGCGCGACATGGTCGAGCGCGCCCGCGACACCGGCCTGCCGGCCGCCTCGGCGCGGATCCAACTCGTGCAGGAGATCGACGCCAACAAGCAGGCCGGATTCCTCGTCGCCATGCCGGTCTATGCCGGCGGGACGGTGCCCGCCGAGGTCGAGGAGCGGCGGCGGCGGTATCTCGGCTTCGTCTTCGGCGCCTTCCGGGCCGACGACCTGTTCAACAGCATCGTGGCGGCCGAGGCCGAGGAGGATGCGGCGTTCGCCATCTACGACGGCGCGCCGGGGCCGGCGACGCTGCTGCACCGGTCGGCGCGGGATCCGGCTGCGGTGGCCGGCCGGCTCACCCGCGAGGCGACGATCGAACTGGGCGGCCGCACCTGGACGGTGGCGTTCGAGCAGCGCCTCTCCCCGCGGCGCGCCTCGGCGCTGCCGGAGATCGGGCTCGTCTGCGGCGGCGGCCTGCTGGCGACCGCCCTGTTGGGCTTCGCGGCGTTCCGGCAGCGGCGCACGCAGGACGAGATCCGCCGCCTCAACGCCTCGCTGGAAGCGCGGGTCGAGGACCGGACGCGGGACCTGCGGGACGCGGCCGAGAGCCTGCGGCAAGCCGGCGAGGAACGCGCCCGCATGGAGGAGGTGCTGCGCCAGTCGCAGAAGATGGAGGCCGTGGGCCAGCTCACCGGCGGCCTCGCTCACGACTTCAACAACCTGCTCGCCGGCATCTCGGGCTCTCTGGAGCTGATCGAGACCCGCATCGGCCAGGGCCGGTCCAAGGACGTCGCTAAGTACATCGCCGCCGCGCAGGGAGCCTCGAAGCGGGCCGCGGCGCTGACCCATCGGCTTCTCGCCTTCTCGCGCCGCCAGACGCTGGCGCCCAAGGCCGTCGACGTGAACCGGCTCGTCGACGGGATGCTCGACCTGATCCAGCGCACCGTCGGACCGGGGATCGATGTGCGGCATGCCGGAGCGGACGATCTCTGGCCGGCGCTGGTCGACCCCTCGCAGCTCGAGAACGCGCTCCTGAACCTGTGCATCAACGCCCGGGACGCCATGCCCGACGGCGGCCGGGTCGTCATCGAGACGGGCAACCGCTGGATCGACCGCCGGCAGGCCGAGGCTCTGGACATGCCGGAGGGGCAGTACCTGTCGCTGTGCGTCACCGACACCGGCACCGGCATGCCCCCGGAGGTCGTCGCCCGGGCGTTCGACCCGTTCTTCACGACCAAGCCCCTGGGGGCGGGCACGGGCCTCGGCCTGTCGATGATCTACGGCTTCGCCAAGCAGTCGGGGGGACAGGTCCGGATCACCTCCGAGGTCGGCGCCGGCACGATGGTGTGCCTCTACCTGCCGCGGCATCGCGGCGAGGCGGAAGACGACGGGCTCGACCCCGAGAAGCGCCCGATGGCCCAGGCCGAGGCCGGCGAGACGGTGCTGATCGTCGACGACGAGCCGACCGTGCGCATGCTGGTGACCGACGTGCTGAGCGATCTCGGCTACACCGCCATCGAGGCCGCCGACGGGGCGGGGGGCCTGAGGGTACTCCAGTCGGATGCGCGCATCGACCTGCTGGTGACCGATGTCGGCCTGCCCGGCGGCATGAACGGGCGCCAGCTGGCCGATGCCGCCCGGGTCGCCCGGCCGGACCTGAAGGTGCTGTTCATCACCGGCTTCGCCGAGACCGCCCTCGTCACCGACGGCCGGCTCGAACCCGGCATGGCGGTGCTGACGAAGCCCTTCGCGGTGGAGGCCCTGGCGGCCCGCATCCGCGCGATGATCGCGCCGTGAGCGCGGAGGCCCGCCGGTCCGCGGAACCCGGACGGGATGCCGGCGGGACGCGGGATGCCTGCAGGCGGCACGGAGCGCCCCGGGGGAGAAGACGCCGATGATCCACCGGGGGTCCGGTGGCAGCAAATGCCCGGTCAAGCATTCGAGTATTTTTCGGCATCGAAATTTTTGTTTTTGGAAGTATCGACTGAAAAAACAATTCTATAATATTTTGACATTCGCGAAGCTCTTTGGCAATCTGACTGTCGAATTATCATGATAATATATTGGAATATTGCACATTAATTGCGAAGCTATAATGGTAAATTCTGCGTATTACGATAGATCTTGATGCGCCGAGGCCGATGCTGAGCATCGAGAGCGTCACCAAGGCCTATCGCGTCGTCCCGACCGGCCGGGACGAGGCAAGGCTCAACGCGGCCTGCGCCGAGTTCGGGCAAGGTGCCATTCCCTCGTCGACGTGGCCGACCCGGCAAGCGTCGCCGGGATGCCGGACGGGACCCTGGCGGCGGCCGGCGGGCTCGACATCTTCCACGCCGATGCGGAATCCTATATCGGCGGCGGCGTGCGCGACGGCGATCCCGCTGCCTGGGACCGGATGCTGAACCTCGACGTCACCGCTCTCTTCCGGTCGATCCACGCCGTGCTGCCGCCCATGGTTGCGCAGGGAAGGGGAGACATCGTGGTGACGGGTTCGGTCGCCGGTCTGATGCCGACTCCGGGAGCCGATCTACACCGCCTCGAAGCACGCGGTGCAGGCCTTAGGCCCCACGCTCCGGCGCCCGGTGGCCAAGCACGGCATCCGCGTCGGCGCGGTGGTGCCGGGCGAGGTCGCCGCCGCCATGCTGTTCATGCCGACGCGGCCGCGCACCGTCACCGTGTGCGACCTCGTCATCCTGCCCCAGACCTCGATCCGTAGGGAGAAGCCCCATGAGCGTCGTCATCGGTCTCGACGGGGGGACGGAGGGGATCCGGGCCGGGGTGTTCGACCTCTCCGGCCGGCCGCTCGCCTTCGCGGCCCGGTCCTACCCCACCGCCTTCCCGCGGCCGTCCTGGGCCGAGCAGGACCCGCAGGCCTGGTGGGAGGCGGCCGGTCTCGCGGTGCGCGAGGCGGTGCGGAAGGCCGGCATCGATCCCCGGGACGTCTCGGCGATCTCTGCCGACACCACCAACTGCTCCGTCGTGGCGCTGGACCGCGACGGCGTCCCGGTGCGCCCGGCCCTGATCTGGATGGATGTGCGCGCCGCCGAGGAGGCGGCCCTGGTGCTCGCCACCGGCGACCCGGCACTGATCCTCAATTCCGCCGGCGCGGGGCCGGTCTCGGCCGAGTGGATGATCCCGAAGGCACTCTGGCTCGCCCGGCACGAGCGCGAGCATTTCGACCGCGCCGCGACGATCTGCGAGTACCAGGACTACATGAACCTGCGGATGACCGGGCGGCGCGCCGCCTCGATCACCAACGCGGCGATCCGCTGGCACTACCGGGCGCGGGAGGGCGGCTACGCCCGCAGCCTGGTCGAGAGCCTCGGCATCCCGGAACTCCTCGGGAAGTGGCCGGCCGACGTGCTGCCGCTCGGCGAGGTCGTGGGCGGGCTCACCCCCGAGGCCGCCGCGCATTTCGGCCTGCCGGTGGGGCTCCCCGTGGCGCAGGGCGGCTCGGACGCCGAGGTGGCGATGATCGGGCTCGGCGTCACCGCGCCGGGCAAGCTCGCCTTCATCACCGGCTCGTCGCACCTGCATCTCGGGCTCTCGGCCGAACCGTTCCACGGAAGCGGCATCTGGGGCACCTATGCCGACGCGGTGATCCCGGGCCTGCACGTCGTCGAGGGCGGGCAGACCTCCACCGGCTCGGTCGTCAACTGGCTGCGCGGGATCGTCGGCAGCGACTGGTCCTACGATGCGCTCAACGCCGAGGCCGCCGCCCTGCCGCCGGGCTCGGACGGCCTCCTGGTGCAGGACCATTTCCAGGGCAACCGGACGCCGCATACCGACGCCGCGTCGCGCGGGGCGATCACCGGGCTGACCCTGGCGCACGGCCGCGCCCACCTGTTCCGCGCCGCGATGGAGGGCGTCGCCTTCGGCACCGAGCTGATCTTCGAGACGATGTGGGACGGCGGCTACCGGCCCGACGAGATCGTCATCTGCGGCGGCGCGACCCGCTCGGACCTCTGGATGCAGATCCACGCCGACGTCTGC
The DNA here is from genome assembly GCF_011043735.1 of Methylobacterium sp. DB0501. Lineage (GTDB taxonomy): Bacteria > Pseudomonadota > Alphaproteobacteria > Rhizobiales > Beijerinckiaceae > Methylobacterium > Methylobacterium alsaeris. Next base: position 249,831 of record NZ_JAAKGV010000005.1, on the reverse strand, counting down.
GGCCGGGCCCTGACCGTGACCCGGGTGGCGGAGGCGCCGGCTCTGGGCAGCGCCATCCTGGCGGCGGTGGCGGCCGGCCACTACGCCTCGATCCGGGAGGCCGCCGCCGCGATGGTGGCGGTGGAGCGCCGCATCGAGCCGGATCCGGCGGCCCACGCACAGTACCGGCCGATCTACGAGCGCTACAAGAAGGCCTATCACGCCCTGGCGAGCATCCGCGGCTGAGCACCGCGTCGTGCCGGCATCGGACAGTTCTCGAGCGTTGTTCACCGAGGCCGATGCCGGTTCATCGCGGGACAGGCGGGGCGATCAATGAGCTGAAGCGTCTTCGGGTTGCAACGCCACGATGCATAAAACCGGCATCTGTGAAACTGGGAGGCACGAGGGTTCTCGTAAGCCACTTCCCTGTCCCGGACGACTGGAACGACGTGAAAGGAGATCCGGGATCCGGCACAAGACGTCGCGAAGCGGCCGCCTGTCTGCCACGGTGCAGCATTCAGAGCCGCTTTGCGGCACGTCTCTCCTCGATCCCGGACCTTCTTCCGCTGGCGCTTCAGTCGTTCGGGAAAGGGGGTGGCTTACGACAAGCCGCTCGCCGCCGGCAGGCCCATCCGCCAGCGTCGTGTATCGTGCTGCAACGCGGTCGGGCCGTGCTTTGGTGAGCGAAGCGCCACAGCCGGCCGCGATCCGGGTCGTTACCCCGCGACCTGGAGGCCGAGTTCCGTCGGGACGGGACGCGAGACGCTGCGGACCGTCCCGCAGGCCGGGCGTGAACCCAGCGCCTGATGCAGGATGCGGCCGAGCTGCTCGGCCGAGTAGGGCTTGTGCAGGAGCTCGAATCCGTGCGCGTCCGACTGGGCGAGCACGTGGCTGTAGCCCGATGTCAGCACCACGGGCAGGTGCGGCGCGCGCTTGTGCAACTCGCGGGCGAGGGCGACGCCGCCCATGCCCGGCATCACCACGTCGGAGAACACCAGGTCGAACCGGTTCCCGTCGCGGCCGAGCTCCGCCAGCGCCTCCTCGGCATTGGCGGCCCAGACCGGGCGATAGCCGAGATCCTCCAGGATCTGCGTCGCGAACTGGCCGACGCCGACATTGTCCTCGACCACCAGGATCCGCTGGCCGGTCCCGAGCGGCGCGAGGCCATCGTCCTGCGGCCGCTCGGCGATCGCCTGCTCGTCGGCGACCATCTCCGGCAGGTAGAGCGTGAAGGTGGTGCCCTGCCCGGGGGTGCTGCGCACGTCGACGTCGCCGCCCGATTGCTTGGCGAAGCCGAAGACCTGGGACAGTCCGAGGCCCGTGCCCTTGCCGACCTCCTTGGTGGTGAAGAACGGTTCGAAGATCCGGCCGACCTGCTCCGCCGGAATGCCCGTGCCGGTATCGATCAGCGCCACGGCCGCGAAGCGGTTCTGGGAACCGGCATGGCCACGGATCGGGGGCAGCGCCGCGCCGCAGGACACGCGCAGGGTCAGCGTGCCCTCGCCGTCCATGGCGTCGCGGGCATTGACCGCCATGTTGACGAGCGCGGTCTCGAACTGGCTCAGATCCGCCCGGATGAGGCAGGGCCAGGCCGGGACCTCGGTGACGACGCGCACCCGCGCGCCGGTCAGGGTGTCGAGCATGTCGGCGATGCCCCGCACCTTCTGGCCCACGTCGAAGACCTCCGGCTTGAGGGCCTGGCGACGGGCGAAGGCCAGCAGCTGGCCGGTGAGCTTGGCGGCGCGCTCGACGGTCTCCGACACCGCGTCGAGGTAGCGGCGCTTGCGCACCTCCGGCAGGTCGGGCCGGCGCAGGAAGTCGACCGAGGAGCGGATGATGGTGAGCAGGTTGTTGAAGTCGTGCGCCACCCCGCCGGTGAGCTGGCCGACCGCCTCGAGCTTCTGCGACTGGCGCAGGGCGTCTTGCGCCTGGGCCAGCTCGGCCTGGCCGCGCAGCCGCTCGGTCACGTCCATCACGAACTGGTAGCAGCCGGTGCGCTCGCCCTCCGCGTTGCGCAAGGTGCGGAAGCTGATCTCGTAGCACGGGCGGGCGCGGTTCGCGTCGCCGTACTCCTCCACCAGGGTGACCTCCTCGCCGGCGAGGCCCCGGCCCCAGCCGGCCCGCACCTGGGCCTGGTGCTCGGGCTGGTCGGCGAGCAGGGCGAGCATGTTGTCGCCGACCGCGGGCCGCACACCGTAGATGCGCTCGAACTCGTCGGCATTCGCCTTGTTGATGGCCAGGATGGTGTAGTCGAGGTCGGCCGCCATCACCATGATGTCGGTGCGCTCGATGATGGTGGCGAACAGGTTGCGCTCCGCCGTGCGCTCGAAGACCTGCTGCTCCAGGGTCTCGTTGAGTTCCTGCAGGCGGCGCTCGCTCTCGGCCAGGCGCTGCTCGGCCTCCTTGCGCTGGCTCAGGTCCGCCGTCACGACCAGCAGGTTCTTGAGCTGGCCGTCGGCGTCGTCGAGGCGCTTGATGCTGCTATGGGCCCAGATCGCCGTGCCGTCGGCACGCCGGTAGCGCTTGTCGAGCGAGACGCTGCGTCCGGTCCCGATCGCCTCCGCGACCGCCGCCAGGCTCGGCCGGTGATCGTCGGGGTCGGTGACGGCGGCGAGGTCGAGCTGCAGCAGGTCGTCCGCGGATCGTCCGAGGATGCGGCACAATTCGGTGTTCACCCGCAGGAAGCGGCCGTCGGCGCTCACCTCCGACAGGCCGATCGAGGCGCCGGCGAAGATCGCCGCCAGATGCTCCTCGCTCTCGCTCAGCGCCGTCTCGGCACGGCCCCGCTCGATCGCCGCCTTGACCCGCTCGCCCACCTCCCGGATCAGGTTCTCCTCGGCCCGGGTCCAGGCGCGCGCGGTCGCGCTCTGCACGGCGAGCAGGCCGACCCACTGCTCCTCGCGGAACAGGATGATGTCGACGAAGGCGGCGACCTGCCGCGAGGCCAGGCCGGTTCGCGCCTCGTCGCTGAACCGCGGATCCGCCGCCACGTTCTCGACCGCGACGACCGCGCCGTCGCGGTAGGCGGCCAGCAGGTCCGGGCCGAACGCCGCGAGCGAGTGCCTGCCCACGATCGACTCGACGCCCCGGGCGTAGTCGCGCTCGACCGTCATCAGGCTGCCGCCGATCTCGGCGTAGAAGACGCGGCTCGCATGGACCCGCTCCCCGAGCCGCCGGGCGGCGACCTCGGCGATGTCCGCCGGCGAGGTCAGCGGCCGCAGCGCGTCGCTGAGGTCCAGCAGGAAGGATTGCCGCTCCTCGTTGTCGTGCAGCAGCGCTTCCGCCTCGCGCCGGCCGCGCGCGAAGAGCGCCTCGCCCGGGGTCTCGATGCAGGCGCCCGAGAGGCCCTCGACGCGCCCGGCCGCATCGCGGACCGGCGCGTAGAAGAGCGAGAACCGCGTCTCCGCCCGGCCCGCCCCTTGGTGCTTTGTCCCTTGGTGCTTCGTCTCTTGCCCGCTCCCCCGGCTCAGGACGTGCACGGCGTCGTCGGTATGGACCGGGCTGCCGGACGCGGCCTGCTCGACGAGGGGGCCGAGCTCGGCCCTCAGCTCGGACCAGACCTCGAGATAGTCGCGCCCGAGGGCCGCCGGATGCCGGTCGCCGAGGAGTCCGGCGTAGAGATCGTTGTAGAGGAGCGTCCGCTCGGGCCCCCAGATCAGGAACGTCGGCTGGTGCGAGCCGAGCATCACGCCGACGAGCGTCGTCAGCGCGGGCGGCCAGGTCGCGGGATCGCCGAGCGGCGAGGCGCCCCACGCGTGCTCGCGGATGAGCGCGCCCATCGTGCCGTCGTCGGCGAGGAAGGCCGGGACGTAGAGGTTGGCGTCAGATCTGCCGTGCATGACGTCCTGTCCCTGCCTCACCGGCTGCTTGCGGCGCCCCCGGTCGACCGGGCGCCCCCCGGCCGAGCCGGTCCCGCCCGTCGCACGAACGGCCAAGGATCCGCGAACGGCCAAGGAACCATGAGCGCCACCTCTTTGACTTTTCGGTGATCACTCGGGAGGCCTCGGGCGGATCGGGACCGGCCGTTGGGGAAGGAGTCGAGCGCGTGCCGGCTCCGCTTGCCTCAGCGGTCTCATAGGCAGACGCGGCTGTCAAAGCGATCGTCGCGGAAAACCGGGTCTTGCGGCGCCTGTTTCCGAGGGCCGGCCGATGGTGACGGTCGCCGGCTATTCGGGATTTGCCCTTGATTTCGTTCTTGAATTTTCGCCGGACGCAAGGTCCCGGACTTCCGGGCGCAGCATCGAATGGACGGTGGCGACGATCTGCGCCTGCGGAATCCCCCTCCCGGCGGACCGGGCGAAGCCCTCGTCGACGGTGAACCGGCCGGTGGGACGATCCCGGTGCCACGTGCCGATGAACGCGCCGGCACTCCTCCGGTCTTTACCGCAGCATCTCCGTCCGTAAGCTCGGGCCGGCCGAAGCTAGGGCGAATGGCATCGCCCGGGGCGGCGAGGCGCGGGGAGGCGGGCATGGTCAAGATCTTGGCGGGTTTGCGCATCGTCGAGGGCTCGGCCTTCGTGGCCGCCCCCCTGGCCGGCATGACGCTCGCGCAGATGGGCGCGGACGTGATCCGATTCGACCGCATCCGCGGCGGGCTCGACCATGCGCGCTGGCCGGTGACCGACCAGGGCCGCAGCCTGTTCTGGGCCGGGTTGAACAAGGGGAAGCGCAGCCTCGCGGTCGACGTGGCCACGCCCCGCGGCCAGGAGGTGGTGACCCGCCTCATCTGCCAGCCCGGCGAGGGCAACGGCATCTTCCTCACCAACCTGCGCGTACGCGGCTGGATGGATTACGACGCGCTCCGCAAGCACCGCGAGGACCTCATCATGATGTCGGTCACCGGCGACCGCCACGGCGGGCCGCAGGTGGACTACACGGTCAACCCCGCGGTGGGCTTTCCCGGCGCCACCGGGGCGGAGGGCTCGTCCGAGCCGGTCGGGCACGTGCTGCCGGCCTGGGACTGCATCACCGGCCAGCAGGCCGCCCTCGGCATCCTGGCGGCCGAACGCCACCGCCGCCTTACCGGCCGCGGCCAGGTGGTCGAGCTGGCGCTCAAGGACATGGCGCTCGCCATGCTGGGCAATCTCGGCATCATCGGCGAGGTGACGGTCAACGGCGTCGACCGTCCCAAGGTCGGCAATGCGCTCTACGGCGCCTACGCCCAGGACTTCACCTGCCGGGACGGCGAGCGGGTGATGGTGGTGGCCCTGACGCAGCGGCAATGGGACACCCTGCAGGCGGCGACCGGCACCAAGGCGGAGATGGATGCGCTCGCCGCCCGGCTCGGCGCCGACCTGCAGCGCGAGGGCGAACGGTACCTCCACCGCCACGACATCACGGCGGTTCTGGCCCCCTTCTTCGCGAGCCGGCGGCTCGATGAGTTCGCCGGGGATTTCCAGGCCCGGAGCGTCACCTGGTCCCGCTACCGCTCCTTCCGCCAGGTCGTCGAGGAGGATCCCGATTGCTCGACCGACAATCCGATGTTCTCGAACCTGGAGCACCCGGGAATCGGCGCCTACCTGACGCCCGGCAGCCCCGTCGCCTTCTCGGACGCGGCGCGCGTGCCGCCGGTGCGGGCGCCGAGCCTGGGGGAGAACACCGACGAGATCCTGGCCGAGATCGGCTACAGCGACACCGAGGTCGCCCGTTTGCACGACGACGGCGTGGTGGCCGGACCGCGCCCGTGACGGCCGGGCTCGGGCCTCGGGAATCCGGCGCCTGCGACCCCGTCGCCGGTTGGATCCATGCGCCGAGCGAGCCGGCCTCCATCTCGCTCACCATCCTGCGGGCGGTGTGCGAGCCGGCGGCCCTCTGACGGTCGCTGGCGGCCGCGAGCCCGCGGACGCTCGCGCCGCGCCCGTCCGGTGCGCGGCGAGGGCAGCGCCCGGCGCCCCGACCAGATACAATGCGACGGTCCTGCCCGTTGCCAGAGGCGCCCGATGAACGACATGCACCGCACCAACGACCTGCGCCACGTCATCGAGGCCGACCGGGCCCATGTCTGGCATCACCTCTCGCAGCACAAAGGCTACGAGACCGCCGATCCGCGGGTGATGGTCGAGGGGAAGGGGATGCGCGTCTGGGACGCGACCGGCCGCGACTACCTCGATGCGGTCTCCGGCGGCGTCTGGACCGTCAATGTCGGCTACGGCCGCACCAGCATCGCCGACGCGGTGCGCGACCAGCTGGTCAAGCTCAATTACTTCGCGGGCTCGGCCGGCTCGATCCCGGCGGCCCTGTTCTCCGAGCGGCTGATCGCCAAGATGCCGGGCATGACCCGGGTCTACTATTCCAACTCGGGGTCGGAGGCGAACGAGAAGGTGTTCAAGATGGTGCGCCAGATCGCGCACCGGCACCATGGCGGACGCAAGTGGAAGATCCTCTACCGCGAGCGCGACTATCACGGCACCACGATCGGGGCGCTGGCGGCGGCCGGCCAGGACCAGCGGCGCGCCCATTACGGCCCGTTCCCCGACGGCTTCGTGGCGGTGCCCCACTGCCTCGAATATCGCAGCCAGTGGGGACAGGTGGAGAATTACGGCGAGAGGGCCGCCGACGCGATCGAGGCGGTGATCCTGCGCGAGGGGCCCGACAGCATCGGGGCGATCTGCCTCGAACCCGTCACCGCCGGCGGCGGCGTCATTCCCCCGCCCGCGGGCTACTGGGAGAAGGTGCAGGACATCTGCCGCCGGCATGGAATCCTGATCCACATCGATGAGGTGGTCTGCGGCATGGGCCGCACCGGCGCGTGGTTCGGCTACCAGAATTACGGCGTGCAGCCCGATTTCGTCACCATGGCGAAGGGCGTGGCCTCGGGCTACGCGGCGATCGCCTGTACGACGACGACGGAGGCGGTGTTCTCGCTGTTCAAGGACGATCCGTCCGACCCGATGTCCTATTTTCGCGACATCTCGACCTTCGGCGGCTGCGTCGCCGGCCCGGCCGCGGCGCTCGAGAACATGCGGATCATCGAGGACGAGGCCCTGCTCGAGAACACGGCGGCGATGGGCGAGCGGCTGATGGCGGGACTCCACGACCTCGCCGGGCGCCACGCCGTCATCGGCGACGTGCGCGGCAAGGGCCTGTTCTGCGGCGCGGAACTCGTCGCCGACCGGTCGACGAAGGAGCCGATGGACGAGCGCCGCGTCCAGGCCGTGGTCGCCGACTGCATGGCGAACGGCGTCATCATCGGCGCCACCAACCGCTCGCTCGACGGGTTCAACAACACCCTCTGCCTGAGCCCGGCGCTGATCGCGACCCCGGACGACATCGACCGGATCGTCGAGGCGATCGACGCTGCGCTGAGCCGGGTCTTCGGCTGAGCGGATTTTTCACCCGTCCTCATCCCGGGGCCGCCAAAGGGCGCCGGGATCCAGGGGAGACGTGCCGCGAAGCGGCTTCTGTATGCTGGATCCCGGACCGCCTTCCGCTTCGTTCCAGTCGTCCGGGGCGGGGGAAAGGCCGGCGAGAACCCGTCAGCGAACCAGGAAGTGGGCGGCGATGCCGGGCTTCGGGACGGCCGTGGCCGACTCTTGCCGCCGGCTCGGATGCCGCCGAGGGCCTGGTCGCGGGGCGGCCGCAGCCGGTCGGCGCGGCCGACGACTCGGCGCCGCGCGCCGGGCCAAGGGAGCCGGACGGGCGGGTTTCACCCCCGGGAGGGTCCGCCGCCGGCATCCGGGCCGAAATTCGCCACGAGCTGGTGCTCGCTGCCGGGATAGAGCAGCCGGACGCCGGTGACCCAGTCCCCGGCGGCCTGGGTGCGCCGGACGATTTCCAGGCAGGCCTCGCCGACCTCGAGCTCGAGCAGCTTGGCCTCGGCCGCGGTCGCGTTCACCGCCCGGACGCGGTGGCTCGCCACGCTCCAGGGCACGGCCCCGAGCAGCCAGGCGCCGGGCGCGAGGTCGGCGAAATCCTGCTCCTTCGCGCCCTCGGCGGCGTCGGGATTGATGAGGCGGGTCTCGAAGCAGAACGGGTGGTCGTCCGCCAGGTGCAAGCCCTGCAGCCACAGCACCTCCCTGCTCCCGGGCGCGTCGCCGAGGAGCAGCGCGTCCTCCTCCCGGCCCGGCCGGGCGCGGCGCGCGAGCAGGTGGAAGCGGTGGGCCCGGCCCGAGCGGCGCACCTCGTCGCGGATGTCGGCGATCGCCACCACGGCGGATTCGGCGCGCGGCTGCGCGACCTGCGTGCCGCTCTTCTTGCGCCGGACGAGGAAGCCCTCGCGCGCCAGCTGGCCGAGCGCCTTGTTCATGGTCATGCGCGACACGCCGTAGCGCTCGGCGAGGTCGGTCTCGACCGGGAGCTGGAAACCCGGCGGCCAGCGCCCGTCGACGATGAACGACCGGATGTCCTCGACAATGTGGTCGTGCCGGGTCGCCCCCTTGCGGAGGCCGGCCGGAGGGGAACCGGGTTGGGCGGGGGCGCTCACGCGGGCTTCAGCAACATGGCCGCCCCGCGGTCGAGGTAGGTTTCGAGGAACTGGGTCAGGCGCGGATGGCGCGGCGCGGCGAACAGCTCGGCCGGCGTGCCGTTCAGGAGGACGCGCCCGTGATCCAGGAAGACGATGCGCTGGCCGACGGTCGCGGCGAATCCGATCTCGTGCGTGACGACCACCATCGTCATGCCCTCGCCGCCGAGATCGCGCATCACGTTCAGCACCTCGCCGGTCAGCTCGGGATCGAGCGAGGCGGTCGGCTCGTCGAACAGCAGGATCTCCGGCTCGAGCGCGAGAGCGCGGGCGATCGCGACGCGCTGCTGCTGGCCGCCGGACAATTCGGACGGGTAGTGCCGGGCCCGCGCCTCGAGCCCGACGCGGCGCAGCTGCGCCATGCCGCGGGCATCGGCCTCCTGGCGCGACAGGCCCTTCACGGTGACCAGCGCCTCGGTGACGTTGCCGAGCGCCGTCATGTGCGGCCACAGGTTGAACTGCTGGAACACCATGCCGATGCCCGACCGCACCTTGCGGATGCGCTGCGGCGGGAGGCGGACGCGCCGTCCGGCCGCCTGCTCCTCGAAGCCGAGCGGCTGGCCGTCGATCAGGATGGTGCCGCTCGTCGCCTCCTCCAGGAACGCGATGCAGCGCAGCAGGGTCGACTTGCCCGATCCCGACGGGCCGATCAGGCAGGTGGTCGCGCCGCGGGCGATCTCGAGGTCGATGCCGTGCAGGACCTCGGTTCGGCCGTAGCTCTTCGACAGGCGGCGGATGGCGATGGCGGGGGCGGGGAGCGTCATGCGAACCTGAACTTCGAGAGCCGGGTTTCGAGCGCCCGGCCGGCCCGGCCGCAGGCCTCGACCAAGCCCCAGTAGATGACGGCGAGCAGGAAGAGCGATTCCACGAAGGCGTATTGCTGCGAGCCCAGCGCGCTGATGACCGCCGTCGCCTCGGGCACCGCGATGATCGACAGGACGGCCGTCTCCTTGACCAGGATCACCGCCATGTTCACGCATTGCGGCAGGACCAGCATGGTCATCTCGGGGATGAGGATGCGCCGGACGATCTGGGCCTGGCTCAAGCCCACGCATTGCGCCGCCTCGACATGGCCCCGCGGCACGGCGAGAAAGCCCGCCCGGAAGATCTCGGAGAAGTAGGCCGCGGCGTAGAGGCTCAGGCCCAGGAGACCGGCCGGCACCGGATCGAGGCTGAGCCCGATGAAGGGACCGCCGAAATAGAGCAGGAAGATCTGGATCAGGAAGGGCGTGCCCCGCAGCACCTCGACGGCGAGCCGCAAGGCGAGGCCGAGCGGCCGCGGCCCGAAATGCCGGAACGCCGCGACGACGAAGCCGAGCGCGATGCCCAGGGCGGTCGCCGCCACCCAGATGCCGAGCGTGACCTTGAGCCCGGACAGGATCGCCGGCAGCGCCGCGAGGATGACCGATCCGTCGAAGCTCATGCGAGCCGCCCCCGGCGTAGCGCGCGCTCGGCCAGGCTGCCGCCGGCCGCCACGACCCAGTTGATCGCCAGGTACAGGCCGCCGGCGACCGAGTAGAAGAGCAGCGGCTCGTAGGTCGAGGCGGCGAGGTTCTGTGCCGTGCGCGTCAGCTCGATGACCCCGACCACCGAGATCAGCGACGACGCCTTCAGGATCAGGATCGCCTCGTTGACGAGAGCCGGGACGGTGAGACGCAGGGCGATCGGGGCGCGGATGCGGCGGAAATGCTGCCAGGGCGACAGGCCCGCCATGTCGGCAGCCTCGAGCAGGCCGCGCGGCACGCTGAGGAAGCCGCCGCGCAGGTTCTCGGCCTGGTAGGCGGCGGTGCAGAGCGACAGGCCGATCAGCGCCGCCACGACGCTCGGCACCGCGATGCCGATCGCCGGCAGCAGGTTGTAGATCAGCAGGAGCTGGACGAGGAGCGGCACGCCGCGGAAGAAGCTCACGAACAGGCTCGCCGGCCAGCGCAGCCACGGCCGCGGCGAGAGCTTGGCCGCGCAGACCAGGATGCCGATCAGGAGGCCGATCGCGATCGACGCGACGCTGATGACGACCGTGTACCCGGCCGCCTTCAGCATCAGTTCGAACAGCCGGACGGTCATCGCGCTCTCACGGTCGCGGCCGCGTCAGAAGCTCGGCTCCGGCGCCACGTCCGGCGTGTCGAAGGCGGTGCCGAACCACTTCTCCTGCAGCTTCTTCATGCGGCCGTCGGCCTTGATCTTCACCAGCGCCGCCTGCACGGCGTCGAGCAGCGGCTGATCGTCCGGCTTCTTGGTGCCGATATAGCCGAAATAGCTCTTCTGGCCGAAGGGCGGCTTGACGACCGCGAAGACGTTCGGCTGCTTCGAGGCGACGTAGGCGATGTTCGGCAGCGAGTTCGCCACGGCGGCGATGCGCCCCGCCGCCAGATCGGCATAGGCCTCGTTGAAGCCGGGATATTCGCGCGTCTCGACCGGCTTGGGCAGCGTCGCGCTGTAGGTCTTCAGCTGGGCGAGCTGCGCCGTCGCCTTGCCGGCGCCGACGGTCTTGCCGGCGATGTCCTGGGGCGCCTTGATCGTGTCGTCCTTCGCGCGCCGCAGGACGGCGACGGTCGCCTCGGCGACCGGCGACAGGAACCGGTAGCGCTCCATCCGCGCCTTGGTGATGGTGGCGGGCCCCGCCACCATGTTGAACTGCCCGGCCTCGAGCGCCGGCAGCACGCCGTCCCAGGGCAGCTCGACCCACTGGATCTTGACGCCGAGTTCCTTGCCGACTTCCGCGAAGGTATCGACGTTGAAGCCGGCATGCTCACCGGCGGCGTCGATGAAATCGAACGGCGCGAACGCCGTCTCGGTCCCGACCTTCAGGGTACCCGCCGCCTTGACGCGCGCCAGGGCGTCCTGAGCGTGCGCCATCCCCGGCAGGGTCATCGCCAGGCCGAGCCCGAGGGTGATCTGTACGAAGAAACGCTTGTTCATGCAGGTCTCCCAAGAGATAAGCCGGCGGATCAAGGCAGGACGGAGTAAACGGGGCGGCTGACGGTCGCCGATCGGGATTATGATTAGACATATCGTCGCCATTCCGGATCGGATGTCAATCGTTGGGCAGGTCCCGGCCTGAGAAAAAATCAGGCAATCCGCACCGCTTTCCGCCTCATTCCGGCGCGTTCCCGCCGATGGATTCCGGGTTCGGCTGCGCGGGACCGCCTGGCAACCGTTGCGGCAGGGGATCCGGGGCGATCGCACGGGAGCGACGATGCGTCCGCGGGGCCGAGCCTCCGCCGGCCTGCCCGATATTTGCGCAGCCGGGGAGCGGGAAGCGCCGCGCAGGCGTGACTCCTGGCGGATTCATTCCTCGCAGGAATGGTATCGTTCCCGATCGGTCTTGGACGGCGGCGGGCCGGCCATCCAGACTGCACCCGGACGGCATTGCACGCCGGATTGCCGGACAGGCCTGTCCCGGTGGTGGCCATTGCCGTCGTCGTCCGGTCGATGATGTGCCCGTCCTGCCCCAAGGCACGGGATTTTCAGCTTGCGTTGATCGATAAGCTGATCTCGCCGGTCGGGAGTCTGTATTGTTCTTCATTGATCCATCCCTGAATCGGATCTTTCTTCAAACGAAGCTTGACGGATGCGGTCGGTGCGGATACGGGTATCGACGTCCACGACGACGATGCGGGAGAGATCGGGGGGCTTCGCGCTACCCCGACGCCGACGGAGCAACCGCCCCGGAAACTCTCAGGCAAACGGACCGTATCGTCAGGACGCTCTGGAGAGAGGCGGCTGAAACAGGCCGTCCACCGAAGGGGATGTCTGCCTGCGCCAGCGGGCGGATGACGCTCTCAGGTACCGTGACAGAGGGGGCGCATGGGCGGGGTCACCCCGCCTTCGGTCGCCCTCGTTCACGGAAAGCCTGATCCATGTCCCACATTGCCGTCATCGGCGCCGGCATCACCGGCGTGACCACCGCCTATGCGCTCATGCAGCGCGGCTACGACGTGACGGTCCTCGACCGCCACCGCTACGCCGGCATGGAGACCTCGTTCGCCAATGGCGGCCAGCTCTCGGTCAGCAACGCCGAGGTCTGGAACAAGACGGCGACCATCCTCCAGGGCCTCAAGTGGATGATGCGGCGCGACGCGCCGCTGCTCGTCAACCCGAAGCCGAGCTGGCACAAGTATTCCTGGATGGCCGAGTTCATCGGCCAGATCCGGCATTACGAGGCCAACACGGTCGAGACGGTGCGCCTGGCGCTCGCCGCCCGCGAGCAGATGTTCGCCATGGCCGAGCGGGAGAACATCGACTTCAACCTGGAGCAGCGCGGCATCCTGCACTTCTACCGGGACCGGCCCGGGTTCGAGAAGGCGCTCGCGGTCAACGCCCTGCTGCGCAAGGGCGGGCTCGCCCGCGATGCGGTCACGCCCGAGGAGATCCGGCGGATCGAGCCGACCCTGCAGGGCTCGTATCACGGCGGCTTCTTCACGCCCTCGGATTCGACCGGCGACATCCACAAGTTCACCCGCGGCCTCGCCGAGGCCTGCGCCCGGCGCGGCGTGCGGTTCCGCTACGACGCCGCGATCGAGGCGATCGAGCCGGCGGGCGGGGGCTGGCGCCTCCGCTGGCGGCCGGCGGCGCGCGACGACGGCGCCGCGGCGATCCCCCGGCCGGAGCTGCTCGACGTCGACGGGGTGGTGATTTGCGCCGGCTGCGCCAGCCGCGATCTCGCCGCCGCGCTCGGCGACCGCCTGAACATCTATCCCGTGAAGGGCTACTCGATCACCGTGCAGCTGCACACGCCCGAGAGCCAGGAGGCGGCGCCGCAGGTCAGCATCCTGGACGACGCGACGAAGATCGTGACGAGCCGCCTCGGGCCGGACCGGTTCCGCGTCGCCGGCACCGCCGAGTTCAACGGGTTCAACCGCGACATCCGGCACGACCGGATCGAGCCCCTGGTGCGCTGGACGCGGGAGCAGTTCCCGCGCGTGGCGACCGACCGGGTGGTGGCCTGGAGCGGCCTGCGGCCGATGATGCCCGGCATGCTGCCGCGGGTGGGGCCGGGCCGGCAGCGGGGCATCTTCTACAATACCGGGCACGGGCATCTCGGCTGGACCCTGTCGGCCGCGACGGCGCAGATCGCCGCCGACGCGGTCGAGGGCGGCCTCCCGGTCGAGGGGCGCCGGCTCGCCGCCTGATCCCGCGCGCCCGGCGCGGGCCGCTCCGTCGCGAGACGGCCGCGGCACGGCCCATCGCGGGCCGTGCCGCGGATCGAGACAACATCGGGAAATAAAGACCTGATTTACAAAATATAGAGCCGCGACGCGGCCGGAGGAACGCCATGAATACAGCCATCGAGACGGCCGTGACCACGGCCGGACCCGCGCCGCTGCCCGATGCCGGCCTGCGGCATGCCGCGCTCCCCGCCCCGGACGACGCCGCGCGCCGGCGCGGCGTCGCCGCCGCGGTGGTCGGCAACACCCTCGAATTCTACGACTTCACCACCTACGCCTTCTTCGCCGTCACGATCGGCCGCACCTTCTTCCCGGCCGGCGACGCCTGGCTCAGCCTGCTCGCCTCGGTGGCGACCTTCGGGGTCGGCTTCGTCACCCGGCCGATCGGCGGCGTGTTCATCGGCGCCTATGCCGACCGCGCCGGGCGCAAGCCCGCCATGATGCTCACCATCGGCCTGATGGCGGTCGGCATGCTGATGCTGGCGCTGACGCCCGGCTTTGCCACGATCGGCATCGCCGCCCCGATCCTGATCGTGATCGGGCGCCTGATCCAGGGATTCGCGCTCGGCGGCGAGGTCGGCCCCTCGACGGCCTACCTCATCGAGAGCGCGCCACCCGTCAAGCGCGGCCTCTATGCCAGCTGGCAGCTGGCGAGCCAGGGCATCGCGACCCTCGCAGCCGGCACCATCGGCCTCGCCCTGTCCCTGGCGCTGACTCCTGAACAGATGCAGGACTGGGGCTGGCGCGTCCCGTTCCTCATCGGCCTCCTCATCATCCCGGTCGGGTTCTACATCCGCCGCGCCATGCCGGAGACCGCCGGCGAGTGCGCCGGTCAGGCGGAGGCCACCACCGGCGCGGTGCTCTCCCGGCTGCTGCGCGACCACGGCGGCACGCTGGCGCTGATGGTGCCGATCCTGCTCTGCGGCACGGTCTCGACCTATGTCGGCAACTACATGACCACCTACGCGATCACCACGCTGAAGCTGCCGGCGAGCCTGTCGATCGCCGCGACGGCGGTGGTCGGGGTGTGCGTCCTCGTCTTCTCGCTGCTGGCCGGGCGCCTCGCCGACGCCTACGGCCGGCGGCTGGTGATGATCGTGCCGCGGGTCCTGCTGCTGTTTTCCGCCTACCCGGCCTTCTTGGTGATGACGCAGCATCCCGGCCCCGCCACCCTGCTCGGCGTCTCGGCCCTGATCGCGACGCTCGGCGCGATGAGCGGCGCGGCGAGCCTGGTGGCGATCCCCGAACTTCTGCCGCGCAGCGTGCGCAGCGCCGGCCTGTCGGTGGCCTACGCCTTCGTCGTCACCGTGTTCGGCGGCACGACGCAGCTCGTCGTCACCTGGCTGATCGGCGTCACCGGCGATCCCCTCGCGCCCGCCTGGTACGTCATCGCGACGAGCCTCGTCGGCGTCGCCACGATGCTGGCCACGCCCGAGACGCGGGGCGAGGCGCTCTCGGCCTAAGCGGATGAAGCATCGGCAGGCCGACGCTTCATCCGCTTGGGTTCTTGTAACCGCAGATTTTTATTGCAAAACCGGCAGCCGCCTGTGCAAGATCTGCTTGGAATATCGTGACGTTACCGGGGATGCGGCGCGATCCAAAACTCGGGCATCGTCCGTTCGCGACGCATTCGGATGATGCCCGTCGGGGCGACGATCGAATTGGCTAGAGCAGCGCCCGATCGCGATGCAATCGAGCGCTGCTCTAGATCTTCGATTTTGCCGCGTTTCTACGACGAACCAGTATCTGCCTCGTCGGAAAATGATCGAGGGTCAAAACCCGGTCAGCTTGACCGTGCGAACGGCGGCGTTCGAGACATGCAATGAGAACCCTGGCACTCTCCATTGTGGCCACGTGATCATGGCACGATGTCGCGCCAACCATGCTCCAGCATCCATGTCGCGCCGTCGAATGCGAAGAAACAGCCGCCCCCTGCTATCGGCTGACCATGGTCCCGTGAGATGGGCTCGCCCAGCAGGTCACACAGAAGCAGCGTGCCGACCCCTCCATGCGAAACGATGCACAGGTCACCGGCACCGTCGCCATGGGTGGCGATACAGTCCCGCACCGCTGCCTTGATACGCTCCTGCGCGTCCACCGCTCGCTCCCAACCTAAAACGCTCGTCTCCGGCTCGGCGAAGAATCGATCCACAATCTCCCAGAAGCGAGGCGGCGCAACGTAGCCGGTGGCCGAGCGGTCGTTCTCGCCGAGGCGCGAATTGGTCGTGACAGGACACCCACGTCGCGCGTGCAGCATATCGGCTCCGTCTCGCGCCTTGCGCTCATCGCTGACGAAGATACGGCCGATGCTCGTTGCCTCGGGTCGTGCGCAGAAGGCCGCCATGCGCTCACGACCTCGTGCCGAAAGCCCCCAGTCGGTCACCGGCACGGCCGGGTCGATCGTGACCTCGGGATGGGTCAAGAACAAAACTCTCATTCCGAGATCCACTCTTCCTAGGCGTCCAAGCCGACAGGCGGGAAACCACCCTCAAAGGCCCTTTGCACGGTCGAACTGATTGGGTGTCGACCTTAGGCGCGCGACAGGCCATCCGAAGATTCCGCCCGACGGCCTCGTGACTTGGGCGGGCGCCGAACGATGAGTGCGACCGTCGGTCAGAACTCCATGCCGAACTTGACCCGGACGTTGTGCCGCTCGAACTGGTTCAGCCCGAGGGCGCGGCCGATCAGGGACGGATCGGCGTCGCGGCCCCAGACCTGCCCCGCATAGGCGGCGGTCAGCCAGATCTTCTCGGTGAACCTGTGATGCAGCGCGGGGCCTACGGTGAGCGCGACGCTCTCCAGCTTGTTCAGGAAGGTTCCGTCGTAGCCGCGCAGGTAGCGGACTTCCGGACCGAAATAGGTGTTCTCCCCGACCCGCCCCACGAGCGCGTTCGACCACAGGAATGTCGAGGAGCGGTAGCCGGGACCGCCACCCCGCTGGCGACCGGCGGCGGGCTCGAAGCTGATGTTGCTGCCGTACCAGAGCTTGTCCGGGACCACCTGAACGTCGAGCTGGAGCAGGCTCTCGATGTCGAAGATGTCGGCGCCGTTGCCCTCCACCGGCAGGATGCGCGTGAAACGGGGGCGAACCTCCAGGGCGAGCCCAAGCGGCTGCTCCTTCGAGCCTTTGAGGAACTGGTACTTCACCTCCATGGAGACGCCGTCGAAGGTGCCGTAGGACTTGTCGTCCAGATCCAGGATGTTGCGCTGCCGCCGCAGCATGCCGAAGGCGCTGAGCTCGACGCTCAGCTTGTCGATGGGATTGAACTGGTAGGCGAACCGGGTGTCGAGCACGCGGAACGTCGATGAGCCGGGGCCGTCTCTGCGCTTGCCGATGCGCGTGACGGTATCGACCACCGCCTCCTGCTCCCCCTTCTCGCCGGCATCGGCGCCTTCCGTGAAGCCGAACAGGTGCTCGGTATCGACATCCTTCTCGCCGTTCCCCTTGCCGGACTTCTCCGCCTTGTCCTGGCCGCCCTCACGCGTGCCATCCCGGTGCGTCCCGGGCGTGCCGCCCGGCTGCGCCTGAACCGGCGCCGGACCCGAAAGGGCAAGCAGGGCGACCGCCGCGGCCGACTTGCGTCGGATGGGCTGGATGCTTCCGGTCATGATCGCGCGACGGCCTCAGGCGTGAAGTGGTTCGGACTCCCTGCTTAGAGACGATGCCGGCCGACCTGCCTGCTGTAAAAATGCAACTCCCACAAGAACTTCAGAATGCGGGGGATGAAGCGGCGGGGACATCGCCGGGGACTGCACGGCCCGGATCCGGCGACGCCTGCCGCTCACCCCCTGCCGCCCTTCGCACGGCACCGTTCGAGGTTGGTTCCTACCCCTTCGACGGCCGCGCCAGGGCCCGGGCCAGCGCCTCCCGGTGCTCCTCCGTCGTGTGGGCGATCGCCTGGGCCGTGGCGGAGAGCTGGAGCAGCGTCGGCAGGCTGGAGAAGCGGCCCTCGCGCAGGAGGCGCTTCGTCGCCCGCACCGCCTGGGGCGGGTTGACGGCGATGCGCTCGGCGAGCCGCCGGCTCGCCGCCGCCAATTCGCCCGCCGGCACCACCTGCGAGACCAGCCCGCAGGCCAGCGCCTCCGCGGCCGAGATCGCATCGCCGGTCAGCGCCATCTCGCAGGCCTTCGACCAGCCGACGATCCGCGGCAGGAGCCAGGCGCCGCCGTCGCCCGGGATGATGCCGATCTTGACGAAGCTCTCGGCGAAGCGCGCCGTGTCGGCGGCGATGCGCAGGTCGCACATGCAGGCGAGGTCCGTGCCCGCGCCGATCGCCGGGCCGTTGACGGCGGCGATCACCGGCACGTCGAGGGCCTCGAACGCGAGCGGGATCCGCTGGATTCCCTGCATGTAGTAGGCGATCGTGGCGCTCGGATCCCGGGCGCGCTCCTCCAGGGCGGTCTGCATCGCCCGCAGGTCGCCGCCCGACGAGAAGGCGCTGCCGGCTCCCGTCAGGATCGCGACCCGGACCGTCGGATCGGCGCCGATCCGGCCGAGGGACGCGACGAGGCCGTCGACCACGTCGCGCTCGGAGATCGGGTTGCGCGTCTCCGGCCGGTTGAGCGTCAGGGTGACGATGCCGCCATTCTGCTCGTAGAGCACCGCGTCGGTCATGGTTGTTCTCCGGTCATCTGAGCCCGAGGCCGCGGGCGATGATGCCGCGCAGGATCTCGCGGGTGCCGCCGCGCAGCGAGAAGGACGGCGCGTGCAGCGTCGTATAGGCGAGCACCTCCGCGAAGGCCCGGGCCTGCGGCGTCGGCGGCCCGTCGGCGACGAGGTCGCGGGCGATCTCGGGGATCGCCTGCTCGACCAGCGCGCCGAGATCCTTGACCATCGCGGCCTCGAGCGCCGGGTCGGCCCCGGCCTGGAGCAGGCCCGCGACCGAGCGCGACATGCGCCGGAGCGTGATGATCTCGGCCCCGAGGCGTCCGAGCGCGATCTCGGCCCGCGCATCGGCCGCCGGCCGGAGCACCCGCACCAGCTCGACGAGGAGCCGGAACGACGACAGGAAACGCTCCGGCCCGCTGCGCTCGTAGGCGAGCTCGCCGGTGACCTGGGCCCAGCCCTCGCCCTCGCGCCCGAGGAGCGCGTCCCCGGGCAAGCGGACGTCCTCGAATACCACCTCGTTGAAATGATGCTCGCCGACGAGGTTGCGCACCGGCCGGATGGTGATGCCCGGCAGCGTGAGGTCGACCAGGAACTGGCTCGTGCCGGCGTGGCGGTGCTCGCGGTCGAGCGGGCCGGTGCGGCAGAACAGGATCATGAGGTGGCAGTGGGTGGCGTTGGTGGTCCACAGCTTGGTGCCGTTGACCCGCCAGCCGTCCCCCTCGCGCTCCGCCCTGGTGCGGACCGAGGCGAGATCGGAGCCGGAATCGGGCTCGCTCATGCCGATGCAGAAGAAGCACTCGCCGGCGGCGATCCGCGGCAGGATCGCGGCCTTCTGCGCCTCGGTGCCGTAGCGCAGCAGGCTCGGGCCGCTCTGGCGCTCGGCGATCCAGTGCGCCCCGACCGGCGCGCCGGCCGCGAGCAGCTCTTCCAGAAGCACGTAGCGTTCGAGGCCCGAGCGCTCCTGCCCGCCATACCGTTTCGGCCAGGTGAGCCCGAGCCAGCCCCGTGCCCCGAGCTTGCGCGAGAAGGCGGGGTCGAGGCCGTTCCAGCTCTGAGCCCGGTCGAGTGCCGGGCGGTGCTCGACCTCGGCCGCCAGGAAGTCCCGGATCTCGGCCCGGAAGGCGTCCGCCGCGGGGGAGGGCGGCGGCGGCGGGAAGGCGAATTGAGACATGGTGAATTGGGACATCGACAGAACCCTCAGGCGGCCGTGATCGCCGGCCACAGCCCGTCCGGGCCGGCGGCGATCAGGTGGCGGCCGAGCACCTGCGCCCACTCGGCCTCGCGTCCGAACGCGTCGCGCCAGGCCCGGAGCCGGCCCGTATAGCGGTGGAGCCGGTGCTCCTGCGTGAACCCGATCGCACCGTGGACCTGGTGGGCGATGGCCGTGCCCTGGCCCGCCGCCTCGCCCGTGCGGACCTTGGCGGCGGCAACCGCCGGCAGCAGGCCCGGCCCCGATGCCCCCGCCCATGCCGCCACCGCCTCCGCCGCGAGGCCGGCGGCCACCGCCGCCGAGGCCGCCTGGCCGGCGAGCACGGCGAGGCTCTGCTGCACCGCCTGGAACTGGCCGATGGCGCGGCCGAACTGCCGGCGCTCGTTGGCATAGCCCACCGTCATGGCGCTGACGGCGTCGAGCGCGCCCGCCATCATCAGGGCGCGGGTGGCGGCGCCCGCCGCCCGCAACTCGGCCGCACCGAACGGCGCCGGGGCGCTCGGCGCCGGCACGGCCTCGACGCGCACGGCGTCGCACGGATCGCCGGCGATGTCTAAGCCGGGCTCGATCGCGAGCGCGTCCCGCGGCAGCGCGACGAGGACCGGCCCATCGGGGCCGTCGGCAAGGACGACGACCGCCCGGGCGTGGCGGCCGAACGAAACGCCCCAGGCCTGCCCGGTCGCGCGGCCGGCGGCATCGAGCCGGACCTCCGACCCCTGCGCCACGGCGAGCGGCCCGGGCGGAATCGCGATGCCGGCACGGGCCAGAGCGAGGCCGGCCAGCATCGTGTCGGCGAGCGGCAGCGGCAGGGCGTGGCGGCCAGCAACCGTCAGGAGCGACAGGGCGTCGGCGACCGGCACCCCGAACCCGCCGGCCGCCTCCGGCAGGATCGCGGCCGGCAGGCCGAGCTCGTCGAGGGCCGCCCACAGGTCCCCGGGCCACTCGCCCGCGGCTCCTCGAGCGCGGATCTGCGGGGTCAGGCGATCGGCGAGCAGGCGGTCGGCGGTCTCGCGCAGCATCGCGCCGGCATCGTCCGCCTGGGGGTCCGATCGGGCGTCGGCTTGGGAGTTTGTCATGTCAGCGTCCCTGGAAGGCGGGCCGGCGCTTCTCGAGGAAGGCGGTCTTGCCCTCGTGGTGGTCGGCGGTCTGGAACAGGGCGGCCTGGGCGCTGCGCTCCCAGTCGAGGACCTCGTCGATTCCGCGCGCCAGCCACTCCTTGGTCAGCGCGGTCGAGAGCGGCGCCAGCCCGTCATAGGCGCGGGCGAGCGCGAGCGCCCGGTCGAGGGCGCTCCCATCCGGTACGACCTCGTCCACGAGGCCGATAGCGAGGCCGTCCCGGGCGCCGACGGGGCTGGCCCGGAGCAGGATCTGGCGGGCGCGGCCGTGGCCGACCCGGGCCGGCAGGGTGTGGAGCAGGCCGGCATCGGCCACGAGCCCGACCTTCGGGAACGAGGCGACGAAGCGCGCGCCCTCGGCCGCCACGATCGTGTCGCACAGGAGGGCGACGCTGAAGCCGGCACCGGCGGCCCAGCCCTCGACGGCGGCGATGTAGGGCTTGCCCGACTTCACGATCGCCCGGACGATGGCGTGGAGCAGCCGGAACCGGTCGCGCCCGCCGGCGAGCCCGTCGGCCTGCATCGCCGTCAGGTCGCCGCCGGCGCTGAAGACCTGCGTCCCGCCGGTGACGACCACCGCCCGGATCGCGGTGTCGCGCTCGATGCGCTCGATCGCCTCGGCCAGCGCCACCCGGATCGCCGGGGTCAGCGCGTTGCGCTTCCCCGGCTCGTTGAGCGTCAGGACCGCGACCGCGCCGTCGCGGCGCTCCAGCAGCACGGCCTCGTCGGAAGGGTTCGTCCCGCTCATCGCGCCACTCCGTCCTCGGGCGCCGCGAACACCGCGCGCCCGTGATTGACGACCACCACGTCGCGCTCCGGCACCAGCGCCCGGAACGAGCCGTCCCGCCAGATCTCCACCCGGATCGTCTCGCCCGGATAGACCGGCGCGGAGAAGCGTAAGCCCAGTTCCCGGAAGCGGCCGGGCTCGTAATCCCCGAGCACCCGCAGGAGGGCGTGGCCGACGGTGCCGAGCGTGCAGAGCCCGTGCAGGATCGGGCGCGGGAACCCGGCCCGCGCCGCCACGGCCGGATCGGCGTGGAGCGGGTTGTCGTCGCCGTTGAGGCGGTAATAGAGTGCCTGCTCGGGCCGGGTCGGCATTGCGACCACGTGGTCGGGCGGGGTCTCGGGCAGGCGGTGCGGTTCCGCCACCGGACCGGAGGGCCCGCCGAAGCCGCCGTCGCCGCGCAGGAACGTGGTGCTCCGCGTCGTCGCGAGCAGCGTGCCGGATCCGTCCCGCACCTCCTTCTCCGAGTAGACGAGGGCGCCCCGTCCCTCACCCTTGTCGACGAGCCCGGTGATGCGGGTGGTGCCGACCACCTCGCCCTCGACCGGGAGCGGCCGGTGCAGGGCGATGCGCTGCTCGCCGTGGACGACCCGGACCGCATCGATGCCGGTCGCCGGATCGGCCATCCAGAAGCCCGGATGGGCGAGCACCACCGGCATCGTCGGCACCGCCTTGAGCGACCGGTGAGCGTCGACGAAGTCGAGCTGGCGGATGTCGAGCGGGTCCTGACCGAACCCGACCGAGAGCCCGTAGAGCACGCTGTCGCGCGGCGTGAGGCGCTGGCGCATCTCGGGGATGCGGTGGTTCATCAGCGAATCGTAGGTGAAGGGCATGGTGGAGCGTCCGTCGGGATGTCAGGCGTGGCGGGTGCTCGCGGCTCCGATCTCGCCCGTCGCGGTGCCGGTCGCCGCCGGCGCCGAGCGCCGCCGCGGCCACAGGCTCGCCAGGCCCCGCGGGCACAGGCAGAGCACGGCGACGAGGACCACTCCGAGCACCAGCTTGTCGCCGTAGGCGCCGAGCGAGGCGAAGCTCTTCTGGAACAGGAGCAGGGCCGTGCCGAGGAGTGGCCCGAGCAGGATGCGTCGACCGGCGAGGATCACCCCGGTCAGCATCAGGACGAGGAAGTAGGTGTCGAACAGGTCGGTGCCGACATAGGCGCGCTGGAACGCGTAGAGCCAGCCGGCCGCGGCGCTGATCACCGCCGAGAGCAAGAAGACCTGAAGACGGATGCGGTTGCCGTCGAGGCCGCACATCGTGGCGAGCCGCGGGTTCATGTGCACCATCAGCGCCGCCTGGCCGAGGCGCGAGCGCCGGAAGCGGTGGACGACGTAGAGGGTGACGAGCAGCAGCGCGTAGGCGAAGGGCCAGAATTCGGGGCTGCGCCCGGCCGTCAGCTCGACCGGGCCGACCGACAGGTCGAGGGGCGGGATGCCGACGATGCCGTCCGAGCCGCCGAGGAAGTCCCAGTTCGACGCCACGTTCATGCACACCACCGCCGCCGCGTAGGTGACGAGCGAGAAGGCGAATTCCCGCGTGCGCAGGGTGATCGCCCCGAGCACCAGGGCGAGGGCGAGGGCCGCCAGCACCGCGCCGGCGAGCGCCGTCCAGGCGCCGAACCCGTAGGTGACGGTCAGGATCGCCGCCGCATAGGCGCCGGTGGCGAAGAAGGCGGTGTGGACGAGGCTGATCTCGCCGAGATCCGACAGGATCACGTCGAGGCCGTAGGACATCGCGGCAAAGATCGCGATCGCCACGAGGGTATCGTAGACGAGCGTCGAGCCCCCGAGCAGCACCGGGAGGAGGAATCCTGCGGCGGCGAGCAGGGCCGCGAGGACGAGGCGGGCGAGGGGATGGGTCATCGGGCAAAGCTCCCCGAGGCCGCGAGCGCGCCGGGCCGCAGCACCATCGCGGCGATGAGGAGCGCGAAGACCGCCGCCGTGGTGTAGGCCGGCGAGACGAGGGCGCCGAACAAGGCGGTGAACAGGCCGATGCCGAGCCCGGCGACGTAGCTGCCGAGCACGCTGCCGATGCCGCCGAGCACCACGACCACGAAGGTCATCACCACCTGGTCGAAGCCCATCGAGGTCAGGATCGGCGTGCGCGGCGCGACGAGCGCCGCCGCGAAGGCGACCGCCGCGCCCTCGAAGGCGAAGATGCCCATGTAGATGCGCGAGACCCGCAGGCCCCCCAAAGCCGTCAGCCGCGGGTCCTCGGCCACCATCCGGACCGCGGCGCCGAGCCAGGAGCGGTGGAGCGCCAGGGAGAGGCCGGCGAAGACCAGGATCGTCGCAACCACCAGGATCGCGTCCTGCACGGTGAACCAGACCGGTCCGAGATGGACGCTCATCGCCTGGAACGGGCTCGCCAGGGTCTGGGGCTTCGGCCCGAAGGCGAGGCCGGCCGCACCCTCGAGCGCCTGGCCGAAGCCCAGCGTCACGATCATCAGGCTGACGAGGTCCTGCGAGAGCGTGAGCCGGAGGAACAGGCGCTGCATCACCGCGCCGAGGACGGCGCCGAGGAGAACCGCCGCCACGACCGCGGCCGGGTAGGGCAGGCCGGTCGCCGCCATGACCCACCAGGCCACGAAGGCGCCGATCATGTACATCTGGCCGTGGCCGAAATTCACGAGCCGCGCGGCGCCGAGGAGCAGCGTCCAGCCGACCGCGACGAGCGCGTAGGCGTGGCCGATGATGACGCCGTTGACGAGTTGCTGGGCGACGTTCATCCGTGACTCGCTCCGAGATAGGCCTCGACGATGCGCGGGTCGTTCCGCATCTCGGCCACCGGGCCGGCGGCGACCACGCGGCCGCGCTCCAGGAGGTGCAGCACGTCGGTGACCTCGGCCGCCGCGTGGACGTTCTGCTCGACGAGGAGCACCGTCAGCCCGCCCTCGACCAGTTCGCGGATGGTGGCGAGCAGCGCCGAGACGAGCCGCGGGGCGAGCCCGATCGAGGGCTCGTCGAGGAGGAGGAGTTTCGGGGCCATGCGCAGGGCCCGGCCGACCGCCAGCATCTGGCGCTCGCCGCCCGAGAGCGAACCGGCGAGGTTCGCCCGGCGCTCGCGCAGGCGCGGGAAGAGGGCGTAGACGTCGTCGACCGCGCAGGAGCGGCCGCCATGATGGCCGCCCGGCCGGGCCACCGCCTTCAGGTTCTCCTCGACGGAGAGGCCCAGGAACACGCCGCGCCCCTCCGGCACGAGCTGGACGCCGCGGCGCACGTGCTCCTCGGCCGAGAGGCCGGTCAGTTCCTCCCCGTCGAGCCGGACCGAGCCGGTGATCCGCGGCTCGGCCCGCGACCAGTTGGCGACCGCATTGATGAGCGTCGACTTGCCGGCGCCGTTGGCGCCGATCACCCCGGCGAGGGTGCCGGGCTCGACGACGAGACGCTCGACCGCGACCGCCTCGGCCTGGCCGTAGGCGACGTGCAAGCCGGCGATCTCGAGCCGCGCGCTCACGCCGCCCTCCCGAGATAGGCTTCCAGCACGCGCGGATCGGCCTGGATGGCGGCGGGCCGGCCCGCGGCGATCATCCGGCCGAGTTCGAGGACCACGACCTCGTCGGCGACGGCCATCACGAGGTCCATGTGATGCTCGATCAAGACCACGGCGAGGCCTGAGTCGCGCATGCGTTCGAGTACGTTGCGCAGCGCGATCATGTCGGGGCCGCCCAACCCCGCCGCCGGCTCGTCGAGGAGAACGACGCGGGCACCGGGGGCGGCGGCGAGCGCGATCGAGAGCATGCGCTGCGTGCCGTAGGAGAGTTCGCCCGGCAGCCGCCCGTGGGCGCTCTCGGGCACGTGGTAGGCGAGGAGGTGGGCCCGCGCCTCCGCGTCGATCGCGCGCCGGCGGCGCGCCTCGATCCAGGGCACGAACACCGATTGCGCGAGCGGGCTCGGGCGGCTCTCCATCAGGGCCGCCGCCATGTTCTCCGCGACCGTCATGCCGCCGAAGAACGCGTTCTGCTGGAAGGTGCGGCGCAGGCCCGACCGCGCCAGGGCGTGAGCCGGCCTGCCCGTCACGTCCGCCCCGTCGAGCCGGATGGTGCCGCCATGCGACACCATGTTGGTGGCGGCCATGAAGCAGGTGCTCTTGCCCGCCCCGTTCGGCCCGATGATGCCGAGGATCCGCCCGGCGGCGACGGACCACGACATCTCCGTCAACGCCTGGAACCCGCCGAAGCGGACCGACAGGTCGCGGACTTCGAGGACCGGCGGAGGCTCAGCTCTCGACGACAATCTTGCCATCCTTGACCGTGAACACGAAGTGCCGGTGCTGCATCTGGCCGTTGGGCTCGAAGCGGACGGTGCCGAAGATCGTGCCGGGGATCTCCTGGCCGCGGATCGCGCCCGCGACCGCCTTGCGGTCGAGGCTGCCGGCCTTCTCCACCGCCTTGGCCCAGACCTGGAGCGAGGCGGCGCCGAGCGCCATGAACTTGTCGGGCTCGGTCTTGAACTGCTTCTGCATCTGCGCGACGAAGCGCTTGTTCTCGGGGTTGCTGGCGAAGGGCTCGGTCTGCGGAAAGTAGATGTCGGCGCTGTGCAGCCCGTTCGCCGCCTTGCCGGTGGTCTCGATCACGCTCGGGCCGACGGTGCCGACGGTGCAGATCACCGGCGCGCCGACCTGCCCTTGCGCGTATTGCTGCAGGAAGGCCGGCAGCCCGGCGCCCTCGTTGGCGTTGATGCTGATGACGTAATCGGGTTTCGCGTCCCGGATGCTGGTGACCTCGACCCGGAAGTCGGTCTGCGGGAACGGAAACTTCAGCGTCTGGGCGATGGTGTAGTCGAGGTTAGCCTTCTTGAACTCCGCCTCGATGCCCTGCTGGGCGCCGTTGCCGTAGGCGTCGTTCTCGGTGACGAAGACGATGCGCGCCGTCTTCGTTTTACTGCCGAGATACCGGGCGATGATGGCCGCGTCCTGCACGTTGGCGCTGTTGAGGCGGATCGCCAGGGGGTTCGAGGCGCTGGCCAGGATCGCGTCGGCCTTCGAGATCATCGTGATGTCGAGGATGCCGGCCCGCGCCAGGACCGACTGCATCGCGAGCGTCACCGGGCTGTTCCAGCCCTCCAGCACCACCGCGACGCCGGCCGCCGCCAGCTCGTTCGCCTTGGCGACGCCGATCGCCGGGGTGCTCTCGTCGTCGCGCACCAGGATCTCGACCGGCCGGCCGAGCACGCCGCCGCCCTCGTTGATGAGCGCCGCCATGCCCTGCACCGCGTGGGTGACGTCCTGCCCCTGCCGGCCGGCACCGCCGCTGAGCGGGATGATGAGCCCGACCTTGATCGGCTCCGCCGCCCGCGCGAGGGCCGGCACGAGCGGGGCCGCGGCGAGCCCGGCCAGAACGCTGCGTCTCGATGGCACGTCCGCTCCTCCCACATTTGAGCAAATCTATTTTGGCATTATTTGCTCGTTTTGCTAGTCATAGCATTGTCTTTATGTGTCGTCTATCTGTATATCGTGGCATTCGCAACGCGGAGGGCGCGATGAACCGAAAAGGAACTGTGCTGGTAGCCGGTGCCGGCGGGCTGGTCGGACGGGCGGTGATCGATCATTACTTGGGCGCGGGCTGGGAGGTGATCGCCCTGTCGCGTCGCCCGCCCGAGCCGGCGACGGGCGCGGCGCATCTGGCGGTCGATCTCCAGGACGCCGCGCAAACCCGGGCGCGGCTGTCGGAGGTCCGCAGCCTCACGCACGTCGTCTACGCGGCGCTCTACGAGAAGCCGGACCTGACCGGCGGCTGGCTCGACGACGACCAGATCGCCACCAACCGGGCGATGCTGGCCAACCTCCTCGACGCGGTGGAGCCGCAGAATCCGGGGCTTTGCCACGTCGCCCTGCTCCAGGGCGCCAAGGCCTACGGGGTCCATCTCGGCCAGATCCCGGTCCCGGCCCGCGAGAGCGCGCCCCGCCACATCCACCCGAACTTCTACTGGGCGCAGGAGGACTTTCTGGCGGAGCGACAGGCCGGACAAGCCTGGAACTGGACGATCTTTCGGCCGCAGGTGGTGTTCGGCTTCGCGGAGGGCAGCGCCATGAACATGATCGCGGCGGCGGGCGCCTACGCGGCGATCAGCCGGGAACTCGGCCTGCCGCTCGTCTATCCGGGCACCGGCACCCGCGTCACCGAGGCGACGGATGCCCGCCTGCTCGCCCGCGCCATCGCCTGGGCGGGGCGCAGCGAGGCTGCCGCGAACCAGACCTTCAACGTCACCAACGGCGACGTCCTCACCTGGGAGAACCTGTGGCCGGTGATCGCCCGGGCCTTCCGCATGGAGGTCGGGTTGCCGCATCCGATGCCGCTGTCGCGCATCATGCCGGGCCGGGCCGCCACCTGGCAGGCAATCGTCGCCCGCCACGGCCTGAGGCCCCTGTCCCTCGACCGGCTGGTCGGCGCCTCCTGGCAATTCGCCGATTTCGCCTTCTCGCGCACCCACTCGACCGCGTCGCTGCTCAGCACGATCAAGATCCGGCAGGCGGGGTTCAGCGAGTGCATCGACACCGAGGCGTCCCTGGCCTGGTGGCTGGCGGATCTGCAGGAGCGGCGGGTGCTGCCGGCCTGAGCGCACCGGTGGGGGCTCGCGGCGGGGGAGGGGATCAGCGTCCGTCACGGATCACCCCCTTCTCCCGCAAGCTCGCCCGCTCCGCCTCGTCCACTCCAAGCGAAGCCAGCACCTCGGCGGTGGCCTCGCCCAGCGTCTGGGGGGCGATGCGGTAGGTGGCGGGCGTGCGCGACAGCCGGCCCGGATAGCCGATCACCGTGACCGGCGTGCCGTCGCTGCGCTCCATCCGCTTGAGCAGGCCGCGGGCCGCGACCTGCGGGTCGGCGAGGATCTGGTCGATGCGGTTGATCGGCCCGCCCGGCACGCCCCCCGCCTCCATGGCGGCGAAGAAGTCGGCGGAGGTCCATTGCCGGATCGCGGCGCCCAACGTCGCCTCCAGCTCCTTGCGGTCGCGCAGGCGCCCGACATTGTCGGAGAAGCGCGGGTCGGCGGCGAGTTCGGGGAGGTTCAGGAGCCCGCACAGGCTGCGGAACTGTCCGTCATTGCCGCAGGCGACCAGCACGTGGCCGTCCGCCGTCTGGAACTCGCGGTAGGGCACCACGTTCGGGTGCGAATTGCCGAGCCGGCCGGGAATCTGCCCGCCGACGATGTGGTTCATGCCCTGGTTGACCAGCACCGCGACCTGGCTGTCGAGGAGGGCGCAGTCGATGTGCTGGCCCTCGCTGGTGGCGGTGCGGTGGTGGAGGGCGGCGAGGATCGAGGTCGCGGCGTAGAGGCCGGTGAACAGGTCGCTCACCGGCAGCCCGACCTTGATCGGGCCGGCGCCCGGCTCGTCGTCCGGCCGGCCGGTGACGCTCATCAGGCCGCTCATGCCCTGGATCAGGAAGTCGTAGCCCCCCCGCGAGGCGTAGGGCCCGGTCTGACCGAAGCCGGTCACCGAGCAGTAGATCAGGCCCGGATTGGCGGCCGAGAGCGACGCATAGTCGAGGCCGTAGCGGGCGAGCGCCCCGGTCTTGAAGTTCTCGACCAGGATGTCGGCCCGCTCGGCCAGGCGACGCACGAGCGCCGCGCCCTCCGGCGTGCCGAAATCGATCGCGACGCTGCGCTTGTTGCGGTTGGCGCAGAGATAATAGGCGGCGTCGGACGGACCGTCCGGCCCCTGCATGAAGGGCGGTCCCCAGAGGCGGGTGTCGTCGCCGGTCTCCGGCCGCTCGATCTTCCAGATCTCGGCGCCGAGATCGCCGAGAACCTGCGACGCCCAGGGTCCTGCGAGCACGCGGGAGAGGTCGAGGACCGTCAGCCCGTGCAGCGGGCCCTTCGGCTCCTGCGCCTTCGGCGCCGGTCCGGCCGCCGCACCTGCCTGCTCCGCGCCCGCCAATGCCACGCTCCTCCCGCTGACGATCTGTTATATTTCATTAGTTGAAATGATCGTTCAAAACAGTGTAGACGGATCGGTGGCGGATGCAACGGCGCCGTCGTGTCCCGCCGCATCGATCGCGAGATGTCCTGATGCCGTCCTTCGAGCCCGTCACGGCGGCCCTGCGGGTGCTGGAGGTCCTGGCCGCGCTCAACCGCCTCAAGGAGGCGGGCGTCGGCGACCTCTTTCGCGAGACCGGGCTCAACCGCCCGACCATCGTCAGGATGCTGGAGACGCTGATCCATGCCGGGCTGGTGGCACGCCATCCCGCACGGCCGGTCTACGTCGTCACCGGGCGCACGCTCGAACTCAGCAGCGGCTACCGGAAGCACGAGGAGATGGCATTCGCCGCCGCCCCGATCCTGGCGCGGCTGCACGCGGCCCTGCAATGGCCCTCCGATGTCTCGGTCTTCGACGGCGACGCGATGGTGGTGGCGCGCACCAGCCGCAGCGAGGGCGTGCTGCACTTCAACCGCCGGCCCGGCTACCGGGCGCCGCTGCTCGGCACCTCGCTGGGCCTGGCGTTCCTGGCCTTCTGCGACCCGGAGACCCGCGCCCGGGCGCTGGCGGCGCTCGCCGGCTCGGACGATCCGTGGAACGCCGTCATCGGCGATCCCGCTTCGCTCGAGCGGCGGCTCGCGCGCGTGCGGGACAACGGCTATGCCGGCATGAACGAGGATTACTCGCGCACCTCCTATAACGGCGTCGCCTCGGCGATCGGCGTGCCGGTGCTGATCGGCGGGGTCGCGGTCGGAAGCCTCAACCTGATGTACCTGCGCAACTCGCTCACCGAGGCCGAGGTGGTCGCCCGCTTCGTCGCGCCGCTGCGGGCGGCGGCGGCCGAGATCGCGGATGCGCTCACGGCGATGCGGGGCGGGTGATGCTCGGTTCTCCCGACCGAGGTCAAACCCTCAGGGTCATCCCGGGGCTGCGAAAGCGGAACCCGGGCTGACGCCGAGGGTGTGAAATCCTGCGGATTCTCCAAAGGGCCGTGCAGCTCACGGCGCGAAGTTGAGCCTCAAGCCCGGCCGCCGCCACGGCACCCGCACCAGTTGCCCGGTGCCCGACAGCGTCACGTAGGCTTTCCGTAAATCCGGCCCACCGAAACAGAGGTTGGTGGTGTAGACGTCCGGCATCGAAATACTCTCCACCAGATCCCCCTCCGGCGAGATCACGGTGATCGCCCCGGTCATCAGGGTCGCCACGCAGATGTTGCCGGAGGCCTCGACCGCGAGGCTGTCGTAGCGCTCGTAGCCCGCCTGGTTGAACAGGAAGCGGCCGCCATGCGGCGACGGGAAGGGGCGGCGCCGGATCCGGCCCGGCTCGGCGAGGTCGAACCCCCAGAGCCGCCCGCCCTCGGTCTCGGCGACGTAGAGGACCGTCTCGTCCGGCGAGAGCCCGATGCCGTTCGGGGTCAGGATCGGGTGCACCACCTCGGTGATGAACGAGCCGTCGGCCTTGGCGTAGTAGACGCTGCCCTGGTCGCGGTCGCGGTGGCGCGCCTTGCCGAGATCGGTGAAGTAGAAGCCGCCCGCGCGGTCGAAGACGATGTCGTTGGGCCCTTTCAGCCGCGTGTCGCCGCATCGGTCGTAGAGCACCGTGCAGGCGCCGGTGCGCGGATCGACCCGCTCGATCCGGCCGCCGGAATAGTCGTCCGGGGTGCCGACGGGCCGGATCATCCCCGGCTCCTCGTGCCAGGCGAAGCCCCCGTTGTTGCAGACGTAGAGCATCCCGTCCGGCCCGAGCGCGAGGCCGTTCGGCCCGCCGCCCGGTTCGGCGATGACCGAGACCGTCCCGTCGAGGGCGACCCGCGAGACCGTCCCGCGGGCGATCTCGACGAGGGCGATGGTCCCGTCCGCCAGGACGACCGGCCCCTCGGGGAAGCGCAGGCCCGTCGCCAGCACGGTGATGTCGGTCATCTCGGTTCCTCCCATCGGTCTTGGCCGCGCGGTCCGTTCAACCCTCGCGGTAGGGACGCTCGCGCCACCACGGATAGGCTTCGGGCATGTCGGCCGAGACCCGTCCCGAGAAGGCCGGCGCCCGCTTCTCGAAGAACGAGGTCACGCCCTCCTTGACGTCGGGGCTGCGGCCGCGCTCGGCCAGCAGCCGGCTCTCGATCCGGTGCGCCTCCATCGGGTGGTCGGCCCCGAGCATCCGCCACAGCATCTGCCGGGCGAGCGCGACCGAGACCGGCGCGGCGGCCTCCGCGATCTCGCGCGCCAGCGCACGGGCGGCCGGCAGGAGGTCCTCGGGGGCGTGCAGGCTGCGCACGAGGCCGCTCGCCAGCGCCTCCTCGGCCGGGATCAGCCGACCGGTCGCGACCCATTCCATCGCCCGCTGCATGCCCACCGCGCGGGGCAGGAACCACGACGAGCACGCCTCCGGCACGAGCCCGCGCCGGGTGAACGGGAAGGCGAAGCGCGCGCTCGTCGCGGCGAGACGGATATCCATCGGCAGCAGCATCGTGGCGCCGACCCCGACCGCCGCCCCGTTCACCGCCGCGATGACGGGCTTCGTGCTCTCGAACAGGCGCAACGCCAGCCGCCCGCCCGAATCGCGCAGGGCCTCCTCGTCGGCGGCCGCCTCGGCCCGGCCGGCGACGTCGAAGCGGGAGGCGCCGGCCGACATGTCGGCGCCGGCGCAGAATCCGCGGCCGTGTCCGGTCACGATCACGGCCCGCACGGCGTCGTCCCGGTCGGCCCGGTCGAGGCAGGCGACCATGCCTTCCCGCATGGTCGCCGTGAAGGCGTTCAGCTTGTCCGGCCGGTTGAGGGTGATCGTCAGGATTCCGTCGTCGAGGTCGGACAGGATTTCGGGGCTCGTGTCAGCGGCCATGGGCGATCTCCTCCCCGCGGCGGGCGAGCCGGCGGAATTTCTCGCCCGCGACGTCGACGGCCCGGGCGTCGGAGGCGTTGCCGTCGAGGGC
This sequence comes from Methylobacterium sp. DB0501, assembly GCF_011043735.1. GTDB lineage: Bacteria > Pseudomonadota > Alphaproteobacteria > Rhizobiales > Beijerinckiaceae > Methylobacterium > Methylobacterium alsaeris. The sequence goes on along the minus strand of NZ_JAAKGV010000005.1, from coordinate 217,668 downwards.
GCGGCGATAGACGCCGGCGACGATCGCCGCCCAGCGAAACAGCGAGAACACCACGAAGACGTCGAGATCGGCCGGCACCGGGCGCCCGGCCGCCGCGGCGTAGGCGGCGACGAACTCCGCCTCGGCCGGGAGACCGGCCACGTCGCGCCCGACGAGCCCCTGCTCGGCGGGCGTCGTGCGCCAGGGCAGCAGGCAATAGGCGAGGTCGGCGAGCGGATGGCCCAGCGTCGAGAGCTCCCAGTCGAGGACCGCGATCACCCGCGGCTCCGCCGGGTGCAGCATCAGGTTGCCGAGGCGGTAATCGCCGTGGACGATGGCGGTCTCGTCGGGGATGTCGGCGTGGGCCTCGAGCCAGGCGATCAGCCGGTCCATCGCCGGCTCCGGCGCGAGGGCGGCGGCCCGGTACTGCTTCGTCCAGCGCGCGACCTGGCGCCCGACATAATGGCCGGGGCGGCCGTAATCGCCGAGACCCACGCCGGCGGGGTCGAGGCGGTGCAGGCGCCCGAGCACCCGCGCCGCGTCGAGGAAGGCCGCCCGGCGGTGGTCGGGATCGACGCCCGGCATGTCGCGCTCGGCGAAGACCCGGCCTTCGAGGTAGTCCATCACGTAGAACGGGGTGCCGACGACGCTCGAATCGTCGCAATAGAGCCGGACCCGGGGGACCGGCACGTCGGTGCGGCTCAGCGCGCCGAGCACCCGGTACTCGCGGTCCACCGCATGGGCGGAGGGCAGGAGCGCCCCGCCGGGCTTCTTGCGCAGCACGTAGGCCGCGACGGGCGTGGCGAGGTGGAAGGTCGGGTTGGACTGCCCGCCCTGGAACTGGCGCACCGTGAGCCCGTCCGCCACGCCCGGCAGCAGCGGGGCGAGGTAGCGCCTCAACGCCGCCTCGTCGAAACGGTGGTTCGGCAGCACCGGGACCAGGGCCGGTCCGCCGGTCGCGGGCGCCTCAGCCATGTCGGGGCAGGCTCCCCTTCACGATCAGCGCATCGGCGGCGACGATCCGGTCGCCGGCGCAGATGAGCGGGTTGATCTCCATCTCGGCGATGGCCCCGCCCGCATCCGCCGCGAGTTCGGAGAAGCGGGACACGATCTCGGCGAGCCGCCCGACATCCACCGCCGGCGCACCGCGAAAGCCGTCGAGCAGGGCCGCCCCCTTCAGGCCGCGCACCATCGCCTCGGCCTCCGCGCGGCCGACCGGTGCGAGGGAGAGCGCGGTGTCGCGCAGGATTTCCACCAGGATGCCGCCGAGCCCGACGACGACGAGCGGGCCGAATTGCGGGTCGTGCCGGGCGCCGACCATGACCTCGACGCCTCGCGGGATCATCGGCTGGACGACGACGCCCCGGAAATCCGCCCGGGGCGCGTGGGCCTCGACCGCCGCCAGGATCTCCGCATGGGCGCGCTCGACCTCGGCCGCGCTCCCGAGGCCGAGCTTGACCAGCCCCGCCTCGGTCTTGTGCAGGATGTCCGGGCTCTCGCCCTTGAGCACCACGGGGAATCCGATCGCCTCCGCCGCCGCGCGGGCCTCCGCCGCGGACCCGACCAATCGGTCCTCGACGACCGGGATGCCGTAGAGGGCGATCACGCCCTTCGCCTCCCGCTCGGTCAGCGTGGACCCGGCCGTCTGCCCGATGAGCGCCGCCAGCCGGTCCCGGGCGGCCGGGTCCGAGATCCGGCCCTCGTCGCTTCGGCCGGCCTGCCGCAGGGCGGCCCGCCGGTGCCAGGCCTTGATCGCGGCAAAGCAGCGGTCCATCGAATGGAACAGCGCGAGATGCGGATCGCTCTCGGTCTCGCGCGCACCCGGGCCCCCGAGCCATTCCGGCGCCCAGACGTTGCAGACGATCTTGGCGTGAGCCGCCGCGGCCCGGCTGAACACCGGCAGCCGGGCCGTGGCCGACTCGTAGGCGTAGGCGTGCGAGGTCACCATGATGCCGTAGAGCGGATCGGCCAGCAGCGCCCCGGCGCAGGCCGCGAGGCTGTCGGCCGAGCCGATGACCTGGGCGGTCACGTCGCACGGGTTGCGGGTCGAGCCGTATTCCGGCACCTGCGCCGCGAGCACGGCGGCCGCCTCGGGGCCGGGCTGCGGCAGGCAGACGCCGTGCGCCTCCGCCTTGTCGGCGGCGATGATGGTCGCGCCGCCGGAGGTCGCGATCACGGCGACGCCCTTCGCCCGCGGGGCGCCGGCCTTGGCGAAGAAGGCCGCCGCTTCGACCAGCGCCTCGAGCGTGTCGACCTGGATCACGCCGGCGCGGGCGAGGCCGGCGGCATAGGCCGCGTCGGATCCGGCGAGCGAGCCCGTATGCGAGAGAGCCGCCCGGGCGCCCTCCTGGCCGGTGGCGATCTTGTAGAGGACGAGCGGCTTGTCGGCCTCCCAGGCAAGCGCCGCGGCCCGGAGCATCCGGCCCGGATCGGCCATGCCCTCGAACAGGCAGGCGATCGCCCGGCACTGCGGATCCTGCGCCAGGTAGGCGACGTGGTCGGCGACGTCGACGTCGCAGGAATTGCCGGCGGTGAGGACGTGGCTGACCGAGACGCCGCGCTCGATCCCCTGCGCCAGGGAGAAGCCGAGGGAGCCCGACTGGCTCACGATCCCGATCGCGTGCGGCCGGAGCGGCCGGCGCTCGGGCATGGCCGAGAAGGTGAGGCCGGCCCCTCGCGCGTAGTTGACGAGGCCGATCGTGTTCGGCCCGACGAGGCGCATGTCCGCGCCCCGCGCGATCTCCACGAGGCGCTGCTGGAGCGCGGCGTGCTCCGGCTTGCCGGTCTCCGCGAACCCGGCCGCGAGCACCAGGACGGCGCCGACGCCCCGCGCCGCGCAGTCGCGCACGACCGGCTCGACCGCCTCGCGCGGGGTCGCGATCACGACGCAATCCGGGATCTCGGGCAGGGCCGCGAGGTCCGGGTAGCACGGCCGGCCGGCGATCTCGGCATGCCGGGCGTTGATCGGGTAGAGGCGGCCGTCGAAGGTCCGCAGGTTGGCGACCGTGCGGCTGCCGAAGGCGTTCGGCCGCTCGGACACGCCGACGACGGCAACGCTCTCCGGCGCCACGAGCCGCCTCATCTCCGCCCGCGAATAGGGCGCGCGCCGCGCGCTCTCGGGCCGCGTCATCGGAGGGCGGCCGGTCGGGGCGGAGCGGAGCCGGGGCGGCGCCAGCCCTGCCGCAGCCTCGGGGGCCGGCAGGCCGTGCAGGTCCGCCCGTCGCCGGGGCGGCGCACGCGTGCAGGCGTTTCCTTCATGTCTATTTCATTCTGTGAAATACTCTTTCATTGATCTTCGATGATGTGAGAGCCTCTGTAAAGGCGCGGCGGGTCGGAATCCGCTGTGGCGGCGGGTCCGGGCGGGCCGGAACCCGGGGAGGGCCGGATTCATTCCGGCCGGCCCGTTCGCCGGCCTCGGGCCGGGCACCGCCCGTTCACCCGCCGCCCGGCTCCGACGGTCTCGCCCGGGTCACCACCCGGCGATGGGTCGCGAGCAGGCCCGGCAGGGCGGCGTCCAGCATCGCGGCGCGCACGGCGTCGCGGTCGGCGGTGCCGTCCATCCCGTAGACCCGCGAGCGCAGGCCCACATAGACCAGGGCGCCGTGGATGCCGAAGAGCAGCTCGAACTCCTCCGCTGCGAGGGGCTGGGCCTGCGGGTCCGGCAGGTGCGATTCCGCCCGCATGTCGGCCAGGAGCGGCGCGAAGATGCGCTCGCGCACCATGCCGAGATAGCGGCTCGGGAGGTCGAAGCCCTTGAGCCCGGCCGAGACGAAGATCCGCAGCCAGGCATAGTCGTCGATCGTGCGCTGGTAATCGATCTCGAAGCGCCGGAACCGCTCCAGGCAGGGCAGGGCGGTGTCGCGCACCGTCTCCTCCCAGTCGGGCTTCCAGCGCCGGAGATAGACCTCCTGGTAGATGCGCTCGATCAGCGCCGCCTTGGTGGGGAAGTAACGGAACAGGAGCGGCTGGGTGATGCCGAGGCGGCGGGCGAGCTCGCGGGTATGCCCGTCGAGGCCGACCTCGGCGAAGTAGGCGATCGCCCCCTCGACGATCTGGCGCTCGCGGCTCTCCGCCGTCAGCCGCCGCCCGGTCGGGGTGCCGCCCGTCCCGTCCCCCGCCTTGCGGCCCTCGGGCCTGCTTGACGCCATCGCGGTTTGGCCTTCTATTGAGCGAACGATCAATAATGGCTTCCAGCCTGTCCCATCGGGGCGGTCATGAGCAAGCCCACCTTGGGCAAGTCCTCCGTGGGCAAGCCCGTCCGGAGGAGGACCCGCGCGTGAAGGCGCCCGACTTCGCCTATGCCCGCCCCGCCTCGCTCGACGCGGCCCTGGCGCTGCTCGCCGAGCACGGCGAGGAGGCGGCCCCCCTCGCGGGCGGCCAGAGCCTCGTCACGGCGCTGAACATGCGGCTCGCCGCGCCCCGCCTGCTCGTCGACCTGAACGCGATTCCCGGTCTCGCCGGCGTCTCGGAGGAGGGCAGCATCGTGCGGATCGGCGCCATGACGCGCCACCGGGACGTCGGCACCGCGGCGATCGTGCGCGAGCGCCTGCCGCTCTTCGCCGCGGCCCTGCCCCACATCGCCCATCCGGCGATCCGCAACCGCGGCACGATCGGCGGCTCGGTGGCGCTGGCCGACCCCGCCACCGAATGGCCCGCCTGCTGCCTTGCTGCCGGCGCCACCATCGTGGTCCTCGGGCGCGAGGGCGAGCGGCGCATCGCGGCCGGGGACTTCTTCCTCGGCCTCTACGCGACGGCGTTGCGGCCCGGCGAGATCGTCACCGCGATCGAGGTGCCGGTGCCGGGCCAGGACGCGGTCTGGGGCTTCGACGAACTGGCGCGGCGCCACGGCGACTACGCCCTCGTCGGGCTCGCCGCGACCGGGCGGCGGGCCGGCGGAGGTCTCGCCGACCTGCGCCTCGCCTTCTTCGGCGTCGCCGACCGGCCGGTCCTGGCGCGGGACGCCGCCGCGGCGGTCGAGGCCGGCGACATCGCGGGGGCGCAGGCCGCGCTCGCCGGCGAGCTCGACCCGCCGGACGATCCCGCCACCAGGGCCGCGACGCGGCTGCACCTCGCCCGCGTCCTCCTCGGCCGCGTGGCCGGCCGGCTGCGCGGGGATACCGTGACGGAGGGAGGCCGCAATGGCGTCTGAGAACCCGGACCGCGAGCACGCGGTCGCCTTCACCCTCAACGGCGAGGCCGTGCGCGCCCGGGTGCCGGCGAGGATGCATCTCGGCGACCTCCTGCGGGGCACCTTCGGCCTGACCGGAGTGCATCTCGGCTGCGAGCACGGCGTCTGCGGCGCATGCACGATCCTGGTCGACGGGCGGGCGGTGCGCGCCTGCCTGATGCTCGGTGTCCAGGCCGACGGCGCCGTGATCGAGACCGTCGAGGGACTGACCGAGAGCGGGCTCATCCGCGACCTGCAGGACGCCTTCCATGCCCGCAACGCCCTGCAATGCGGCTACTGCACGCCCGGGATGCTGGTGACCGCCGCCGAGCTTCTGGCCGACGAGGCCGCCGCATCCTCGCGCGAGGAGATCCGCGCGGCGATCTCCGGCAATTACTGCCGCTGCACCGGCTACCACGCCATCGTGGACGCCATCGCGACGACGGCGGAGGCCCGCCGCGATGCCCGCCGGGAGGCCGTTGAATGAGCACCGACGCGACCGGCCTCACCTTCCTCGACCGGCCGAACAGCTATATCGGCCGCTCGGTCCCGCGGCCGAACGCCCGGCGCCTGCTGGAGGGCCGCGGCGTCTACGTCGACGACGTGGCGATGGCCCGCCTCGCCCACGTCGCCTTCCTGCGCAGCCCGCATGCCCATGCCCGCATCCTGTCGGTCGGCACGCAGGCCGCCCGGGCGATGCCGGGGGTGATCGCGGTCGTGACCGGGGCGGAGCTGGCGCAGGTCTGCACCCCCTGGATCGGGGTGCTCGGCCACTTCAAGGGCCTGCGCTCGGCGCCCCAGCACGCCCTGGCGATCGACCGGGCGACCTGGGTCGGGGAGCCGCTCTGCGCGGTCGTCGCCCACAGCCGCGCCGAGGCCGAGGATGCGCTGGCCCTGGTCGAGGTCGAGTTCGAGCCGCTCCCCGCCGTGGTCGAGATGGAAACGGCCCTCGATCCCGGGACGCCGGCGATCCACCCCGAACTCGGCGACAACCTCGCCTTCGAGCGCGTCCTCGACGTCGGCGAGGTCGATGCGACGTTCCGCGACGCGGAGGTCGTCGTCGAGGAGACGTTTCACTTCGGCCGCCATACCGGCGTGTGCCTGGAGCCCCGGGCGATCCTGGCCGACTGGGCCCCGGCGGACGGGATGCTCACCGTCCACCACTCGTTCCAGGCGCCGCACATGATGCAGGACATCCTGTGCAAGCACCTCTCCTTACCCGAGGGGGCGGTGCGGGTGATCTGCCGGGATGTCGGCGGCTCGTTCGGGATCAAGGTCCACATCTATCCCGACGAGATGGCGACCTGCGCGCTGGCGCTGATGCTCAAGCGCCCGGTCAAGTTCGTCGCCGACCGGCTCGAGAGCTTCCAGAGCGACATCCACGCCCGCGACCACCGGGTCACCGCCCGCATGGCCTTCTCCGCCGAGGGCGACATCCTGGCGATCGACATGGACGACCTGACGGGCATCGGGCCCTATTCGGTCTATCCGCGCACCAGCGCGGTCGAGGCCAACCAGGTCGTCAACCTGACCGGCGGTCCCTACCGCCACCGACATTACCGCGCCCGGGCCCGGGTGGTGCTCCAGAACAAGGCGCCGACCTGCCAGTACCGGGCGGTGGGCCACCCGATCGCCACCATGGTGGCCGAGGGGCTGGTCGATCTCGGCGCCGCCCGGCTCGGGCTCGATCCGCTCAGCGTTCGCGAGCGCAACGTCATCCCGGACGACGCCTATCCGTGCGCCGGGGTGTCGGGCATCAGGCTCGAGAAGCTGTCGCACCAGGCGGCCCTCGCCAAGCTGAAGGCGATGATGGGCTACGAGCACCTGCGGGCCGAGCAGGCGGCCTTGCGCCGGCAGGGCATCCACCGCGGCATCGGGCTCGCCGCCTTCATCGAGATCACCAACCCGTCGGCGGCCTTCTACGGGGTCGGGGGGGCGCGCATCTCCTCGCAGGACGGCTGCACCCTCCGGCTCGACCCGCAGGGCGGCGTGGTCGCCGCGGTGAGCGTGACCGAGCAGGGCCAGGGCACCGAGGGCATCATCGCCCAGATCGTCGCCACCGCCACGGGCGTGCCGATGGACAAGGTGCGGGTCGTCTCCGGCGACACCCAGACGACCCCCTATGGCGGCGGCACCTGGGCCTCGCGCGGGGCCGGCATCGGCGGCGAGGCCGCCTGGCAGGCCGGCAAGGCCCTGCGCGGGAACGTCGTGTCGGTGGCGGGCGCGATCCTGCAGGCCGACCCGGGAAGCCTCGACGTCCGCGACGGCGCCGTGGTCGATGCCGCGACGGGGGCCGAGCGCATGACCCTCGCGGAGCTCGGCCGCATCGTCTACTTCCGGCCCGACACCCTGCCGCCGGGCGTGCAGCCGGAATTCGTCGCGACCCGGCACTACGTGCCGAAGGACTACCCCTTCGCCTTCACCAACGGCGTCCAGGCCTCCTACGTCGAGGTCGACATGCAGACCGGGTTCGTGCGGCTCCTCAAGCATTGGTGCGTCGAGGATTGCGGCACCGTGCTCAACCCGCTCCTCGTCGACGAGCAGATCCGCGGCGGCATCGTCCAGGGGATCGGCGGGGCGCTGTTCGAGCACTGCCTCTACGACGCGGACGGCCAGCTCCAGAACGGCTCGATGGCCGATTACCTCGTGCCGATGGCCTGCGAGATGCCCGACATCGCGGTCGCCCACGTCGTCTCGGCGACGGCCTCCTCGGAGATCGGCGCCAAGGGCGCGGGCGAGGCCGGCACCGCCGGCGCGCCAGCGGCGGTGGTCAACGCCATCAACGACGCGCTCCGGCCCTTCGGGGCCCGGGTCGCGCGCCAGCCGGTGACGCCCGAGGTGGTGCTGGAGGCCCTGGGCCTGATCTGAACGACACCCGGGAACCGGTCCGCCCCAACGAGACCGGTCCCGGCGAGGACGACGCCACTTCCGCGGAGGGACGACAGGATGACGACGGGCTTCGACAGGCGCCGGCTGCTTCAGGGCAGCGCCGCCGCATCCGCACTGGCGCTCGCCGCCCCGGCCCTCGTGCGCTCCGCCGCCGCGCAGGGGGGCCCGATCAAGATCGGCTTCCCGGTGCCGCTGACCGGCGCCTTCGGGGCCGAGGCGAACGACCAGGTCCGCGCCGCCCAGCTCGCCGTCAGGGAGTTCAACGAGGCCGGCGGCTTCCAGGGCCGCCAGGCCGAGCTGCTGGTGCGCGACGACAAGATCAATCCCGGCGAGGCCGCCAGCCGGACCCTCGAGCTGATCGAGAAGGACAAGGTCAACTTCCTCGTCGGCGGCCTCTCGGCGGCGGTGACGCTCTCGATCAACAACGTCGCCCGCGAGCGCGGGGTCATCTACAACTCGATCAGCCAGTCGGACGCGATCAACGAGGCCAAGGATTTCGGCCGCTTCACCTTCCACGAGGCGTTGAACCCGCACATGACGGCGGGCGCGGTCGGCCGCTACGTCTTCCCGAAGAGCGGCAAGCGGGTCGCTTTCCTGAGCGCCGACTACGCCTACGGCCACGAGATGATGCGCGGCTTCAAGCGCGCCGGCGAGGCCTCGGGCATCGAGGTCGTGGCCGATATCCGCCACCCGATCGGCGCCTCGGACTACTCGGCCTTCCTACCCCGGATCGCCGCGCTCAAGCCCGACGTGCTCTGCCTGTGCAACTTCGGCCGCGATCAGGTGGTGTCGATCCAGCAGGCGACCGAGTTCGGCCTGAAGCGCAACACCAAGCTCGTGGCGCCGGTCCTCCTCTTCACCTCGCGCAAGGCCGGCGGCGAGGCCTTCGACGGCGTGATCGGCGGGACCTCGTATTACTGGCGCCTGGAGGACACCGTGCCGAGTGCCAAGGCATTCAACGACAAGTTCCGCGCCGCCTATAACGGCGCCGTACCCTCCGATTACGGCGCGCTCGGCTATGCCGGCGTCCGCTCGGTGCTGGAGGGCGTGAAGGCAGCCGGATCGGTCGAGACCGACAGGGTCGTCGCCGCGATGGAAGGGCTCAAGGCCGATTTCTACAAGGGGCCGCAGAGCTTCCGGAAATGCGACCACCAGCTGGTCCAGTCCGTGCTGATCGTCGAATCGAAGTCGAAGGGCATGAAGACCCCCGACGACGTCTTCACGATCCTCGGCACCGAGGGGCCCGACGAGCGCTTCCTGCGCGGCTGCGACGAACTCGGCCACAAGGCATGAGACGGGTTCCCGCTTCCGCCGCCGGGAGGGCGCCGTCGTGACCGACCTCAGCCTCGGCGGCTTCCCCCTCGACCTCCTCGCGCTGCAGCTCGTGACCGGCATCGCGCTCGGGGCGATCTACGTCCTCGTCGGCATCGGCCTGTCGCTGATCTTCGGGCTGATGAACGTCGTCAACTTCGCCCACGGCGCCTTCTTCATGGTCGGCGCCTATGTCGGGGTGTTCCTCTACGGCTATACCGGCAGCTTCTGGCTGAGCCTGGTCGCCGCCCCGCTGGCGATGGGGCTCCTCGGCCTCGCCGTCGAGCGGGTGCTCGTCCGCCCGCTCTACGGGCGGGGCATCGACGATCCCCTGCTCCTCACCTTCGGCCTGTCCTACTGCATGGTCGAGAGCGTGCGCATCGCCTTCGGGCTCACCGGGCTGCCTTTCGGGGCGCCGCCCGACTTGCGCGGCGCGGTCGATCTCGGCATCGGCTACTTCCCGCTCTACCGGCTGTTCCTGATCGCCTTCTCGCTGACGGTCGTCGGCGCGCTGTGGCTGTTCATCGAGCGCACCTCGTTCGGCCTCGTCATCCGGGCCGGCGCCCGCGATCCGCAGATCGTGCAGGTGCTCGGCATCGAGATCTCGAAGGTCTGGCTCGCAGTGTTCGGCCTCGGCTGCGCGCTCGCGGGCCTCGCCGGCATCCTCGCCGCGCCGCTCCAGGGCGTGACGCCGGAGATGGGCATCCCGGTCCTCGCCGAGGCCTTCGTGGTGACGGTGGTCGGCGGCATGGGGTCGCTGGCCGGCGCCGTGCTCGCCGGGCTCCTCGTCGGAATCGTCGTGGCGATGACCTCGCTGGTGGCGCCCGACATGACCAAGATGGCGATCTTCGCCCTGATGGCCCTGGTGCTGCTCGTGCGGCCCCGCGGACTCCTCGGCCGGGCGGGAGCGCTCGGATGAGCGCGCCCGTCCCCGGACACGCCCTGGCGCAGGGCACGCCGCTCGCCGCACCCCGGCCGGGCTCGGGCCGCACCGGGCGCTGGCTGGCGCTCGCCTCGCGCCACCGCGTCGCCCTGACCCTCGCCTTCCTGGTCGTCTTCCCGTGGGTCGCGCCCTACCAGGCGCTCGCCGTGAACATCCTGGTGCTCGGGCTCTACGCCCTGGGGTTCAACCTGCTGTTCGGCTATACCGGGCTCCTGTCCTTCGGCCACGCGGCGTTCCTCGGCGGCGGGGCCTACGGGTGCGGCATCGCCATCGTCCATTACGGGCTGCACCCGGTGCTGGCGCTCGTCGCCGGCACGCTGCTCGCCACGTTCATCGCCGCCGCGATGGGCGTCCTGGCGATCCGCACCCGCGGCATCTACTTCGCCATGACGACGCTGGCCCTGTCGATGTGCGTCTACTACGCCTTCTACCGGGCGGAGGCCTTCACCGGCGGCGAGAACGGCCTGCGCGGCATCAACGTGCCGGTCCTGACCCTGCCGGGATTCCTCCTCGATCTCCTCGACCCGGTGGTGAAGTACTACGCGGTCCTCGCGGTGGTCGGGGGGGCCGTCTGGCTGTTCTCGCGCCTCCTGTCCTCTCCCTTCGGCGCCGCCCTCAAGGCGATCCGCGAGAACGAGGGCCGGGCCCAGGCCTGCGGCTACGACGTGCGCCGCATGAAGCTCGTCGCTTTCGTGATCTCCGGCGCGCTCTGCGGGCTCGCCGGCGCACTTCAGGCGATCCACCTCTCGATCGTGCCGATCGAGACGATGCACTACGCGACCTCGGGCCAGGCGGTGATGATGGCGCTGCTCGGCGGCATGGGCACGTTCTTCGGGCCGTTCATCGGGGCCGCCACCTTCTCGCTGCTCCAGGACGGGCTCTCCACCCTGACCAGCCACTGGCAGCTCTTCGTCGGCGCGATCTTCATCGCCTTCGTGCTGTTCCTGCCGCTCGGCATCTGGGGCGAGGTGCTGGCGCGCCTGAGGAGGGCCGGATGGTGAGCGCGGCAGCCCCCACCGCCCCGCCGATCCTCGCCACGGAAGGGCTGGGCAAGCGGTTCGGGCATTTCCGGGCCCTGTCGGGCGTCAGCGTCGCGTTCCCGGAAGGCGGCATCACGGCGATCATCGGGCCGAACGGCGCGGGCAAGTCGACCTTCTTCAACCTGATCTCGGGCGCCTTCCGGCCGAGCGAGGGCCGGGTGCTGTTTCGCGGGCGCGACATCACCGGGGCGGCCCCGCACCATTTCGCCCGGATGGGCATCGCCAAGTCGTTCCAGATCACCAACGTCTTCCCGCACCTCACCGTGCGCGAGAACGTGCGGGTGGCCGCCCAGGCGCGCCGGGTCCGCTTCGGGTTCTTCCGCGACCGCTCGGCCTATCCTGAGCTTGCCGAGCGGGCCGAGATTTTGCTCGGCGAGGTCGGGCTCGGGGCCCGGATGGACCGGCTCGCCCGCGAGCTGGCCCATGGCGAGCAGCGGGCGCTCGAGATCGCGGTGGCGCTCGCCGCCGAGCCGGCGCTCCTCCTCCTCGACGAGCCGACCGCCGGCATGAGCCCCGAGGAGACCCGCGAGATGATGGACCTCGTGCAGCGCCTCGCCGAGACCCGCACGCTCATCCTCGTCGAGCACAAGATGAAGCTCGTCATGGGCCTGTGCCGCCGCCTCGTCGTCCTCCACCAGGGCCAGCTCCTCGCCGAGGGCGGCCCCGACGACATCCGCGCCCATCCCGAGGTGCGCCGCGTCTACCTGGGCAAGACCGCATGACGACCGCCGCTCCCGCGCCGCTGCTGGCGGTCGAGAACCTGAGGGCGTGGTACGGCCACTCGCACATCCTGCAGGGCGTCTCGCTCCAGGTCCGGGCCGGCGAGATCGTGACGCTGGTCGGCCGCAACGGCGCCGGCAAGACGACGACGCTGAAATCGATCATGGGCCTGGTGCCGAAGCGCGAGGGCCGCGTGACCTTCGCCGGACAGGACATCCTCGACCGGCCGGCCCACGAGCGCTTCCATCGCGGCCTCGCCTACGTGCCGGAGGAGCGGCGCATCGTGCCCGGGCTGACGGTGGAGGAGAACCTGCGCCTCGGCATCCTGGCAGCCAGGGGTGGGCCGGGCAGGGGCGGGCGGGCCTCGCGCCGCGACGAGGCGCGGCGCATCGAGGTCATCGCCGAGACCTTTCCGCGCCTCAAGCAGCGGCTGAAGCAGGAGGCGATCACGATGTCGGGCGGCGAGCAGCAGATGCTCGCCATCGCCCGCGCGCTGATGGCCGAGCCGGTGATGGTGCTCCTCGACGAACCCTCCGAGGGCATCATGCCGATCCTGGTCGAGGAGATGTTCGAGCAGTTCGTGGCGATGAAGCGGGCGGGCACCACCATCCTGCTCGTCGAGCAGAACGTCGAGCTCGCCCTCGACGTCTCGGACCGGGTCTACATCGTCGATGGCGGCGCGGTCGTCTACCACGCCCCCGCGGCCGAGCTGCGGGACGATCCGGAGATCCAGGCGCGCTATTGCGCGGTCTGATACGACTTCCGGAAGATGACCTCTGGAAATCGTATCAGACCGCGCGGTGGAGCCGGAGGCTCCCCACGCTTGAGCGAAGCCGACTCCCGCGTTGCGAACGCGATTGCGCAGCGATCGCCGAGCAATCGATCGGAAGTCGTATGAGCGGGCTCGCCCCCGGATCCACGCGGCGCGAACACCGCCCCGCGGCGACCGTTCGCGGGCATCCGAACAGGCGGCCTCCGGCACGGCGGGGTGCGGCCCGGCCGGGGCACGATGTGTTCGAGCGACGGGATCGCCGTGGCCCCATCCACCGGCTACAGGCTTGGGCGCAGGCCGCGGACCGGGCTCACGCCCTCCAGCACCGAGGCGGCGTGCAGGATCGTGGTCTCCGCCTGCCAGCTTCCCACCAGCTGCACGTTGATCGGCAGACCTTCGCGGCTCGTGCCGAACCGCATCGACACCCCAGGCAGGCCGGTCACGTTCAGCGGCACCGTCGCACCCTGGAGGTAGGTCAGGTCGACGGTCTCCCCGTTGACGACGAGTTCCCGGATGCCGTGCTTGTGCGCCGGGACCGGCAGCACGGGGGTCAGGAGGACGTCGTAGTGCCGGAAGTAGGCGGCATAGCCGTCCCGGAGCCGCTCCGCCGCCTGCTCGGCCGCGACGTAATCCTCGATCGACGTCTCCGGCAGGGACAGCATCGTCCGGGCCATCGTGTAGATCTCGTCGGCGCGGCGGCCGGCGGTCGCCTCCCGGAACGCCGGCTTCATCTCCATGACGTGGAGCTTGTTGAACACGTCGAGGGCGAAGTCGCGCGCGAGCGCCGGGATGCGCACTTCCTCCACGTGGTGGCCCTCGCCCGCGAGGGCGTCGGCCGCCGCCCTCACGGTCGCCGCCACCTCGGTGTCGATGGGCCCGAAGCCCGGCCCGACCATCCATCCGACGCGGAGCTGGCGGTCCGGCGCGGCGCCGGCGTCGAACGGGACGGCGCTCGTCGCGAAGGCGTCCTCGCCGTCGGGACCGGCGAGCTGCGAGAAGGCGAGCGAGAGGTCGCGGATCGAGCGCGCCATCGGACCGACATGCCAGAAGCGGCGCGGCGCGCGCGGCCAGATGCCGGTCATCGGCACGCGCCCGTGGGTGGCCTTCAGCGAGACGATGCCGGTCTGGGCCGCCGGGCCGCGCACCGAGATGGCGAGGTCCGTGCCCAGGCCCAGCGGCGACATGCCCGCCGCGATGGCCGCCGATTCGCCGCCGCTCGAACCGCCGGGCGTCCGGTCGAGGTCCCACGGGTTGTTCGAGCGGCCGGAGAGCAGGTTGTCGCTCTCGATCCAGTAGGAGAATTCCGGGAGGTTCGTCTTGGCGAGCAGGATGCCGCCGGCCCGCTTCAGGCGGGCGACGCTGGTGGCGTCGGCTTCGGGCTTGCGGCCCTCGAAGATGGGCGACCCGCGCTGTGTGAGAACCCCGGCGGTGTCGATCGAGTCCTTCACCGTGAAGGGCACGCCGTGCAGGGGCCCGAGTTCACCGCCCGCCATGACCGCCGCCTCGGCGTCCCTCGCAGCGGCGAGCGCGCCTTCCACGACCGTGACGATGGCGTTGACCTTCGGATCCACGGCGTCGATGCGGTCGAGATGGGCCCGCACGACCTCGACGGGCGAGAGCTGCTTGGTGCGGATCAGCTCGGCGAGGCCGGTGGCGTCCGAGAAGATGATGTCCTGGGTCATGATCGTTTCCCTACCTGTCGTTAGGTAGGTGAAATTTAGGCGTGGATTTTTGCGGCGTCAATCCCTAACTAACGATCGTTAGTTTTTTTTGCAGGCTTGGAGGCAGGGGTGAGTTCGAGCGCGAAGGAGACGATCCTGGCCGCCGCCAGGAAGACCGCGCAGGCGCACGGCTACGGCGGCCTGAGCTACCGCGACCTCGCCGCCGAGGTGGGAATCAAGGCGGCGAGCATCTACCACCACTTCGCCAGCAAGGCCGATCTCGGCGCGGCGGTGGCGCGACGCTACTGGGAGGATACCGCGGCCGAGCTCGATGCGATGCTGGCCGAGACCTCGGACCCGCTCCGCTGCCTGAGGCTCTACCCCGGCACCTTCCGCCGGTCGCTCGAGGACGGGAACAGGCTCTGCCTGTGCAGCTTCATGTCGGCCGAGTACGCCGACCTGCCGGAGATCGTGCAGCGCGAGGCGCGGGCCTTCGCCGACGTCAACGTCGCCTGGCTCGCCAAGGTGCTCGTCATGGCGGGGGTGGTGGAGCCCACGGACGGCGAAGCGCGGGCCCGGGCCGTCTTCGCGGCGGTGTCCGGCGCCCAGCTCTACGCGAGGAGCCGCTCGGACGTCTCGCAGTTCGACAGCTTGATCGAGAGCTACCGCGCCGCGGGTCTGCTGCCGGGATGAACCGGGAGGCGCGCCCGGCCGGCAGCCGAACGCGCCTCGCATTCTCTCCGATGTGCCGTGCCGCGGGCGTCAGGCGCTCGCGAGAAGGCCGAGAAGCCGCTCGGCCGCGGGTCCGGACGAGGCCGGGTTCTGGCCGGTGATCAGCAGGCCGTCGGCGACCACGTACGGCGCCCAATCGCCGCCCCTGGCGAACCTGCCGCCGTTCCGCTTGAGCTCATCCTCGACGAGGAACGGGACGATTTCGGTGAGGCCCACGGCCTCCTCCTCCGTGTTGGTGAAGCCGGTGACGTCCTTTCCCTCGACGAGGGGCTTACCGTCGGGCGTCTTTGCGTGACGCAGCACGCCGGGGGCGTGGCAGACCAGGGTCACGGGCTTGCCGGCCCGAAGCGTCGTCTCGATCAGCCGGATCGAGGCGGGGTCCTCGGCAAGGTCCCACAGGGGGCCGTGACCGCCGGGATAGAACACGGCGTCGAAGCCGTCATGGGTGATCCCATCGAGCCGGACCGTGTTCGCCAGGGCCGCATCGGCCTCGGCGTCGGCCTCGAAGCGCCGGGTCAGGTCGGTCTGGGATCCCGGCTCGCCGCTCTTGGGATCGAGGGGCGGCCGGCCGCCCGCGGGGGACGCCAGGACGATCTCGGCACCCGCGTCCTTGAACGCGTAGTAGGGCGCGGCGAGTTCCTCCAGCCAGAATCCGGTCTTCCGGCCGGTGTCGCCGAGCCGGTCGTGGGAGGTCAGCACCATCAGGATCTTCATCGTCGTTCTCCGTGCTCAGAGGGCGAGGTGAGAGGGAAAGGTGAGAGGGCGAGGCGCGAGGAGATGCGCGCCGCGCTTCGCGGGCCGGTCAGTGCCGGCGGGCTGCCGGTTCGGCATCGGCGCGCTCGGCCGCCGTGTCGCGGGCCGGCATCGATCCGGTTCGCCGGGGCGATGCCTCGGCCCGCCGACTGTCCGCGGAACCGGCCATGCGGACGGCGCCGATGATCTCCAGGGTGATGCGCTCCTCCGCCGAAGCGGCGGAGCCGCCGAACAGGGTGGCTCCAAGCTCGGCGAGCAGGAGATAGGGCATGATGCCGTGCGCGGGTTGGATGGTCATGGTCCTGCTCCTTGCCGATGCGTTTTTCAGTAGACCGGTCGTCTTGAAAGGCGGCGCACCATGGTGGGCCTGCCACCCTCGCGGTCAGGCCGGTTGTGGGTTGAGGACGTGCCGTGTCGTGGCCATCGCGGCCTCGAACGGCACGTCGGACCGGTCGATCTTCGCCATGAGGCTCGCGCCGAGCCACACGTGATAGAGCATCTCGGCGGTCGCACGCGGCTCGCGCTCGACCTTCAGCGACCCCTCGGCCAGGCTCGCCTCGATGGCCTCCGTCACCCGGTCGATGATCCCGGCCGTGCCGCGCTTGAGCGCGCGGCGCATGGGCTCGGACAGGTCGGAGACTTCCGCCGCGAGCTTCACCGCGAGGCACTTGCGCCGCTCCTCGATGCTGCCCTGCGTCGTCTGCCACTTGCGCCAGTAGTTCATCAGGCGCTCGGCATGGCTGAGGCCAGGCGCCGCCAGGGTGGCATCGATGTCGGCTAGGTACCCCTCGAAGTAGTCGGCCAGCAGGGCCTCGCCGAAGGCCTCCTTCGAGCCGAAATAGTGGTAGAAGGATCCCTTCGGGACACCGGCTGCGGCCAGGATCTCGTTGAGGCCGACGCCCGAGAATCCCTTTGCGCCCACGATCGCGTGGGCGGTGTCGAGGATGCCCTGCCGGGTGTCGGTGGTGCCGTTCGCCTGTGCCATGACGCCGATATAGACCTGATTAGACCGGTCGTCTAGGGTTCGTCGAAAATTTCGCGGACCTGGGTGCCGGCGGGCAGGGAAAGCCCGCCTCGGCGGTGCCGCCGGGCGGGCTTCGTCGGCTCGGCCGCCGGTCGGGCCGGGGGGCGTCGCGTCAGTCGATGACCTCGACGATGCGGCGACCGCGGTCGACCAGCACCGGCTGCTCGTTCACGATCGTGTAGCGGTATCCGGGCCGCACCCGATACTCGGTGGGCACGTCGTAATAGGTGACCCCGTCGTCCGGCAGGACGGTGCCGACTTGCACCGGGCCGCCCCAGCGGTAGGAGTTCACCCCGCGCTCGCGGACATAGGAGCGAAAGCGCGGGCGGTCGTCGATGCCGAGGATGCCTCCGACCGTGCCGGTGGCCGCGCCGACCGCGCCGCCGACGACGGCGCCGACCGGCCCGGCCGCGTCCGCCCCGGCCTCCGCGCCCTCGGCGGCGTCGCGCAGGGTGCCCTGGGCCTGGGCGGCCATCGGCAGGGCGACCATGCCGGCGGTCGCCAGTACGAGCAGAAGCTTGCTGGTCATGATCTCGTCTCCCGGGGGTTGGGGCTAGGATTCAGTCGGCACGGGTTCAGGTCGAAGGCGTCGCGGACGCCTCAGTTGCAGCCTTCCTTGTGAACCGTCTTGGAGTTGCCGAAGCCGTCCTCCTTGTGGACGGTCTTCGAGCCGCAATCGACGCTCCCGGTGGTGATCTCGCGGCGCTCGACGACACCCTCGCGCCGCTCGACGGAGACGCCCGGGGCGCTGTCGCGGCGGATGACGGTGGTCTCCTCGGCCTTGGCCGGAGCGGCTATTCCGGCCAGGGCGGTGGCGGCGAAGCAGAGGGCAACGATCGTGCGCATGGGGGTCTCCATGTCTGCCCGCAGGCAATGACGGCCAGCAACGGCGAACCCGGGAAAGCGGTTCCGCCCGGATTTCCGGCCGCCAGCCGGACGGCCGTGTCATCCCCGAGCCCGTCGCGGCGCCCTGCGGCCTGTCCGGCGTGAGGCCCGGCGAACCGCGTAACGCGGCTTCCCGCCCGCTCGAGCATCGCGGACGAGGCTCGAGCGGGCCATTCCCGATTTCATGCTAAGCCGTACGCGCCGGTGCGCCGTGCGGGACGGGGGACGAGCCCGGTCGGCCAGGGGACGGTTGCGGCGAGGGCGTGACGGTGGGCTCAGGATGACGGCACCCCCCAATGAGCTTCCCGAGGTCGAACTCGGGCTCGGCGGCTCGCTGCGGATCGGGCGGGCGCGCATCGCCGTCGCCGACGCCCTCGCGCTGCTGGGGGCCATCGCCCAGACCCGCTCGGTGCAGGGGGCGGCCACCGAGATCGGCCTGTCCTACCGCGCCGCCTGGGAGCGCGTCCGGGCGCTCGAAGCCGATGTCGGCCACCAGCTCGTGCGCAAGACCCGCGGCCACGGCACGACGCTCACCGAGACCGGGGCCGCCCTGCACGACGCCCTGGCGGGCGCGGCCGAGAGCCTGGCCCTGCCGCTCGCCCGCGAGGCCCGGGCGATGCAGGCCCGCCTCGCCGTCCTGCTCGCCGCCCCCCGTCGCCTCACCCTGGCGGCAAGCCACGACCCCCTGCTGATGGACGTGCTCGGCGCCTGGGACGGGGCCGACCTCGCGGTGATGGGCAGCCGCGACGCGGTGGTCCGGCTCCTGGACGGCCGCGCCGATGCCGCCGGCTTTCATTGCGGGGCGATCGGGCCGGCAGCGGCCGGGCCGCCCTTCTCCGACCTCGTCGCCGACCCGGCCTTCCGGGTTCTGCCGCTGTTCGAGCGCGAGCAGGGGCTGCTCGTCGCCTCCGGCAACCCGCTCCGGCTCTCGACCCCCGAGGACCTGCGCGTCACGAAGGCCCGCTTCGTCAACCGGCAGAAGGGGTCGGGCACCCGGGCCTGGTTCGACCGGCTTCTGGCCGAGACCGGGACGTCGCCCGACGAGATCGTCGGCTACGGCCTGGAAGAATTCACCCACCAGGCGGTGGCGGCGGTGATCGCTTCCGGCGCCGCCGATGCGGGCCTGGGCGCGCGTGCGGCGGCGGAGCGGTTCGGCCTCGGCTTCATCTCGGTCGGCTGGGAAGTCTACTGCCTCGCCGCCAGCGCATCGCTGCCGGAGGAGGGGCTCGACCGGGTGCAGGCGATGGTGGCGGAGCGGATCGGGGAGGTTCCGGGATATCGGCTGCCGGGGTGAGCGAGCGGAGGCGACTCGGCCGGGCACCGAACGACACGAGCCGTTTTCCTTCGCATAAGCGGTTTTCGTAAAGAACGTGTCAGTGCATCGATCGCGGCCAAGCACCGTACATCACCCATGCCCGTCGACTGACACAAGCAATACTTGGCTCTACGCTCACACTGAGCGCCTGGCTGGAGCGGGCAACGAGCCGTCGGTCGGCAGCTACGATAGCGCCCTGGCGGAGACGATTAACCGCCTGTTCAAGGCGGAGGTCATCCACCGACGAGGGCCGCAGCGTTCCGTCGAGGCGGTCGACTATACGCCATCCTGGAGTGGATCGACTGGTACAATCACCGCCGCCTATCCTCCCCGATCGGCCACGTCCCTCCCGCCGAAGCCGAAGCGCGCTATCATGCCGACCTTGGCGACCAGGCCCCGGTCGCATGACCCAAGCCAACCAGCCTCCGACAAACCCGAAGTGGTTCACAGGTCCGCGGCGTGATCAAGGAACACTGTCGCCTTGATCACTGCCGCTTCCGCTCACTGACCGCGCCCGTTGCCCGCCCCCACAAGCCTCTACACGGGTGACGACCGATTCAGAACTCGGCGCCCTCGTCATATCATCCCTTCACCCGATTGCCGTGGTACACATGCCCCGCACCGTTGCGCTTCATTGGCACTCTGGGGTAGTTAATGAAGAGTCCATGCAATTCGCTTTCGGATGAGCGGTCCAGGCCGATGCACACAATCCTGTCAAACGCCAGCTTCACGAAGCAAAAAATTATGAAGACATGTTTGAAATTTTGAGGCGTCGTCCACAAGCATCACACCAGAAAAACCCTTAATATGCATCTATATGGGCACATAGAGAGTTCAAAATTATTAAACCAAAGACTTGAGATGACAACGTTATGCAATTTTCAATATTTGGATTGTTTATTAATAGTATGTGGTATTTTTTATTGGCCTTCAATGCGATGCGTGTGACGCACCTTGCATTTATTTCAATGACAATTTTAGATGACTCGGACTAGTGAGCAACAATTAGTTTAAGATAAAGGATTATATTATGTAAATTGTCTCAAGATTTTTTCAGCATAACCCACATGTTATCCTCTCTCACCGCGGAGATAATGATGAAAATTGCTGTGGTTGTTCATTGTTACTATCTTGATTTATCAATTGAAATCATCAACTTGTTATCAAATCTACAAAAAGATTTCGATATATTTATTACAATAGGAGATGTCTCTATTGCAGAAGATTTGAAGAAAAAATTAGATGAAATATCTATGCCCAATACATGCAATATAATAATTGGTCAGAATAAAGGTAGAAATTTCGGTCAATTTTTGGTAGAATTAAGAGAAGAATTGCGTAAATATGATTTGCTGTGTCACGTCCACACGAAGAAGTCTCTGGATAGGGGAGATTTTTTGCGAGGATGGGGTGAATACCTAATAAAAAATACTATTGGCAATTCAGATATATGGGAAAAAACTATTCGCCTGTTTGACGAAAACAAAAAATGCGGACTTGCATACCCTAAAAAATATACGCCGCTGCCATTTTGGAGCGAGCATTGGCTCGGAAATCACGGCATCGCCCAAAGTTGGGCAGGCCAATATAATATAAAGATCGCAAATGGCCCCATCCGTTATCCGGTCGGAGGAATGTTCTGGGTCAGGCCTATTGCCATCGATCAATTGCTTAAACATCCATGGGGCTACGATATGTTTCCCCAAGAGGAAATGCAACTAGATGGCACTATGCAACATGCCATCGAACGTCTTGTAAGTGTTGTCACTTTAGAGAATGGTTACAGCCAATACGAATACGCAACAGATCTTGATTTGTATAGACCAATCGAAAATAAAAATTATATGTCCGATCCAAATATCTCGGTTGAAAATATTGCTAAAAATATTTCGAATTCGAAGTTTATATCGTTTGACATATTTTCTCTTTGTGCATCAGGAAGGCAAAACATAGAATATCTCGCACTGCAAAACGTGTTAAGAGATCTAACAAAAAATGGCGACAACATATCAAAAAACGATTATGTTTCTCTTAGGAGATTGCTGGAGCTGCAATCACGATTCGATCGCAGACATGCAGGCAATGCCGATTTACAGGAAATCGTGGACATAATATCGGTGCAGCTAAATTTAAAGGAAAAAAATATACTGAATAGAGAGTCTAAGTATATTATCGATATTTTCAATGAAGATCCTAGATTTAAAGAAATATACAAGATTGCATCAAATCATAGGAAAATCATACTAGTGGCCGAATGTGCATACGATAAAATTTTGATGGAAAATATCATCAAAAAAATTAATCTTCCTGAGCCGGATTACTATTTTACAACGAGCGAGACGGCAGGTCTTTGTGCTGATGGCTCGATTTGGACGAGCATAAAAGAAAAAGTAAATGCCTCGGACTGGGATATATTGCATTTTGGTAAAGAAATCTACGTCGATTACTTTATACCAATAAAAAATAAAGTCAAAGCAATTCATATTTACTAGGAATATAAATTATATATAACGATGCGATCATCTATGCAGTAAATGCAAATAACAGTGAATCAAGCAGTGACGCACAATGTATGTTTTCCGCGATTTAAGAAATATGAGCCTTAGTAACAAAAAATTGCATTTAATTTCGTTAGGGAGTTTCTTTGGCCGCCCCTGCACCATAGGCGTCCCAACACCAATTTGGCACTTTAAGACCGTGTTCCTTGGAGTGGTGTCGCTGAGCGAAAGCGGGAGGGCCTGCCTGCTCGGCCTCCACAGCGCTGTAGCAGACGGGTTCTCCCGCGGGCGTGGCCATCGGCGGTGACGGGTTAGGATCGGGTTGTGAGCACCAACCCCGAACTCGGGAGACTCCCGATGATCGATGCCATGACGAGCCTGCGAGCGCTGGCTGAGAAAAGCGCGGACGCGGACGTGCTGCGCGAGATGAGCGTCTGATGGAACTGGAAGTGGCCGGCCTGACCGGCGCGGCCGACGGCGAGATGGATCCGGAGCGGCTGGCCCAGCGCAACGGGTACCGTGACCGGGACTGGCAGACGCGGGCCGGGACGGTCGAGCCGCATATCCCGAAGCTGAGAATGGGCAGCTACTTCCCGAGCTTCCTCGAGCCGCGCCGGATGACCGAGAAGGCGCTGACCGCGGTGATCGTGGCGGTCGGCGTCAACACGGATGGGCGGCGCGAAGTGCTGGGCCTCGACATCGGCTCGTCCGAAGCCGAAACCTTCTGGACGGAGTTCCTGCGCAAGCTGGCCCGGCGCGGCCTGCGTGGGGTCAAGCTGGTGATCTCGGACGCGCACGAGGGCATCAAGGCGTCCGTCGCCAAGGTGATGACCGCGTCCTGGCAGCGGTGCCGGGTCCACTTCATGCGCAACGTCCTGGCCCATGCCGGCCACTCGGCCCTGCGCGACGTCTCCGCCTTCATCGCTACCGCCTTCGCGCAGGAGAACGCTGAGGCCGCTCGCCAGCAGTTGGCGGCAGGTGGCCGATCAACTCTGGCCCAAGGTGCCGAAGCTGGCTGCCCTGATGGACGCGGCCGAGGCCGACGTCCTGGCCTACATGAGCCTCCCAACCGCCCATCGTGCCAAGCTGCACTCGACCAACCCGTTGGAGCGCCTCAACGGCGAGATCAAGCGCCGCACCGAGGTCGTCGGCATCTTCCCCAACGAGCCCTAGATCCGCAGGCTGGTTGACGCGATCCTGCTGGAGCATAACGATGAATGGGCCGTGCAACGTTGTCGCACCATGACCCTGGAAAGCATCGCCCCGATCGGCGATGATCCTCTCGTCAGCCTGCCAAACCTCGCAGTCTGACCAGTCCGGCCCAGCCGGTCATAGTGGTGGACCAGCCTCAGATACACCACGCTCTGGGACACGATCGTGCTCTGCCTGCGAATGTGGGACGCCCCCGCACCGCCCCGGCGGAGACGATCAACGGCTTGTTCAAAGCAAAAGCGATCCATTGGCGCAGCCGGTGGCTCTCGGTCTCTCCCTTACCCACAGCACCCAAATTAACATTCGGATTTAATACATCGACAGATTACATTTGATCGATCCTGCTCATGTCAAGATCTAATTGATTCAAAAATAAGTATATGAATGTACCACAAATAACAAAGATAATAACATTCTGTAATATCACATTATTTATCTTTCGTATAATTCTTTTGATCATAAATAGTATCTAGTCGATGCTTAACTATATTGGCCACAGTTTTAATGCCAAATTTATCAAATACTAAGCGATGGGCAGCGTCTATTTTGTCTGCATGGATTTTTGGATTGCTGTATGTCTTATTCATCAGAAATGCTGCGTGATGTAAATCAGGCTCTGCCCATTCACCAATGGCAGAAGGGTATTCATGTGGCTCTACAGATTTTAGCCAGTATCGGGTTAAGACAGCTGTGTCGGGCACTGCGTAATCCTTTGATCCAGAGTAGTCTGTGCAAATTACAAGAGTGCGCAAAAGCATTGCTTCCGCCAGCAATCGACCGAAACCTTCAGCGCGATGCAAGGATACAAAAACATCCGATTCTCTGATTAAATAGGCCATTTCAAAAGATGTTAAATCACGATCTATTATAATAATTCGATCGTCGTTTCCGATTGCATGATTTAAATCCTCCAGGGCTCGTAGATTGCTGGTCGCGTTGATTGTTTTTAGAACTAGTTGGACATCACGATTATTTTGCGGAAATGCGCATCGAAATGCCCATACAAGCCCAAGCGGATTTTTTCGCTCAATACGTGAGTTAAAGTCGAAAGCAAATAAAAAATTGAACTTATCAGATAATAAATTTTTTATAAAGTCTGAACATTGAGGATCTGCAGATCTGACGTAAAGTGGAACCAAATAGGCTTTTTCTTTGCAAATCGCTGCGTACATATCATACTGATATTGAGTTGAGCACCACACCTCATCGCAATGCTTGAGGATAAAATGGCTTCCTAATGGCAGTTCTGATAATTCCCATGGAGAGTAAGCAATTACGTAGCGTCCGGCGGAAATATTTGGGTAGGTAAACGCCCATAATCGAGCAATCTCGGCGAGAGGCATGCAAAATATTATGATTGGAGCCGTCGGGCGGTTAACTCGAAAAGCCTCATATATATCCGCCTCGTCGGAAACGGGAAAAAGATTGCTAGAAAAATCAATTAACTCAACTCTGTAATTCAACGCTAATAATACATCTGCAAGTCGTCTAGCATCCTCACCGAGACCTAATACAGATCTGTGAAATCCGGCGATGCAAACGCTACAAAAATTGCCGTCGGAAATTTGATTTTTGAATTTTTCGGTGCTCAGATTTTGGATATACCGAGCAAAGGCTTGCGATTGACTGGTATCATGTTTATTCAGCCAACGGGAGGATTGGATCGACCGAAGATTCATCAAATGAGAAATAGATATGTTCGATCTTGCTTGCCGATCGGCCCCATTGTAAGTTTTATAAATATTGTCTGCTACGAGATCAAGAAAATTTATTTCTTCTGAAGAGTTTTTTCTTGAAATGTGAGCAAAAAACTTGTCAGGTATAACCGGTGGGCGCGGCATATTAGCCTGCCGTGCAATGATAAATTCCATAATAAACTGAAAATATGAATTTGCGCTAGAAAAACCGTATTGATCGTGCAAATCTTTTCTTAAATAATACTTAGACGAAAGCGAGGCATCATTTTCGACGATATCCCTGATGAGATAAAAAAACATTGGTGTCATCGATTTTATCATAAATTGTCCTTGATAGGAATATTTACATTAGACGCGGAATCAGCTAGGTGGATTTCCTAGCACATAACATATCGCCGCTAAAGAATGTATTCATTGCAGCCGTTTGGTTTTCCAGGCTACTATCACAGCATGACCACTGGCCGTTTGAGAAAAATCTCCAGGCTCCATGTCTGGTTGCGAGACCTCTTTGGCGTCGGCAACGACCTCGAGCGTCGGATACGGAGTGGCGGGATCGGTCTTCCTGGCTGCTGCGCGAGCCAGGCCCGGTTTATCCTCCGGATGTTGGAGCAGGACCAACACGGGCGAGAGACCTTCCAGGACACGGTATCCGCGAGCATTGCAGATCACGCGGAAGCCCGCCAGCAGGAACTCCAAATCCTGGTGGCAGTGATCGCAATACCGAGCACCTCGCGCTGCACCCAACCCTTGGAGCGCTCGACCATGCCGTTGGTTTTCGGGGTGCAGGGTCTGGTCTTGCGGTGCTCGATCTCGTAGCGCCGGCAAGCCACTTCGAAAGCATCAGCCGTGAAGCAGGAGCCGCGGTGGGTCAGCAGGTGAGTCAGCCGGATCTCTGATGGAGGGCGGATCGGCGAACCGCACCTTGTCGGCAGCGCGGGTGAGGACGTCCGCGTGGGGCCCGAGCGAAAGCGGAATCTGCATCGCGAAGCAATCGATCGGATTTCGTAATATGGACACTCCACGAGGCCGACGCATCGACGTCGATCTTGGGCAAGCCCGAGAGCGACGGGGCCGTCGACCCATCACGAATTTTCGACGCCAAGCTCCAGAAATCCGGGACCTTGTGCCCGGCGAAACCTCGAGAACGCAACCAGAAGTCGTTTCCAACGACCTTTGGTCGAAGATGCTCCGCTCGACGGACGGTGCCGGGCGGCTCAGCCCTGGCCCGCGCAGGCGAGGTTCACGAACTCGCGAAACGTCCGGGCGGCGGGGGAGAGGTCCGTGTCGGCCCGCCAGGCGAGGCCGACATCCATGGTCGGGATGTCGTCCTCGACCTGGCGCCGCTCCAGGCGCTGGCCCTCCAGGGACCAGGGCCGATAGACGAGGTCGGAGAGGATCGTGACCCCCATCCCGGCCGCCACCATGCTGCGCACCGATTCGACGGACGACGTCTTGAAGATCACCTCGGGGCGGAACGGGGTCAGGGCCCAGTAACGGCCCGAGGTGTGGCCGGCCTCGTCGACCGTGAGCATGATGTAGGGGTGGCGGGCGACGTCGCTCAGGCCCACCCGACCCTGGCGCAGGAGCGGGTGCTCGGCGGGCAGCCAGAGCCGGCGCCGCGAGCGGATCAGGGTCTCGGAGGCGAGGGCGTCGCGCGCTTGGAGGTTCGAGACAAGCATGACCGCGATGTCGAGCGCGCCGTCGATGAGCGCCCGCTCGATGACGTCGCGCGGCGCCTCGAACAGGGTCAGCGTCACGCCCGGGAAGCTCGAGGCGAAGCGGGCGTGGTGGCGCGGCAGGAAGTAGCCCGCCACCGTGTAGGTCACCCCGACCCGGACCGTGCCGGTGACGGCGGCGCCCGCCGCCCGCGGCTCGCGCACCGCCTCGGCCACCGCCGCCATGATGTTGCGCCCGTGGAGCAGGAAGCGGTTGCCCTCTCGCGTCAGGGCGACGCCGGCCGCATGCCGCTCGAACAAGCGCACGCCAAGGGTTCCCTCGAGCTGCTGCACGGCCGCCGTCACGGCGGATTGCGACACGTTCAGCTCCACCGCCGCCTGCGAGATGCGGCCGGATTCCGCGGCTGCGATGAAGTAGCGGATCTGCTTGAGAGAGATCGACATGCCCGGCCCCCGACCGGGAGGAGGTATCGGATTTTTCGAAACCCGGCACGCAGATTCCCGATTTTACAATGGAGCGGGCGCTTGCAACTCTCCGGGCCGCGATCCAGCCGGAGGCAACCCGATGGTCTCGATCAACTGCGACATGGGCGAGGGCTTCGGCATCTGGCGCCTCGGCGACGACGCCGCGCTGATGCCCCACATCCACATCGCCAACGTCGCCTGCGGCTTCCACGGCTCCGACTTCAATCACATGCGGGCGACGGTACGGCTGGCCAAGGCCCACGGGGTCGCGGTCGGCGCCCACCCGTCCCTGCCCGATCTCCAGGGCTTCGGCCGGCGCGAGATGAAGATCGGCCGCGAGGAACTGACGAACTGCCTGATCTACCAGATCGGTGCGCTGAAAGGCTTCCTCGATGCGGAGGGGCTGGTCCTCAACCACATCAAGCCGCACGGCTCGCTCTACGGCATGGCGGCGCGCCAGCCCGACATCGCCGAGGCTATCTGCGACGCCGCCGACATCTTCCGGGTGCCGATCCTCGGCATGCGCGGCACGCTGCACGAGAGCGTCTATCCGGCGCGCGGCCACGCGATGGTGGCGGAGTTCTACGCCGATCTCGACTACGCCGACGACGGCAGCCTGATCATCACCCGCGAACACCCGCCGGTCGAGGCGGAGGCCGGCACCGCCCGCTGCCTGCGCGCCCTTCGCGAGGGCGTGGTGGCGACGGTGGGCGGGCGGGACGTCCCGGTCGGCTGCGAGAGCATCTGCATCCATTCCGACACGCCGGGGGCGGCCGACCTCGCCCGCACCCTGCGCCAGGCCCTCCGCCGGGAAGGGCTGGAGCACGCGGCCTGACCAACCCCCACAGGACCATCCATGGCGCTCAAGACCATCCAGGCCCCGATCCCGGGTACCTTCTACCGCGCGGCCAATCCGGGCGACCCGCCGTTCAAGGCGGAGGGCGACGCGGTCGCGGTCGGCGACACGATCGGGCTGATCGAGGTGATGAAGACCTTCACGCCGGTCACCGCCGAGGAGGCCGGGACCTTGAAGGCCTTCCACATCGAGAACGAGGACGCAGTGATGGCCGGCCAGCCGCTCTACGACCTCGAGGCGTGAGCGCCATGGCGATCCGCCGGATCTTCGTTGCCAACCGGGGCGAGATCGCCCTGCGCATCGTCCGCGCCGCCCGCGAGCTCGGCATCGCCACCGTCCAGGCGGTGAGCGCCGCCGACCGGGAGATGCTCCCCGCCCGCCTCGCCGACGCCGTCGCGGAGATCGGCCCGGCGCATGCGGGCAAGTCCTACCTGAACAAGGAGGCGGTGCTGCGCGCCGCGATCGAGAGCGGCTGCGACGCGGTCCATCCGGGCTACGGCTTCCTGTCGGAGAATGCCGACTTCGCCCAGATGGTCGAGGAGGCGGGCCTCGTCTTCGTCGGCCCGGCGCCCGAGACGATCCGCCGGATGGGCGACAAGGCGACCGCCCGATCGATCGCCGCCGCCGCCGGCGTGCCGACCGTGCCGGGCAGCGAGGGCCGGGTCGAGGGGCTGGAGGCGGCCCGCGCCGCCGCGGACGCGATCGGCTTTCCCGTAATGATCAAGGCGGCGGCCGGCGGCGGCGGGCGCGGCATCCGGGTGGCGCGGGATCCGGACGACCTCGCGGCCCTGATCCCGCAGGCGACCGCCGAGGCCAAGGCCGCCTTCGGCGACGGCGGCCTCTACCTCGAGCGCTTCGTCGCCAAGGCCCGCCACGTCGAGGTGCAGGTGCTGGGCGACGGGCGGGATGCGATTCATCTCCATGAGCGCGAATGCTCGCTCCAGCGCCGGCGCCAGAAGGTGTGGGAGGAGGCGCCCGCCGCCTGCCTGTCGCCGGAGGCGCGCGAGGCGCTCTGCACCTCCGCGGTCTGGCTGGCGAAGGCCGTCGGCTATCGGGGCGCCGGCACCCTCGAATACCTGTACGATGCCGCGACCGGCGCGTTCTTCTTCATCGAGATGAACACGCGCATACAAGTCGAGCACCCTGTCACCGAGATGATCACCGGCATCGATCTCGTGCGCGAGATGATCCGGATCGCCGGGGGCGAGTCCCTGCGCCTGTCGCAAGCCGACGTGCGGCCGCGGGGCCATGCGATCGAGGTGAGGATCAACGCCGAGGATTCGGCCCGCGGCTTCCAGCCGGCGCCCGGCACGATCACGGGCTTGAGCCTTCCCGGCGGGCCCGGCGTGCGCGTCGACACGATGCTCTATCCCGGCTACGCGGTCCCGCCCTTCTACGATTCGCTGCTGGCCAAGCTCGTCGTCCACGACGAGACCCGGGAGGCGGCGCTCGCCCGCCTCGGCCGGGCGCTCGGCGAACTCGCCGTGGAAGGCCTGCCGACCACCGCCGCCCTGCACCGGGCGCTCGTCGCCGATCCGGCCGTACGGGTGGGCGACGTTCACACGAGATGGCTCGAAGCCTGGCTCGAATCCAATCCGCTCACTCCCTGAGAAGGAAGCCTCGCGACCATGCGCTACACGTTCGGTGGCGACGAGCACGTCTTCGTCGAGGTCGACGAGGCGATGTCCCTCGAAGCCTTCTCCCGCAGCCTCTCGATCACCAATGCGGTGCGCGAAAGCCGCATCCGCGGCGTCACCGAGATCTGCCCGGCCAACGCCTCGTTCCAGATCAAGTTCGATCCGGACGTCATCGCCCCCGACGACCTGCTCCGCGAGCTGAAGAGCCTCGAGGGCGCCGGCTCCGGCGGGGCCGAACTGAAGACCCGGATCCTCGAGATGCCGGTCTTCTACGACGATCCCTGGACCCGCGAGACCCTGATGCGCTTCCGCGAGCGCCACCAGGATCCGGGCGCCACCGATCTCGAATACACCGCGCGGATCAACGGCTATCCGGACGTGCCGTCCCTGGTCGCGGCGCATGCGGGCTCGCCGTGGTTCGTCTCGATGGTCGGCTTCGTCGCGGGCCTGCCGTTCCTGTACCAGATGGTCGAGCGCGACAAGCAGATCCAGGCGCCGAAGTACCTGCGTCCACGCACCGACACCCCGAAGCTCACCGTCGGCCATGGCGGCTGCTTCGGGGCGATCTATTCGGTCCGGGGCGCCGGCGGCTACCAGATGTTCGGCATCACCCCGATGCCGATCTACGATCCGACGCAGAAGATCAGCTACCTGCGCGACTTCATGATCCTGTTCCGGCCGGGCGATATCGTGAAGTTCCGGCCCGTCGGGCGGGACGAGTACGACGCCGCGGTGGAGGAGGTCGAGGCCGGGCGGTTCAGCCCGCTGATCCGGGAGGTCGATTTCTCGCTCGCCGCCTTCCAGGCCGATCCCACCGGCACCAACGCCGCGCTCCTGGGGGTGCTCCATGGCTGAGGCCGCATCCATGATCGAGATCGTCAAGCCCGGCCTGTCGACCACGGTGCAGGACCTCGGCCGGCCCGGCTACTACCATCTCGGCATCCCGCTCTCCGGGGCGATGGACCGGGAATCCCTGATCGCCGCCAACCTCCTCGTCGGCAACGACGAGGACGCGGCCGGGCTCGAGGCGGTCTTCCTCGGACCGGAGATCCGCTTCACCGCCGACGCCATCGTGGCGGTCACGGGTGCCGAGATGCCGCCGAAGCTCGACGGGGTCGAGCAGCCGGGCTGGACCGCCCTGCCGGTCCGGGCCGGGCAGGTCCTGTCCTTCGGTTTCCTCAAGGCCGGGGCCCGCGCCTACATCGCCGTCTCGGGCGGCATCGACGTGCCGGCGGTTCTCGGCTCCCGGGCGACCTACGCCCTGGGCGCGCTCGGCGGCCACGAGGGACGGGCGCTGAAGGCCGGCGACCGCCTCGGAATCGGGGCCGGACGCCCGGCAGGGGAGGGGCGCAGCCTTCCGGCGGCCTTGCGCCGCACGGCCGAGCCGGTGCTGCGGATGCTGCCCGGTCTCTACGACCACCGGATCACCAGGGACGCGACCGAGCGTTTCCTGGCGGATACCTGGAAGGTGGCGCCCGAAGCCGACCGGATCGGCTACCGCTTCCGCGGCGGGCACGCCCTCGACTTCGTGCCTCGCGAGCCGCCCTTCGGCGCCGGCTCCGACCCGTCGAACATCGTCGACAGCTGCTATCCCTACGGCTCGATCCAGGTGCCGGGCGGCACCGAGCCGATCGTCCTGCACCGCGACGCGGTGTCGGGCGGCGGCTACTTCATGATCGGCACGGTGATTGCAGCGGACATGGACCTGATCGGGCAGCTCCAGCCGCACCAGCCGGTGCGCTTCGCCCGCACCGACATGGCGGGGGCGCTCGCGGCGCGGACCGAGAATGCCGGGCGGCTCGCCCGGATCCGGGACGCTCTCGCGTGAGCGGGCGGTCGAGACGCGTCAAGCAACCCGGAGACCCGGTCTCCGGGGCTTTGCCGTTGTGCACGTTCGCGTGAAGATCACCGCGCTGAGGAGCAAGTCTTCGCGCACTCAGGTGCAAGAGCGGGGCGCCGGAACGCCGTCTACTGTGCTGGCTTGAGCCGGCAAGCCGGCCCGGGGCGACGCGCCGGACCGTGTCAGTAGCAGGAGGATCGGGTGATGCGAACCGCGTTCTCGACCGCGCACGCCGAGCCGGCGGAGCGCAAGCGCGCCTGGAGCGAGGCGGTCAGCCGGGCCTACTTCCCGCTCGAACTCGGTTTTCGCCCCGGCCCGGCCTTCTCCGGCGCCCTCGAGGTCTGGAGCCTCGGCGACCTCGCGATCTCCCGCAACGTCTCGGACGGCCTCGTCTATCGCCGCCACGCCCGCCACCTGCTCCAGGCCCACGACGAGAGCTTCCTCATCACCGTGCCGGAGCGGGCGGAGGTCAGCTTTCGCCAGGACGGCAAGGACGTGCGCTGCCGGCCGGGCGCCTTCCTGATCGAGCGCAGCCACCTCCCCTACGAGTTCGCCCATGTCGAGCCGAATTCCCTCTGGGTGCTCAAGGTACCGAGTCCCGTCCTGCGCGGCCGGATCGGGGCGCCCGAGCGCCTCGCCACCTTGAGCTTCGATGCCACGCAAGGCGTCGGCGCCCTGTTCGTCGACATGCTGCGCCTGACCGCGCCCCGGGTCGAGGAGCTGGACGAGGCGGCCCGGGCCGTGGCCGGGCGCCACCTGGTCGATCTCCTGGCGCTCGCGGTCGAAGCCGATCCGCGGACGCTCGGCAGCCAGGCCTCCTCGGTCCAGGGCGCGCACCTGCACCGGGTCGAGCGCTACATCCGCGCCAACCTCGCCCGCGCCGATCTGGGGCCGCAGGGCATCGCCGAGGCCTGCGGCCTGTCGGTGCGCTACCTGCATCAGCTGTTCGAGACGCAGGGGATCAGCGTCTGCGGCTTCATCCGCCGCCAGCGGCTGGCGATGTGCGACGAGTCCCTGCGCGACCCGGCCTGCCGGAGTTCCCTCTCCGAGATCGCCTATCGCTGGGGCTTCGGCGACCAGCCCCAGTTCAGCCGCCAGTACCGGGCGGAGTTCGGCTGCACCCCGCGGGAGGCACGGGCGGCGGCGCGGGGGTGAGGGAGAGGCCGTCCTCGTCGCACCGCCCGCGTCTCTCATCCTCCGGGTCGTCCCGGGCTCTCGCCAGCGGCGAGCCCCGGAATGACGAGAAGTACAAGTCATGGACGGCGATTCACGATCGTCTGTCGAAAGATATTTCCGCAACCAGGAGGCTCCATCGTGCAGAACCTGCGCGTGGCCGTCGATGTCGGCGGCACCTTCACCGACATCTGCATCATGGACGAGGCGACCGGGCTGATCCGGATCGAGAAGACTGCCTCGTCGCGCGACCCGATCGACGGCATCCTGGCCGGCGTCGGCAAGGCCGGCATCGACCTGACGCGGGTGGCCTTGTTCTCCCACGGGACCACCGTGGCGACGAACGCCCTCATCACCCGGCGCCTGCCGCGCACCGCCATGGTCTGCACCGCGGGGTTTCGCGACGTGATCGAGATCCGGCGCGCCAACAAGGAAGACCTTTGGGATACCTACAAGGACGTGGTGCGCCCCTACGTGCCGCGGCGCGACCGCCTCACCGTGCCGGAGCGGATCGACGCGCAAGGGACGATCGTCACGCCCCTCGACGACGAGGAGGCGCGCCGGGTCGCCCGCATCTTGCGCCGCCGCGAGGTCGCGGCGGTCGCGGTCTGCTTCATGAACGCCTACGTCAACGGCACCAACGAGCGCCGGATGAAGGCGATCCTGGAGGAGGAGCTGCCCGGCATCCCGGTCTCGATCTCGTCCGGCGTGCTGCCGGAGATCTTCGAGCACGAACGCTTCTCGACCACCGTGGTCAACGCGGCGCTCAGCCCCGTCGTCGTCGATTACACCACCCGCCTCGGCGAGCGCCTGCGCGAGGGCGGCTACGCCCGCGACCTGCTCCTGCTGCACACCGGCGGCGGGGTGATGACGCCGGGCAGCGTCAAGGACTTCGCGGCGCGGCTCGCAGGCTCCGGCATCGCGGCGGGCGCCATCGCCAGCCGCCACATCGCCGGCCTGTGCGGCTACGCCAACTCGATCGGCCTCGACATGGGCGGCACCTCGACCGACGTGTCACTGGCCTATGAGGGCCAGTCGCGGGTGACCAAGGACTGGCACATCGAGTTCGGCTATCCGATCCGCTTCGCGTCGATCGAGGTGCTGACCATCGGGGCCGGTGGCGGCTCGCTGGCCTGGACCGACGAGGCGGGGTCCCTGCGCAACGGGCCGCAATCGGCGGGCGCCTTTCCGGGACCGGCCTGCTACGGCAACGGCAACCGCCAGCCGACCAACAGCGACGCCAACGTGGTCCTGGGCCGCCTCGGCACGAGTCTCGCCGGCGGCAAGATCACCCTGGATCAGGGTCTGGCGGCGGAGGCCGTGCGCGAGGGCGTGGCCGAGCCGTTCGGCCTCTCCCTGCCGGAGGCCGCCGACGCGATCCTGCGGGTCGCCAACGCCAACATGTCGGACGCCGTGCGGCTGATCTCGATCAGCCGCGGCTACGACCCGCGCGACTTCGCCCTCGTGGCCTTCGGGGGCGCCGGCGCCCTGCACGGGGTCGACATCGCCCGCGAGCTTGCGATTCCGGTGGTGATCGTGCCGCCCAATCCCGGCGTCACCTCGGCGCTCGGCTGCCTCCTCGTCGACATCCAGCACGATTTTTCCGAGAGCTACCTCGTCGGCGCCGCCGAGGCCGATCCGGCGGCGATCGAGGCCGAGTTCGACCGGCTCGAGGCGGAGGCGCTCGCCCGCCTCGCCCATGAGGGCGTCGCGGAAGCCGACATCGCGCTCCAGCGCAGCATCGACATGATGTACCAGGGCCAGTGGCGCTCGCTCGCCGTGCCGGCGCCGCGGCCGATCGGGGCGATTGCCGATCTCACCGAGGCGTTCCACCGCCACCATGAGCGGGAATACAATTTCCGCCGCGACGACGCGCCGGTCGGCTTCTTCCGCCTCAACCTCAAGGCGGTCGGCCTGGTGCCGAAGGCGGCGCTGGCCACCCACGCGCCCACCGGCGTCACGCCGGACCCGGTGAGCCGGCGCCCGGTCTGGTTCGACGGCACCGACCACGACACTCCCGTCTACGACCGCACGACCCTGCCGGCGGGCTTCCGCCTGACCGGCCCGGCGGTGGTCGAGCAGGTCGATTCCACCGTCCTGGTCCCGCCCGGCACCAATGCGGAGGTCGACCGCTACCTGAACATCCTGATCCGGGTGAAGGAGTGAGCGCCATGGCCGAGACCCTCGACCCCGTCACCTTCGAGGTGCTGAAGAACGCCTTCATCACTAGCGTCGACCAGATGGGCGAGCAGATCCTGCGGACCTGCTACTCGTTCGTGATCTACAACCGCGACTTCTCGAGCGCGCTGCACGACGCCCACGGGCACTCGGCGGCGCAGGGCAACCAGGACATCGCGGTCCATGTCGGCACGCTGCACTTCACCTGCCAGGACGTGATGCGGGCCTTTGCCGGCGACATGCATCCCGGCGACGTCTTCGCCATCAACGACCCGTATGCCGGCGGCACTCATTTCTGCGACGTGCGGCTGATCCGGCCGATCTTCGCCGACGGCAAGATCATCGCCTTCAGCCAGTCGAACGGCCACTGGTCCGATGTCGGCGGCAGCGTGCCGGGCTCGTTCGACGTCACCGCCCGCGACATGTTCCGCGAGGGCCTGCGCATCACCCCGGTGCGGCTGTTCTCGAAGGGCCGGTTCTGTGCCGACGTCGCCTGCCTGATCGCCGCCAATACCCGCGACCCGGCCTCGATCATCGGCGACATCCAGGCCCAGGCCGAGGCGACCCAGGTCTGCGAGCGCGAGATCCTGCGCCTCGTTGAGAAGTACGGCCGCGAGACCGTCGAGACGGGCCTCGCCGCCGTCCAGGACTACGTCGAGCGCGCGGTGCGCCAGCGCCTCGCGGCGCTCCCCGACGGCGAGTGGGAGACGGTGGACTTCATCGACCGCGACCCGAGCG
Organism: Methylobacterium sp. DB0501; assembly: GCF_011043735.1. Lineage (GTDB taxonomy): Bacteria > Pseudomonadota > Alphaproteobacteria > Rhizobiales > Beijerinckiaceae > Methylobacterium > Methylobacterium alsaeris. The sequence goes on along the minus strand of NZ_JAAKGV010000005.1, from coordinate 182,507 downwards.
GGCCGGAGGGCATGATCCCGATCCGGATCAAGATGACGATCCGCGGCGACACCGTCACCTACGACTTCACAGGAAGCCACCCGACCATCGGGTCGATCTACAACTCGGCCTTCGGCGCCACCTTCTCGGCGGTGGCGGCGGGCATGAAGACCTTCTTCCCCGACCTGCCGCTCAACAGCGGCTTCTACCGCGCCTTCTCGATCGTCGCGCCGGAAGGCTCGATCGTCGACGCCAGGTGGCCGGTCGCCGTCACCGGCTTCCTGATGCCGTTCGAGAAGATCATGAACGCGATCTACGAGATGTGGTCGCGGATCATGCCCGAACGGGCCATCGCCTGCGCGTTCAATCTCGAATACCTGCTGACCGGCGGCCGCGACGGGCGCCGGGCCGACAAGCCGATCTACATGTTCTACGACTGGCTGCCCGGCGGCTGGGGCGGGCGCAACGGCAAGGACGGCAGCAACGTCACCACTGCCTGCTTCGGCACCGGGCTGATGTCGCAGCCGGTCGAGGGCCAGGAGCGGGCGAACCCGATCCTGACCACCGAGTACGAGATCCTGACCGATTCCGCCGGGCCGGGGCGCTGGCGCGGCGGCGCCGGGGTTCGCAAGACCTCGGTGATGCTGGAGGCCGAGGGCAGCGTCATCTCCTACATCTGCGACCGCGAGCGGGCGGTGGTCTGGGGCATCGAGGGCGGGCTGCCCTCCATGCCGCACGGGCTCTCCCTCACCCGGGCGGGGCAGGCGCCGGAATGGCTCGGCTCGGTCTTCTCCGACGTGCCGATCGGCCCCGGCGACACGTTCAGCCGCCCGACCGCGGGAGGAGGCGGCTTCGGCGATCCCCTGGAGCGCGATCCCGCCAGGGTCGTCGAGGACGTCGCCGACGACTACGTCTCGGTGGCCCGCGCGGCCAAGGATTACGGCGTGGTGATCCGGGTGATCGACGCCGAACTCTGCCACTACGAGGTCGATGAAGCGGCGACCGAGGCCCTGCGGGCCGAGATCCGCGGGCAGCGCCGCGGCTGGCTCGCGACCGATCCGGAGCACGTGGCGCAGGAATACCGGGCCGGGCGCCTCGACACCCTCGACGTGGTGCGCCGCTACGGCGTGCTCCTCGACTGGGACAAGGGGACCCTTCTGCCGCGCTCGACCGCGCAGTTCCGCGAGCAATTCGCCAAGCGCTCGGCCGCCGGGTGGCGCGACGCCTGAGCCCCGGTCGGCGCCTGCCCATGAAGCGGGCAGGCGCCGCTCAACATTCCTGCAATGGCTCACGTTGACAGTTGATAGTAGTCTCATAAACTGTCCACTGTCTGCAATTCATGTATTCGAAAGCAGACAGCTGGTTTTCGATCCGCCCCGGCCCCGCCGCTCGCAGGAGGAAGACCGTCCATGTCCCGATTGCCGGAGACGAGCGCCGTGCAGAAGCTGATCGACACGCTGAGCTTGTCCGATCAGGTGCGGCGCTACTTGCTGGATGCGCTGACCACCGGGCGTCTGCGCCCGGGCGACCGCATCAACGAGGCGGAACTCGCCCGCACGCTCGGCATCAGCCGCAACCCGGTGCGGGAGGCGGTCTCGGGCCTCGCCCAGCGCGGCTTCCTGGTCTCGGCGCCGCGGCGCGGCCATTTCCTGCGCCGGTTCACGCCGCAGGACGTCGACGACGTGTTCTCGTTCCGGATCTGCGTCGAATCCTTCGCGATCCGGCAGGCCCTGCCGCGGATGCGGCCGGGCGACCACGACGACCTCGCGCACCTCGTCGAGCGCATGGTCGCCGCGGCCCGGGCAGGGCGCCTCGCGGAGCTGAACCAAGCCGACATGGCCCTGCACCGGCGAATCTGCGAATTGTCGGGCAACCGCCAGACCCTGCGGGCGCATGAGGGCATCGACACCGAGGTGCAGATGCTCATCGCCTACGTCGATCTCGAGCGCGAGCCGCCCCTGCAATCGGCGCTGGCCCACTTGCCGATCGTCGAGGCGCTGGCCTCCGGCGACGTCGAGCGCTCGGTCGCGGCGATGCAGCATCATCTCGAGACGACCTGGGCCTTCGTCCACCGGATGTACGGACGGAGCGGCCGCGGCGAGCCGCTGGTGAATGCCGACGATGCACCGCACCTGACGCAGAGGACACGGGGATGAAGTTCGCGCCGAACCGGCTCTACGTCGAGAGCTACGCCAAGTGCCCGAATTGCGGCATCCTCCTCTACGAGAACCCGGCCAACGAGGTACCGGAGACGGTGCGGGCGAACAGCCGGATCTACTGCTCCGCCTGGTGCGTCGATTGGGAGGCGGAGCGGGAGGAGCGGCGGCGGGGGGCGGCTGAGGCGGGGACTTAGCGAAACATTCGTCATCATTTTCAGATATGAAACAAGATTGTAAATTTCTAAATGTTTTTCCTTCAGCTTACTACTTAGTGTCGAATTCGAATCCGCACCGCCCTGACACTTACCCTCTCATACTCAGACTATCGTATTCACACATGTCGGTCTGATCGTTCTCACCTTTGAAAATAGCGTGCCTCCTCCCCCTTGTGGGGAGGAGCTGGAGGTGGGGGGCAAGAGGCACCGCGCCGCTTCACGCGGCACCACCCCCACCCCTGACCCCTCCCCACGAGGGGGATGGAAAAGCGCCTGATGTCACAATGGGTTGGGCTTCGGAAGCATTGTGTGAATCCGCCAGCCCACACGGGAGAAGGGATCCCGCGCCTGCCTGTCCTGACGCGGACCCGTTGGAAACCGGTTCGGCTACCGAAACGAGACAGCCGACGCGGCCCTCCGGACCGCGAACGGCCGCGGCTGCCCAGGACCCGCCCCGGTCTGCGCAATCAGACCGGAAGCGGCCGGCGCCCCCGGCCTTCGGCACGAGACCCACGATGCAGGAGGACCAACGATGACGGGCAAGCGGATCATCGGCGCGGTGCTGGCCACGGCCCTCGCCCTCGGGGTGCGGCCGGCGGTGGCCGCCGACGGCATCACCATCGGGCTCGCGGTGGCCTTCTCGGGCTGGATGGAGGCCTATGACGGCGAGGCCGCCAAGATGGCCCAGCTCTGGATCGAGCAGACGAACCAGAAGGGCGGCCTCCTCGGCAAGCCGATCAAGGTCGTCACCGCCGACACCAAGACCGACCGGGTCGAGGGTGCCAAGGTCGGCAAGCAGCTGATCGACCAGGGCTCCAACCTGCTCCTGGTCTCGGCCGATTACGATTACGGCGCCCCGGCCGCGCTCCAGGCCCAGAAGGCCGGGGTGGTCTCGGTCTTCATGGGCGCCTCGGACCCGAAGGCCGGCGTGATCGGCGTCGGGCCCTATTCCTTCACCGCCAACAATGCCGGCCAGCTCGAAGGCGCCGTGATGGCCGGCTGGGGCTACGCCAAGAAAGGCGTGCGCAAGGGCTACATGCTGGTCGACGAGACCATCGAGTACAACAAGTCGGTCTGCGCCGGCTACGAGTGGAACTTCCCGACCGTCGGCGGCAAGGTCGTCGGCCAGGACACCTTCAAGGGGCTCGATCCCACCATCAACTCGCAGATCACGCGCCTCAACGACGCGATCCGGACCGGCGGCGTCGACCACGTGATGCTGTGCTCGACAAATCCGGGCGCGGCGAGCGCGGTGCGCCAGCTGCGCGCCGCCGGCGTCAACCTGCCGGTGTTCAGCGCCACCGCGATGGACGGCACCTACTGGCTCAACTCGACGCCGGGCCTGAAGGACTTCTACCTGCCGGTCCAGGCCCTCACGGTCGATGACCCGCGGCCCCCGGTGAACGAGCTGACCGCCGCCTACGCCAAGAAGTACGGCAAGCCGCCGACGACCCAGTACGCCTACCCGATCTACGCCTTCCTGGAATTGTGGGCCAAGGCGGTGACCAGCACCGGCACCACCGATGCCGCCAAGGTGGTGGCCGAGCTGAACAAGGACGACAACGCCCCGACCATCCTCGGCCCCCGCACCTTCACGCCGAAGCTCCACATCCAGACCAAGATGCCGATGATCGTCGTCTCCTATGCCGACGGCAAGGAGAGCCCGGTCGAGGAATGGACCATCAAGGACACCATTCCGGACGCCGTCCTGTATCGGCTGAAGAAGTAGCCGGCTCCTCGGACGCAGGGACGGACCTCCCATGCAGCACGCCTACGTCGAACCGGCGGCCCGGGGCGTCGACCGCGCCCTGACCAACGCCTCGGACCTGTCCGCCGACGGGCTCGCGGTGCGCTTCCAGGGCCTCGCGGCGATCTCGGGCGTCAGCCTGACCCTGCATCGCCACGAGGTGTTCGGGCTGATCGGCCCGAACGGCGCCGGCAAGACCACCCTGGTCAACTGCCTCACCGGCTTCCAGCGCCCGACCGAGGGGAGGGTGCTGCTCGGGGAGGCCGACACGGCGGGCTGGAGCGCCGCGGAGTTCCGCGCCCGCGGCGTCGCCCGCACCTTCCAGGCCGGCCGGCTGTTTCGCGACATGAGCGTGATCGAGAACGTCGAGGTGACGGGGGCGGGGCTCGGCCTGTCGCTCCGCGCCGCCCGCGAGCACGCCAGGGCGATGCTCGACTGGATCGGGCTTTCCGACAAGGCCGGCCTGCCGGCCGGCGCGCTGGCCTATACCGACCAGCGCCGCCTCGGCATCGCCCGCGCCCTGATCCTGTCGCCGGCCTTCGTGCTCCTCGACGAGCCGGCCGCCGGCATGTCGGACGCCGAGTGCGAGGAACTGATGGACCTCGTCGCCTCGATCCCGTCGACCTTCACCTGCGGCGTCCTCCTGATCGAGCACAACATGCGGGTGGTGATGGGCATCAGCCAGCGCATCCACGTCCTCGACGGCGGCCGCACCCTGGCGGAGGGCACGCCCGGCGAGATCCAGCGTCACGAGGCGGTAATAGCCGCCTATCTGGGCATGGAGGCTTGAGGATGGCGCCGCTCCTCTCGGTCGAGAACATCCAGGTCCGCTACGGCGATCTCGTCGCGCTGCGCGGCGTCTCGCTGTCGGTCGCCGAGGGCGAGGTCGTCTGCATCATCGGGCCGAACGGGGCCGGCAAGTCGACGACGATGGCCGCCATCGCCGGCGGCGTGGTCCCCCATGCCGGCGATATCCGGCTGAACGGCGCCAGCATCCGGGGCGAGCGGCCCGAAAGGATCGCCCGGCTCGGCGTGTCCCTGGTGCCGGAGGGCCGCCACGTCTTCGGCACGCTCACGGTGGACGAGAACCTCGCCGTCGGCGGCCAGCTCCGGGGCGACCGGGCCGCGGCGCGGGCCGACCGCGAGCGGATCCTGTCGCTGCTGCCGCGCCTCGGCGAGCGGCTGAACAGCCCGGCCGGGCGCCTGTCGGGCGGCGAGCAGCAGATGCTGGCGGTGGCCCGCGCGGTGATGACCCGGCCGCGCCTCCTCCTCGTCGACGAGCCGTCGCTCGGTCTGGCTCCAAAGATCATCGACCAGATCTACGAGATCCTGCTCGATCTGCGCCGCCAGGCCTCCCTGACCCTGCTCATCAACGAGCAGAGCTCGACCCGCATCCTCAAGCACGCCGACCGCATCTCGGTCCTGCGGGGCGGGCGCATCCAGCTCGAGGGCCGGGCGGCCGACCTCAAGGACGGCGAGGCGATCCGGCAAGCCTATTTCGGCTTCGGCGAGCGGGCGGCCCAACCGGCGGAGGCGAGCGCGTGATCCCGTTCCTGCAGAACCTCGTCGATGCGGTGAGCCTGGGCAGCATCTACGCCCTGGTGGCGCTCGGCATCGGGCTTCTCTTCGGCATCCTGCGGCTCATCAACTTCGCCCACGGCGATTTCATCACGGTGGGCGCCTACGCGCTGATCGTGCCCTCGGCCGACGTGACCGCCCGCCTCCTCATCGGCGGCTGGCCCTGGCCGGTGATGATCCCGACGATCTGCCTCATCGTGATCGTGGCGGCGCTCCTCACCGACGCCCTGGTGTTCCGGCCCCTGCGCCGCGCCTCCTCGCCGACCCTGATGATCGCCTCCTTCGCGGTGAGCTACATCATCCAGAACGGCGTGCTGATGGCCTACGGCGCGCGGCCGAAGGCCGTGGACCTGTGGAGCGGCGCCAACAGCCAGATCCTGATCGGCGAGCTCCGGGTGCCGATGCTCCAGCTCGTCACCCTGGTGGTGACCCTCGTGCTGATGGGCGGCCTGACGCTGTTCCTCAAGAAGACGCCGTACGGCATCCAGATGCGGGCGGCCGCCGAGGATTTCCGCATGGCGCAGTATCTCGGCGTGCGCGGCAACCTCGTGATCGGCCTCGCCTTCGCGATCAGCGGCATCCTCGCCGGGGTGGTCTCGCTCCTCACCACGACGCAATCCGGCTCGCTCAGCCACACAATGGGCGTGCCGCTGGCGCTGTTCGCCTTCGTGGCGGTGGTGGTCGGCGGCATGGGCAGCCTCGTCGGGGCGGTGGTCGGCGGCTTCACCATCGGGCTCATCGTCACGATGCTCCAGGCCTACCTGCCGCCGGACCTGCGCGCCTTCCGCGACGCCTTCGCCTTCGTGATCCTGGTCCTGCTGGTGCGCCCGAGCGGGCTCGTGCCGGCCCGCAGCACGATCGAGCGCGTCTGATGGGGACTGCGATGCGCCTCCTCGCCCGCCATCAGACGCCCCTGCTGCTGATCCTGCTCCTCGGGCTGATCGCCGTCCTCGGTCTCCTCGGCGGCGATTCCGTGCAGGTGACGCTGACCGAGATGTTCATCCGGGTCGTCGTCGTGGTCGGGCTGTTCGTCTTCATCGGCAATTCCGGCATCATCTCCTTCGGCCAGGTCGGCTTCATGTGCATCGGCGCCTATGCGGCGGCCTGGGCCACCGCCGAGCCGTCGTTCAAGCAGATCATGCTCCAGGGCCTGCCGGTAGTGCTCCAGGAGAACCAGCTGCCGTTCTGGGTCGCGATCCTGGGCGCGGTTCTGCTGCCGGCCCTCGTCGCCTTCGGGCTCGGGCTGGCGATCATGCGGCTGTCGGGGACGGCGGCCTCGATCGCCACCTTCGCCTTCCTCATCATCGTCAACAGCGTCTACGCCAACTGGGATTCGGTGACCGCCGGGGTCAGCTCGATCGTCGGCATCCCGACGGTGGTCGGCCCCTGGACCGCCTACGGCTTTTCGGGCCTGGCGATCCTGGCGGCCTACGGGTTCCAGGTCTCGCGCGTCGGCCTGATGCTGCGGGCCTCCCGCGACGACGAGGTCGCGGCGCGCGCCTGCGCCGTGAAGGTGGTGCGGATGCGCCTGATCGCCTTCGTGCTCAGCGCCGCGATCACCGGCATGGGCGGCGGGCTCTACGCCCAGTTCCTCGGCATCCTGACGGTCGATCCGTTCTACCTCAGCCTGTCCTTCATCACGATCGCCATGCTGGTGGTCGGCGGCCAGGCGAGCCTCACCGGCGCCGTCACCGGGGTCGTCGCGGTGACGGCCGTCGTCGAGGTGCTGCGCCTCCTCGAACGCGGGATCACCCTCGGCGGGACCGCCCTGGCGCTGCCCGCCGGCAGCCAGGAGATCGGGCTCGGCCTCGTCATGGCGCTGATCCTGATCTTCCGCCCGAACGGCCTCAGCCGCGGGCGCGAACTCGTCCTGCCCTCGCGCCGGTTCGGCTTCGCCGCCCCGGCGCGAATCAGCCCCCGGCCCAAGGCGGCGTCGTGACAGCCCGGAGGATGCCCGTGACCGAGATGCCTTCCACGGAGACCCCGATTCCCTGGACGGCCGGCGCCGCCTACATCGACGGCCGCTTCATGCCGATCGCTCAAGCCGCGATCCCGATCACCGACTGGGGCTACCGCCGCTCCGACGTCACCTACGACGTGGTCGGGGTGCGCGACGGCGCCTTCTTCCGGCTCGGCGACCATCTCCGGCGCTTCCGCGCCTCGATGGAGACCTTCCGGCTCAACCCCCCGGAAGACGACGCGGCGATCGCGCGGGTGCTGCACCGCTGCGTCGCGCTCGCGGGCCTGCGCGACGCCTACGTGGCGATGGATTGCCTGCGCGGGCGCCCGCCCGCCGGGCAGCCCTACCACCCGGCCCATGCCCGCAACTACCTCGCGGCCTTCGCCCTGCCGTGGATCTCCCTGGTGCGGCCCGACGTGATGGCGCGCGGCGCCCATCTGGTGGTGGCCGAGACCCTGCGCATCCCGGCCCGCTCGGTCGATCCGCGGGCGAAGAACTTCCACTGGGCCGACCTGACCCGCGGCCAGTTCGAGGCCCATGACCGCGGCGCCGATTTCTGCGTCCTCCTCGACGAGGACGGCCACGTGACGGAGGGCCCGGGCTTCAACCTGTTCGTCGTCGCCGACGGACGGCTCGCGACCCCGGATGCCGGCGTGCTCGAAGGGCTGACCCGCCAATCGGTGATCGAACTCGCCCGCGAGATGGACCTCGCCGTCGCGGTCCGGCCGGTGACCGTGGCGGAGCTGCGCGACGCCGACGAGATCCTGCTAGTGACGACCGCAGGCGGGATCATGCCGGCCTCGCGCATCGACGGGCGGATCATGGGCAACGACCGGCCCGGCCCGGTCTTCCGGCGCCTGCACGACGCCTTCTGGGAGAAGCGTGCCCAAGGCTGGCACGCCACCCCGGTCGACTATTCCTCGATCCACGCCTGACGAAGGGAGGACGCCCCATGGCCTATCGGCTCGGCATCGACATCGGCGGCACCTTCACGGATTTCGTCGCCTACGACGAATCCGGCCGGGCGCTCCGGGCGTGGAAGAACCTCTCGACGCCCCAGGACCCGATCCAGGGCATCATGACGGGCTTGCGCGCCTTCGGCGACATCCCGGCGATCCGGGCGATCCGGCTCGGCACCACGGTGGCGACGAACGCCCTGCTCGAAGGCAAGGGCGCCCGGGTCGCCTACGTGACGACCCGCGGCTTTCGCGACGTGCCGTTCATCGGCCGCGGCAACCGGCGCCACCATTACGACCTCGCCTGGGTCAAGCCGAAGCCGTTCGTGATGCGGCGCGATGCCCACGAGGTCGACGAGCGGGTCGGCGCCGACGGGGCGGTGCTCCAGCCCCTCGACGAGGCGGCGGTGATCGAGCTCGCCGACCGGCTGAAGGCCGAGGGCGCGGTCGAGGCGGTCGCGGTGGTGCTGCTCCACTCCTATCTCGCGCCCGGGCACGAGCGGCGGATCAAGGCGATCTTCGCCGAGCGCCTGCCCGGCCTGCCGGTCTCGATCTCCTACGAGGTGCTGCCGAAGTGGAAGGAGCATTTCCGCGCCTCGACCACGATCTGCGACGCCTTCATCAAGCCGGTGGTCGGCCGCCAGCTCGGGGCGATGCGCCGGCAGCTCGACGAGCAGGGCGTCGCGGCCGGCATCGTGGTGATGCGCTCGAATGGCGGCGAGATGAGCCTGGACGCCGCGGTCGCGCAGCCGGTCCAGATCGCCGTCTCCGGCCCCACCGGCGGGGTCATCGCCGCCAAGCGGGTCGCCGCGCATCTCGGCCTGCCGAACCTCGTCACCCTCGACATGGGCGGCACCTCGACCGACGTCTCGACGGTGGTGGACGGCCAGGAGAAGTTCACCACCGATTTCGAGATCTCCTGGGGCCGGCCGATCCAGGTCCCGATGATCGACATCCGCACCATCGGGGCCGGCGGCGGCTCGATCGCCCGGATCGATGCCGGCGGCATGCTGGTGGTCGGCCCCGAGAGCGCCGGGGCCGATCCCGGCCCGGCCTGCTACGGAAGCGGCGGCACCCGGCCGACCGTCACCGATGCCAACGTGGTGCTCGGCCGCATCGGCGCCGGCAACTTCCTCGGCGGCGCCATGGCGCTCGACGCGCAGGCCGCCCGCGCGGCGATCAGCCCGATCGGGCAGGCCCTCGGCCTCTCGGTCGAGCAGGCGGCGCTCGCCATCGTGCGGATCGCCAACAACAACATGGTGGGAGCTTTGCACACGGTGCTGACCGAGCAGGGCCTCGACCCGCGCGACTTCGTCCTCGTCGCCTTCGGCGGCGCCGGCCCGCCCCATATCGGCGACCTGATGAGCGAGGCCGCGATTCCCCGCGGCCTGGTGCCGAACTTCCCGGGCCAGTTCTCCGCCTTCGGCTTCACCATGGCGGATGCGCGGGTCGACCGCGCCCGTACGGTGCAACTCACCTCCCGGGCCTTCGACCGCGCCCGCGCCGCTGCGGCGATGGGCGACCTCGTCGCCGAGTGCCGCGCCGAACTCGCGGCGCAAGGGCACCACGCGGTTGCGATCCGGCGCAGCGTCGAGATGCGCTATCTCGGCCAGAACTACGAGCTGGAGATCCCGACCGAGGCCGAATCCTTCACCGAGGACGAGATCGCTGCGCTGCTCGCGACCTTCCACGCCCAGCACGAGGCCCGGTTCGGCTTCCGCCTCGACGACCCGATGGAGATGGTCAACTTCCTGGTCACCGGCACTGCCCGCACCGGCGACCTCGATTTCCCGGCGATCCCGGAGGCCGACGGCCCGGCCGTGCCGCGCGGGCGGCGCCCGGTCTGGTTCGGCGACGGCTTCATCGACACCCCGGTCTACGCCCGCGACGACCTGCGGGCCGGCCACGCGCTCACCGGGCCGGCCCTCGTCGAGGAGGCGGCCTCGGTCACGGTGCTCGATCCCGGCAAGAGCCTGAGGGTCGACCGCACCGGCAACCTGCTGATCACCGCCTGAAGCCCGGGGAGCCCACCGCCATGGACATGGTCTCGCTCAACATCGTCGGCGGCATCCTGGTCTCGATCTGCCGCGACATGGGGGTGACGCTGATGCGCACCTCCTACTCGACGATTTTTTCGGAGTCCCTCGACTTCACGTGCGGCCTTGCCCTGCCGACCGGCGAGCTGGTCGCCACCGGCGATTTCTGCCCCTCGATGATCGGCGGCATGCCGCTGCTGCTGCGCTCCTGCGTTCAGGAGATCGCCCTGTCAGAGCTGGAGGAGGGCGACGTCCTCGTCCACAACGACCCCTACCGGGGCGGCCTGCACACGCCGGAGCACACCTTCTTCAAGCCGGTCTTCGTCGAGGGCAGCCTGATCGGGTTCTCGGTCGCGATCGGCCATGTCTGCGAGGTCGGCGGCATGGCGCCGGCGGGCTTCGCCGGCGAGGCGACAGAAGTCTTCCACGAGGGATTGCGGGTGCCGCCGGTGAAGATCAAGCGGGCCGGCCGCGACGTCGACGACGTCTGGCGCCTGATGCTCGCGAATGTCCGCACCCCGCGCTACAATTACGGCGACTTCCGCGCCCTCATCGCCGCCACCGATCTCGGCGAGCGGCGCATGGCCGATCTTGTGCGCAAGCACGGGGTCGCGGCCTTCCGCGAGCACGTCGCGGCGCTGATGGACTATTCCGAGCGCCGGATGCGGGCGGAGATCCAAAAAATCCCGGACGGCCGCTACGTCTTCGAGGATTGCATGGAGGATGACGGCATCGAGGATCGGGCCTTCACCATCCGGGCCGAGGTGACGGTGGCGGGCTCCGACCTCGTGGTCGATTATCACGGCTCCTCGCCCCAGGCGAGGGGGCCGATCAACGGCACCCTCGGGGTCGCCTACGGGGCGGCCTACAACGCGGTCCTCCAGCTCACCGATGCGACGATCCCGAAGAATTCCGGCTGCTTCCGGCCGATCCGGGTGCTCGCTCCGCCCGGCACGGTGGTGAACGTGAACTTCCCCGGCCCCTCGGTCGGCGGCAACACCGAGACCCATTGCCGGATCGCCAATTGCGTGATGGGCGCCCTGGCGCCCGGCCTCAAGGAGCGCTCGGCGGCGACCGACGGGGCGACGCACAGCAATTTCCTGTTCGGCGGCACCGACCCGGCGACCGGCGAGTTCTTCTGCTGCTACGATCTCACCCCGGTCGGCTGGGGCGGACGCAGCTTCGCCGACGGCAACGACGCGGTCGGCGGCATCAACGGCAATTGCCCGCACATCCCGGTCGAGGTGTTCGAGTACCGCTTCCCCTGGCACGTCGAGGAGTTTCGCCTCGTCGACGGCTCAGGCGGGCCGGGCACCTTCCGCGGCGGCCTCGCCCTCTCGAAGACGGTGCGCAGCACCGGCACGCCGATGACGTTCAGCTACATGAGCGACCGCCAGAAGGTCAGTCCCTGGGGCCTCCATGGCGGGCACGAAGGCGCGAAGGCGGAACTCCTGATGATGCGGGCGGGGAGCGGGGAGTGGCTCACCGTGGCGCAGGCTTTCGGCAAGGTCTCGCCGAGCAAGTTCGCCAACGTGCCGATCGCCCCCGGCGACCGCATCCGCATCAGCTCCCCGGCCGGCGGCGGCTGGGGGCCGCCGGAGGCCCGCGACAGGACCCGCGTCCGCGACGACCTCCTCGACGGGTTCATCACGCCCGAGCAGGCCCGCACCGTCTACGCGGCGGGCTGACGGCCGCCCCCCACGCTCCTCGGACAAGGTGATCCCGATGACCCTGCTGCCGAACTCCCTTCAGGCGCGCGATGTCGCCTATCACTTCCACCCCTACACCAATGCCCGCCGGCACGAGCAGGTCGGGCCGATGATCATCGAGCGCGGCGAGGGCATCCACGTCTACGACGACCAGGGCCGCGGCTATATCGAGGCGATGGCGGGGCTGTGGAGCGTCGGGGTCGGGTTCGGCGAGCCCCGACTGGTGGAGGCCGCGGCTCGCCAGATGAGCCGGCTGCCGTATTACCACACCTTCACCCACAAGGCGAACGAGCCGGCGATCCTCCTCGCCGAGAAGCTCGTCCAGATGTCGCCGGCCGGCCTCGACCACGTGTTCTTCACAAATTCGGGGTCGGAGGCCAACGATACGGTGGTGAAGCTCGTCTGGTACTTCAACAACGGGCGCGGACGGCCGGAGAAGAAGAAGTTCATCGCCCGCCAGGGCGGCTATCACGGCATCACCATCGCGGCGGCGAGCCTGACGGGACTGCCGACCAACCAGCGCGGCTTCGACCTGCCGCTGCCCTTCGTGCGCCATGTGACCTGCCCGCACCATTACCGCAACGCGCTGCCCGGCGAGACGGAGGAGGCCTTTGCCGACCGGCTGGCGGCGGAACTCGAGGCGGTGATCCTCGAGGAGGGGCCGGAGACGGTGGCGGCCTTCATCGGCGAGCCGCTGATGGGCGCCGGCGGCGTGCTGCCGCCGCCCCGCACCTACTGGGAGAAGGTGCAGGCGGTGTGCCGGCGGCACGACGTGCTGGTGGTCGCCGACGAGGTCATCAACGGCTTCGGGCGGCTCGGCACGCTGTTCGCCTGCGAGCATTACGGCATCCGCCCCGACCTCCTGGTGGTCTCGAAGCAGATCACGTCGTCCTACCAGCCCCTCGCCGCGGTTCTATTCAGCGACGCGCTCTACCAGGGGCTCGCCGACCACACCGAGGCTCTGGGCAATTTCGGCCACGGCTTCACCGGCAGCGGCCACCCGGTGGCGACCGCGGTGGCGCTCGAGAACCTGGCGATCATCGAGGAGCGCGGCCTCGTCGCCAACGCCGCCCGCTCCGGCTCCCGGCTCCAGGAGCGGCTCGCGCCCTTCGCCGACCACCCGCTCGTCGGCGAGGTCCGCGGCGTCGGGCTGATCGCGGCGGTCGAACTCGTCGCCGACAAGGCGACGAAGCGCAAGTTCGACCCGCCCGGCCGGGTCGCCTTCCACCTGTTCGAGCGCGCCCAGGAGCACGGCCTGATCGTCCGGGCGATCCAGGACACGATCGCCTTCTGCCCGCCGATGATCATCACCGAGGACGAGGTCGACGAGGTCGTCGCGCGCTTTGCCCTGGCGCTCGAGGACACCTGGGCCTGGCTCACCGACCGGGCTCGGGCGTGAGAGCCACGCTCTCCTTGGGCGGCTGAGGCGGGCTCGGGATCGCGGTCGCGGTGATGCGGAACGAGGCGAACGGCGTTCCGCCTCGCTCGGCGCCGCCCGTGCGTCCGGATCTCGGGCTCTGCGTGCGCCGCGCCGGAACGGCGCGGCGGGTGCCGATTCACATCGAAGCAGCCCGATCGACGACCGCAGTGCCTCAGCGGACCAGGTACTCCTTGCGCAGCATGCAGTGCACGCCCTTGTGCTGGTTGACCGTCTGCGTCACCCGCAGGTCGGCGGCGATGCTGCACAGGGCGTAGGCCTCGTCGCGGGTGATGCCGGTGCGGGCGACCACGAGGTCGATCATCTCGCGCAAGGCCCGCTCGGCGCAGCGGTCGAGGTCGGGGTCGAGCCCCATCGTGATCACGTGGGTGGGCGTCTCGGCCCGGGGGTAGGTGAGCCGCAGGTCCGTCCGCAGCACGAACTCGAAGGTGCCGGACAGCGCGGTCTCGATCGCCGTGACGTTGACCTCGCCGTCGCCCTGCGCCCCGTGGCCGTCGCCGCAGGAGAACAAGGCGCCCTCCGCGAAGACCGGCAGGAAGAGCGTGGTGCCGGCGACGAGTTCCTTGTTGTCGAGGTTGCCGCCGAAGGCGCGCGGGATGATCGAGGTGCAGCGGCCCCATTCCGGCGGCGGGGCCACCGCCATCACGCCGAAGAACGGCGCCAGCGGGATCTCGAGTCCCCAGGGCATCCGGGCGGTCCGGCGCTCCCCGTCGAGGGGGATGTTCATGTGATGGAAGTCCGGAAAGTCGTCCGGCAGGGTGCCGGCGAGCGGCCGATGGCGGTTGAAGCCCCAGTCCTGGCGCAACGCGACGTCGAGGATGCGCACCTCCAGCACGTCGCCCGCCTGCGCGCCCTCGATCGCCACCGGACCGGTCAGGATGTGGGGGCCGAACGGGAGGCCGGCCTCGGCGGCATGGATCACCCGCAGCTCCGGCGGCACGTGGAACCCCTCGGGCGGCAGGGCGTCGGGGCCGCCCGAGACCGTCTCGATCGTGACGCGCTCGCCGCTGCGAACCGTGAGGACCGGCGGGACGGTCGCATCAAGGTAGCCCCAGCGGCAGGTCTCGGGCGAGGCGGTCAGGCGATGCGTCATGGCTGGGGATCCGGGATTGGCGGGCGGGAGGCGGCAGCATCGCCCGGCGCCGACGGCGCGTCGAGGGCCGCCGATCCGGACTCGAGCCGGGCCGAGAGCTGCTCGGCGAATTTCGCCGCCGCCACCGAGAGGGCGCGCCCGGGCAATTGCCCCATGGCGACGCGGGCGGGCGGCACGTCGCGGGCATCGACCGGCCGGGCGACCAGGCCGTCGCGGGCGCACAGGCTCGCGGGCGCCCCGATCTCGATCTGGAACGTGATCGCGTCGTCGAGGCGGACGTAAGCGCGCAGGAACTCGAACGAGTTCGACTCGACGACCGGCGCGAGGCGGACCGAGCCGTGCGCCACGGCGCGCTCCAGCAACTCGCGGCCGCCATAGCTGCGGTCGGGCAGGGCGAGGGGATAGGCCGTGCAGTCGCGTAAGCGCAGGCTGCCCGTGCCCGCGAGCGGATGGCCCGCCCGCATGAGCGCCATCAGCCGCTGCTCGGCGGAGGCGAGGATGCGCAATCCCGTCGTGGCCGTCGTCCGGAAGATCAACGCCAGGTCGACCGCGTAATCGTCGAGGGCGCGCAGGGCCTGGGCGTGGCTCATCACCCGCACGTCGAACTCCACCAGCGGGAAGGCGCGCCGGTAGGCCGCGACCTCGGTCGGCAGGAAATCGTGCGCCAGGGCGTGGCTGCAGGCTATCGACACCGTGCCACGGCGAAAGCCCGACAGGTCCTCGATCTGCGAGCGGACCCGCCCCATCTCGGCGATCTGGCCGCGGGCGTGCCGGATCAGCAATTCGCCGGCCGCGTTGAGGCGCACGCCGCGGGGCAGGCGCTCGAAGATCGGGGTGCCGAGCTCGGCCTCGAGGTCCTGGATCCGCCGGTTGAGCGCCGAGGCGGTGATGTTGAGCCGCTCGGCCGCCTTCCGGATCGAGCCCGTCCGGGCGACCTCGTCGAGGTAGCGCAGAACCCGCAGATGCCTCATCGCCGACCGCTGCATTTTTCGAACAGGCCCGCACAGAAGTCAGCACAAGACGGCATCGGTCAAGCCGGTTCTACTCGGCGGCGCGGGAGAGCGATCCCGCCCTCGAGGATCCCGCGATGTCGTCACCGTTGAGCCGGCGCCGTTTCGGAGTGGCCGCGGGCACCGCCTGCCTCGCCGCCTGTCTGCCCCGCCCGGCACTCGCGCAGACGCCGGTCAGGCTCCGGATGGTGCTGAACTGGCGCTACCAGGGCCCGCAGGGCTTCTTCTTCCTGGCGGAGGATCGCGGCTTCCTGCGCGAGGAGGGGATCGACCTGGTGATGGACCAGGGCAACGGATCCGGCGCCGCGGTCGGCGCGGTGGGGTCGGGTTCCTACGATCTCGGCTTCGGGGACATCAACGCCCTGGTCTCGCTGGTCGGCCGCGCATCTCCCGGCACGGTCGGCCCGCTCGCCGTCGCGGCGCTCTACAACCGTCCGCCCTTCACCATCGCGGTCCGGGCCGACGGTCCGATCCGAACCCCGCAGGATCTCAAGGGACGCACCGTCGGCGGGCCGGCCAACGACAGCGCCCTGAAGCTGTTTCCCGCCTTCGCCAGGATGGCGGGCATCGACCCCGCCGGCGTCACCGTGGTCAACATGCAGCCGGCCCTGCGCGAGCAGATGCTCCAGCGCGGCCAGGTCGACGGCGTGTTCGGCTTCGTCAACACCATCCGCTTCTCGGCGAAGCTGATCGGTCTCGATCCGGACAGGAGCCTGCGCTTCATCGATTACGCCGATGCCGGCATGGATCTGTATTCCAATGCCGTGATCGCCTCGCGCCGCCTCGTCGCCGGGAAGCCGGAGGCGTTGCGCCGCCTGCTGCGTGCCTTCAACCGCGGCATCACGGAAACGCTGAAGGACCCCGACGCGGCGGTCGAGGCGGTGGCCCGGCGCGAGCCCCTGATCGACCGGGGCGTCGAGAAGGACCGGCTCATCGCGACGCTGAAGGCCGAGATGAGCCACCCGGAGGGCCGCCGGATCGGCATCGGCGACGTCGACGATGCGCGCTTCGCCAGATCGATCGCGATCGTCGCCGAGGCGGAGAGCCTGCCGCGGATGCCGGCGCCCGAGGAGGTCTTCAGCCGCGCCTTCCTGCCGCCATTGGCAGAGCGGGTCACCACGCTCGGCTGAGCGAATGGCCGACGACAATCAAGGACGACGGACATGGATCTGAACCTGAGCGGCCGGGTCGCGGTCATCACCGGCCCCGCCAAGGGAATGGGCGCGGCGGTCACCCGCGCCTTCGCGGCCGAGGGCTGCCGGCTGGCGCTTCTCGGCCGCGACGTGGCGGCGATCGAGCCGGTGGCGGCGGAGGTGCGTACCGGGGGCACAAAGGCGCTCGTGCTCGACTGCGACATCACCGACGGCACCGCCTGCGACCGCGCGATTGCTGCGACGCGCGACGCCTTCGGGCGCATCGACATCCTGGTCAACGTCGCCGGCGGCTCGGGGCCGATCGGCAAGACCGGCTGGGAGACGACCGAGGCCGAGTTCGACGAGATCGTCGATCTCAACATGCGCGGCTGCTTCAACACCATGCGGGCCTGCCTGCCGACCATGATCGACCAGGGCGAGGGGCGGATCGTCAATGTCGGCGGCACCTTCGGCATGCGCGGACGGGCCGGCCGCATGGCCTATTCCGCCTCGAAATGGGGCCTGCGCGGCATCACCAAGAGCTTCGCCCTCGAAGCCGGGCCCTACGGCATCAACGTCAATTGCGTCGCGCCCGGCATGGTCGACGGGCCGCGCTTCCGCCAGAAGGTCGTGCCCGAGATGGCGCGGCGCCTGACGATCAGCGAGGACGAGGCCGTCGCCCGCCACGCCGCCGATTACGCGCTCAGGCGCGTCTCGACCGATGCGGACGTGGCGAATGCCTGCCTGTTCCTCGCCTCCGAAGTCTCCCGCCAGATCACCGGAATCGACCTGCCGGTCGACGGCGGCTGGGCGATGCTGTGAGCACCGTCATGACCGAAACTCGCATGTCCGAATCCGGAATCGTCGCCGACCTCGTGTTGGCCGGCGGCACGGTGGTGACCGGCACCACCCGCTTTCGCGCCGACGTCGCGATCAGGGACGGGCTGATCGCCGCGGTCGGTGCGCCCGGCACGCTGCCGGCGGCCCGCGAGGCCGTGGACGTCTCCGGCCGGTATCTCCTGCCCGGGGCGATCGACGTCCACGTCCATTTCCGCGAGCCCGGCTACACCCACAAGGAAGACTGGCGCACTGGCAGCGCGGCGGCGGCGATGGGCGGCACCACCACCGTCTTCGAGATGCCCAACACCCACCCGCCGACCCGCTCGGTGACGGAGCTGCGCCGGAAGCAGGCGGCGGCGGAGAAATCCCACGTCGATTACGGGCTCTACGGGCTGCTGGCCGAGGACAACATCGACGAGCTGCCGGGCCTGATCGAGGGCGGCGTCAACGCCTTCAAGTGCTTCATGGGCAACACCTTCGGCAACCTGCCGTCACCCTCGACGGGGGCGATGCTGGAGGGCTTCGAGATCATCGCGCCGTCGGGCCTGCGCATCTCGCTCCATGCCGAGACCGCCTCGATCATGGCTTGGCGCCAGGCGCGCCTGGTGGCCGCCGGCCGCAACGATCCGCTCGCCCATGTGGCGGCACGCCCGGCGATCGTCGCCGTCGAGGCGGTGGCGCGGGCAGCCGAACTCGCCGGCTGGACCGGCGCGCGGGTCCACGTGCTGCATATCTCGTCGGCCGCCGAACTGCGGCCGCTGGCCGAGGCCAAGGCGCGGGGCGTCGACATCACCGGCGAGACCTGCCCCTGCTACCTCCTCCTCGACACGGGCGACTACGAGCGCCTCGGCTCGGTGATCCGGGTCAACCCGCCGGTGCGCGAGGCCGCCGATGCCGAGGCGATCCGCGCCGCCCTGCTGTCCGGGGTGATCGACATGATCGCCACCGACCACGCGCCGCACACACCGGAGGAGAAGCGCAAGGCCGTGATCTGGGAGGCGGATTGCGGCTTCCCGGGCGTCGAGACGCAAATGCCCCTGATGCTGAACGAGGTCGCGAAAGGACGCATGAGCCTGGAGCATTACGTGCGCATCTCGGCCGAGAATCCGGCCCGCGCCTTCGGCCTCTGGCCCGCCAAGGGCCGCCTCGAGGCGGGGGCGGAGGCCGACATCGCCGTCGTCGACATGGACCGCAGCGAGACCATCCGGGCCGAGGCCCTGCATTCGCGCGGCAGGATCACGCCGTTCGAGGGCGTCACCGTCACCGGCGTGCCCGTTCACACGCTCGTGCGCGGGCGCTTCGTGCAGCGCGACCGCCGGCTCGTGCCTGAGACGAGCGGCTGGGGCCGCCAGGTCACGGCGATCCAGCGGATGCCACCGGCGCAACCGCGCAACCAGGACAGCACGCTGGCAGCCTGCCTTGCGCAGGGGAGGGGCCTGAGATGAACGCGCATTCCGCTCCCCACCCGATCGTCGCCGGGCCAGCACCCGACCATCCGGGCCGCCCGGCCTTCATCGCCTTCGAGGACGCCGCCATCACCTACGGGCGCGGCGACAAGGCGGTGCAGGCGCTGGCCCCGACCTCGCTCAAGATCGCGGAGGGCGATTTCGTCGCGCTCGTCGGCCCCTCGGGCTGCGGCAAGTCGACGATCCTCAAGATGGTCGGCGAACTGCTGGCGCCGACGAGCGGCCACGTCTTCGTCGCCGGCCGCGAGATCGGCGCCACCCCGATCCGCATCGGCATGGCCTACCAGAACCCGACCTTGCTGCCCTGGCTGACCGTGCGCGACAACGTCATGCTGCCGCTCAAGATCGTCCCGCCGTTCCGGCAGCAGTTTCGGGCGAAGCGCCGGGGCGAGTTCCGCGACCGGGTCGAGGCATTGCTGGCCCAGGTCGGGCTCGGCGGCTTCGGCGACAAGTATCCCTGGCAGCTCTCGGGCGGGATGATGCAGCGCGCCAACCTGTGCCGGGCGCTCATCCACGACCCCGACCTGCTCCTCCTCGACGAGCCGTTCGGGGCGCTCGACCAGTTCACCCGCGAAGAGCTGTGGGCGATCATGCAGGACCTCTGGCTGTCGAAGCGCCTGACCGTGCTGCTGGTCACCCACGACCTCAAGGAGGCCGCCTACCTCGCCAACCGCATCTGCGTGATGAGCGCCCGGCCCGGCCGCATCCTCGACGATTCCCCCGTCGCGCTGGCGCGCCCGCGCACGATCGAGATGACCTTCGCGCCGGACTTCGTCGCCCTCAACCAGCGCCTGCGCGCCCTGATCGTCGGCGCCCGGGGCGGCACCGGCATCGTGTCCGGTCACCGTTGAGGGAGAGCGCCGTGGACCACCTGAAGGAAACCTTGCGCGACAACGCCGCCCCCGTGGCGCTGATCGCCGGCGTGTTCGCCGTGTGGGAGCTGGCCTGCCTCGTCTTCGGCATCTCGGACATCCTGCTGCCGCGCCCGAGCCAGATCGTCGCCGCCCTGGTGAAGTACTGGCCGGCGATCTGGCCGCACACTTGGCAGACCCTTTATACGACCCTCGTCGGCTTCGGCCTCGGCGTCGTGATCGGGCTTCTCCTCGGCATCCTGATCGGCTCGTCCCGGCTCGCCTTCCGGACGGCCTATCCGCTGCTCGTCGGCTTCTCGTCGATCCCGAAGGTCGCGGTCGTGCCGATCTTCGTGCTCTGGTACGGCGCCGGCACCGTGCCGGCGATCCTGACGGCGATGATCATCTGCATCTTCCCGATCGTCGTGAACGTCGCGACCGGGATCGCCACCGTCGAGCCCGAGCTGGAGGACGTGATGCGCACGCTGAAGGCGTCGCGCTGGGACATCCTCTGGACCGTCAGCCTGCCGCGGGCGATGCCCTACTTCTTCGCCGCCCTGAAGGTCGCGATCACGCTCGCCTTCGTCGGATCGGTCGTCGCCGAGACGGTGGCGTCGAATCGCGGCATCGGCAACATGATGATGATCGCCTCGTCGAGCTTCAACGTGCCGCTCGTCTTCGCCGGATTGTTCGTCCTCGCGGGCCTCGGCGTTGCCCTCTACCTCGTGTTCTCGCTCATCGAATATCGCGTGACGGGCTGGGCGACGCGCCGGTCCGACCTCGCCGCCGGCTGATCCCGTTCCATCAGGAGACCGACAATGCGCCGCCTCTTCCTCAAGGCCGCCGCGGCGGCCTGTCTTGCCGCGCTCGGGATAGGCCCCGCCCTGGCCGAGACTGCGACGAAGACCCCGCCGACGAAGATCCGCTTCACCCTCGACTGGAAGGTTCAGGGCATCCATTCCTGGTATTTCCAGGCCCGGGACAAGGGTTACTTCGCCGCCGAGGGGCTGGACGTGACCATCGACCAGGGCGAGGGCTCGGCCGCGACCGTCACCCGCATCATGGGCGGCGCCTACGATGCCGGATTCGGCGACATGAATGCGATCATCCAGCAGGCAGCGGTCAAGCCCGGCGAGGCGCCGGTCTTGGTCTATATGATCTACAACAAGGCGCCCTTCGCGATCGTCCAGAAGGCGGGTGCGGCCGGCTCACTGAAGGATCTGGAAGGCAAGCGGCTGACCTCGCCCGCCGGCTCGGCGACCCACCGGCTGTTCCCGATCTTCGCCAAGCTCAACGGCATCGATGCCGGCAAGGTCGAGGTCGTGAACGTCTCGCCCTCGGTCCAGGAGATGATGCTGGTGCGGGACCAGGCCGATGGCGGCTTCGTGTTCACCGTCACCTCCTACATGAACCTCGTCGGGATGCGGCAGGACCCCGACCGGGATTACCGCTTCACGCTGTTTTCCGACCACGGCATCGCGGCCTATTCGAACGGCGTCATGGTCTCGCAGAAGCTCCTCAGGGAGAACCCGAAGGCGGTAGTGGGCCTCGTGCGGGCGATCAACCGCGCCATGCTGGAACTGACGGCGGATCCCGCCGAGGGTGGGCGGGTGATGAACCGCGTCGAGCCGACCCTCGACGCCGACCGCGAGGCGCAGCGGATCCGCTACACCTACCGGACGCACATGGTCACGCCCGAGACCGAGCGGCTCGGCGCCGGCGACGTCTCCGACGAGCGGATGCGCACGGCCATCGGCCAGATCGGCGAGGCCTATGGCCTGACGCGGGTGCCCGCGGTCGAGGAGGTGTTCAGCCGCGCTTTCCTGCCGCCGCGGGCCGAGCGTATCCTGGCGGCTCCGAAGAGCTGAGGAGATCGAAGCCCGTGCGCATTCTCGCGGCCCGACACGGTTTCGACGCGCAGGGCGCGTTCCGGGACCTCGCTCTGACGATCGGGGACGGGCGGATCGCCGCGCTCGGATCCGCGGCGGCGACCGAGGATGTCGTGGTGCTGCCGGCGCTCGCCAATGCCCACGACCATGCCAGGCCGCTGCGGCCGAGTTCGGTCGGCGGCTTCAACAAGCCGCTGGAGACCTGGCTGCACCGCCTCGCGCTCCTCGCGCCGGTCGATCCCTACCTGGCGACGCTCGCCCCCTTGGCGCGGGCGGCGCTCGGCGGCCAGGGCGCGGTGATGATCCATCACGTCCGGCCGATGGGGCTGACCGACTATACCACCGAGGCGGCGGCGATGGCCCGCGCCGCCCGCGACGTGGGGGTGCGCATCGCCCTCGGCATCGGCCTGCGCGACCGCAATCCCCTGGTCTACGGCGACCACGGCCCGGTGCTCGACGCCCTCGACCCCGAGGCGCGGGCCGAGATCGAGGCGCGCTTCCTCTCCCCCATGCCGCCCCTCGCCGAGCAGCTCGCCCGCGTCGACGCCGTCGCGGAGGCGGTCGGCGGGCCGATGGTCGACGTGCAATACGCCCCGAACGGCCCCCAATGGGGCTCGGACGCATTATGGGAGGCGGTCGCCGAGGCCTCCGCCCGCACCGGGCGCCGGGTGACGACGCATCTCTTCGAGACCAAGTACCAGCGCGACTGGGCCGACCGGACCTATCCGGACGGCCTCGTGCGGCGCTGGCGCGAGATCGGGCTGCTCTCGCCGCGGCTGACCCTCGCCCATTGCGTCCATGCGCGGCCGGACGAACTCGAGATGATCGCCGAGGCCGGCTGCGTCGTTGCCGTCAACACCTCGTCCAACCTCGCCCTACGCTCGGGCATCGCGCCGGTGGCCGAGATGGTACGCCACGGCTGCCGGGTCGCGCTCGGCATCGACGGGCAGGCCTTCGACGAGGACGACGACGCCTTGCGGGAACTGCGCCTGCTGTGGTCGCTGCATGGCGGCTGGGGCTTCGACGCCGAAATCTCCCCGCGCCAAGCCCTGGCGATGGCGCTCGAGACCGGCCGCGTCGCGGTCGGCGCGCCGGAGGGCGGGCGGATCGCCATGGGGGCCCCCGCCGACCTCCTGGTCCTCGACCGCGCGGCGCTCGACGAGGATGCGCTGGCGGAGGTCGATCCCCTCGACCTGCTCTTCGCCCGCGCCACGAAACGCCACGTCCGGGAGCTGATCGTCGCCGGGCGCACGGTCGTGCGGGACGGGGTGGTGCTCGGCATCGACCTCGACGCGGCGCATCGGGCGCTGCGCGAGGCCTGCCGGGCGGCGATGCCCGGGCGCGCGGGCCTGTGGCGGGCGATGCCGGGCTTCGAGGCGGCCGTGGCCGACTCTTACCGCCGCCTCGGGTGCTGTTGACGAGGAGACAGGGCCCCGGGTCGCCCGTCGACGCCGGTCCGCTCAATCTTTCATCTGGCACCCGCCGTCCTTCAGCGGGCGAAAGGCCTGGTCGCCGGCGATGGTGGCCACGTGCTTGTAGTAATCATACGGCTTCTTGCTCTCGGAGGGCGCCTTCACCTCGTAGAGGTACATGTCGTGCACGGCGCGTCCGTCCGGCCGGATCGTCACCGTGCCGAAGAGGGAATCCTCGATCGGGGCCTTGCGCATCGCCGCGACGACCCGGTCGCCCTCGACCGTGTCGGCGGCGCGCACGGCGCGGAGATAGGCGAGCGTCGCCGAGTATACCCCCGCATGGTCCTCCGTCGGGCGCCGGCCGTTCATCAGGGCGGCGAAGCGTTCGCCGAAGGCGCGCGTGCGCTCGTCGCGGTCCCAGTAGAACGCGGAGACGAGTTGCAGGCCCTGCGCCGTCGCGAGGCCCAGGGAATGGGTGTCGGACAGCTGGATGAACAAGGCGGCGACCTTCATCTTGGGCGTCAGCCCGAACTCGCCGGCCTGCTTGATCGCATTGATCATGTCGGCGCCGGTATTGGCGAGCGCCAGGACCTGTGCGCCCGAGCCCTGCGCCATGAGCAGCGCCGAGGAGAAGTCGCCGGTGCCGAGGGGAAGCCGCGACCCGCCGGTGGACCGTCCCCCCGCCTCGACGAGGGCCCGGGTGGCATCGCGCTCCAGGGCGTGGCCGAGGGCGTAGTCGACGGTGAGGAAGTACCATTGCCTCGCACCGCGCTCGGCCAGCGCCCGCGCGGTGGCCGAGCCCTGCGCCCAGGTGTCCGACACCCATTGCACGGTGGTCGGCGCGCAGAACTTCCCCGTCAGGTCGGAGGTCATCGCGCTCGACGCCAGCGCGACCCGGTTGCGGTCGCGCATCAGGTTGGCGACCGCGAGGGCGACGCCGGAATTCGGCAGGTCGACGATCGCCGCGACGTTCTCCTGGTCGAGCCAGCGCCGGGCGATGCCGAGGCCGATATCGGGCTTGTTCTGGTGGTCGGCGGAGAGGAGCTCGACCTTCAGGCCGCCGCTCTCGCGCGCGAAATCCTCGAGCGCGAGGCGCGCGGCGGCGACGGAGCCGGCGCCGACCTGATCCGAGAACGGTCCGCTCATGTCGCTCAGGACCCCGATGCGGATCGGCTGATCGAGCGCCCGGCCGGGGGCGGACCATCCGGCGCAGGCCAGGGCGAGGAAAAAAGCGAACCGTAAATTGCGATCAGGCTTCATCTCTTATGGCTCCCCGCCCGGCTCGATCAGAAGATCTCGAAATACTCGCGCTGCTCCCATTCGGTGACCTCCGCCTGGAAGCGCTCGATCTCCGCGTTCTTGATGTGCGTGTAGTAGTCGACGAACGACTCGCCGAGCGCATTGCGAAAGAACGGATCCTCGTGCAGGGCGAAGACCGCCTCCCGCAGCGATTTCGGCAGCAGCGGCGCCTCGGCCTCGTAGGGCGTGTCGGCGCTCGGCCCGGGATCGAGGCCCCGGTCGGCGCCGTCGAGCCCGGCGAGGATCTGCGCCGCCATGTAGAGGTAGGGGTTCGCCGCCGGCTCGCCGACCCGGTTCTCCAGCCGCGTCGCCGGATCGCCCGGGCCGCCGAGCACCCGGATCATCACCCCGCGGTTGTCGCATCCCCAGATCGCGCGGTCGGGCGCCAGCGAGTAGGAGCGGTAACGCTTGTAGCCGTTGATGGTCGGCGTCGTGAAGACGCTCGAGGCCCGCGCATGGGTGAGAAGCCCGCCCAGGAACCCCATCCCGAAGGCCGAGAGCGGCCCGGACCCCTCGGTCGGGGCGAAGGCGTTCGCCCCGGTCCGCGCGTCGCGCAGCGACTGGTGCAGGTGCCAGCCCGACGAGACCACGTTCGGGATGCGGGGCCGGCACATGAAGGTGGCGTGGTAGCCGTGGCGGCGGCAGATCTGCTTCACCGCGCTGCGAAACAGCACCATCAGGTCGGCGGGCACCGCGCCGGTCGTGGGCTGGAAGGTGAACTCGCACTGGCTCGGCCCGTACTCGACCTCGATCGAGCGTAGCGGCAGGCCGAGGGCGAGGATGTCCTTGCGCAGGATCTCCAGCACCGGCTCGACCTGGTCGTAGCGCTGTTCGGTCAGGTACTGGTAACCGTGCGAGATCAGGCTGACGTCCGGCGGCGTCCCGGGCTGCCCGGCATCCGTCGGCGCCATGCGGGGATCGTCGAGCTTGAAGACGTGGAACTCGACCTCGAGCCCCGCGACGTAGTCGAGCGATCGCTCGGCCAGTCTGTCCAGCACGGAGCGGTAGAGGCCCCTTGTGGCGAAGGGCACGGGGCGGCCGTCCCGGAAATGGAGGTCGCAGAGCAGCCATCCCGTCCGCGGCGCCCAGGGCAGCGTCCGGAACGTCGTCGGGTCGGGCACCATGATGACGTCGGCGGCCCCCTCCATCTCCCGCATCCCGAAGCCGCCGCCGGCGCTGAAGACCGGAAACACGGTGCGGTGCGAGGTGTCCTTGGCCAGCATCGTCGTGGTGATCGTGCAGCCGCCATCGAGCGCCTTGAGCGCCTCGGCCGCGACGAGGGTCTTGCCCCGCAGGATCCCGTGCTGGTCCGGGAAGGACAGGCGCACGGTGTCGATCCGGTCCGGGTCGCAGCGCTCGCGCACCTCGCGGGCCGCGTCGGCCTGCGCGGCACTCCACAATCCATGGTCCTGTACGAATGGCACGGCCGTCGTCCTCCGGCTCGGCAGGGGATCCTCGGCAAGAGATCCTCGGCAAGAGATCGATACGCCGCCCTATTCGGCCGCGTCGCGGCGCGCGGCGTCGGGGGAGACCACCGGTACCGGTGCGGCATCGGAGGGGAGGGCGGGCATCCACGGGGCCCCGCGGCGGCGGCGCACGTCGACTTCCATCCAGTAGGTCTCCCATCCCTTCGACGGGCCGATCCCGTCCATCGTCGCGGGTCCCTGGATGCTTTTCGCGTGCCGCGCGTCGAGCACCATCAGCGGGGCGTCGCCGGTCGCGGCCTTCTCGATCTGCTCGCGCAGGATCCGGCGGTAGAGGATGATGGCCTTGTCCGACTGCCCGAGATGCTCGCGCGTCCGGTCCTGGATCGGCCCCATCGATTCGACGGCCCATTGGTCGTGGACGTTGATGTCGAGCCCCATCCCCGTATAGGTCGTGTGGGCCTGCTCGTGCGGATCGAACCCGTAATCGTTCGTCCGGTTCTTCCGCGAGCGGTAGTCCGGCAGTTCATACAGTTCCAGGCGCTGGTCGCGCATCCGCTGCTTGTCGACGGGCGCCGCGTAGCTCGTGAAGATCGCGTACCAGTAGCAATGCTCGTCGTCGACGGGCACGTGCCACTGCGTGATGGTCATGTCCGCCGACATCGGGATGACGAAGGCGTGCGGAAAGACCTGGTTCGTCACGCGCACATGAGTGCGCGCGTCGTCGATCTCGCGCAGAGCGATCAGCCGCATGCCGTATTCGGTGCGCTCGACGTTGATGATCGGCCGGTCGTACTCGCGCAGGATCTTCGTCATCGGCAGGTCGCTGCCGGCCGAGGCGGCGCGGAACTGCTTGCCGTAGGACGCGGCGGTGTCCTCGTCCTCGAAGAACCGGTGCAGGAACGAGGCGTGCGCCGGGTCGATCCCGACCTCGAGCGCCTGGAGCCAGTTGCACTCGAACAGTCCCTTGAACGCGAAGGTGTAGGCGTCGGGAGCCAGGAAGCAGTCGAGCTCGGGAAAGGCCGGCGGCTCGCCCTCGCCGAGATACGCGAACAGGATGCCGCTGCGCTCGACCACCGGATAGGCGCGCTGCCGGACGTTCTGGCAGAGCTTGCTGCCCGCCGGCTCGGCGGGCGTCTCGAGGCAGCGCCCTTCGACGTCGAACAGCCAGCCGTGGAAGGCGCAGCGCAGGCCCCCGTCCTCCAGCCGGCCGAAGGCGAGGTCGGCGCCGCGATGCGGGCAGTCGCGGTCGAGGAGTCCGTAGCGCCCCGCTTCGTCACGGAACAGCACGAAGTTCTCGCCGAGCAGCCGCACCGGCACCACCGGCCGCTCGCCCTGCAACTCGTCCATGAGGGCGGCAGGCTGCCAGTAGCGGCGCATCAGGGTGCCGAGCGGCGTTCCCGGTCCGCTGCGGGTGATGTGGTCGTTCTGCTCACGGCTCATCATGGCGGCAGCCTTTCGAGCATTCGCCCGCTCGAGCCCGGGCCGGTAGGCTTGTTCGTTGAACGAACATATGTTCGATTGTAAGCCAGTCTGGAGGAGCTGCAAGCACGATCGGTGGGCAGACCCTGCCTATTGCCGTGCCGGCGGAAGGCGGGCGGACGCGGCCCTTGCCAGACTGGGCGTGGCCACGCACAGCAAGGCGGCTCATCGCTCCGGGGGGCTGCACCAGAGACCGTTCCATGCCGCGCGTCAGACGTTCCGAGACAGACCAGCGCCTCGTCGACGAGCACGGCCCGGACTTCTCCGAGGCCCTGGCGCGAGGGTTGCGCGTGATCGCGGCCTTCGGCGCGGAGCGGCCCTTGATGACCTTGGCCGACGTTGCCCGGGAGGTGGACCTGCCGCGGGCCACGGTCCGGCGGGCGCTCTACACTCTCGACCGCCTCGGCTACGTACGGTCGGACGGCCGGCTCTTTCAGCTCACGCCCAAGGTCCTGTCCCTCGCGACGGCCTATCTGGCCTCCAACAGCCTGTCGGCCACATTGCAGCAGGCCGTGGAGCGGGTCGCCGCGCAGCTCAACGAGGCCTGCTCGGCGGCGATCCTGGACGGGGACGACATCGTGTTCATCGCCCGCGCGGGGCCGACCCGCCGGCTCGGCGTCGGCGTCGATGTCGGCTACCGGATCCCGGCCTATTGCAGCTCGATGGGGCGGGTCCTCCTCGGCGGTCTCGACGAGGCGGACCTCGCCGCGTTCCTGGAGCGCATCCGGCCCGAGCCGCTGACGCCGCAGACCCTGGTCGACCGCACGGCGCTGCGGGGCGCCATCCACCGCGACCGCGAGCGGGGCTACTCGCTCGTCGACCAGGAGGCCGAGGTGGGGTACCGCTCCCTCGCGGTGCCGGTGCGGCGCTACGACGGCCGGATCGTCTGTGCCCTGAATGCCGGGGCGAATGTCGACCGGGTCGCGGTAGAGCGGATGCTGGAGAGCTTCCTGCCCGTCCTGCGCGAGGCGGCGGCGATCCTCGGGCCGCAGATGGTCTAAGACCGACGGTCGTTGGAAACGACCTTTGGTTGCGTTCTCGAAACTCCGCCAAGCCTCCGGCTTGGTGTCGGAAATTCGCGATGAATGAACGGCCTGACGCATCGGCATCCTAGGCCGTTGGTATGCTGCCGGAGGCCGCTGAAGACGACCTCCGGTGCCGGGCGGGTTTGGCACGGGGAGATCGTGGACTCCCCTGTCCATCCGCGCCACCGATACGGTCCGCCCGCCGCAGGTCGTGCCCGGCGACGGAGCGGCATCAGGGGAGAAGGCCGACCTTCTTCAGATAGGCGGCGGCCACCGCCGCAGGCTCCTCGCGATCGTTCTCGACCTTGGCGTTGAGGTCGCGCATCACGGCGTTGTCGAGCTTCGCGCCGACGGCTTCGAGCAGCGCGGCGGCCTTCGGGGTCGCGTCCAGCATCGCCGTCCGGGCCACCGGCGCCAGGTAGTAGGGCGGGAACAGGCCCTTGTCGTCCCGGAGCGGCACCAGCTTCGGGGACGCGAGCTGGGAATCCGTCGCGGCGCCGTTGACGACGTCGACCCCCTCCTGGGCGAGCGCGTCGTAGCGCAGCCCCAGCTTGGCGAACTGCTTGAAGGCCTTGAACTCCGCCCCGTAGACGCGCTTCAGCCCGGGCAGGCCGTCGGCACGGTCGGGGAATTCGGGCCCGGCGCCGATGACCAGCTCCTTCGAGACCTTGGCGAGATCGGACAGGGTCTTGAGCCCGTACTTGTCGGCCGTGCCCTTGCGGACGATCATGACGTAGCCGTTGTTGATGCCGCTCGGCTTGAGCCAGGTGACCTTGAATTCCTTCTCGTAGAACGCCTTGACCGTTCGGTAGACCTCATCGGCGTCGTTCGACATCGGCCCCTTGACCACCGAGTTCAGGGCCGTTCCCGTATATTCCGGATAGACGTCGATCTGCCCGCTCGTGAGCGCCTGATGGGCGATGAGGGTCCCGCCGAGATTGAGCTTCTTCTCGACGGGAAGGCCGGCATTCTTGAGAACCGCAGCGTACATCTCGGCCACGATGTATTGCTCGGTGAAGTTCTTGCTTCCGACCTTGATCGGCTCGGCCGCCCAGGCGGGAGCGGTGCCGGCGACGACGAGCGCCACCGACAGGAATGGCTTGAACGGCGACATCTTGATCGGTCTCCCCTGATTCTGCGTCATGTTCCGCGTCACGGCATCGGATGCGTGCCGGTATGCTCTCGCGGCCCGGCGGGCGCGTCCCGGACCGCCATCGCGGCGGCGACGCGCATGAAGTCGCCGCCGAGCGACCGGTCCTCGTCGAGGGCGCCGGCGAGGCCGCGGACGAACCGGTAGGCCGCCGTCGGACCGACGCCGAGCGGGTCGACCGGGCCGCGCAGCTCGACGGCCTGGGCTGCGGCCACCAGCTCGATCGCGACGAGCCAGCGCAGCCGCTCGACGATGGCACCGGTCTTGGCGAGCACGGCCGGCGCCATCGCGGCGTGGTCCTCGATCCCGTCCGCCACGGGCAGCGGCGACAGCGAGACGGGAAGCGCGAGATGGCGGATCTCGGCCTCCAGCGCCGAGACGGTCTTCTGGACGGTGGCGAATCCGGTACGGCTCTGGCCGCGGGGCGTGAGGAAGCGCGGCAGGTCCGAGAGGCCTGGCGACATGAGCTTCATCGTCCGCTGCGCCGTCGCCGCGGCGCCATGGGCGAGCGCCTGGCCGAGGCGCTCCCAGGACAGCGAGAAGGCGGTGGCGTCGAAGTTGCCGTTCGACAGGATGAGGTCGTCGTCGACCAGGACCACGGGGTTGTCGCCCGAGGAGGCGAGCTCGATCTCGGTCGCCTGCCGGGCCTCGTCGAGGGCGTGCTGCACGGCGCCCATGACCTGCGGCACGCAGCGGTAGCTCAGCGGATCCTGGAGGCGCCGCGCGGCGCCCTTCGCCAAGAGCCCGCTGCCGGCCATCAGCGCCTGCATGCGCGCGGCGATCCGCTGCTGGCCGAAGGCCGGGCGCGCCGCCGCCGTCCGCGGATCGAAGGTGCCGACATTGGCGCGAAAGGCCTCGATGTTCAGGGCCGCCGCCAGCAGCGACCAACCCAGCAGCCGCTCGATATCGAGCACGCCGAGGCAGCCCTGCCCGGTCGACAGGCTGTTGGCAACCACGATCGCGTGGCCGTCCTTCGGCTGCAGGGCGACGGGCGCGAGCCCGGCGCGCGCCAGCGCCTCCCGCGCCGGCAGGATCTCGCCGTCGAGTTCGGCTTCGCCCTCGCCGAGGAGCGCGCGCCCCACATGGGCGAGCGGCGCGAGGTCCGCGGCTCCGATCGAGCCGAGAGCCGGCACCACCGGATGGAAGCCGGCGTTGAGCGCCGCCACCAGCGCGTCGAACACGGCGGGAGACACGCCGGAGCCGCCGGCGGACATGCTGGCGAGCCGCGCCGCCATCAGGGCGCGCACGCTCTCGCGCGGCAGCGGCGCTCCGACCCCGACCGCGCGGGCCAGCGGCACCCGGTGCTGGAAGGCGACGAGGTCCTCGGCCGGCAGGCGCGTGTCGACGCCGGCGCCGAGCCCGGTGGTCAGCCCGTAGGCCGGCAGGTCCTCGCGCGCATAGCGCTCGACGATCGCGCGTGCCGCGAGCAGCCGCTGCCGCAGGCTTTCTGCCACGGCGATCGTCGCGCCGCCCCGGGTGATCGCGCCGATCTCCTCGATCGAGACGGGCGCGCCGGTCAGGGTCACGGAGGGAGGCGCGGCGAGGGGGGTGGTCACGGGCGGTCCGCCTCCTGGTCGGGCATCGGCACGGTCCTCCGCTCGGGGGAGGGACCGGGGCGGGGGAGCGATGTCGCGCTCATTGTGGCCGGTCGTACCCGGCCGACAGGGCCTCGTCGTCCCAGACCGCCAGCCGCTCATAGGCGGCCTCCTCGACGGGAGCGAAGCCCTTCAGCAGCAGGCGGGCGCGGAGCGGCGCGAGGTCCGGGTCCGTGGAAGCCGCGAGGAAGCCGCGCCGCATCGCGGCGACCGCCTCCATCGGGCAATCGGGCGAGGAGACCAGCAGGGGGATCGGGGCCGCCTCCGTCGTCGCGACGCGGCGCAGGCCGTGGGCCGCGTCCCCCGGCCGAGTCCGCATCAGGTCGAAGGCGTAGGAATCGAGCGGGCCGACGTCGATGCGCCCGTCGAGCACGGCGGCGACGACGCCGCGCGGGGTATGCAGCGGGCCGACGGACTCCGCGTAGAGTGTCCGGCGTCCGGCCCCGCGGAAGGCGAGCAGATGGTGGCGCGGCGCGTTGAAGCCGGAATGCGACTCCTCGAGCGTGTAGCCGATGCGGTGGCCGAACGTCTCCTCGAGGCCCGTGAACGGACTCCCGGCGCGCACCACGAAGTCCGTCCTGTAGACCGGCCGCCCGCCGTAGCGGTCGGGCGACGGGACCGGGCAGGCGATCGGGATCGGGCGCGGATCGGCGCGCAGCCAGGGCCGCCCGCACATGAAGACGCTGCCGAGGCCGCCCTGCGCCCAGAGCTCCGCGATGGGGCGCGAGGGCGGATGGTCGATCACGTCCAGAGCCACGCCGCTCGCCCGCGCGACCCAGCCGAAGAGGTCGCGCCAGGCCGCCGCCGCGTCGGGCGTGACCGCGTACATGCGGGCATTGGCGACGAGGGTCACCGGCGCGTCTCCGGACGGGCAAGAAGGGCCTCGCGGCCGACATGGCCGATCGTCCGGCCCTCCGCGTCGCGGACGTTCAGCACCTCGCTGCCGCCGTCGATCAGGCGGGCGAGCGCCTCGCGCTGGGTCGCACCCGAGGCGATGCCGGGGGCGCCGATCACCTCGCCGGGCGCGAGAAGGTCGTCCACCCGGCGCAGGCTCAACCGCTTCAGGGCGCGATCCGGCCCGACGAAGGCTTCCACGAAGGCGTCGGCCGGCTCGGACAGGATCTCGTCGGGCGAGCCGTACTGGACGAGCCGCCCGTCGCGCAGGAGCGCGACGCGGTCGCCCATCTTCATCGCCTCGTCGAGATCGTGCGTGACCATGACGATGGTCTTGCTCACGCGCCGCAGGATCTCCTTGAACTCGTCCTGCAGCTTCTCCCGGGCGATCGGGTCGATGGCGCCGAAGGGCTCGTCCATCAGCATGACCGGCGGATCGGCGGCGAGCGCCCGCGCGACACCGACGCGCTGGCGCTGCCCGCCGGAGAGCCGGTGGGGCATGGCGTCCCGGAAGCGCGCCGGATCGAGCCCGACGAGGGCGAGAAGCTCCTCGACCCGGGCGGCGATCCGCGACGCCGGCCAGCCGAGCAGCCGCGGCACCGTCGCGATGTTCTCCGCGACGCTCTGGTGCGGAAAGAGCCCGATCTGCTGGATCACGTAGCCGATGCGCCGGCGCAGGATGACGGGGTCCAGCCCGGTCACGTCCGTGCCGTCGATGAAGATGCGCCCGTCGCTCGGCTCGATCATGCGGTTGATCATCCGCAGCGTCGTCGTCTTCCCGCAGCCGGACGGGCCGATCAGGGCCGTGGTGGTCCCCTCCGCCATCTCGATGTCGAGGCGGTCGACGGCGGGCCGCGGCGCGCCCGCGTAAAGCTTGGTGATGGCTTCCAGGCGGATCACCGGGCGTCCTCCAGCCGTGTGCCGAACAGGCGCCGCTCGACGAAGCCGAGGCCGAACTCGACCGCCAGCGCCAGGAGGGCGATCGGGATGGCGCCGGCGAGCAGCCGCTGGACGTCCATGATGGCGATGCCCGCGGTGATGAGGTCGCCGAGGCTGCCGCCGCCGATGAACGACGCCAGCGCCGCCCCGGCGACGATCTGCACGGCGGCGTTGCGGATGCCGCCGAAAATCGCCGGCGCGGCGAGCGGCAGCTGCACCTTGCGCAGCACCTGGCCTCCGGTCATGCCGAGGCCGGTGGCGGCGTCGACGAGATCGGGATCGACCTCGCGCAAGCCCACATAGGCGTTGAGCAGGATCGGGGGCAGCGCCAGGACGACCAGGGCCACGACCGAAGGCAGGAGGCCGATCCCGAGCAGCGGCAGCGCGAAGGCCAGGATCGCGAGGCTCGGAAAGGTCCGCAGCACGTTGACCAGCGCGATCACGAGGCCGGCGGTGCGCGCGCTGGGCAGCACCGCGACGGCCAGCGGCAGGCCGATCGCCAGGCTGATGCCGAGCGCCCAGGCGCTCATCACGAGGTGCTGCTCGAGCAGTTCCGCCATCGTCTGCCAGTTCGCCGCCATCCACGCGAAGGTGCCGGTGATCAGCGCCATCTCAGGCCCTCCATCCGGCGCGCAACCGGCTCTCGAGGCGGCTGAGCCCGAGATCGGCCGCGACCGACATCGCCGAGGCGAGCAGGGCCCCGGTCAGGATCTTTTCCGGGAAGCGCTGGTCGATGCCCGCGAAGATGATCGTGCCGAGGCCGCCGGCATTGATGTAGGCGGCCACCGTGGCGATGCCGATGATCGTGACGGTCGCGATCCGCACGCCCGAGACGATCAGCGGCAGCGCCAGCGGCAGCTCGATGCGCCAGAGCCGGGCTACAGGGCCGTAGCCCATGCCGATCGCCGCATCGAGCACCGCGGGCGGCACCGAGCGGATGCCGAGCGCCACGTTGCGGATGAGCGCGAGCAGGCAATAGGAGACGA
The DNA here is from genome assembly GCF_011043735.1 of Methylobacterium sp. DB0501. GTDB lineage: Bacteria > Pseudomonadota > Alphaproteobacteria > Rhizobiales > Beijerinckiaceae > Methylobacterium > Methylobacterium alsaeris. Next base: position 148,242 of record NZ_JAAKGV010000005.1, on the reverse strand, counting down.
GGCCGACGATCGCCGGCTTCGCGCCCAGCCCGAGGAGGGGAATGAGGAGGGCGAAGAGTGCGATGCTCGGGATCACGAACAGCGTTCCCGAGATCATCATCACCACCGCGTAGAGGCGGGGGCGTCGCGCGCTCCAGATGCCGAGCACGAGGGAGATCGCGAAGGCGATCGAGACCGAGACGACGACCAGGACGAGGTGCTGGAGCGTGGCCTCGCCGATCTCCGGAAGATGGGTCGGCACCCAGCGCAGCATCGTTCAGCCGCCGATCGGGGGGAGGGGCGGGGCGGCGGAGCGGTCGGTGCCCTCACGCATAGCGCAGCCGCTGTCCGATCTGCAGGGCGCGGGCCTTCTCCAGCATCGCGTGCCCGAGCGCGATGTCCGACAGCGACAGCCCCCGGTGCCAGAGGAGGTTCGTCTCCTCCGGGCTCTCGCGGCCCGGTTTCAGCCCGGCGACGATCTGGCCGAGTTCGGCGTGCAGCGTGGTCTCGGAGAGCTTGCCGGCCTCGACATGGGCCCGCAGGCTGCCGAACTTGCCTCCCTTGCACTGTCCCCAGTCGTCGACCACCAGCTTGTCCATGATGTCGGTGAGGTTCAGCTCGATCGCGCTCATCGTGCCGTAGGGCACCACGAAGGCGCCCTTCGCGATCCACTCCGTCCGCAGCATCGGCTCCGGCGCGGAGAGCCGTGAGGCCTCGACGACGATGTCGGCCCCCTCGACGCAAGCCTGCCAGTCCTCGGTCGCCACCACCCGCTTGCCGAGGTCGCGGCCCAGGCGCTCGGCGAAGGCCTCGCGGCTCTCGGGGCGGCGGGAATGCACCCGGATCTCGTCGAAGTCGAAGAGATGATCGAGAAGGCGCACGTTCCAGTACGCGGTGCCGCGCGCACCGATGTGACCGAGGACCTTGGAGTCCTTGCGGGCGAGATACTTGGCGCCGATCGCCGTGACGGCGCCGGTGCGCATGTCGGTGATGCCGCTGGCGTCGAGGAAGGCTTTCGGAATCCCGGTGCGCGGATCGAGGAGGAGCAGCGTCGCGAGTTCCGAGGGGAGGCCGAGCTTGTAGTTGTCGACGAAGTCGCCGACCACCTTCACGCCGGCGCTGTCGATCGGTGCCTTGAGGGCGCCGCGCAGCACGTTGAAATGTCCGTGGGCGACCCGCGGCTCGAGATGGACGCGCGGCTCGATCACGGCCTCGCCGCGCCCCTGCGTCGCGAGGCTGGTCTCGATGGCGGAGAGGATCTCGGCGTCCGTCATCGCCAGTTCCTCTACGTCGAGCCGGTTGAGGTAGTCGATGTAGATCGGCTTCATGGTCGGCGATCCTCCCGGCTCACCTGCGTAATATGTACAGACAAAACGGAGCTGATAAGGCCAAATTTTAGGCACGCTGCGCGTTGTGAAACACGGATGGCGTCGTCCGGCCCGCAGGGCCGTCGCATATGAGAAATTCGTCCTCCTGTGCTCCGGTCGTGACGCGCAAGTCGGAAGGCCTTTCTCCGGAGGTCAGCATGCCGCTCTCCCCGGCCTTCCCCTGCGCCAGCGTCCTCCCGGGGTCGGCGGCACAGCTCCGGGGGGGGCAGGCGTGGCCGGGCTCGATGTCCAGGAGGGCGGCGGCACCGGATCTCCTGCGGCGCAGCCCCTGCCGCAGCGGAGGGGAAAAGCGCGGAACGAGGCTTGCGGTACGCGGCTGTTTCGTGGATTATCTATTGAAATCAATAGCTTATCGAAGATAATGCTCTTGTCTGCGCTGTTCGTGAACATGGCCTTCTCCGGCATGGCCGGAAACGAGGGAGGTTCTTCCCACCCGAAGGTCCGCGGCGCATGGGAGACATCTTCGCGAGTCCCATCGGAGGATCATGTCATGGCTTCAGCGACGATGACCCGCGGCGACGAGGTGGTGTTCGATCGGCTCGACCTCGCGGATGCGTTGGGAATCTGGCGCAACGCCAAGGGACGGGTCGTCGGCATCCACGGCCAGGACGGTCGCACGCCGACCATCGATGTCGCGTTCGACGGCCACGAGATCCTGCAGCGCTACCTGCCGGACCTCTTCCGGCGCGTTCAGTGACTCGTCCATCACGGAGATTCCCTCGGCATGGATCCGGCCCTGCCGCTCGCCCTCCGGGCGAGCGCCTCCGCATTGCGCCGGCCTCCCCTGCGCACGACGAGCCACTGCACGGCGGAGGCGGACGTCTGGGCTGAACTGCGCGCCGAGGCGGAGGCGGCCCTGATCGAGGAGCCGCTCTATGCCGGGATCATCCAGGCGACGATCCTCGACCAGCGGGGTCTCGCCCAGGCGCTGGCCTACCGCCTCGCCCACCGGCTCGGCGACGGCGACCTCGCGCGGCTGGCGATGCGTGACCTGTGCCTCGCTGCCTTCGAGGCCGATCCGCCTGCCAGCGCTCATGCGGTGCGCGACCTGATTGCGATCCGCGAGCGCGACCCGACCTGCCGGCGCTACCTCGATCCGTTCCTGTTCTACAAGGGATTCGCCGCCCTCGAAGGCTACCGGGTCGCGCACTGGCTCTGGCACCAGGGCCGGATGACGCTGGCTCTCCACGTCCAGAGTCGGATCTCGGAGGTGTTCGGCTGCGATATTCACCCGGCGGCGCGGATCGGGTCGGGCGTGTTCATCGACCACGCCACCGGGGTCGTCATCGGCGAGACCACGGTGGTCGCCGACGACGTGTCGATCCTGCAATCGGTGACCCTCGGCGGCAACGGCAAGGAGAGCGGCGACCGGCACCCCAAGATCGAGCGCGGGGTACTGCTCAGCGTCGGCGCCAAGGTGCTCGGCAACATCCGGGTCGGCGAGGGCGCCAAGGTCGCCGCCGCCGCGGTGGTGCTGCACGAGGTGCCACCCCACACCACCGTGGCGGGCGTGCCGGCCCGGGTGGTCTCGCGCATTCCGCGCAACGAGGAGCCGGCCCTGACCATGGACCAGTTCTTCGGCGACGGGATCTGATGGCCGGGAAACCCGTTTCGGCGAGGGTTCATCGCCGGACCCCCGCGGGGGCACGGTTCGGCAGAAATTTCATCTCTCAAGGCGGCAATATTTAGATTTGTTTTTATTTTTTGCCTGTTTGGAAAAATATTCTACATCGATCGGGGTGATTTTAGAAACAAAATTCTATTGACCCCCTCGATGAAATACCGGTATCGCTGCGTAAGCGGATAGCAGGGCGGCCAGTATTCCAAAATGGCTGCCGCTCCCGCGCCTATCGAGACGCCAGAACAAGCAAGATGGTCGGCTCACGATCATCGGTCACGACTTGCCGTCCCGAGCGGATGGGATGTCGTGCCTGGCGTCATGCGTGTCATGACCGGGCCGAGACCGGCCCGCACCGGCTACACGGAGACGAACCTCGATGAGCGGACCGGGTTTGAGCGTCAGCGCCTCAGCCGCACGCAATCTCGCCACCGCGACCGTCACCTCGGTCCAGAACGCGGCCAACACGCCGCGCTTCCTGCTGCGGCTCCTGCCCTTCGTCGACGTCCCGGGCGGCGTCTACCGGGTCAACCGCCGCGCGGTCGTGCTGGCCAAGCCCGGCCGCATCGACATCGCGACCGAGGGCGAGAGCCGCACGGTCAAGGCCGGGTCCTTGCGCGCCGTGCCGCTGTTCAGCCGGCTGGGCGATGCCGAACTGGCGGCGCTGGCGGCCAAGTTCACGCAGAGCCGGCACCAGGCCGGCGAGGTCATCGCCGAGGAGGGCTCGACCGGCCGCAGCCTCGTCGTGGTCGCCGGCGGCACCGTTGAGCTGACCCTGTCGGGCCCCTACAAGGGCCGCCTGCGCCAGGGGCTCGCCACCCGCGGCGACCATTTCGGGGACGGCGCCCTCGTCGGCGAGGCGGGTCCCGCCCCGGCCGTCAAGGCGCTGTCGGCGGTGACGCTGCTGACCCTCGACCGGGCCGCGATCGAGGACGAGTCCCTCGCCTCGCGCATCGCCCAGCACCGCGAGGAGCGCGACCGGCTGAAGAGCCACACCAACTCCTACGGCGAGCAGGGCATCGAGCTGCTCGCGGTCCATGCCGGCGAACCGCGCCTGCCGACCACCTTCGTCGATTACGAGATCGATCCGCGCGAGTACCACCTCTCGACGATCCAGACGATCCTCAACACCCATACCCGCGTCACCGACCTCTACTCCAACGAGATCGACCAGCTGCGCGAGCAGATCCGCCTCACGGTCGATGCCGTGAAGGAGCGCGAGGAGTGGGAGCTTTTGAACAACTCGCAGTTCGGCCTGCTCGACGAGGTGGCGCCGCGCCAGCGCATCCCGACCCGCGGCGGTCCGCCGACCCCGGACGACCTCGACGAGCTGCTGACCCTGGTGTGGAAGAAGCCCGCCTTCTTCGTCGCCCATCCCCGCGCCATCGCGGCCTTCGGCCGGGAGGCGACCCGTCGCGGCGTGCCGCCGGTGGTGGTGCACCTGTTCGGCGCGCCGTTCATCACCTGGCGCGGCGTGCCGCTGGTCCCCAGCGACAAGCTGCCGATCGACATCGATCCGGTGACCGGGGCCCAGACCACCTCGATCCTGCTCCTGCGCGTCGGCGAGGGCGAGCAGGGCGTGGTCGGCCTGCACAAGTCGGGCGTGACCGGCGAGATCGAGCCCGGCTTGTCGGTGCGCTACATGGGCACCAACGACCACTCGATCGCCTCGCACCTCGTGACCCGCTACTTCTCGGCCGCGGTGCTGGTCGAGGATGCGATCGCCCGTCTCGATAACGTGCTGCTCGGCAACTACCATGACTACGCCTGAGGCGCCGTCCGGCTTCCCCCTCGGGACGCCGGCCGAGCTCGCCCACGCGGATCTCGTCGGGCGCCTCGCCCGCGAGATCTACGGGCAGGGCCAGGCCGCGAGCGCCCCCTTCGCGCCGACGCTGCCGGCGGGTCCCCCGGTCCCGCAGGCGCTCGACGCGCTCCCCCCGGCTCCGGCCGGGGCCACCCCCTCGGGGGCCGAGCCCGGCCTCTCCGCCCTCGGCGCGCGCTCCTTCGGGGCGCCGCCCGTCGGCCTGCCGGGTGTGAGCGGCCCGGCCGCCGCCAAGCCGCACGGCGCCGACCCGGCGCCGGGAAGCGCGAACGTCCTCGATCTCGGCGCCATCGCGCCGGTGCATCCGCTGAGCGACCCGCTGCGCCCAAAGAGCCTGCCCGAATACGCCGTGCCGAGCTTAGAGGAGGTCGCGGCCGGCCTGCCCGGCGGCGCCGGCCTCTACCGGCAGATCGCCGCCGACCACCCGCGCGCCCACGCCTTCGCGCAGGCGGTGGCGCCGGGGCTGGTCCCAGCCGATCCGGCGCGGGCCGGCGGGGACGTCGTGCCTCCCGTGCCCTCGGCCGAAGCCGATTACTACTTCCTCGCGCCCAAACCGGCGCCCGGCGGCCGGCAGGCGGCCCGGCCGCGGGTCGCGCCGGCGCGCCATGACGGTCCGGCCCCGCGGGCGCTCGCCCTCGGATCGAACCCGGCCGCGGCGCCGTTCGACGTCGAGCGCGTGCGCCGGGACTTCCCGGCCCTGCACCAGAGCGTGAACGGCCACCGGCTGGTCTGGCTCGACAACGCCGCCACCACCCACAAGCCTCAGAGCGTCATCGACGCGACAGCTGAGTTCTACGGCCGCCACAACTCGAACATCCACCGGGCCGCCCACACGCTCGCCGCGCGCGCGACCGACCTGTTCGAGGGCGGCCGCGAGAAGACCCGCCGCTTCCTCAACGCGCCGAGCAAGGACGACATCGTCTTCCTGCGCGGCACGACCGAGGGCATCAACCTCGTCGCCAATTCCTACGGCCGGGCGAATATCGGTCCGGGCGACGAGATCGTCGTCTCGACGATCGAGCACCACGCCAACATCGTGCCCTGGCAATTGCTGGCGCAGGCGACCGGCGCGACGCTCCGGGTGATCCCGGTCAACGACCGGGGCGAGATCATCTTCGAGCAATACGCCGCCCTGCTGTCGGGCCGCACGAAGATCGTCTCGGTGACCCACGTCGCCAACGCGCTCGGCACGGTGAACCCGATTCGGGAGATCATCGCCCTCGCCCACGCCTACGGCGTGCCGGTGCTGGTCGATGCCGCGCAATCGACCCCGCACATTCCCATCGACGTGCAGGCGCTCGACGCCGACTTCCTGGTCTTTTCCGGCCACAAGGTGTTCGGGCCGACCGGCATCGGCGCGCTCTATGGCAAGAGCCACCTGCTCGATGCGATGCCGCCCTGGCAGGGCGGCGGCCACATGATCGAGGACGTCACCTTCACCCGGACCGTCTACAAGGGTGCGCCGGAGAAATTCGAGGCCGGCACCCCGGACATCGCCGGCGCGGTGGGTCTCGGGGCCGCCCTCGACTACCTGGAGGGCGTCGGGCTTCCCGGCATCGCGGCCTACGAGCACGACCTCTTGGACTATGCGCAGGAGGGGCTGGCCGAGGTGAAGGGGCTGCGGCTGATCGGGACGGCGCGCGAGAAGGCGAGCGTGATGTCGTTCGTGATCGACGGGTACGAGAACGAGACGGTCGCCCACCACCTCGACCGGCACGGCATCGCGGTGCGTTCCGGTCACCACTGCGCCTTGCCGGCCCTGCGCCGCTTCGGAATCGACCAGTCGATCCGGGCCTCGCTCGCCTTCTACAACACCCGCGAGGACGTCGACGTGTTCCTCAAGGCGCTGCACACCCTGCCGCGGCGCTGATCCCCACGCGGTCGCCCGGCGCCGAGGAGCGCCGGTGCGACCGGCGTCGCCCGGACCCATACCGAGCAAAAGCTTGGCTGCTCGTGCCTGCGCGTTGCCGCATCGACATGTCCGTGCCAATCCGTGTGGGCGTACCGCACCTTGTCGGTGGTACGCAGCGGACGGTCCGTCAGGATGGGGTCTCCCTTCGTGCACGGCCTCATGCTCGGCCAAGGGTGCATGCCGGGCGAGGCCGTCGACAGCATCCAGGAGGCGTCGGCGCCAGCCGAACACGGGCTCGCCCTCCTCGGCGCTGCCGGGCGAGGGCGAGCACGCGCCGGAGGGTGGGGCGAATGGGACGAGCAACGGGCTTCCAGCCTTGGGAGACGGCAGCGGCCCGTCACCGCGAACGAGCCTCGAACCATCGCCCCACAGGCTGACGGCAGGTCTCCTGGCTCCCGGGTCAGTGTCCGCCACCGTCTTTCCTCGCCATGACAGCGCTCTCGGCGCGTCATTTGGGGGAATGAGCAGATCGATCGTCAAATCTTGTGGTTCGACGCCTCTTTCACGACGAGATGCAAGTGGCATGCAGGGCAGACATTTCGATCTGCAATTCGTCCGCGTCCGGTAGGTGTGGTTTCCATGACACACTTTCCGGCCGACTGAAACGTCGTATTGATCGCGCCGCCCGCTCGGCTATCACGGTCCGTGACGGTTTCCCTCGGGAATCAAAATGGGAACGCGGTGAGGTTGGGGTTCCTCCCTGGCCAATGCCGCGGCTGCCCCCGCAACTGTAAGCGGCGAGCCTCCTCGTCATCATGTCACTGGGCTCGCGCCTGGGAAGACGACGAGTGGCAGTGACCCGCGAGCCAGGAGACCTGCCGTCAGCCGTGGTCACACGCGAAACGCGTCGGACGGGGTGTTCTGACGGGTGTCTGGAGGCCGTCTTCCCGGGGGAGGACGGTCCGAGGCCTCGTTCGCGGTGACGTGCCACTGCAAGCGCGCCCGCGACCTTCGCTCCGCATGTCCCGCTCTACGACACGATCACGCGCCGCTCGAGGATCGTCACGCCCGACCTCGACCGTCCGCGCGCTCGGGCCGTCGGACGACCATGTCGCCAGAGCGGAAGGCTTCGGGGGCTGCCGAAGCGAGACCGATGCCCTTCATTCCCTCCCAGACCCACCGTCGGGTCATCGCCCGTGTCGTGCCGTCCGGTACGCTCGCCCTGACGCTCCTTTCCGGCACCGGATTGGCCGGCACCGCTGCCGCACAGGATATCGTGGCCCTCGATCAGATCGAGATCGCAGGGGAGGGCGGGGTCGGCCTGACTCGCGCCGCACCGGTCGGACTGAATCTGCGCACGCCCGACCGGGCCGCGAGCCGGCTCGGCCTGACGCCGCTCGAGACGCCCGCCAGCGTGGACATCGTCTCCGGCGAGACCGCCCGCCTGCGCGGGCAGAACACGGTCGCCGAAGCCGTGACGCAGGATGCGACCGGCATCTCCACGATCGCCGCACCGGGCAACGGCAACGGCGCCTTCGCGAGCCGCGGCTTCGCGGGCCCGAACTCGATCCAGCAACTCTATGACGGTACCCGCTTCTACGTCGGGGCCAACACGGTCACGTTCCCGTTCGATACCTGGAACGTCGAGCGCATCGAGGTGCTGCGTGGTCCGTCCTCGGTGCTCTACGGCGATGGCGCCATCGGCGGCGTGATCAACATCGTGCCGAAGAAGCCGAGCTTCGTCCCGATCAACGCCGCCCGTGCCGTCATCGGCACCGACGCGACCGCGCGGCTCGCCTTCGATTCCGGCGGCCCGATCGGACAGGCGGAGTTCGGCAACACCTTCGCCTACCGCCTCAACGTCAGCGGCAACCGGTCCGACGGCTGGGTCCGTCCGGACGGGGATTTTCGCAATCTCGCCGTGTCGGCAGCCCTGCTGTTCCAGCCGAGCCCCGATCTCGCCGTCACGCTGTCGCACGATCTGGGCTACCAGGAGCCGATGCGCTACTGGGGCACGCCGCTGGTCGAGGGCCGCATCCTCGATCGGATCCGGTTCAACAACTACAATGTCCGCGACGCCAAGATCACCTGGGCCGATAACTGGACGCAGCTGAAGACCGAGTGGTCGCCCTCCGCCGACATCACGGTGCGCAACACCGCCTACCGGCTGACCTCCAGCCGGCACTGGCTCGACGTCGAGCAATACGCCTTCAATCGCGGCACCGGCCTCGTCGATCGCTCGGCCTTCACCGAGATCTACCATAGCCAGGAGCAGATCGGTAACCGGCTGGACGCCACGTTCAGAAGTCACCTGCTCGGATTGCCGAACCAGTTCGTCGCCGGGTTCGACGTCAACCACATCGGGTTCCGTCACACCAACAACTTCACCTTCGACGAGCAGACGTCCAGCGTCCCCCTCGTCAGGTACGATCCCGGCTATTTCCCGGCCGACGGGCGCGCCAGTCCGGCTTACCAGACGTCGACCCGGCAGGCCTCGGTCTTCGCCGAGGACCGTCTGGTGCTCACCGATCGTCTGTCCTTCCTGACGGGGGTCCGCTTCGACCTGCCGACGCTCCAGCGCGAGGATCTGCGCTCCGGCGTGCCGTTCGAGCGCACCTACCGTTCGCTCGGCTACCGGTTCGGCCTGGTCTACAATCCGACCCCGGACACGGCTTTGTACGCCCAGTACAGCACCGCCACCGATCCGGTGAACAGCCTGATCACCCTCAACCAGTCGTTGGCCGGCTTCAAGCTCTCCACCGGGCAGCAAGTCGAAGTCGGAGCCAAGGGACTCGCCTTCGATGGCGGGATCGAGTGGACGCTCGCCGGATACCGGATCGTCAAGGACAACCTGGTCTCGGCCGTGCCCGGTCAGCCGAACGTCGCGACCCAGGTCGGCCAGCAATCCTCGCAGGGCATCGAATTCGCCCTCGGCTGGCGGATCGCGCCGGGCTGGCGGATCGACGGCAACATCGCCCTGCTTCACGCCCAGTACGACCGGTTCGACCAGGCCGTGAACGGATCCACGGTCTCCTATGCGGGCAACCAGCCGATCGACGTGCCCGAGCGCGTCGCCAACCTCTGGCTGACCTGGGATCTCTTCCGCGACTGGACCGCCCGGATCGGTTTGCAGAACGTCGGCACGACCTACAGCGATTTCGGCAACACGGCCCGGCGACCGGCCTACAACCTCGTCAACCTCGCCCTCGACCATCAGGTCACCGCGGATTCCCGGCTCTCGATGCGCGTCTACAACCTGTTCGACAAGGTCTATGCGATCAGCGGCGACGCGGTGAACGGGGTCGGCAACAAGTGGCAGCTCGGGCGTCCGTTGTCCGTCGAGGTCGCCTATACGGTGGCCTGGTGAGATCCGGCACGTGACCGTCAAGCGTCTGAAGCGGTGGCTCTACCTGGGCCACCGCTGGCTCGGGATCGTGACCTGCCTGCTGTTCGCGACCTGGTTCGTTTCGGGTCTCGTGATGATGTATGTCGGGTTCCCGACCCTGGAGGAGGCCGAGCGCCGCCCCGCCCTGCCGTCGCTCGACTGGGCGCGCATCCGGCTGTCCCCGGCCGAGGCGCTCGCCGCGGCCGGCGAAGCCCGCTTCCCGCAGGACCTGCGCCTCGCGATGCTCGACCGGCTCCCCGTCTACCGGATCACCGGATGGAATGGATCCCGCCGGACCCTCTCGGCGGTCGATGGGGGTGCGATCCCGACGGTCGAGGCCGGGACGGCGCGAGCCGTCGCCGGCCACGACCCGCGGGCGGTTCGCCCGGTCGATCTCGGCACGGTCGCGCGCGATCAGTGGAGCGTCACGGCGCGCTACGATCCGCTCCGGCCGTTCCACCTCGTCGCCCTCGGCGATGCCGAGGGCACACGGCTCTACGTCTCCGCGCGGACGGGCGAGATCGCCCTCGACACGACCGGCCGCGAGCGGTTCTGGAACTGGGTCGGAGCGATCCCGCACTGGATCTACCTGACGCCCCTGCGGGCGCAGGCCGGGCTGTGGCGCGACGTGGTGCTGTGGGTGTCGGGCGTCTCCATCGCGGCGGCCGTCAGCGGCTTCTGGATCGGCCTGCTGCGCGTGCGCGTGAGGCGGCGCTACCGGGACGGGCGCCCGACGCCCTATCGCGGCTGGATGGCGTGGCATCACTTGGCCGGCACGGTCGGTGGCGTCACGCTCCTCACCTTCATCGTGAGCGGCTGGCTGTCGGTGAACCCCAATCGCTGGTTCGCTTCGCCGGCGCCGAGCCAGGCGACGCTGGAGCGCTATGCGGGCGTCACCGCGCCGCGCCTCGACCTCGGCGTGTCGGAGCTTCGCGGCGGCGTCTGCCCGGACGCCGTGGAGATTCGCTTCCGCCACGTGGGCGGGCTGCCGCTCGCCCAGGCGGCCTGCCGCGACGGGAGGACGGTGACCTGCTGCGAGGCGGAAGGCTTGAGCCGACAGCGCTTGGCCGGCGCGATCGGCCAGCTGATGCCGGAGGCCGGACCGGCCCGGATCACGCTCCTCACCCGGGAAGACGCCTACTGGTACGGGCATCACCGGACGGTGCTGCTCCCGGTCCTGCGGGCCGTCTTCTCCGACGCGGACGGAACCTGGTTCCACGTCGATCCGGCAACCGGGGAGGTCCTGAACCGCACGGATCGCAGCGCCCGCCTCTACCGCTGGCTGTTCAACGGCCTGCACAGCTGGGATTACGGCTTCCTGATCCGCCGCCGGCCGGCCTGGGATGTCGCCGTCTGGGCACTCGCGGCGCTCGGCCTCGTGACGTCCGTGTCCGGCATCGTCGTCGGCTGGCGCCGGTTGCGAAAGCGGGATGCCCGGGCAGCATCCGCCTGACCGTTCCAGGTGGGCTGCGGCGACGATGCCTCACCCGTGGTGGTCGGGGCAAAGTCGGGCCAGCGCCAAGGAGCAGATCCGACCGGGACCGCCGCCGCCTGACCCGACCCACTCAGCCTTCGAGACAACGCGCCGCGGTTCAGCCGGCGCTACTGGATGTCGTCCGGCTTGACCACGATCCAGTTCTTGTCCGCCGTCGCAGGCAGCCCGTTGCTGGCCTGGGCCGCCGCGGCGGCCTTCTGCATCGCGTCGATCTCGGTGCGGTACTTGGTCTTCCGGTCGACCCACAGGCGCAGGCCGCCCCTCGACGGATCGACCCCGTGGAGAAGCATGTATCCGTCGCTCTTCGGCGTGTCGCCCGCGACCAGGACGGCCTTCTTCCACGGGGCGATGTAGGTGAGGATCGCCGCGTACTTGCCGGCGAACCAGGTCGCCGGCGTCCACAGATAGGGCGTGATCTCGAGCGGCAGGTTGGCCTTCGGGTCGTAATGACCCTCGGCGATCTGCTTGCGGGCCGTCGTCAGCGCGCCGGTGGCACGGTCCTTGAGGAGCGTCGTCACGCCGATCACGTTCTCCGGCTTGACGTTGTAGCCGTAGCGCGGATCGGAGGCGACCATGCGCACCAGCTCCTCGTGCGCCGCCGTCATGATGTAGACCTCGATCCCGTTCTCCCGCAACTTGGCGAAGAGTTCCTGGATGCCGCGATAGATTTTGGGCGGGTTGATCTCGGTGGTCTTGAGGGTGTCGCCGTCGTAATAGGTCGTCGGGATCGGCTTGCCGTAGCTCATCAGCTCGTCGATGTAGCCCTTGAGCTGCGCCAGGGTGAGGCCGGAGAACGACTGGGCGATCCAGGGATAGCAGACGAGGTCGTCGATCTCGCACAGCCGGTTGTAGTAGCTGTTCAGGCTCTCCCGCTGACCGTCCTTGTCCTTGAACGGGATCAGCTTGAGCGAAGGGTCGAGGGTCTCGCGCGTCAGCACGCCCTTCATCTCGAGGAACGGCAGAAGCGCCTCGGTCAGGTCGTAGCGGTAGCTGGTGTTGTCCATGTCGAAGACCGCGTAGGCGCCCGAGTTGGCGTTCGCGGCGATCATCGCGTCGAGCCGGCCGGCGGCCTCCCGGGGCCAGTGCGTCAGCTCGGCCCCGTCCGCCTGACCGATCAGTCCGAGGAAGGCGAGGCCGAGGAGCCAGCGGGGCGAGCGTATCATGGGAGACTTCCTGGTCGCTTGGGTTGGACGGACGGCCCGGATCGTAGGGCGCATGGGCAGATTATCGCTGTTCGTCAGCGCGATGAGATCGTCAAGAATCGGGTCACGCCAGGCATGTCGCCTGTCGACATCTCGAATGACGACCCCATAGGATCAAGCTGTTACGGTGCGATGACACGCATCGTCGGTACGGACTTTGCGTAACTCGGAGCGACGATGCGGGCCGTCAGGCGGCCCGGGCGGGCAGGCGGCGGACCGGCGCATCGCCGGCCACATGGTAGGGCGCGTCGCTGCGCGGCAGCCGCGCCCGGCCCCGGATCCGGTCGGCGATCGTCTCGGCGATCATGATGGTCGGCGCATTGAGGTTGCCGGTCACGATCAGCGGCATGATCGAGGCGTCCACGACCCGCAATCCGTCGAGGCCGTGGACCCGCCCCTCCGCATCCACCACCGCCATGGCATCCATGCCCATCCGGCACGAGCCCGAGGGATGATAGGCGGTCTCGCCGCGGGCGCGCACGAAGGCGTCGATCTCGGCGTCGCTGCGCACGCCCGGCCCCGGGCTGATCTCGCGGCCGCGATAGGGATCGAGCGCCGGCTGCGCCATGATCTCGCGGGTGATGCGGACCGCGTCCCGGAATTCGCGCCGGTCCTGCTCCGTCGACATGTAGTTGAACAGGATGCTGGGATGGTCGGCGGGATCACGGGAGACGAGCCGCACCCGCCCGCGGCTCGGCGAGCGCATCGAGCCGACATGGGCCTGGAAGCCGTGCGTCTCGATTGCGTTGCTGCCGTTGTAATCGATGGCCAGCGGCAGGAAGTGATATTGCAGGTTCGGCCAGCCGAACTCCTCACTCGACCGGATGAAGCCCCCCGCCTCGAACTGGTTGCTGGCTCCGATCCCGGTGCCGGCGAACAGCCATTGCGCCCCGATCAGAGGCTGGTTGCGGAGTTTCAGGGCCGGGGCCAGCGAGACCGGCTTCAGGCATTCGTACTGGACGTAGATCTCCAGGTGATCCTGGAGATTCTCGCCGACGCCCGGAAGATCCTGCACGACCGGGATGTCGAGGCCGCGCAGGAGATCGGCCGGGCCGATGCCGGAGCGTTGCAGGAGTTGCGGCGAGGCGATCGCCCCGGAGCAGACCAGCACCTCGCGGCGCGCCCGCGCCGTCTCCAATCCGCTCCCCCGGCGCCGGTAGGCGACGCCCGTGGCTCGCTTGCCCTCGAACAGAACCCGCTCGGTCAGGGCGTGGGTGACGATGGTGAGGTTTTGCCGTCCCCGCGCCTGGTCGAGATAGCCGCGGGCGGTGCTGGAGCGGCGTCCCGACGGGGTCACGGTCCGGTCCATCGGGCCGAAGCCCTCCTGCCGGTAGCCGTTCAGGTCGGGGGTGCGGGGATAGCCCGCCTGCACCCCGGCCTCGATCATCGCCTCGAACAGGACGTTGTGGCCGGGCTTCGCCGTGGTGACGCTCAAGGGGCCGTCGCCACCGTGATACGGATCCGGGCCGCTGTCGCGGCTCTCTGCCTTGCGGAAGTAGGGCAGGCAATCCTGGTACGACCACCCGGCCAGGCCCGGCATCTGCGCCCAGCCGTCGTAGTCGAGGGCGTTGCCCCGGATGTAGCACATGCCGTTGATGAGCGAGGAGCCGCCGAGCCCCTTGCCGCGCCCGCATTCCATCCGGCGCCCGTTCATGTGCGGCTCGGGATCGGTGAGATAGCCCCAGTTGTAGCGCCGGCCCTGGAGCGGATAGGCGAGGGCTGCCGGCATCTGGGTACGGAAGTCGAGCCGGTGATCGGGCCCGCCGGCCTCCAGCAGCAGCACGCTCGTCTCGGGATCCTCGGTGAGCCGCGTCGCCAGCACGTTGCCGGCCGATCCCGCTCCGACGATGATGAAGTCGTACTCGCTGACGCGCGTCTCGGGCATGGTGTCTCGAATCCGTCTCGATGTCGGGGTCCGGGCTGCGGCGTCCAGGATCAGAACAGCGGCGCAAAATCGCCCAGCTCGACCTGGATCGACTTGGTGCGGGTGTAGCGGTCGAGGGCCTCGACGCCGTTCTCCCGGCCGAGCCCCGATTGCTTGAACCCGCCCACCGGCATCTCGGGGGGCGATTCCCCCCAGGTGTTGATCCAGCAGATGCCGGCCTCGAGGCGGTGGACGATCCGGTGGGCGCGGGCGAGGTCGCGGGTGACAACGCCCGCGGCGAGGCCGTAGCGGGTGGCGTTGGCCCGCGCGAGGGCCTCGCCCTCGTCCTCGTAGGCCAGCAGGGTCATCACCGGGCCGAAGATTTCTTCGCGCACGATCGTCATGTCGTCGCGGCACCCGCTGAACACCGTCGGGGCGACGTAGGCCCCCGCCGCGAAACGGCCGCCGACCGCCTCGCCGCCGGCGAGGAGGCGGGCGCCTTGCTCCACCCCGGAGCGGATGAAGGACAGGACCTTGTCCCGGTGGGCGTGGCTCGCCAGCGGGCCGAAATTGGTGGTCTCGTCGAGCGGGTCGCCGAGCCGGATGCGGGCGACCCGCGCCAGGACCAAGCTCTCGAACGCCGCCATCAGGGGGCGGGGGACGAAGACCCGCGTCCCGTTGGTGCAGACCTGCCCCGCGCTGAAGAAGTTCGCCGCTACCGCGATGTCGGCGGCGCGCTCCAGGTCGGCATCGTCGAGGACGAGGAGCGGCGACTTGCCGCCGAGTTCCAGCGTCACCTCCTTGAGGGTCGAGCCGGCGGCCGCCGCCATCACCTTGGCGCCGGTCTCGGTGCCGCCGGTGAACGAGACCTTCGCCACCGCCGGATGCCCGGTGAGCCAGGCTCCGATCTCGCCGCCGAGCCCCGGCAGGACGCTGAAGACGCCGTCGGGCAGCCCGGCCTCCGCGTAGATCCCGGCGAGGGCCAGCGCGCTGAGCGGCGTCACCTCGCTCGGCTTGAACAGCATGGCGTTGCCCGCCGCGAGGGCGGGGGCGGATTTCCAGAGTGCGATCTGGATCGGGTAGTTCCAGGCGCCGATCCCCGCGACGATCCCGAGGGGCTCCCGGCGCGTATAGGCGAAGGCGGTCTCCCGCAGCGGGATCTGCCGTCCCTCGATGGCGGCCGCGAGGCCTGCGTAATATTCGAGCACGTCGGCGCCGGTGGCGATGTCGACCGACCGGGTCTCGGCGATCGGCTTGCCGGTGTCGAGGCTTTCGAGGCGGGCGAGCGCCTCGTTGCGCTCGCGCAGGAGCGCGACGGCGCGCATCATCACCCGGCCGCGCTCGCGGGCGGGCAAGGCGGCCCACACCGCCTGGCCCCGCGCGGCGGCCGCGACCGCCGCCTCCAGGTCCTCGCGGGTGGAATGCTCGACCTCGGCCAGGACCTCCCCGGTCGCCGGGTTGATCGACCGGAAGGTGCGGCGCCCGGCCTCGGCGGCGGGGCGCCCGTCGATGAAGGGGCGGCGGGTCTCCGGCGTGAGCATGTCTGGCGGCGGCATGGCGGCATCCTCGCGGGGCGGGGGCGGACGGGGCGACGAGGGGTTGGCGATCAGGTGTTCTGGAGGAGGCCGCGGTAGATCTCGGCGTGGTCGCACAGGCCGGCGAGGCGGCCGAGCTCGTCCACGAACACGATCGGGTAGGGCGAGCGCAGGCGCAGGTCGATCGTCGCCCGCAGCGGCAGCGCCATCGGGGCGACGACGATCCCCCCGGCATCGCCGCAGCTCCCCGCCCGGTCGACGCGCGACAGCGGCTCCTGACGGTTCCCGACCTGCGCCATGACCGGGCACCCGTCGGCGCCGAGGCGCAGGCGCACGGTGCCGCCGCGGTCGAGGAGGACCGTGTCGCCCTCCCGCCGCAGGTCCGCGGCCGGCGTCATCACCGTGCCGCTGTCGAGCACCTCGAGCGGGTTCATGTGCTTGACGAATTCGGCCACGTAGGCGTTGGCCGGCCTCAGCACGATGTCGGCCGGGGTGCCGAACTGGACGACGTGGCCGCCCTCCATGATGGCGATGCGGTTGCCGAGCTTGAGCGCCTCGCCGAGGTCGTGGCTGACGAACACGATCGTCCGGTTGAGCCGGCGCTGTAGCTCCAGGAGGTCGTCCTGCAGCTTGTCGCGGATCAGCGGATCGAGAGCCGAGAACGGCTCGTCCATCAGCAGGATGTCGGCCTCCGTCGCGAAGGCGCGGGCGAGGCCGACCCGTTGCTGCATGCCGCCGGAGAGCTCCTGGACCGCCTTGTCCGCCCAACTCGCCAGCCCGACCATCTCGAGCTTCTCGTCCACGACCCGCCGCCGCTCGGCGGCCGGTATGCCGCGCAGTTCGAGGCCGAAGCCGACATTGTCGCGCACGCTGCGCCAGGGCAGCAGCCCGAATTGTTGGAACACCATCGAGACGGTGTTCAGCCGCACGTCCCGCAGCACGGAAGCGCGGCATCGGGTCAGGTCCACCGCCGCGCCGCGGTGCTGGACCAGGACGTGGCCGCGCGCCACGCGGTTGAGCCCGTTGATCGCCCGCAGGATCGTCGACTTGCCCGAGCCGGACAGGCCCATCAGCACGCAGATCTCGCCCCGCTTGACGTCGAGATCGACCTTGAACGTGCCCATCAGGGTATCGGTCCGGCGGCGGATCTCGTCCCGGGTGGCGCCCTGGTCGGACAGGGCCAGGGCGGCCTTGACGTTGCGCCCGAACGCGATGTCGACGTCGCGCAATTCGACGGCGTTCGGCGCGGCGCCGGCCTGCGCAAGGACGGGGGTTGCGGCGGCGAAGGACGTCGCGTCGGCGATGCTCATGATCCGGTCCTCCATGATCCGGTCTTCATGGAGAGCTCCTCCCGTTGCGCGGCGCGGGCCGCTTGCACACGCGATCGAGGATGATCGCCAGCACCACGATCGCGAGCCCCGCTTCGAAGCCCATGGCGATGTTGACGGTGTTGAGGGCGCGCACGACCGGCTTGCCGAGGCCGTCGGCGCCGACCAGCGCGGCGATCACCACCATCGACAGGCTCAGCATGATGCACTGGGTGATGCCGGCCAGGATGGTCGGCATCGCGCTCGGAAGCTCGACCTTGACCAGCATCTGCCAGCGCGTCGCCCCGTAGGCGAGGGCGGCCTCCCGCAGGCTCGGGGGAACCGAGGCGATGCCGAGCTGCGTCAGCCGGATCGGCGCCGGCAGGGCGAAGATCACCGTGGAGATGATGCCCGGCACGGTCCCGAGCCCGAACAGCACCAGGGTCGGGATCAGGTAGACGAAGGTCGGGATCGTCTGCATCAGGTCGAGGAACGGGCGGATCGCCGCGTAGAAGAGCGGCCGGTGCGCCGCCACGATCCCCACCGGCACGCCGATCAGCACGCAGGTCGCCGTCGACCAGATCACCAGCGACAGCGTTTCCATCGTGGCCTCCCAGTAGCCGAGGTTCACCACGAGCAGCAGGGAGGCGACGATGAACACCGACAGGCCCACCGAGCGGTGGAGGAGATAGGCCGCCGCCGAGAACAGGCCGATCAGGGCGAGCGGCGGCACCGCCAGCAGCCCGTCGGTCAGGCCCTGCACCATCGCGCCGAGCACCGTGGAGATCAGGTCGAAAAAGCCCTGCCCATGGCTGTTCAGGAAGTCGACGCCGTCCTTGAGCCAGATGCCGAGGGAGATCTTATGGGAGACGATCCAGTCGTACATGAGCGCCGATCCGCCGCGTAACGAAAGGGGAGGAAAGCCGGCGCATGGCCGGCGACCAAGTCGAAGGCGTTACAAGTCGAAAGCCTTATTCGACGCCGAGGGCCTCCCGTACGGCGGGCAGGCCGGGCTTTCCGTCGAGGGTCTCGACGCCGGACAGCCAGCGCGTCCAGGCCTCCGGATCGGCCTTCAGCCACTGGTCGGCGGCCTTATCGGGATCGAGCCCGTCGAACAGGATCGACCCCATCACCGCGTTCTCGGTCTTCAGGTCGAAGGTCAGGTTCTTGAAGAACCGGCCGAGGTTCGGACATTCGGCACCGTAGCCGGCGCGCAGGTTGGTGAAGACCTCGGCTCCGCCGTAATTCGGTCCGAACGTGTCGTCGCCCCCGGAGAGGTGGCGGATCGCGAACTTGGTGTTCATCGGATGGGGCTCCCAGCCGAGGAACAGGATCGGCTCCTTGCGCCGGATCGCCCGGTCCACCTGGGCGAGCATGCCCTGCTCGCTCGACTCGACGAGGTCGAAGGTGCCGAGGCCGTAGGTGTTGTCCTTGATGATCGTCAGGATCGTCCGGTTGCCGTCGTTGCCGGGCTCGATGCCGTAGATCTTGCCCTTGAGCTGGCGACGGAACTTGGCGATGTCGGCGAAGCTCTTGAGGCCGGCGTCGTAGAGATAGTCCGGTACCGCGAGGGTGTATTTCGCCCCGGTCAGGTTCGGGCCGAGGACCTCGATGGCATGGGACTCGAGGTAGGGCTTCCGGTCGGCCGCCATGGTGGGCATCCAGTTGCCGAGGAAGACGTCGATGGTTTTCGCCCTGAGCGAGGCGTAGGTGACCGGGACCGACAGGGTCTGGGTCTTGGGGGCGTAGCCGAGGCCGGCCAGGACGCGGGAGGCGAGCGCCGTGGTGGCGGTGATGTCGGTCCAGCCCACATCGGCGAACCGCACGGTCTTGCAGGAGGCGGGATCCGCCGCGGCCGCGGTGACGAAGGACGAGATCCCCAGTGCCGTGCCGAGGAGGGCTCCGGTTGCGAAACGGCGCATGACAACCCCCTGTCGCGGAGCCCCGCCATCCCGTTGCGGCAGGCCCGTTGAATGGTCATTCAATCCAACGCAACCCGCGATGTCACGCACTTTTTTCTGTCATCGATGGCGCAATGCAAGCATTTATGCCGGATTTTTGTGCGGAGCAGCAAATGAATACTCTCACGGGATAGGAGTATCAGGTGGTCGGTAGAGCGATCCGATTCGGGGCTGCCATTGCGCGGCGCATCGAATTGAACGACTGTTCAATCTCCCTCCGGAGGCTCGGCGACGCGAGCGGGCCGGACTTTCCGGCACAAGGACGGCGATGACCCGGCCGAACCCCATCCAGACCAGCCCGATGCAGACCTTCGAGGCGGCGCGCCGCCGCCATCTCGTCGAGGCGACGATCGAGACCCTCGCGGAGGTGGGCTTCAAGGCCGCCTCGCTCAGCGAGATCGCCCGGCGCGCGAACGTTTCGGCCGGGCTGTTCGCCCACTATTTCGGCGACAAGGACGGGCTGCTCGAGGCCACCCTGCGCTTCATGGCGGCCCGCCTCGCCGGGGCGACCGCCCGCAGGCTGGCGGCGTCCCGGACTGGGCGGGAACGGCTCTTTGCGGTCTGCGACGCCGCCCTGGCCGACGAGGAGTTCGACCGGCGCACGAGCGCCGTCTGGCTCGCCTTCTGGGGCCAGATGGCCCATTCGCCGCGCTACCAGCGCGTCCAGGCGATCTACCAGCGGCGGATGATCACCAACCTGCGCCACGGCCTGCGGGGCCTGGTGCCCGCCGATTGCGTCGCACTCGATGCCACGATGATCGCCGCGATGATCGACGGCCTCTGGTTGCGCTCCCACGTGGCGAACGCCACGCCGGGGCAAGCCGGGGCCGGCGGTGCGGCCGCCCGCGCGGTCGTGCACGCCTTCATCGACGGCCTGCTCGCGGGGCCGGACGCCGGCGCCTCTCCCGGGCTTGGCGAAGCGGGGGCTGGCGGGGTGCGGCCGATCCGCGTGGCGGCGCCCGGCGCCGCGCCGGAGGCCATCCGGCATCTTAGCCCGGCCACCGGCGAGGAAATCTCCCGCTTCCTTCCCGCCCGGGAGGCGGAGATCCGCGGGGCCGTCGACGCGGCCCGGGCCGGCTTTCGCGCCTGGCGGTCGGTGGGTGGGCCGAGCCGCGCCCCGATCCTGTCCGCTTGCGCCGAGCTCCTGCGGGCCGAAGGGCCGGACCTCGCCCGCCTGGAGGCCCGCGAGACGGGCCGCCCGGTCCGCCAGATCGCGGGCATCGACCTGCCGCGGGCGATCCGCCTGCTCGATTCCGCCGCCGGGCTTGCCGAGGGGAATGCGGCGACCCAGGTGGAGCTCGGGCAGGGGCGGCTCGGCCGCCGGACCCGGGAGCCGCTCGGCCTCATCGCCGCGACGGGGCATTGGAGCGCGGCGATCCTCGGCCTGTGCGAGCAGGCGGCCGCCCTGGCCTGCGGCAATGCGGTCCTCTACGCCGCCGATCCGGGCGCCGCCCGGACGAGCGCGGCCGTCGCGGAGCTCTTCGTCCGGGCGGGCCTGCCGCGGGGGACGCTGACCGTGCTGCGCGGCGATCGCGAGACCGCCCGCCTGCTGCGGGCCCATCCCGGCCTGCAGTCCGAGCCCTGCGAGACCCGGAACGATCTCGATCTCGACTTCGATCTCGACCTGGGCGCCGGCCTCGGGGCGGCCAAGACCGCCACGATCGTGCTGCCGGGCGCCGACGTCGACCGGGCCGCCGCCGCGATCCTGCACGGGCACGGGACCTGGCTGCGCTCGACCTTCGCGAGCCAGACCCGCCTCCACGTCCATGCCGAGATGCGGAGCGCCCTGCGCGAGGCCCTTCGTGACGCCGCCGCCGCGATGCGCGCCGGCGACCCGCTGGATCCGGGCACGCAGATCGGCCCGGCGCATTCCGCGGCCCACGCCGCCGGGCTGGAGACGGCCCTGCGCGCCGACCTCGCGGCCGGTGCGGAACTGGTCTTTGGGGAAGGCCGGCCGGCAACCCCCACCCGGGCCCCCGGGATGGGGCCGCTCGTCCTCGATCTCTGTCGGGACGACATGGCCCTCGTGCGCGGGCACGGCTTCGCCCCGGTCGTGACCCTCATGCCGTTCGAGGACGAGGCCGCCCTCAGCGCCCGGATCGGGAGCCCCGCCCTTCGGGCCGGGATCCTCGCGGGGGATCCCGGGCGGGCCTGGACGCTGGCGCTCGCCCTCGACGCCGCCTTCTGTGCCATCAACCCCTCCGACGATCCGCGTGACGGTGCGGGGCCTCCGGGAACGTCGTCCGCCTTCGCCGATTGGTCGGTCTG
Source organism: Methylobacterium sp. DB0501 (assembly GCF_011043735.1). Classification (GTDB taxonomy): domain Bacteria; phylum Pseudomonadota; class Alphaproteobacteria; order Rhizobiales; family Beijerinckiaceae; genus Methylobacterium; species Methylobacterium alsaeris. The sequence continues at coordinate 126,566 of NZ_JAAKGV010000005.1, read as the reverse complement.
CGTCCGGCCGGACCGCAGCCTGTCGCGGCTCGCGCGAATCGTCGGTCCCGGGCGCCCGCCCGCAGCGTGATCCCCCGGCACTTGCCGTCCTTTCCCGTCGGCCCGGTCTTCGCGACGCTCCGCAGGTGACGCTACCGGGCCGCCGCCTTCTCGGCGTCGCCCGTCCGGGCCGGGACCGCGGGAACGGCCGCGTCGTCCCTGGCGAAGATCCCGGGATCCTTGGACGTCACGTCGAAGGACAAGGTCGCGATGACGGCCGCACCGCACCAGTCGGACTGGAACGTCCCGTTGGCGATGCCGCGCGGCTGCGCGGTGATCGTGCCGCACTACGTCTTCGTCAGCGTCGTGGTAGCGCAAGTCCAGTGTGACAGACTTTACCGTGTATGAGATGCCGATATTTCCATAGGTGTAGTTGGACAGGTTGAACCGGCCGAACGATGCGTTCGACATTCCAAGAAAATAATGCCCGACCTCCGACGACAACGTCAGACCGCTCGGGAACAGGCCGAAGGTGCCTTCGGGAATGGCATATTTCATGATCCTGGAGACGTCGGTGCCCGGGGCGCGGGTATCGAAGTAATTCGGAGAGGTATAGATGTTGTATCTGATGGTGAGGGCGTCGTTCGCCGTGCAAGGCGCTCTGCCGACGAACTCGTAATAATCCGCGTTGCTGGTAGCGCAGACGGTCCGGTCGACGGCCTGCGTCAGCACGCTGCGCGGGCCTTCGGACGCTCACCCGGGCGACTGACCTGTCGCTTGGCGATCGCGCCTGCCTGGCCGTAGCGGGTCAGCTCGCTGCCCCCGCATTCACGACCGATCGGGCTCAGTCGCGGCTGGACGGCATCGATCTCGGCGTCACGATCGAGCTGCCGCGCTGAACCGCTGGAAAACGAGGTTTATGTTCCATAATATTACTTATGCGAATCATGTTTGTAGGCGTGCAGTTCGAATGTCCCACCTGAGCCAAGCGGGAATGGCACACTCCCCTGTTCTGCGGAACGCGGGAGGTCCGCCATGGGATGGGTCCGGATGAGCGAGCGCGAGACTCGCGGGGCTCGAGGTGCTGCAGGCGGATCGTCAGACCGTGGCAACTGCGGCCGGGGCCCCCGGGGATTGTTCGGTGGTCCGGTGCGGATCGAACGTGGCGTCCTTGCCGTATTCCCGATCGACGGCCTCCTGCGCCAATTCGAAACGCTGTGTGGCCTTGGACAACCAATGCTGGAAATCCCGATCGGCCGCGGCGCGCACCGCCGTGGCCGATCGTTGCTTCGGTGAGGTGAGCGGCAAGACCTCGACCTCGCAGAGCACGATCCCGTCCCTCACGATGCGACCGGTCGGAAATCGTATGATAGCCCTGAACTTATTGCATCTATCCGGATTCTAAAAATCCATAGAGGCGGAGAGCAGAAACGTTCGCGGGGTCCCTTGGCTGAGAATGCCGCGGCCCGTCGAAGCCCAGTAGTTGTGGCCCGTCACGTTGACGACGTTCGCCCGCAGGGTCAGCGGCCGATCCTGGAACACGGTGTTATAGCGCAGGCCGAGGTCGAGCGTCGCCCAGTCGGGGATCTTCTGGCTGTTGGCGAGGTCGTAGTACTGCGCCGAGGTGTAGATGACCCGCCCGGTGAGGGTCAGTCCGGGGACGAGGCTCGCGGGCAGGTCGTATTCACCGTAGAGGTTGAGCTGCACATCCGGCACGCCGACCGCGGTCCGGCCGACATTGCGCGGATCCTGCGAGCGCACCTGCACCCCGTCGAGCAGGGTGACGCCGCCGAGGAGCCGCACCCCGGGCATCGGCTCGCCGAACACCGTCAGCTCGACGCCGCTGTTGCGCTGGCGGCCGTCGACGGAGAAGACCAGGCTGCGCGAATCGAGGAAGCCGAAGGGCTGCTCGATCTCGAAGGCGGCGAAGCCGACGCCGACGGTCCCGAAATCGTACTTCGCGCCGATTTCGGTCTGCCGCGAGACGAAGGCCGGGAAGGCCGCGGAGGCATTGACCGCGTTGACCGGCGCGGCCGGCGAGGTCAGGCCCTCGATGTAGTTGGCATAGAGCGACAGCTTCTCCCAGGGCTTCACCACGAGGCCGACGCCCGGCGAGAAGGCACCGCTCTCGCTCGAGCCGGTCCGGTACCCGGTGGCCGGATTGTAGGAGTTGACGTCGAGGCTCTGCCAGCGGCCACCCAGGGTGAGAAGCACCCGGTCGTCGAGGATCGACAGCGTATCGGCGACGGCGATGCTGCGGTTGATCCGGCTCGACGTGCGCGGGGTCGCGTTCGAGAGACCGAAGGTGGAGCGCGGCGCGACGTAGGTCGGATCGTAGAGGTTCGAGATGATCGTCGGCCCGACGGTCTGGGCCGGGGGCTGGGCGAGGTCCTGCCAGAACCCGACCGCGGCGAGCCCGAAGCTGTGCTTGACCGGCCCGGTCTCGACCGTGCCGCGCAGGCCCGCCTCGGCCGTCTGGTTGACGATGTGGAACGGCAGGTAGCTGATCGGGTCGCGGTAGTCGCCCCGCGCGTTGAAGATCGTCAGGACGCCGCCGAAGTATTCCTGGCGGAAGTTCGACACGCCGTAGGCGCCGTAGAGCGTCAGGTCCGGGGTCAGGTCGTACTCGACCCGGGTGGCGAGCTGCTGGTTGGCGCTGTCGCGGTACTCCCAGGGCTGCTGCTGGTTGAGGGTCAGGTCGGGCGCGCGGGGAATCCGCACGCCCGCGGCCACGTTGCGGTTGCGCAGCGGCGACGTGAAGTCGAGCTCCTGATAGCCGAGATCGAGGCTCGCCCGCAGGCGCTCGCCGCGATAGTCGAGGGCGAGCGCGGCGACGCCGAAGTGCAGGCTCTGGTTGTCGATCGGTGTGTGGCCGTTGTTGAAGGCGCCGTTGAAGCGCAGGCCCCACTCCTTCGCGTCGCCGAACCGGCGGCTGACGTCGACGGCCTTGTACACCTGGGCGGTGGACCCGTAGCCGAGCGTGACGCGGGTGAGCGGATCGTCTCCCGCCCGCTTCGGGATCAGGTTGATGCTGCCGCCGATATTGCCGAAGGGCGGCACGCCGGAGAGGAGCGTCGAGGGACCCCGCAGAACCTCGACGCGCTCGATCGGCTCGATCGCCGGGTTGAACGCATCGGCGACGCCGAACAGGCCGTTGAACGCCATGTCCTGGGCGAAGACCGGGAAGCCGCGGATGAAGAAGCCGAGAATGCCCGAGAAGGCCGGCACGTTGGTGCGGATCGACGGGTCGTTGTTGACCACGTCCTGGACGCTGCGCGCCTGCTGGTCGCGGATCAGCTTCTCCGTGTAGCTCGTCGCGCTGAAGGGCTGGTCGAAGACGTTGCGGTTGCCGAGGAGCCCGAGGCGCGACCCGGAGCCGACGTCGCCGCCCGCATAGGCCGGGGGCGGCGGCCCGACCACGCCGGTCGGCGGGGCGGGCCGGTCGGCGCGCTTGGCGCCGCCACTGCCCGCCACCGTGATCTCGTCGAGGCGGATGTCGCCTTCGGCGAGCGCGCCCTGCACGAGGCACGGCAGCGCCAGCGTGGCCAGACCGAGGCCGGCTCCGAGGCGGCGGTTCCGGGGACGGGGGCGTCGGGCGTGCCGCATGCGATGATGATCCAGCAAATGGTAGTTCGAGCGCCGGCGTGCCGTCGGCGCAGTTTGCTATTCGGTATCTCCGCGTGGCGCGCAACGATTTCGTGATCGATCGACGCGGTTATCCGCATGATTGTGGCCGTTCGAGCACAATATTTAAAATATAATACCTCTAAACTGCGACCTCCATCAGGGCGCCTGTCTTATGGTTGCTGCTGTGGTTGGACGTGTCGTCACTTCTCCCCCTGCGGCATTGTGACCGATCCGGAGATGCGGGCGGATCGGCCCGGTGCCGGCAAGCGCCGGCCGGGCATCGCAATCGCCTGGCGGGCATCGGGAAATCCCGCTCCATCGAATTTGTCGAATTCCGATCCGGACGTCGTCTCGCGATCATAGCAATCTAGAATAAGAATTGATTGTAATGATCGTTGAAAAATCTCTTGAATGACGCATCTTCGTGGCTATGTACGCCGCACATCGGGGCGACTTCTCACGAGGACGGGCAAAAACCCGGTTTCGTCTGCCGAAGTCATGCCCGATATCGAACAAACGCCAGACGGGGAGTTGTCCATGAAGCCGGCGCTTGAGATCCGTGTCGGAGACACGCCGCTCGTCGCTCTCGACAGGTTGTTCCCGCCGGAGGTCGTCCCGGTCTTCGCCAAGCTCGAGATGCTGAACGTCGGCGGCAGCGTGAAGGACCGCACCGCCCACTACATGGTCTCGCAGGCGCTGGCCGCCGGCCGGGTGACGGCGCGGAGCCACCTCGTCGAGAGTTCGTCGGGCAACCTCGCCATCGCGCTCGCGATGATCGCCCAGCGCGTCGGCATCCCGTTCACGGCCGTCGTCGACCCGAACATCGCGCCGACCAATTGCCGCCTGATCGAGGCCTTCGGGGGCCGGGTCGACATGGTGCGGGAGAAGGACGAGGGCGGCGGCTACCTGCACACCCGGGTGCGGCGGGTGGCGGAACTGTCGCGGACCATCCCGGGCGCCGTCTGGCTCAACCAATACGCCAATCCCGACAACTGGCGGGCCCATTACCACGGCATCGGCGCCGAGATCGTGCGCGAGATGCCGGCGGAGCCGACCCACCTCGTCGCCGCCGTCTCGACCTGCGGCACCCTGATGGGCATGGCGCGCCGCCTGCGCGAGCGCTGGCCGCGGATCGAGGTCGTCGCCGTCGACCTCGACGGATCGGTCATCTTCGGCGGGCCGGGCGGGCGGCGCGACATCCCGGGCATCGGCGCGAGCCGCGTGCCCGAGCAGCTCTCGCTGCCCGAGGTCGACGCGGTGATCCACGCGACCGACTGGGAATCCACCCTCGGCTGCCGCCGTCTGGTGGAGCGCCAGGGCATCCTGGCGGGCGGCTCCTCCGGCACCGTCGTGGCGGCGATCCAGAAGCTGATCCCGCATCTCGGCCGCGGCGCGCGGATCGTGACGCTGCTGCCCGATCGGGGCGAGCGCTACCTCGACACGGTCTACGACCCGAACTGGCCGGCACCGGAGCGGCGCCTGACCAAGTCCTTCGAGGCCTCCTACCGCCGCCTCGCGACCCGCTCCGCCGCCTGACCCCCGCGCGGCGCGCCCCTCTCCCCACGACCAACGAAAGGACCACCGCGATGGCCTCTGCCAGCCTGCGCTACCTCTCGCGCTCCGACATCATCGGGATCGGGGGCGACCGCTCCGACCTCTACATGGCGGCGATCGAGGAGGGTTTTCGCCTCCACGCGGCCCGCGATTTCGTCCAGCCGCTGAAACCCTACCTGCGCAGCCCGCGTGCGCCCCACATCGCCGACCGCATCATCGCGATGCCGGCCTGGATCGGCGGCGAGCAGCCGGTGGCCGGTCTCAAGTGGATCGGCTCGAAGCACGACAACCCGTCGGCGCGGGGCCTCGAGCGCGCCAGCGCGGTGATCGTGCTCAACGATCCCGAGACCAACCATCCGGTCGCCGTCATGGAAGCGGCCCTGATCAGCGCCATGCGCACCGCCGCCGTCACCGGGCTGGCCGTGCGCCACCTCGCGCGGCGAGGCTTCGCGGAGGCCGCGCTGATCGGCTGCGGCCCGATCGCCGCCCGGCAGGCCCAGACGCTCGCCGAGCAGTTCCCCAGCCTGGAGCGGGTGCGCCTCTTCGACCTGCGCCGGGAGGCGGCCGAGGATCTCTCAGGCGCGCTGCGCGACCGATTCCCGCGCCTGCGCACCGTCGTCGCGCCGAGCGCCGAGGCGGCGGTCCGCGACTGCCCGGTCGTCGTCACCTGCACCGTCACCGACACGCCCTACCTGCCCTACCGCTGGCTCAGCCCCGGCACGCTGCTCGCCAACGTCTCGATCATGGACGTCGAGCGCGAGGTCTTCCTGAAGGCCGACAAGGTCGTCGTGGACGACTGGGACCAGTGCAACCGGGAGAAGAAGATCATCAACCTGCTCGTCGAAGCCGGCGAGTTCTCCCGTGACCGGCTGCACGCCGAGCTCGGCGAGATCGTGGTCGGGCGCCGGCCCGGGCGGGAGAGCGACGAGGAGATCATCCTGCTCAACCCGATGGGCATGGCGATCGACGACATCGCCTGCGCCCGCGCGGTCCTGCGCCACGCCGAGGCCGCGGGCGCCGGCACCGTGCTGCCGCTCTTCTGAGGGCGCGCCCGATGCCCGGACCGACCGCCGCCGCGCCGCACGCCCCGAATCTTGCCCCGGATCTTGCCCCGGACCTCGCCCGGGAGGTGCTGGCCGAGCTGTTCGACTCGCTCTGGATCGAGGACGTCGCGGGCTTCCGCAGCCGGGGCGTCCTCGGGCCCCCGGACGGCGACGGGACGCGCGACTACGCCCTCGCGCTCGGGCCGGGCCATCTGCGCGCCCGCGTGCGGCCGGACGGCTGGCGGGACGGCGTGCGGCTCGCGGGGGCCGCCCGCTACGAGGCCGCCCGCGATGGGCGCGACCTCGACGCGCCGGGGCTTCTCGCCATGGCGCTCGACGCGCTGCCCGAGCTGGCGCCCGCCGTGCGTCGCCGTACCCTCGACGAGATGGCGCGCCTCGTCGACGACCTGCCCGACCGGGAAGCGGCGACCGATGCCCTGGCGACGCAGGCCCTCGCGGACGATCCGTTCGCCGCGCCCCTCGCCTGGGAGCGGCTCGCGGCCTGGCGCGACCGGCCGTTCCACCCGCTGGCCCGCGCGCGCCACGGCCTCGACCGCGCGCAGAGCCTCGCCTACGGCGCCGAGGCCGGGCGGTACTTCGCCCTGTCCTGGTGCGCGCTCGCCCGCGACCGGCTCGCCGGCTCGCCGGGCGCCGGACAATCGGGACCCGCCGCCGCCCTCCTCGACCCCCCGCAGCAGGCCCTGCTCGCCCGCGAGATGGAAGCCCGCGGCCTCGGCGCGTCACACGTCGCCGTTCCGCTCCACCCCTGGCAGGCCGAGCACGTCCTGCCCGGGCGCTTCGCCCCGGAGCTCGGCGACGGGCGGCTCGCGATCCTGGACTTCCGCGGCCCCCTCGTCGCGGCGACCTCGTCGCTGCGCACGGTGGCGCTGCCGTCGCGCCCAGGCCTCCACCTCAAGCTGCCCCTCGACGTGCGCACGCTCGGGGTCCGCCGCCTCCTGCCGCCGCAATCGCTCCACAACGGCCTGCACGGGGCCGCCCTCCTCGCCGCGGCCCTCGCCCGCGATCCGGTCCTCGGCCGGTCGGTCGAGATCGCCGACGAGACCGGATTCTGGCACTTCGCGGAGGCCGATGGCGACCTCTATGCCGAGCGCCCCGGCCTGCTCGGCTGCGCCTTGCGGCGTCTGCCGCCGGGCGGTCCCGCGGTGCCGCTCGCGAGCCTGGCGGTCGCGCCGCAGGGCGGCGTGCCGACAGCGGTTCGGGCGGTCGCCGGGGACGCGCCGGACCTCGCCGCCCTGTTCTCGGACCTCGCCGGGCTCGTGCTCGGGACCGTCCTGCGCTGCGCCTGCCTCGGCTTCGTGCCGGAGCTGCACGGCCAGAACGCCCTCGTGGCGTTCGCGGGCGGGCGGCCCCACCGCCTGATCCTGCGCGATCACGACACGGTACGCACCGCGCCCGACTGGCTCGCCGGGATCGGCCTGCCCGTCCCCGCCTACCTGGTCACCGATCCGCTCCGGAACACGCTGCTGCTGCGCCGGCCCGACGACCTCGTCGCCTACGCCCAGACCCTCGCGATCGACGTCGCCCTGCGGGCGGTGGCGGAGGCGTTCGCGGCGGCCGGGACCGGCTTCACCCTGGCGCAGGCCCGGCGGCTCCTCGTCGCCGCCGTCGAGCGCACGCTCGACGAGGCCGACGCGCCGTCCGGGCGCAAGGCGCTCGTGGCCGACTGCATCCTTGAGCGCGAGACGGCGCCCTTCAAGGAAGTGCTGACCCCGCTTCTGGCGGCGCCCACGCTCTCGACCTCGATGCCGAGCCGGCTCGGGCGTGCCCCGAACCCGCTCTACGCCGGACGGCTCCCGTGAGACCGCCCGTGAGGTCGCCCGTGAGGTCGCCCGTGAGACCGCCCGTCGGCCCCGCCGGGCTCGCCGCCCTGGTGCTGCTCCAGGTCGCCGTGACCGCGGCGCCGCTCGCCCTGCTCCCGGTCCTGGGCCTCCAGATCGCCCGGATGGACGTCGATCGGATCGGCGCCTCGCCCGCCTTCTGGACCGCCGCGGTGCTCGCGGCCCCTGCCGTCACGACCCTGGCGATGACCCCGGCCTGGCCCGCCCTGGCGCGGCGCCTGTCCCTGTCGGCGCTCGTCGTCTGGACCGGCCTCCTGTCCGCGGCGAGCTGCGGGCTGATCGCCCTGGCCGCCGACCCGGTGCTCCTTCTCGCCGGGCGCCTCGTCCAGGGGCTCGCGGGCGGGGGCGTCGTGCTGGCCCTCGCCTTCCGGGCGGCGGGGCGGAGTGCGGGGCGCGACTTCTCGCTGATGCAGCAGGCGGTCTCCGCCGGATGCCTGATCGGTCCCCTCGCCGGGGGGCTGGCCTTCGAGCGGGGGTGGATCGGCGGGCTGATGCTCGCCTGCGCCGGGCTGATCCTCGCCCTTGCCCTCGCGGCCGCCCACGCCGCCAGGGCGCTGGCGAGCGAGCCGGAGGCCGCGGCCGGACCCGCAACGGCCGGACCCGAGAAGGCAGGATCCTCGGCAGGCGCCCGGACCCTGGCCCCGCTCCTCGCCGGGACCTGCGGCAGCGCCGGCGCCTTCGCGTTCGTGGCGTTCTTCCCGACCTGGGCGAGCGCGCACGACGCGGCGCTCTACACGCCCGGCCTGATCGGCCTCCTGCACAGCCTGAGCTGGGTCGCGGCCCTGCTGGTCCTGCCCCTCTGGGCCCGCGGCCTGGACGGCGTTCGGCCCGTCCTCGCCCTCGGCCTGTCGCTCGTCGGCTGCGGCCTCGGCTACGCCCTCGTGCCACTCGGCCTCGGGCTCGCCGGGATCGTCGCCCTGCGCCTCGTGCAGGGCGCGGTCTATGCCGGTCAGGCGCCGGCCCTGTTCGCGGCGGCGGAAGGCGCGGGTCGGAGCCGCGCCGCCGCCCTCGCCCGGGCCCGGGCCGGGCTGACCGTAGGCCAGCTCCTCGGCCCCGTCGCGGCGGGCCTCGCCCTCGCCCCCCTCGGTCCGTCCGGCCCCCTCTTCGTGGCGGCGGGCCTGTCGCTCGCCGGCGCGCTCGCCCTCGCGCCGTCCCTGCTTCCCCGCGTCCAGACCGCCTCCCTCGCACCCGATCCCGTCCGCACCCGGAGCCGCGCCCCATGATGCCCTCCCCCCTCGCCCGGCCCGTCCCCGAGGCCGTCGATGCCGTCCAGGCCGGCCTCGCCGTGGAGCGGCTGCTCAACACCTGGCTGCGCGAGCGCGCGACGGACCTCGTCCCCGTCGAAGGCGAGACCTGCGCGATCCCGCTCGGGCCTGAGACCCTGCTGGCGCCCTGTCGGCGCGCCTCGCCGGGCGGGTTCCACGCCTGGGGCGCCTCGTTGCGCCTGCGCCGGGCCGACGGCCGCATCGTCGATCTCGACGATCCCGCCGAGCTGGCCCGGCGGATGATCGACGCCGCCGCGCCGGAGGCGACGCCTCTGCGCGAGGCGATGAAGCGGCGCCTCCTCGACGGCCTGCACCGCTCCCGCGACCATGCCCGCGCCTGCGCCGCCCGGCCCTTCGACCCGACGCCCGCGGGGCTGGAGAAGCGGCTCTGGCACGGCCACCCGTTCCACCCCCTCGCCAAGAGCGTCGACGGCTTCTCGGAGGACGATGCGGCGCTCTACGCGCCCGAGCGCGGGGCGGCGTTCCGCCTGCGCTGGCTGGTCGTCGATCCCGATCTCGTGGCGAGCCTGTGGCGCATGCCGGAGGACGGACCCCGGACCGCCGCGGCGCTCACCCGCCTGTCGGGCCTGCCCGCCGAGCGGGTCGCGGGTCGCATCCTGATCCCGAGCCATCCCTGGCAGGCCGCGCGGCTCGAGGCCGATCCGGCCGCCGCCGCCCTCGTGGCGCAGGGTCGGCTCCTGATCACCCCGCCGTCTGGCGAGCCCGTGACGCCGACCTCCTCGGTCCGCACGGTTTTTTCGGCCCGGGAGAACCTCTTCCTCAAGCTGCCGATCGCGGCCCGGATCACCAACTTCGCCCGAACGAACAGCCGCGAGCACCTCGCCCGCAGCGTCGCCGCCGCGAGGGCGCTGGCCGCCCTGCGGGAGGTGGTGGCGGGGTGCGGCCTCGACGTGCTCGGCGAGCCCGGCGCCCTCTGCCTCGATCACGCCGAGCTCGACGCGGTGACGGGCGTGCTCGTGCGCGAGGGACCGTCCGCCCCGGCCTGCGTGGTCGCGGGCCTGCTCGAACCCTCGCCGCAGGACGGTCGGCCGATCCTGGCGGCGATGGGGGCGGCGCTCGAGGACCCGGCGGGCGCGGAGGAGTGGCTGCGCGCCTACGCGGCGGCGGCGATCCTGCCGCCGCTGCGCCTGTTCGCCCGCGCCGGGATCGGCCTCGAGGCCCATGCCCAGAACAGCCTCCTCGTCCTCTCCGGGGGCGTGCCGGCCCGCCTCGTGGTGCGCGACCTCGAGGGCGTGAGCATCGACCGCGACCGCCTCGCCTCCCTCGCCCCGGCCCTCGCCCTCGACGCGGCGGTGCTCTACGGCGCCGAGGAGGCCTGGCAGCGCCTGCTCTACTACCTCGTCGTCAACCAGGTCGCGCACGTCGTCGCGACCCTCGCACGGGCGGCCGAGCGTCCCGAGGCGCCGCTCTGGCGGGTCGTCGCCGATACCCTCGCGGCCTCCGACGAGGATTCGCGGACCGCCGCCCTCGTGGCGCGGCTCCTCGCGGCCCCGACCCTGCCGGCCAAGGCCAACCTCGCGAGCTGCCTCGCCGGACGCGGCGAGCGCCCCGACTACGTCGCGATTCCCAACCCGCTGCAGGCCGCCCGGGCCGGGGCGGACACGCGGGCTTGGCGGGAGGCCGGAGCCCGCGTCGCCGGGCAACTCCTCGGCGCCCTCCTGCACGAGGGCCTGCTGGCGGATCACCTCGTCGACCTCGCCGGCCCCGGGGCGGACCTCTCCGTCGCGATCACCCCGTCGAGCGGCCGGACGACCTACCGTGCCCGGGCCCGGCGCATGGTCGGGTACGAGCGCATCCTGATCGACCCGGGCAGCCTGACGGCCGACGGCGAGCCGGTCGACGACGCCTCCCGCCTCCTCGCCGACCTCCTCCCCGACCTGCCGGGCACGACGGCGGATCACGGACGCTTCGCGGAGGAGCTGGCGCGCACGCAAGCCAACCACGCCGCGGCCCTCGCCCACGGCGCCGCCACGCGCCTGTCCGGCCTGAGCTACAATGAGCTGGAGGGTGCGCTGCCGGACGGGCATCGCTACCACCCCTGCTTCAAGTCCCGCATCGGCTTCACGCCGGAGGACAACCGCGCCTACGGGCCGGAATTCGGGCGGGCCCTGCGCCCGGTCTGGATCGCCGCCCACGGCTCGATCGCGGCCGCGGGCTCCCTGGCGGCCCCCGGCCGGCAGGATGGCGGGCTCCTGGGGCAGAGCCTCGATCCGGCCACGCTGTCGGCCTTCCGCTCCCGGCTCGGCGGGCGGGCCGAGGAGTTCGTCCTGCTTCCGGTCCATCCCTGGCAGTGGCGCCGGATCGGCGAGGCCGCGACCGAGGAGCACCGGCGGGCCGGCCGCGTCGTGGCGCTCGGGCCCGCGCCGCACGCCTACGGCGCGCAGACCTCGATCCGCACCCTCGCCGACCGCACCGCGCCGGAGGCCCCCTCGCTGAAGCTGGCGCTGTCGATCCGCAACACCTCGACGGCCCGCACCCTCGCGCCGCACACGGTGCTCAACGCGCCGCTCGTCAGCGGCTGGCTCGCGGAGGTGGCGGGGGCGAGCCCCTACCTGCGCGACAGCGGCGTGGTGCTCCTGGCCGAGCGGATGGGCGTCGCAGTCACGGCTTTGCCCATCTGGGACCGCGACGGCGCGACACGCGGCGCCCTCTCGGCGATCTGGCGCGATCCCGTCGCGCCGCACCTGCGCGAGGGCGAGGGCGCGGTTCCGTTCGCGGCGCTCACCCACTGCGACGGGCCGGCTCCGTTCATCGCCGGCTGGATCGCCCGGCACGGGGTCGAGCCCTGGCTCGACCGGCTGCTCGCCGTCGCGATGCTGCCGGTGGTCCACTTCCTCCTCGCCGAGGGCATCGCCCTCGAGAGTCACCAGCAGAACATGGTGCTGTTCCACCGCGACGGCTGGCCCACGCGCGTCGCCCTCAAGGACTTCCACGACGGGATCCGCTTCATCCCCGACCACGTCGCCCGGCGCCCGCGCCTCACGCCGACGCCGCCCGAGCACGCCCGCGTCAACGCCAATTCCTACGTCGAGGCCGCGGACGTCGAGGACGTACGCGACTTCATGGTCGACGCCCTGTTCGGCGTGAACCTCGCCGAGCTCGGCTACGGTCTCGACCTCTGGTTCGGCTACCCGGAGACACGCTTCTGGGATCGCGTCGTTGCCGCGCTGGCCGGGCATTGCGCGGCGCATCCGGCGGCCCGGGCCGGGGCCCTGCGCTACCGCCTCGCCGCCGACACCCTGGTGGTCGAGGACCTGGCGCGGCGCCGGCTCGATCCGGCCCATGCGAGCGGCCGGCGCAGGCCCAACCCGCTCGCGGCCCTGGCGCACCGGCTATGAGCGCCCGCCTTCGCCTCAAGGACCGGCTCGAGGCCGGGCGGCCGGCCGGCGGCCTGTTCGTGTCGATCCCCGCCCCGGAGATCGTCGAGATCGCGGCGGTCGCGGGCTTCGACTTCGTGCTGGTCGACCTCGAGCACACCCTGATCGACGGGGCAGACCTGGAGCGGATGATCGCGGCCGCCGACCGGGCCGGCGTCAGCGCCCTCGTCCGGGTGCCGGGCGCAGGCTCCGAACGGATCCTGCAGAGCCTCGACGCGGGCGCCGCCGGCATCGTGGTGCCGCGGGTCTCATCGGCCGCCGAGGCCGCCGAGGCGGTCCGGCGGGCCCGCTACGCGCCCCGCGGGATCCGCGGCCTCAATGCCGGGCGCCTCGGCCGCTACGGCGATTGCGACCTGCCCGGCCTGCCCGCCCGCCTCGACGCGCAGACCCTGGTCGTGGCGATGATTGAGGAGACCGCCGGGCTCGCGGCGGCCGCCGCCATCGCGGCGACCGACGGACTCGACGGGCTGCTCTTCGGGGCGGCGGACTATTCGCAGGCGATCGGCCTGCCCTGGCAGACCGGCGCCCCGGCGGTGGCCGAGGCGGGCGCGGCCGTGTTGCGGGCCTGCCGCGAGGCCGGGATCCACGCCTTCGCCATCGTCCGCAGCGAGGCGGACCTGCCGCGGCTGCGGGACGAGGGCGTGCGCGGGCTCCTCGTTGCCAACGACCGCGGCCTGTTGCGCCGCGCCCTGAGCGAGGCCGACCGCGGCTGGCGCACCATCCTGGAGGCTTCTCGATGACCTTGTTCAGGCCCTCGGCCGAGACCATCGCCGCTCTCACGCAACGAGATCGGCCGGTCTGCGCCTTCCTGCACGACCTCGACGCGCTGCGGTGCCAGGCGAGGAGCCTCGCCGCGCCGCTCCCGCCCGGCACCGATTTCTTCTACGCCGTCAAGGCCAACAGCGATCCGCGCGTCCTGCGGGCGCTCGCACCCTGCGTGAGCGGGTTCGAGGTCGCGTCCTCGGGCGAGGTGCTGCGGGTGCGCGACGCGGTCGGCTCTGCGGCGCGCATCGTCATGGGCGGGCCGGCCCGGACCGAGGACGACATGCGGGTGATCCTCGCCCACGGGGTCGAGCGGCTCCACGTCGAGAGCCTGCACGCGCTCCGCCTGGCGAACGCGGCGGCGGCGCGGGCAGGGGTCGTCCTGCCGGTCCTGCTGCGGGTGAATCTCGCCGGCCCCGTGCCGGGGGCGACGCTGACGATGGGCGGCGCCGCCACTCAGTTCGGCATCGAGGAGGCGGCGATCCCCGACGCGATCGCGATCACGCGGGACTGCCCGGCCCTGCGCCTGGAAGGCTTCCATTTCCACACGGTCTCGAACAACCGCGACGCGGCCGGCCACGTGGCGCTCTGCGCGGCCGAACTCGCCCTCGCCCGATCCTGGGCCCGGGAGCACGGGGTCGACCTGCGCATCGTCAATCTCGGCGGCGGCTGGGGGGTCGACTATGCCGATCCCGCCTGGCGCTTCGACGCGGCCGCCTTTGCACGCGCCCTCGCCCCGCACCTTGCCACGGATGGTCCGGCCCTGCAGTTCGAGTGCGGGCGCGTCGTGGCCGCCTACCACGCGGTCTATCTGTGCGAGGTCCTCGACCTGAAGCGCACGCATGGCCGGTCCTTCGCATTGCTGCGCGGGGGCACGCACCATTTCCGGCTGCCGAGTTCCTGGTCGCACGACCATCCGTTCCGGATCGTCCCGCGCGAGGCCTGGCCTCACCCGTGGGCGCGGCCGGCACTGACGGACATGCGGGTCACTCTCGCCGGTGAGCTGTGCACACCCAAGGACGTCCTGGCCCGCGACGTCCCGGTGGCGCGGATACGGGTGGGCGACCTCGTCCAGTTCGAGATGGCCGGGGCTTACGGCTGGGACATCTCCCACCACGATTTCCTCTGCCATGCCCACCCGGAGCGGCTGTTCCTCGACCAGGACGGCGTGGCGGCCGCATGAGCATGGCCGAGCCGTTCCTGCTCCCGCCGCTCGTGCTGCGCCCGACGGAAGAGACGATCCGCAGCCGGATCGGCGAGGTCATCGGGCTCATCCTGGACGAGCAGGCCTGGACGCAGCCGATCCGCGTCGAGCGCGGCACGCTCGCGGTCCTCGACGGCCATCACCGCCTGGCCGCGGCGATCCAGCTCGGCCTTGGCCGGGTGCCGGTCCGGACCTACGACTACGCCACGGTGCCGCTGGCCTCCTGGCGTCCCGAGATCCAGCCGACCCGCGACGAGGTTCTGCGCCGGGCGCTCGCCGGGCAGCTCTACCCTCCCAAAACCACCCGCCACACCTTTGCGCCCGAGCCGCTCGCGACCGTCGGGCTTGGGCGGCTGCTCGGCGGACCTGAACGCGACCCCATCCTGCGCGACGAAGTATCCTCCCGGCGCCTCCGGACCGGCACCGTCCCGCTCCATCCTGGCTGATCGACCGAACCGCTCCAGGTTTTTCGGAGGCCTGTTGTCTTGGGTCAGGCGGCGGTCAGGCGGCCACGGCCTGATTGCTGGCGTGGGCATGATAGCGCGCGTCGGTGTGTGTCAGCGCGGGTGTGGGTCCCCGTTAGCATCTTGGCCTGATCATTGGGTCGAAATTAGAAGACGACTTCCAGACGGGGTCTCGATCGGCGCCGGTCGGGACCCCGCCTTGACGGAAAATTTCGACATCACGTCGGTGGCTTGTTGCCGATCCAAACCCGGGTCCCGGTTCGGTGTCGATTGACACCACATTTCGCCGACTGCACCTCCATCGTCATCCTTGCAGCCGAACCCGGGCAGTGCCTCAGCCCTTCATCAACGGGCAGGTCTTCGCCTCCGCCGATGGGAAAGCCACCTCCGCGGGCAAGCGCTCGATGAAGGAGTAGAGGTCCCACTCGCTTTTGGACTCGGAGGGCGATTTCACGCGGAACACGTACTGATCGCGCATCACACGGCCGTCCTCGCGGATGCGACCGTCTTTCGTCATGAAGTCGTTGATCGGCAAGCTGCGCATCGCGGCAAGCACCTTGGTGGTATCATCCGTGCCGGCCTTATCTACTGCCTTGAGATAATGCAGAACCGCCCCGTACATGCCGGCCTGCACCATATTCGGCATTTTTCCAAATCTTGATTTGTACCGATCTGCGAACGCGCGTGTGGCGTCGTTCAGATCCCAATAATATGCTTCCGTGACGATCAACCCTTGTGCAGACGTCAATCCCAGACCCTTCACGTCATGAAGCGAGAAGCTGAGAGGCGCGATCTTCTGGCCTCCTGCACGAATACCGAACTCGTCGGCTTGCTTGATGACGTTGGCAGCGTGCGCGGTTGTCGTCGCAAGCCCAATGACGTCCGCCTGCGACGCCTGGGCCCGAAGCAGAAATGAGGAGAAATCGCGGGTATCGATGGGGTGAGCGACCGCGCCGAGGACATGCCCGCCCAATGCTGTGACCATTGCGGTCGTGTCACGCTGGACATGACGCCCATAGGCGTAGTCGACCGTGAGGAAAAACCAGCTCTTTGCGTTCTCGGCAGCAAGAGCGCGCACGGCACCGAGCGATTGTGTGTAGCTGTTGTGAGTCCACGCGATCCCGTTCGGCGAACAGGCGGATCCGGTGATATCGGGCGACCCGGTCGATCCGAAAACGACGATCCGGTCTTTTTCCCGTGCCAGATTTTGGACGCCGAGTGCGACCGTCGTGATGCCGATGTCGAAAATCGCCCGCACGCCTCCGTCGTACCATTCTCGCGCCATCGACACGCCGACATCGGGTTTGTTGAGATGGTCGCCCTGGAGAAGAACGACTGGACGGCCAAGTGCCTTTCCGCCGTAATCCTCGATCGCGAGCTTCGCTGCCACGACTGAGCCCGGCCCTGAATAATCGACGATGAAGCCGGACATGTCGGTCAGCAGTCCGATTTTCAGCGGCTCCTGCGCGGAAGCGGCCGAGCCAGCCGCTATTCCCAGGACAGCCGCCAGGAAGGCCGCCAATCCTATCGAACGATGCCTGGGTTGGCGTCTCATCGTTGCATCCTGTTGTTGATCGACACATGTCCCGGTGTTGTATTTTTCTGCATATCTCGGACGGTTCAGCCACCGAGTAAGAATGAGGTCGACGGCCGGCAATTCCGGCGAAGACGAAACGGTCACCTTTGCCGATCACGGAAGGTGCCTGCCCCTCGTTCTGTCGGCGCATCGTCGCCGGTCCGGAACGGTGTGCGGTCCGCTCGCTGCGAGGTCGTTCCGTTGCGAGCGCCGTCCCTGCCGGACACTGCTCGTTACGGCGATGTTCCCAGAGCGCTGCCCGATCGCGTTGCAATCGGGCAGCGCTCTGGGTCTTAGATTTTGCCGCATTTTCTGGAATGGACCGGTCTCCACCTCGTCGGACAATGCTTCAGACCCCCATATACGCCTCCTGGATCTCGCGCTCGCCACGCAGAACCGCGGCGGCGCCGGCGCGGGTGATGTGGCCGTGGTCGAGCACGTAGGCACGGTCGGCCACGGCCAGCGCCTCGGTCACGTTCTGCTCCACGAGGATCACGGTGAGACCGTCGCGGCGCGCCAGGCGCTCGACGATCTCGAACACGCGTCCGACCATCAGCGGCGAGAGGCCGACCGACGGCTCGTCCAGCATCAGGAGGTCCGGGCGGCACATCAGCGCGCGGGCGATGGCGACCATCTGGCGCTCGCCGCCGGACAGCTTGCCGGCTGCCTGCTCGCGGCGCTCGCGCAGGATCGGGAAGACGGCCATCACCTCCTCCAGGCGCTCCTTCAGGATCGCGCGGCCCCGCGGGGCGTAGGCGCCGAGCAGCAGGTTCTCCTCGACGGTCATGAACGGGAACAGGCGGCCGCCCTCCGCCACCAGGGCGAGGCCGTGCCCCGGCCGCCAATGCGCCGGCCGGCCGGTGATGTCCTCGCCCCGGAAGGTGATCCGGCCGGCGCGGGCCGGCACGAGGCCGGCGATGGCGGAGAGGAGGGTGGTCTTGCCGGCGCCGTTGGCGCCGACGACCGCCACGATCTCGCCGGCGGCGACCGTGCAGGAGACGTCGAACAGGACCGTCGCGTCGCCGTAGCCGGCGGTGACGCCCTCGACCGTGAGGATCGTGCTCATGACGCTCTCCTCACGCCGCGCGCGGGCGGCCGATATAGGCCTCGACGACCCGCGGATCGTCGAGCACCGCGGCGGCCGTGCCGTCGGCGAGCATCGCGCCGCGCTCGATCACGATCACCCGGCGCGAGAACCGCCGCACGACCTTCAGGTTGTGCTCGATGACCAGGAAGGTGTGGCCCTCCGCGTTCAGGCGCTCGACCAGGGCGACGATCTCCTCGACCTCGGTGGGATTGAGTCCGGCCATGACCTCGTCGAGGAGGACGATGCGCGGCTCCAGCGCCAGCGCCCGCGCGACCTCGAGGCGGCGGCGCTCGCTCAGGGTGAGGATGCCGGCCCGAACCCCGGCGCGGTGATCGAGGCCGACGAGGGCGAGCGCCTCTTCGGCCTTGCGCGCGGCATCCTTGAGGCCGCGGTGGTGCAGGAAGGCGCCGACCATCGCGTTCTCCAGCACGGTGAGCGAGGTCAGCGTCTGCGAGATCTGGAAGGTGCGGCCCAGCCCGAGCCGGGCGCGCCGATTCGGCGACAGGCGGGTGATGTCGTGGCCGTCGCAGCGCACGCGGCCGGTGCTCGGAAGGAGCTGGCCGGTCAGCAGGTTGAACAGGGTGGTCTTGCCGGCCCCGTTCGGCCCGATGATGCTGACGAGCTCGCCCGGGGCGACGGAAAAGCTCACGTCGTTGACGGCCAGCAGGCCGCCGAAGCGCTTGGAGAGGCCCTCGACCGAGAGGAGCGCGGTCATGCCCGATCTCCCGTCGACCGACCCGCCGCGACGCGTGCCGCGAGGCCGCGGCCGAGCCCGACGATGCCGTGCTTCATGAACAGGGCGGCGCCGATGAGGAGGAGGCTCAAGACGATCAGGTTCGCCCCCGGCAGGAGGCCGCCGAGCTCGGCGCGCAGCCAGCTCTCGAGCGGGATGATGACGAGTGCGCCGAGCACCGGCCCGTAGACGCTCCCCAAGCCGCCGATGAGGGCGATGAGGGCGAACTTCACGCCGAAATCGAACAGCGACAGCAAAGCCGCCGGATCGGCGACGCGCACTTGCATGAAGAACAGGCCGCCGCCGATTCCCGTCAGCCCGGCACTGATCGCCATGCCGGTGAGCTTGACCCGCAGCACGCTCACGCCGGACGCCCGGGCCGCCTGCTCGTTGTCGCGCACCGCCTGGAGGTAGTAGCCCAGCCGCGAGCGGTGCACCGCCACCACCACGATCAGCGTCAGCGCGCAGAATCCGAGCATCAGGAGCGCGTAGGACATACGATCGCGGAAGATCATGTTGCCGACGCCGAGCCGGAACGGGATCGACAGGCCGCGCGTGCCGCCGGTCAGCCACTCGGCATAGTTGCCGATGGCGAGCGCCACCTCGGTGAAGGCCATGGTGGCGATGGCGAAGAACGGGCCCCGCAGACGGAAGACCGGCCAGGACACCAGCATCGCGACCGCCGCCGCGAGCAGGAAGGCGGGGACGAGCCCGAGCCAGGGCGAGAGTCCGAGCTTCAGGTAGAGATTGGCGGTGGTGTAGGCACCCACCGCGAAGAACACGCTGTGGGCGAGCGAGAACTGGCCGCCGAACCCGCCGATGATGTTCCAGGCGCTCGCGAGCCCCGCGAACAGGAAGCTCGAGGCCAGGATGTTCAGGCTGAAATTGTCGCCCGAGGCCGCGTAGACCAGGGCGGCGAGTCCGGCGAGAAGCAGGAGCGCCCGCGGCAGCTCGCCCCAGAATGTGCGCAGGGGCGCGCGGGCGGCGGTGGCGGCGGCGACCGGCGGCGCCCGGGTGATCGGTATCGCCATCTCAGGATTGCTCACGCAGCCCGACCTCCTCTGCCCCGACCTGCCCGAACAGGCCGGACGGCCGCACGATCAGGACGCCGATGAACACCGCGAACAGCACCGCGTGCTTGAGCGCGGGATCGAGGTAGTAGCCGGCGAAGGCCTCGGTCAGGCCGACGATGAACCCGCCGACATAGGCGCCGAGCACGCTGCCCAAGCCCCCGAGGACCACCACCGCGAAGGCCGGCAGGATGAAGCTGGTGCCGATCTGCGGCGACAGGGAGTAGATCGGCGCGAGCAGGCAGCCGGCGAGACCCGCGAGCGCCGTGCCGATGCCGAAGGTCAGCCAGTAGATCCGCTCGACGTCGACCCCCATCAGGCGCGCCGCGGCGCTGTCCTGGGCCACCGCCCGGATCGCGCGCCCGAGCATGGTGCGGCGGAGGAACAGGCCGAGCCCCGCCGCCGCCAGGGTCGCGGCGGCGAGCGCCAGGAGCCGGCTCGCCCCGACCTGGACGCCCCCGACCGAGAGGCTCGCCTGCGCCACCGCGCTCGGCACGCTGTAGGCGGTGCCCCGGGTCGCGGCGAGCACCGCGTTCTCGATCAGCATCAGGAGGCCGAAGGTGGCGAAGATCTGCATCGTCGGCTCGGTCCGCAGCCGGGCGAGCACCAGTCGCTGGAGCGCGGCGCCGAGGACGAACAGGGCCGGCAGCACGACCAGCAGTGCGACCGCGGGATCGAGCCCCAGCACGGCGTAGGCCGCATAGGCGCCGTACATGCCGAGCATCACGAACTCGCCCTGGGCGAAGTTCACGACCCGGATCACGCCGAAGATCAGGTTGAGGCCGACGCTGACCAGGGCGTAGGTGCCCCCGAGCAGGATGCCGACGGCGAGGATGTTGGCGAGATCGGCCATGTCCCGCCCGTCACTTGCGTCCGAGGTCGATCATCGTCACCCCGGGGGCCAGCGCCTCCTTGGGGTAGACGGCCTTGACCTCGCCGCCCTGCCACTGCGCGATCACCGGCAGGGCGCGGGTGTTCTGCATCGTCTCGTCGTACTTGACGCCGTAGCCGGTCTCGTAGCTGCCGAACGGCTTGTCCATCTTGGCCGCCGCCGCGATCACCTTCTCGTACTCGGTCGATTTCGCCGCCGCCATCGTCTCGATCAGGATCTTGAGCCCGACGAAGGCGCTCATCGCCTGCGGGGCGATCGGGTCGCGGCCGTACTTCTCCCGGTAGGCTTTCAGGAAGGCGCCCGCCCCCGGGCCGTAGGCCTCGCCGATGTCGCCGCGGGGATAGGAGACGAGCAGGATCCCGTCGAGGAAGTCCTTGCCGACGGCGTCGCGGGTCTCGAACGTGTCGCCGGTGCCGGTGAGGATCATCGCCCTGGGGCGGAATCCCTGCTCGCGGGCGGTGCGCAGGAGCAGGTTGTGGTCGGTGACGTAGCCGGTCGAGAGCCAGATGTCCGGGTTCGCGTTCTTCGCCCGCAGGATCGAATCCGACAGGTCGATCGCCCGGGCGTTGTGGGCCGAGAGCGTCGTGCCGACGCCGGCCGCCTTGAGCAGGCGCTCCTGCTCCTTGGCAATCGAGGTGCCGAAGGCCGAATCCTCGTGCTCGATCCAGACCTTCGTCTCCTTGGGCGCCTTGCCGAGCTTCGGGATCGCGAGCTGCAGCACGCCCTCCACCGAGCGCTGGGCGAAGCTGCGGCTGTCGGGCCCGGAGCGGGCGAAGTTCGGCAGGCCGCGGTCGGTAAGGTCGCGGGCGAGCGCGTTCGTCTCCCAGTAGAGCTTGCCGTTGTTGAGGGCGGCCTCGCTCGCCGCGTTCGAAATCGCCGTGACGTAGGTGCCCGAGAGCAGGTCGACCTTGTCGCGCCCGACGAGCTGCTCGACCGCGGCGATCGCCTCCTGCGGGTTGGTGGCGCTGCCGCGCACGAGGGCGATCTTGCGCCCGAGGACGCCGCCCCCGGCATTCGCCTGGGCGACGGCGATCTCGTAGCCGCGGGTCATCTCGTCGCCGTAGAGCGCCATGCCGCCGGAGAACGGGTTGACGACCCCGATCTTGAGGTCCTGCGCCAGGGCCGCCCCCGTCACCAGGGCTGCCCCACCCGTGAGAACGGCGGCCGTCAGGACACGCAGCCTCGTCCACAGCGTGCTCATGCTGCCTCTCTCCCGACATTTCCCCGCAAGCGACCGGATCTCGCGCCCGGCTCTGCAGCATTAAATTAGCAGCTAGCGTACGATCTACAAGCGAATTAATGCGCCGGGCGCGACTGCCCCGGTTCCCGGGCGACCGGACCTCCCGCGCCGGCGTGCCGGGCGCGGGCCTTGAGGGCGCGCCGGCGTTCCTGCGCGAGCGCCGCCCGGTACTCGCGCGGGTCGAGCTCGAGACCGTAGCGTGGGCTGTCGGGGTAGAGCTTCGCGATGCGGGCGTGCTCGGCGCGGATGTCGGCCTCCATCGCGGCACGGTCCGGCAGGTCGACCTCGCCGGCCACGAGGGCGGCGACCCACTCGGCCTGGTCGTCCATCATCCGGATGTTGCCGCCACCGGTGACGTTGAAGAAGCCGACGAAATAGAGCCCGCGGATGCCCGGCGGCACCACGCGGCGGTAGAGGGCGAGGTGGCGGCCCTCCATGGGCGACAGGGCGGGCGCGAGGAACGGCAGGTCGACCTCGTAGCCGGTGGCGGCGATGATCGCGTCGAAGCAGCGCGTCGAGCCGTCGGTGAAGGTCACCTCGCGCCCGGAGACGGTGGCGATGCCGGGCTTCGCCGCGACCCGGCCCCAGATGAACTGCGCCATCAGCAGGTGATGGCCGGCCGGATGGGTGCGGGTCTTGGGCGTCACGAAGCCCCACTGCTCCATGCGCCCATGCGCGACTCGGGCGATCAGCTCGCGGAGGCGCCGGCGCAGGGGCCAGGGCATCCACGGCTTCTCGACCCGGGCGAGCACGCGCGCCGTCGGCACGCCGAGGATCATCCGGGGCATGAACAGCACCGGCGAGCGCGCCGCCATCGTGGTCGAGGCGGTGACCGTGCAGATGTCGGCGGCGATGTCGCAGGCACTGTTCCCGACGCCGACGACCAGCACGTCCTTGCCGCGGAACGGCTCGGGCTCGCGATAGGCGTGGGCGTGCAGGTACGTGCCGGTGAAATCCTTCGAGAAGGGCGGGTGCTTCGGCGTGCCCTGGTGGCCGGAGGCGACCACCACGGCGTCGAAGCGCGACGCCGACCCGTCGGCGAGGCTGACGCGCCAGCCCTCGTCCTCCGGCTCGACCGCGGTCACCCGGGCGTCGAAGCGGATCAGGGGGCGCAAGGCGAAGCGGTCGGCATAGGCCTCGAGATAGGCGGCGACCTGGGCGTGGTCGGGATAGAGCGGTGCGTCGTCCGGGAACGGGAAGTCGCGGTAGGCGGTGACGCGGTTCTCGGAATTGAGGTGCAGCGAGCGGTAGGCCGGGCTCAGGCCGTTGTCGTTCTCGTAGACCCACAGCCCGCCGATCCGCGAGCCGAGCTCGTAGATCGTGACGGCGCAGCCGCGCGACACGAGGTGCCTGGCGGCGCAGAGCCCGGCGGCGCCGGCCCCGATCACGGCGATGCGCGGCATGGCCCCCTCCTCACGCCCGCGGGCCCGGCGCCGGCTCGTAGCCGGCCCGCGGGATCAGGCTCATCACGTTGCGGACGTAGCCGCCGTCGACGGTGATCGCGTCGCCGTTGACGTAGGACGAGCGGGGCGAGGCGAGGAACAGCACCGCGTCGGCGATGTCCTGCGGCTCGCCGATCCGGCGCGACGGGATCACCGCCACGCGCCGCCCGGTCGCGCCGGGCTCCTCGTAGAAGGCCTGGCTCAGGGGGGTGCGGATCATGCCGGGATGGACCACGTTGCTGCGGATGCGGTCCTCCGCCCACTCGATCGCCAGCTGGCGCGACAGCATCGTCACCCCGGCCTTGGCGACGCTGTAGGCCCCGCCGAAGGGCGTGGCGTGGTCGGCGGCGATCGAGGCGACGTGGATCAGGCTGCCGCCCCCTCCCCGCTCGCGCATCTGCCGCCCGAAAACCTGCGCGCACAGGAAGTAGCCGGTGAGGTTGACCGCGAGGAGCGCGTTCCACTCATGCAGCGGCAGGTCGGCGAGCGGCCCCGGCCGCAGCAGCCCGGCATTGTTGACGAGCACGTCCGCCGGCCCGAACGCCGCGGCGGTCGTGGCGGCGGCGTTCGCAACGCTTTCCGGATTTGCGACGTCGCACGGCACCATCACGGCGGTGCCGCCGGCCTCGCGGATCTGGAGCGCCGTCATCTCGGCCTCGGGCTCGGCTCGGTCGAGACAGGCGATGCGGCACCCGGCGGCGCCGAGCGCCCGGGCACTCGCTCGGCCGATGCCGCCGCCGGCCCCCGTCACGATCGCGGTGCGGCCTTCGAGTTCGAGCCACGGCATGGTTCGCTCCCTGTGGTGCGGGGTTGGTCCGGGGACGAGGAATGCGTGGGACTTCTCCTCTCCCCGCCCGCGGGGAAAGGAGATGCGCGCCCCCATCGTGCGGAGCCGCAGGCCGAGGATCGACGATCCGGGGACGACCGACGCCTCACCCGATCCGCCTTCCCCGCCGCTGCGCCTCGCTCGCCGCGGCATCGAGGCGATAGATCTGCCGGTCGCCCACCGCCCGCGCCTCCGCCACCACGGCGCCGTAGGCCGTCTCCGCCGTCGCCCGGTCGATGAGCCCGGCATTCAGGTCCTGCTCGACCAGAGCGAGATCGCGGGCGAACGGGTCGCCGTAGCCGCCCCCGCCCGGCGAGGCCAGGCGGACGCTGTCGCCGGCCTTGAGCGGCACCCGCTCGGCCTTCGAGCGGAGGGGCGGCACCCACTCCCGGCCGTCGAGGCGCAGGCGCACGTCGTTGGGCGCGGCGGGACCGCCGCCCTCGATGCCGGGCGGGCGATGGTCGACCCGGTCGCCGAGGATCGACACGACGCAGTCGCCGAGCGCCGTGATGGCGTAGGTCGAGCCGCAGCCGCCGCGATGCAGGCCGGCGCCGCCCGAATTCTCCCGGATGGCGTAATGCTCGAAGCGGAGCGGATAGCGGTGCTCCGACATCTCCACCGACATGAACTTCGCCATCGAGCCGGGGGGTGTGCCGTTGACGAGGCCGTCGGACTCGCGGCTGGCGCCGTAGCCGCCCGGATAGGGATAGACCGCCACAAAGGTGGCGCCGGTCTCCGGATGGCGGCCCGACACGGTGGCGACGCCGGTGGTTCCGAAGGGGGCGGCGGGCACCCGCTCGGGGATGGCCTGCGCGAGGGCCGCGAAGACGACGTCGACGACGCGCTGCACCACGTCGGTCGTGCCGCCGACCGGAGACGGATACTGCGCCGCCAGGATCGTACCCGGGGGGATGGTGAAGCGCGCCGGCCGGAAGGCGCCACCGTTCACCGGCACGTCGGGGAAGACGTGCTTCAAGGCGACGAGGCACATCGACTGCGTCGTGCCGTCCGAGATGTTCATCGGGCCGCGGGTCGTCGGCGCGGTGCCGGTGAAGTCGAAGTGGAGGTCGGAGCCCGACACGGTCAGCGCGAGGCGGACCTTCAGGGGCGCGTCGGTGACGCCGTCGTTGTCGAACCAGTCCTCGACCGCGTAGGTGCCGTCCGGGATCTCGGCGAGGTAGGAGCGCATCTGCGTCTCCGAGCGGGCGAGCAGCTCGTCGATGCAGGCGCGCAAGGTCGCCTCGCCGTACTTGGCGACCAGCGCGTCGAGACCGCGCCGCCCGACCGCGAAGACGTTGAGCATCGCCGCGAGGTCGCCCTGGAGCTGCTGGGGCAGGCGCACGTTGGCGGTGATGAGGCGTACCAGTGCCGCGTTGGTGCGGCCGGCCTCGCACAGCCGCAGCGGCGGGATGATGATCCCCTCCTGGTGGATCTCGGTCGCGGAGGGCGCCCAGCCGCCGGGCACGCTGCCGCCCATGTCCATCCAGTGGCCGGTATTGGCGAAGAGTGCGAAGGGCCGCCCGCCGACGTAGACCGGCGAGACCAGCACGACGTCGTTGAGGTGGGTGCCGCTGATGTAGGGATCGTTGACGATCCAGACGTCGCCCTCCGCAAAGCCCCCCTCGGCCGCGGCCGCGGCGATCACCCGGATCACCGTCGACTGCATGTTGGCGAGGAATTGCGGCAGGCCGTAGCCGCCCTGCGCGATGGTCTCGCCGGTCGCGGCGTCGTAGAGCCCGTGGGCGCAGTCGTTGGTCTCGGAGATGATCGGCGAGAGCGCTGCCCGGATGAGATGGAGGTCCATCTCGTCGGTGATCTGATCGAGGGCGCCGCGCACGACGGCGAGGGTCACGGGATCCATCAGGCCATCTCGACGAGGACGTTGCCGAAGGAATCGACGCGGGCGCGCATCCCGGGCTCGATCACCGTGGTGGTGTCGGCCTGTTCCAGGATCGCCGGACCCGTGAAGGTCGCGCCGGGGACGAGCGTCGCGCGGTCGTAGATCGCGGTGTCGATCCAGCCGCCGAAATAGACCGGGCGGCGTCCGCTCGGCCGCGCCGGCGACGGCGCCACCTCCCGGGCGGCCTCCGGACGTGTCCCGGCCCGGCGCCCGAGCACCGCGGTCTTCAGGCTGACGACCGAGACCGGGATGTCGCCGAGCGTGTTGCCGTACTCGGCCCGGTAGGCGTCGTGGAAGGCCGCGACCAGGCGCTCGGGGCCCCAGCCCGGCTCGACCGGCACCCGCAGGGTGTGGATCTGGCCGGCATAGGACATCTCGGCGTGGTGACTCACCTCGGTCCCGACGAGCCGCGCCTCGCTCTGCACGAGCCGCGCCTCGCCCTCGCGGCGCTGCTCGGCGAGGACCGACGCCACCGTGCCGGCGTCGAGGTCGGCGGCGCGGCGCTCGATGGTGCGGGAGAGGTCGTGGCGCAGGTCGGCGATGGCGCAGCCGAGCGCGCAGAGCACGCCGGGATGGGGCGGGATCAGCATGGTGCGGATGCCGACCTCGCGCATGATCGCGGCGCCGTGCAGCGGACCGGCCCCCCCGAAGGCGACGAGGACGAAGTCGCGCGGGTCGAGGCCGCGCTCGACGGAGAGCAGGCGGGTGCGCCCGGCCATGCGCTGGTTGACGATGGCGAGGATCGCCTCCGCGGTCTCCTCGACGCCGAGCCCCAGGCGCTCGCCGAGGTCGCCGATCGCCCGGCGCGCCGCCGGAATGTCGAGCCGGTCGAGGTGCTTGAGCCCGATCGGGTGCTCGGCGTTGATGCGGGCGAGCACGGCGTTGACGTCGGTCACGGTCGGCCGCGTGCCGCCGCGCCCGAAGCAGGCCGGCCCCGGCACCGCGCCGGCGCTCTCCGGCCCGACCTGCAGGATGCCGCCGCGGTCGAGATGCGCGATCGAGCCGCCGCCGGCCCCGATCGTGTGCACGTCGATCATCGGCAGGCGCAAGGGGACGCGGAAGTCGAGCTCGGTCGTCTCGGCGACCGACGGGCTCCCGCCGACCACCACCGCGACGTCGTAGCTGGTGCCGCCCATGTCGCCGGTGATGACGTTGTCGAACCCGGCTTGCGCGGCGAGGCGGGCGGCCGCCATCACGCCCGCCGCGGGGCCGGAGCGCACGATGTTCGCAGCCCTGCTGCCGAGGTGAGCGAGCGGCACGAGGCCGCCATTCGACTGCATCACCAGGGTCTGGGTGCGGAAGCCCCGCTCCGTGAGCTTCGCCGACAGGTTGTCGGCGTAGCGTGCCACGAGGGGCTGGAGGTAGCCCTGGACGGCCGCGGTCGAGGTGCGCTCGAACTCGTAGTACTCGCGCACGACGCTCGCCGAGGTCACGACCTGCCAGGCGGGTTCGCGGGAGAGCAGGATGTCGCGCACCCGCTCCTCGTGGTCCGGGTTGGCGTAGGCGTGCAGCAGGGCGACCACCACCGCCTCGACGTCGAGGCCCGCCAGCACATCGGCGAGCGCCCGCACCGCGTCCTCGTCGAGGGGGCGCACGACGCGGCCCTGGTGGTCGAGGCGCTCGTCGACCTCGAAGCGGTCGGCGCGGGGAATCAGCGGGTGCTGCACCCCGGTGAGGCCGTACATCCGCTGCCGGTCGCGCCGTCCGAGCTCGAGGATGTCGCGAAAGCCCTTCGTGGTGACGAGGGCGCAGCGGGCGCCCTTGCGCTCGATCACCGCGTTGGTGGCGATGGTGGTGCCGTGCAGGATGAGGTCGACCGCACCGGGCGCGATCCCGGCCGCCGCGAGCGCATCGACGAGGCCGCGGGAGGGATCGTCCGGCGTCGAGGGCACCTTGAGCACCCGGTCGACGGTGGTGCCGTCGGCTGAATAGTACAGGTCGGTGAAGGTGCCGCCGACGTCGATTCCGACGATGCCAGCCATCAGATCACCCCTCTGGCCTTGAGCGCCGCGACCGCCTCGGGCGTCCGGCCGAGCCGCTCCTTCAGGATCGCCTCGCCGTCCGCCCCGAGGCGCCGGCTCGGCGCGAGCGGGCGCAGCTCGGAGCCGTCGAAGCGCAGGGGCGAGTGCTGGACCACGATGCGGCCGAGATCGGGGTGGTCGATCCATTGCAGCGACCCGCGGGCGTGAAGGTGCGGGTCGTTGACCACCTCGGCGAGGTCCCGCACCGGGGCGCAGGCGACGCGGTGGCGCATCAGCAGTTCGAACAGCGGCTGCTTGTCGAAGCCGCCGGTCCAGGCGCCGACGATCCGGTCGATCTCCTCGACATGGGCGACCCGATCCTTCAGCGAGCCGAAGCGCGGATCGTCGGCGAGGTCGGGCCGCTCCATGGCGGTGAGCAGCGCGCGCCAGTGCCCCTCGCCGACGCAGATGATCGCGATGAAGCCGTCCCGGGTCGGATAGACGTTGTAGGGCGCCTCGGCGAGGCCGCCGTGGCGGTTGCCGGTCCGCGGCGGAACCTCGCCGCCGGTGCCGAAATGCAGGCCGAGGCTCGACGACAGCGACGGATAGACGGCATCGAGCATCGCCACCTCGACCCGCCGGCCGGTGCCGGTGCGCTCGCGCTCGTAGAGGGCGGTGACGATGGCGCCGTAGAGATGCGTGCCGGCGAAGAAGTCGCAGAGCGCCGGGCCCGCCTTGACCGGCGGCCGGTCGGGAAAGCCGGTGATGCTCATCACGCCGGCCATGGCCTGCACGGTGAGGTCCATCGCCGGGTAGTCGCGGTAGGGGCCGGACGAGCCGTAGCCCGAGCTCTGGGCGTAGATCAGCCGCGGGTTGATCGCCTGGAGGGCGTCGCAGCCGAGGCCGAGGCGGTCCATCACGCCGGGGGCGAAGTTCTCGACCACGATGTCGGCGCCGGCAGCCAGCTCGCGCAGGATCGCCTTGCCGTCCTCGGTCTTCAGGTCGAGGACGAGGCTCCGCTTGAACCCGTTGAGCATCGCGAAGGGCAACGCGGCGCCGCCGACGACCCCGCGCCGGCGCAGGGACTCGCCGCCCGGCGGCTCGATCTTGACGACCTCGGCCCCGGCGGCGGCGAGCAGGAAGGTGGCGTAGGGGCCGTTGTAGATCTGGCTCAGGTCCACGACCGTGACGCCGGCGAGCGGCAGCGGCCGGGAGTCTGGGTTCGGCTGGGTCTCGCTCATGCGGTCCTCCCGCGCGCGGCCCGGCGCATCGCCGCCCAGTCGTGGATCGGCCACATGTCCTGGTCCTCGCCGTGGCCCTCGTGGCCGTTGATCGACCAGGCGATCAGCCCGTTCGAATCGATGAAGCTGTGCCGGTTGATGACGAGGCCCGAGAGCCGCGTGCCCTCGGCCTCGAGCCGCCGCCCGAGCGCGTCCTGGCCGGTGATGCCGATGCGGGTCACGAAGCCGGTGGCGGGGTCGCGCTCGACCTCCCGCATGCCCGAGACGAGGTCGGCGGTCTCGCCGTCGCGGATCATGAAGCCGTAGGCGATCACCTCACGCTCGTCCTCCCAGCGCGTGACCGCCAGGAAGGCGTCGCGGGGCGAGGCGACGCCGGTGACGTAGGCGCTCCTCTTCGGCCGGTGCTCCGGCCGCGGCCCCCACGAGCGGTCGCGCATCGCCAGGCAGTCGATCGGCACGACCCGGTCGCCGAGCCGCACCTCGCCGGTGACGCGGCCGAACTGGTCGAAGTGGCTCGCTCCCCCGAAGGGCGAACCCGCCTTGCGCAACGGCCGCGGCGCCATCACGCCCTCGAAGCGCAGGCTCATCCGGCAATGCGGGTCGTCCTCGAAGCCGAGGTCGTAGACCCGGGTGCGCTCCACCGCCCGGATCGAGACGCCGGTCGGCAGGCGGATATCGGACAGGTCCTGGTCGCGGGGCAGGCGCAGCGCCGTATAGTTGGCGTTGTACAGGACCTCCCAGGGCAGGTGGGCCGTGTCGTCCCACACCCAGGCGCCGCCCGCGACGGTGCCGATGTTCGGCCGCGCCATGGTGTAGAGCCAGCCGCCGAGCTTCTGCTCGGGGTTGCAGAACGAGAACCAGCTGGTCTCGGTCATCCACCAGCGGTCGCCCATCTCGGCGAAATGGAAGTCGTCGTCCCGCGGCGCGAAGCTCGTGCTCATCGGTTCCCTTCTCGGATCGCCGGGTAGTGGCGGGTGGCGATGCCGCCGGAGGCGCCGGCCGCCAGATGCGCCTCGCGGGCGGCCTGGCCGGCGAAGAAGGCGAGCGCCCGCCCGAACGACACGCGGCCGGAGGCGATCGCGTCGGCGAGCGCGAGCTGGCCCGCGGTCTCGTCCGCGACAGCGCGGCCGAGCAGGGCCTCGAGGTCGGCGCGCTCGCGCCCGGCGAAGTCGGCGCCCGCCCGGTCCCAGGCCTCGAGGTACTTCAGCACCTTGGCGGCGCTCTTCGCCCGCGCCACGGCCTGGGAATCCCGGCTCCTCGGCACGATCACGTCGCGCAGGTCGTCGAGGACCTGCGCGAACAGGGCGGAGCGCGGAGTGGGGGGCACGGACTCGATCCGGGTCCAGTCGAGAGGCGTGCCGCTTGCTTCCGCCAGCGCCTCGACGAGGAGGCGGCGGTTGAGGGCGCGCGACACGATGGCGTTCGCCGGCTCGCCGGTGACCGCGCGGTGGCGGATGATCACGACCCGGGTCGAGACGAAGACCCGGTGGTAGAGGATCCGCGCCCGATCGATCGGCGCTCCGGCCGCCCGGGCGTAATCCCGCAGGCTCTCGCCGAAGTCCGGCACCGGCTCCATCACGCAGCGCATCGAGAACCAGGCGAGGTCCTCCATCGGGTCGCCGAGATGCGCGAGCTCCCAGTCGATCAGGGCGGTGAGGCGCCCGTCGGCGAACAGAAAGTTGCCCGGCCCGGCATCGCCGTGGACGAGGGCGACCGGGCCGTCGGGATCGGGCAGGGTCGCATCGAGCCAACCGAGCGCCAGCTCGATCAGGCCGTCGCGCGTCCCGGCTTCCGCGTACATCGCCCGCCAGATCGCCAGTTCGGCCCGTACGTGGTCGGCGATGCGGCCGCCCGCCCCCCCACCCGTCAGGCGCAGGTCGCCGACCGGGAGGGCGTGCAGGCGCGCGAGGTCGGCCATCACCTCGGCGGCGATGGCCTGCTTCACCTGCGCGTCGGTAAGGCGCCGGAACTCGGCGATGCCGGGCGCGCGGTCGGTCAGGATGGCGTTGCCGTCCGGATGCGCGGCGATCAGGCGGGGCGCGCGAAGATCGGCTGCCGCGATCACCCGATAGACCTCGGCCTCGCGCGCGATCGTGTAGGGCTCGGCGCCCGGGGCGCGCGGCGGGGCGTAGCGCAGGAAGACCTCGGCGACGGCCCCGTCCGGTCGCGCCACATCGATCGCCCAGGACCGGGCGCGATTGCCGCCCGAGGTCCGGTGCACCGCCGAGAGGCGCCCGCCGCACACCGCCTCGACCCAGGCGAACAGGGCCGCTTCCTCGGCGGCGTCGCCGCCCGTCGTGGCGACGTCCGGATTCGGCAAGGCGCCGCTCACGCCCATTCCGCTTCCTCCCTCGCGTCCCGTTCGGCCGGGGACGCTGTCCTTTCGGCGCGACGGGATCGAGCCCGCCGTCGTCACTTCAAATTAAACAGCTAGCGTACGATCGGCAAGCGAATTATATGCTGCCGATGGGTGCCGTCGAGCATCCATCATACGGGCGACCGCCGGCAAGGCGGCACCGACGGTCAAAGGGAGGGTGCGCGTGCCGGGCCTCTATTTCGACGAGCTCACGGTCGGCCAGGTGTTCCAGCATCCGATCCGGCGGACCATCACCGAGACCGACAACGTCTGGTTCTCGGCGATCACCCACAATCCGGCCCTGCTCCACCTCGACGAGGAATACTGCCGCACGCAGACCGAGTACGGCCAGCGGCTGGTCAACAGCGCCTTCACCCTGGCGCTGATGGTCGGCATCTCGGTC
This sequence comes from Methylobacterium sp. DB0501, assembly GCF_011043735.1. Lineage (GTDB taxonomy): Bacteria > Pseudomonadota > Alphaproteobacteria > Rhizobiales > Beijerinckiaceae > Methylobacterium > Methylobacterium alsaeris. Next base: position 94,684 of record NZ_JAAKGV010000005.1, on the reverse strand, counting down.
GGCGACACGACGCTCGGCACCGCGGTGGCCAATCTCGGCTGGGACGAGGTGCGCTTCCCCAAGCCGCTGTTCCACGGCGACACGGTGCGGGTGGAGACCGAGGTCGTCGAGCTGCGCGAGTCGAAGTCGCGCCCGAACCAGGGGATCGTCACCTTCCTGCACCGCGCCTTCAACCAGAAGGGTGAGCTCGTGGCGCATTGCCGGCGTTCCGGCCTCCAGCTCAAGAGGCCCGCGGCATGACCCTGCGCTCGCTCCTCTTCGTCCCCGGCGACAGCGAGAAGAAGCTCGGCAAGGGCGCCGGGTCGGGCGCGGACGCCCTGATCCTCGATCTCGAGGACGCGGTCGCCCCGTCCCGCAAGGCGCTCGCCCGCGACCTCGTCGCCGCCTACCTCGCCGCGCGCCCGGGACGGGCGCCCAAGCTCTACGTGCGCATCAACCCCCTCGACGAGGGCGGGCTCGACGACCTCGCCGGCATCGTGCGGCCCGGCCTCGACGGGATCATGCTCCCGAAGATCGACGGGCCCGGCGACGTCGTCCGCCTCGGCCACGGCCTCGACGCGCTGGAGCGCCGGGAGGGCATGGAACCGGGCGGCGTGCGCATCCTGCCGGTCGCCACCGAGACGGCGCGGGCGCCCTTCGGGCTCGGCGCCTTTGCCGACCATGCCCTGCCGCGGCTCTACGGCCTGACCTGGGGGGCGGAGGACCTGAGCACCGCGGTCGGCGCCAGCACCAACCGCACCGCCGACGGGACCCTCGCGCTCACCTACCGGATGGTGCGAAGCCTGATGCTGCTCGCCGCCAAGGCGTCCGGCGTCGAGGCGGTGGAGACGCTCTACGCCGATTTCCGCGACGAGGCCGGCCTGCGCCGGGACAGCGAGGCGGCGGCGCGGGAGGGGTTCTCGGGCCGGATCGCGATCCATCCGGCGCAGGTCGCGGCGATCAACGCCGCCTTCTCGCCCTCGCCCGAGGAGGTCGCCCATGCCCGCCGGGTCGTCGCGGCCTTCGCGGCCGAGCCCGAGGCCGGCACCGTCGGCCTCGACGGGCGGATGCTCGACATCCCGCACCTCAAGCAGGCCCGGCGCATCCTGGAGCGGCACGAGAGCCATGCAAGCTGACATCGAGACGGCCGAGAGGTTCGTATGACCCCCCGGACGGTCTCCGCCGACGCCGTCCTGGCGTCGATCGCGCCGGGGAGCCGGCTCTACGTCCCCGGCTCGACCGGCGAGCCCCGCGCGGTCCTCGATGCCCTGGCGCGGGACCCCGAGCGGTTGCCCGGCCTCGACGTCGTCACGACCGCCGTGCCGGGCATCAATCGGTTCGGGCCCGACGACGTCGCGGCGAGCGCCACGGTCACCGGGCTGTTCATGCAGCCGGCCTTCCGGGCCGCTCAAGGAGAGGGCCGCTTCCGTCACCTGCCCCTGCCCTTCTCCGGCTTCGTCGACCACCTCGCCACGGCCGAGCCTTTCGATGCTTGCCTGGTTCAGGTCGCGCCGCCCGACGCCGCCGGCCGCTGCTCGCTCGGCGCCGCGGTCGAGTTCACGCCGCTCGCGCTGGCGCGCAGTCGGCGCCGCTTCGCCGTCCTCAATCCCATGATGCCGGCGATCCCGGGCGCGGCCTCGGTCGCCCTCGACGCGTTCGATCTCGTGACGGAAGCCGGCACGCCGCTGCCGATCTACGACGTCGGCACGGAGAGCCGGGAGGCGGCCACGATCGCTGCCGCCGTCGCCACCCTGGTCGAGGACGGGACAGCGCTCCAGGCCGGCCTCGGCAAGGTGCCGGAGGCGCTGTTCGGCCTCCTGCACGACCGGCGGGCCTTGCGCCTGCACTCGGGCATGCTGAGCGACGGGGCGCTAGCGCTGGCGGAAGCCGGCGCCCTCGACCCGGATTTCGCGCATACGAGCTGCGTCTGGGTCGGCAGCGCCGCCCTCTACCGCGCCCTCGAGGGCCGGGCGGGCTTCACGGTGGCGGGCTGCGAGATCACGCACGACCTGCGCCGGCTCGCCGCCCTCGACCGATTCGTCGCCGTGAACTCGGCGCTGTCCGTCGACCTGTTCGGCCAGGCCAACCTCGAACACGCGCAGGGCCGGGCGGTGAGCGGCGTCGGCGGCGCGGCGGATTTTGCCCTGGGCGCGCGCCTGTCGCGCGGCGGGATCAGCGTCGTCGCCCTGCCCGCCTCCTTCGGCCGGGAGCCGCGATCACGGATCGTGCCGCGCCTGGAGGACGGGATCGCCTCCCTGCCGCGGCACGCGGTGGACGTTGTGGTCACCGAGCACGGGCTTGCCGACCTGCGCGGACGCAGCGTGCACGAGCGGGCCGAGGCGCTGATCGCGATCGCCGCCCCGGCATTCCGGGCCGACCTGCTGACGGCCTGGCACGCGATCCGGGACCGGCTGTAGGAAACGGGAGAAACGGGCATGCGACGCGCCGACAAGGTCATCATTTCCTGCGCCGTCACGGGATCGATCCACACGCCGTCGATGTCGCCTCATCTGCCCGTCACGCCGGACGAGATCGCCGACCAGGCGGTGGGGGCGGTGGAGGCGGGTGCCGCCATCGTTCACCTGCATGCCCGCGTGCCGGAGACCGGCAAGCCGACCCAGGACACGGCGGTCTATCGCCAGTTCCTGCCGCGGATCGCCGAGCGCTGCGACGGCATCGTCAACATCACGACGGGCGCCGGTCTCGGCATGAGCATGGACGAGCGCCTCGCCGCCGCGAACTGGGCCAAGCCCGAGATCGCCTCGATGAACATGGGCTCGTTCAACTTCAACATCTCGGGCGCGGGCACGCGCATCGGCGCCTTCAGGCACGCGTGGGAGCAGCCCTACCTCGCCTCCACCACCGGCTTCATCCTGTCGAACACCTTCGACCAGATCGAGCGCGGCATGCGCGAGTTGGGCGAGCACGGCACGCGCTTCGAGTTCGAATGCTACGACGTCGGACACCTCTACAACCTCGCGCATTGCGTCTCGCGCGGCCTGGTGAGGCCGCCCTTCTTCATCCAGTGCATCTTCGGCATCCTCGGCGGGATCGGCCCGGAGCCCGAGAACCTGATGCACATGAAGGCGACGGCCGACCGGCTGTTCGGGAACGACTATTATCTCTCGGTACTCGGCGCCGGGCGTCACCAGTTTCCGCTCGTGACGATGTCGGCGATCCTGGGCGGCAACGTTCGCGTCGGCCTCGAGGACAACCTGTATCTCGGCCGCGGCCAGCTCGCGACGTCGAACGCCGACGGCGTCCGCAAGATCCGCCGCATCCTCGAGGAGCTGTCGCTCGAGATCGCAACGCCCGACGAGGCCCGGGTGATGCTGGATACCAAGGGCCGCAGCAACGTCGGCTTCTGACGCTGCCGAAGAGGGCGACAGGAGGAAACGACGAGGCGCCTCATGACGGTGCTCGCAGCCCTGACGGCGACCGACCCGACCGCTCGTGACGGTCGTCGTCCCTGCGCCGCCGCACCGCGTCCGAGATCGGGATCAGCCGACGTAGATCAGCGTCTTGCCGCGATTCTCGCCGGCGTAGAGCGCCCTGATCGCATCGGGCGCCTGCTCGATCCCTTCGGCGATGTCCTCGTCGTAGGTCAGGCGGTCGTCACCGTACCAGGCGGCCAGGGTCGCGCTCGCGGCGGCGAAGCGGGCGGCGTGATCGAAGATCACGAAGCCGCTCCAGACGAGGCGCCGGGTCAGGATCTCGCGCTCGTTGCGCGGGCCCGTCGGCGGCGGGTTCCAGCTCGCGACCGAGGCGGTGCCGCACTGGACCACGCGGCCCCCCGCCGCCATGCGGCGCAGCGTCGTGTCGAGGATGACGCCGCCGACATTGTCGAAGTACACATCGACCCCGCCCGGCGCCGCGCCATCGAGTTGCGCGGCCCAATCGGTCGTCTTGTAGTTCCAGGCCTCCGCGTAGCCGTAGCGCGACCGGCAGAGGTCGACCTTGGCGTCGTCGCCCGTCAGGCCGAGGGGCCGGCAGCCGAGGTTGCGGGCGATCTGGCCGACGAAGGCGCCGACCGCCCCGCCGGCCGTCGAGATCAGCACGGTGTCGCCCGCCGCCGGCCGCCCGAGCTCGGTCAGCGCGATGTAGGCGGTCAGCCCGTTGATGCCGAGGAGCCCCGCATGGGCCGAGAGCGGCACCGCCTCGGCCGCCCGGCGGACGATCGCCTGCGGAGCGACGACGGCGTAATCCTGCCAGCCGAACCAGCCGTACAGGAACTCGCCCTCGCGGACGCCCTCGGCCCGCGAGCGCAGGACGCGGCCGACGGCGAGCGCCCGCATCGGCGCCCCGAGCGGCACCGGCTGCGAGTAGTTCGCCTCGGCGCTCGCCCAGCCGCGCTGGGCCGGATCGACCGACAGGTAGATGTTGCGCACCAGGATCTGACCGGGCTCCGGTTCCGGGACGGCGACCGCATCGAGGCTGAAATCCTCCGGTTGCGGAATGCCGGCGGGACGGCGCGCGAGGAGCACTCGGCGGTTGCGCGCGGGCAGTCCATAGGCGGGAATCGCGGTCGGCGTCATCGGCGTCTCCTTGGACCGCTCCGGCGGCGGTTTCGTGTTTGCCTTAAACTACGAAAGCGTATAGTACGCTAGCATATATTAACGTCGGTGTCTCACCTCGCCGGTGCCTCGCCGACCCACGACGGCGCCACGCACGATCCTTGGTCGCCGCGATGGCCGGGGGAGGACCGCATGGATTTCCAGCTCACCGAGCAGCAGGTCGCCATCGACGAGGGCGTGCGGAAGGTCTGCGCGGCCTTCGACGACGCGTACTGGACCGAATGCGAGGAGAAGGCGCGCTTCCCGCACGAGTACTACCAGGCGATGGCAGCGGGCGGCTGGCTCGGGATCACGATGCCGGAGGAGCTCGGCGGGTCCGGCCTCGGCGTCACCGACGCCGCCGTCATGATGCACGCCGCGACCTCGAGCAACGGCGGCTACTCGGCGGCGTCCGCCATCCACATCAACATGTTCGGCCCGCACGCGATCGTCGTGCACGGCACGCCGGAGCAGAAGGCACGCTGGCTCGTGCCGCTGATCAAGGGCGAGCAGAAGGCCTGCTTCGGGGTCACCGAGCCCGATGCCGGCCTCGACACCACCAGCATCAAGACCTTCGCGGCGCGCACCGATGCCGGCTACCGGGTCAAGGGCCGCAAGATGTGGACCTCGACCGGGCAGGTCGCCGACAAGATCCTGCTGCTCACCCGCACCACGCCGAAGAAGGAGTGCAAGCGCCCGACCGACGGCATGACCCTGTTCTACACCGACCTCGACCGGACCAAGGTGGAGGTGCGCCGCATCCACAAGATGGGCCGCAACGCCGTCGACTCGAACGCCGTGTTCATCGACGACCTGTTCGTGCCGGACGAGGATCGGATCGGCGAGGAGGGCCAGGGCTTCAAGTACATCCTCGACAGCCTCAACCCCGAGCGCATCCTGGTGGCGAGCGAGGCGATCGGCGTCGGCCGCGACGCGCTGCGGCGGGCGGCGACCTATGCCCGCGAGCGGGTCGTGTTCGGCCGCCCGATCGGGCAGAACCAGGGCATCCAGCACCCGCTGGCCGAGAGCTGGACCTATCTCGAATCCGCCTACTGGATGGTCTTGCGCGCCGGCTGGCTCTACGACAACGGCCGCCCTTGCGGCGCCGAGGCCAACGCGGCGAAGTTCCTGGCCGGCCGCGCCGCCTTCGACGCGGCGACACGGGCCGTCATGACCCATGGCGGCATGGGATACGCCCGGGAATACCAAGTCGAGCGGCTGTTCCGGGAATCGATCCTGACCCGGATCGCCCCGGTCACCGAACAGCTGATCCTCTCGTTCCTGGCTGAGCGGGTGCTCGATCTGCCGAAATCGTACTGAGGCGGCTCACGCTGCGCCGCGCGCGGCCCGCTTCGCGGGCCGGCGGACCGGCGTGGGCTCTACAGGCGTTGGTTCTACAGGCGTGGGTTCTTGGGCGGCCTCGTCCGGCGCGGCGATGCCCACCGGCAGGTCGATGTCGTCGCGCTCCACCACGGCGCGGCGAATGTTGTCCTTCATCACCTCGAGCGCCCGCTCCGCCGCCTCGATCTCGGCTGGGGCAAGTCCCGCCAGGATGATCTCGTTGAGGCCGCGCCCGACCGTGACCATCTGGTCGAGGATGTCGCGCCCCTGCGGCGTGACCACGATGCGCTTGGCGCGGCGATCCACCTGATCGGGCACGCGGCGGACGTAGCCCGCCGCCTCGAGCCGGTCGATCAAGCCGCCGACCGTCACCTTGCCGACGTCGAGGTCGCGCGCGAGCTCCGTTTGCAGCATCCCCGAGCTCACGTGCCGCGACAGCTGGCTCAGGACCCACCATTGCGACCGGGTGATGCCGAGCGGCCTCATCGCTTGATCGAACAGGGTGCGGCGCATGCGCGAGACGTCGTGGACGAGAAATCCGATCCGGACTTCCTGGGGAACCTTGTCGGAACTCATCATACCTCGGTCGATCGGGTGGCGCCTCGTGCCTGCGAGGATAGCATACCATACACTGACGTACTATCATCCGGCGTCTTCCGTCCGAGTTTGCCGGATTCGCGTTCACCCCGGACCGCCCTCGATCGATCCCGCGCTTGATTGAATTCGGGACAGACCAAGCGGACACCGTATCGGAGCCCGAATATCCTCCCTCGCCGTCCTGCCCTCTCGCCCGTCGAGGATGTCGGCTCGCCACCGCATCAGGGTGTCGGGTTGCCGTATCGTCCGATCCCATGCTCCAGCGTGAAGCCCTCGTAGCCCTTGGCTGCGACCGTCGCACAATGCTCGCGGTAGGCACCGACGCCGCCGATATAGGGCATGAACACCCGCGGCTTTCCGGGCACGTTCGCGCCCATGTACCAGGAGGCCGCGCGCGGGTAGAGCGTCCGATGCGCCACCTCGTTCACGTGCGCGACCCAGGCGTCCTCGGCGTCGCGCTCGCTCGCGATCACCGCGTAGCCGTGATCCTTGAGGTAGCCGAGGCAGCCGGCGATCCACTCGACGTGCTGCTCGATCGAAACGATTACGTTCGACAGCACCGAGGGGCTCCCGGGTCCGGTGATCGTGAACAGGTTCGGAAAGCCCGCCGGCATCAGGCCGAGATGGTTGCGCGGTCCCGCCGCCCATTTGTCGGCCAGGCGCTCGCCGTCGCGGCCCGTGAGGTCGATGGCCAGCAGCGCGCCGGTCATGGCGTCGAAGCCCGTCGCCAGCACCAGCGCGTCGAAGGCGCGTTCGCCCGAGCGCGTGCGCACGCCCCGTGGCGTGATCGCCTCGATCGGGTCGGCACGCAGGTCGACGAGGTCGACATCATCCCTGTTGAAGGTCTCGAAGTAGCGGGTGTCGAGGCAGATGCGCTTCGTGCCGATCGGATAGTCGCGGGGCGAGAGGATCGCGGCCTTGCGCGGATCTTCCACCAGGCCGGCGATGCGCTCGCGCACGAACTCGGCGGCCGTGTCGTTGGCCTCTTGGCTCAAGGCCAGGTCGTTGAAGGCGTGCATGAAATTGGCGCCGCCCTTCGCCCAGCGCGCCGCATATTCGCGCGATCGCTCCTCGGCGTCGACGGCGAGCGCCGAGCGGGTGCCGAACTCGTAGATCGTACCGGACTTGGTGGTGCGGGCGAGGCGCCGCCGCTCGACGTAGTCGCGTTTCCAGCCCGCCTCGTACTCTGCCGTCATCGGGCCGTTGCCGGCGGGCAGCGAGTAGTTCGGCGTGCGCTGGTAGACGGTCAGGTGCGACGCCTCCTCGGCCAGCACCGGGATCGCCTGGATCCCCGACGAACCGGTGCCGATCACCGCGACCCGCTTGCCCGCGAAGTCCACCGGGTCGCGCGGCCAGGTTCCCGTATGGTAGACCGGGCCGGCGAAGCTGCCGAGCCCCGGGATCTCCGGCATCTTGGCGGCCGAGAGGCAGCCGGTCGCCAGGACGAGGAAGCGGGCGGCGGCCCGCCGTCCCGCGGGCAGCGAGAGGCGCCAGGAGGATGCGGCCTCGTCCCAGTGCGCGGCCTCGATTCTCGTGTCGAAGGCGATGTCGCGGCGCAGGTCGAAGCGGTCGGCGACGTGGTTGGCATAGGCCAGGATCTCCGGCTGGCCGGCGAACCTCTCGCTCCAGCGCCAGTCCTGCTGCAGCGCCTCGTCGAACGAGTAGGAGTACTGCATGCTCTCGACGTCGCAGCGCGCGCCGGGATAGCGGTTCCAGTACCAGGTGCCGCCGACGTCGGAGCCCGCCTCGTAGACGCGGACGCTCAGCCCGAGCGCGCGGACCCGGTGGAGCATGTAGAGCCCGGCGAAACCCGCGCCCACGATGACGACGTCGAGGCTCTCCCCCGGTCCGTCGACCCGCCGGACCGCTGCCTTGTCCCCTTCCATTCCTGCCTCCATCGTCAGGCTCCGTCGGCCGTGATGCGCGGCCGGCCAGGCCGCGGGATCGGTCACCGGCCCCGGATCGCCCGGACGGGGCGATGCCGCGGCCCCGCCGGCGACGTTGCGGGCCGGTCACCGCACCGTCATCCTTTGACCAGCGGGCAGGCCTTCGGATCGGCCGGGGCGAAGGCCACGTCGGGCGGCAGCCGCTCGACCACGGAGTAGAGGTCCCACTCTCCCTTCGACTCGGCCGGCGCCTTCACCCGTAGGACGTACTGGTCGCGCATGACGCGCCCGTCCTCGCGGATGCCGCCGTCCTTGGTCATGAAGTCGTTGATCGGCATGGCCCGCATGGCGGCGACGACCTTGGCGGTGTCGTCGGTGCCGGCCCGGTTCACAGCCTTCAGGTAGTGCAGCACCGCGCCGTACATCCCGGCCTGGATCATGTTGGGCATCTTGCCGACCCTGGCCTTGTAGCGGGTCGCGAAGGCGCGGGTCTCGTCGTTCTGGTCCCAGTAATAGGCCTCGGTGACGAGAAGTCCCTGCGCCGCCTTCAGGCCGAGCCCCTTCACGTCGTGGAGCGTCAGGCTCAGGGGGGCAAGCTTCTGGCCGCCGTCGCGGATGCCGAACTCGTCGGCCTGCTTGATGAGGTTGGCAGCGTGGCTGGTCGTCGTCGCGAGCCCCACCACCTCCGCCTTCGAGGCCTGGGCCTGGAGCAGGAACGAGGAGAAGTCCCGGGTCTCGAACGGGTGCGCGACCGCGCCGAGGACCCGTCCGCCCTGCGCCTCGACCATGGCGGTCGTGTCGCGCTGGACCTGCTTGCCGTAGGCATAGTCGACGGTGAGGAAGTACCAGCTCTTGGCGTTCTCGGCGGCGAGCGCGCGCACGACGCCGCGCGACTGCGAGTAGCTGTTGTAGGTCCAGTGGATGCCGTTGGGCGAGCAGGCGGTCCCGGTGATGTCGGCCGACGCGGTCGAGCCGAACACGACGATGCGGTCCTTCTCCCTCGCCAGCTTCTGGACGCCGAGGGCGACACTCGTGATGCCCACGTCGAAGATCGCCCGCACGCCCTCGTCGTACCATTGGCGGGCGATGGGCAGCCCGACATCGGGCTTGTTGAGGTGGTCGCCGGTGAGCAGCACGACCGGGCGGCCGAGCACCTTGCCGTGATCCTCGATTGCCAGGCGGGCCGCGGCGACCGAGCCCGGACCCGAGAGGTCGGCGACGATCCCGGACATGTCGGACAGAAGCCCGATCTTCAGCGGCTCGATCGTCGACGACTCCTGGGCCGCCGCAGGTGACGCGAGCACGGCACCGACGATCCCGATGAAGCCCCCCAACCAAGCCCTGCCGAAGGGCGTGCTGCCGCGTCCCATCCGATCCTCCGCCTCTCTGGCGATCCGGTCTCACCCGGATTCGCCGCCCGCCTTCAGCCGACCAGAACGGCCCGCCCGGTGATCTCCCCGCGCTCGAGCGCGCGCAGCGCGTCGTTGGCGGCGTCCCTCGGAAATTCCCGGATCGGGGCCGGCGTGAGGCGGCCCTCGCGGGCGAGCGCCACGACCGCGCGGAGCTCTTTGAGCGAGCCCGTGTTGTTGCCGACGACCGACTGCGCCCGGAAGATCATCCCGGCGAGCGACAGGGTCATCTCGCCGCCGGCCACGCCGACGAGGACGAGGCGGCCGCCCTTGTCGAGGCTGTCGAAGGCGAAGCGTGCGGTCCCGGACGCGTTGACGAAGTCGATCGCCGCGGCGACGGGTCCGCCCGCGGCCTCGTGGATCCGGCGGACCACGTCGGGCCCGGCGGGGTCGATGACGGCCGTGGCGCCGGCCGCGAGCGCTGCCTCGCGCTTCGTCGGCCCGAGATCGGCGGAGACGATGCGGCGATGTCCGAGCGCCCGCAGCATGGCGATGGCCGCGAGCCCGAGGCCGCCGGCCCCGACCAGCAGCACCGGCGCGTCCGGGGCGAGCGGCATGATCTTGCCGATCGCGGAATAGACCGTGAGCCCGGAGCAGGCGCAGGTCGCGGCGAACGACGGGTCGAGATCCCCGTAATCGACGAGGTAGCGCGGATGCGGCACCTTCACCCGCTCGGCGAAGCCGCCATCCTGCACGACGCCGAGGCTGCGCTGCGCCAGGCAGAGGTTGTCCTCCTCGGCCAGGCAGCGTGGGCAGTGTCCGCACCCGATCCACGGGTAGACGATGCGGGATTCGCCGACGGCGACACCCACGGCATCGGGACCGACGGCGGCCACGCGGGCGACGATCTCGTGACCCGGCGCCCGCGGGAGGGTCACTCCGCGATCGGCCAGACGCAGGACCCTTCCGCCGCCCATATCGTAGACGCCGTGCCAGAAATGCAGGTCGGAATGGCAGACGCCGCACCGCTCGACCTCCAGTACGACCTCGGTGCCGGAAGCTTCCGGATCGCGCACCTCGATGCAGGCGAGCGGTGCTTCGTGACGGACGACGGCCCAAGCCTTCATGGGGCCTCTCCTTGCGATGTCGTTGCGGATGTCGGTCGGCGACCGGCCGTACGACCGGCGACGGCATCGGCGATCTCCGCCACCGCCCGGTCGGCCTCCGGCACGAGGTTGAACAGACGCACGAAGCCGTGCGGCAAGCCCGCGTGGCGCGTCAGCGTGGTCGCGATGCCGGCCTGCGCCAGACGGTGCGCGTAGGCCTCGCCCTCGTCGCGCAGCACGTCGTACTCCGCCGTCGCGACATGGGTCGGCGGCAGTCCCGCGAGGCTCGCCCGGCGCAGCGGCGAGACCCGCGGATCGGCAGGGTTCCCGGCGCCGGCGTAGTGGTCGAAGAACCAGAGCATGTCGCGGCGCGTGATGAGGCCGGCATTCTCCGGGTCGAGGTAGGAGGGCCGGTCGACGTCGCAGTCGGCGACGGGGTAGACGAGCACCTGTCGGGCGAGGGGCACACGACCGATCCGTTCGGCGGCGGCCACGGTGGCGAGGTTGGCACCGGCGCTGTCCCCGGCGACGACGAGGTCGAGACCCGGACCGACGAGGTCGGCAGCCCGCCGGTTCGCCCAGTCGAGGCAATCGATGGCGTCCTCGAGGCCGCAGGGGAAGGGATGCTCCGGAGCCAGCCGGTACTCGGGCAGCAGAACGGCGAGGCCGCTGCGGCGGGCGAGGAGCCGCGCGAAGGCATCGTAGTCCTCGATGGTGCCGAGCACCCATCCGCCGCCATGCAGGTAGAGCACGAGGCCGGCCGGCGCAGGACCCGGCACGTAGAGCCGGGCCGGCAGAGGACCTGCCCGGGTCTGGACGGCGAGATCCTCGATGCGGTCAAGATCCGGGCCCTGCCCGAGGGCCGCGCGGCCGGCGGCGAGAAGCCCGCGGGCGTCGTCCGGCGTGCCGGCGGAGAGCGCCGGACGGCCGGCGGCGGCAGCCTGCGCGAGGAGGGCCGAGACGGCGGGGGCGAGCGGCATCGCGATCAGCCCAAGCCCGCAGGCGGTCGCCGGGGCATCGGCGGACGAGCTTCCTGCTGCGCTGCGAAGCGGCCCACGAACCCTCCCCTGGGATGCCGGGCGGCTCTTCGGGGCCGCCGTATCCGGTAAGGGAGCCATCAAAAATTTAGTAAGTCAATGTACGGTGTGCTACTATCCTATCTGTCGGCATGTGGCGGCGCGCAGGCTCGGCGCTTGCTCGGCGGCGACGGTGGAGGAAGCGATCCATGCCAGCTTCCCGACAGGGAACCCGTGGCGCTCCTATGGAAGAGGCAGGCTGTTGCGGCGGTGAAGCTCGCGTAGGACGGCGCTGTGGTCGAGATCACCGTCGCCGTGCGCGACCATGTCCGAAAACACCTGATCGACGAGCGACAGGACGGGCAGCGTCAGACCGAGCGTCGCCGCGTGGGCGAGCGCCGTTCCGGTGTCCTTGACCTGATACTTCGCCGGACCGCCCGGCGCGAAATCGCGCTCTATCATCCGCAGGGCGTGCTGCTTGAGGATCGTCGAATCGGCGAAGCCGCCGAGCAGCGCCTCGCGGACCTTGGCCGGATCGGCCCCGCCACGGGCGACGAAGGTGATTGCCTCGGCCACCGTGACGATCGTGGAGGCGACAATCGCCTGGTTGGCGAGCTTGGCGAGCTGCCCGCAGCCCGCCGGCCCGACATGGGTCGGGCGGCCCATCACGGCGAGCAGCGGTTCGGCTCGCGCGAACGCCTCCGAGCTGCCGCCGGCCATGATCGCGAGCGTGCCGGCGACGGCGCCCCGCTCGCCGCCCGAGACCGGGGCATCGACGTAGTGGAAACCGGCCACCTCAGCAGCGGCGGCTTGGCGTTGCGCGGTCTCGACCGGAATCGAGCTCATCACCACCAGCAGGCTGCCGGGCGCCATCGCGGCGAGCGCGCCCCCGGGCCCGAGCAGGATCTCGTCGCAGACCGGGCCGGAGCTCAGCATGCAGATCACCGCGTTGGCGCCGCGGACCGCGTCGGCCAGATCGGCCGCGAGGCTCGCCCCCGCCTCCGTGAGGACGGCGGCCTTCGCTGGCGAGCGGTTCCAGGCGCGCACGGCGTGGCCGGCCCGGCAGAGGTGGCGCGCCATCGGAGCGCCCATGATGCCGGTGCCGAGGAAGCCGACCGTCAGGGGAGCCATCAGCGGGGCTCCGCCCCGGACAGGGTGAGGGCGAGGAAGCGGACCGGCCGCTCCTCCTCGATCAGGGCCGGGAAGCCGGCGCGGAACCGGGCGAGGTGCGGGGTCTCGAGATGAGCGTCGAAGGCGGCGCGGTCGTCGTAGACCTCGTAGAACACCACCGTGAGCGGGTCGCTCTCGCTCACCGCGACGTCGAAGGCGCGGCAGCGCGGCTCGTCGGCCACGGATGAGCGGGCGTCGTCGTGGGCGAGGGCGAGGAAGGCGTCGAGCGAGCCGGGCTTCACCCGGAACTCGGCGATCACCACGAAGCGGCGTGAGGAAGACATCGGTGTCCCGTCCGGATGAGGATCGCGGGGTGCCGGCCGGACCGTCCGGCCGGCGCGGTCCGGCATCAGGCCGCCTGCGGGGCCGCCATCTGCCGGGTGGTGTCCTCCATCTGGCGGCGCAGGGCCACCACGTCGAGGTCGGCGACGAGCTCGACGTCGTCGACGCTGACGATCGTGTCGCGGGCGACCGCGCGCTTGAGCTTGACGTTGTGGGCGAGCCCGATCGGCAGGGCGTTGAGCGCGAGACTCTTGCCGGCCGGAATGGCGTTGGCCCACACCGCGTAGCCGCCCTCGCCGTCGAGCATCTCGCCGGGCTTCAGGTCGCGCTTGGCGGTAGCGACCGCGTCACCCCGGAACTCCTTCGAGCAGCCGGTCGGCTCGTTGCGCAGCACCGCCGAGAGCACGCTGACGCTGGTCTCGAGCCCGATCATGTGGAACGGCCGCCACATCGAGCCGTACCAGCCCGACGGATCGGTGAGGAGCCCGTACTGCTTGAAGCAGGCCCTGGTGTACTCGCTCGTTGCCTTGAAGGTGACGAACACGCCGTAGCGGATGTTGTTGAACACCTCGCGCCCGTCTGGCTCCTGGCTCGCCGCGATGTCGACAAGGCCCGAGCGCGGCAGGCGACCGCCGTCGGCGACCGGGCGGAACACCCGGGCGAGGTCCTGCAGGCCGGTCGGCGGGAAGGCGAGGCCGTCATCGGGGCAGTCGAGACCGGTGCCGTTGGCCACCGCCGCCATCTCGATCGCCGCCTTGGTGCCGTCGGTGAACGAGTTGTACATCTTAGGGTTGAAGTCGCCCTTCCGCACCTCCTCCTCGGACCAGCCGAAGAAGCCCCAGACGGTGTCGGGGGTGGAGTAGCGGTAGCGCGGCTCGAAGTTCATGCCCTTGCCGGCCGAGGTCAGCTCGAAGCCGCAGGAGCGGGCCCAGTCGACCAGCTCGCAGATGATCGCCGGCTGGTCGCCGTAGGCCATCGAGTAGACGACGCCCTGGCGGCGCGCTCGCTCGGCGAGCAGCGGGCCGCACAGCACGTCGGCCTCGACGTTGACCATCACGACGTGCTTGCGGGCGTCGATCGCCTGGATGGCGTGGCGGATGCCGGCGATCGGGTGGCCGGTCGCCTCGATGATGCACTCGATCTCGTCGCAGGCGGCGAGCGCCCCGGCATCCTCGGTGACGAAGGTGCGCCCGGACTTGACGGCGTCGCCGATCGAGGTCGCGCCGTAGCGCTCCTCGGGCCAGTCGACGCGGGCGAGCGAGGCGCGGGCGCGGCCGGCATCGAGGTCGGCGACGGCGACGACGTGCATGCCCTCGATGCGCTGGGCCTGGGCCAGCACCATCGAGCCGAACTTGCCGGCGCCGATCAGGCCGACGCGGACCGGACGGCCGGACGCAGCGCGCGCGAGGAGCAGGGTGGACAGGTTCATCGGTTTCCTCCAGCGGGTCTCTTCTTGGGCCAACCGGCTCTTCGGGCCGACCGGCTCTCGCCGCCGGTCCTCAAGGGACGAGCGGGGTCGGTCTCGGCGAGATCCCGGCGGCGCGAACGGCCCGGCGGGATCCGACGGCCGGAAAGCTAGAAGCCGGCTTCGTGAAGGACAATCCAGTTTTCCAAGCCGATCGTGAAGCGGCGCTAAAGGCTGGCGGCGTCGCGCTCCATGGCCCACGCGTCCCGCTCGCGGCGGATCCAGTCGAGGAAGACCCGGACCTTGCGGTGGCGCAGGTAGTCGGGCGGGCACGTCACCCATTGGGTGACGAGGGTGATCTGCGGGGGCGAGGCGAGCGGGCAGGCCAGGCGCCCGGCCCGCAGGTCGCCCCACAGCATCAGGTCGCTCTCGAGCGCGATGCCGAGCCCGCCGGCGGCGGCGTCGATCGCCATGTGCGTCCGGTCGAACAGGAGGCGGCGCCAACGTGCCGCCGGGGCGATCCCGGCACGGGTGAACCAGTGCGGCCATTGCACCTGCGACTTCACCGAGTGGATCAGAAGGTGCCGGGGCAGGTCCGCCGCCGCGAGGCTGCCGGGCGCGGCAAGCGTGGGGGCGCAGACCGGCCGGAAGCTCTCCTCGACCAGTCCCTCGGCGAACAGGCCGGGCCAGGTGCCGGTGCCGTGGCGGATCTCGATGTCGACGTTCTCCTTCTGGAACGCGGTCGGCTCGTTGGTGCCGTCGAGGCGCAGCTCGATGTCCGGATGGGCCGTGATGAAGCCGGCGAGCCGCGGCAGCAGCCACTTCGTCGACAGGCTCGGGGTGGCCCGCACGGTCAGCGTCGTGACCGACCGGAAGCCCTGGATGCGCTGGGTCGCCTCCATGATCCGGTCGATCTCGGACCCGATCATCTCGAAGTAGCGCTCGCCGGCTTCCGTCAGCACGATGTTGCGCCCGGCCTTGCCGACGAGCGCGGTGCCGAGGCTGACCTCCAGCGCCTGGATCTGCTGGCTCACCGCCGAGGGCGTGACGCCGAGATCCTCGGCGGCCCGGGTGATGCTGCCGGAGCGGGCGACGGCGTGGAAGACCGTGATGGCGCGAAGCGGAACCGACATGCCGACAGTTTAGCGGCGCTTCACGGATGCGCAAATAATCTGGATTGTCCTACAGGGACGCCGTTCCGTAGTGTCGGCACCCAGCGAGGCGGAACACTCCGGAACAGGGGTGCCGCATAGAGAGGACGACGAGCACCAATCTCGCGCCTCCTCCGTCTCGGCCTGAACGATGCCGCACCGCGAGCCCCGCGGATGCCGGCACGCCGGAGGAACCCCATGACGTCCAAGCCCGAATCCGGACCCTCGCGCCGCCTGTTCCTGGCCGGCGCCGCCGCCGTGCCGCTCGTCGCGATCCGGACAGGCCCGGCACGCGCCGCCGAGTTCAACTACAAGCTCGCCACCGGCCAGTCGCTCACGCAGCCGATCAACGCCCGGCTCGACCAGGCCTGCCAGCGCATCCGCGAGGCCTCCGGCGGGCGGATGGAGCTGAAGTTCTTCCCGGCGAGCCAGCTCGGCTCCGACACCGACCTGATCACCCAGGTGCGCAGCGGCGGGATCGAGTTCCTGAACATCGCCGGCTCGGTGATCTCGACCGTGGCCTCGGGCGCGGCGATCACCAATGTCGGCTTCGCCTTCTCCGACTACGACCACGTCTGGCGCGGGGTCGACGGGCCGGTCGGCCAGTATGTCCGCACCCAGATCGAGAAGGCCGGCCTGATCGTCGCGGCGAAAGCCGCCGATAACGGCTTTCGCCAGATTACCTCGAACGCCAAGCCGATCAAGACGCCCGACGACCTCAAGGGCTACCGCATTCGCGTGCCGGTGGCACCAATCTTCACCTCGCTGTTCTCGGCGCTCGGCGCCAGCCCGACCTCGATCAACTTCAACGAGCTCTACACCGCGCTGCAGACCCGGCTGGTCGACGGTGAGGAGAACGGCCTGGTGACGATCGAGGCCGGCAAGCTCTACGAGGTCCAGAAATACGTCTCCGAGACCAACCATATCTGGGATCCCTTCTGGATCGTGGCCAACCGGCGCGCCTTCGGGAAGCTGCCGGAGGCGCTGCAGGAGGTCGTCCGGCGCGAGCTCGACCGGGCCGCGATGGAGGAGCGCGAGGACATCGTGCGCCTGACCGGCACGCTGAAGGCGCAGCTCACCGCCCGCGGCCTCACCTTCGAGGCCGCCGACAAGCCGGCCTTCCGCAAGGCCCTGACCCAGGCCAATTTCTACCGCGACTGGAAGGAGAAGTTCGGGCCCGAGGCGTGGAAGGCGCTCGAGGCCGTGACCGGGGACCTGGCATGAGCGCGCTCGCCCAGACCCACGCCCCGCCCGCCGCCCCTGCCGCCGACTGGCTCTCCTCCGCCGAGCGGGCCTTGCGCCTCGCCGTCGAGGTGCCGGCGGCCCTCCTCGTCGCGGCCGAGGCGGTGATCCTGCTCGCCGGCATCGTCTCGCGGGCAATCGGGCACTCGATCATCTGGAGCGACGAGCTCGCGTCGATCCTGTTCCTCTGGCTCGCGATGCTCGGCAGCGTCGTGGCGGTGCAGCGGGGCGAGCACATGCGGCTGACCTTCGTGGTCGGCGGCCTGTCGCCCCGGGCCCGGGCCTGGTGCGAGGCGCTGGCGGTCGGCACGGTCTTCGCCTTCCTGGCGCTCCTCATGCACGCGGCCTACGACTACACCGAAGACCAGTCCTTCGTGGAGACGCCGGCACTCGGCTGGTCGGGCATCGTGCGGGCGCTCGCGGTGCCGGTCGGCTTCGTGCTGGCGCTGCTGGCCTGCGCCTTGCGCCTCGCCCGCCACCGCCCGGCCGACCTCCTCGGCGTCGGCGCCGTGCTGCTCGGACTCGTGACGCTCCTCGCCCTCGGGGCGCCGGTGCTGACCGGGATGGGCAACTGGGCGCTCTTGGTCTTCTTCGTCGGGCTGCTCGGGGTCGGGATCCTGGCCGGCGTGCCGATCGCGTTCTCGTTCGCGCTCGCCACCTCGGCCTACCTGCTCACCACCACCTCGACGCCGCTCACCGTGGTGGTCGGGCGGATGGACGAGGGGATGAGCAGCCTGATCCTGCTCGCGATCCCGCTCTTCGTGCTGCTCGGCCAGCTCGTCGACGCGACCGGGATGGCCCGGGTAATGGTGGCGTTCCTCGCCTCGCTGCTCGGCCACGTGAAGGCCGGGATGTCCTACGTGCTGCTCGGCGCGATGCTGCTCGTGTCGGGCATCTCCGGCTCGAAGACCGCCGACATGGCGGCGGTGGCCCCGGTGCTGTTCCCCGAGATGCGTAAGCGCGGGATGAAGGACGGCGAATTGCTGTCGATCCTCGCTGCCTCGGGGGCGATGAGCGAGACGATCCCGCCCTCGATCGTGCTGATCGCCATCGCGTCCGCCACCGGCGTGTCGATCGCCGCCCTGTTCACCGCCGGGATCCTGCCGGCCCTGGTGCTCGCCCTGGTGCTGGCGGTGGTCGCCCGCTACCGCGCCGGGCGCGAGGAGAACGCGGTCGCGATCCCGCGCGCGCCGATGTCGGTGGTGGGCAAGACCTTGCTGGTCGCGCTGCCGGCCCTGCTGCTGCCGTTCCTGATCCGTACCGCGGTGGTGGAGGGTGTAGCCACCGCCACCGAGGTCTCGACGATCGGCATCGCCTACTCGCTGGTGCTCGGACTGCTGATCTATCGCGGTGGGCTGAAGTGGCGGGAGATGATCCCGATGCTGGCGCGGACGGCCTCGCTGTCGGGGGCGATCCTGTTCATCGTGGGTGCTGCGAGCGCGATGGCCTGGGCGCTGACCCAGTCGGGCTTCTCGCACGACCTCGCCCGGGCGATGGCGGCGGTGCCGGGGGGCAAGACCGGGTTCCTGCTGATCTCGGTGGTGGCCTTCATCGTGCTCGGCAGCCTGCTCGAAGGCATCCCGGCGATCGTGCTGTTCGGCCCACTGCTGTTCCCGATCGCGCATCAGTTCGGGATCCACGAGGTCCACTACAGCATGATCGTGATCCTGGCGATGGGCCTCGGCCTGTTCGCCCCGCCCTTCGGCCTCTGCTACTACGCCGCCTGCATCATCGGCGGGGTGGCGCCCGAGGCCGGGATGCGGCGGATCTGGATCTATCTCGGCGCGCTCTTCCTCGGGCTCCTGGTGCTCACCTTCGTGCCATGGTTCTCGATCGGGTTCCTCTAAGGGACCACGACCAGCGATCGCGCGAAGTCCGGACGCACTTCCGGACTTCGCTGTATTTCTCATGAAGGAGCGCCCAATGGGACACCCCCTGCCATCAAGCGCAAACCGGATTGCGACGTTCATGGCCGAAGCGTTCGACGTGAGAGCACTGCGTGATGGTCAACGTCAGTGTGGTGGGTCAAGAAAACCAAACGGCTGGCACGCACTCAGAACCGGTCATTAATGACACAGCCTGCGAGGGGCCGCTTTGGGTCATTCGGAATCCTGAAGGCACATCTCCTCCTGAGACGCCGCGGTCAGTCTGACCGCGGCGTCCGAATCATATCTCAGTCTGCTCGAATAGGATCAGCGTATCGTCGACTTCATTGCCGAGGTAATGCACCGTGCTCTCCGGCTTGGTATGGCCAAGCAGCAGTTGACAGGCACGGATGTTACCAGTGCGCTTGTAGACCAGCGCGACCTTCGTTCGCCTCAGGCTGTGAGTGCCGTAGGCTGCCGGGTCCAGGCCGATCAAGGCAACCCACTGGTCAACAAGCCGACCGTAGTGTCTCGTCGTGAGGTGTTGACCGCGCCGAGAGCGGCTCGGAAACAGCCCGTCGCCCGCCCGTAAGCTGCGCGACGTCAGCCAATCCGCGAGTGCCTCGCGTGTCGGCTCGATGATCTCGAAGGGCACCGGCCTTCCGGTCTTCTGCTGGCACACGGTCGCTCGAAGGCGCACCGCATCACCGAGATGAACGTCGCTTACGGGTAAGCGGACAAGATCGCACCCACGCAGCTTGCTATCGACGGAAATATTGAAGAGGGCAAGGTCTCGCGTGCGGTTGGCGAGTTGCAGGCGGGTTCGCAAGGCCCAGATGTGCTTGGGCTTCAGGGGTGATTTCGGTCCGATGATGCGGCCACGGTTCCACGGAACACGCGTGGTGGGCGGAATGATTGAGGTTTCCTGCATCACAAGCTCCTGGGTTGAGGAGCAAGTCAGGAAACGTCTGCTGATGCCGCCGAGCCAAACTCAGATGGCGGTTCGGTTCTGTGAAAGCCGAAAAGAAAGTCGCGGACGCTGATCCGGTACCTCAGACCCGATGGTGTATCGGTGAAAGCGGCTGCACTCTCGCCGCCTTCAACCAGGAGCCTGGGGGCCCCTTACCCTTCCGCGCCGGGGGTACACCCACAACCATATGCTGGTGTTTGATCCCGCGTAGCCATGGCGCAGAGGATTTCGAACAGCATGGTCGCCCCTGTCAGGGCTGTGAGGCCCGACGGGTCGAGTGGTGGTGAAACCTCCACGAGGTCGGCGCCGGCGATATTGATGCCGCCGAGCAGACGGATGAGCGCCTGCGCCTCGCGCGTCGTGAAGCCTCCGATCTCAGGGGTCCCTGTTCCTGGCGCCATCGAGGGGTCGATGCCGTCGATGTCGAAGGAAACATAGGTCGGTCGGTCGCCGACGATGGCGCCGGCTTCCGCCATGACGTCAGCTGGCCCCCTGGAGATGAACTCCTCCATGAAGACTATGCGGATGCCGGCAGCCCGCGCCCAGTCGTAGTTCGCGGCATCCGAAACGGCCCCACGAATGCCAATCTGGATCATCCGCTTCGGGTCGAGTAGCCCTTCCTCGACTGCCCGCCGGAACGGGGTACCGTGGTTGTAGCGATTGCCGAAAAATGAGTCGTAGGTATCGGAATGGGCGTCGAAATGGATGAGTCCGAGTGGCGCCGTGGATCGCAGTCCGCGCAGGATCGGAAGCGTGATGAGGTGGTCGCCGCCAACTGTCAGCGGACGAGCGCCGCCCGCGTGGATTTGGCGGAAGTAGTTCTCGATCAGAGCAAGGCTTTCTGCCGCGTCGAGCGGATTGACTGGCGCGTCGCCACAATCCGCGACGCGTAGGATGTCGAAGGGCGACAGCCCGGTCAGGTGGTGGACCCGGCGCACGAGGCTAGACTGGTTGCGGATCTCGCGCGGACCGTGTCGCGCGCCGGTCCGGTTCGTGGTTCCTCCGTCGAAGGGAACGCCGACCAGGGCGATGTCGACCTCGCCGGGGTCGGCGATAGGCAACCGCATGAAGGTTGCAGGGCCGGCGAAGCGCGGCACGATGCCTGAGTCCAGCGGATGGAACCGATGTGATGGTGCGTCGGTCAAGCTTTGATCTCCATACCTGCAACGTCGATCGACGTCGGCTGGCCTCAGTGGGCGTACGAGAAGCATGCTGCACGGCCGGGCCACCGTGTCCATCCAACCCAGCACAAGCCATGCTACAAGGGCTGTCGGAAGTGTTGAATGCAAGCACCAAGAATGAATATCGGATGAGGTACAAACCATCCCCATCCCTTCAGCGCAATCCATGCGCCACTTTCTGACCTTCGACGGAATCGGCTGGATCGGCGGCTCATCACCTGACAGCGGACTTTTCGCAGGCCGACGAATTCCATCACCGGAACACAAACCCCATCGACAGCGTGTTCGCGGTGGTCAGGCACCGCACAATATAGATTAGGGGCGCGCCCTTAGCGTCAACCGCCAAGCTAATGATTTTCAAGATCGTCATGGCTATGGGGAAGAGTAGAACGCTGCCGACCTTGGACTCAGCGGAAATTGCGACGAAAGGGATTAGGGCGTCACGCTGGCATGGCGAAGGCGAGCGCACCTGCGCTCGAAGGTACGCGCGGCCGAGGCCGGGCAGGGCGGCGAACTCGTTTCCGTCGTCCGGACTGCCCGGGCGCATGTGGGGGCGGCGTTTCCAAGGGCTGCGCAGTCACTCTCGCGGCGGCTGCCGCCTTGCTGGGACATCGGGGTCGTTGCAGTCGAGCTGCGCCGGGGCTGCGGCGCACGCTTCCACCGATCCCGGCCCGCCCCCTGCAGCCGGTCCGACGGCACATGCTTGACATGGTCCCAATCACGCAGGCGCTGCGACAGCATCCCCCATCCACGTTGATCGTCTCATGATCAGCAACGGTTCCGCACCCCCGCCACGGCTCGACGGTCACCGACTGGCCATGTGTGTGAAGCCGGAGCCATCATGGCTTATGATCACCTGCATCATTTTTCTTTATTTGATTGATAACTGTTCTGCACGCACAATCATTCCGAATTTTTGCATACAAGAACGCCGTCACGCGCGGTCGCCCGAAAGAACAACCGGAGGGATCATGCCCAACTACTGCGACCTGCGTACATTCGCTGACGTCTGACGGACAGCGGCATCATGCTGCCGAACTGGGTCGTGCTGTCGCTCACGATGGCCTGCTTGGCAGCGATGGGGTTGATCAGCGTCGTCGCGCGCCGTCACGCCGGGAGCGCCGGCAGCTTCACGTTAGGAGGAGCGCGTTACCCGGCAATCCTGATCGGCTTCCTGCTCATGTCCGAGTTCATCGGCACGGTGGCGAGCGTCGGCACGACGCAGACCGCAGTGAAGGTCGGCCTCACGGCGGCCTAGACCATCGTGGCCCTCGGCATCGGCTTCATGCTGTACGCCTTCTTCCTGGCCCGTCGCTCCGAGACGATCGGCGAGAACACCGTCTCGGGCGCGCTGGCCCGCGCCTATGGACGTCCGACCAAGCTCACCACTCCGGTCATCATGATCTTCGCCCTGCAGATCATGGCGATCTCGACCTACGCGGGCGGCAGCTTCTTCCGGGCAGGTCTGCTCGGGGCGGATCGTACCACGGCGATCGTCATGACCGGTGCAGTGGCGACGTTCTACGTCGGCATCGTCGGCATGCGCTCGGTGATTTACACCAACGTACTGCACGCCCTCGTCAAGCGGCCGCGGGCCGCATTCATCAGCATCGTCGCGTCCCTGGTCCTGACGATCGGCTGGTTCCTGGCGCGCGACCCATTCGGGATCGACAATGCCTACGTGGCGCTG
Source organism: Methylobacterium sp. DB0501 (assembly GCF_011043735.1). Taxonomy (GTDB): domain Bacteria; phylum Pseudomonadota; class Alphaproteobacteria; order Rhizobiales; family Beijerinckiaceae; genus Methylobacterium; species Methylobacterium alsaeris. The sequence goes on along the minus strand of NZ_JAAKGV010000005.1, from coordinate 71,901 downwards.
GTCATCCCGCTGGTCGTGATGGCGACGGATCACCTGCTGAAGCGGTCAGGCGCGGACGTCCCGGCCCCTGTGGCGGTATCCCGGCGACAGAAGTAGAAGCGAGGATGGGCATGGCCACGGCTGGTTGCGTTCGGTACCGGGTGCTAGGCTCTTCTCATGTCTGATGCTCTCGAAATCGCGTACGGAGATTTCGGCCGGGTTGCCCTGCTCGACATGGATCGCGGGCTGGTTCGCCACGCCCATCCGCACTGCCACGTGCTGCTGAAGGTCGAGGGCGACGACACGCAGTTCCTGGTCGGCGACCGGGTGGTCAGCCTGACCGACAGCCAGGCGGTCCTCGTCAACGCATGGGAGACCCACGCCTACGTCCACGATCCGCGCCGCGAGCCGTCGATGATCCTCGCGCTGTACATCGAGCCGGCGTGGCTCGGGGCATTCCGGCACAATTGGTCGGCGAGCGCCGCACCGGGCTTCTTCGACGAGCCCGCCGGGCTGATCACCGCGGCGATCCGCGGTCTCGTGCGGGACCTCGCCGCTGAGATGGTCTACACCCCGGGCTCGCCGCGCATCCGAGGCGAGCTGCTGCCTGGACTGATGATCGCCCTGATCGAGCGGTTCACGAAGTGGCGCGAGATCGGGACCTCCCTGCGCGAAGCAGGGCGGCGCCCGCGGGGAGACTGGCGCGTGCAGCGGGCCATCGCCCGGATGCGCGGCGAGGACGGGCTCGGCCTCAGCGCCGAAGCCCTGGCCCGCGAGGCCGGCCTGTCGCGCGCCCATTTCTACCGCCTGTTCGAGCAGACGACCGGCGCCTCGCCGCACGTCTTCCTCAACTCGATCCGGATCGAGCGCGCCGTCGAGGCGATCGTCGCGGGCGACGAGAGCCTTTCGGATCTCGGCACGAAGCTCGGCTTCGCGGCACCCGCGCATTTTTCGCGCTTCTTCCGCGATCACGTCAGCGTGCCCCCGAGCGTCTTCCGCGGCATCGTCCGCCGCTCGGCCGGCTTCGCGGCCTGATCCCTTCAGCCGCGGCTCAAGCGCCGACACCATCCCATCGCCCGCACGACATCCGCCCATCGCCGGACGGGCTGCGACCCTCGCCTGTCCCGTGCGCCGGGACAGCGAGGGTCGCAGCCTGGCACCGGTAAGCCCGCCCGGACGACGCGATGCCGGCCCGTGGATTTTGAGACGTTTCGGTAAGTCGTGAGACGGGGGCGTCTCACGTCCCGCGGCGGCGTCGATGCAGTTTGCACCCACGAGGCCTCCATAGAGCCTCGAACGAGGAAGCGAGCATTGGGCATCGAGCACAGCCGTTTCATCGGGCAGTCGGTCGAGCGCGTCGAGGACGCCGCTCTGCTGTCCGGACGCGGACGCTACATCGACGATCTCGGGCACAAGCCCGGTACGCTGCACGCGGCGATCCTGCGCTCCCCCCACGCGCACGCCGACATCCTCGGCACCGACGCCGAAGCGGCCCGCGCGCTCCCGGGCGTAGTCGCGGTGCTCACCGGACACGATCTTGCCGACGTCGCCGGTCCCCTCGTCCCGGCGCTCCGCGCCGCCGTGGACGCACGGGCGATCGCTGTCGACCGGGTGCGCTACGTCGGCGAGCCGGTCGCCGTGGTCGTGGCGCAGGATCGTTACGTCGCCGAGGACGGCTGCGACCTGATCGAGGTCGAGTACCGCGCCCGGCCGGCGGTGGTCGATCCGCTGGCGGCGCTGGCCGAGGACGCGCCCGTCCTGCACGAGGGCGTCGGGCGCAACCTCGTCAGCGACCGCGCCTTCCGATACGGCGACCCGGAGGCCGCCTTCGCGCAGGCCCCCCACACCCTCTCGGTGACGGTCCGCTACCCCCGGAACACCGGCTCGCCGATGGAGACCTACGGGGTCGTCGCCGAGTACGACCCGAGCGACGATTCCTACGATCTCCTCGCAAACTTCCAGGGCCCCTTCAGCATCCATGCCGTGGTGGCCCGCGCCCTCAAGGTGCCGGGCAACCGCCTGCGGCTGCGCACGCCTCCGGATTCTGGCGGCAGCTTCGGCGTGAAGCAGGGCGTCGCCCCCTACGCGGTCCTGATCTGCGCCGCCGCCCGCAAGGTCGGGCGCCCGGTCAAGTGGATCGAGGACCGGATGGAGCACCTCGCCGCCTCGGTCTCGGCGACGAACCGCGTCACCACCCTGACGGCGGCCTTCGACGGCGAGGGCCGCATCGCTGCCCTCGACTGGGACCAGGTCGAGGATTGCGGCGCCACCCTGCGCGCGCCGGAGCCGGCGACCCTGTACCGGATGCACGGCAACATGTCCGGCGCCTACGCGATCCGGCACGTGCGTATCCGCAACCGGGTGGTCGTCACCAACAAGACGCCGACCGGCCTCGTGCGCGGCTTCGGTGGTCCGCAGGTCTACTACCCTCTCGAGCGCCTCGTGCAGCGCATCGCCGCGACGCTCGGGCTCGACCCGCTCGACGTGATCCGCAGGAACCTGATCCCGGCGGACGCCTTCCCGTACCGCACCGCGACCGGGGCATTGTACGATTCGGGCGACTACCAGCGCGCCCTCGGCGAGGCGGTCCGCGACGGCGGCCTCGACGCTCTGCGCCGCCGCCGCGAGGCGGCCCGCGCCGAGGGCCGGCTCTACGGCATCGGCTTCACCGCCGCGGTCGAGCCCAGCGTCTCGAACATGGGCTACATCACCACGGTGCTGACCGCCGCGGAGCGCGCCAAGGCGGGGCCGAAGAACGGCGCGCAGGCCACCGCCACGATCACCCTCGATCCGGTCGGCTCGGTGACCGTGCAGGTCGCCTCGGTGCCGCAGGGCCAGGGCCATCGCACCGTTCTCGCCCAGGTCGTGGCCGACGTGTTCGGCATCCCGCTCGATCAGGTCCGGGTGACCGCGGATCTCGACACCGCCAAGGATGCGTGGTCGATCGCCTCGGGCAACTATTCGAGCCGCTTCGCCGCCGCGGTCGCCGGTGTGGCGCATCAGGCCGCCACGCGCCTGCGCGACCGGCTCGCCCTGGTGGCGGCGGCCCAGATCAACGTGCGGGCCGACGACCTCGTCTTCGCGGGCGGCCGCGTGGCCTCGCGGACGAACCCGGACGCCGCCCTGCCCTTCGCGCGCGTCGCCGCGACGAGCCACTGGTCGCCGGGCCTCGTGCCCGACGAGGCCGGCTCCGTCATCCGCGAGACGGCGTTCTGGACGCCGCCGGAGCTGACCGCGCCCGACGAGGGCGATGCCGTCAACTCCTCGCTCTGCCACGGCTTCATCTTCGATTTCTGCGGCGTGGAGGTGGATCGGGCGACGGGCAGGCTCGTCATCGACCGCTACGTCTCGATGCACGATTGCGGCCGGATCCTCCACCCCGGCATGGTCGAGGGGCAGGTGCGCGGCGGCTTCGCCCAGGCGCTCGGGGCTGCCGTGTACGAGGAGCTCGCCTACGGCGAGGACGGCGCCTTCCTGTCCGGCACCTTCGCCGATTACCTCCTGCCGACCGCGACCGAGATCCCCGACCTCGTCGTCCTGCACGTTGAGAGCCCCTCCCCCTTCACGCCCCTCGGAGCGAAGGGCGTGGGCGAGGGCAACTGCATGTCGACGCCGGTCTGCCTCGCCAATGCGGTGGCGGACGCGCTCGGGATCGACGCCATCGACCTGCCGCTGACGCCCGCCAAGCTCGCCGCGCTCAGCGCGCGCGGCGACGAGCCGGCGCCACCACAGGGCCGTGCCGCCCAGGCGCACGCCCGCCCGGGCGACCGGACCATGCGCGGCGAGGGCGAGGCCCGGGTGGCGGCGGCTCCGGAGGCGGTCTGGGCAATGCTGCTCGACCCCGCCGTGCTGACCTCGGTGATCCCCGGCGCGCATGGCGTGCGCAAGCTGTCGGACACGCATTTCCGGGCCGACGTGACCCTCGGCGTCGGCCCCGTGAAGGGCCGCTACAAGGCCGACATCACGCTCTCGGACCTCGATCCGCCCCGGGCCGCGACGTTGTCGGGCACCGTGACGGGGGCGCTCGGCAACGGCGGCGGCAGCGGGCGGATCACCCTGACGCCGGACGCCCGGGGCGGGACGCGCATCGGCTACGCCTACGAGGCCTCCGTCGGCGGCAAGGTCGCGGCGGTGGGCGGCCGGCTCCTCGACGGGGCGGCCCGGGTGATCATCGGCGGCTTCTTCTCCGCCCTCGCGCGCCGTGCCGGCGGCGAGGCCCGGCCCGGCCTGCTGCGCCGGCTCCTCGCCCGCCTGGGAATCTCCGCATGAAGCCCGCCCGCTTCGACTACCTGCGCGCCGCGAGCCTCGACGAGGCCCTGGAGGCGCTGACCCGCCACGGCGACGAGGCCCGCATCGTCGCGGGCGGCCAGTCGCTCGTGCCGATGCTGAACATGCGGCTGACGAAGCCCGCCCTGCTCGTCGACCTCATGCGGATCGAGACGCTGTGCGCGCCCCGCCGCGAGAACGGCGCCCTCGTCGTCCCGGCGGGCACGCGGCAGGCGCTGCTCCTCGACCGGCCGGGCCTCGCCGACGAGGTACCGCTGCTGGCCGCCGCCCTCCCCTTGGTGGGCCACGTCCAGACCCGGGCCCGGGGCACCCTGTGCGGCTCCGTCGCCCATGCCGACCCGAGCGCCGAGGTCCCGCTCTGCCTCGTCGCCCTCGAGGGCGAGGTGCATCTGCGCTCCGCCAAGCGGGCGCGGCGGGTGCGGGCCGACGACTTCTTCGTCGGGATGATGGTGACCGACCGGGCCGACGACGAACTCGTCGAGGCGATCGCCCTGCCCGTGCGCAGGCCGGGCACCGGCTACGCCTTCGCGGAGATGGCCCGGCGTCACGGCGATTTCGCCATCGTGGCCTGCGCGGGCGTGGTCGACGGGCAGCGGATGCGCCTCGCGGTGGGTGGCGTCGCCGACCGGCCGACCGCCCGCGACTGGCCTCTCCTCGACGGGGCCGCCCTCGACGACGCCCTCAACGCCCTCGCCTGGGACCTCGGCGCCGGGGACGACCTCCACGCCACCGCCCGCTACCGCCGCGACCTCGTGCGCCGCCTCGGCCGCCGGGTCCTCGAACAGGCCGCAGAGGAGGCCCGCCGATGCCAAGGCTGAATGCAGCGCAACGCCACGAGGTCGCCTTCACGCTGAACGGCGCCCCCGCCCGGGTCGAGGTCGAACCGCGGACGCTGCTCACCGACGCGCTCCGCCACGGCCTCGGCATGACCGGCACCCATGTCGGCTGCGAGCACGGTGCCTGCGGCGCCTGCACGATCACCATCGACGGGATGCCCGCCCGCGCCTGCCTGACGCTCGCCGTCGCCGTGGAGGGCTGCGACCTGCGCACCGTCGAAGGGCTCGCGCCGGAACCCGGCCGGCTCGGCGTGCTCCAGGCGGCCTTCCGGCGCCACCACGCCCTGCAATGCGGCTTCTGCACCGCCGGCATCCTGATGTCGCTCGACGCCTACCTGCGGCACCGCCCGCACGCGACGCGGGACGACCTCACCGACGTGATCGGCGGGCATCTGTGCCGCTGCACCGGCTACGCCCCGATCATCGCGGCGGCCGTCGAGGCCGCCGCCCTGCTGCGCGGCGAACCGACCGAGGAGACCCCGACCTATGCTTGACCTTGGCACCAGCTTCCTGGCGAGCGTGTCCCGCGACCCGCGGGGCATCGCCATCGTCGACGGGGAGACCCGCCTCACCTACGCGGAGTGGTATCGGCTGATCTCCTCCGTGGTCGCGGCCCTCGACGCGCTCGGCCTCCAGCCCGGCGACCACCTCGTCACGGTGCTGCAGAACCGCCTGGAAGCGGCGACGCTCCACTGGGCCTGCCAGTTCGCCGGCCTCGTGCTCACGCCGGTCAACTGGCGGGCCAACCCCGACGAGATCGACTTCGTGGTCGAGAACGCGGAGGCGAAGGCGGTCGCCTACGAGGGTGTCTCGGCCGCGAGCGTGCGGGCGAGTGCCGCCGCTCGCCTCTGCTCGCGCATCGTCGTCGACGTGGAGCCCGAGCCCGGCGAGGCGCACTTTGCCGACCTCGCCGCCGTGCCGGCCGAGCCGGTCGCGCCGCGGGCCGATGCCGAGGCGGTCTCTCTGATGCTCTACACCTCGGGCACCACGGCCAAGCCCAAGGGCGTGCCGCGCCGCCACCGCACGGAGCGCGCCGCCGCCCTCGCCCACCTGGCCCAGAACCTCTATGGCCGCGGCGAGCGGACCCTCGGCGTCATGCCGCTCTACCACACGATGGGGGTGCGCTCGCTGCTCGCCATGTCGCTCATCGGCGGCACCTTCGTGTGCCTGCCGCGCTTCGACGTGGCGGGCGCGCTGCGCCTGATCGCGGCCGAGCGGGTAACGAACCTCTACCTCGTGCCGACCCTCTACCACGACCTCGTCCACCATCCGGACTTCGCCGGGACCGACACGTCGTCGGTGCGCAAGCTCGGCTTCGCGGGCGCGCCGATGACGGACGGCCTCCTCGGCCGGCTGACCGAGGCGTTCCGGCCGGACCTCTTCGTCAACCATTACGGCTCGTCGGAGGTCTACACCTTCACGATCAACCAGGACGCCGCGGTGAAGCCCGGCTCGGCGGGGCGGGCTGGCCTCAACACCCTGGTGCGGATCGTCCCGCTCGGGGCCACCGACCCGCATGCGGCCGCCGCCCCCGGCGAGGAGGGCGAGATCGCCGTGATCGCGCGCGGCGACGAGGCCTTCGAGGGCTACTGGCGCCGCCCGGAGGCCGACGCGAAGGCGTTTCGCGACGGCTGGTACTTCACGGGCGACACCGGCTTCATGGACGGCGACGGCGACGTGTTCGTGACCGGGCGGGTCGACGACATGATCATCACGGGTGGGGAGAACGTCTCTCCGGTCGAGATCGAGAGCTGCCTGTCGCTGCACCCGGCCGTCTCGGAGATCGCCGTGGTCGGCCTGCCCGACGCGCGCTGGGGGAAGGTGGTCGCCGCCTTCGTCAAGCGCCGTGCACCCGTCGACGAAGCCGCCCTCGACGCCCATTGCCGCGCGGCCGGACTGCCGAGCCACAAGCGCCCGCGCGCCTACGTCTTCGTCGCCGAGATTCCGAAATCCCCGGTCGGCAAGCTCCTGCGCCGCCAGCTCGTCGCGGGCGCGTACGAGGCCGAGGCCGAGGCGGCGAGCGACCCCTCCGCCGCCGCCTGAGGCAATTCCCTCCCCCCAAAGGCCTTGCACCCAAGGTCTACGAAAGAGAGACCCCATGACCAGCGATCCCCGGCTTTCCAACCTCGACGGCTTTCGCGTGGAGATCGATCCCGCCCGTGAGCGCGCCGACGTCATCCTGGCCCGCCCGCCGATGAACGTGATCGAGATGCCCCAGCGCGACCAGATCCGGAAGGTATTCGAGGCCCTCGACGAGGATGACCGCGTCCGCGTGATCGTGCTGCGCGCCGAGGGTGAGCACTTCTCCTCGGGCGGCTACATCAAGGGCTTCCTCGACGCCTCGCCCGAGCACGTGTCCAAGCTCGCCTGGAACATGGCCGCGCCGGCCCGCTGCTCCAAGCCGGTGATCGCGGCCAACCGCGGCTATACGTTCGGCGTCGGCTTCGAGATCTCGCTCGCCTGCGACTTCCGCATCGTCTCGGAGACCTGCCGGTACGCGCTTCCCGAGCAGAAGCTCGGCCAGATCCCGGGCTCCGGCGGCTCGGCCCGCCTGCAGAAGATCGTCGGCATCACCCGCACCAAGGACATCGTGATGCGCTCGAAGCGCATTCCCGGCCGGCAGGCGCTGGACTGGGGGATCGCCACCGAGTGCGTGCCGGACGGCGAACTCGAAGCCGCCGTCGACGCGCTGGTGGAGGAGTTGCGCGGCTTCTCGCCCATCGCCCAGCGCACGGCCAAGAAGCTCCTCAACGACACCGAGGACTCGACCCTCTCGATCGCCATCGAGCTCGAAGGCCACTGCTACAGCCGCCTGCGCCAGTCCGACGACTTCCGCGAGGGCGTCGAGGCCTTCCACGCCAAGCGCAAGCCGAGCTTCCGCGGCTCGTAGCCCCGCCCGCCCGAGCCGGCGCCAAGAACGAGCACGAAGAACCGGCCGGGCGATTCCGAAACCGACCTCACGACCATCGCAAGGCCCGGCCGCACCGGCCGGGCCAACGAGGTCGCATGCCCGAAGGAGGAAACCCGATGTCCGCCGCCACCACGATTCCCGTGTCCGAGGCCTTGCCCAGGCCGACGACCCGCCAGACCGCCACCGCCGCGATGGCCTCGCTGTTCGGATGGGGCCTCGACCTGTTCGACCTCTTCATCCTGCTCTACGTCGCTCCCGTCATCGGGACGCTGTTCTTCCCCGCCGACAAGCCGATGCTGTCGCTTGCGGGCGCCTACGCGTCCTTCGCCGTCACGCTGCTGATCCGTCCCCTCGGCTCGGCCCTGTTCGGCTCCTACGCCGACCGCCTCGGCCGGCGGCGCGCGCTGATGATCGCGGTGGTCGGGGTCGGCATCTCGACCGCGGCCTTCGGGCTCCTGCCCACGGTCGGCCAGATCGGCTGGGGCGCCACGGCGATCTTCCTCGCCTTTCGCCTGATCCAGGGCATCTTCGTCGGCGGCGTGGTCGCGGCCTCGCACACGATCGGCACCGAATCCGTCCCCGAGCGCTGGCGCGGCCTGATGTCGGGCGCGGTCGGCGGCGGCGGGGCGGCGATCGGCGGGTTGCTGGCCTCGCTGGTCTTCTACGTCATCTCCCTCCTCGCGCCCGGCGAGGCCTTCGCCTCCTGGGGCTGGCGGGCGATGTTCTTCTCGGGGCTCCTGACCTCGGCCATCGGCCTGATCCTGTTCCGCAACCTCGAGGAATCGCCGATCTTCCGGCAGCTCCAGGCCGAGAAGTCGGCACGCCGCGCCGGGGCGCCCGTCGTCGCCTCGCCGGTGCGCGCCCTGTTCTCGGCCGAGCACATCCGGGCCTTCCTGGTCTCGACCCTGATCTCGTTCGGCGGTGGCGCGGCCTACTACCTCACCTCCGGCTACCTGCCGACCTACCTCAAGCTCGTGAACGGCGTGCCGAACGCGACCGCGTCGATGATGCTCATCGCCGCCAACGTCGCCGCCGCATTCGGCGCCTGCGCGCTCGGCGAGCTGAGTCAGCGCATCGGACGCCGGTCGAGCTTCCTGCTCATGGGCGCGGTGCGGCTGGTGGCCTTCCCGGCACTCTTCCTCGCCATGGCCCGGACCACGGACACCGCGCTCCTCACGGTCTACGTCATGCTCCTGTCCCTCATCGCCAATGCGAGCTACGGCCCGCTCTTGATCTTTCTCAACGAGAAGTTCCCGACCGCTTTGCGCGCCACCGGCACCGGCCTGACCTGGAACGTCGGTTTCGCGCTGGGCGGCATGCTGCCGACGCTGGTGTCGCTGGCGGTCGACGGTCCCGGCCAGATCCCGATGATGCTCGCGATCTTCACGACCGCCGTCACCGCCGTCTACCTCGTCGGCGCCTTCATGACGGAGGAGACGCGGGGCAACCTCGAGCGCATCTGAGCGCTCCCTTCGCCGCAGACCGGGACCTGCGGCGGATCTCGCGACCGGCCAGGGGCACCCCTGGCCGGTCGTTCCCGTTTCCGAGATCGGAGTTGCGTGATGGACGACCACCCGCTCTGGGCCTTTGCCCTGGCCCTCTACGGCCGTCCGGGGGCCGCGCCGGCCTGCCTCGCCCTCCAGGACAAGGCGGGGGCGGACGTGATCCTCGTGCTCTACCTGATCTGGTGCGCGGAGACCGGCCGCCCCCTCGATGCAGAAGCGGTCCGGTCGGCCGATGCCGCCGTCGCACCGTGGCGCGCAGCCGTGGTCGCACCGCTCAGGGCCGTGCGCAGGGCCATGAAGGCGCCCCTCCTGCCCGGCCTCGCGACGGAGCCGCTGCGGGACAGGATCAAGGCCGCGGAGATCGAGGCGGAGCGCCTCGCCCTGGGGGTGCTCGCGGCGAGTGCGCCCGCTCCGCAGCCGTCTGCTCCCGAGCCCCTCGCAGCGGCAAACCGATACCTCGACCTTTACGCCTGCCATCTCGGCCGGCCGCTGCCGCGAGGCCCCCGCGAGGCGCTGCTTCGCGCCTTGGCGGGAGCCTGACCTCAGGACCCGGCGTCGCGCCAGCGCCGGACCCGGCCGGATTCGATCTCGAAGAGGTCGAGGACCCGGCCGAGCGTGTGGTCGATCATCTCGGCGAGGCTCACGGGCCGCGCGTAGAAGGCAGGTACCGGGGGCGCGATGATCGCCCCCATCTCCGATAGGGCCGTCATGGTGCGCAGGTGGCCGGTGTGCAGGGGCGTCTCGCGCACCATCAGGACGAGGCGGCGGCGCTCCTTCAGCACCACGTCCGCGGCCCGGGTCAGCAGGCCGGAGGTCACGCCGGTTGCGATCTCCGCCATGCTGCGCATCGAGCATGGCGCCACGATCATGCCGCGGGTGCGGAAGGAACCGGAGGAGATCGCTGCGCCGATATCGGCCTGTGCGTATGTCCGGGCGGCCAGTGCGCGCACCTCCGAGACCTTGAGGTCGGTCTCTTGCGCGAGCGTCACCTCGGCCGAACGCGACATCACGAGATGTGCCGGAATGTCGAGGTCGCGCAGGATCTCCAGCAGGCGGATCCCATAGATCACGCCCGAGGCCCCCGAGATACCGACCACCAGGGGCAGGTTCGTCACGGCACCGTACCCTCGACGAGGCCCGGCGCCTGATAGACGTGCTTCAATTCCGTGAAGTCATGAAATGCGTCGTAGCCGTGCAGGCGCCCCAGGCCGCTCTGCCGGTAACCGCCGGTTTCGGCTTCGGCGAACAGCTTGTTGTGGTCGTTGATCCAGACCGTGCCGTTGCGCAGCGCCCGGGCCACCCGCAGCGCCCGCGCCCCGTCATGGGTCCAGACGCTGGCGGAGAGGCCGAACACGGTATCGTTCGCCCGCGCGACCGCCTCGGCCTCGCTGTCGAAGGCTTCGAGCACCACGAAGGGCCCGAAGATCTCCTCCTGCACGAAGTCCGCATGCGGATCGTCGTGCGCGACGAGGGCCGGCGTGAGGAAGGCGCCGCGCGCCCGCGCGCCGTCGGGAATCGTGGGCCGCAGCAGCACCCGGTCGGCCGCTGCGCAGGCCGCCTCCATCCGGGCCGCGACCGCGTCGCGGCTCGCCCGGTCGATCAGCGGACCCATCTGCGTGCCAGCCTCGAGGCCCGGTCCCACCCGCAGGTGGGCCAGGGCACCGGCCAGGGCGTCGCGCATCGCGGGCAGCCCCGCACGGTGGACGAGGACGCGCCGCGCGGCGGTGCATTGCTGGCCCGAGATGATCGTCGCAGCGGCGGCGAGCTTGCGCGCGACGTCGCCGATCTCCGCGTCCGGGAAGACGAGGCAGGCGGATTTTCCCCCGAGTTCCAGCGAGAGCTTCTTCATGCTGTCGGCGGCGGCCCGCATGATCGCCTTGCCGGTCGCCGTCGACCCGGTGAAGCTCAGGACGTCGACGGCGTGCGACGCCGACAAGTGCTGGGCGCACGCGTGCCCGGTCTCGACCACGACGTTGACGACGCCCGGCGGCAGCCCGGGGGCGGCCAGGAGCGGCGCCATCAGGGCCGCGTTGAACACCGCCGTCTGCGCCGCCGGCTTGACGACGGCGGTGCAGCCCGCGGCCAGCGCCGGAGCGAGCGAGCGGACGAGCAGCACCGCGGGCGCGTTCCACGGCACGATGATGCCGGCGACGCCGGCCGGCTCGCGCAGCATGGTCGAGAGCACGCCGGGCTCGGGTTCCAGCACGTGGCCCGGGATGTGGCGGGCGAGGCCCGCGTAGTAGAGGATCTCGGAAATCGCGCCCGCGAGTTCCCCGCGCGCCTGCGCGAGCGGCTTGCCGTTGTCGCGGGTCAGGAGTTCGGCGAGGGGCTCCTTGTCGGCTTCGAGCGCGGCCGCCCAATGCAGCAGCACCGTTTGCCGCAACCGAGGCGATGACGCCCAGATGCCTCGGTCGAAGGCCCGCCGCGCGGCGGCGACGGCCGCTTCGGCCTCCCCGGCGCCACCCTGCGCGAGGTGTCCGACCCGCTCGCCGCTCGCCGGATCGAGGCTGTCCGCCTCCGGCCGGCCGTAGGCCTCCCCGTCGATCCAGTGGCGTGCCACCGCGTCCATGCCCGCTTCCCCGCTCTTTGGTGTACGTCCCGGGCTTGCGCGCGGGGTCGGGGCGGAATGGTAGGGGTGGGGGTGTTTTCCTGTCGAATAAGGATGGATGATGCGGGCGATCAGCGGGAAGTCGGGCCGCTGGTTAGTCTTACTGCGTCACGAGCGCTGTGGAGGTCTGGGTCTGCGGCGCGGTGCCAGGCAGCAGGGACGATGGCTGAGCGTGTTGGCGAGTGCAACGACGAGGCGCCATCGCATGGTGGCGATCGAGGTCGCGACGTGGCGCTGGGGACGCAGCAGCGGCGGGGTGGGGTCGTCCGCGGGGAGGAAGGGCAACCTGCGGGCGTTTGCGGGCTCTGAGCCGTCCTGAGGGGGGAAGAGCGCTGCGTTCGGTGATCAGGAAGCCGTAGGCGGCGATGCACAGCGTAGCGTGATGGTGGAAGCCCCGCCATCCTCGCCCCTCATAGTGACCGCGGCCCACCTGTTGCTTCGGATCCTGGTAATCTCTCTCGATGCGCCAGCGCAGTTTCGTGGTCTCGACGAGGTCTGCAAAGCTCATGTCGGTGGGAAGGGGGCTCGGCCGATATTTTGCTGGCTGTTCCTTGTCCTGGGGCCATTCGACGAGGAACCATTCTTCGGGCCGGATCTCCTTGAGGGACTGGTCGCGATGAGCGGCGCGACAACCTGCATCGTCTGCGGCTTTGTATGATCCACGTCGTCTTTCGTGCCAGTCTCGTCATCGACCGAGACGACCTGGAAGTTCTGCAGCCAGACCCGGCCGAGCAGGATCACGGCTGGGATCTCGTGCAGCCAGGCCGGTGCGTCGGGCGAGAACACGGCCGCCAGGAGCCTGTAGCCGTCGCGGCCGATCCGTTCGGCATGAGCCCGACGGGCCGCCTCGCCCTGCGGAACGTACAGATCGTCGGAGGGTGTGGCGTAACGCTCGCTCCAAGCCTTCTCGGCGTGGGCACGCAGCCACTCGGGAGCCGCGACCGCGAGGGCATTGAGCGCGGCATGCAGGGTCTCGGTGACGCCGCCGAGGCTGGTGAGGCTGCGAACCGCGCCCAGGACATGCGTGCTGTCGGTGCGCTGGGGGCCGCGCGCCACCAGGCGCCGGCGCTCGCGGCACAGGGCCAGGAGCGTGTCGAGCAGGAGCGACTCGGCGTGGCCGGCCACGAGGCGGGAGCGGAACTCGCTCAAGACCGAGGCGTCGAAGCCCGGGTCGGTGAGGTCTGGGCCCAGGAGCTACTTCCAGTCGATGCGGCCGCACGCCGCCTCGGCCGCGCTGGCGATCCGAGAGGTTTTCCGAAAACTGCAGCACGGTGACGAGCGCCAGCCGCCGGGGCGCTTCGGCCGGGCGGCCGCGGGCGGAGACCAACGCCGTGAACTGTGCATCGGTGACCACGGTGCCGAGTTCATCCCTCAGCCGCAGGTCGGCATTGCCGCGCGGGAACGCGGCTCTCGCCATGGCCGCGGTCTGGCTGGGAACCGCGGCGGACGAGCTTGGCTGCAGCGACATGACGAGCCTCCGCGAGCGTCGGATGACGACGCCACATCAACGAGCCAACCAGACAGAAGGATTCGCCGGCAGTATCCACGTCGAGCCAATTTCGAGGTCGACGGTGCTGTTGACGATCAGTCTCATCGCGGCTTCTTGAGCTGCCAATTCAAGTGCGAGCGCACGGTAGGCCTGCCAAATCATCGGTGGATCCTCACGAGCGACGTATCATCCGGAGATCGGCCGCCGGACGGGCGCCACGGCCGCCCAAGTACGGCCGGGCGCGAGACATGATCAGGAATTCGCCTTGTCGGACGGAGACTTGATCAGATACTTGAGCTTGTCCGACATCGGGAAGTCGATATTGAGATTGCGCGGCGGGATCGGCGACTCGAACCACTTGGCGTAGAGCTTGGCGAATTCACCCGATGTCATCAATCCGATCAATGTCTCGTCGACCAGCGCCTTGAATGCCAGATCGTCGCGGCGGAACATCAGCGCATAGGGGTCTGCCGAGTAGGACTTGTCGAGGATCTTGAACCGGGACGGATCCTTGGCGTTCGCCTTCAGGCCGGCGAGCAGGATGTCGTCCTCCATGAACGCCGCGGCGCGCCCGGTATCGACGAGCAGGAAGCTCTCGGCGTGGTCCTTGCCCTGCGAGATCGAGAGCTTCAGCCCTTCATCCTGGTTGAGCTTGTTCAGGAACTGCGACGTGTTGGTCCCGGAGGTGACGGCGACGGTCTTGCCCTTGAGGTCGTCCGGGGCGGCGATGCCGCTGTCGCTGCGGGTGAGCCACTTGAACTGCGCCACGAAGGTCGAGACCGAGAACGCCACCTGCTTCTGGCGGGCGAGCTGGTTGGCGGTCGAGCCGCATTCGAGGTCGACGGTGCCGTTGGCGACGAGGGGAAGGCGGGTCGCCGAGTTGACCGGGTTGTAGACCACCTTCAGGTCGGGCATCCCGAGCTTCTTGCGGACGGCCTCGACGACCTGGCCGCACAGGTCGATCGAGAACCCGACCGGCTTTTGGTTGGCATCGAGATAGGAGAACGGCACTGAGGTCTCCCGGTAGCCGAGGGTGATCGTGCCGGTGTCCTTAATCTTCTTCAGCGTGCCGGTGAGGTCGTCTGCGCGTGCCCCCATCATCAGGGCAAGCGTCATCGTTGCGGCCGCAGCCGCTTGCTTCAGGCTTCGCATTGTCGATTGTCCTAGAGTTGGGTCAAGGCCGACCCGCTGCGGATCCTGGTGTCAGGATCTTTGGCTCACGCCGCCCGGGGGCGGCGTGTCTTGGTCCGCGGCGTGTCTTGGTCCAACGCCTCGAGGGGAGCGATTTCAGGCGGCCTGGGCGATGGCGGCGTCGACCGCCTCGCCGAGGCGCTCCACCACCGTGTCCACGGTCGCGGCGTCGATGATGAAGGGCGGGGCCAGCAGGATGTGGTCGCCGCGCACCCCGTCGATGGTGCCGCCGGCCGGGTAGACCGCCAGCCCACGGTTCATCGCCTCGCGCTTGATGCGCGCGTTGAGCTTCAGGGCCGGATCGAAGGCGGCCTTCGTGCCCCGGTCCTCGACCAGCTCGACCCCCATGAACAGGCCGCGGCCGCGCACATCGCCGACATGCGGGTGGTTGCCGAAGCGCTCGCCGAGCCGCCGCGCGAGATCGGCACCCATCGCCTTGACGTTGTCGAGCAGCTGGTCGCGGGCGATCACCTCCTGTACGGCGAGCGCCGCAGCGCAGGCCATCGGGTGGCAGATATAGGTGTGCCCATGCTGGAACAGGCCCGAGCCCTTGGCGAAGGCCTCGTAGATCCGCCCCGACAGGAAGGTCGCGCCGATCGGCTGGTAGCCGCCGCCGAGCCCCTTGGCCACCGTCATCAGGTCGGGGGCGACGCCGTCCTGCTCGCAGGCGTGCAGCGTCCCGGTGCGGCCCATGCCGCACATCACCTCGTCGAGCAACAGCAGCACGCCGTAGCGGTCGCAGATCTCGCGGATGCGCTTCAGGTAGCCCGGCACGGCCGGGACGGCGCCGGCCGTCGCGCCGACGACCGGCTCGGCCACGAAAGCCATCACCGTCTCGGGGCCGAGTTCCAGGATCTTGTCCTCGAGCGCCTGGGCGGCGCGCAGGCCGTACGCGTCCTCGGTCTCGCCGGGTTCCTGGTAGCGGTATGCGTAGCAGGGATCGATGTGGTGGGTCTCGGCGAGCAACGGCTGGAACTGGGCGCGCCGCCAGGCATTGCCGCCCGCCGCCAATGCGCCGAGGGTGTTGCCGTGGTAGCTCTGGCGCCGGGCGATGATCTTCGCCCGCTGTGGCTGGCCGATCTCGACGAAGTATTGCCGAGCCATCTTGAGCGCGGCCTCGACCGCCTCCGAGCCGCCCGAGACGAAATAGACGTAGTCGAGCCCAGCCGGCGCGTCGGCGACCAGGCGCTCGGCCAGGGCCTCGGCGGCCTCGCTGGTGAAGAAGCTGGTATGGGCGTAGGCGAGCTTGTCGGCCTGGGCGTGCATCGCGGCGATCACGTCGGGATGACCGTGGCCGAGGCAGGACACCGCCGCCCCTCCCGACGCATCGATATAGCCGCGCCCATGCTGATCGAAGAGTTCGACCCCCTTTCCGCCGGAAGCGACGCGCAGGTCGGCGTTGATCTGTCGGTGCAGGATACGGGTCATGAGGTCGTTCTCGCGGTCGGGGGTGACCAGTGGATGCCGAAGGCGGTGAGTTGCGCCTCGCTGCGCTTGATCGCCGCGAGCGAAGCCTCGCCGCCGCGGCCGGCGACGAGGGCGGCCAGGATCTCCCCGACCACCAGGGCCGGGGCGATGGTGTGGAAGAAGGACGGGCTGTCGGCCGGGACCATGACGGTCTCCCGGGCCATCCCCGCCAGCGGCGAGACGGGGCTGTCGGTCACCGCCACGATCGGCACGCCCCGCTCGTTCGCATAGCGGGCAGTCTCGATGGTGGCCCGGGTGTAGGGGGCGACCGAGGTCGCGAGCAGGACATCCTTCGACGAGGCCGCGCGGATCGGGTCGAGACCGGTGCCGGCCCCGGCATCGAGCAGCACCGCGCGCTCGCCGAGGAAGGACATCACGTAGGCGAAATGCGCGACGACCGGATGGCACGAGCGTAAGCCCAGGCAGTAGATCCGCTCGGCCGAGGCGAGGAGGTCGGCGGCGGCGACCAGCCGGTCGAGCGCCGCGGGCTCGGCCAGCCTTTGCACCTGTGCGCCGACGGACGCGACGATGTCGAGTGCCACGGCACGCTCGCCCTTCGCCTTCTGGTTGGCGACCTGCAAGTCCGCCCGGCCGGAGAAGCCGAGGGCCCCTTCTCGCACGGCGCCGGCATAGAGCGCCCGGACGTCGTCGTAGCCGGCGAAGCCGAGGCGTTGGGCGAGGCGGGTCATGGTGTGGGGCTGGACGCCGGCGCGCTTGGCTTGCTCGCGCATCGAGAGCAGGGCGACCTCGTTCGGCTGATCGAGGATGAAACGCGCCGCCGTCTTCAGCTGCGGCCCCAGGCCCTCGAAGGCCTCGACGATCGGATCGGTGAGCGGACCGTGTTCCATGGGCTGGGTGTATCCTTCCGAGGCGCCATATGCAACGAGCGTTGCATATGAGATTTTATGCAATATTTGTATCACAAGCGGGCAGAATGCTGCGGCGGGAGGCACGGATGCCCGTCACCGCTGCCGGTGCAACCCGTCGCCGGTTCGGACACGCCACAGCTTTTCTCGGCATCGCATGCGCATTCCATCCCACCCACGACGTCGTCCTGAGGTATTAGCCGATTGGAGATCGGCTGACCTCGAAGGATTCCTCGAGAAGTCTCGCGATCCCTGGAGCCATCCTTCGAGATCATTTCCTCATTGAGGGATCAACACATCAAGATGATGCGCCAGTGTGGGATGGGCCGAATTCTCTCAATCTTCACCAGATACGCTCAAATCTCGACGACTGACCTTCGTTGGGCGTCGCCGAACCCGCCTCCGAGGGACACACGAGCCACCCGTCGCCACCTCACATCTCGACGTTCATCCCGCCAATCCACCGCTCGCGCTCGGCCAGGGCCGTGGCGGCCTCCTCGCCGAGTTCACGGGCGACGAGGTTGAGCAGGCCCTCGGCGAAGACCACGTAGGCAGCCATCGAGTTGGAGTAGAAGCTGCTCGTGTGCGGGATGAAGAAGGCGTGCCGCGCTGGCCCCGCCAGGGGCGAGGACCGAGTGTCGGTGATGGCGATCACGGCGAGCCCGCCCGCCGCCGCGACCTCCGCGACCCGCGCGACGCTGCGCGTGTAGGGCGCGCAGCTCGCCACCACGACGACATCGCCGGGTTCGAGTTGAGCCAGGGCCTCGGCGACGCCGAGCCGGGGCGCGTCGAGGAGCGCGATGTCGCTGCGCACCAGGCCAAGCCCGTAGGCGAGGAAGCTCGCCAGGGCGTGGAACTGCCGGACGCCGTGAACCCGCACCCGCCGGGCCCGCGCGAGGGCCTGTGCTGCCCCAGCGAGCACGGCGGGCTCCAGCTCCGCGAGGAAGCCCTGCACATTGGCCGCACTCTCCTCGGCGAGGCGTGCGAAAGGGGCGATCTCGGCCACGGGGCCCGCCTCCGCCTTCAGGAGCCGCCCGACCTGACGACTGTAGAAGTAGCGAGCATCGTCCGCGATGGCGTCCCGAAAGACGCTCTGGAAATCGGAGAAGCCCAGGAAGCCGAGGCGCTTGGCGAGCCGGGTCAGGGTCGAGGCGTTGACGTCGAGCAGGGCGGCCAGCTCGGTGATCGAGCGCACCGCCGCCTGCTCCGGCATACCGACGAGCCGCGCCAGCACCCCGTGCGCCTTGGTCCCGAGCGAGATGGCGGCCTCGTCCCGCCCGATATCGAGGGCCAGCGCGCGCAACGCCTCGATGGTGCGGGGCGGATCCTCCCGATTCCCCCCCGCGCCGTCCTCGTCCTCATTCCTCATACGGCCGCCGACTAACCCCTCACCCGTGGAACCGCGCCAGCTCCTCGGCCGCGCCGTGGACGGACCAGTCGACCCGGTCGCCCTCGATCACGAATACCCCTGTCGCGAGCGTGTTCTCGTCGTCGGGATCATGCGGGTCGTCGCGCCGGATCGGCAAGCCCGCGCCGCCGGTATCGCGCAAGGTCGCGAGGGGATCGCGCGCCGCCTGGCCCTGTACCACGAGGGCGTCGCCCCGGATCTGGCGCGATCCGGACGAGTCGGTGATGATCTGCGGCTCGCCCGCCATGTCGTCATGGATGAGGTGGTTGGCGTGGAGCGCCGGCTCCAAGATCCGCCGCACCGAGGCGCGCGCGCCGGTGAATTCGACCCCGAGCAGGCGGGGATCGCCTCCTTGAGCCAGCGTCAGGTGGAAGGCCCCGGCCCGCGGCCCCTCCTCGACCAGCGCCACCGCCGCGTCGAGGCTCGCGCAGTCGAGGACGGCCCGGGTGAGGACCATCCGGGGCAGGCCGCTCCCCATCCGGCGCGAGCGGATGTTGTTGACGGTCTGGACCAGGCCGGCCTCCGTCGCCGCGAAGGTATGGCCCGGGATCGATCCTGGATAGACGAAGGCGGTGAAGCCGATGCCCTGGTCTGGCCGAGCCCGCATCAGGCCGCAGGCGCCCCGGAAGCCCGGATCGCCGTCCTCGTTGTGGGCGACGACGATCCGCGGGCCGGGCACCTGCACGGTCGTGCAGCCGTCCGGGGCCATGGCCGAGATGTCGCCGCGGCAGTTCCAGGCGAAGACCGCGTCGACGGGAAGCTCCAGCCCCTCCGCCAGGCCCTCGATCTCGGCCATGATCGCCGGGAACCGGCTGCGGACCTGTGCCGCCATGCCCCGGACCCGCTCGTCGTGCCGGTGCGCTGTGATTGCCGCCCAGGCTCGGGTGCCGACGAGGTGGCCGTGGACGGCCGCAGCGCCGAAGCGGCCGAGCTGAAGGCCGATCTCGTGCGGGCTTCCCGCAGCCTCGACGAGGCGCAAGGAGTCGGTGCGGTCAGTGGACATGCTGCAGGAACTCGCGCAGGCGGGGATTGTCGGGCTGGTCCAGGAGGGCGGCGGGTGGCCCGTCGACGGTGATCCTGCCGCCTTCCATGAAGATCAGGCGGGTGCCGACCTTGCGGGCGAAGGCCATCTCGTGGGTGACGACGATCATCGTCATGCCGTCCTCGGCCAGCTCCTGCATCACCCGCAGCACCTCCTGGCGCAGTTCGGGGTCGAGGGCGGAGGTCGGCTCGTCGAACAGCATCAGCTTGGGCCGCACCGCGAGAGCCCGGGCGATCGCGACGCGCTGCTGCTGGCCGCCGGACAATTCGCCGGGGTAATGCCCCGCCCGCTCCGCCAGGCCGACCTTGGCCAGCAGCGCGCGGGCCTCCTCCTCGGCCTGGCGCTTCGGGGTACCGCGCACCCGCCGCGGCCCGAAGGCGACGTTCTGCAGCGCGGTCATCTGGGGAAACAGGTCGAACTGCTGGAACACCATGCCGGCTTCCTGGCGGATCAGTCGGACGGTGCCGGCGCCGCCGCGCACGCTGAGGCCGTCGACGAGGAGGTCGCCGCCGTCGATCGCCTCAAGCGCGTTGATGCAGCGCAGGAGCGTCGACTTGCCCGAGCCGGACGGGCCGATGAGGACGACCTTCTCACCCTGCTCGATCGAGAGGTCGACCCCCTCGAGGATGGTGGTCGCGCCGAAGCGCTTCGTGACCCGCTGGAAGGCGACGATGCTCACAGGATCCGCATCCTCTTCTCGGTGAGGCGAAGGGCGAGCGTCAGGATCCCGGTCATGACGAGGTAGAGGACCGCGACCGCCGACCAGATCTCCACCGCCCGGAAGTTCGAGGCCATGATCTCCTGGCCCTGGCGCGTCAGCTCGCCGACGCCGATGATGATGAACAGCGAGGTGTCCTTGAGGCTCACGATGAACTGGTTGCCGAGCGCCGGGATCATGCGCCGGAAGGCCAGCGGGCCAACGACGAACACAAGCACCTTCCAGAACGGCAGCCCCAGCGCCAGGCCGGCCTCGCGCAGCCCGCGGTGGATTGACAGGAAGGAGCCGCGGACGATCTCGGCGATGTAGGCGCCGGCATTGATCACGATCGCGGTGATCGCCGCGGTCAGCGGATTAATGCGGATATCGAGGATCAGCGGCAGGGCGAAGTAGATGAACATCACCTGCACGATGATCGGCGTACCGCGGATCAGCTCGACATAGACGAGGGCGATCGTGTTCAGGACGATATTGCCGTAGGCGCGCATCAGGCCGGCGAGCAGGCCGAGCACGAGGCCGCCGGCAAGGCCTGCGAGCGCGATGAGGATCGTGAGCCGGGCTCCGCGGAGCAGCTCCGGCAGGGTGGCCCAGATCACGGACCAGTCGAATTCCATGGAAGCGGTCCCTCTCGTAGGGGGCCGCGCGAACTACCAGGCCCGCGCGGCATGTGCGGGGGCCGGATCAGGACTTCGAGGGCTTGGCCCCGAACCACTTCTCGTAGATGGCGTCGTAGGTGCCGTTCGCCTTCAGCTTGGCAAGCGACGCGTTGACCTTGGCGACGAGGGCGCTGCCCTTCGGAAACGCCATGCCGTATTGCTGCGCCATCATCTGCTCGCCGACGGTCTTCACCTTACCCCCGCCGTTGGTCTTGATGTAGTAGAGAACGTTCGGGGTGTCGTGCATCGCCGCGGCGGCCTTGCCGGTCATCACTTCGAGATAGGCGTTGTCGACGTTCGGGAACTGCCGCAGCTCGGCATCCTTGAAATTCGCCTTGGCGTAGTCGGCCGCCGAGGTGCCGGTCTTGATCGCGACGACCTTTCCCTTCAGGTCGGCCGGACCCTTGATGTCGCTCGACGCCGGCACCATGAGCAGGAAGCCGCTGTCGTAGTAGCCGTCCGAGAAGTCGACGGCCTTCTTCCGCTCATCCTTGATCGTGATGCCGGCGAGGCCGACATCGACCTGCCTGGTCTGCAGCGCCGGGATGATGCCGTTGAAGTCCATCGGCTGGAGCGTGTAAGTGGCTCCGATATCCTTGGCGACGGCGTCCCATAGGTCGATGTCAAAGCCGACATACTTGTCGCCCTGTTTGAACTCGAACGGCACGAACGCGGTGTCGGTGGCGACGACCAAGTCAGCGGCGCGGGCTGGCGCCGCGAAGAGAAGAGCGACGGTCATGACGGCCGAGGCGAGGTAAGCGGAAGGGCGCATCGATCCTTGTCCTTGTTCGTGGCGGCACCGCCGACTGGCACCGCTCCGTCATGCAAATTTAGAATGCATAACGATGTTAGTAGCAATCATATTTTGCGACTTGGGTGATCAAAGATGCGGCGCGATGCCTTCGCTGTTTGCAGGGGGGATGTCAGCCGGATCAACGTCGGCAGCGGGTCGCGCTCGCAGGCGTTGTTCGTGTCCGCGACCTGCCCGGGGGAAGACCACGAAGATCGGGAGTCGGTCGCGCGCCCAATGCATCCAGGTCTGCAGAGATTGGGTGAGGTCATAGGCGGCGGACCCTGTTCCGGCGCTGAACCGCTCCGGGTTTCCCGGGAGCTCCAACTTCTCAGAGGATGGAGCCATGACGAAGCGAACAGCCCCGTTTTCCCCCGAGGTGCGCGAGCGCGCCGTGCGGATGGTGCGCGACCATGAGGGCGAGCACGGGTCGCAGTGGTCGGCAATCCAGTCGATTGCCGCCAAGATCGGCTGCCCGGGTGAGACGCTGAGGAACTGGGTGCGCCGGTCCGAGCGTGATCAGGGCGTGCGACCCGGACAGACGACGGACGAGCGCGAGCGGATCAAGGTGCTGGAACGGGAAAACCGTGAGCTACGCCAAGCCAACGGGATCCTGCGCAAGGCGTCGGCGTATTTTGCTTTTGCCGAGCTCGACCGCCGGTCGCGGCCATGATCAGCTTCATCGACGAGCACCGGGAGGTCTACGGGGTCGAGCCGATCTGCAGGGTACTGCCGATCGCCCCGTCGACCTACTCCCTGCATGCCGCCCGGCGTGCCGATCCCGACAAGCAACCAGTTCGTGCTCGCAGCGACGCCGTGTTGATGATCGAGATCGAACGCGTGTTCGAGGCCAACTTCCGCGTTTACGGCGTGCGAAAGAGCTTGCCCCGGACTTGATCCGGGGTCTCGCGGCAACTGGCTCGGGAGGGATCGTGGTCGCGCGATGCACGGTGGGGTATCTTATGCGCAAGATGGGCCTGGCGGGGATGGAGCGTGGCAGACCCGTCCGCACCACGATCCCCGGGCAGCAGCTTGCCCCCTCGACCGGGTCAACCGCCACTTCAAGGCGCCGCATCCCAACAACGTTCCGCCACCAAGCAATCAGGGACCCGTGACGATATGGGCCTGGAGGGCGGCGGCGGCGGCCGACAGCTCCTCGCCCAGGATCTCGACGAAGCGCCGCGCCGCGGGGGTGAGCGGGGATTTCGGGTGATGGATGATGACGAGCTGGCGCGTGATCCGGGGTGCCACGATGCGGTAGGCCCTGAGCGAGCCCTCCACGAGCTGCCGGCTCACCGCGATGCTGGGAAGGACCGTGAAGCGGTTCGAGCGCGCGACGAAATCCGCGATCGCGGAGGGCAGGTCGAGTTCGATCTGCGGGCTCAGGGTGATGTCCTCCGCGCCGACCCTCCGGTCGAGCTCCAGGCGCAGGCCGTGGCGGGCCGAGGGCAGGACGAGGTCGAGTCCGACGATATCGCGCATGCGCACCGGCATGGGGATTGGCAGCGGCGTCGCGCTCGCGCCAACCACCACCATCTCTTCGTCGAGAAGCGGTTCCATCATCAGGCCGAGGCGGCGGTTGGGCTTGTTGATCACCGCCAGGTCGAGGCTGCCGTCGCCAACGCCGTCGATGAAGGTCGAGGAATAGCCGTCCGCCAGAGACAGCTCCACCTGCGGGTAGGTGGCCGCGAAGCGCGCCAGCACGCTCGGCACCACGCTCATCGAGAGCGACGACAGGATGCCCGCGGTCACCCGCCCCGACACGCTCTGGGAGAGCTGCGCCATCGTGGCCCGGGCCTCGGCAACGTCGTGTAGGATCGGCTGCACGAGCCGGTGCAGCAGCCGGCCTGCGGCGGTCGGCACCATTGCCTTGGGTTGCCGCTCGAAGAGCCGCTGGTCCAGTTCGCGCTCAAGCTTGGCGATCTGCATGCTGAGCGCTGGCTGCACCACGTTCATCCGCTGCGCCGCGCGCGTCACGCTGCCTTCTTCGAACAGAGCGACGAAGTAGGAGATCTGGCGCAAATCCACGTGCGGAATCCCGGCTTCCGGCGGCGCTCCGGTGCGGCGGTCGGCCGTCGAAAACACGCCGTATCACAGGAGCATAAGCCTGCAGCCACGGCAATTCAGACCGCCTGATCGGCTCCATCAGCAATCCTTATTTCAGTCCGTCGCCGCAGCGGCCTAACGAGATGGGACGAGCGCGCCCCGCGCGGGCTGCGACCGGGAGGACAACATGAGCGTGCCGGCCCCAGCCCGATCCCTGCGCGACTGGCTCGCCCGCCTCGGGGAGAGCGGGCGCCTCAGCGTGACACGTTCGGGCATCGGGCTTTGCCACGAGGCCGCGGCAGTGGCGAACCGACTCGACGGGCGCAGCGCCACCCTATTTCCCCACCCAGAGGGCCAGGACGGCATCATCGTCTCGGGCCTCGTCTCCAGCCGGGCCTGGATGGCCGAAGCGCTCGGGACGACGGAGGACCGCCTCGTCGCGCACGTTCAGCAGGCCTGTGCGGAGCCGCTGCCCTGGCGCGAGCGCAAGACCGGACCAGCCCAGAGCATCGTCCACCGCACCGACATCGATCTCCTGCGGCTGCTGCCCGTGCCGACGCTCAACGAGCACGATGGAGGTCCCTACATCTCGGCGGGGCTGATGATCTCGCGCGATTCCGAGACCGACGCGCAGAACGTCGCCATCCTGCGCTGCCAGATCAACGGGCCCGACCGCATCGGCGTTCTCGTGCTGCCGCGCCACACCGATCATTTCTACCGCCGCGCCGAAGCCGCCGGCCGCGGCCTGGAGGTCGCGCTCGTCGTGGGCGTCGATCCCGCCTGCCTGCTCGCCTCCCAGGCGATCGTGCCGCTCGGCCAGGACGAGCTCGAGATCGCGGGCGCGCTCACGGGCGCTCCCCTCGACGTGGTGAAGTGCCTCACGAACGACGTGCGGGTGCCGGCCGAAGCCGAGATCGTGATCGAGGGAAGAATCCTGCCGGCGCTGCGCGAGCCGGAAGGACCGTTCGGCGAATTTCCGCAATATTACGGCGAGCGGGCCAAACGCCACGTCATGCAGGTCGACGCCGTCACCCACCGCGAGCGGCCGCTCTTCCACATGATCGTCGGGGGCGGACTCGAGCACCTGCTGCTCGGGGCAATCCCCCGCGAGGCCACGATCCTGGCAACCCTCAAGCGCAGTTTCCCAGGTGTCGAGGACGTCCACCTCTCCCTCGGCGGGGTCGGCCGCTACCACCTCTACGTGAAGCTGCGCAAGACGCAGGAAGGCGAGGCCAAGAACGTCCTGCTCGGGGCCTTCGCGGCCCATTACGACATCAAGCACGCGGTCGTCGTCGACATGGACGTGGACATCCACGACCCGAAGGAGGTCGAGTGGGCAGTGGCCACCCGCTTCCAGGCCGACCGCGACCTCGTGGTGGTAGCGCATTCGCAGGGCTCGAAGCTTGACCCTTCCGCGCGCGAGGGTGTGGGCGCCAAGATGGGCCTCGACGCCACGGCACCGCTGGACGCGCCGCCGATGAAGTTCACCCGCATCCGCGTGCCGGGCCAGGCCGAGATCGACCTCGCGGCCGTGGTCGTGCCGGACGCGGACTGGCGCGCCGCACTCGGGGGCTGACGCGCATGAGCGATTTGCCCCATGAGGTCGACGTGCTCGTCGTCGGTGGCGGCTCGGCCGGCTGCGTCCTCGCCAACCGCCTCTCGGCCGATCCGAAGCGGCGGGTGCTTCTCGTCGAGGCCGGCTGTGACACGCCCCCCGGACAGGTGCCGGCCGAGATCCTCGACAGCTACCCAATGCCGCTGTTCTTCGGCGACACCTACATCTGGCCCGGCCTCGACGCGGCCGTCACCCGCGGGGCCGATGGGCGGATCCGGCGCCGGGCCTACGAGCAGGGCCGCGTGATGGGCGGCTCGTCGAGCATCAACGTGCAGGCGGCCAACCGCGGGCTCCCGCGCGACTACGATGCCTGGGCGGCGGCCGGGGCGAGGGGCTGGGGGTGGGACGACGTCCTGCCCTACTTCCGCAAGCTCGAGACCGATCTCGACTGCGACGGCCCGCTGCACGGGCGCGACGGTCCCCTGCCGATCCGACGCATCCTCGAACCGGCCTGGCCGCCCTTCGCACACGCGGTCGCGAAGGCCCTCGACGCGACCGGCCTGCCGCGGCGCCTCGATCAGAACGGCGAGTTCGAGGACGGGATCTTCCCGCCGGCCTTCTCCAACCGGGAGGACGCCAGGGTTTCCTCGGCCGCGGCCTATCTCGACGCGCGCACGCGGGCGCGCGAGAACCTCGTCATCGCCGCGCACATGCAGGTCACCGACCTGGTGTTCGACGGACGGCGCGCCGTCGGCGCGCAGCTGCGCCGAGCGGACGGACGCGGGCAGCGCGTGGCGGCGCGGGAGGTGGTGGTCTGCGCAGGCGCGCTGCAATCGCCGGTCCTGCTCCTGCGCGCCGGGATCGGCCCCGCAGAACACCTGCGTGCCAGCGGCGTGACCGTTCTCGCGGACCGGCCCGGGGTCGGCGAGAACCTGCGCGACCACCCAGCCCTGACCATCGCACAATACCTGCCCCGTCGGCTTCGCCTGCCGCTGAGCTACAGACGGGCGAGCTTCGTCGCCCTGCGCTCCTCCTCCGGCCTGCCGGGCGGTACTCCCTCCGACATGTACCTCACCGCCTCCGCCCGCGGCGGCTGGCACGCGCTCGGGGCGAGCCTCGCCCTCTATTTCCTGTGGGTGAACCAGCCATACTCGGTCGGGCGGCTGCGCCTCGACCCGGCCAACCCAGCGGGCCGTCCGGACGTCGACCTCGGACTCCTGTCCGACCCGCGCGATCTCGAACGGCTGGCGACGGGCCTGCGCGACCTCGTGGCGCTCGCGGTCTCGCCCCAGCTCAACCCGGATCCCGCGGCGCTCTTCCCGGCGAGCTTCACGCCTGCAATCAAGCGGCTCAGCCGGGTTACGCCTCGCAACCGGCGCGTCACCGCCCTGCTGGCCCGGCTCCTCGACGGTCCTGCCCCCTTGCGCCGGCTGATGCTACGCGCCGTGTCCGGTGGGATCGATCTCGGCCGGATCGCTGCCGACGACGCGGCCCTACGGGACTTCGTGCGCGAGACGGTGTTCGGCGTTTGGCATGCGAGCGGCACCTGCCGCATGGGCGATTCTGCCGACAGGGGTGCGGTGGTCGATCCGACCGGGCGGGTAATCGGCGTCGAGGGGCTCTCCGTCGCGGACGCCTCGGTGATGCCGAGCTTGCCGAGTGCCAACACCAACGTGCCGACCATCATGATCGGCGAGAAGATCGCCGATCACCTCGTCGCGCGGCTGGGAGCCGGGGCCTGAGGCCGCCGGCACCCGGGCGTCAGGCGAGGCGAGCCCGCGTACGCCGCTCGGCCTCCTCGATGCTGGTCGCCGAAAGATCCGGATCCGCCGACCGGATGTCGGCCCGCATGTGGTCGTGCGACGCGCCGTTGAACAGCGTCCCGACGAGGGATCGGTCGAGGTCGCTGGTGCCGAACAGTGCGTCGCAGATCGGGAATGTCAGGTTGAAGTTGCGGGTCTGCATGAACCCGAGCACGTGATGAATGTAGTGCATTCGCCGCACGGTGTTCACCAGGGGGATGTGCCGCAGGTAGGGATGCCGCGTGTCGTCGAGGTGTGAGAGCGTGTGCAGGCCCTCGTAGAGCAGGTAGTAGGCGGCCATCGTGAGCACGACGATGTACCCGGCATTCGACGAAATCAGCCAGCCGGCCAGAAGCGCCGGCGGCAGGGCGGCGAGCACGAAGCCGATCGGGGCGAAGGGCGGAAACAGCAGGGCCCGCCATTCCTTATGGCCGCTATAGCCAAGGTCATGGTGCGTGAAGAACTGGTGGTGCACTGTGCAGTGGCGCTTATAGATCATCGTGAGCTCGGGCACCGGGCGGTGCAGCACGTAGCGGTGCGCGGCCCACTCGCACCAATTGCCGAGAAGCACGATCGGCACGACCAGCAGCCACTCCCAGGCCGAGGCGGCCTCGATCCGGTTCCAACAGTACAGGACCGTGCCGCCGGTGATCAGCAGCGTGAAGCCGAGGTGGATCGCGCCGTGGTACCAGGGCGGGGTTTCGGCCACGAAGCGTTCGCGAAAAGTGCTCTGGCGCTCCTGCTCGCGCCGGTCGCGCTCCGGGCTTTGGAAGGTGGGTGTCATTGGTTTCCTCCTCGTCTCGCTGTCCCTCTCGGACGGGGAACTTCCTTGCGAGAAGTGGAGTGTGGCGCGGACGGCGCGCAGAACCCTGATCACTCCGGATGCCGACTTATCAATCCGGATGATTTTCTCGCGGCTACCCGAGGTGGAGTGCGTGCGCATGGGTTAATGTCGCCGATCGGAACTATGGTGATGCCGGCCCGGGCCGGCAGGGAAGGCGATCGCGGATCGTGACCCAGGCTCTCGGAATCCTGCGCGGCGCGTTCGGCCGGGTGGCGCTCCTCGACATGGACACCTCCCTCGTTGATCACGCGCACCATCATTGCCACGTGATCCTGAAGGCGAGCGGCCCCGACCAGGATTTTATCGTCGCGGGCCAGGTGCTACCCGTACGCGACGACACCGCGATCTTGATCAACAGTTGGGAGCCGCACCGCTACCTGCACCGGGGTGGGCTGCAGCGGACGGTCTTCCTCGCCCTCTACATCGAGCCCGCTTGGCTCGGTGGGATCGATCGCGCGTTCCGGCCCTGCGGCGCCGGCCGCTTTTTCGAAGGGTCCTGCGTGCCACTCGACGGCACCCTGTGGCGCGCGCGCGAGGACCTTGTACGGCGCATGAGTTGCCACGACACTGACGCTGCAACGCTCGAAGACCGGATCGGTGCCCTGATCGTCGCCCTGGCGCATCGCTATGGAGATCGGCAGCCCCCGCGTGTGGCGCTGTTGACCGATCACCGCATCCGGCGGGCCCTCCAACTTATGGGGGAATCGGGTGCCGTACCCCGCGATCTCGACGCCGTCGCGAGGTCGGTCGGTCTGTCGCGGCCGCACTTCAACACGCTTTTCCGCCGCTGCACGGGGCTGAGCCCCGCCGTCTACGCCAACGCCGCGCGCGTCGAAGCCGCTGTCGCAGCGATCCTAGACCCCGCGACGGCCCTTGCCGTGGTCTCTGACGATTTGGGCTTCAGCGCACCGGCCAACTTCACCCGCTTCTTTCAGCAACATACCGGTACAATACCCAGTCAGTTTAGGCGTGTCGTTGATGAACTTCCGTAATTGCGCTGGTGCTAAAATTGCACTTGAGTAGCGAGTAGGCCGATCGGGAGCCGGGAAGCTGTCACCCGATGAAAGGTCGTGAATGGGGCGACCAGTGCTCATTCCTCACCGCCGACATCGGACTAAAGGGACATATTTACTGCAGAAGACGAGAATTCGCGACCTCTCAGGTTGTCAACAGACTCTGAGGCAAGCACTACCTTGCTAATAAATCGAAGTCTATACTCAAGATCGACGTCGCACGTCTCAACGGACCATGAATCATCTATCTCCGCGACATCCCCGAACCCAAATGTCCTGAAGCTGCTTGCCACCGGGCACGTCTTATACGCGTCATGGAGGGCTGCTTCTGGTCATTTTGAAACCTGGAAGCAAATCTCCTCCTTGAGACGCCGCGGTCAATTCGACCGCAGCATCCAAATCATATCTCAGTCTGCTCAGACAGTATCAGCGCGTCATCGACTTCGATGCCGAGGTCGCGCACCGTGCTCTCCAGCTTGGTATGGCCAAGCAGTATTTGATAGGCATCAGGCAAAGAGCGTCATGCCGTCACCCACCCATGGCAGAGGTGACTGGACGATCGAACGGTAGCGCCGGGTCCCCCCGTCCGGAGGCCTGCCGCGGCGCCGGACGACCTCGCGCTCGAAGGCGATGTAGGCCTGCGGGATGCCGTTCCGACCCAGGATCGGTCGGATGTCGATCTCGCACAGGTACTCGTCACCGCCCTTGCGGTAGTTCCGCAGGCAACCCACGAAACGCCCCTCCGCCCGCAGGAGCCGCCGCAGGTACCGCGTGGCCTCTCGATTCGTGTCCGATCCCTGTAGGATGCGCGGCGTGGCGCCCATCACCTCCGCAAGTGCGTAACCGCTCATGCGCGCGAAGGCCGGATTGGCGTAGAGCACGGTCGGCCCGGGTCGCTCCAGATCGGCGTCGGTCACCACGACCGCCAGGTCCAGCGGCTCGGCGAACATCCGCACCAGGTCTGTGAGTTCCATGGCACGTTTTCTCCCATGAGCGTGCCCGGGAGCAATAAATCAGGATCTGTTAACGACTTATGCCACCGCAATGGCATGTTCCACGCGAGGTATGGAGAATTCAATTCAGAGTTCCGCAATCCCGGGACGGCGATCATGGGATACCGCTCGGGCCGACACGAAACCAGTCGTCGGCGCCGCGCTTCCCACGGGACAAAGGGAAACTCTGCCATGCTCGACGTCATGGGTAGACGGTGCCGGACCGGGGCCGCGACACTCGCCGCCATCGGCACGCCGGTGATGAACCTCGACGCGAACGGGGTCGTCGTCGCGGTCAACCCGGCCATGGCCGACCTGCTGCGGCGGGTGGCGGACGGTCCGTCCGGCTTCCGGGCGGAGGACGTCGTCGGCCACCACGTCGACGGGCTGTGCCGGGACACCGACGGCCGGTCGCTCGCGGCCCGGCCCGGGCAGGGCGCCGCGACCGTGGTTGCGCTGGGCGGGCGCCGCTTCGACGTCGTGGCCGCACCGGTGGCCGGCGGGCGTGGTTTCCTCGGCCACGCCCTGGAGTGGACCGACGCCGCCCCGCGCCTGGAGCGCGAGGACCAGGCTCGCCGCCTCGCCGCGGTCGAGGCGTCGCAGGCCGTCATCGAGTTCCTGCCCGACGGCACCATCCTCTCGGCCAACGCGGCCTTCCTCGACCTGATGGGCTACGCGCTCGACGAGGTCCGGGGGCGCCATCACGGCATGTTCGTCGAGCCGGCCACCCGAGACGGCCGGGCCTACGCCGCCTTCTGGGACGGGCTGCGCGCGGGGCGGGCCGAGGTGGCGGAGTTCAAGCGCGTCGCCAAGGACGGCACGGCGGTGTGGATCAAGGGCTCCTACAACCCGATCCGCGACGGGTCGGGGCAGGTCGCGCGGGTCGTGAAGTATGCCACCGACATCACCGCGCAGACCGTCGAGACCGCCGCCCTGAAGGGCCAGGTCGATGCCATCCGCAGGTCGCAGGCGGTGATCAGCTTCGACCTCGACGGACGGGTGCTGGAGGCGAACGCCAACTTCCTGACCGCGATGGGCTACACGGCCGCCGAGGTGGTCGGGCAGCATCACGGCATGTTCGTCGACCCCGATTACCGCGCCGGTGCCGAGTACGCCCGCTTCTGGGAGGCGCTGCGGCGCGGCGAGTACCAGGCCGGCCAGTTCCGCCGCCTCGGCCAGGGCGGCCGCGAGGTCTGGATCGAAGCCAGCTACAACCCGGTGCTCGACGCCGACCGGCGGCCGGTACACGTGACGAAGTTCGCCATCGACGTCACCGCGCAAGTCGAGCAGCGCGAGCGGGTGCGCCGCCTGGAGCAGGCCGCCGCCCGGGAGCGCGCCGAAGCCGAGGCGCGGCACAAGGCCGACCTCGAGGAAATGGCCGACGCGTTCGAGCGGACGGTCGGCTCGGTCCTGACCTCGGTCGCCTCCGCCGCCGCCGAGTTGCAGGCGACGGCGTCGAGCATGGCGGGCATCGCGAGCGAGACCGCGCGGCAATCGACGGCCGTCGCCGCGGCGGCCGATCAGGCATCGGCCAATGTCGGCACCGTGGCGGCGGCGGCCGAGGAGCTCGGCGCCTCGGTCGACGAGATCGGGCGGCAGGTCGCGGGCTCCGAGGAGCTCGCCGGGCAGGCGGTCCGCGAGGCGGAGCAGACGGCGTCGCTGGTGCAGGAGTTGAGCGAGGCGGTGCGCAAGATCGGCGACGTGGTCGCCATGATCTCCGCCATCGCCAGCCAGACCAACCTCCTGGCCCTCAACGCGACCATCGAGGCGGCGCGGGCCGGCGAGGCCGGGCGCGGCTTCGCCGTGGTGGCCTCGGAGGTGAAGGAGCTGGCGGGCCAGACGGCGCGCGCCACGGAGGACATCACCGCCCAGATCGGGCGCATCCAGGGCGCGACGGGGAGTGCCGTGGGGGCTATCGACGGCATCCGCCGGCGCATCCAGGAAATCAACGGTGTGGCGACCTCCATCGCCGCCGCCGTCCAGCAGCAGGGGGCGGCGACTCAGGAAATCGCGCGCAACGTCTTGGAGGCGGCCACCGGCACCGGGGAGGTGACGAGCAACGTCACGGGCGTGGCCCGGGCGGCCGAGGAAACCGGCGCGGCGGCCGCACAGGTGCTGACGGCGGCCTCGGACCTGTCGCGGCAGTCCGAGCACCTGGGCGGCGAGGTCGCCCGGTTCCTCTCCAAGATCCGCGCAGCGTGAGGCGGCGATGGCCGACGTCCTCGCCCTCCCCCTCGACCTGTCCGCCGAGGGCGTGCACCGCCTTCGCATCCAGCTGGAACGGGATCTGGCGGCCGGGCTCGATCCCGGCTCGCGCCAGGCGCAGATCGCCTGCCTGTCCGGCTCGCTCGCGCGGTCCCTGCACCAGCTCCGGGAAGCCGTCGGGAAGGCGCTCTCGGAGATGCCGGCGAACGATCCGCTGGCATTGAACCTCCGCGACGCCGCGACCGGCATGACCCGGATCGCCGAAGCCGTGATGGCTGGCGCGGCCGGCCCGGGCGCCCTACCGCTCCCGGAGAGGCATGATCCCATTTGCGGACGATGACTTCCGGAAATGGGATCACCGGCCCGCGCGGCGTCTGAACGAAGCCGAAATCCGCGTTGCGAACGCGATTGCGCAGCGATCGCCGAGCAGTCGGTCGGATTTCGTATGAGCCAGTTTCTATTTAGGCCAGGCGAGGCGAGGCAACGGCCGGCGTCGTCCTCACGCCTCCCGGATGCCGGGCTTCTTGCCGGGTTCGAAGATGAATTCGACGCCGGCCTCCTCAAGCGCGCGGCGCACGGCCAGCAGCGTATCGGGCCGCGGGCGGACGGAGGAGGCGGGGTCCTCCAGCCGGTTCAGGGTGGAGACCGAGACCTTGGCCGCTGCCGCCAGGTCGTCCTTCGACAGGCCGGTGAGTCCGCGCGCCGCACGGATCTGCCCCGCGGTGGGAAGCTCGTCGACGCTCGAAGTCCCGGGCTGGGCCGCGACCGCCGCGGCCGGCGAGGCGGCGGCATCGGTCCTGGGCATCGGGGCGCCGTAGCGGCTCCGGCCCGGCATCTTCAGGCAGACGCCGACCCACTCGCGCACCGAGCCGTCGCGGTTGAGTACGGGGGCGCCGCGGGCGTTGAACCAGCGGTAGATTCCGTCGGCGCACAGGACGCGGTAATCGGTGTTGTAGGGCTCCGTGTGCTCGACCGCCGTCATCCACGCGGCCTGGGTCCGGGTCCGGTCGTCCGGGTGCACGGCGTCGAGCCAGCCCAGGCCCTGCATCTGCGCGTGGGTCTGGCCGGTCAAGGCCATCCATTGCGGCATCTCGCTCGGCTCGCCGTTGGCCTTGTTGACCCAGAAGACCGAGGCGGTGGCGGCGATAAGCGCGTTGAGCCGGTCGTGGCGCTGCATGAGCGCGTTCATGGCGTCGTGCCGCTCGGTCACGTCGAAGACGACGCCCATGCCCTGGGACGGGAGGCCGTCGGCGCCGAAGATCACCTCGGCATGGTGCAGGATCCAGCGCTGGGTCCGGTCCGGCCGGATGATGCGGAACTCGCGGCTGATCGGCTGCCCGGAGCGCAGGACCGCGATCTGGTCGCGGTGCGCGGGCTGGTCCTCGGGATGGATCATGTCGAGGCCGAAGCCGAACGTCATCTCGGACGCCGGGTCGAGGCCGAGGATGCGGTAGAGGCCGAGCGAGGCGTCCAGGCGCTCCGTGCGCAGGTCGGCGGACCAGAAGCCGACCTTGCCGGTATCCTCGACCAGCCTGAGGAAGTGACGCGACGATACGGTGCGAGGGCTTGCCCCGGTCTCGGTCGATGCCGGGCGCCGCATCAGTCCACGTGTCGGCATCGCCCCGTTCTCCGTTTCCCAGCCTGGCCGATGCGAGATGACATGCCATACGCATGCTGCAGGACACGTTAAAAAAGCGGCTTACAGGTCACGAGGGTTGATATGTTCCAGCCCCATGCGCATCCGCGAGCGCAAAAAGATGCTCTGGACGGGATGTCAGATACTGAGCAGATGACGCACGGTGATCGGGGTCAGGTTCCGGTAACGAACGCACAGGCCGGCGGGGAAACGGATACGGAGAAATGGCACGAAAGGTGCCGAACGGCGTCTGCGCCGGGGGGAGGCAGCCGAAAAGACAGGAATCTTGACGGGAAAAATAGCCGCATACGCCTGTGTTTCACCAATCGGCTTGAGGCCCTGGCAGCAAAGGACGCCCATCCTGGCGGCAAGAGAGGAGCACAGACTCCTTCCGCCCGGGGATGTCAGATGTTGTTTCCGAACACCGAGCTCAAGGCCAAGTTGAGCGCTCTCGACGCATCGCAGGCGCTGATCGAGTTCGACCTCGACGGCAGGGTCGTGACGGCCAACGCCAACTTCCTGGCGGCCCTGGGCTACCGGCTGGAGGAGATCCGCGGGCAGCACCACTCCATGTTCGTCGATCCGGCCGAGCGCGAGGGCGACGCCTACCGGCAATTCTGGGCGGCCCTGCGCCGGGGCGAGCACCAGATGGCCGAGTACAAGCGCGTCGGCAAGGGCGGCCGCGAGGTCTGGATACAGGCGAGCTACAACCCGCTCGTCGGGCGCAACGGCCAGCCCTACGGCGTGTTCAAGTGCGCGACCGACATCACGGCGCAGAAGCTGCGCAACGCCGACTTCGAGGGGAAGCTCAAGGCCCTCGACCGATCGCAGGGCATCATCGAGTTCGGGCTCGACGGCACCGTCATCACCGCCAACGCCAACTTCCTGGCAGTGGTCGGCTACGCCCTCGACGAGGTGAGGGGCAAGCATCACTCGATGTTCGTCGACGCGGCGGAACGCGGGAGCGCCGCCTACCGCGCCTTCTGGGACGGGCTGCGCCGCGGCGAGTACCAGCAGGCCGAGTACAAGCGCGTCGGCAAGGGCGGCCGCGAGGTCTGGATACAGGCTACCTACAACCCCGTCCGCGACGCGTCCGACCGCCTCGTGAAGGTGGTCAAGTTCGCCGTCGACATCACCGCTTCGGTGGAGGAACGCCTGCACCGGGCCGAGCTCCACCGCGGCATCGACCGCGACCTCGATGGCATCGCCGCGTCCATCTCGGAGGCCTCGCGGCAGGCCGTCGGTGCGGCGAGCGCGGCCGAGCAGGCGTCGGGCAACACCCAAGGCGTCGCATCGGGGGCCGAGGAGCTGGCCTCGTCGGTCGGTGAGATCGGCCGGCAGGTCAACCGCGCCTTGCAGGTGACCGGACGCGCCGTCGAGCAGGCAAGCGCCACCTCGGCCGTGGTGGCCGGGCTCGCCTCCGCGGCCCAGCGCATCGGCGACGTGGCGGGCCTGATCTCGGGCATCGCCTCGCAGACCAATCTCCTGGCCCTCAACGCCACCATCGAGGCCGCCCGCGCCGGCGAGGCCGGCAAGGGCTTCGCGGTGGTGGCCGCCGAGGTGAAGGAGCTCGCTGCGCAGACCGCGAAGGCGACCCAGAGCATCAGCGGCCAGATCGCCGAAACGCAGGCCGCGGCGAACCGGGCGGCCGCCGCCATCTCGGGCATCGGCGAAACCATCGGCGAGGTCAACGAGATCTCCTCCGCCATCTCGACGGCCGTCGAGCAGCAGGCCGCGGTCGCGCAGGAGATGTCCGCCAGCATGCAGGCCATGACGCAGGCCGTCTCCGAGATCAGCCGGAGCGTCGGCCTGATCGCGGCCTCCACCCGGGAGGTGGACGCTTCGGCGCGCCTCGTCCGCGACGCTTCGCGCAGCATGGCGGCCTGAAGGCTGCCG
Organism: Methylobacterium sp. DB0501; assembly: GCF_011043735.1. Classification (GTDB taxonomy): domain Bacteria; phylum Pseudomonadota; class Alphaproteobacteria; order Rhizobiales; family Beijerinckiaceae; genus Methylobacterium; species Methylobacterium alsaeris. The sequence continues at coordinate 36,159 of NZ_JAAKGV010000005.1, read as the reverse complement.
CCCCCCGCACCGACCCGAGGACAAGACCGATGGACGACATCCTGCGCGAGCTCCCGACGGAGAGCGCCGAGCACCTCGACATCGTCGACGCGGCGATCGTCCGCTTCGACCGCGACCCCACCGACCGGGCCGTCATGCGGCACGTCTTCCGACTCCTGCACACCATCAAGGGCACCTGCGGCTTCCCCGGGCCGGCGTCCGGGGTGTCCCGCGTCGACGGACGCCTGCTCGTCGTTCTCGACGTCGACGCGCTGCTCGCCTTCGGCGAGCCGGCGCCCATGGCCGCGTGAGGACGGCCATGGGCAACATCATCCTGCCCGCGGATGCCGGGGACGAGGCAGGCGCGTCCGACGGGAACGCGCGCATGCAGGAGGCGGCGCGCGCGGCGATGCTTGCCGAGACGCTGCAGCTCGGCCGGTACTCCGCCGTCACCCAGGCCGCGGTCGTCCTGGCGCTCGCTGGCATGTTCTGGAACTTGATTTCGCACGCCTACCTCGCCGGCCTGGCCGTCGCGGTGACGGCGCTCTGCGCCTCGGCCATCGTCGCGACGCGGCGCTACCGCGGAAGCCTCGGCGACGACGGCGCGCGTGCGCGCGAGGCGTTCCGGGTCCTGCACGGTCTGGCGCTCGGACGGGGCCTCGCCTGGGCGAGCATGCCGGCGGTCCTGCTGCCCTCGCTCGACAACGCCCACAGGTTCGTGGTCGGCGCCGTCTGCGCCGCCCTGATCTCGCACGCCTACGTCGCCGGTCCGATCTTCTCCTTGGCGCTCCTGGCGGTAGCGCCCGTGGTCGCCGGCATGTTCGTCGGGCTCGCCGGCTGCGAGGGGCCGGTCGGCCGGTCCGTCGCGGTCCTGCTGTCCCTCTACGCGGCCTTCGTGTTCGTGAGCGCGCGCCGGATGTGCCGTCACTCCTACCAGCGCATCCGCGACCGCGTCATGGTGCAGGCCCAGAGCGAGACCATCGGGCTCCTGCTCAAGGACTTCGCCGAGGGCACAAGCGACTGGCTGTGGGAAACCGACAAGTCGGGCCGTCTGCGCCAGGCAAGCGCGGCGATGGCCGTCCTGCTCGGCCTCGACCCCGCCGACCTGCGCCACCGGACCCTGCCCGCCATCCTGCGGGAGTTCGCCGAACCCGACGGCGGCGCGGACGCCGAGGCGGTCGCGACGGCCATCGAGGCCCGCACGTCCTTCCGAGACCGGACCGTGCGTCTCGCCACCGCCCGCGGCACGCGGTGGATCACGCTCAACGGCAAGCCCGTCCTCGACGAGCAGGGGGCGTTCGCCGGCTACCGCGGCGTCGGCTCCGACGCCACCGAGAGCCGGGAGGCGCAGGCCCGCATCGCCTTCCTCGCCGGCCACGACCCCCTGACCGGGCTGCCCAATCGCGGCGGCTTCCAGGCGACGCTCACGGCGCTTTGTCGGGAGGTCCGCTCGTCCGAGCGCCGGAGCGGCCTGTTCTACCTCGACCTCGACGGCTTCAAGGCGGTCAACGACAACCGCGGCCATCTCGTCGGCGACCGCCTCCTCCAGGAGGCGGCGGCGCGGCTCCTCGCCGTCGGCGGCCCGCACGGCGTGTTCCGCCTGGGCGGCGACGAGTTCGCGGTGGTGGCTCGCGACCTCGGGCGCCCCGAGGCCGAGACCCTGGCCTCGCGCATCGTGGCCGAGTTGCGCCACCCCTTCCGGATCGATGAGGCCATGCTCGAGATCGGTGTCAGCGTCGGCATCGCCTACGTCCCGGACGACGCCATCGAGCCGGAAAGCTTGCTCATGCGCGCCGACCTTGCCCTCTACGCCGCCAAGGCGGACGGCAAGGGCTGCTGGCGCTGCTTCGATCCGTCGCTGGAGGAGCGGGTGGTCCGCCAGCGCCAGCTCGACGTCGACATGCGCGCGGCCCTCGCGGCGGACGAGATGGAGCTGCACTATCAACCGCTCGTCGACATGCGCAGCGGCCGCGTCACCGGCTTCGAGGCGCTGCTGCGCTGGAACAAGCCTGGGCACGGCTGGATCTCGCCGGGCGAGATCATTCCCATCGCCGAGGCTACCGGATTCATCGTCGAGATCGGGCGCTGGGCGCTCAGGCGCGCATGCACCGACGCCCGGGGCTGGCCCGACCTGAGGGTGGCGGTGAACATCTCCTCCATCCACATGCGCATGCCGGGCTTCCACGAGGAGGTGGCCGCCGCGCTGCGGGAGACCGGGCTCGCGCCGGGGCTCCTGGAGATCGAGATCACCGAGTCGGTGCTGCTCGACCACGGGCCGGAGGTGCTGGAGAACCTGAGGCGGCTGCGCGCGACGGGCGTGCGCATCGCGCTGGACGACTTCGGCACCGGCTATTCGTCCTTGAGCTACCTGACCGAGTTCCCGTTCGACAAGGTGAAGGTCGATCGCTCCTTCGTGCGCGACCTGCACGGTCGCCCCGAGAAGGCTGCGGTGGTCGAGGCCATCGCCCGGATGGCGCGCGCCCTGTCGATGAACGTGACGGTCGAGGGCGTCGAGACGGTCCAGCAGCTCGACGTCCTCAGGGACAAGCGCTGCGACGTCGCACAGGGCTTTCTCTACAGCCCGGCACGGCCCGTCTCCGAGGTCGCCGGTCTCATCAGGCGGATCGAGGGCGCAGCCCCCCCGCGCGCGGTCGAGGGCGACCCGACCGCCGTGCGCCCGCCCCTGTCGCTGGCTTGCGTCTCGTGACCGGCCCGGCATGCGCCGCCCTGGCGGACAGGCAGACATGACGTCTCGTCCTCTCGATTGGGCAGATAAAACGCACTTCCCAAAAGCACGTCATCAACGATCGCGTAATAAAAGCGCGCCTGACTATTCGCCACAGATATATATCCGCTGTCTCATTCCGGTGTCGCAGAGCGGAATTCGTAACGACGAAGAGGCCATGAATACTGTCGATCAGGTCAAAAAGGATCTCGGATCTTAAGGCGGCCACCAAGACAACGATTCCGCTTTTGCTGGCGGCAACCGTGGCTGGGTGGACCGTCTACCAAGCGCATGGCGTGTTTGACGAACTGAACGAAAGGTTCAGCACATCGTCGACGTCCAAATTGCTCGTCCGAAGAACATGCTCCTGAAGCACGATAACGTCGTCGAGGCCACGGCGCAGAACCGCAACTCGATCATTGGGACCGAGGCCGCGACAGAGTCAGCGGCAGCCGCCGCGGACAGAGGCGAGACTGGTCATCGTGTGCCCCCGAACTTCACCGTGTTTTAAATATCGCAAAAAGCGCGCCACCATACGTTGGACTAGATCCCGCTAAACCAGTTGAAGCCCTTATCCTCCCAGTATCCGCCCGGGTAAGTGTTCGTCACCTCGATGGCGGTGATCCATTTCGGGTTCTTGAACCCGAGCTTCGTCGACATGCGCAGCCGCAGCGGATAGCCGAACGGGTCGGGCAGCGTCTCGCCTGCGTAGGTGGTGGCGAGCAGCGTCTGGGGATGCAGCGCGGTCGCCATGTCGATGCTGCTCGGGTAATCGTCGGCCGTCTTGAAGGCGACGTACTTCGCCCGGAGATCCGCGCCGACCCGCTCCAGGAAGGTCCGGAGAGGCACGCCGGACCACTGCCCGATATAGTCCCAGCCCTCGACGCAGATGTGCCGGATGATCGTCTCGCGCTGCGGCAGGGCCGCGATCATCTCCCGCCTCCAGGGGCTCCTGTCCTGGATGAGGCCTGCGAGTTCCAGCTTCCAGGCGGCCCCGTCCACCGGCTTCACGTCCTCGACCGGGTAGTAGGCGTTGAAGCGGGGCGGCTTCAGAACCGCTGAAGACGGATATTCGGGCGCGAGCTTGTTCGGGTCGAACAGGGCCGCCTGGACGCCGTCGTTGAAGGCCGAGATGGCCCGCAGGGCCTTTCCGACCGAGGTCGAGTCGCTGACGTCGCAGCCGGTGAGCATCGTCAGCGCGCCGAGCGACAGCCCCCCGCGCAGGAACCCCCGCCTTTCCAGCGATCGGATCAGCGGGCGGTGATCGTCGAGGATCCCCGGGTCGGGCAGCACGGAGGGACGAAAGAGGGACCGCATCGCTCAGGGCTCCTTAGCGCCGCGCGGGGAGTTCGGGGCCGCCGGTCAGCATCGCCCACAGCGTGCGCGGCACCAGCAGCGAGAGGGCGACGTGGACGACGAGGAAGCCGACGATCACCGCCATGCCGAGGAAGTGGATCAGGCGGGCCGACTGGAAGCCTCCGAGGAGGTCGGCGAGTCCTGAGAACTGCACGGGCTTCCAGATCGCCAGGCCGGACACGACCTGCGCAAGCCCCGCGAGGATGACCACGATGTAGAGGATCTTCTGCACCGCGTTGTACGTCGTCAGGTCCTCGTGGGCGAGCTTGAGATGCAGCGTCTCGCGCACGGTCTCGGCGACGTCGGCGACGCGGATCGGGAGCAGGCGCTCGCGCAGGCGCCCGGTCGCGATGCCGTAGACCAGGTAGGTGCCGCCGTTGAGAACCAGCACCCACATCGCCGCGAAGTGCCAGAGCAGGCTCTCGGCCGCCCAGGACCCGATCTTCACCGGAAAGTGGAGCCCGTGAAAGATCACCGAGTCGTTGTAGATCCCCCAGCCCGATCCGATCAGCACGATCATCGCGGCCGCGTTGGTCCAGTGCATGACCCGGACAGCAAGCGGATGCAGCCGTCGCGCTCGCGCGGGCGCGGCATCGATTGCAAGGATATTCATATTGTAAGCTCCAACAACAGAGTTATTTTGTTTACTAAGTGTGATTTTTATTTTATGTGATCGTCACCGCACGAAGGAGGATCCGGTGCGACGCTATCCGTTGATGATCCTGTTGGCTCTCACAGCACCGGCCGTGGCGGCGGTGCCGGCGATCGACCTGCCCGCCCTGGCCGCGAAGGCGGCGCGACGCTTCCCGCAAGCGGTGCGGGCCGGCGACCTGATGGGCCGGCGCCTCCTCGAACCGGCGGAGCGGCAGACCGTGCTCGGGCGCGTGCGCGGCGCCGTACGGCGGGCGGATGGCGGTGTCGACCTCCGCGTCGAGACCGGCTGGCTCTCCGGCCGCACCGTGCTGGTTCCGACCGAGGCGGTGGGGCTGCTCGGCGAGCACGTGGCGCTCCTCGACCTGACGCCCGAGCAGCTGCAGACCCTGCCCGACGCAGGCCCCGCTCCGGCGGTCTCGCCGGAGGAAACGATCCGGGTCGGGCTGGCGAAGCCGTTCCATTGAGGCCCCCTCACGCCGCCGGCGCCGCGGCGCGGCGCGACAGGTGGGCGGCGAGCGCCCCGAGAGCGCGCTCGCTCGCGCGCCGGCCGAGGCCGATCCGCAGGCCGTCCTCGGCCACCGGCGCGAGGGGCGAGCGCCAGAGCGAGCCGGGCAGCACGAGGATGCCGGCCTTCCCCGCCAGCTCGCGGGCGAAGGCCTCGCTCGAGTCCGCGCCGCGGTAGCGCACGAAGGCGAAGGCGAGGTTCTGGGCCGGGCCCATCTCCAGGAGGCCGGGCCAGCCCGCGGCGACCTGCCGAAGGCGCGAGGCATTCCGAGTGCCGATGGCGCGGTTGCGGCCGCGGATGCCCGCCTCGGATTTCAGCGCGACGTGGGCGAGCACCTCGCTCGTCGCGGAGAGGCAGCTCGACGATCTGCTCTTGGCAACGACGATCCGGGCCAGCAGCTCCCGATCGCGGGTTGCGGCCCAGCCGACCCGCAGGCCCGGCAGGCCGAAGCCCTTGGACAGGCCGTTGACGCTGACACCCCGCTCGTAGAAGTCCGCCACCGCCGGCAGCGAGTCTGTCGTTGCGGTCAGGCCGTAGACCTCGTCGTTGACGAGCCAGATCCCGCGCACGCGGCAGAGACGCACCAGGTCCTCGAGCCCTCGGGTGTCGAGTTGCGCACCGGTGGGCGAGTTCGGCAGGTTCATCAGCACCAGGCGCGTCTCGGGCCGGAGGGCGGCTGCGATGCGGTCCGCGTCGAGGCGCCAGGTGCCGGCCTCCTCGCGCAGCGGCACGCCCGTCGTCGCGCAGAGCGAGGTCACGGCTTGCTCCGCCGGCTGGTAGATCGGCAGGACGACGACCGCGTGGTCGCCGGGCCGCACGAGCGACGCCACCGTGCAGGACAGGGCCTCCTGCGCGCCGCTACAGCACACGACCTCGTCCCCCGACAGGACCGCGTGGCGCGCCGCCACCGCCGCCCGCAGCCAGCACGCCCCCCGCGGATCCGGGTAGCCGAGACTCAGGCGCTCCCATCGCGCCCGGTCCTCGTCGTCCGCGCGCGCCAGCAGGTCGGCGAGGGCGAGGGGCTCGCTCTCGCTCGCCGTGAGGTCGTGGCGGATCCCCGGCGCCCAGCGGGTCAAGAAGGCGGCAAGGGCGAAGCTCGCAGTCATGGCCGCCGCTCCGCTCATGTCAGAGGCTCCAGCGCAGGCCGCAGCCGGCGCAGGCGCGGGGCGGGTCGTCGGAGAGCAGCGCCGCCCGGAAGTCCCGGTAGGCCGGCCCGTTCCAGATCGCCCGCAGCTCGTCCCGGGTCGCGTCGCCGAGCGTGTAGTTCCCGTAGCCGCGCTGCGAGAACGGAGCGATACAGCAGGGCAGTGCCCGGCCGTTGGCGGTGACGTACATCACCGTCCAGGGCCGGCGGCAGAGGGACCAGGACGCCTTGTCCTCCGTCCGCCGGACACTCAGGCCCGGCTCGGATGCGGCGCCGGAAGCCGAGAAGGCGAGCCCGAGCGAGGAGGCAAGCGCAGCGGCCTCCTCCAGCATCGCCGCATCCTCCCGCGTCATGCGCTCGTAGAGCGCCTGGTCGGGCCGCGCGAGGCCCGTCGCCGCGTCCTCGAAGAAGACGAGGCGCTGGAGATGGACTTCGCCGACGCCGATCTCCGCCGCGACCCGCACGAAGGCGGGCAGCTCGTGGAGCGTCTCCTTGAGACCCGTGAGCCAGGCCGAGACGCGTGGGCGCTCCCGCCCCTCGCGCACCTGCATCTCGCGGAAGGTGCGCACGTTGCGCAGGATGCGGCCGAAATAGTCCTTGCCCCGGATGGCCCGGTAGGACGCCGCGCTGGCGGCATCGAGGGAGACCCGCAACTCGTCGAGGCCCGCCTCCATGACGGCGCGGCCCTTCTTCTCGGTGAGTACCGTTCCGTTGGTATTGAACAGGACGTAGGTGCCCCGCTCCTTGAGGTAACGGACCATGCGCGGCAGGTCCTTGACCAGCATCGGCTCGCCGACCCCGTGCAGGACCGCGCGATGCAGGCCCGGCACCTGGTCGACGATGCGGGTGAACAGCTCCCAGCTCATGTCAGCCGGCGGTTCGAGTTCCTCGTAGGTGCGCGGGCAGGTGGTGCAGAGCAGGTTGCAGCGGTTCGTGACCTCCAGGTAGAGGCAGACCGGCGGTGCGTCGGCGCGGGTTCCGACCCGGGCCGGGGCGGCGTCGTGGTAGCGGCGCGGGTCGGTCGCGAGGGCGACGGCATGCGTCATGAGGCTCGTCCGGAGAGAGGGTCGGGGGCGTGTCCGCACACGGCGACGGCGTGCGCGGGGCAGGCTTCCTGCGGTGGACCTGTCGCATCAGACGATCTCCGGCTCCCGCGGGCGGGCGACGTTCAAGCCGTCCGCGAGGTCGGTGCGGGCGAAGGCGTCGCGCAGAAAGGCGGCGGTAGCCGGCGCCGGGTGCAGGGCGGGCATCTCCGGGCCCGGATGATCGCCGTGGAGAACCTCGGCGACGAGCCGGCGCAGGCCGGCGCGGTCGTCGACGTCGTACCATGTCGGCAGGATCTCGACCGGCAGCCCGATCTCCGCGGCGCGCGCAAGGGTCTGGGCTGCGACGCGCTCCGTCGACCAGTCGATCGCCTCGAACAGCCGGCGATGGGGCGCCTTGAGGCCGAGGACCCAGTACCCGCCATCCTCCGCCGGACCGAGCACCGCACGGTCGCCGGGGCGCGCCAGCCGGTCCGTCAGTTCCACCAGCAGGCCGGTCGGCAGCGTCGGGCTGTCCGCGTTCAGCACGCAGGCGGCGTCGTGGCCCCGCTCGAACAGCGCGGTGACGGCGTGGAAGAGGCACGCGCCGAAGCCCGGGAGCCAGGTCTCGATGAGCCCGGTCCCCGGCGGCAGCGCATCGCGAAAGAAGCTCTCGCTGCCGGGGGGGCCGTGGGCCATGTAGCTCGCCAGCGGCGCCCCTGCTGCGCGGGCGGCCGTGAGGTTGGCAACGACGTCCCTCAGGAACGCCGTGTTGAGGCCCGCGGCCTCCTCGTAGGTGAGGGGCGGCACCAGACGGGTCTTGGTCCGTCCGGGGGCCGAGGCCTTCGCCATCACCGCCACGCCGCAGGACGCCTGTCGCGCACTCATCGATTCCGCGTCTCCGTTGCGGGCAATGCGGCCCGCCCGTCCCCGCCCTCGTTGGTGCCGGCGCGACGATCGCGCTCATGCCGCAGCCCGCGCCGGCAACGGCTTCCAAACTACCGGCCGCGGCCGCGCCTCGCTTTCGAGATCCTGCTGCACTTGCGAAAAACTCGCCTCCGGTACGCCGTTCCGGCGGAGGCTCGCTACTTCGTGAACCGGGGATCCACGGCCCGGGGGGACGCTCCCCTGGGGGAATACGCTCTACGGATGCTTGCACGCGAACGCGGGCGAATGTTTCCTGTGCTGCGACGCACTCCCGGAGAGAGGTGAGGAGGCCGCGCATGTCCCGGATCGGCCACGTTCCCTACCTCAACCCGGCCGTGGCGCAGAGGTGGCGCGCCTGGGAGCGATTGTCCCTCGGGCGGTCGGGCGCGACCGTCGTCGAAGCCGAGATGACCGCGTGGAGCGGGCACGTCCCGGGCTCGCTCGAGACGGTCATCCACGTGCTCGTACCGGGTCACCCGCCGGTCGAGGCGTCGCGCGACATCGGCGACGGGCGCCGCGCCACATTGGCCCGGCCAGGCCAGGTCTGCATCACGCCCGCACGCAGTCCGGGCGACTGGGCCTGGCGCGACCTGATCCGCGACCTCAACCTTGTGATCCCCGACCGGCTGCTCGCCCGCGCGGCGGACGATGCCGGCCTTCCCGGCTTGCCCGACCTGATCCCGCTCGCGCGGGCGCCCCGGTACGAGCCCCTGGTCGAGGGCCTCGTCCTTCATCTCGCCGCCATCGGCCGCGGTACGGTCGCAGCCTCGGCCGCCGAAATCGACCATGCCGTCGGGCTCGTCGCTTGCTGGCTGCTGCGGCAGGCCGTGCCGCGGGAGGCGGCGCCGCGCGGCGGCTTGCGGCCGGCCGCACTCGGACGCGTGCGCGCCCATGTCGAGGACAATCTCGACCGGGATCTATCGGTTGGCGAACTCGCCGACCTCGTCGGCCTGTCGATCCCCTACTTCTCCCACGCGTTCCGGACCTCGACCGGGGAGGCGCCCTACCGGTACGTCCTGCGCCGCCGCTGCGCCCGCGCACAGGAGCGCCTGCTGGGCCGCGAGCCCCTCAGCGAGATCGCCCTGGCGCTCGGCTTCGCGAGCCAGTCGCACTTCACGACCGCCTTCCGGCAGGCGACCGGGATGACGCCCGCAGCCTGGCGCCGCGAGCGGATGAGCTGAGCTCCCGCGCCCGCCAAGAGGTTGCCTCACCGCCGCGGCGCTGGGCCGGTCGCCACGCGCAGGAAGGTCGTCACGATCCGGCCTCCCGCCCGCAGGGTGCCGCCGAGCGAGCCCGCAACCTTCGAGGCTCCCCCCGCTCGGCACCGATAGGGCAAGGGGACCTCCGTGATGCGCAGGCCCGCGCGGGCGGCCTGCATCTGCATCTCGATGTTCCAGCCGTATGTCATCTCCCGCAATTCCAGCCGGGCGAGCGCCGCCCGATCGATCGCCCGGAAGGCGCACATGTCGGAGTAGGACACGCCGGTGAGCGCGCCGATGCCGAGGCCCGCGAGGCGCCCGGCGAGCACCTGGTGCCAGATCATCGATCCGGGCTCGCGCCGACCTCGCGTCCGGGAGGCGAGGACGAAGTCCTTCTCTTTGGCGAGCACCGGGCCGGCCACCGCGTCGATGAGGTCGGCACGGTCGGCCCCATCGCCGTCGAGGAATACGATCACGCGGCTTTCCGGCCGCGCCGCCGCCGCACCGGCCGCGCAGGCCCGCCCGTAGCCGCGCCCCGCCTCGATCACGCGGGCGCCCGCGGCGGCGGCGACCTCCCGGGTGCCGTCGCGGCTGCCGCCATCCGCCACGATGAGATCGCCCGCGAACGCGCGCGGGATCTCGGCGAGGACGGCGCCGATGGTCGCGGCCTCGTTCAGCGTCGGGATGACGACGCTCACGGCCTTGGCGATCGACTCGACGCCGGCATCGGGAGGCGTCACGACGTCCTCCTCCATCCCACGAGGGTGCGCAGCGCCAGGATCAGAGCCGGCCCGAACACGAGGCCCGGCCAGACGAAGCGCTCGTTGAACGGATCGACGTAGAACAGGACCGGGGCGGCCGACAGCCAGATCACGACCGGGCTCGGCGCGACGCAGGCGGGCAGCGCCAGCCACGCATAGTACCACGCGTAATGCGGGCTGGCGGCCGCCGTGGCGAGCGCCGCCAGCAGCCCGGCGTCGCCGCACAGCACGACCGCGCCCGGCACGTCCCTCGGCGCCGTCCGGGTCGCAACACACACGGACAGGACCGCGAATGCCGCTGCGACGACCAGCGCGTAGATCCGGGCCGCCGCCGAGGGAAGGGCCACGAGGTGCGAGAGACCGGCGAGCAGCCAGAAGCCCTGGCCGGTATCGAAGCCCTCCTCCGCCCCGTAGGCCGGCAGGAAGCCGACCACGCCCGCGCCGGCCGAGAGATAGGGGGCGTAGAGCGCGATGATGACCGCGAGGCCCGCCAGCGCCGGGCGCCACAGTCGCCCGCCCCGCACGAAGGCCGGCGCCACGACGACCGGCAGGAACTTGACCAGGACCGCTCCGGCGAGGATCGCGCCGGCCAGCCCGTCGCGGTGGCGCGCACGGGCAAGGAGGGCCAGCGCGAGCAGCCCGACCGCCAGCGCGTCCACGTGGCCGTCGAGGGCGAAGGACCACAGCACCAGAGGGTTCCAGACGTAGATCAGGATCTGCACCCGCGGCAGCCCGGCGCACGCGAGGAGCGCGAGCAGGCAGAGCACCGCGACGCCCTCGCACAGGAGCATCGCGGCTTTCATCCCGGTCACGCTCGCGCTGACGCGGCCGACGATCGCGAAGAAGGCCTGCGCTGCCGGCGGGTAGATCGTGCGAGCGTAATCGGCCCGGTTGATGAGCGGAAAGACGGCGGGGTCGCGCAGGGAGGTCAGCGCCGGATCGGCCGGCACATACAGGTAGGGGTTGATGCCGGCCGCCTGTACCTGCCCGTCCCAGACGTAGCGGTAGATGTCGCTCGACAGGAAGGGCGGCTGGAGCAGCAGCATGAGGCGCATGAGCACCGCCAGCGCGAGGACGGGCGCCGTCGCCGAGACGGGCAGGGCGTGCCGCAGCACGACGCGGACGGCGAGCAGGTAGACACCCACCGAGACCGCCAGCACGCCCACGAAGAGGTTGGCTCGCAGCGGCGATCCCACCGTGTCAGCACCCGGCACGTGCAGCGCGAGGGCGCCGAGGGTCAGCGCCACGAGGATGACGCCGAGGAGGAGGAGGCCGCTCCGCGGAGACGCCGAGACGCCGGTCACGGGAGCGGCGCCGTCGCGGCCGCGGTGGTCCAGCGTCCAACCATGCTCCCATCCCCGCGGCGATCTCGCCGTGTGATCTGCCCCACGCAGTTTCGCGTGTCCATCATCCGGAGCGGCCCGAAAGGGCCTCCGGGACGCACACCAGGCTGTCGACGCGGAATGCGGGCGTCGGCATCATCGGCGCGTCCCACGGCACTTCAGGGACCGGCGACATCCAGATCGACAACGCCGCGACCCTGACCCGCGCGGCCGGTGTCGGCGGCGGTGGCACCGCGCTCTACGCCCGGAATGGCACCTCGGGGTCGCTCAACGGCGTCCAGACGGCGGTCTCGGTCACCAACAGCGGCGCGATCACCGCCGATTTTGCCATCGGCATCGACGCGCGCGGCGACAGCAGCGGCGGCGTCTCGGCAACCAATTTCGGCTGACACTGGCGATGCTCCCGGTGTTGAGGACGCTGCCGCCGCCATTCGCGACGACGGCGTCGCCCTGGCTGCGGATGCTGCCGGCATTGGTCAGGGCGAGCGCGCCGCCCGCGCAGATGGCGTCGTTGCAGCCCCGGGCCTGGTTGACGACCGTTCCGCCGGCATCGCGTTGGATGCCCGCCGTGCCGCCGGCGGTAATCGCGACGGTGGCGGTGTTGTAGCTGCCCGAGGCGATCGTGCCGGCGTCGGTGACGGTCGAGGCTGCGGCGGTACCGTAGACGCCGGAGAGGCTGCCGACGATCTTGGCCGCGCTCTCGTTCGTCACCGTCAGGCCGCCGCCTGAAGCGTTGAAGGCGCCCCAGCCGGACTCGGCCGAACCCTGGGCGTAGATGACGCCGCCGCTGCCGGCGCTCGTACCGTTCAGGTTGCTGATTGCGATCGCGCCGGACCCGGCGATCCGGCCGACACCGGCTTAGTCGCGGCCGACGACGAGATCGTAATTGTTGACGATGGGCTCGTCGAGCGCGGCATCGGCGCCGCGTTCGGATCGGGCGCCGTCGCGATCCGGGCCGGCGCGGTCGTCGAGCTGCACACCGACGTCGACGTGAACCACGCGCCCACCGTGTTCAGCGGGGCGGGCGCGCTCGAGACGACCGGGTCCGGCACGCTGACCCTGAGCGGTGCCAGCACGTTCACCGGCGGGACGTTCCTGAAGGCGGGAACGCTGGAACTGTCCGGCACCGCGACCGGCAGCCTCGGTGCCGTCACCTCGGCCCCGGCCGGCACCCTGTCGAGCAGCGGGACCATCGGCTTCTCTGACGTCGATCTCGGCGACGGGTACCCCGCCTCCGTCACCGCCGCGGGCACGACCCTCAGCGGCCTGACGGCCAGGGTGACGGCCGGCACGGGCGGCAGCGTCGCCTGGGCCTACACGGTCGATGCGACGAGGCTCGAGAGCCTCGCAGCTGGCGAGAGCCGCAGCGAGACCTTCACGGTCCTGGTGACGGACGACCAGGGCGCCACCGCGAGCCAGCCCGTGACCGTGACCAGCACGGGCACCAACGACGCGCCGGTGATTGGCGTCGCCAAGCTCGCCGGCGCGGTGACCGAGCTCGCCTCGCCCAGCGGCGCCAGTACGCTGCGTCCCCAGGGGCAGAACCTGGAGGAGATCCGCGCCGTTCCGAAGCCGCTGTTCAAGGCCGTGATCGCTGACGACAAGCTGCAGACGAGCCTCGCCCAGCAGCGGACGCTCGGTCGGGGCGAGCCATTCCTAGGCTACTCGGTATGACGCCGCTGTTCCGGGCGCCGGTCGCGACCACGAGCCGCGGCGCGCGCCGAGATCGACGTCGCGGTCGAGGCGGCCAGCCAGGGGTGATGGACGGCGTAGCGGGCGGTGTCGGGCCCGAAGGTGCCCATCAGGTCGAGTACGCGCTCGGCGTGATCGGTCGTCTCGAGCACGATCCGCGAGGCTGCGATCCGCGCCTCGAGGCCCGGCGCGATAGCGCGGCGGGGCGTTCGACGGGTTGGTCGGCACTTCGCCCTGAAGAGGTACTCCTCGATCTCCATCGTCTGGGACATGATTTCCCCAGCCCGACTTAGTGATCGTAGCTCACGACCAGCTGGTCGGTCGTCGGGTAGCATTGGCAGGTCAGGATGTAGCCCTGCCGCACCTCGTAATCCTCGAGCGCGTGGTTGGCGATCATCTCGGCCTCGCCCTCCAGTACCTTGGCGCGGCAGGTCGAGCAGACGCCGGCCTTGCAGGCGTAAGGGGCGTCCATGCTGTTGGCGAGCGCCGCGTCGAGCAGGCTCTGGCCTTGTTTCGGCATCCGGAACGTGCGCGTCGCGCCGTCGAGGGTCACCGTCGCCTCGCATTGCGAGTCCGAGGCCGAGGCCGCCGTCGCGGCCGCACGCGCCTTGGCACGGCCGGGCTGGCCGGAGGCGAACAGCTCGAACTTGATCTGCGAATCCTGCAGGCCGTGCTCGCGCAACGAGGCCGCGATGCCGAGCATCATCGGCTCCGGCCCGCAGATGAAGGCGGTATCGACGGACTTGACGTCGACCCAGAGCCGGAACAGCTCGGCGCACTTCGCGGCGTCGACGCGCCCGGTGAACAGGTCGATGTCCTGCGTCTCGCTCTCGAGCACGTGGACGACCGACAGCCGGCCGAGATAGGTATTCTTGAGGTCGTCCAACTCCTCACGGAACATGATCGAGGAGATCTGACGGTTGGCGTAGACCAGCGTGAAGCGCGAGCGCGGCTCGCGGACCAGGACCGTCTTGAGGATCGACAGCAGGGGCGTGATGCCGCTGCCGCCGGCGAAGCCGAGATAGTGCTTGGCGACCTCCGGCTCGATCGGCGTGTGGAACGCCCCCATCGGCGGCATCGCCTCCAGCACGTCGCCGGGCCTCAGCTCGTGGTTGGCCCAGGTCGAGAACGCGCCGCCCTCGACGCGCTTGATGCCCACCCGCAGGGCGCCCTCGTCCCGGCCGGCGCAGATCGAGTACGAGCGGCGCAGCTCGACGCCGTCGAAGGCGCGCCGGAAGGTGAGGTACTGGCCTTGCGTGAACGCGAAGGCCGCGGCGTCGCCCTCGCGCGGCTTCAGGGTGAGAACCACCGCGTCCCGGGTTTCACGTCGGACGTCCGCGACGTCGAGGGGATAGAAGCGTGCCATGACCGCCGGCATTCCCAGGTTGGAGCATGGTCCGACGACGCCTGAACCGGTTCGTCGAAGACAATGCGATCAGATCGAAGACCGGGAACAGCGCCCGATCGCGTACTGCTCTAGATACACTTGAAGTAATCGAACGGCTCGAGGCAGTTGGTGCAGCGCCAGCTCGCCTTGCAGGGGGTCGAGCCGAACTGGCTGACCCGCTCGGTCCGGTTCGAGCCGCAGCGCGGGCAGGCGACGGTGAGGTTCGACCCCCCGGTCAGTCGGCCGATCCGCCCGAGCAGCCGGCCGTCCGCCGCCGTCCCGTCGATCGGCGGGGCGATGCCGTAGGCCCGCAATTTCTCCCGGGCGGCGTCCCCGATCCAGTCGCTGGTCCAGGGCGGCGTCAGCGAGCGCACGATGCGCACGCTCCCGATGCCGCGGGCGCGCAACGCCTCCTCGATCGCGAAATTGATGACCGCCGTCGCGGGACACCCCGAGTAGGTCGGCGTCACCGTGACCACCAGGGTGTCGCCCTCCCAGGCGAGGTCGCGGACGATCCCGAGATCGACCACCGAGATCACCGGGATCTCGGGATCCGGCACCTCGGCGAGCCAGCCTCGGATCTCGTCGGGCGCCGGCCGGGCATGAGCGTCCATGGCGCCCTACCAGGTCGCGCCGGGATAGGCGCGCTGCAGGAACTGCATCTCGGCCAGCATCCGCCCGAGATGCTCGGTGTGGATGCCCCGCCGTCCGCCCTTCTGGGCGAAGGATCCGGCCGGCACCGCGAGCGTCGCCTCGGCGAGGACCGGCAGCACCGTGGCGTCGAAGGCGGGCCGGAGGCTTGCCGGATCGGGCGCGATGCCGGCCTCCGCCAGGACCGCGTCGGTGGCGTCGCCCAGGAAGAACTCGCCCGCATAGACCCAGAGCAGGTCGAGGGCATCCTGCATCCGGCGGCGGCTCTCCTGCGTGCCGTCGCCGAGGCGCACGACGAGGTCGGCCGACTTCTCGAGGTGGTAATGGACCTCCTTGATCGCCTTCACGGCGATCTCGGCCACGCGCGCCTCCGACGAGGTCGTCAGGGCCTGCAGCATCGCGGCGTGCCAGGCGTCGAAGAGGAACTGGCGCATGATCGTTCGGCCGAAATCGCCGTTCGGCAATTCGACCAGGAGGACGTTGCGAAAATCCCAGACGTCGCGCAGGAAGGCGAGGTCGTCCGCGCTGCGCCCCCTCCCCTCGACCTCGCCGGCGAGGCCGAGCCAGAACTGGGTCTGTCCGATCAGGTCGAGGGCGACGTTGGCGACGCCGATATCCTCCTCCAGCACCGGGCCGTGGCCGCACCATTCCGACAGGCGATGGCCGAGCACGAGGGTATTGTCGCCCATGCGGGTCAGGAACTCGAACAGGGCGGCGCGGGCCGGCGACAGGGGAGCGTCATGCGGCGTCGCGTGGGACGCATCGGGGGCAGGCTGGGTGCCGGCCGCGGCCGCGGCCGCTGCGGCGAGGGCGGCGGCGTCTTGCGTCATCACGTCGGGCAGGGACGGCATCACATATGCCCCACGTCGTTCGGGATGTCGTAGAAGGTCGGGTGCCGGTAGACCTTGCTGTTCGCCGGCTCGAACAGCGGGCCCTTGTCGCTCGGGCTCGACGCCGCGATGTCGCTCGATCGCACCGCCCAGATGCTCACGCCCTCGTTGCGGCGCGTGTAGACGTCGCGGGCGTTCTTGATCGCGAGTTCCGCGTCGGGCGCGTGCAGGCTTCCGACATGGCGGTGGTTCAGGCCGTGCTGACCGCGGATGAAGATCTCCCATAACGGCCATTCGCTGGACATTCTCGAACCTCCCGGGATGAGTTTCGTCGGGGCGACCGGTGACCGGCCGCCCGCTCAATCCGTCACTCGGCCGCGATGGCCATGGCGGGGCGGCGCGCCGCCTTGTCGGCATGGGCCTTGAGCCCGTCGCGGAACCAGGCGCCGTCCTCCCAGGCCTTCACCCGGGCTCCCAGCCGCTCGCGGTTGCACGGGCCGTTGCCGGCGATGACTTCGAAAAACTCGCTCCAGTCCGGCTCGGAGAAGTCGTAGCCGCCCTTCTCCTCGTTCCAGCGCAGGTTCTCGTCGGGAACCGTCAGGCCGAGATGCTCGGCCTGCGGCACGGTCTGGTCGACGAACTTCTGGCGCAGCTCGTCGTTGGTGTTCATCTTGATCTTCCAGGCCATCGACTGGGCCGAATGGACCGAATCCTTGTCGGACGGGCCGAACATCATCAGCGCCGGGTACCAGAACCGGTTGAGGGCGTCCTGCGCCATGTGCTTCTGGGCCGGGGTGCCGCGCGCCATCGTCATCATGATGTCGTAGCCCTGGCGCTGGTGGAAGCTCTCCTCCTTGCAGATCCGGATCATCGCCCGGCTGTAGGGGCCGTAGGAGGTCCGCTGCAGCGGCACCTGGTTCATGATCGCCGCGCCGTCGACAAGCCAGCCGACCGCGCCCATGTCGGCCCAGGTCAGGGTCGGGTAGTTGAAGATCGACGAATACTTCATCTTGCCGGCGTGGAGCAGCTCCATCAGCTCGTCGCGGCTGACGCCGAGCGTCTCGGCGGCGCAGTAGAGGTAGAGCCCGTGGCCCGCCTCGTCCTGAACCTTGGCGAGCAGGATCGTCTTGCGCTCCAGGGTCGGCGCACGGGTGATCCAGTTGCCCTCCGGCAATTGCCCGACGATCTCCGAATGGGCGTGCTGGCCGATCTGCCGGATCAGGGTCTTGCGGTAGCCCTCGGGCATCCATTCCTTCGGCTCGATCTTCTCGCCACGGTCGATCCGCTCCTGGAACGCGCGCTCCTCGGCCGACATCTCGTCGAGACCGCGGACATGCGTGCTGTCCGTCTTCACCAGCTGCGCATACATGCGAGACCCTCCTGTCGGAATGCGGACCGGGGCAACCCGGGAGCCGGCCCGAAGCCCGTGGCTCCGCCGCTCTCCCTGATGGGGGGCGGCCATGCCGGCCGGACCGGTCGTTTGCCCGATTGTGTATCATCGAAAGCATCACATCGCAAAGCCAATTTTGTGGTTTGATGTAATGTCTCGATCCGGCACCGTCCGCGAGCGGGAAAGCCGGCAGCGGGTCAGGCCTCGTCGCGGATCCGGGCGAGGGAGGCGGTCCGGCCGATCGTCTCCGCCGTCTGCGCCGGCAGCAGGCCGTCGCCCGCCAGGAGGTGGCGCCCGACATAGCGGTCGGCGGCGGGCGAAAGGCGCAGGTAGAGGTCGGCGAACAGCCGGCGGGCACGGTGCCCGCTCCAGTCGGGCGGCAGGGTAGCGGCGGGCAGACGCGCATCCCGCAGCGCCGCGTGGCGATAGGCGTGCACCAGCAGCAGCCGGAGCTGCAGCGCCTCGGCATCCGCCAGGCGCAGACCGGCATCGAGCGCGTCTTTGATGCCCGCGAAGGCCGCCAGGAAGGTATCGTAGGCCGCCCCGAAGGCGGCAAGGTCCCACTGCGCGGTGACGAGGTCCCGGAGCCTCGGCCCCGTTGCGGCGCCGGCCTCGAAGACCACGAGAGCGGGATCCGCCGGCCGGTGACGGGCCGGCCCGAGCATCCATTGCGGCCCGAGGCGGGCGAAGCCCGCCCGCTCCAAGGCCGGCCCGGCCTCGCCGGCCTGGTCGGGCCCGAGCCAGACGAACAGCCAGCCGGTCTCCGGCTGCGGCTCGAACAGGGTCCGGGCGGCGGACAGGAACTCGCGCCGCGCCGCCTCGGTGAGCTGGTAGAAGCTGCGCCGGCCCTGGCGCTCGCCGGTGAGCTGCCCCGCGGCCACCAGCCGGGACACCGCGGTCCGCACCAGCGTCTCGCTGATGCCGACCATCCGGCAGGTCTCGACGATGTTGCCCATCCACAGGCGGCCGCCGCGCGGCTCGACGACGTCGCCGTAGAGGGTCACGATAAAGCCGCCCGAGCGCAGGGGCAGCGTGTCCATGAGACGCGACATCAACAGGCGCGAGACCAAAGCCTCTCCCCGGGCCTCTCCGTTGCGATCCGCCGAGGATCCGCGCGCGTCGCTCACACCGTCTCCCCGTCCCGGGCGAGCGCAGCACCGCCGGCATCCGCCCTCCCCGCCCCGTCCTCGACCGAAGTGGAACGAAACGAACACAGCGACTTACGTCGAATCCCCCGGCCGTACAACCGGGCTGCCAGGGGGGCATCGGGGCTCCGGTCGATCGCCCGACGAGCGCTGCCCCACCGCTTTCGCGATGCGGAAACCCGTTCCGCTCAAGCGGCACCGGTCCGGACGCGCATCGTGAGAAGGTCGTAGCGGGCGGGCGTCTCGCCGTCCTGGTTGAATACCTCCACCTTCCCGCGCACCTCGCCGTATTCGGGCTTGCGGGCGGGCCGCTTGTGATTGACCGTGACGCGGATTGCGCCGCCCGGCGAATGCGGGGCCGGGAATGGCCGAGCACCGGCGTGAACGGCCGGACGGCGCCGGCCGTGTCCGGTGCCGCCCGTGACGGTGACGACGAAGCGGGGGAAGTCGACGTGAGCCTGCTGACCGGCCGGATTGCAGCCACAATCCGCTTCCGATGGCAATACGGACCTTCCTTGGGGTCGCGGCCGGTCCGGCGGGCGATGGCGGTGACGGACAGGCCCTGTCGGGGCAGGTCCAGGATGATGAGGAGTTCTCCGGGCAGGACCATCCTCGTCGCTCCCGACCGATACACGTCGACTGGCATGGTGGCTGAGGATGGACGAGCCCGAGGGATCGGGGGCATCCCGCCGCCGCGGGCCAGGGCACCGACCGGGAAATTTTCGCTGCCTGCTCACAGCAGGCAGCGGGCGCCTTCCCTCCGCACCTCGAGGGGGATCGTCGATTTCCTCAGGCCGACGCAGCCGGACGATGGTGGCAGGGCTGTCGATGGCATATCGCTCTCGTTGAGCGGTCTCGGCAAACTCGATACGACGCTTTCATGCCAACCGCGTCATCCCTTCTCGCGTACCGCTTCTGGCGGAGTTCCTCGAACACGCTCCGCGAATGATTCGACGAAGCGCATATGCGACATGCTTCCGATCAAGCGAGCGTTAGATCGCCGAAACAATAGGGAGGCGAACGAGTCCACGGCCCGTTTACAAGATAAAGCGAAATATAAGGCGCTTTTGCTCACTATAGCATATTCCCGATTCTCTTTTTATGTAGTATATAATTTTGATAAACAATTTATATATTTGCAGATATGGCAAATATATTTTTCTATTCGCTTTTGTCTCAATTGTTTATGTTTGGTCATTATCGGGGATTGGGTCCTTGCCTGGTTAGCACCAAGCATGATATAAAAAAAAAGATTTCGTATAGGATAGCATTCGATGTTTGAATCCTTAGTAGCACGACATATGGAGTCAATTCGGAATAGTTTAGAGAGAGATGCCTTAGTGTCAAAATCAATCAATAAGAGTGAAATTTCGATTATATCGCGAGGCATAGATAGTAAAAAAGAATATAAATTTTCTATAATATGCTATATAAAAGATTATACCGGAAACAACACCTACCGTACCGAAACCATCTCAGAGATATCTGATAGCGCATCGTCACAAGAAATTTCTAAATTCATCCATGCGTCTGCGCAGAAAGAAAATTCGGAATTTACAAATTTTTTTTCAAGCTCTTTAACAGAAGCATCTTCAGTGGAAGATTTAGTAATAAAATATGCAGAAGCGCTAAACAAATTTGCTGAGCAGGGGGTCTATTATAAATATACAAAAGAACGTTTGTAATATCACTAGGCTATCATAAAGAAATACAGGCTGAATCTCAAATGGCTAAATTTCTCGTCCTCAATTTTTTTCCTTGCTTTTATCCGCCTCTCAGCGGTGGCGAAATGCGAGTGTATTATTTGTATAATCAATTGGCTAAATCTAATGAAATAATTATGATCACCTCAACTGATTTCGGCGCGCGTTATGAAGAAATAAATCACTCTCAATCATTTAAAGAAATACGTTTTCCTAAGGATATTGATTGGAGAAATGCCTATGAAGCACTAACAAATCTTGGAATTGAAGGTGAAATGTCCGGCCTCGCGTTTGCACTTGCTGTCGCTGATTCCAGCTGCAAATTAAGGATGGTGGCCCGAGAGATCGCTTCAGAGGTCGATTTTATCATACATGAGTTTCCATTTTCGGAACCAATTTTCTCTGATGGAATATTTGGCCCGGAGATCTATAATTCCCACAATTTCGAGGCAAGCCTGCTATCTTCGGTCGTAAGAGGAAGTGGGTTTGATAAATCTATATTAAAACTAATGCGAATCGAGGGAAATCTTTGTCATCGCGCCCATCGGATATTTGCAACATCTCAGGCCGACGCAGAGAAATTTGAAGTTTTTTACGGCGTGTCTCCACATAAGATATCGATCTGTGCCAACGGTTATGATGAGAGCGAGGCACAGAAAGTTTACGACATAAGACAAAGCAATCAAGATTCGATTTTTTATCAGAGACCTGTGGTTTCCTTCTTAGGATCGGCGCATTATCCGAATGTCGAAGCTGCGCAACAGATATTTTCAATAGCTTCTGAAGTTCCTGATGCCGATTTCATTATTGCAGGCGCTGTATGCGATCACCTCAAAGGCTTGGAAGCACCATCAAACCTCGAAATTGTTGGACACCTACAACCGTCAGAAAAGTTTTTGTTATTATCAAAAACAACAATTCTAATAAATCCAGTTATACTTGGATCTGGTACAAGCCTCAAATCAATTGAAGCAATGGCTTTTGGCGTTCCGATGCTGACAACTGTTGAAGGGATTCGCGGACTAGAGATCGACCCCGCGAATTGTGTCTTCGTGTCTGATCGGGCGCAGTTTGCAGATCGTCTAAACGAGCTAATTTTTGACAAACACCGGTTACGTGCGGTCGCTCTGGCGGCACGAGTCGAGGTACAGAGTACCTACTCTTGGCAAGCAATATGCAAACATTTCGAGAATAACATAAGAACGTCGATCAGTGAAGAGTATTATGACGATCGAGTTAATTTATTTGTTAATGATTATGATATTGGGACAGGGGAATGGGGAGGAGCCGCCCGAATAATGCAGATCATTAACTGTCAGCGCGGAAGAAATATTCTAATTTCCTTTAGTGACAGCTTCAAGGTCGATTTGATAGGTCCAAAAAATTTAAAAGTAACTATACCGAAAACACCTGCGCATCTTTATTTTGAACGAAAAATTGCTGCGGGCGAGCAGGTTTCGGCGAATGATATCGTGGCTGCGTTGTTTGCTCCAAGTAACTACCTTCTTCGGCGCTTGTGCAAGTACTTTGTACGTCGCACTAACGTTATTGTGCTTGAGCATTGTTATATGGGATCTCTGATTGATGTCATTAAATCCAATGCCCAAGATATTCCGATTATATATAGCGCACACAATGTGGAATCTGCACTTAAAACGCAATTGTTACAAAATCATAGATCATTCACTGAACTAACTGATTTTGTTAACGATCTGGAGGCATTGGTTTGCAAGTTTGCCGATATGGTTGTGTGCGTAACGGAAGCGGATGCTGAAATTTTTCGCTCCAAGGGGAATCATGTCATTGTTTGTGCCAATGGGTCTAACCTAATCGAGTCGGCAGAATCTGAGTCGAAAATCGCTCGAGTTGGTACATTCGTATGTGGTTTCGTCGCTTCGTCGCATAGCCCGAATATCGATGCGGCCAAGTTTATCTGTTACGATCTTGCTAAAAAATTACCTAATATCCAATTTGAAATAGTCGGCGGCGTCTGTTCTGCCTTGAGTGATGTAGTGCCGCCGAACGTTACACTAATGGGAGTGCTTAATGATTTCGAAAAAACAAAAACAATGCTTAAATGGAACCTTGCTCTCAATCCTGTGGATGAAGGTGGTGGTTCGAGTTTGAAACTTCCTGATTACATGGCTCATGGTCTTGCAACAATAAATACTCCGACTGGGGCGCGTGGGTTCCGGATCGAAGAGACACGATCCGGAAAAATTGCTGTGAGATCGGAATTCGCACGGGAGATAAAAAGATTATCTCTATATCCCGAAGAAATAGATAGAATGTCGAAGAATGCTTATTCTTATGTGAAACGAGCGTTGACATGGCCTGCTGTAAGTAAAGATTATAAATCTTATATTGATAATTTTCCTCGAGCACAGCGTACTATAAATAAGCCGTCATTGCTTGTTGTAACTTACAGGTACACAGAACCCTCGCGAGGGGGCGCTGAAGAATACTTAATAGAAATTCTAAAAGAAATTCGTGATAGTTTTGAGTGGATTGATTTATCCGCAACAAATATTGATGATATTACAAATCAATATCATTTTGGATCTACATATACCGTTAAATCCGGGAGGGCAAGCTCACGGGTCGCTGAATTATTCGATCAACAGTTCTACTTCATGCCGTCTGAGATAGATAAATCTGCTGCTATTAAAAATTGTCAGGAGCTCGAACTTTTTTGGAAAAATGAAGAGGAACTAGTTTTTTCTCATTTTGTAGAAGCTCTCCTTGGTCAACATGGAGTCGCTTTGTTGAGCGGGTTCTACGACGCTGAGCGAACCGAAAATGGTTTTTGCAGATGGTCCGCTCCACGATTTGCTTTTGCAATCAAATCTAATTCTCGATACGTTATATTGAAAGGTTTCGGCAGTGTGCCAAAGGCAGCACTTGTCTCCATTCGTGATATCGACGGTAAGGTAATAAAGAATTTTTCAGTTCAGCTTGATACTTGGTTTGAGTTGAAAATTAAGATTGAAACGCACTCTTGGCCTGATATATTGGCTATTCATATCGAAGTTCCCGAACATACATCTGATCTCGATCACCGAGTCTTTGGTCTTTATATTGAGCGCATCGAAGTTTTATCTGATGATATGCATCAGTCGCAAGTGTGTGACTTGAGCGTCAGAAACGATCAAATCATAGGCGTCAAATATTTAGAAAAATGGATGGAAACATTGGATAAAGTTGCATCAGCGCGCAACATGACCCTTGATGCAAAATTTAATGAAGTTCGCGGACCGACGTCGAACGACCAGATTCGCTGGATAAAAGAATTTGCACACAATTATACCCACATAATTGTACAAGGGATTCCATTTAATACTATACCAGAAGTTGTTAATGCTCTTGAGTCAATTAATTACCGCGGTAGAATTGTTACCTTGCCGCATTTTCATGGTGATGACAGATTTTACTATTGGAATAGCTACTTTCAGGCCTTCGAACGTTCCTCTGCCAATATCTTTTTTTCAGATGTGGTCGCTCAGCAGATGGGTCGTCATGGCTACTCGACGGTGGTACCTGGTGGGGGTGTAAATATTGGAGATCTTGGAAGTCCAACTTGTATTCGAAGCTTTAGAAGCGCGCACAAAAGCACCCGTCCATTTTATCTTATTTTAGGGCGCAAAACTGCTTCTAAAGGATATGATGCTGCTATACGTGCATATATGGCATCCAAATCGAGGAGCGACTTTGACTTGGTTATGATAGGTCAAGACGAAGACAAGGAAGTAATTGATGTTGCCGGTGTATATTATCTCGGTCCTCAGCCACGAGATGTGGTGCTTGGAGCGCTGTCGGCCTGTAAAGGATTGATTTCTATGAGCACCAGCGAGAGTTTTGGGATAGTGTTATGTGAGGCATGGCTTTTTAAGAAGCCCGTCATCGCGAACGCCGCATGCTATTCGTTTCGTGAGTTGATACAAAAGACCGGTGGGGGATATCTCGTCGAGTCCGATGAGGAGCTTACTGCTGCAATGGAAGATATTATGATAAATGACGAAAAATGCACTCGGTTTGGTGGCGATGGATTTGCATCAACCATTGAGAATTTTACCTGGCCGGCAGTCGCCAAGCATGTCCGAGAAACGTTGCTGCAGACTGGTGTAGGGATCGGTTTTCTTTGATAATGCTCAAATTTACTTGCTTTGCACGAGAGGCCAGAGTTCTGCCGGCGGGATCTTTCGGTCCATGGGCGTGAACCACGCGCATGGACCGATCGCCAACACGGCATTCAGAAAACCGGGCGCTACGTTTGGCTGACCGGTCCTGGGCGCGGGGTTAGGCAAGCCGCGAGTCCGGGTCTCATCGCACTCGTGCGATGAGACCCGGTGCAGCCAAGCTGCTGCGCGAAGCGGATCTTGTGGGACCCGCCACCCCTGCGGCGGGCCTGCTACGACGCGGTGTAGTCAGGAGGGTTTTATGCCCCCGAACTAGTTCTATGAAAGCTTTATTTCCGATAAAATTAAATCTCCAAGTGTTTGTGCTAGGCTGCATTGATTTCTGGTAAAGCTTTCTCAACATGACCCAGACGGAAGCAAGGCGTAGATCCGCCACCCGCCGGCACCGATTGAGCCAGCCGATCGTCCGTTCCACGATCTCGCACTTGGGCAGGGCATCGAACTCGACCGCGTGATCCGGGCGCTTGACGATCTCCAGCGTCACAGATGGGCACACCCGTTCCAACGCTTCCCGGACCTGGCACCCGCCATCCGCATACAGCTTCAGGAGAAACGGGTAGAGGATCGAAGGCCAGGATCAACCAAGCGGGCCCTTGCAATGTCTTCCGTCTACCTCATTGCGATCACATGCCGGCAATCGGAAAACAGTGCGATTGTCGGAAATATTTTCCGACATTTCGACATGTCATGGGACTGGGTCTTATGCGCCAATTTCAATCGAGAGAGTAAAATTAATTTTTAAAATTAAAATATATTTCGCCAATTACGTTCAACATAATTAAATTGGCAGCACATTTACGATCATTCCGTCCTCCGATCTGATCTTGAAGGACCACCCCTTATCAAAAAAATTTTCGTCGCCTTCTTCGCGCATTTCTCGAATGACCTCTTGGGCGTGGAGAATCGCCTCATAGCTTGTATTGGCACACACCCCCTGCTCATCGATAATCGTCTGAATCTCGTCAGATAAATCGAAGTAAAACCGGGGCATGACATTCCCTTTCGAGAGATTTTCACGAACAAATCGATCAGATTTCGCTTATCTGATTAACGATGATTGTGATCGAAATCAATAAGAAATATCTCGATGCACTTCCAACAGAACTACGAAAATTTTCAATAGGCCAAAATATAATCGAATTCCCTCGATCACGCTCCCATCATGAGCACAGCTGAATTGCGACAATGGCGGTACCTCGGCAGCGATGGTCGAAGATGGCGCATGTATCGCGTGAAGGAATGAGACCGATGTCGTCGCCGGACGGAGGGTCGACCCGATCGACGATACGAAGGCGGGGATGACGAGCGGCGGGGAAAGGAAGAAACCCGCCGCTCACGGTTCATGGGGCTCCGTGCCCCGTTATTCGCGGCACGGCAGCCTCGGCGCTCGACATCGACGCAGGGTCGCGCGGATCCCGACCTCGACGACGGGCCGACGGTCCGGCGCGGAGCAAGATCACGGAGCGGACCTGACGCCGTACCTGGAAACCGGGGCGGCCTGCGTCACGCTCGGCCCCATCCCTCCACGGGGAGATCAGCGGCGCGCGGATCCTTGCGCCGTATCCTTGAGACGGCGCCACGTCAGGTAGGCCTGGTAGACTTGGTCCTTGTCGGCCCTGAGCCCTTGCGGCTGCTCGCTGAGGAAACGCTCGATATCGGCCCGGGGCGAGACGTCCTCCCGGCGCGCATCGAGCCAGTCCTGGGCGGGCCGGAAGCGCGTCCAGCCCGGTACCGTGGCGGCGAGATTGACCTCCCGCCACTTGGCGTGCCGTTGCGGCGCGAGGAACTTGTCGAACTGACCGAAGAAGGCCTCCACGAACCGCTCGAGCTTGCGGTAGCGCTCCGAGCCCTTCGGATGATTGTAGGCCCCCAGGATGGTCCCGACCGCGAGCGTTTCGACGGGTCCGGCCCCGTCGACGAGCTTCGGATAATCCGTGCTGGTGAGCGTGGCGGGCACGTAGGCATCGCTGATCGATCCCGGATACGGGACCTTCACGAGGTGGAAGCGGTCGCCCGGATCGAAGCCGGCGACGACCGAAACGGGCTTGGCCGCCACCGAGACCACGGCATCGACCTCGCCTTTCTGCAGCATCGTGAAGGCGGTGGGCTGGTCGACGTTGATCGCCGTCACCGCGATGTCGAGGCCGCGGAACATGGCGCGGCCGCTATAGTCGGTGCCGCTGCCCTTGACGTCGAAGGTGACGCGCTTGCCGGCGAGCCCACGCACATCGCCGATCTCCTTGGCGGCGACGACGTGGAGCTCGTCATCGAACAGCTTTGCGACGTATTGGATATGCTGCTCGACGTTCTTCAGGCGCTTGTCCTGGCGCAGCTGCTCGATGGTGTCCGTTCGCAGGAAGGCGAGATCGATCCCTTTCAGGAAACGCAGGTCGTAGGCATTCTCACCGGCACCCTTGCCGAGGATCGGCAGGACCCGGATCTTGTCGCCGTCGTTGAGGACGAAGGCGAGATCGGCGCCGATGCGGAAGTACGTGCCTCCGGCCGTCCCCGTGATCACCGACACGGTGTTGGCGTTCATCGCTTCGCCGAGCATCGCTTCCGTCATCGCCTCACGCGGCGCGGACGCTTGCGCGTCGGCCTCGCGGGCGTGCCAGAATGGTGCCGTCAGCAGGATTGCCGCAGCGAACACGGCAGGCAGGGGAGAGCGGGTCGGCATCGTCGGCGTGCTCCGTCATCGTCGAGGCGTCAGCGGGGAGAGGCAGCGAGATTCGTCGGCTGGGCAGGGTTGTCCCGCGCCGCCTGGGCGTAGAGGGCTTGCGCGCGTTCGGGGTCGGGCCGCAGACCCAGCACCTTCCACGTGCGCAGCACGATCGGATCGTAGGTCTGGGCGAGCAGGAGCGCGGCCCGCGGCTCGTTCCGGCTCAGCGCCCGTTCCAGCACGAGCCGCGCACCGCTGATGTCACCCCGGCGGATCAGCTGCTCCGCGCGCCCGACGAGCGCCGTCGCGCCCGGCTCCGCGGCTGCGACCGGGGCCGCCGCCGAGGGAGACGACGCGCTCGCCGGTGGCGGAGCTGCAGGAGGCGTTGGCGCAATCGCTTCGGGGCGCGGCTCGGGGCGCGGCGGCTTAGGCGTCGAGGGGGGGGCTGCGGCCGGCTCGGGAGCCGGAACGTGGATGGCCGTACTCCTCGAGACGGTCGCCCCATCGGTGGACGACCCATCGGTGGGCGATTTGTCGATGAGCGAGACCTGGGTCCGGACGGCGTGTCTGGGCGCGTGCGGATCAGGGACTTGCGTGCTGACGGTGAAGCCGGAACTCACGACCTGTTGCGCACCGCCGTCCACCGCGTCGGACATCGCCGCGACGCGCATGGCAAAGGTCCCGACCTGCCCCGGCTGGACGGTGATGGAGAGTTCCGGCAGGTTCCACCGCGTCACCTCGATGACCGATTCCTCCTCGGCGGCGGCGGCGGTATGGGTGGCGTCGCTCACCCGGGCACCGGGGGGCAGGCCGAGCAGGTAGGTGCTGGCGATCTGCTTGTTGGAAGGCGGCACGACCTCGATGGCCAGCCGGATCGGTGCGCCCGCTTCTCCCGCAACGTTCCGCGCGGACACGAAGGGGCGCCCGGCGGCCGCGCCGGGATGCCCGCCGCCCTCGGCCGCGGCAAGGCTACCCGGGACCACCCAGGTCGCCAGAAGGAGAGTCGCCGCACGTCGCGCGTGTCGACGGCGGACCCCGTGTGAGCCATGCCGCATTGTACGTCCTCCCCGTTTTTACTTGCTGCCTGCAACATGCCGCAGGGCGGCATGTTGCAGGCAGAGACCGACTCGAGATCGCTACTGATAGTGAATCCGGCCACCGAATCCGAAGTGGCGGAGCAAATTCTCAATCAAGAAATCAGCGCATGCACTGTGATATAAGCACTGTGATATAAAAATTTCTCCGAACCAATTTAGATTGCCCGAGGCAGGGAACATTAACAAATGCTGGGCGTAATGCTTCGTGAGGATCGCCTCAGCCCGTGGGGCGCAGGGCGGCCCCGCCGCGCGAGGGTATGCGAGGCCGGACAGGATCCGCCCGCTTTTCGCGCCCCGACGCGACTCAGCGGCCATCCTGGCCGGCACGCGGTTGGCGGCCACTCCGGGATCACCGTTTTTTACGGGTTTTTCCTGACAATGCAGGTTTTGCCCGACACGCATCGGGGCGAGCACGACAACATGTCCGCTCGAATGTATGTCAATTTTGCCGTTCATTAAAAAGAAACAAATGAGGCCGCGCTGGGAACGGCGCATCCAGAAGGTCAATGATGCTGAATATAGTCAGCGCAGAGGAAGCAGAGCGAATATTATCGCACGGGCGTAATGCCGTTCTGTGCTTTCTTGACTTCTGAAGGGAAACGCCATGGACATGAACATTCATCCAGATGTCGTCGTGGTCGGCGACGACGAGCTGCTGAGGGAAGGATTGGCGCTGCTCCTCCGCTCGGCGGAGTACACTGTCAGCGGCTGCCTCCCGCGACTGCCGGATCACATGGAGTGCGATCTTCTCATCGTATGTTCGGATAGCGGTGGATCGATCCTGTCCGATGCTGATTGTCTCGGCAGGATGTCCAGCGATACGAAGCTGGTGATTCTCATGGATCGCCGCATGGATACCTGCTTGCACCCCGATGTGCGTGCACGAGCCG
Source organism: Methylobacterium sp. DB0501 (assembly GCF_011043735.1). Classification (GTDB taxonomy): domain Bacteria; phylum Pseudomonadota; class Alphaproteobacteria; order Rhizobiales; family Beijerinckiaceae; genus Methylobacterium; species Methylobacterium alsaeris. Next base: position 6,904 of record NZ_JAAKGV010000005.1, on the reverse strand, counting down.
CCGCGATGCTGGACCGTGCGAGCAGTCCCAAGAAGCTGCTCATCACGATACAGGCGGTATTGACCGGCGTCATCGTTCATGACCCGACGCTTGCGGACGTCCTCGACGAGGGCAACCCACCGTCTGCGGTCCGGCCGAGGGGCAACCTGCCGATCCTGCTCGCCCGCGCCTTTCCCGATCAGCGCGCGCCCCGCGCCACGGTCGCCGGCGGCCTGTCCCAGCGCGAGAGGGAGATTCTCTCCTCCCTGGCGGAGGGAAACTCGAACAAGGTGATCGCGCGCAAGCACAATATCACGGAGGCGACCGTCAAGGTTCATGTGAGGCACATACTGAGAAAGTTGAATTTCAACAATCGCACTCAAGCGGCGCTGTGGGCCAAGGATTTGTCTTCGAAAGACTCGCCTTTGATGGTGGCATGAGTGACGTGCCGAGCGTGGGCCGGCGCGGGCGGCCCTGCCCGAAGAGCAGGGCGCTCGCGGTGGCCTGCGGACGGATCAGACAATTGCGACCGGGATCGGAACTCGTGCCGCGCCGGGCTACGCACGATCGACAGTTAACTCCTCATAAATGTATACCCACATCGGTTTACTTGCAAATTAAGCGCCGATCCTGACATATCACGAGGATAATTCAGCGAAGAGGTGCTGCCCGCGCTGAATTGCTCTGCTATCGGGAATGGAGATGACGATGTCTCACAGGCTGGACGACTACGCCGACCTTCGGCGCGGAATGCACGACGACCTCCTCTCCCGCGACGACAGTGAAACGATGGTGCCGAGCGGCTTCATCCATGCCGTGCCCAGGCCCAGGATCACGCAGGCCGTCATCATGGCCGGAGGAAAGGGAACCCGGCTCCATCCCTATTCGGCCCTGTTTCCCAAGCCTCTGATGCCGCTCAACGATATGCCGGTCCTCGAATTGCTGCTGCGGCAGATGAAGATTGCCGGAATCACCGACGTGATCCTGGCCGTCAACCATCTCAGCCACTTACTCGAGGCGTTCTTCGGCAATGGCGACCGTCTCGGCCTCAAGATCCGCTATCGTCTGGAGAGCAAGCCGCTCGGAACGGCCGGCGCTCTCGGCAGCATGCTCGACGAGCTGGACGACGATTTCTTCGTGACGAACGGAGATCTCCTCACGACTCTCAGCCTCGAGAGGATGATGGCCGCGCATTATCGGTCGGAGGCCGCAATTTCCGTCGGCGTGTACAAGAGAGAGGTCAAGATCGATTTCGGGCTCATCGAAATCGACCAGCGCAGCCGCCTCACCGCCTATCGCGAGAAGCCCACGAGCAGCCATTTCGTGAGCATGGGTGTCTATGCCTTGCGTCGGGATGCGGTGCGCAACCACCTGATCAGCGACGAATACCTCGATATGCCGAGCCTGATCATGAGCGTGAAGGATACCGGCGGCGACATCAACTGCTACCACGAGGATTGCGTGTGGCTCGATATCGGCCGGCCCGACGACTTCGCGCTCGCGCAGCAGATGTTCGTGAGCGAGCGCAACCAGTTCCTGGCCTCGTGATCCCATGGGTGGCAGCCTGATCAGCGGGGCCGGCGGGTTCGTCGGCCAGGCGCTGGCGCGCCGTCTGCGCGCCAGCGGCGGTCCGGTCGCGACGGTCAGCCTCCGGGCCGACGAGGGGGGCCGTCGCGACGGCGTCGCGCCCTCGCCCGTCGCGCGGTGGCGCCATGCTCTCGACCGCGCGCGGCCCGACGTCGTCTATCACCTCGCCGGCGCCATGCAGGGCGACGAGCCGACGCTTCGATCGGTCAATCTCGGCCTCACCGAGGCGCTCCTCGACGCGCTCCGCGGGACGGGCCTGCATCCGACGCTGGTCGTCGCCGGGAGCGCGGCGGAATACGGGGCGGCGGCGCATGACGGGGTCCCCGTGAGGGAGGACGCCGTCTGCGAGCCCTACACGGCCTATGGGCGCAGCAAGCTCGCCCAGGGCCGGGCCGCGCTCGCCTTTGGCGACGAAACGCGGTCGCGGGTCGTCTTGGCGCGTATCTTCAATCCGGTCGGTGCCGGCATGCCCGCGCACCTGGCCCTCGCGGATTTCGCGGCTCAGATCGCCCGGATGCCGTCCGCAGGCGGGCGGTTGACCACCGGCAACCTCGACGCGCAGCGGGACTTCATCCACGTCGACGACGTCGCGATCGCGCTCGAGGCCCTGGCAGCCTCCGGCGACGCCACCGGCCCCTGCAACGTCTGCACCGGCGTTCCGACCCGGCTCGGCGACCTGCTCGACGCGATGATCGCCGCCTCCGGCAAGGCCGTCGCGACCTGCGCCGATCCGGCTCGCTACAGACCGCACGAGCCGCGCATCATCGTCGGCGACACGTCGCGACTGCGCGCCTGGACGGGTCGCCTAGCGCAAAGCAGCGTGCGGGAAGCGGCGGTCCTCGTCCTGTCGACGGCCGGCGGTCCTCGTCCGGAGGGGAGAGAGGACGCATGCGCGCCGGAGGGCGCAGCGGTCCGGGATCGCCTCGTCGCGGACGTGCCGCCGGCCGTGGAAATCGGCCGTGCCGAGCGGCCCTCCTTCAAGGCGTAATTCCAGTAACCCCTCAGTATTATATCCAGCAATGCCGCCGGCATGCGATGATGTCTTCCCTTTCGCAACAACGAAACTTCGACACGCCCCGCCCCTGATCAGCAACTCGATGCTCTGCAACTTGGTGCGCGGCATCTTGGGCGTCCAGGCCGGAAAACCGGACGATCGTTGCGCTTCGGCTCGCAGCACGGGCCGTCCGCGGGATCGGCTGGCCGAGCAACTCTGACAGGAAGTCTACCGCGATGCGCACGATCGATGGCAATCTGTCCGACTGGACCAGCGCCGACCTCCTGACGACGACCGGCGTGCCGGCCGGCTATCAGCTCTACGGCGATCTCTCGGGCGGCTATCTGACCTTCGCCATGAAGGCGCCGACGGCGCTCACGACCGGCTCGACGATCTGGCTCAACACCGACAAGTCGACCGCGACCGGCTACAATATCTGGGGACTTTTCCCGGGCTACGACTATAATATCAATTTCACGAACGGCGTGCCCTATCTCTATACCGGGGCCGACGGCCAGAACCTGGTCAGCCCGACCCCGCTCGCCTACGCCTACAGCGCCGACCATACCACCGTCGAGGTGACCGTGCCGGTGGCGCAGATCGGGAACACGACCGCGCTCAACGTTCTCGCCGACGTCGACAACAACACCTACCTGCCCGGCGACTACAGCGCCGGCCCCTACGCCCTCGCCGACAAATCGACGCTGCCGGCTCGGACCTATACCGGTCACAAGATCGGCATCGTCTACTCGGAGACGAGCGCCAGCAAGTATTTCAGCGCGACCGCCTACTCGCAGCTGTTCATGACGGCGCAGGACCAGGCCGCGCAGGCCGGCGTGCCGTACGACCTGCTCTCCGAAGCCGACCTCACCGACCTGTCGAAGCTGGTCAACTACGACGCGCTGGTGTTCCCCTCGTTCCAGAACGTCGCGGCGGACAAGGTCGGGGCGATCACCGACACGCTCACCACGCTGACCAAGAACTACCATACCGGGATCATCGCGGCCGGCAACTTCATGACCAACGACGCGACCGGCGCCGCCCTGCCGGGCGATTCCTACGCGCGCATGAAGGCCCTGCTCGACGTCAATCTCACCGGATATGCCAGCGGCGTGAACGTCCAGGTGGCGGCCGGGTCGAGCACGAACCCGATGATGGCCGGCTATACGCCCGGCGAGGTCATCCGCAACTACTCCGGCATCTCGACCTCCTACTTCACCAGCACCGACGGTCTCGGCACCACGCTCGCCAACCAGATCGTGAACGGGCAGTCCCAGGCGGCCGTGCTGGCGACGAAGACCGGCGGCAACAACGTCCACTTCGCCACCGAGGGGATGCTGGGCGACAACAACATGCTCCAGCACGCCATCGATTGGGTGACGGCGCCGGCCAGCGGACCACAGGTCAGCCTGCATCTGAGCCGCGACAAGGCGGTGGTCGCCGCCCGGGTCGACATGGATCAGGCCATGCAGATCGACGACGTGAAGCCGGCCTCCGGCCCAGGCATCTACGACGCACTGATGCCGATCCTGGCGCAGTGGAAGAAGGATTATAACTTCGTCGGCTCGTACTACATCGACATCGGCAACAACCAGGCCAACGGAGAGTATACGGACTGGACATATTCGAAAAAATATTACAATCAGCTGCTCGCGATGGGCAACGAGATCGGCTCGCACTCCTACACGCACCCGGAGGACACGAACGTCCTGACGGCGGCCCAGTACCAGTTCGAGTTCCAGCAATCGCGGCAGGTGATCGAGCAGCAGCTCGGCCTGACGAATATCGGCGTCGCCGTTCCCGGGGCCGGCGAGAATATCACCACGTCGCGCAACATCGCCCAGTACTATCCCTACATGACCGGCGGCGCGTCGATGATCGGGGCCGGGTATCCGGGAGCGATCGGCTACCTGAGCCCGGCGGCCGCGGATTCGAAGGTCTACATCGCCCCCAACACGTCGTTCGATTTCACCCTCATCGGCTACCAGAAGCTCACGCCGGCACAGGCCGAAGCCAAATGGGCATCGGAATGGAGCGACCTCACGACCCACTCGGACATGCCGGTGGTGGTCTGGCCCTGGCACGATTACGGCCCGACCAACTGGCCGCTCGATCCGGGCGTCGCGTCGAACTACACCCAGCAGATGTTCACGGATTTCATCCAGCGTGCGTACCAGGCCGGATCCGAATTCGTGACGCTGGGGGACCTGGCGCAGCGCGTCTCGACGCTCGAGAAATCCGATGTAAGCACCTCTTGGAACGCCGCGACCAGCGTGCTGACGGCCACCGTCACCACGGCGACGACGGGTGATCTCGGCAAGTTCGCGCTCGATCTCGGCGCGGGCCAGACGATCAAGAACGTCGGCGGATGGTACGCCTACGACAAGGACAGCGTCTTCGCCGACCGCGACGGCGGCACCTTCAACATCGCCCTCGGCGGGACGCCCGACGACGTGACGCACCTCTCGAAGCTGGCCGACCGCTCCGATCTCGTGTCGGTCACGGGCGACGGCACCAATCTCAGCTTCACCGCCGTCGGCGAGGGAAAATTCCAGGTCACCTTGAAGTCGCCGCAGAACCAGTTCGTCCAGGTGACCGGCGCCGACAGCGCCAGCCTGTCCGGCAACCTGCTCGACCTCAACGTGTCGGGCCTGGGTCAGCACACGATCGCGGTCAACGAAGTCTCGGCACCGACGATGACGGCGGCGCGGGATCTGATCTTCGGGACGGCGGCGGCCAATACGATCAACGGGCTCGGCGGCGACGACTTCATCGACGGCGGTGCAGGCGCCGACACCCTGACGGGCGGCGCGGGCAACGACACCTTCGCGTTCAGCGCCGCACTCGTGACGGGAAACGCCGACCACATCACCGATTTCAGCCCGTCGGCCACGGGCAATAACGACACGATCCAGTTGTCGAGCAGCGTGTTCAACATCCCGACCGGCACGCTCGCCAGCACCGCCTTCAAGAGCATGAGCTCGACGAATCCGGCCAGCGTGACCAATGCTGCCGAGAATCCCGCCACACGCATCCTGTACAACAAGGCGCTGGGCACGCTCTACTACGATGCCGACGGATCACAGGCCGGCAGCAATCCGACGCTGTTCGCAACCCTGGACAACAAGCCGACCCTGACGGCGAGCGACTTCGCGATCGTCTGACAACCCCGTCGATCGGACCCTGCGCGGTCGTCGGACACGGCGACCGGGGCTGCCGCATCGACCACCCTCCCCTTCGACCCCTCCGGCGCCGGCGGATGTCGCGCGAGCCGATCGCGCGGGAGCACCTTCGACGAAACGCATGCCGGTTCGTCGAAGGAATTTCAGCGAAATCCAAGGCATGGCGCGCCATCCGACGGCAGCGCGATCGGATGGCGCCCGAGCAGGCCGGCCCGATACCTCGGGTCGTCCGGAAGGTCATTCACCCTCCGCAACAGGAGCATGGCGGCATGTGCGGGATCGTGGGAATCGTGGGGCGTGAGGCGGTCTCGGGACAGGTGGTCGACGCGCTGCGCCGGCTCGAGTACCGCGGCTACGACTCGGCCGGCATCGCCACCCTGGAGGCCGGCCGCCTCGAGCGCCGGCGCGCCGAGGGCAAGCTGTCGAACCTCCAGCTCAAGCTGCTCCAGAACCCCCTCGCCGGCGCCATCGGCATCGGCCATACCCGCTGGGCCACCCACGGCCGGCCCAACGAGACCAACGCCCATCCCCACGCCACCGAGCGCTTGGCGGTCGTCCATAACGGCATCATCGAGAACTTCCGCGAGCTCAAGGCCGAGCTCGCCGCCCAGGGCTGCGCCTTCGAGACCGAGACCGACACCGAGGTCGTCGCTCAGCTCGTCTCCCACCTGATGCGGACCGGCCTCGGCCCCGTCGCCGCCGTCGAGGCCGCCCTGCCGCGCCTGCGCGGCGCCTTCGCCCTCGCCTTCCTGTTCGCCGGCCAGGAGGACTTCCTCATCGGCGCCCGCCACGGCGCGCCGCTCGCCGTCGGCTTCGGCGACGGCGAGACCTATCTCGGCTCCGATGCCCTGGCGCTCGCCCCCTCACCGACGAGATCACCTATCTCGACGAGGGCGACTGGACCATCCTGACCCGCGACGGCGCCGAGATCCGCGACGGCGCCGGCCACGTCGTCGCCCGCCCGCGCCAGAAGATCGCCACCCAGGCCTTCCTGGTCGACAAGGGCAATTACCGCCACTTCATGGCCAAGGAAATCCACGAGCAGCCCGAGGTGGTCGGCCGCACCTTCGCCCATTACGTCGACCTCGCCGCCGGCCGGGTCGCCCTGCCGGAGGCGCTGCCCTTCGACTTCGCGACCCTCACTCGGATCTCGATCACCGCC
>NZ_JAAKGV010000049.1 GCF_011043735.1 Methylobacterium sp. DB0501 | reverse complement strand
GCGACCACCGCCATCAGCTGGTCGCCGTCGACCTGCCGGCCCTTCTCGTCGACCACCAGCACCCGGTCGGCGTCGCCGTCGAGGGCGATGCCGATATCGGCGCGCAGCTCGCGCACCTTGCCGATCAGGGCCTCGGGCGCGGTCGAGCCGACGTCGCGGTTGATGTTGAAGCCGTCGGGCTCGGTGCCGATGGCGATGACCTCGGCGCCGAGCTCCCACAGGGTCTCGGGTGCGACCCGGTAGGCGGCGCCGTTGGCGCAATCGACCACGACCCGCAGGCCGTCGAGGGTGAGGTTGCGCGGCAGGGTGCGCTTGGCGAACTCGATATAGCGGGCATGCACGCTCTCGATGCGCTTGGCGCGGCCGAGGTCGTGGGAGCCGGAGAGCCTCGTCTGGAGGCTGGCGTCGATCAGGCGCTCGATCTCGCGCTCGACCTCGTCGGAGAGCTTGAAGCCATCGGGTCCGAAGATCTTGATGCCGTTATCCTCGAACGGGTTGTGCGAGGCGGAGATCATCACCCCGATATCGGCGCGCATCGAGCGGGTGAGCATCGCGACGGCCGGCGTCGGCATCGGACCGAGCAGCAGCACGTCCATGCCGACCGAGGTGAAGCCCGCGACCAGCGCCGTCTCGATCATGTAGCCCGACAGGCGGGTATCCTTGCCGATCACGACGCGATGGCGGTGGTCGCCGCGCTGGAACACGAGCCCGGCGGCCTGGCCCACCTTGAGCGCGAGTTCCGGCGTGATGACGCCGTTGGCCCGGCCCCGGATGCCGTCGGTCCCGAAATACTTACGCACGGCTATCAACTCCCTGTCCCGTCCCGGGCCCTCGCCCACCTCGCACGGAGCCGTGCACGATGAGCGCCGCTGTCCCCGGACGCGGTCACACGCGGTGTGGGTTATTTTGAGGCTTGTCCGCAACGACAAGGGGCGGCGGGAATGATCCCGCCGCCCCTGTGGCGAATATGGGCCGGTGTGGATTCCGGGCCGCCCGCCCCAGGCGTCAGGCCTGCGGCTGGGGCTCGTAGCCGCCGTCATTCTCCCGCGGCCGGCCGCGGCCGGCGGAGGGGACCGGCGAGCCGCGGGTCGGGTTCGTCGGGTAGTCCCCGGCGTCGCGCACCGGCGGCTTGCCGTTGATGAGGTCGCGGATCTCGTCGCCCGAGAGGGTCTCGTACTCGAGCAGGCCGCGCGCCAGGGCCTCCAGGTCGTCCCGGCGCTCGCTGAGGATGCGACGGGCATCCTGCAGGCCGGCCTCGACCAGGCGACGAACCTCGGCGTCGATCTTCTGGGCGGTGGCCTCCGACACGTTCTGCTGCCGGTTGACCTGCATGCCGAGGAAGACCTCGTCGTTGTTCTCGCCGTAGGCGACGGTGCCGAGTTCCGGCGAGAAGCCCCAGCGGGTCACCATCATGCGGGCCAGCCGGGTCGCCTGCTCGATGTCCGACTGGGCGCCGGAGGTCACCTTGTCGTGGCCGAAGATCATCTCCTCGGCGACGCGGCCGCCCATCATGATGGCGAGGCGCGAGGTCATCTGCTCGAAGGACATCGACAGCTTGTCGCGCTCCGGCAGCTGCATGACCATGCCGAGCGCCCGGCCGCGGGGGATGATCGTCGCCTTGTGGACAGGATCGGTCGCCGGGACGTTGAAGGCCACGATGGCATGGCCGCCCTCGTGATAGGCGGTGAGCCGCTTCTCGTCCTCGGTCATGACGAGGGTGCGCCGCTCGGCGCCCATCATCACCTTGTCCTTGGCGTCCTCGAACTCGTGCATCGTGACGATGCGCTTGCCGCGGCGGGCCGCCAGCAGGGCCGCCTCGTTGACGAGGTTCATCAGGTCGGCGCCCGAGAAGCCGGGGGTACCGCGAGCGATCACCTTCAGGTCGACGTCGGGCGAGAGCGGCACCTTGCGGACGTGGACGCGCAGGATGCGCTCGCGGCCGATCACGTCCGGGTTCGGAACGATGATCTGGCGGTCGAAGCGGCCCGGGCGCAGCAGCGCCGGGTCGAGCACGTCGGGGCGGTTGGTCGCCGCGATGATGATGATGCCCTCGTTGGCCTCGAAGCCGTCCATCTCGACGAGGAGCTGGTTGAGGGTCTGCTCGCGCTCGTCGTTACCGCCGCCGAGGCCCGCGCCGCGGTGACGGCCGACAGCGTCGATCTCGTCGATGAAGATGATGCAGGGGGCGTTCTTCTTCGCCTGGTCGAACATGTCGCGGACGCGGCTGGCGCCGACGCCGACGAACATCTCGACGAAGTCCGAGCCCGAGATGGTGAAGAACGGCACGTTGGCCTCGCCCGCGACCGCCCGGGCGATCAGGGTCTTACCGGTACCGGGAGGGCCGACCAGCAGCACGCCGCGCGGGATGCGGCCGCCGAGGCGCTGGAACTTCTGCGGGTCGCGCAGGAACTCCACGATCTCCTGCAGGTCCTCCTTGGCCTCGTCGACGCCCGCCACGTCCTCGAAGGTGACGCGGCCGTGGGCCTCGGTCAGGAGCTTCGCCTTGGACTTGCCGAAGCCCATGGCCCGGCCGGCGCCGGACTGCATCTGGCGCGACAGGAAGATCCAGGCTCCGATGAACACCAGGATCGGCAGCCAGTTGACCAGCAGCGCGATGAACCACGGCGTGTTGTCCGACGGCGGACGGGCCGTGATGGTGACGCCCTTGCCCTGGAGCTTCGAGACCAGCGAGGGGTCGTTCGGCGCGTAGGTCGTGAACGTGCCGCCGCTCGTATAGGTGCCGCTCACCTCCTGGCCGGAGATGACCACGTTCTGGATGCGGCCCGCCTCGGCGTCGTTCAGGAGCTGGCTGTAGGCGATCTCCCCGCCGCCCGAGCGGTGACCCGGATTCTGGAACAGGGTCACGAGGGCCAGCACGAGCAGGAAGATGACGACCCACAAGGCGAAATTGCGAAAATTGGGGTTCATCGAAGAGTCAATCCCTGAGGAGCGCGGCACCGCGCGGGCGTGCTGGGGTGGGTGCCGGCACTCGGAACGCAATGTAGGCACCCGCCCGATGGTTGCCAAGTAATCGCCGGCACCTGCGGCGCCGCGGGCCGGCGGGACGGTCGGTCGTCGCTCTCGGCGTCACCCCGCCCGCGGCGGCGCGGTCCGCCGCGGCGGCTCGGGCGCCAGGATCAGGCGGCCCGCCCCGGCGGTGAGGAGGAGGCCCGCGAGCGTGCGCCGGCACGGCGTGCCCGCCCGCAAGGCCGGCAGGAGGGCACCGAGGACGATCCGCTCCAGCCGCTCCAGCCGCGCCGGGGCCGCATCGGGCTCCGCCGCCGAGCCGTGCAGGGAGGCGACCGCGAGCCCGACCACCCGCAGGGTCACCGCCTCCGGCAGCGCCGCGAGGCCCGGCCCGTCGAGGACCAGGCGCCCCTCCCCCCCGGGATCATGACCGGGATTTTGGCGCCGCAGATCGCGCAAGGCCGTCTCGGCGGCGGCGGTGAGCGCCGCCTCGTCGCGGTGCAAGCGCCCGGCGAGCCGCGCCAGGCGGGTTGCCGTGAGACCCTCCTCGGCAAGGAGCGGCAGGAGCCGGCGCAGGCGGGCGCGGCCGAAGCGCGGATCGGCGTTGGACGGATCGCGATGATAGGGCCAGCCCCGTGCCTCGCAGGTCGCGACGAGGCGCGCCTTCGCGATCGTCAGGAAGGGCCGGGCGAGGGTGAGACCGTCGAGGGGGGCATCGAGGAGGCCGGCACGGGGAGCGGCAATGTGACCGGCAAGGGGGCGGGCCGCCGCCATGCCGGCGAGGCCGGACGGGCCGGAGCCGGCGCACAGGCGCATCAGCACGGTCTCGGCCTGATCGTCGAGGGTATGGGCGGTGAGGACGAGGTCGGCGCCGGTCTCGGCGGCGAGGCCGGCGAGCAGGCGGTAGCGTGCCGACCTCGCCGCCTCCTGCAGCCGCGCCGCCGGCTTCGGGCCGGACCAGGCGAGCGTCCGGTGCGGCAATCCGAGGCGGCCGGCGAGGTCAGCGACCCCCTCGGCCTCCGCCGCCGAGCCGGACCGCAGGCCGTGATCGACGGTGGCGACGACGAGCGGGATCCGGGCGCCGGCCTGGGCGGCGCAGCCCATCAGCGCCGTCGAATCGGGTCCGCCGGACACCGCCAGGATCGCAGCCCGGTAGGCCGTGCCGGACCCGATCCAGGGCGCGAGCAGGCCGGTCCCCTCCTCGGTCGCGAGTGGACCATCCAGGCCGCTCATGCGGCGCGGCTCACGCGGCGCAGCGCGCGCGCCGCTGCTCCCGGTCGACGCCCTGCTTCACGGTGGAGGACGCCTGCGGGAACTTGCGCTCCAGTTCGGCCAGGGTGGCGCAGGCCTGCTCGCGGGCGCCGAGCGCGTTGAGCGAGGCGCCGAGCTTCAGCATCGCGTCCGGGGCCTTGCGCGAGCGCGCGTAGTCGGTCGAGACCTTCAGGAACTGCTCCGCCGCCTCGCGGGTGCGGTTGCGCTGCAGGTAGCTCTCGCCGAGCCAGTAGGTCGCGTCCGGCACCAGGGCATCGCGGGGATGTGACTGGATGAACTGGCGCAGGCTCATCTCGGCCTGCTCGTACTGGCGCTGGAGCACGTAGGCATAGGCCGCCTCGTAATCCGCCTTTGCGTCGCCGGTGCCGGTGGCGGCGACGCTGGCCGCGGGCCGCGGCGCCGGGGCGGGCGCGGCGGCCGCCGGGCGGGACGGCGGGCGCAGGTCCACCGGCTCGCCGTAATCCGGCGTCTCGTCCTCGATCGCCGCGCGGGGCGGCGCGAGGGCGGCGGTGGCGCCGGGCGTCGCCGGGGCGGCGGCCGCGGCGCGCGGCGCCTGGGACGGCGTCGTCGCGCCGAGCGCCTGCGGGGCGCCTCCCAGAGCCTGCGGCGCGCCCGGCGCGCCCGGGTTCTGCGACGGGTCGAAGGCGTCGCTGCGCTTCTGGGGCTTGGGCTGCGGGGTCGCCGCCGCCGGGCGCTGGCCGCCCTTCGCGTCCTGGAAGCGGAACTCGACGTCCTCCTGGAACTTGCGCAGCTGCTCCTTGAGCTGGCGGTTCTCGTACTGGAGCGACTCGATCTGGCCCGCCATCTGGCGCGACTGGTTCTCCAGCCGGTTGAGGCGTACCACGAACTCGGCGGCGTCCTGGGCCGCGGCCGGGCAGGCGGCGGCGAGGGCCAGCCCGGACACGGCCAGGGCGGGAGCGAGAATCAGGCGGCGAAGCATGGCGGGGCGCATCACGGCTCGGGTCAGGCGGCGGGTCCGCTGTCGGGAGCGCGGGTTAGCAGATGCCGCGGCTCCCCGCAAAAGGGGCGGCGCGGGCCGCCCCCTCCATTCGGCATGACGACGGGACGGCCTCGGGCCGCCCCTGCCGCTCACGAGCCGGCGCCGCCGTCCAGCACCGTGACGGCCCGGCGGTTCTGCGACCAGCACGAGATGTCGTTGCACACCGCGACCGGGCGCTCCTTGCCGTAGGATACGGTGCGCATGCGGTTCGCGCCGATACCGCGGGAGGCGAGGTAGTCGCGCACGGCCTGGGCGCGGCGGGCGCCGAGGGAGAAGTTGTACTCGCGGGTGCCGCGCTCGTCGGCATGGCCCTCGATCAGGAACGTGTAGCGCGGGTAGCGCTGCAGCCACTGCGCCTGCTTGTCGAGGGTCGCGGTGGCGGTCCCGGTCAGGTCGGTCGAATCGGATTCGAAGAACACCCGGTCGCCGATATTGACCACGAAGTCCTGGGCGCTGCCCGGGGTCGCCGGCCCGCCGCGGCCGTAGCCGCCCGCGCCCCCGGCGCCGTAGGCCGCCGAGGCGTCGGCGAGGTCGTTGTTGCTGGCGCAGGCTGCCATCGACAGGGCGAGCGCGCACGCGGCGGTAATCTTGAGCGCGCGCAGGGGCGCGAGCGGCAGCGACATCGACCAAAACTCCTCTGGCGGCCCCGTATCCGGGCCGCACCCGGCGCGGCGCGAGCGGCTCACGGGCCCGGCGACGCCACCACAACACGCATTCGTCTCTAGTCCCGGCCGGTTAAGCGAAGGTTCCGTCAAGCTTGACGGTCCCTTGCCCGTAGGCGCGTCTCCGTGCGGTTCGCGTACCGCCCGGCCGAGCCCCGCCGGAAGCGCGGAGCCGAGCGCCACACACCGTTCAAATACGGCCACGCTGCGGCACCGGCCGGCGACGGAGTATTGCGCGATGGCACGTGGCATTCCGGCAACATGCGCCCCGTCGCGGTGGATGCAGCACGGCGGTGCCGCGCCCCGGCCTAGTTGACGCTTCGTTAACCAAATGGCCCGACCGTCTCCCGACCGACGGCCGAGATTCCTCCCGATGCCCGCGCCCCTGCCCTCCTCCCGGACGCTTCAGCCCGGCTCCAAGCCCTGCGTGCTGATCGTGGAGGACAGCTACATGCTGCTCGAGCTGCTCGTGACCCTGTGCGAGCAGCACGGACTCGAGACCCTGACCGCCTCGAGCGGCGAGGCGGCGCTGACCCTCTTGCGCGAGCACGGCCGCCGGATCGACTGGCTCCTGACCGACATCCGGCTCCCCGGCCTCGTCGACGGCTGGAGCGTGGCCGAGGTCTACCGGCAGATCCAGCCGCACCGGCCGGTGATCTATTCCTCGACCACCGCCAACCTGACGCGCATGGCGGTGCCCGGCAGCATCTTCGTGACCAAGCCCTTCGTGATCGCCGACATCCTGCGGCTCGCCCGGATGATGGGCAACGAGATGGAGGCCTCGCGCCAGCTTTGCGCGTGAGGCGGATTCAGGAGCCGATGGCGGCCCGGGCCGCCGCCGCGGCCTTGGCGTTGGCGCTCTCCTCGGCCGCGTCGGCAGCGTCGCTCAGGCGGAAATCCCGCGCCCGCGCTTCGCAGCGGGCCCGCAGGGAATCGAGTTCCTCCTCGGTGAGGTGCTCGATGCCGATATAGGCGTTCTGCGCCGCGCTGGCGCGAATCAGCTCGTCGAGCTTCGCCTGGATCGCCGCCCCGTCGCGGTTCTGGGTGTTCTGGATCAGGAACACCATCAGGAACGTCACGATGGTGGTGCCGGTGTTGATGATCAGCTGCCAGGTATCCGAGTAGTGGAACAGCGGCCCGGTCAGCGCCCAGACCGCGATGAGGAGCAGGCTGGCCGCGAAGGTGACGGGCCGCCCCGCCGCCCGGGCGACGGAGGCGGCAAATTCCGAGAAGGTGAGGCTGCGTGTCGTGGCCATCGTGGCTCCCGCGGCGACCGGAATTCCCCGAAGATTTCCGTAAGGTTTCCAGGGGGCTCTGGGCTGTTCTGCATCCGCTTACGAATTCCGGTGCCGCGCTCGCGGTTCCCCTCTTGACGGCGCGCGGGGCTCGGCGCAGTGACGGGCCGCCCGCGATCCCCCCTTGGCATCGCGGCCATCCCGGACACCCTCCACTTCATGCCGAGCGACAGTCACAGTCGACCGCCCTTGCCGTCTCCGGCCTGAGGTCCCGCGCGCCCGCTCCCCGGGCGGCTCACCGCGACCGGCCGGGGACGGCCGGCCGACGCCCAGCGCCGAGTAGGTGAGCCATGATCGATACCGTGATCGACACCCCCGTCGAGCCTGCTTCCCTCGCCGCGCGCCTCGCCGAGGAGAGCGCCCCGGACATCGTCGAAGCCCTGAACCGGGAGGCGCCGGAGGTGGCCGCCGCCATCCTGCTCAGCCTGCCGCACGACCGCGCCGTCGAGGTGCTGGACCAGCCCGGGCTCGATTGCGCCCCCGACATCATCGAGATGCTGCCGCGCGACCGCGTCGCCTCGTTCCTGTCCGGCATGTCGGCCGACCGGGTCACCGACGTGTTCAAGGAAATCGAGGAGCCCGGCCGCTCGGACCTGCGCACCCGCCTCGACGCCGAGACCCGCGGCGCGGTCGACAAGCTGATCGCCTATCCGGAGGAGAGCGTCGGCTCGATCATGACGACCGAGTTCGTCGCCGTGCCGACGACCTGGACCGTCGGGCTCACCCTCGACTACATCCGCAAGGTCGAGCGTACCCGCGAGACCGTCTACTCGATCTTCGTGCTCGATCCGCGCACGGGAGCGCTCGCCAAGGCGGTTCCCTTGCGCCGGCTGATCACCGGCAATCCCGACGACACCATCCTGTCGGTGGCGCCCAACCGGCGCCCGGTGGTGGTCTCGGCCGATGCCAGCCGCAACGAGGCGGCCCGGCTGATCTCGAAATACGACCTCCTGGCGATCCCGGTGGTCGATGCGAGCAACCACGTCGTCGGCATCGTCACCGTCGACGACGTGATCGACGCGATGATCCAGAAGCAGACCGAGGACGTGCAGCGCTTCGGCGGCATGGAGGCGCTCGACGAGCCCTACATGTCGATCAACTTCCTCACCATGATCCGCAAGCGGGCCGGCTGGCTCTGCGTGCTGTTCCTTTCCGAGATGCTCACCGCCAGCGCCATGCAGGGCTTCGAGGGCGAATTGGAGAAGGCGCTGGTGCTGACCCTGTTCATTCCGCTCATCATGAGTTCGGGCGGCAATTCGGGCTCGCAGGCGACCTCGCTGCTGATCCGGGCGCTGGCGCTCCATCAGGTGCGCCTGCGCGACTGGTGGCGGGTGGCGCTCCGCGAGATCCCGGCCGGCCTGACGCTGGGGGCGATCCTCGGCACGATCGGCGTGGTGCGGATCGTGATCTGGCAGAAGCTCGGCTTCTACGATTACGGCGAGCACTGGTTCCTCGTCGCCGTCACGGTCGGCACGGCGCTGGTCGGCATCGTGCTGTTCGGCTCGCTCACCGGCTCGATGCTGCCCTTCATCCTCCAGCGCGTCGGCTTCGACCCCGCCACGGCGTCGGCACCGTTCGTCGCCACGCTGGTCGACGTGTCGGGACTGGTGATCTACTTCACGGTGGCGCTGGTGATCCTGAAGGGGACGTTGCTGTAGGTGGTGTGTGGAGACTTCGTCTCAAGCGCTCGTCACAGGATACTGCGTCGTCACTGGGCTCGCTGACGGCGAGCCCCCGGGATCCATCACCGCTGACGATAGTGAGCCGAACGGATCGCCGTCCGCTTCGTCCTGATACGTCAGCGGTGACGGATCCCGGGTTCCGCGTAGCGGCCCCGGGATGTCATGTTGGGGCTCAGTGCCGCCGAGAGCATGGGCGGGCCTCGGAACGCCCTATCGCTCCTCGATCGTCAGCTTCTGGAATCCCTTCGCCGCCAGCTTCGGCCGCTTGGCGCTGAGGATCCGGGAATTCACTCCCGTCCAGCCGATCTCGCCCGACAGCCGCCCGTACTCGATCTTCGGGCAGCGGTTCATCACCACAGTGACGCCCCGCGCCTCGGCCCGGGCGGCGGCCGCATCGTTGCGCACGCCGAGCTGCATCCAGATCACCCGAGGCAGCGGATCGAGAGCGAGGGCCTCGTCGACGAGCGGCCCGGCGGCCTCGGAGTTGCGAAAGATCTCGACCATGTCGACCGGGTGGGTGAGGTCGGCGAGCCGCGCCACCACCGGGCGGCCGAGAAGCTCAGACCCGGCGAGGCCCGGATTGACCGGGATCACCTGGTAGCCGCGCTCCAGCAGGTACTTGGTGACGATCCAGCTCGGCCGGGCCGGGTTGGCGGAGGCGCCGACCAGGGCGATGCTGCGGACCTGCCGCAAGATCTTGCGCAGCGCCTCGTCGTCGTATCGATCGTGCGTGCTCATCGGGCCGCCTTCCTGTCGAGGAAGGCCGCGATCCCGTCCTCGGCGGCGCGGGCCAGCATGTTCTCGGTCATCACCCGCCCGGCATGGGCGTAGGCCTCGGCCAACGGCATCTCCAGCTGCTCGTAGAAGGCGCGCTTGCCGACCCGCACCGTGTAGGCGCTGCGGGCCGCGATCCCGGCGGCGAGGCCTTGCGCCTGGCCGAGCGCCGTGCCGGCGGGCACCACCCGGTTGACGAGGCCGAGCGCCCTCGCCTCCTCGGCCTCGGCCATTTCGGCGGTGAGCAGCATCGCCATCGCGGCCTTGCGCGACAGGTTGCGCGACAACGCCACCATCGGGGTCGAGCAAAAGAGGCCGATCTGCACGCCGGGCGTCGCGAACCGCGCCTCGGTCCCGGCGACCGCGAGGTCGCAGGAGGCGACGAGCTGGCAGCCGGCCGCCGTCGCGATGCCCTCGACGGCCGCGATCACCGGCTGCGGCAGGGCAGGAATCGCCATCATCACCGACGAGCAGAGGTCGAACAAAGCCTTGAACCGCGCCGCGCCGCGATCGGAATCCGCCCGGTAGGCGGTCATTTCCTTGAGATCGTGGCCGGCGCAGAAGGCCGGTCCTTCCGCCGCCAGCACCACGGCGCGCACGCTCTCGTCGGCGGAGAGCCGGGCGAATTCTTCCGACAGGGCCGTGAGGAGGGCGTGCGACAGGGCGTTGCGCGCCCGCGGCCGGTTGAGGGTCACGGTCGCGACGCCGTCGCGGTCGTGCCGGAGGAGAAGGGTCTCGGACATGCGGTCTCGGCTTGCGTGGCAACGGATGGCCTATTGTCCGGTGCCGGGCGCCGTGCTGCAAGATCGTGCACAACGATGACCGGATACGCTCCCCGCATGCCTGTGACCCCGATGATGGACCGCGCGGCGGTCTCAGCCTTCCTCGACGAGGTTTTTCCGCAGATCCATCACGGCGGTCCGGGCCCGGTGGTCGAGAGCGTCGGCCCGATGACCGCCACGATGCGCCTGCCCTACCACGAGCGGCACCTGCGTCCCGGCGGCACGATCTCCGGCCCGGCGATGATGGGGCTCGCCGACGTGGCGCTCTACGTGGCGATCCTAGGCCAGATCGGCCCGGTGGCGCTCGCGGTCACCACCAACCTGTCGTTCAACTTCATGAGGAAGCCGGCGCAGGCCGATCTCCTGGCCGAGGCGCGCCTGCTCAAGCTCGGGCGCTCGCTGGCCGTCGGCGAGGTTCTGATCCGGAGCCGGGGCCGGGACGATCTCGTCTGCCACGCCACCGGCACCTACGCGATCCCGCCCAAATAGCGGTATCATGATACCGCTACAACGAAGCCGCTCGAAAATCTCGCTTTTTCGCCGTTTCGGGTTTTTCGGTTCGCTTGACGCCGGCGCGAACGTCCGGTACTGAGCCGGCCATCGCCGCTGCGCGCTCGTCACTGACCGCGGCGGCGTCCTGTTTTTTTCGTCAAGACTTCCGGGACCTATCCGCGATGAAGACCTTTTCGCTGAAGCCCGCCGACGTCGACAAGAAGTGGGTGATCATCGACGCGGAGGGCCTCGTGGTCGGCCGCCTGGCGTCGATCATCGCGATGCGTCTGCGGGGCAAGCACAAGCCCCAGTATACGCCCCACGTCGATTGCGGCGATAACGTCATCGTCATCAATGCGGAGAAGGTGAAGTTCACCGGCCGCAAATATAACCAGAAGGTGTACTACCACCACACTGGTTATGCCGGCGGCATCAAGGAGCGGTCGGCCAAGTTCATCCTCGAGGGCCGCTTCCCCGAGCGCGTCGTCGAGAAGGCCGTGGAGCGCATGCTGCCGCGCGGCCCGCTGTTCCGGCAGATCCTGGGCAACCTCCGGGTCTACAAGGGCAACGAGCATCCCCATACCGCCCAGCAGCCGGAGACGCTCGACGTCGCCGCTCTCAACCGCAAGAACGTGAGCGCGTAAGATGGCGACCCTTCAGTCCCTCGCCGACCTCGGCCAGGCCAACAAGGCCTCCCTCTCGCAGGGCGAGACCAACGAGGCCCCGGTCCACGTCCAGAAGCTGGACTCCCTCGGCCGCGCCTACGCCACCGGCAAGCGCAAGGACGCGATCGCCCGCGTGTGGATCAAGCCGGGCGCCGGCAAGATCACGGTGAACGACCGCCCGGTCGACACCTACTTCGCCCGCCCGGTGCTGCGCATGATCCTGCAGCAGCCGCTCCAGGTGGCCAACCGCGTCGACCAGTACGACATCGTCGTCACGGTGGCCGGCGGCGGCCTCTCCGGCCAGGCCGGCGCGGTGCGCCACGGCCTGTCCAAGGCCCTCACCTACTACGAGCCCGAGCTGCGCTCCCCGCTGAAGCGCGAAGGCTTCCTGACCCGCGACCCGCGCGTGGTCGAGCGCAAGAAGTACGGCCGCAAGAAGGCTCGCCGCAGCTTCCAGTTCTCGAAGCGCTGAGCGGCCCTTTCGGTTGTTGCAAAAGGAGGGCGGGCCCGCAGGGGCCCGCCCTTTCTCGTTGCCGGCTCAAGATTCTCAGGCGTTCAGCGCCCGCTCCAGCTCGCCTTTCGACATGCTCGACCGGCCCGGGATGTTCTTCGCCCGCGCCTTCCGCATCAGCTCGGCCTTGGTCGGCCCGCCCCGGCTGCCGCCGGCGTGGGACGCCTTGCGCGCCGCGGCGGCCTTCTTCGCCACGTCCTTCGGCTGCTTCGAGTGCTGCCGGCCCTCGGCGCTGTCGGCGCGCTTCTTGGCGGTGGAGCGCTTGTACTCGTCGTCGGACAATTCTTCACGGGCCTTCTTCGGCAGGTAGCGCTCGCCGGTCTCGCCGCTCGTCTTGCCCGACTTGGTGCCCCACTCCTCGTCGGTCCATTGCTTGAGGTGGTTGTCGGACGTCTTCTTGCCCTCGTAGCCGCCGCCCTCCTCCTTGTATTCCTGTACCGCCATCTGGGCCTTGCGGGCCGACCATTGGCCGGGCTTGCCGCCCTTCGACGAGCGGGTGACGTCCTTCTTGACCTTCTCCCACAGCTTGGGATCGGTCTTCTTGGCGGTGCCGGCCATGATGATCTCCGGGTGTCGTCTGCTGCGATCTGCCAGCACAACCGGGCGGCGAGGGGCGGGTTCCTCTGGGGCGCACGCCGCTGTGGATAGCGATGCGACACGCAACCGTCACGGAACGGCCGGCACACTCGCATCCCGCGGACCGTCGTTGCCGATTGACTCGACGGCCCCCCGCCCGCAATCAACGCGCGCGCAGCCCGGCCTCGTCCGCCTCGCGCACGGGGTTCTCGCCCACGGAGCTTTCGCCATGACCCGCAAGCACAGCCCGAGCGTCTTCATCGACGGCGAGGCCGGCACGACCGGTCTCGGCATCCGCGAGCGCCTGGAAGCCTTCGACGACATCCAGCTGCGATCGATCCCGCACGAGAGCCGCAAGGACCCGGAGGCGAAGCGCACCCTCATGTCCGAGGTCGACCTTGTGGTGCTCTGCCTGCCCGACGACGCTTCGCGCGAGACGGCGGCGCTCGCCGATTCGCTGCCCGGGGGCGGCCCACGGCTCCTCGATGCCAGCACCGCCTACCGGGTCGATCCCACCTGGACCTACGGCTTCGCCGAGCTGGCACCGGAGCAGGAGGCGGCCATCCGCGCCTCGCGTCGGGTCTCCAATCCGGGCTGCTACCCGACCGGCGCCATCGCGCTGCTCCGGCCGCTGCTCGATGCCGGGCTGATCCCGGCCGGCTTTCCCATCAGCATCAACGCGGTCTCCGGCTATAGCGGCGGCGGCCGGAAGATGATCGAGGCCTACGAGGCCGGCGAGGCGCCGGCCTTCCAGCTCTACGGTCTCGGCTTCGGCCACAAGCACCTGCCCGAAACGCAGAAATACAGCGGCCTGACCCGGCGCCCGATCTTCGTACCGTCGGTCGGCAACTTCCGGCAGGGCATGCTGGTATCGATCCCGTTGCACCTCGACCTGCTGCCCGGCCAGCCGAGCCCGGGCGACATCGAGGCTGCCCTCGTCGCTCGCTATCGCGACGCCAGGCTGGTCAAGGTGGTGACCGGGGCCGAGGAGGGCGCGCACCGCGAGCGCATCGAGCCCGAGGCGCTGAACGGCACCGACACGCTGGAGCTTCGGGTGTTCGGCTCCGACACGCACCGTCACGCGGTGCTGGTCGCGCGGCTCGACAATCTCGGCAAGGGCGCGTCGGGCGCCGCGGTGCAGAACCTGCGCCTGATGCTCGACCTCGCCTGACGTTCGAATGGGAGGGCCGCGAGGCGTTCCGCTCCCTGCAAAGGTGCCGCAATGACCGAGACCCGCCCGCCGCTGCCGCCCTTCACGGCGGAGAGCGCCGCCGCCAAGGCGAGAGCCGCCGAGGATGCCTGGAACAGCCGCGACCCCGTCCGGGTGTCGCTGGCCTACACGCCGGACAGCCGCTGGCGGAACCGGGCCGAGTTCCTCTCCGGGCGCGAGGCCATCGTGGCCTTCCTCACCCGCAAGTGGGACCGCGAGCTCGAGTACCGCCTGATCAAGGAGGTCTGGGCCCATCACGAGAACCGCATCGCGGTCCGCTTCGCCTATGAATGGCGCGACGATTCCGGCCACTGGTTCCGCTCGCACGGCAACGAGCAGTGGGAATTCGACGAGGCCGGCCTGATGCGCCGTCGCGAGGCCTCGATCAACGACGTGCCGATCACCGAGTCCGGCCGCAAGTTCCACTGGCCCCTCGGCCGGCGGCCGGACGACCATCCGGGCTTGAGCGACCTCGGCCTGTGACGGCGATGCGGCCCACCGGGGCCGCATCGCGCGCGCCTCACCCCCGCGGCGGGATCTCCAGTCCCCGTTGCACCGCCGGCCGGGCGAGGCTCCGCTCCAGCCAGGCCGGGACGGCCGTGAGCGCGTCGTACTCCACCAGCTCCCGCGCCTCGTAGAACCCGATCAGGTTGCGCACCCAACCGATGAGCGAGATGTCGGCGATGGTGTACTCGGCCCCCATGATCCACTCGCGGCCGGCAAGCCGCGATTCCAGCACGCCGAGCAGACGCTTCGACTCGTCGCGGTAGCGGTTCAGCGGCCGCTTGTCCTCGATCTCGCGGCCGGCGAATTTATGGAAGTAGCCGAGCTGGCCGAACATCGGCCCGACCGCCGCCATCTGGAAGAACAGCCATTGCGCGGTCTCGTAGCGCCCGGCCGGATCGAAGGGGATCAGCCGCCCGGTCTTCTCGGCGAGGTAGAGCAGGATCGCACCCGATTCGAACAACGCCAGCGGCGTCCCGCCCGGCCCGTCCGGATCGATGATCGCCGGGATCTTGCCGTTGGGATTGAGCGACAGGAACTCGGGATTCCAGGTCTCGTTCTTGCCGATCTGGACCGTGTGCGCCTCGTAGGCGAGGCCGAGTTCCTCGAGCGCGATCGACACCTTCACGCCGTTCGGGGTCGGGAAGGAATAGAGCTGGATCCGGTCCGGGTGCCGGGCCGGCCAGCGCGCGGTGATCGGGAAGGCGGAGAGGTCGGGCATCGGATGCGGCTCCCTGGTACGGGGGCCGCGACGATACCCGGCCGTCCCGGCCGGGCAAGTTCTCTGTCATACGAAATCCGCCTGATTGCTTCGCAATGCGGATTTCGGCTTCGCTCTGACGCCGGACGGGCTGGTAATCCCATGTCCGGAAATCATCTGGAAATGATGTCAGTCCCTCGCCGAGAAGTGCTTGACGAGGAGCGGCAGGTGGTCGCCGCCATGCCCGGCCTCGACCAGGCGATCGAGGTCGGCGAAGACCCCGTCGGCGACCGCGTGCTCCGCCCGCAACCCCTCGGCCATCGCCACGTAATAGCTCAGATCCTTGCGGGCATTGGCGATCGAGAACTTCATCGGCGAGGAATCGCCGGTAAGCAGGTAGGGCGAGAGTCGATCGAGCGCCGCGCCGTAGCCGCCGCCCTTGCGCAGCACGTCGACCAGGATCTCGGGTTCGATCCCCGCCTTGCCGGCGCAGGCCGCCGCCTCGGCGATCAGGGCGACGGAGCCGAGCGAGACGTAATTGTGCAGGAGCTTCAGGGTGTGGCCCGCCCCGGCCTCGGGCCCGGCATGGAAGATGTTCTCCGCGAAGGCCGAGAGCAGCGGTCGCATGGCGGAAAACAGCTCCGGCTCGGCCCCGACCAACAGGTTGAGCCGGCCTTCCGCCGCCTCCTTCGGCGTGCGGGTCATCGGCGCATCGAGGAAGCGCCCGCCCGCGCGCGTCACCGCCGCGGCGATCGCCGCCGTCGAGGCCGGGATCGCGGTCGAGCAGTCGATCACCACCGTGCCGGGGCGCAGGGAGGCCAGCATTCCCCCGTCCCCGAGCAGCACATCCTCCACCTGCGGCGTACCGGTGACGCACAGGATGATCACCTCGCTCGCGCCCGCGAGGGACGCCCGGTCGGTGTGGCGCGACGCGCCCAAGGCGTCGAGGTCGTCGGTCGGCTGGTTGCCCGGATGGTCGAGATAGCCGAGCGGCCAGCCCTTGCGGGCGATGTTGAGGGCGATGCCGTGACCCATCAGGCCGACGCCGACGACGCCCACTCGCTGCTTCGTCATGGTGCTGTGTCTCCTCGAAAAAAAATCAGGCGAGCGCCCGGCGCACCGCTTCGGTCACCTCGGTGCAGCTGGCGCTCCCGCCGAGGTCGCGCGGCACCGCCCGCCCCTCGCGCAGGGTCGCCGCGACCGCCGCCTCGACCCGGTCGGCCGCCTGGCCCAGCTCCGCGTCGCCGGCCCGGTCGGAGAGCCAGCGCAGCATCATCGCCCCCGACAGGATGGTGGCGACCGGGCTCGCGGCGTTCTGCCCGGCAATGTCCGGCGCCGAACCGTGGGCGCCCTGGAACAGGGCGTGGCCGTCGCCGATCTCGCCCGAGGGCGAGATGCCCATGCCGCCGACCGTGGCGGCGCCGAGATCCGAGATGATGTCGCCGAACATGTTCTCGGCCACGATCACGTCGTAGAAGTCGGGCCGCTTCAGCAGGTGCACGGTGATCGCGTCGGCATAGGCGTAGTCGATGGCGATGCCCGTGTAGCCGGCATGCACCTCGTCGCAGACCCGGCGGAAGAAGGCGTAAGACCTCAGGATGTTGGCCTTGTCGCAGACCGTGACCCGCCGCTGGCCGTCCCGGGGCGCGCCGGGGCGCTTGTCCGCCAGGTCGAAGGCGAAGCGGGCCACCCGCTCGGTGCCCTTGCGGGTGACGACCAGGCTGTCGGAGGCGATCTCGTCGCGCAGCAGCACCCCGGCGCCGCGGCTGGCATAGAGCCCTTCGGTGTTCTCGCGCACGATGACGTAGTCGATGCCGCCGCCCTCGAAGGCGCGCAACGGCGAGAGCACGCCAGGCAGCAGCTTGACCGGCCGGACGTTGGCGTAGAGATCGAGGCGGAAGCGCAGGCGCAGGTGCAGGTCGTTGCCGACTTCCGTGCCGTCCGGATAGACGACGCCCGGCAGGCCGGCCGCGCCGTGCAGGATCGCATCCGCGTCGCGGCACCCCGCGAAGGTGTCGTCCGGCAGCACGTCGCCGCTCTTGGCGTAATGCCCGGCGCCGCCTTCCAGCATCTCGAAGGCGAGGGTGCCGGCGCCGCAGGCCTCCCTCAGCACCGCCATGGCGGCTTGCGTCACCTCGGGACCGATGCCGTCGCCCTCGATGGTGGCGATGCGATATCGCGCCATTTCCGCCCTCCTCCCTTGAGATCCGCGCGTCGAGCGGAACCTTTGACGGGGCGCCTAGCACGCCGCCGCGGACCGCGACATCCGGTCCGACGCATGCAAGGGATCCACGGCCCGGCAAGGGGTCCACTGGCAAGGGAGGAGTCGCCGATGACGGGAGAGCCGTTCACCTACCACGTTCCGGATGCGGCCATCGCCGATCTGCGCGAACGCCTCGCCCGCACCCGCCTGCCCGACCAGGCACCCGAGGCGCCCTGGACCTACGGCACCGACGCGACCTACCTCGCCGAGCTGATCGCGTATTGGCGCGACCGGTTCGACTGGCGCGCCGAGGAAGCGGCGCTCAACGCCTTCCCGCAGAGCAAGGTGAGGGTGGGCGAGATCGATATCCACTACCTGCACGTTCCGGGCAAAGGTCCGAATCCGCGCCCTCTCCTCCTCTGTCACGGCTGGCCCGGTTCGGTGTTCGAATTCCTCGACCTGATCCCGCGCCTGACCGACCCGACGCAGTTCGGCGGCCGGCCCGAGGATGCCTTCACGGTGGTGGCACCGTCGCTCCCGGGCTACGGCCTGTCCTTCCGCCCGGGCCAGCCGCGCCTCGGCATCGAGGAGATCGCCGATCATTTCTCGGAATTGATGACGCGCCTCGGCTACGACCGCTTCATGACGCAGGGGGGTGATTGGGGCGCCTTCATCACGACGCGTCTCGCGTGGCGCCACCCGCAGCGGGTCGAGGGCCTTCACCTCAACATGCTGCCGGTGCGCCGCGACCTCTCCGGCCGCGACGCGACGCCGGAGGAGGCCGCCCATTACGAGCGCGTCGGCGCCTGGCTCAAGGAGGAGACGGGCTACCAGTGGATCCAGGGCACCAAGCCCCAGACCCTCGCCTTCGCCCTCACCGACTCGCCCGCCGGTCTCGCGGCCTGGATCGTGGAGAAATTCCGCTCCTGGTCGGATTGTAGCGGCACGATCGAGACCGCGATCCCACGCGACCGGATGCTCGCCAACATCTCGCTCTACTGGTTCACCGGTGCCATCGGCTCGTCGTTCCATCCCTACTATTCCCGTCTGCACCGGCCCTGGCCGGTCCCCGACGGCGAGAAGGTGCAGGTACCGACGGCCTACGCGGCCTTCCCGAGGGAGATGGTCCGCCCTCCCCGGTCGCTGGCCGAGGCGACGATGTTCGCGGACTTGCGCCGCTGGACCGAGATGCCGCGCGGCGGTCACTTCGCGGCGCTGGAGCAGCCTGCCGCTCTCGCGGACGACGTCCGCGCCTTCGCGGCGTCCCTGCCGCGATAGGGTAGCGACGGACGGACCTTGAAGTGGGAGCGCTTATACCCATCTAGGGTACACGACGATCGTGGAAGCCGGACAGGTCCCCTGCCCCGGTTTCCGGTCGTCGAGGCCAAACCCTCCGGGGTTCGGGCGTGTTGACAGGCGAGCCGGCTACCCTTAGACAGCCGCTCACCGACGGGGCGCCGAGACGAACGGCCCGCTCCGACGAACCTTCCCAGAGACGATGAAGCAAGGGCCGGGGCAACCCGGCGCTGCTTTCTGTTCTCGGAAGGTCGAGATCGGGCGTCAGGCCCGATCAGCTCTTTGACAAGTTCATACGAGAAAGAGAAGCGTGGACGGCGTCGTCCCTGCGGATCCTGCCTCTGGGTGGGATCGTGAGTAGGATGATGCTGGTCTGACGTTTCGGTGCTCACACGATTGGTGGAAACGCCGATCGGTCGTGAGCCTCCGTTTATGTTGTGATCAGCTTTGATCAGCTCTTCAACTTGAGAGTTTGATCCTGGCTCAGAGCGAACGCTGGCGGCAGGCTTAACACATGCAAGTCGAGCGGGCATCCTTGTGGTGTCAGCGGCAGACGGGTGAGTAACGCGTGGGAACGTGCCCTTCGGTTCGGAATAACTCAGGGAAACTTGAGCTAATACCGGATACGTGCGAGAGCAG
>NZ_JAAKGV010000048.1 GCF_011043735.1 Methylobacterium sp. DB0501 | reverse complement strand
GGGTTCGGTGAAGCCGCACACGAAGTTCAAGGCCGAGGCGTACATCCTGACGAAGGAGGAGGGCGGGCGCCACACGCCGTTCTTCACCAACTACCGTCCGCAGTTCTACTTCCGGACGACGGACGTGACGGGGGTGTGCCAGCTGCCCGAGGGCACCGAGATGGTGATGCCGGGCGACAACGTGACGATGGACGTGACGCTGATCGTGCCGGTGGCGATGGAGGAGAAGCTGCGCTTCGCCATCCGCGAGGGCGGCCGCACCGTCGGCGCCGGCGTCGTCGCCTCCATCACCGAGTAAGTCGGACGAGATCGGTCCGGGGCCGTTCTCGGGCTCTGGATCCTGGAGAAGAGGGCGGGCGCCTGACCGGGCGCCCGCCCTTTTTCGTTGTTCAGCGCCGAAAGACACCTCTCAAGGACATCTCTCCAAGTCATCCCGGGTTCCGCTGCGCGGGCCCGGGATGGCATGGAGGGCTCGGGTTTCCCCGGCTCGCCGCGAACGGGGGCTCGGCCGGCTCCCGTGGCCGGACGATGGCCTGCGAGGCGCTACGGGATGGACGCCTCGAAGGGAAAGCCTCGCCATTCGGCGCCGCCGCTGCGCTGGGCCGGCCGACCGGCCCCACATCTCCGCATCCATCGCGACATTCCGCTTGCATCCCGGCCGAGGATCCGGCTACAGAGCGGTCGCGCCGCGGCGCTGCAGGAGTGTAGCTCAACTGGTCAGAGCACCGGTCTCCAAAACCGGGGGTTGGGGGTTCGAGTCCCTCCACTCCTGCCAAGGACCGCGAGCCGACCGGAGCCTCCGCCCTCACCGGCAGATCTCCGATAACAATCCGTCCGGGACAGTCGACAAGCGCAGGCAACTGCGCTAGACGCTGCGCCCATCCCAGATCGAACAGGCGGCTAGGCGGGCCGGGGGTGATCCTTCAGCCCGCGCGCCGCCGTTGGTTTCGAGCGCATCGGTTGTCCGAGCCATGGCATCGAACGAAGCGACCAAGAAGATGGACCTCGGGCGCAACGGCTCCCGCAGCACCCCGCCGGCCCGCGGCGGCGGCTCCACGCCGACGCCCCCCGCGCGTCCGGCGCAGAAGCGCGTCGGCCCGTTCGAGTTCCTGCAGCAGGTGCGCGACGAGGGCCGGAAGGTCACTTGGCCGACCCGCAAGGAGACCCTGGTCACCACCCTGATGGTGTTCGTCATGGTGGTGGTGGCGAGCGTGTTCTTCACCGTCGTCGACCAGGTGCTGCGCTACGCGGTGACGCTGGTGCTGGGCATCGGGGCCTGATCGAGCAGAAGACCCGGCAGATGCCGGCCCGCGACGGGGCCGCCGCCGGATTGGAGTGAACGCCGTGTCGAAGCGCTGGTACATCGTCCACGCCTATTCGAACTTCGAGAACAAGGTCGCTCAGTCGATCAAGGACCAGGCGGCGCAGCGCGGCCTGACGGAGAAGTTCGACGAGGTCATGGTCCCGACCGAGAAGGTCGTGGAGGTGCGCCGCGGCCGCAAGGTCGATGCCGAGCGCAAGTTCTTCCCCGGCTACGTGCTGGTGAAGTGCGACCTCACCGACGAGGTCTACCACCTCATCAAGAACACCCCGAAGGTCACGGGTTTCCTCGGCGCCGACAAGTCGAAGCCGGTGCCGATCCCGGATGCCGAGGCGGAGCGCATCAAGGGCCAGGTCCAGGAAGGCACCGACCGCCCGAAGGCCTCGATCTCCTACGAGGTCGGCGAGCAGGTCCGCGTCGCGGACGGCCCCTTCGCCTCGTTCAACGGCATCGTCGAGGAAGTCGACGAGAGCCGCTCCCGCCTCAAGGTGGCGGTCTCCATCTTCGGCCGGGCGACTCCGGTCGAGCTCGAATACGGTCAGGTCGAGAAGATCTGATCGTCATCGGCGGATCTTCTCCGGACCTCACGGGGCGCGGCAGCTCGCCTCGTCCGTCCGGTTCCTGAACGATCCGCCTTTCACCCGCGGAAGGCCCGCCCGGCAACGCCTCCGGGAGCCCGGGCCGCACCGCGACCTGCAACCGCCCTCAAGCAGTAGGGCTATTCTGGGAGCAGTCCCATGGCGAAGAAGATCACGGGCTACGTGAAGCTTCAGGTCCCGGCCGGCGCCGCCAATCCGTCGCCGCCGATCGGCCCCGCGCTCGGTCAGCGCGGCCTCAACATCATGGAATTCTGCAAGGCCTTCAACGCGAAGACCGCGCAGATCGAGAAGGGCACCCCGATTCCGGTGATCATCACCGCGTATCAGGACCGCTCCTTCACCTTCGAGATGAAGCAGCCCCCGGTCTCCTTCTTCCTCAAGAAGGCCGCCGGCCTGAAGATCGGCAAGAAGCCGGCCTCCGGCTCGAAGACCCCCGGCAAGGGCGCGCCCGCCGGCAAGGTCTCCGAGGCGCAGATCCGCGAGATCGCCGAGAAGAAGATGCCCGACCTGAACTGCGATTCGGTCGATTCCGCCGTTGCCATGATCCGCGGCTCCGCCCGCGCCATGGGCCTCGAGATCACCGCGTAAGGGGAGGGCGACATGGCACAGACAGGCAAGCGCATCCGCTCCGCCCGCGAGGGCATCGAGGTCACCAAGCTCTATCCGCTCGCCGAGGCGGTGAAGCTGATCAAGGAGCGGTCCAAGGCCAAGTTCGACGAGACCTTCGAGGTCTCGATGAATCTCGGCGTCGACCCCCGCCACGCCGACCAGATGGTCCGCGGCGTCTGCAACCTGCCGAACGGCTCCGGCCGGACCGTGCGGGTGGCGGTGTTCGCCCGCGGCCCGAAGGCCGACGAGGCGCGTGCCGCCGGCGCCGACATCGTCGGGGCCGAGGACCTGCTCGAGACGATCCAGGGCGGCACGATCGACTTCGATCGCTGCATCGCCACCCCGGACATGATGCCGCTGGTCGGCCGCCTCGGTAAGGTGCTGGGCCCGCGCGGCCTGATGCCGAACCCGAAGGTCGGCACCGTCACCATGGACGTGAAGGGCGCCGTCGCCGGCGCCAAGGGCGGCTCGGTCGAGTTCCGCGTCGAGAAGGCGGGCATCGTCCACGCCGGCATCGGCAAGGTCTCGTTCGACGAGCAGAAGATCGTCGAGAACATCCGCGCCTTCGCCGACGCGGTGGCCAAGGCCAAGCCCGCCGGAGCCAAGGGCACCTACATCCAGCGCATCGCCGTCTCCTCGACGATGGGCCCGGGCGTGAAGGTCGATCCTTCGAGCGTGCTGGTCTCCGCCGGCGCCTGAGCCTGCGCGACTGTTGCGACACTGATCTGAGGCGCCCGGTCCGGCCACGGACCGGGCGCCTCGCATTTCGGGGGGAAGGACGCTTCCTGACGCAGCGGCAGCGTCGCCATGGGGTGCGTGCCGCAACGCGGCGAAAACCTGACGCGACGGGGCAGCCTTCCGGCGACGCTGTGCTAGATAGGCTGCCATGCGCAGCACCGTCCCGGTCTCCTCCTCGCGACGCATTCTCTGCGTCTTCCCCGCCTACACGCCGTCCTTCGGCACCTTCTCGCACGCCTATCCGCTGATGGGCGGCGTGAAGGCCTTCATGCCGCCGCAGGGGCTGCTCGTGATCGCCGCCTACATGCCGGAGGCATGGGACGTGCGATTTATCGACGAGAACATCGCTCGGGCCAGCCCCGAGGATTTCGCCTGGGCCGACGCGGTGTTCGTGTCGGGCATGCACATCCAGGAGGGCCAGATCCACGAGATCGGCCGGCGGGCGCACGCCGCCGGCAAGGTCGCGGTTCTGGGCGGCCCCTCGGTCTCCGGCGCGCCGGAGAAATACCCGGATTTCGACTACCTCCATCTCGGCGAGATCGGCGACGCCACCGACGCCCTGATCCGGCGCCTCGACGAGACCGTGGCGGTGCCGGCCGAGCCGGAGCGGTTCGAGACCAAGGACCGCCTCGGCCTCTCCGAGTTTCCGGCGCCGGCCTACGAGCGGGTGCCGCTCAAGCGCTACCTGATCGGCTCGCTGCAATTCTCCTCCGGCTGCCCGTATCGCTGCGAGTTCTGCGACATCCCGCAGCTCTACGGCCGCCAGCCGCGGCTCAAGACCCCCGAGCAGCTCTGCGCCGAGCTCGACGCCATCGTGGCGCAGCCGGCTCACCCGGCCGTGGTCTACTTCGTCGACGACAACTTCATCGGCAACCGCAAGGCGACCCGCGAGATGCTGCCCCACCTCGTGGAGTGGCAGAAGCGGAACAACTACCCGCTCCAGTTCGCCTGCGAGGCGACGCTGAACATGGCCAAGCAGCCCGAGATCCTCGAGCTGATGCGCCAGGCGAACTTCATGACGGTGTTCGTCGGCATCGAGACCCCGGAGGCCGACGCGCTCAAGGGCATCGACAAGACCCACAACGCCGCCGTGCCGATGTACGAGGCGATCGAGACCCTGAATTCCTACGGGCTGGAGGTCACCTCCGGCATCATCCTGGGCCTCGACACCGACACCGACAAGTCGGAGCAGAACCTGATCGACTTCATCGACAAGTCGGCGATCCCCGTCCTCACCATCAATCTGCTCCAGGCCCTGCCGAAGACCCCGCTCTGGGACCGGCTCGAGCGCGAGGGACGGCTCGTCCACGATGCCAGCCTCGAGTCGAACGTGCTGTTCAAGCGCCCGCACGACGACGTGGTGGGATCCTGGCGCCGTGCCATCGCCCATGCCTACTCGCCCGAGCAGCTGTTCGAGCGCTTCAAGCGCCAGTGCGACGTGACCTACCCGAACCGGATCGTCACGCCGACGGCGGGCAAGCTGACGCTCACCAACCTGCGTCGCGGGCTGATCCTCGGCTTCAACATCGTCACCCGGGTCGGCCTGTTCTCCGATTACCGCAAGCCGTTCTGGCGTGCGGCGGGGTACGCCCTCAAGCGCGGGCAGATCGAGGCGGTGTTCAACATGGGCTTCGTCGCCCACCACCTGATCCGCTTCACCCGCGAGGCCCTGCGCGGCGAGCACAACGCCTCGTTCTACGCCGCGCAGGACAAGGCGAAGGCGGAAGCCGCCGCGAGGGCAGGGGCTCGGCAGGCGGCGTGAGCCGGAGGCACTGACGGGAAAATCGGTGCCTGCGACGGAATTTCCTCGTGCCGGGCGAAAAATCCTCTGGCCGGGCACTTGGCAGGGCGCTTGCACGCCGCTATAGACCCGGCTCCACGTTTCCAAGATCGAAAGGATTCGGCCGATCGGCCGGTCCTGGAGAGGTCCCCGGGCAACCGGGCGACCAAAGTGGCCGGAAGGGCTCAGGGGGAAACCCCTCGCGCCCCGTCCGGCCATGTCCTGTCCGAGACTGCAGGCGCCGGCATTCGCCGGCTTAAACTCCCAGCCTGCACAGACGGGGAAGACCGAGTTTCACCGCCCCCATGGCCTTGACCGGGCCGGCGGGGCGTCGGTTTGAACCATCTCGCCCGAGGCGAGGGACCGCGCGGTCCTTGGCATCGGGGGCAGGGCCGTGAAAGCGTCGTTCAGGACGTCGCGGTCTTTTCACGAAGGCCCCGGCTCATCCTGGGCGGCAACTGCAACCGGTGGGGCCCATCCGGGTTCCGCCAACCGGAGAGAGCCAAGGTGGACAGAGCAGCAAAAGCTGATCTCGTCTCGACGCTCAACGGGGTGTTCAGCAACACCTCCGTCGTCGTCGTGGCCCACTACAAGGGCCTCACGGTCGCCGACATGCAGAAGCTGCGCTCGCAGATGAAGCAGGCCGGCGCCACCGTGAAGGTCGCGAAGAACCGCCTCGCCAACATCGCTCTCGAAGGCACGGACGTCGCCTCCATCCAGCCCCTCCTGAAGGGCCCGACCCTGCTCGCCTATTCGAGCGATCCGGTCGCGGCCGCCAAGGTGGCGGTGGACTTCGCCAAGGCCAACGAGAAGCTGGTCATCCTCGGCGGAGCCATGGGGACGACCGCCCTGAACGTGGACGGCGTGAAGGCCCTGGCCTCGCTGCCGTCCCTCGACGAGCTGCGCGCCAAGATCGTGGGCCTGGTCCAGGCTCCCGCGACCAAGATCGCCCAGGTCGTCAACGCGCCGGCCGCCAAGCTCGCGCGCGTGTTCGGGGCCTATGCCAAGACCGGCGACGCCCAGACCGACGAAGCGGCCTGACGGGCTGTTCGAGACCAAACCGTTCAAACCGACAACATCAGGAAGTGAAAAATGGCTGATCTTGCCAAGCTCGTCGACGACCTGTCCTCGCTGACCGTTCTCGAGGCCGCCGAGCTCGCGAAGATGCTCGAGGAGAAGTGGGGCGTCTCGGCCGCCGCTGCCGTCGCCGTCGCCGCCGGCCCGGCCGCCGCTGCCGCCCCCGTCGAGGAGCAGACCGAGTTCACGGTCGTGCTCGCCGCCGCCGGCGACAAGAAGATCGAGGTCATCAAGGAGGTCCGCGCGATCACCGGCCTCGGCCTCAAGGAGGCCAAGGACCTGGTCGAGGGCGCTCCGAAGCCGGTCAAGGAGGGCGTGTCCAAGGACGACGCCGCCAAGCTCAAGGCCCAGCTCGAGAAGGCCGGCGCCAAGGTCGAGCTCAAGTAAGACGGTGGCGGGCCTCCCGGCCCGCCTCGCGCTCCGGACCAGGCCTTGCGCCCGGTCCGGGGCCACCAGCCCGCGGGCCTCGCGCCCGCGGGCTATGGTCGCTTCGGCGCACCCCCTCGGGATCCAGGGCAGGGATCCCCATATGTCTTCGAGGTTTGCGGGCAGCCGGTGCACGGGCGGCCCGCACGGTCACGGCAGGTCGATGCGGACCCGATTCGGTCAGCGTCCCACCGGGGCCGTATAAGCGGTGGATGAGGAGCGAGGTCAACCCATGGCCAACACGCTGGTCGGTCGCAAGCGCATTCGCAAGTTCTTCGGCAAGATTCGGGAAGTCGCCGAGATGCCGAACCTCATCGAGGTCCAGAAGGCGTCATACGACCAGTTCCTGATGGTGGACGAGCCCGAGGGCGGCCGAGCCGACGAGGGCCTGCAATCGGTCTTCAAGTCCGTTTTTCCGATCTCCGACTTCTCCTCGACCGCGCTTCTCGAGTTCGTCAAGTACACGTTCGAGCAGCCGAAATACGACGTCGACGAGTGCCGCCAGCGCGGCATCACCTTCGCCGCCCCCCTGAAGGTGACGCTGCGGCTGATCGTGTTCGATGTCGATCCCGATACCGGCGCCAAGTCGGTCAAGGACATCAAGGAGCAGGACGTCTACATGGGCGACATGCCCCTGATGACGGAGAACGGCACCTTCATCGTCAACGGCACCGAGCGCGTCATCGTCTCGCAGATGCACCGTTCGCCGGGCGTGTTCTTCGATCACGACAAGGGCAAGACCCACTCCTCGGGCAAGCTCCTGTTCGCGGCGCGCATCATCCCGTATCGCGGCTCCTGGCTCGACGTCGAGTTCGACGCCAAGGACATCGTGCATGCGCGCATCGACCGCAAGCGCAAGATCCCCGTCACCTCCCTGCTCTTCGCACTCGGCCTCGACGGCGAGGAAATCCTCTCGACCTTCTACAACCGCGTCACCTATTCGCGTGACGGGCATGACTGGCGCGTGCCCTACGATGCCGAGCGGCTGAAGGGCTTCAAGGCCTCGACCGACCTGATCGACGCCGATTCAGGCGAGGTGGTGCTGGAGGCCGGCAAGAAGCTGACCGCCCGCGCCGCGCGCCAGATCGCCGAGAAGGGCGTGAAGGCTCTGCGCGCCACCGACGACGACCTGATCGGCCAGTACATCGCCGAGGACATGGTCAACTACAAGACCGGCGAGATCTACGCCGAGGCCGGCGACGAGATCAGCGAGAAGGTCCTCAAGGGTCTGACCGACGTCGGCATCGAGGAGATTCCGGTCCTCGACATCGACCACGTCAATATCGGCCCCTACATCCGCAACACGCTCGCGGTTGACAAGAACTCGGCCCGTGAGGGTGCGCTGTTCGACATCTACCGCGTGATGCGCCCGGGCGAGCCGCCGACGCTCGAGACGGCCGAGGCGATGTTCCACTCGCTGTTCTTCGATGCGGAGCGCTACGATCTCTCGGCCGTCGGCCGGGTGAAGATGAACATGCGCCTCGACCTCGACGCGGCCGACACGGTGCGGACGCTGCGGCGCGAGGACATGCTGGCGGTCGTCAAGGCGCTGGTGGATCTGCGCGACGGCAAGGGGGAGATCGACGACATCGACCACCTCGGCAATCGCCGGGTGCGCTCGGTCGGCGAGCTGATGGAGAACCAGTACCGTCTGGGCCTCCTGCGCATGGAGCGTGCCATCAAGGAGCGGATGTCGTCGGTCGACATCGACACCGTGATGCCGCAGGACCTGATCAACGCGAAGCCCGCGGCAGCCGCAGTGCGCGAGTTCTTCGGCTCGTCGCAGCTGTCGCAGTTCATGGACCAGACCAACCCGCTCTCCGAGGTGACGCACAAGCGTCGTCTCTCGGCGCTCGGCCCGGGCGGTCTGACCCGCGAGCGCGCCGGCTTCGAGGTGCGCGACGTCCACCCGACGCACTATGGCCGCATCTGCCCAATCGAGACGCCGGAAGGCCCCAACATCGGCCTGATCAACTCGCTCGCCACCTTCGCGCGGGTGAACAAGTACGGCTTCATCGAGACCCCGTTCCGCCGCGTACGCGACGGCGTGGTCACCGACGAAGTCGCCTACCTCTCCGCCATGGAGGAGGCGAAGTACTACGTCGCCCAGGCCAACGCCGTGATGGACGAGAACCGCAAGCTCACGGAAGACCTGGTGGTCTGCCGGCGGGCGGGCGAGGTGATCGTCGTCGGCCCCGAGCGGGTCGACCTGATGGACGTGTCGCCCAAGCAGCTCGTGTCCGTCGCCGCGGCGCTGATCCCGTTCCTCGAGAACGACGACGCCAACCGCGCACTGATGGGCTCGAACATGCAGCGCCAGGCGGTGCCGCTGGTTCGCGCCGACGCGCCCTTCGTCGGCACCGGCATGGAAGCGGTGGTCGCGCGCGATTCGGGGGCCGCCATCGGCGCCCGGCGCGCGGGCGTCATCGACCAGGTCGACGCGACCCGTATCGTCATCCGCGCCACCGACGAGGCCGATGCCTCCAAGCCCGGCGTCGACATCTACCGGCTGCAGAAGTTCCAGCGCTCCAACCAGTCGACCTGCATCACCCAGAAGCCGCTCGTACGCGTCGGCGACGTGGTGAAGAAGGGCGACATCATCGCCGACGGTCCCTCGACCGAGTTCGGCGAGCTGGCGCTCGGCCGCAACGTGCTCGTCGCGTTCATGCCGTGGAACGGCTACAACTTCGAGGACTCGATCCTGCTCTCCGAGCGGATCGTGAAGGATGACGTGTTCACCTCGATCCACATCGAGGAATTCGAGGTGATGGCCCGGGATACCAAGCTGGGTCCGGAGGAGATCACCCGCGACATCCCGAACGTCTCGGAGGAGGCGCTCAAGAACCTCGACGAGGCCGGCATCGTCTATATCGGCGCCGAGGTCCACGCGGGCGACATCCTGGTCGGCAAGATCACCCCGAAGGGCGAGAGCCCGATGACGCCGGAGGAGAAGCTCCTCCGCGCCATCTTCGGCGAGAAGGCCTCGGACGTGCGCGACACCTCGCTGCGGGTGCCGCCGGGCGTCACCGGCACGATCGTCGAGGTCCGGGTGTTCAACCGCCACGGCGTCGACAAGGACGAGCGCGCGCAGGCGATCGAGCGCGAGGAGATCGAGCGTCTCGCCAAGGACCGCGACGACGAGCAGGCGATCCTCGACCGCAACACCTATGCGCGTCTGGGCGACCTCCTGGTCGGCCAGTCGCCGGTTGCCGGTCCGAAGGGCTTCAAGAAGGAGACCACGCTCACCCGTGAGCTGCTGGCGGATTATCCCCGCTCGCAATGGTGGCAGTTCGCCGTCGTCGAAGACCGTCTCATGACCGAGATGGAGGCGATGCAGAAGCAGTACGACGAGTCGAAGAAGCGCCTCGAGCAGCGCTTCCTCGACAAGGTCGAGAAGCTGCAGCGCGGCGACGAGCTGCCCCCGGGCGTCATGAAGATGGTCAAGGTCTTCGTGGCGGTGAAGCGCAAGATCCAGCCCGGCGACAAGATGGCGGGCCGGCACGGCAACAAGGGCGTCGTGTCGCGCATCGTCCCGATCGAGGACATGCCGTTCCTGGAGGACGGCACCCACGCCGACATCGTGCTCAACCCGCTCGGCGTGCCGAGCCGGATGAATGTCGGCCAGATCCTCGAGACGCATCTGGGCTGGGCCGCCGCCGGTCTCGGCCGGCAGGTCTCGCAGGCCGTGGACGCTTACTTGCGCACCCACGACATCGAGCCCCTGCGCGAGCGGATGAAGGCGATCTACAGCGAGTCGGAGCTCGCCGGCCTGACCGATCAGGATCTCGCCGAGGTCGGCAACAACCTGCGCCGCGGCGTCCCGATGGCCACTCCGGTGTTCAACGGCGCCAAGGAAGCCGACATCGAGACGATGCTGGAGATGGCGGGTCTCGACCGCTCGGGCCAGTCGACGCTCTATGACGGGCGCACCGGCGAGCCCTTCGACCGCAAGGTCACGGTCGGCTACATCTACATGTTGAAGCTGCACCACCTGGTGGACGACAAGATCCACGCGCGCTCGATCGGTCCGTACTCCCTCGTCACCCAGCAGCCCCTGGGCGGCAAGGCGCAGTTCGGCGGCCAGCGCTTCGGCGAGATGGAGGTGTGGGCCCTCGAGGCCTACGGCGCCGCCTACACGCTGCAGGAGATGCTGACGGTGAAGTCCGACGACGTCGCCGGCCGCACCAAGGTCTATGAGGCCATCGTGCGCGGTGACGACACCTTCGAGGCGGGCATCCCGGAGAGCTTCAACGTGCTGGTGAAGGAGATGCGGTCGCTCGGCCTCAACGTCGAGCTCCTGTCCTCCAAGCGCGCCGCCAACGATCAGCTCGAGGCGCCCCCCGAGGCGGCCGAGTAGGCTCTACCCGATCCCAACCTGACGACGGCGGCGGGGCCCTCATAGCGAGGGCCCCAGCCGCCGAAACCCGTTTCATCAGACGGCGGCCCCGGCCCGGCCCTTCGCGGCGCCCCGTCAGCCAAGGAGCAGATCATGAACCAAGAGGTCATGAATCTTTTCAACCAGCAGGCTCAGCCTCAGAGCTTCGACCAGATCAAGATCTCGATCTCGTCGCCTGAGAAGATCCTGTCTTGGTCCTACGGCGAGATCAAGAAGCCCGAGACCATCAACTATCGCACGTTCAAGCCCGAGCGTGACGGCTTGTTCTGTGCTCGCATCTTCGGGCCGATCAAGGATTACGAGTGCTTGTGCGGTAAGTACAAGCGCATGAAGTACAAGGGCGTGATCTGCGAGAAGTGCGGCGTCGAGGTCACCCTCGCGCGCGTCCGTCGCGACCGCATGGGCCATATCGAGCTGGCCGCGCCCGTCGCCCATATCTGGTTCCTGAAGTCGCTGCCGAGCCGCATCGGCCTGCTGCTCGACATGGCGCTCAAGGACCTCGAGCGCATCCTGTACTTCGAATCCTACGTCGTCATCGAGCCGGGCCTCACCCCCCTGAAGGAGCGTCAGCTCCTCTCGGAGGAGGAGTACCTGCGGGCGCAGGAGGAGTACGGCGAGGACAGCTTCACCGCCATGATCGGCGCGGAGGCGATCCGGCGCATCCTGCAGGAACTCGACCTCGACAAGATCGCGGCCGACCTGCGTGAGGAGATCGCCACCACCACCTCCGAGCTGAAGCCCAAGAAGCTGCTGAAGCGCCTCAAGATCATCGAGGCGTTCCAGATGTCGGGCAACCGGCCCGAGTGGATGATCCTGACCGTCGTGCCGGTGATCCCGCCGGACCTGCGCCCGCTCGTCCCGCTCGACGGCGGCCGCTTCGCGACCTCGGACCTCAACGACCTCTACCGCCGCGTCATCAACCGCAACAACCGCCTGAAGCGGCTGATCGAGCTGCGCGCGCCGGACATCATCATCCGCAACGAGAAGCGGATGCTGCAGGAGGCGGTCGACGCGCTGTTCGACAACGGCCGCCGCGGCCGCGTCATCACGGGCGCCAACAAGCGCCCGCTGAAATCGCTCGCCGACATGCTGAAGGGCAAGCAGGGCCGGTTCCGCCAGAACCTGCTCGGCAAGCGCGTGGACTATTCCGGCCGCTCGGTCATCGTGGTCGGCCCGGAGCTGAAGCTGCACCAGTGCGGGCTGCCGAAGAAGATGGCGCTCGAGCTGTTCAAGCCGTTCATCTACGCGCGCCTCGACGCCAAGGGCTTCTCGGCCACGGTGAAGCAGGCCAAGAAGCTCGTCGAGAAGGAGAAGCCGGAGGTCTGGGACATCCTGGACGAGGTGATCCGCGAGCATCCGGTAATGCTGAACCGGGCGCCGACGCTGCACCGGCTCGGCATCCAGGCCTTCGAGCCGAAACTGATCGAGGGCAAGGCGATCCAGCTCCACCCGCTGGTCTGCGCCGCGTTCAACGCCGACTTTGACGGCGACCAAATGGCCGTGCACGTCCCGCTGTCGCTCGAGGCGCAGCTGGAAGCGCGCGTCCTGATGATGTCGACGAACAACATCCTGCACCCGGCCAACGGTGCGCCGATCATCGTGCCGTCGCAGGACATCGTGCTCGGCCTCTACTACCTGTCGATCGTCGCCGACGGCTCGCCGGGTGAGCACAAGCCGAACGACCCGAAGAACCCGATGAAGGGCGTGTTCGGTAATTTCGGCGAGCTGGAGCACGCGCTGGCCGCGCGCACCGTCACGCTGCACACCAAGATCAAGTGGCGCTGGAAGGGTCTCGATTCGGAGGGGAACGAGGTCTCCCGGATCTACGACACCACGCCCGGCCGCGTGATCCTGTCCAGCGTGCTGCCGCGCCACAAGCGCGTCCCCTTCGACGTCGTCAACAAGCTGATGACGAAGAAGGAGATCTCGGCGATGATCGACACCGTCTACCGCCATTGCGGTCAGAAGGAGTCGGTGATCTTCTGCGACCGCATCATGGGTCTCGGCTTCATCCACGCCTTCCGCGCCGGCATCTCGTTCGGCAAGGACGACATGGTCGTGCCGGACAACAAGTGGTCGATCGTCGACGAGACCCGCACGCTCGTGAAGGATTACGAGCAGCAGTATCAGGACGGCCTGATCACCCAGGGCGAGAAATACAACAAGGTCGTGGACGCCTGGGCCAAGTGCTCCGACCGTCTCGCCGGCGAGATGATGAACCGCATCTCGTCCGTGCAGAAGGACGAGCACGGCGCCGACAAGCAGGTCAACTCGATCTACATGATGAGCCACTCGGGCGCCCGTGGCTCGCCGGCGCAGATGAAGCAGCTCGCGGCGATGCGCGGTCTGATGGCCAAGCCCTCGGGCGAGATCATCGAGACCCCGATCATCTCGAACTTCAAGGAAGGCCTCGACGTTCTCGAGTACTTCAACTCGACGCACGGCGCCCGCAAGGGCCTCGCCGACACCGCGCTCAAGACCGCCAATTCCGGTTACCTGACCCGCCGCCTCGTCGACGTGGCGCAGGACGCGGTGATCCGCGAGGTGGATTGCGGCACCGAGAGCGGCATCCGGATGCGCGCGATCATCGATGCCGGCCAGGTCGTGGCCTCGCTGGCGACCCGCATCCTCGGCCGCGCCACGGCCGAGGACCTGGTCGCCAACGACGGCTCGATCATCGTCGCCAAGGGTGAGACCATCGAAGAGAAGCACCTCGACGCGATCACCAAGGCCGGCATCCAGGAAGTGAAGATCCGCTCGGTCCTGGTCTGCGCGACCCGGAACGGCGTCTGCGCCACCTGCTACGGGCGCGACCTCGCCCGCGGCACGCCCGTCAACATGGGCGAGGCCGTCGGCGTCATCGCGGCGCAGTCGATCGGCGAGCCGGGCACCCAGCTCACGATGCGCACCTTCCACATCGGCGGTGCGGCCCAGATCGCCGACTCGTCCTTCATCGAGTCGAGCTTCGAGGGGACGGTCAAGATCCGCAACCGCGGTCTTGCCCGCAATTCGGACGGCGACCTGATCGCCATCGGCCGCAACGTCGCGGTGGTGATCGTCGGGCCGGACGGTGCCGAGCGGGCGGTCCACCGCCTGCAATACGGCGCCCGCGTCCGCGTGGACGAGGGTGACGCGATCAAGCGTGGCCAGCGCATCGCCGAGTGGGACCCCTACACGAGGCCGATCCTGACCGAGATCGACGGCATCGTCGCCTACGAGGACCTGATCGACGGCCAGTCGATCACCGAGACCACCGACGAGTCGACCGGCATCGCCAAGCGCGTCGTCATCGACTGGCGCGGCTCGGCGCGGACGGCGGACCTGCGTCCGGCGCTCGCGGTCCACGACCAGAACGGCCGGGTGCAGAAGCTGCCGCGCGGCTCGGACGCGCGCTCGCTCCTACCGGTCGAGGCGATCATCGGCGTCGATCCGGGCACCCGGGTCAAGGCCGGCGACATCCTCGCCCGCGTCTCGACCGACAGCGCCAAGACCCGCGACATCACCGGCGGTCTGCCGCGGGTGGCGGAGCTGTTCGAGGCGCGCCGGCCGAAGGACGCGGCGATCATCGCCGAGAAGTCGGGGACGATCTCGTTCGGGCGCGACTACAAGAACAAGCGCCGCCTGAGCCTGACCCCGCATGACGGCTCCGAGCCGGTGGAGTACCTGATCCCGAAGGGCAAGCACATCCACCTACAGGACGGCGACGTGGTCGAGCTCGGCGACTTCATCGTCGACGGCAACCCGGCGCCGCACGACATCCTGGCGATCAAGGGCGTCGAGGAGCTCGCCGCCTACCTCGTGAACGAGATCCAGGAAGTCTACCGGCTCCAGGGCGTGTCGATCAACGACAAGCACATCGAGGTCATCGTCCGGCAGATGCTGCAGAAGGTGGAGATCACCGACGGCGGCGATTCCGAGATCCTGACCGGCGACCAGATCGACCGGATGGAGCTGGCGGAGTTCAACGAGAAGCTGCTCGCCGAGGGCAAGAAGCCGATCCAGGGCGTCCCCGTCCTGCTCGGCATCACCAAGGCCTCGCTGCAGACCCGCTCGTTCATCTCGGCGGCCTCGTTCCAGGAGACCACCCGCGTCCTCACCGAGGCGGCGGTCAACGGCAAGGTCGACAACCTCGAGGGCCTGAAGGAGAACGTCATCGTCGGCTCGCTGATCCCGGCGGGCACCGGCGCGATGATCTCCGACATCAAGTCGATCGCGCGCCGGCGCGACGGGCTCATCATGGCCCAGAAGTCGGCCGAGAGCGGCGCGGCGGTCGCCGAGCACCTCCCCGCCGCCGAGTAGGGCAGGGGGGATCGCGGCGGGCGTGAGCGCCCGCCGCCCGCGCGAAAACAGGCCGGCGCTCCCGCGGGGGAGCGCCGGCTTTTGCGCGTAAGCAGCCAAGCTTTAAGGGAAAGTTTCCGCTTGACGTCCGGCGGACGAGCCCGTAATAGCCCCTCCTACTGAACGGCTGGCCGTAGGCGACAGCTGATCGACGTGCCCCTCGTGCCTCGATCCAAGTCTCCTAAACGCGACCGAACTTCAACCGACTGACACGTGTCAGACCGGCATGATCGCTGGGGCTTTGCTCCCGGTGGTCCTCTGCTCGCATGGCGCGCCAAAGGCTGGTTTCAGCCTGGGGCGCGATTTGCGTTGCGCTTCTTCCGGGAAGCGACGGTCGTTCAGACGAGATTTGCGAAACGACGGTCGCCAGGACGGCGATGCGTTGCGAGAGGAATGGCATGCCGACGATCAACCAGCTGATCGCCAATCCGCGGAAGGCGCAGAAGGCCCGCAACAAGGTGCCGGCTCTCGATGCCTGCCCGCAGAAGCGCGGCGTCTGCACCCGCGTCTACACCACGACCCCGAAGAAGCCGAACTCGGCGCTCCGGAAGGTCGCCAAGGTCCGCCTGACCAACGGCTTCGAGGTCATCGGCTACATCCCGGGCGAGGGCCACAACCTTCAGGAGCACTCCGTGGTGATGATCCGCGGCGGCCGCGTCAAGGATCTTCCGGGCGTGCGCTACCACATCCTGCGCGGCGTTCTCGACACCCAGGGCGTCAAGAACCGCAAGCAGCGCCGCTCGAAGTATGGCGCCAAGCGTCCGAAGTAAGACCCGACCAAGCGGACCGGTACCTTATCGCCTGTCCCGCAAGGATGCTGCCGACCAAGTGGTTCGAGGCGGCCTGCGTGGGGCACAACAGTTGATTTTTAGAGCTTAAGAACGGAGCGAGCGATGTCCCGCCGCCACAGCGCCGAGAAGCGCGAGATCATCCCCGACGCCAAGTACGGCGACATCGTCCTCACCAAGTTCATGAACTCGGTGATGTACGAGGGCAAGAAGTCGGTCGCCGAGACCATCGTGTACGGCGCGTTCGACATCATCGAGGCCCGCGCCAAGGCGAATCCGATCGAGGTGTTCCGCGCCGCTCTCGACAACGTCGCCCCGGCGATCGAGGTCCGCTCCCGCCGCGTCGGCGGCGCGACCTATCAGGTCCCGGTCGAGGTCCGCACCGAGCGCCGTCAGGCGCTGGCGATCCGCTGGCTGATCCAGGCCGCCCGCTCGCGCAACGA
This sequence comes from Methylobacterium sp. DB0501, assembly GCF_011043735.1. Classification (GTDB taxonomy): domain Bacteria; phylum Pseudomonadota; class Alphaproteobacteria; order Rhizobiales; family Beijerinckiaceae; genus Methylobacterium; species Methylobacterium alsaeris. Next base: position 2,857 of record NZ_JAAKGV010000048.1, on the reverse strand, counting down.
CCGCACCATGGTCGAGCGCCTCTCGGCCGAGCTGCTCGACGCCGCCAATAACCGCGGCAATGCCGTGAAGAAGCGCGAGGACACCCACCGGATGGCCGAGGCCAACCGCGCGTTCTCGCACTATCGCTGGTAAACGCTGCTTCGCCGCCGCCTTCTACAGCGCGGCGGCCCCCTTCTTCAGGAGCCCCCCGATGCCCCGCACGCACGCGATCGAGGACTACCGCAACTTCGGCATCATGGCCCACATCGATGCCGGCAAGACCACGACGACCGAGCGGATCCTCTACTACACCGGCAAGTCCCACAAGATCGGCGAGGTCCATGAGGGCGCCGCCACCATGGACTGGATGGAGCAGGAGCAGGAGCGTGGCATCACGATCACCTCGGCTGCGACCACCTGCTTCTGGCGCGACAAGCGCCTGAACATCATCGACACCCCCGGCCACGTCGACTTCACCATCGAGGTGGAGCGCTCGCTCCGCGTGCTCGACGGCGCCGTCTGCGTGCTCGACGGCAACCAGGGCGTCGAGCCGCAGACCGAGACGGTGTGGCGCCAGGCCGACAAGTACGACGTGCCGCGCATCGTGTTCGTCAACAAGATGGACAAGATCGGCGCCGACTTCTTCAAGTGCGTGGCCGACATCATCGACCGCGTGGCCGGCAAGCCGGTCTGCCTGCAGCTGCCGATCGGCGCCGAGAGCTCGTTCAAGGGCGTCATCGACCTGATCAAGATGAAGGCGATCGTGTGGTCGGGTGAGGCGCTCGGCGCCAACTACTCCGAGGAGGAGATCCCGGCCGACCTCGCCGACCAGGCTGCGGAGTACCGCACCAAGCTGGTCGAGGCCTGCGTCGAGATGGACGACGACGCCATGGCGGCCTACCTCGACGGCGTCGAGCCGGACGAGGACACCATGCGCAAGCTGGTGCGCACGGCCGTGCAGCGTCGCGCGTTCCACCCGGTGATGTGCGGCTCGGCGTTCAAGAACAAGGGCGTGCAGCCCCTGCTCGACGGCGTCGTCGACTACCTGCCGTCTCCCGCGGACCGCGGCGAGATCAAGGGCATCGACTTCAAGACCGAGGAAGAGGTGGTCCGCCGCCCGCTCGATTCCGATCCTTTCTCCATGCTCGCCTTCAAGATCATGGACGATCCCCACGTCGGCACGATCACCTTCTGTCGCGTGTACTCGGGCAAGATCGATTCGGGCGCGAACGTCATCAACTCGACCCGCGACAAGAAGGAGCGGGTCGGCCGCATGCTCCTGATGCACGCGAACAACCGCGAGGACATCAAGGAGGCATTCGCCGGCGACATCGTGGCGCTCGCGGGCCTGAAGGACACCCGCACCGGCGACACGCTGTGCGACCCGACCAAGGCCGTGATCCTCGAGAAGATGGAGTTCCCGGAGCCGGTCATCGAGATCGCCGTCGAGCCCAAGTCCAAGGCGGACCAGGAGAAGCTCGGCATCGCGCTCTCGAAGCTCGCCGCCGAGGACCCGTCGTTCCGGGTCTCCACGGACCAGGAGTCGGGCCAGACCATCCTGAAGGGGATGGGCGAGCTCCACCTCGACATCAAAGTCGACATCCTGAAGCGCACCTACAAGGTCGAGGCCAATATCGGCCAGCCGCAGGTCGCGTACCGGGAGAAGCTGACCAAGCGCACGGAGATCGACTACACCCACAAGAAGCAGACCGGTGGTACCGGCCAGTTCGCGCGGGTGAAGTTCGTCGTCGAGCCGAACGAGCCGGGCGCCGGCTACCAGTTCGAGTCGAAGATCGTCGGTGGCTCGGTGCCGAAGGAGTACATCCCGGGCGTCGAGAAGGGCCTCAACAGCGTGCTGACCGCCGGTATCCTGGCGGGCTTCCCGGTGGTCGACATCAAGGTGGAGCTGATCGACGGCGCCTACCACGAAGTCGACTCGTCGGCGCTGGCCTTCGAGATCGCCTCGCGGGCGGCGCTCCGCGAGGCTCTGCAGAAGGGCGGCTCGGTCCTGCTCGAGCCGGTGATGAAGGTCGAGGTCGTGACCCCGGAGGATTACACCGGTTCGGTCATCGGCGACCTGAACTCCCGGCGCGGCCAGATCCAGGGCCAGGACATGCGTGGCAATGCCAACGTCATCAACGCGATGGTGCCGCTCGCCAACATGTTCGGCTACGTGAACCAGCTGCGCTCCTTCACCCAGGGCCGCGCGAACTTCACGATGCAGTTCGACCACTACGAAGAGGTCCCGCGCGGCGAGGCCGAGAAGGTGGTTGCCAAGTACGCTTGATGATGTCGGCCTGAGCTAAGGCCGCGTCTCAGCTTCGGCGCCCGCCACGGCGGGTGCCAATCCAGACTAAACCGCACGCATTCGATCGACGGAGTTTTGGCGATGGCCAAGGAAAAGTTTTCGCGGACGAAGCCGCACTGCAACATCGGCACCATCGGTCACGTTGACCATGGCAAGACCTCTCTGACTGCGGCGATCACGAAGGTGCTGGCCGAGACGGGTGGTGCGACCTTCACGGCGTACGACCAGATCGACAAGGCGCCGGAGGAGAAGGCGCGGGGCATCACGATTTCGACGGCGCACGTCGAGTACGAGACGTCGAACCGTCACTACGCGCACGTCGACTGCCCCGGGCACGCCGACTACGTGAAGAACATGATCACCGGGGCGGCGCAGATGGACGGCGCGATCCTGGTGGTGTCGGCGGCCGACGGCCCGATGCCGCAGACCCGCGAGCACATCCTGCTGGCGCGCCAGGTCGGCGTTCCTGCGCTGGTGGTGTTCATGAACAAGGTCGACATGGTCGACGATCCGGAGCTTCTGGATCTGGTCGAGCTCGAGGTGCGCGAGCTTCTGTCGAAGTACGACTT
>NZ_JAAKGV010000047.1 GCF_011043735.1 Methylobacterium sp. DB0501 | reverse complement strand
GCCAGGTCATTCCACCGGAACTGATCGGGAAGATTGCGCCCACCAGGCTGGAGAGCATCAACTTGCGGGGTGTGTTTCGCTTCCCGGTTGACCGCTATGCTGACCAAATCCTGCCTTCGCGGCCAAATGCATCGATAACTGGCACCAATGGATGAAACCGACCACGGTTTGACGCCACGAATCGCAGATTTGAAAGTGAACAGGAAAGTCAATGAAATCAACGATCTACCAACACCACCTCCGCGCCAGTGCTAGCTTTTCGTACCGTCACTTATTGCACTGAAAACGAGGAGACCCCTACCGGGCTAGCGGCCTCAATCTGGTAACGGCTGCCGTCGTGTTGTGGAACACGGTCTATCTGGAACGGGCTGCGCACGCGCTGCGTGGCAACGGCCATGCCGTTGATGACGCGCTGTTGCAGTACCTGTCGCCGCTCGGTTGGGAGCACATCAACCTCACCGGCGATTACCTCTGGCGCAGCAGCGCCAAGATCGGCGCGGGCAAGTTCAGGCCGCTACGACCGCTGCAACCGGCTTAGCGTGCTTTATTTTCCGTTTTCTGAGGCGACCCCAGGCAGTACCGCGCACCAGCTCGCGCACGTCGAGCTGCAGCATCGTCACTTCCGGCGAGGCTGGCCACGTCCTGGCCACGGTCGACCATCGCCACCTTTGACGATGAACCGAGGGCCCCATCGCCAGTTCCGACGATGACGGCCGACGCCGGCGCTGGATCTCGCATCGCCGCTTCTGACGATGAGATCCACCCTTTGACACTTGAGGGGCCGAGCTGCGGGGGATTCTCCCGGCCGGCGGCCGCGAGAACCGGCTATGTCGTGCTGCGCATCGAGCCAGGCGGCAGAGCCGCCCGTCTCGCCCCTGGCGGGCTTCCAGCGCCTTCCCGACGCTCACCGGGCCGGTGGCCCTCGCCGCTGGGCTTTGCGGCCCTGACGGGCCTTCCCTGCCCTGCCCCACCGGCGCGGCCGTTGTGGACAGTTTCGGGACAAGTCGGCCGAGGCCGGCCGGCGCAGCCCTGACGTTGACACTTGAGGGGCAGCGGGGCCGGCGCGATGTTGACACTTGGGGGGCAGCGGCCGATTTCGGCCTGGTCGAGCCGTCCAGGCGGCCGCCGAGGCGGCCTAAGTGCCTGATCGGCATGGAGTTATCCACCGAAGTTGTGGATAACCCTGTTAGGAACCCTGCCCCGGTATTGACACTTGAGGGGCGGCCCTACTGACACTTGAGGGGCGCGGTTCTTGACACTTGAGGGGCAGCGTATTGACACATGGGGGGCTTATCCATTGACACTTGAGGGGCGGCCTCTTCGCGCTTTTCCTTGGCGTGACAACGGTTTACGCGCGTTTTTCGGTCATGCTAACCAGGTTTTTAACCGTCTTTATAACCTTTTTATATAACCAGGTAGTTTTAACCAGAGGCTGGCGAAAAAAACGGCAACACGGCCCAAGCTACCGCGCAGCATGACCGGCCGCCGAAGGGGGGAAACCCCCCTTCTCGATCCCACCCGGCCGCAAGCGGCCTCCCATCCCCCCAGGGGCTACGCCCCTCGGCCGCCTTGCGGCCTCACCCCACAATGGAGCGCCTTCGGCGCTACGGCTTAGGAGAGCCAGGCGCAAGCGCCTGGCGGAAGGCAGTAAGTTCGAGAGCTTGCGAGGGGGCAAAGCCCCCTCACACTCCCCAACCAGGTCGCCGCGGTTCGACCGGCCGCGCGATCCTCAAGCATCGCAGCAGCTCCACCGCCGCAGGTTTTACGCCAAGGAAGGGGGTCGGCCAGCTCGGCCGGTGGCGCGGAAAGCGCCCCTCAAGTGTCAATGAAACGTGAGACGCGGGGCCAGGCCCGCGCCGATCACAAGCCGAGTTCGGAGTGAGAGCCGAGGCGCACCAGGCGCAGCGTGTCGGCGTCGGGCTTCTGGTAGATCAGCACCAGGTCGGGCTTGACGTGGCAATCCCGGTGATCCTTCCAGTCCCCGGTCAGCGCGTGGTCGCGGTGCCGAGGTTCCAGCGGCTGGTCGTCGGCGAGCGCGACCAGGACGGGCACCAGGTCGGCGTCGAGCGTGGCCCGGTGCTGCCCTTTCGCCTCGCGCTTGTAGTCGCGCTTGAACTGGCCGGTGCGCTCAATCTGCCGCATGCAGATCGGCCATCAGATCGTTGACGGTGGCGAAGCGCGGCAGCTTGCCCTTGCGGGCTTCCTTCATCGCCTCGATGGTGGTGGCGTTCGGAATCAGCGGCTCGAAGGGCAGCGCCTTGTCCTGGGCCACCTTCGTGAGCAGCAGCCGCACCGCGTCGGACACGGTAAGGCCCATCGCGGCCAGGACGGCCGCCGCTTCTTCCTTGATCGCGCCGTCGATGCGCGTTTGTACGAGCTGGTTTGCAGCCATGATTGGTTCTCCGGTTGGGTTCGTGAATTACATTGTAATGCACGCCAAGGGAAAGGGCAAGGTTTAGCGGCTAAAACGTTTAGCTAAAGTGCTTGACGATTAGGACATTTTGCCCTAATATAGCACTTGAAGGCCGGGCATTTCGCCCAGGTCAACTACCGGAGAAAGTCCGATGAACACCCAAGAGCAACCCGTTACCGCTTCCCTGGTCGCCGAGGCCCAGCGCCTCGACTTCCTGCCCGCCTACTTCGGCCCGCGTCTGATGATGCGCGGCGAGGCCCTGGTGTATGCCTGGCTTCGCCGGCTCTGCGAACGCTACAGCGGCGCGTATTGGCACTACTACACCTTGTCGGACGGCGGTTTTTACATGGCCCCCGACCTGGCCGACCGCCTGGAGATCGAGGTGGACGGCAACGGCTTCCGAGGCGAGTTGTCGGCCGACGCCGCCGGCATTGTCGCAACCCTGTTCGCGCTGGGTCAGCTCGCGGCCGAGGCCGCCGACACGGACGCCGGCGATGCCCTGATCGACCGCTATCACTTCCTGCGCGGCTTCGCAGCCAGCCACGCCGAGGCGGCCGCGATCTACCGGGCTATTGACTGATGAGGGGCGGCCCCGGCTTCGGCCGGGGCTTCCAGGAGGCGACCATGACCAGGAACAACGCTCCCCAGGCACCGACGAACAGCTACGCGACGGACGGCAAGTGCCACAACGCCGAGCCGGGCACCTACGGCCACGAATGCGGCAAGCCGGCCGCATGGATCGGCACGAACCACAAGGGGTTCAGCTCGGGATTCTGCGACGACTGCAAGCGCCACGGCTACGAAGCCCGCGACGTGATCGCGTGGCGGCGTGCTGACACTTGAGGGGCCGGCCGATGGCGAAGAAACGCAAGACGCCGGCCCAGCCGGGCCAGGACTGGAACGCGCCGGCGGCCGAGCTGCTGGCCGAGCTGCCCACCGACCGCGACGAGCTGCTGGCCGCCGCCGTGGCGGCCGTGGTGGAGATCGACGCGGCGATCATGCGCGGTGACGGTGCGGCCGCCGAGGCGGCCAGCGACCGATACGAGGCCGTCATCTGGAAGATGAACGGCGGAACGCACGTGGGCAGCATGGCCGACCACGACGCGCCCGGCCAGGTCATCGAGCGCCATTGCGCGGCGGTGCCTGGCGACGTGCCCTTGTGGGGCCAGCGCGGCCAGTTCCTGGTCGCGGATGGCGACATGCGCGCCCTGGTGGAGTACGAGGCCGGCTACGGCGGGCCGCTGGGTGCCCACTTCCAGTTCCACGTCATCGACCTGGACAGGCCGTTTATCTCCGAAACGGGCTACCGCTCGCACTTCGACACGGCGCAGGGCTGCATGACGGTGGACGAGGTTGCGCGCGGCATCCTGGCTGCGCAGCGAGCCGAGAAGAAGCGCCCGGTGATGGTCGAGGCCAGCTACCGCGACCGCCTGGCCGATGCTCCCCTGCCCGCTTGGCTGGCCGGCTTGGAGCCGCCGGCGCGGCGCGCACCGGCGACCGTCCTGGTGCCGCCGGGGTTCGTCCTGGTCGATGTGGTGCTGCCCTCGCATCGGGCCTTCATCGCCAGGCGCTGGGCGGCCGAGGCCGCGACCAGGATCAAGGCGGCCAGGGCCGCCGGGTTGGACGCCAAGGGAAAAATCACCGGCGCAGGCCCGGAGCGAGATCCCGCATCGCCAGAAACGACGATGACCTGCAGCATCGTCAAAGCCGACGATGCCGAGCCGGGCGAGGGCGGGCCTGTATCGCCGGAAACAACGATGCCGCGAGCGAGCGCGGCAACCTGCAGCATCGCCAGGAATGGCGATGGAGGCCCGGCCGACCTGGTGGAGTTCAAGCCCGGCCAGCGGTGCGAGATCGTGAGCGTCCATCACCCGGTTTTCGACCGCTACATCGGCAAGCGCATCATCATCGTGAAGGTGCATCCCGACACCCGCCAGGTGTGGGCGCACGACGACAGGCCGGTAACGTACAAGACCAATCGCGCAGGCCGGCGCGTGGTCGATTCAGACCCGAGCTGCATCCAGTCGATCTACGGCTTCGACCAGTTGCGGCTTATCACTTGACCAGGAGAACGAACGAATGACGAACGACGCCAATATCCGGCTGGAGTGCTTGAAGCCGGCCGAACGCTGGGCGCAACCGACCGGCGAGGAAGTCCGAGAGGTGCTGCGCCTGGCCGGGTTCAGCGGCAGCAAGGCCGCGAAGGCGCTGGGGCTGGGCGCGAAGGGCGACCGCACGATCCGCCGCTGGATCGGCGAGGACACCCCGATTCCCTATGCGGCATGGGCGATCCTGTGCGACCAGGCCGGGCTGGGCGTGATCTGGAAAGAGGATTGACGCCAAGGGAAAGGTTTTAGCGGCTAAAGTTTAGCCTTCGGATTCCGGTAAAGCGAAAAAAGTTTAGCTAAAGTGCTTGATAGGCTAGGGCATTTTGCCCTAATATAGCACTTGAAGGCCGGGCACATTGCCCAGGTCAACTACCGGAGAAAGTCCGATGAGCGACAACAAGATTATGCCCTGGATTGACGAGCTGGAGGGCGCGGCAGCGACCGACTTCCCGGCCCGCCGTGACGAGATCGCGGCCATGATGGCCGAGGCGGCCGAGCTGGTGTGCAAAGCCGAGGAACTGCGCGGCAAGGCGTACTTCGCCGGATGCTCCCTGGAGGGGCAGGCCAAGGGCCATTGGTCGATGGAAGCCGTCGAGCAGGCCAAGCGCCGGGCCGGCTGGTAAGAGCACATGGCCCGGTCGGCAACGGCCGGGCCTATCGAGGACGCCAAGAAGGAGTATTGCGTGAGCCGAGGCAAGATCAAGGGCGGCCCCAGGTGGAGGAACGCCCCGGAGTGATCCGGGGCGCTTGGCCTGGTGCTGGCACACCGTAACCATGCTTCCGAGTGGGAGCACCCAGCATTCAACACGTAAGCGCGTGGAGGGTCAAGCTATGTCCAACATCATCAAGTTCCCCAAGGAGATCGAGCAGCCCGCCGCGCCCGCGCCGGTGGAGCCTGCCGCCGCGTCTGCTGCCCCCAACAAGGCCCCCGGTGCTGGCCTGCTGGCCGGCCTGGTCAAGTTCGTATGGGTGGCGACCGTGCTGGTCTGGCCGATCCTCAAGTGGGTGCTGTCGATTGCCACCTTCTTCCAGTTCGTGCGGATGCTCTACCACTGGAACACGCCTGGCGTGTATGCCGGTTGGTCGTTCCTGGCGTACTTCGCGGTGCTGACCGCGATCACCTACTTCGTTTCGATCTACAAGCCGAAGGGGCTTTGACATGAAAAAACAGACCCTACCCTACCCGCCGGGATTCGTGGAGCCGAACACCGGCCGGGTGGCCGTCCTGGTGCGCGAGTACGCGGCCAGCGACTTGAACGGCGATGCGCCGGCCTATTGGTACAGCGCGCAATCCGAGGAATGGGGCCTTGACCCCTGGCGACTGGTGGAAGGCGTCGATCCGCACACCGCCGGCGGTCAGTTCGACGTGTGCTTTGCCAACGGTTCGAGCCGCACGGTCGGCCCGCTGATGACGTTCTTCATGAGTGCCGCTGACGCGGCCAGGTTGAACGCCAAGAAAGAAGATCACGCGCCCATTTTTAGCCGCTAAAACGCTTGACGCGGGCGGCGAGTTTAGCTAAACTTCTGCACATGGTCGGCGGCTGGCACCGCCTTTTGTTCAACAACCGGGTGTGGAGTTTATATGGGTGTTCTCCATGAAGAAACGGCTAACCGAAGCCCAATTCCAGGCGGCGATCAAGGGCCTGGAGATCGGGCAACAGACCATCGACATAGCGCGCGGCGTGCTGGTCGATGGAAGGCCCCAGGCCGAGTTTGTGGCCTCGCTGGGGCTGACCAAGGGGGCGGTATCGCAAGCGGTCAGCCGCGTGTGGGCAGTGGCGGGGGAAGTGCTCCCGCAGGGCTTCGAGCGGGTGACGGCGGTACTGCCGGAGCATCAAGCGTTCATCGTCAAGCGTTGGGAAGCCGACGCCAAGGGAAAGAGGAAACAGGAACCCAACTCATGAAAACACTGGTCACGGCAATTCAGAAAGGCGGTCAAGGCAAGACGTTCGCAACCTGCCACCTGGCGTTCGACTTCCAGGAGCGCGGCCTTCGGGTTGCAGTGATCGACCTGGACACCCAGGGCAATGCGAGCTGGACGCTGGCCGGCCACGACTCGGGCTATCCCGCCAGTCGCATGTTCACCGCCGGCGGCGACGAGCTGCGCGCCTGGTTCGCTGACCGGGAGGATGACGGCCTGGCGCTGATCGCGGCAGACGCCAACCTGGCGAACCTGGACAAGATGGAGCTTTCCCAGGCGGCCGCCGCGCTGCGGGCCAGTGTGGCCGCGCTGGGCGAGTTCTTCGACGTGTGCCTGATCGACACGGCCCCCTCCCTTGGCGTCGCCATGACGGCGGCCGTGCTGACGGCCGACTACATGCTGTCGCCCATCGAAATGGAGGCGTACAGCTTGCAGGGCATGAAGAAGATGGTCGCGGTCATCAGCAACCTGCGCAAGCAGAACCCCAAGCTGCGCTTCCTCGGCATGGTGCCGAACAAGGTGGACGCGCGGAAGCCGCGCCACGTCAACAACCTGGCGACGTTGCAGCAGGCATACCCGCAGCTCATCTTGCCGTTCAGCATCGGCGCGCGTGACAGCATCGCCGAGGCGCTGGGCGAGCAGATGCCGGTGTGGAAGATCAAGAAGACCGCCGCGCGGAAGGCCACCCAGGAGGTGCGTGCGCTGGCGGATTACGTGTTCACGAAGATGGAGATCGCGCAATGAGCGCCAAGACCAACGCCAAGAAGAAGGAGCAGGACAAGCCGCAATCGTCCGGGCTGGGCCTGGACGGGCTGGGCGACCTGGCCGGCCTGCTGAACGAGCAGCCGGCGGCCAACGCCGGCGGCGCAGGCCCGCAGGAGCTGCCGCTTGACCTGATCGACGAAGACCCGCACCAGCCGCGCACGGCCGACAACCCCGGCTTCTCGCCGGAGAGCATCGCGGAGATCGGCGAGACGATCAAAGCGCGCGGCGTGAAGTCGCCCATCAGCGTGCGCGAGAACCCGGACGCACCGGGGCGCTACCTCATCAACCACGGCGCGCGGCGCTATCGCGGCTCGAAGTGGGCGCACAAGACCACGATCCCGGCCTTCATCGACAACGACTACAACGAGGCCGACCAGGTTATCGAGAACCTGCAACGCAACGAGCTGACGGCGCGTGAGATCGCCGACTTCATCGGCCGCGAGCTGGCGAAGGGCAAGAAGAAGGGCGAGATCGCCAAGGAGATCGGCAAGTCGCCGGCCTTCGTCACGCAGCACGTCACGCTGCTGGACTTGCCCGAACCCATTGCCGAGGCGTTCAATAGCGGCCGGGGCAAGGACGTGACTGTCATCAACGAGCTGGTGACGGCCTACAAGAAGAACCCCGACGAGGTGGCCGCCTGGCTGGCCGACGACAGCCAGGAGCTGACGCGCGGCTCGGTGAAGCTGCTGCGCGAGTTCCTGGAGGACAAGCGCAGTCACGAGGACGGCGACCGTGATCCCAACACCGTCGATGCGCTGACCGGCAAGACCGACGCCGAGGCCGGCGACGGCGAGCAGGGGCCGCAGGATGATGACGCCAAGGGGAAGAAGGAGCCGAAGGAGGCCGACCCCGACAAGCTCAAGAAGGCCATCATCCAGGTCAAGCACGACGACCGGCCGGCACGGCTGATCCTCAACCGCCGGCCCCCGGCCGAGGGCTGGGCCTGGCTCAAATACGAGGATGACGGCCAGGAGTTCGAGGCCGACCTTGGCACCGTGCAGCTTGTCGCGCTGCTGGAGGGCTGACACGCCCAGCGCCGGGCATCGCCGACCACCGACCCCCACCCATCGCCCCGCCATCGAGCGGGGCTTTTTTTGCCCGCGTTTTAGCCGCTAAAAAAAGTTCAGCTAAACCGCTTGCGTAGTGTTGTATGTTGTAGTATGCTTCACGCTACAACATACAACCGGCCAAAGGAGGCCCGACATGGCGATCTCGAAGGAGCAGATATTTGCGGTGGCCGACGAACTGGACGCGGCCGGCCAGAACCCCACGCTGGCGAACGTGCGCAAGCAGCTCGGCAGCGGCAGCTTCACCACCATCAGCGAGGCGATGAACGAGTGGCGCGCACGCAAGGCCAGCCAGGCCGCCCCGATCCGCGAGCCGGCACCGCAGGCGATCACTGACAAGCTGGCCGAGCTGGGCGGCGACTTGTGGGCCGTGGCGCTGGAAATGGCGAACAACCGCCTGGCCGCCGAGCGCGAGGCGCTGGAGGCCGTGCGCCAGGAGACGGAAGCAGCGCGCCAGGAAGCCGCAGAGCTGGCCGACCAGCTCACCGGCGAGCTGGACGAGGCCAAGGCCCGCATCGCGGCCCTGGAGGCCGTCGAGGCGGCCGCCAAGGGCGAGGCCGACGAGCTGCGCGGCAAGCTCGCGGCGACCAGCGAGCGCGCGGCCACGGCCGAGGCCAGGGCCGGCGAGCTGCGCACGGAGCTGGATCACGCCCATCAGGAAGCCCGCCAGGCGCGCGCAGAGCGCGACAAGGCCCAGGAGAGGGCCACGGCCAGCGCCGACCAGGTGGAGGCCCTGCGGGCCGACCTCGCGGCCGCGAACAGCCGTACCGCCGAGATCGAGCGCCGCGCCGGCGAGCTGCGTGCCGACCTGGAGCGGGCGAACCAGGCGACCGACCAGGCGCGCGCCGCTCAGGCCGAGCAGCGGAAGGCCACCGAGGCGGCCGCCGCCGAGCGCGACCAGGTGCGCGCGGAGCTGGTGAAGGTGCAGGCCAAGGCCGAGGCGGCCGAGCAGGCCCACCAGGAGCAGCGCAAGGCGATGGCGGCCGAGGCACACCGCCAGGCCGAGCGGCTGACCGCCGCCCAGGGCGAGCGCGACCAGGCGAAGCGCGACGCTGCCCAGGCCCGCGAGGAAGCGGCCGGGCTTCGCGGCCGGCTGGAGGCCCTGGAAACCGTCATGGCGCAAGGCCGGGCGGCCGATCCGACCAGCGGCGGACGCAAAAAGACCTGATAAATCGGTTGGTTTTCCTTAAAATTACCCTGGAACCCTGACAAAACGCACAACCCGGCCGCTGGGAAGAGCCGGCCTCGCTTTGCCGAGGTCGGCTTTTTTGTTGGAGCGCGGCTTGCATGGGGCCACCATCACCCTTTTGAGAACTACGGCAACCATAGGAGTGCCCGATGAAAGAACGCCTCTTGGTCATGAACGGTCAACGCATCGTTCAGGCCGAAAAGGACGGCGCTTGGACGAATCAGAAAGTAGACAAGGCGGGCGCGTTGAAGCCCGGCATCTACAACCTGTACACGGCCCAAGCGGCCGACAAGAAGCAGACCCACGCCGGCGTGATCGTTCATGCCGACGCCACCAACGTGTACCAGCAGATCGGCAAGAACTTTGTCATGCACGCTCGGTCAGATTTCGATAAAGTACCTGAAATTGGGAGCGCAAAGAGCATCAGCTACAACGCCCAGGGCAAGGCGGCAGTCGCCGCAGAGGCCCCGAAACTGACGCGGGGGCGCTCCATGTAGCTTTAGCGGCTAAAAAGGAGGCACGCCCTTGAAACGACTCACCATCCCCGGCAGCGGCACCGAGAGCCGCGCCACCAAGCCGGCCCGCGTCAGCGCGCCGGCCACCCTCGGCGGTGCCGCCTTCGGCGCTTCGCGCGAGGACACCGGAGCCGACTTGCTGGAGGCCGCCCAGGCGGCCGAGATCGAGCAGCAGGCCACCCTAGAGGCGGCCCCGGTCGAGCAGTCCTACCCCGAAACCCTGGCGCTCTACGTGCAGGCCAAGCACGACCAGGTGGAGCACATCGAGGACAGGCTAGAAAACCTGATCGACCGGCAGCAGGCCCGTTTGCAGCAGACCCAGGCGTCCGCGCCTGGCCGGCTTTCCTTGCCCGGCTCTAAGCGAGCCTGGCAGAACCAGCAGGCGCAGCAGCAGGCCCGCTTGCAGACGCTTCACGCGCGCCTGGAGGCCGTCCGCGAGATCAAGGAAGGCATGGGCCTGCACTCGCCGAAGATCGAAGAGCTGGCGACGCGCAAGATGCGCGCCGAGAACCCCGAGCTGGCTTCCGATTGGGATGCCATGCGCGAGGCCGCCCGCCGGCATGAGCTGCTGATGCGCAAGCAGGAGCAGGAGCGCAAGCAATCCCAGGCCCAGGAGCGGCCAGGGAGATCGCAGTCCTTGGGCCTGTCAGCCAGGCCCGCATAAAAACGAAGCCCGGCGGTCGCCGGGCTTTTTTCTCGAGCATCGCCATTTCTGGCGAGGGAGGCCCGCCGAGGGCCTGGTGGAATCATCCTGCAGCATCGTCACAAGCGACGATGCCGGGAGCTGGCCAGCATCGCCGAACCTGGCGATGCCGCCGGCGCGGTCGACCATCGCCAGTTCTGACGATGAGATCCCGCATCGCCATCTACAGCGAGGCCCACAGGGCCAGGCCGGCGGCCACGACCGCCATGCCGGCCGCGACCATGTTCATCATGGCGACGCGCCGCGCCTCGCGGATCGGCGCGACGAGCTGCGCCGTCACCGCCTCAACCTCACGCCGCACGGCCTCGGCGGCCGCCTTCGCGCCCTCCTGCATTCCCCGCGTCATGGCGTCCTTGCTGGCCGCCAACGCCGCGTTGAGCGTCCTTTCCGCCTTTCCCTTGGCGTCATCACCCCATCGGTGGGCGATGGACTCCAGTTCCGACTTGAAGGCGTCCAAGATTTCCTGCTGGGCCGATGCGCTGTCCTGCATCAGCTTCATGTTGATGGTCTGGAGGATCAAGATCGGATCGTCGCGGCCCACGGCGATGCCGTGCTTGGCCGCGATCTCCCGTATCAGCTCCTCGATCTTGTCGTCGGCCGCCATCAGAGCACCGCCGCGTTTTCGAGCTGGGCGAAGAGCTGGGTTTTCACGATCTTGAGCCGCTGCCGCGTCATGATCGTGAGCGCCGAATCGGCCAGGGCCTCATCGAAGGTGCGCCGATCCTGGAGCATTTCGGCGAAGTCGCGGCCGTAGGTTTCCTCTTTCAGCGCCGGAATCTGGATGATGGCGGACACACGGCCCTTGTTGGTCGTGTACGCCTTCAACTGCTCGAACCCCTTGCCCTCGTGCTCGATTGGCCCCCAATACGGGTTCAGCCAGACCACGAACAGGCATTCGGCCGGGAACTGGCTGGCGAGCTGGGCGAAGCCGCTCACCGTGTCCACCAGGGCCTGGCCGCCGGTGACGACCGTATGCACCACGAGTTCGTGGCCCATGTCCTGGAGCAGCGCCGGCACCTGGTTGCTGATGAGGTAGTGCGACAGCGGCACGAACGAGCTGGCCCCGTTGTCGATGATGACGTCGCCCTCGGCCGACGCGATCATCTCGACCAGGGCGTCGAAATTCCGGGTGTTGATCTCGTCGCCGTCCATGATGTTGAGCCGGCGCACGTTGAGGGCTTTGTAGCCCTCGAACGTCGCGTTCACCGGATCGGTGTCGATGCAAAGCGGCTTCTGTCCCTTGCCGGCTTTGTACTGCGCGATGGTGGCCGCGATCATCGACTTGCCGACGCCGCCCTTGCCTTGCAGAACCATGTGAATTTTCGCCATTACAGTAAATCCTCTTTCTTTGGAGTCGCATCAAACGTGAAGCCGCCGATCTTGGGCGGCTCACTCTTGGATTCCGAGGCCGGCGGGGCGGCCTTCGGCTCGGGCTTCGCGCCCTTGGGCTGGCTGTCCGGGGGAGTGGCGGGAGGCGGCGGGGAAGCTACCGGCGCGGCCTTGATGTACCGCTTCACGTGCTGGGTGAATGTTTCGTACCGACAGCGCAGCCGGCCGGTTTCCTTCATGTGCTCCCAGATCGTTTTCATCGCATAGCCCGCATCGAGCGCCGCTTGAACGTCGCTCTTGACGGCCAGGAACGCGACCACGTGCTTGTCCTGGCGCGGCTTCTTGGCTTCCCGTCCCTTCACCCATTCAGCCAGCTCTTCGGGGTAGGTCTTTGGCATCGTGTTCGTCCATCTAATCCTCTCATCGCAAATGTAACGCTACTAAGCGGCGCTACGGAAACGCAAAAAGTCCGCTATCGGCGTGCATTGGCACGCTTCGATAGCGGCATTATGGGCCATTGTGGCGGTTTTCGCTATATCCGTTGCTGGCGCAACGCAGCCGGTGCGAAGCAGGAGCAGACGGACTTCTTCCGCATCAAGTCGTTCGGCGGCCTGGCCGAGAACGCGGGCAAGTACCTGGGCAAAGGCTCCAAGGTGTTCGTCCAGGGCCGCATCGAGCCGACGAAGTACGAGAAGGACGGCAAGACCGAATACGGCTTCGATTTCATCGCCGAGGAAATCGAATACCTGGACACCAAAGCGCCAGGCGGCGGCCAGTAAGGCCAGGCCCGGCCACGGCCGGGCAGTATGCTAGGAGGGAGATTAGATGCAGAACGAGTTCAACGAGCAGGAATACAGGCGCAAGCTCATCGAGGGCGGGCTTAGCGAAGCCGACGCCACCGACCTTGCCGCCCGTACCGCCGCCGCTCGCAGGGACTCGGGCAGCGCCGGCGGGGCCTTCCGCCCCGCCGGTTCCCTCTTCGAGCTGCCGGCCACGGCCGGCGACAACGAGGCGGCTTTGCCGCCGAAGCTACCGACGCCGGCAAGTGCCGCCGTCGAGCGATCCGAGCGCATGGCGCAGGAATCGGCCGAGCTTGCGCGCACGATGGGCCTGCCGCCCGAACCGCGCACCGCCGTGAACAAGATGGCCGAGCAGATCGGCGCGCTGGCCCAGGACAAACGGAGTAGTGCGATGGCGACCAAGAAGCGAACGGCCGGCGGTGAGCTGGCCGAGAAGGTCAGCGAGGCCAAGCAGACGGCCTTGCTCAAGCACACGAAGCAGCAGATCAAGGACATGCAGCTCTCGCTGTTCGACCTGGCTCCCTGGCCGGATCACATGCGGGCACTGCCCAACGACTTCGGGCGGTCGGCGATCTTCACCGTCCGCAACAAGAAGGTGCCGCGCGCCGCGCTGCAAGGCCAGTCGATCTACCACGTCAACAAAGACGTGGAGATCACCTACACCGGGATCGAGCTGCGCGCCGACGACGACGAGCTGGTATTCGCCCAGGTGCTGGAGTACGCGAAGCGCACCGCGCTCGGAGAGCCGGTTTCCTTCACGTTCTACGAGCTTTGCCAGGACTTGGACTGGTCAATCAACGGTCGGTACTACACAAGGGCCGAGGAATGCCTGACGCGGCTCCAGGCGTCGGCCATGCAGTTCTCATCCCAACGCATCGGCCGGCTCGAATCGGTGTCGCTGATCCGGCGCTTCCGCGTCCTGGATCGCGGCAAGCGCACGTCGCGCTGCCAGGTCGAGATCGACGCCGAAATCGTGGTGCTGTTCGCCGGCGACCACTACACGAAATTCGTGTGGGAGAAGTACCGCAAGCTGTCGCCCACCGCGCGGCGCATGTTCGACTACTTCGCCACCCACAAGGAGCCGTACCCGCTCAAGCTGGAGACGTTCCGGCTGATGTGCGGCTCGGATTCCACCCGGCCGAAGAAGTGGCGCGAGCAGGTAGGCGAAGCGTGCGACGAGCTGCGCGAAAACGGCCTGGTCGAAAGTGCGTGGGTGAACGACGACCTGGTGCATTGCAAGCGGTGATCGCCCCCCTGCCCTCCCCTGGAGCCGCCCGAGATCGAGGCGGCTTTTTTTCTCGAGCATCGCCACTTCCGGCGAGGCAGGGGTCGTCTCAGAAAACGGAAAATAAAGCACGCTAAGGCATAGCCGAACCTGCCAAGCTTGCTCCACCCTGTAGTGACGCGATCAGCGGGCAGGAAACGTTCCCCCTTCGCGCATGGCAGGCGCACACCAACTCAGACAGCACGGCCTCCATGCGCGCCAGGTCAGCCATTTTCTCGCGCACGTCCTTGAGCTTGTGCTCGGCCAGACTGCTGGCTTCCTCGCAATGGGTGCCATCCTCCAGCCGCAGCAGCTCGGCGATCTCATCCAGGCTGAAGCCCAGCCGCTGGGCTGATTTCACGAAGCGCACCCGCGTTACATCCGCCTCGCCATAGCGGCGGATGCTGCCATAGGGCTTGTCAGGCTCCAGCAACAAGCCCTTGCGCTGATAGAAACGGATGGTCTCCACATTGACCCCGGCCGCCTTGGCGAAAACGCCAATGGTCAGGTTCTCCAAATTGTTTTCCATATCGCTTGACTCCGTACATGAGTACGGAAGTAAGGTTACGCTATCCAATTTCAATTCGAAAGGACAAGCGCATGTCTGAACCAAAAACCGGGCGCGGCGCGCTCTTCACTGGAGGGCTTGCCGCCATCCTCGCCTCGGCTTGCTGCCTCGGGCCGTTGGTTCTGATCGCCTTGGGGTTCAGCGGCGCTTGGATCGGCAACTTGGCGGTGTTGGAACCCTATCGCCCCATCTTTATCGGCGTGGCGCTGGTGGCGTTGTTCTTCGCCTGGCGGCGCATCTACCGGCAGGCAGCGGCCTGCAAACCGGGTGAGGTCTGCGCGATTCCCCAAGTGCGAGCTACTTACAAGCTCATTTTCTGGATCGTGGCCGCGCTGGTTCTGGTCGCGCTCGGATTTCCCTACGTCATGCCATTTTTCTACTGATCGGAGTTCACCATGAAGAAACTGTTTGCCTCCCTCGCCCTCGCCGCCGTTGTTGCCCCCGTCTGGGCCGCCACCCAGACCGTCACGCTGTCCGTACCGGGCATGACCTGCTCCGCCTGCCCGATCACTGTCAAGAAGGCGATTTCCAAGGTCGAAGGCGTCAGCAAAGTTGACGTGACTTTCGAGACACGCCAAGCGGTCGTCACCTTCGACGATGCCAAGACCAGCGTGCAGAAGCTGACCAAGGCAACCGCAGACGCGGGCTATCCGTCCAGCGTCAAGCAGTGAGTCACTGAAAACGGCACCGCAGCACAACGGACGTCATTGTCTGGCGCCACAAACGATAAAGGATCTGTTGCATGACCCATCTAAAAATCACCGGCATGACTTGCGACTCGTGCGCGGCGCACGTCAAGGAAGCGCTGGAAAAAGTGCCAGGCGTGCAGTCGGCGCTGGTGTCCTATCCGAAGGGCACAGCGCAACTCGCCATCGTGCCGGGCACATCGCCGGACGCGCTGACTGCCGCCGTGGCCGGACTGGGCTACAAGGCAACGCTAGCCGATGCGCCACTGGCGGACAACCGCGTCGGACTGCTCGACAAGGTGCGGGGATGGATGGCCGCCGCCGAAAAGCACAGTGGCAACGAGCCCCCGGTGCAGGTAGCGGTCATTGGCAGCGGTGGAGCCGCGATGGCGGCGGCGCTGAAAGCCGTCGAGCAAGGCGCGCAGGTCACGCTGATCGAGCGCGGCACCATCGGCGGCACCTGCGTCAATGTCGGCTGTGTGCCGTCCAAGATCATGATCCGCGCCGCCCACATCGCCCATCTGCGCCGGGAAAGCCCGTTCGATGGCGGTATTGCGGCAACTGTGCCTACGATTGACCGCAGTAAGCTGCTGGCCCAGCAGCAGGCCCGCGTCGACGAACTGCGGCACGCCAAGTACGAAGGCATCCTGGGCGGTAATCCGGCCATCACCGTTGTGCACGGTGAGGCGCGCTTCAAGGACGACCAGAGCCTTACCGTCCGTTTGAACGAGGGTGGCGAGCGCGTCGTGATGTTCGACCGCTGCCTGGTCGCCACGGGTGCCAGCCCGGCGGTCCCGCCGATTCCGGGCTTGAAAGAGTCACCCTACTGGACTTCCACCGAGGCCCTGGCGAGCGACACCATTCCCGAACGCCTTGCCGTAATCGGCTCGTCGGTGGTGGCGCTGGAGCTGGCGCAAGCCTTTGCCCGGCTGGGCAGCAAGGTCACGGTCCTGGCGCGCAATACCTTGTTCTTCCGTGAAGACCCGGCCATCGGCGAGGCGGTGACAGCCGCTTTCCGTGCCGAGGGCATCGAGGTGCTGGAGCACACGCAAGCCAGCCAGGTCGCCCATATGGACGGTGAATTCGTGCTGACCACCACGCACGGTGAATTGCGCGCCGACAAACTGCTGGTTGCCACCGGTCGGACACCGAACACGCGCAGCCTCGCGCTGGACGCAGCGGGGGTCACTGTCAATGCGCAAGGTGCCATCGCCATCGACCAAGGCATGCGCACGAGCAACCCGAACATCTACGCGGCCGGCGACTGCACCGACCAGCCGCAGTTCGTCTATGTGGCGGCAGCGGCCGGCACCCGTGCCGCGATCAACATGACCGGCGGCGATGCGGCGCTCGACCTGACCGCAATGCCGGCCGTGGTGTTCACCGATCCGCAAGTGGCGACCGTGGGCTACAGCGAGGCGGAAGCCCACCACGACGGGATCGAGACCGACAGCCGCACCTTGACCTTGGACAACGTGCCGCGTGCGCTCGCCAACTTCGACACACGCGGCTTCATCAAGTTGGTTATCGAGGAAGGCAGCCATCGGCTGATCGGCGTACAGGCGGTCGCGCCGGAAGCGGGTGAACTGATCCAGACGGCGGCTCTGGCCATTCGCAACCGCATGACGGTGCAGGAACTGGCCGACCAGTTGTTCCCCTACCTGACGATGGTCGAGGGGTTGAAGCTCGCGGCGCAGACCTTCAACAAGGATGTGAAGCAGCTTTCCTGCTGCGCCGGGTGAGAAAAAGGAGGTGTTCAATGAACGCCTACACGGTGTCCCGGCTGGCTCTTGATGCCGGGGTGAGCGTGCATATCGTGCGCGACTACCTGCTGCGCGGATTGCTGCGCCCGGTGGCGTGCACACCAGGCGGCTACGGCTTGTTCGATGACGCCGCCTTGCAACGGCTGTGCTTCGTGCGGGCGGCCTTCGAGGCGGGCATCGGCCTCGACGCGCTGGCGCGGCTGTGCCGGGCGCTGGATGCGGCGGACGGCGACGAAGCGGCCGCGCAGCTTGCCCTGCTGCGTCAGTTCGTCGAGCGTCGGCGCGAAGCGTTGGCCGATCTGGAAGTGCAGTTGGCCACCCTGCCGACCGAGCCGGCACAGCACGCGGAGAGTCTGCCATGAACAACCCCGAGCGCTTGCCGTCCGAGACGCACAAACCGATCACCGGCTACCTGTGGGGCGGACTGGCTGTGCTGACTTGCCCCTGCCACCTGCCCATCCTCGCTGTCGTGCTGGCCGGCACAACCGCCGGTGCTTTCCTCGGCGAGCATTGGGTCATCGCGGCGCTCGGTTTGACCGGCCTGTTCCTTCTGTCCCTGTCGCGGGCGTTGCGGGCATTCAGGGAAAGAGAATGAGCGCTTCCCGGCCGGATGGATGGACGACGCCGGAACTGGCCCAAGCGGTCGAGCGCGGGCAGCTTGAACTGCACTACCAGCCCGTCGTCGATCTGCGCAGTGGTGGGATTGTCGGCGCGGAAGCCCTGTTGCGCTGGCGTCATCCGACGCTTGGACTATTGCCACCGGGCCAGTTCCTGCCCGTGGTCGAATCGTCCGGCCTGATGCCTGAAATCGGCGCTTGGGTGCTGGGCGAAGCCTGCCGCCAGATGCGTGACTGGCGAATGCTGGCATGGCGACCGTTCCGGCTGGCCGTCAATGTTTCGGCGAGCCAAGTGGGACCGGACTTCGACGGGTGGGTAAAGGGCGTGCTGGCTGATGCCGAGTTGCCCGCCGAGTATCTCGAAATCGAGCTGACCGAATCGGTCGCGTTTGGTGATCCGGCGATCTTCCCCGCCCTGGACGCCTTGCGGCAGATCGGTGTGCGCTTCGCCGCCGATGACTTCGGGACGGGGTATTCCTGTCTGCAACATCTGAAGTGCTGCCCAATCAGCACGCTCAAGATCGACCAATCGTTTGTCGCCGGGCTCGCCAACGACCGCCGCGACCAAACCATCGTGCACACCGTGATTCAGCTTGCGCACGGGCTGGGCATGGATGTGGTGGCTGAAGGCGTGGAAACATCGGCGAGTCTTGATCTATTGCGACAAGCGGACTGCGACACAGGACAAGGCTTCCTGTTCGCGAAGCCAATGCCGGCGGCGGCATTCGCCGTCTTCGTCAGTCAATGGAGGGGTGCCACCATGAATGCAAGTGACTCGACCACCACCAGTTGCTGCGTGTGCTGCAAGGAAATCCCGCTCGATGCCGCCTTCACCCCGGAAGGCGCGGAATACGTCGAGCACTTCTGCGGGTTGGAGTGTTATCAACGCTTCGAAGCGCGTGCCAAGACAGGGAACGAAACCGATGCCGATCCGAACGCCTGCGACTCGCTACCGTCAGATTGAGGCATACCCTAACTTGGCGTCAGACCATCCGGCGCTAAATCGTCAGAATAGAGTTGCCTTCCGAATTGATTGACATGCGCCGTCAAGGGTCATAGATTTCTTCCTGACACATTTCCCTCAGGAGGATACCTTGCACGGTCAGCGCATCGGTTACGTCCGCGTCAGCAGCTTCGACCAGAACCCAGAACGGCAGCTCGAACAGATCCAGGTGGATAAAGTGTTCACCGACAAGGCGTCGGGCAAGGACACACGGCGGCCCGAACTGGAACGGCTGCTCGCCTTCGTGCGCGAAGGCGACACGGTCGTGGTGCACAGCATGGATCGTCTGGCGCGCAACCTCGACGACCTGCGCCGCCTGGTGCAGGGCCTCACCCAGCGCGGCGTACGCATCGAGTTCCTTAAGGAGCATTTGACCTTCACCGGCGAGGACTCGCCGATGGCGAACCTGATGCTGTCGGTAATGGGCGCGTTCGCCGAGTTCGAACGCGCCTTGATCCGCGAGCGGCAGCGCGAGGGCATCGCGCTCGCCAAGCAGCGCGGGGCCTACCGTGGCAGGAAGAAATCCCTGTCGTCTGAGCGTATTGCCGAACTGCGCCAACGTGTCGAGGCTGGCGAGCAAAAGACCAAGCTGGCTCGTGAATTCGGAATCAGTCGCGAAACCCTGTATCAATACTTGAGAACGGATCAGTAAATATGCCACGTCGTTCAATCCTGTCCGCCGCCGAGCGCGAAAGCCTGCTGGCGTTGCCGGACACCAAGGATGAGTTGATCCGTCACTACACGTTCAGCGAAACCGACCTCTCCATCATCCGGCAGCGGCGCGGGCCTGCGAACCGCTTGGGCTTTGCAGTTCAGCTCTGCTACCTGCGCTTTCCCGGCATCCTCCTTGGCGTCGATGAGCCGCCGTTTCCGCCCTTGCTGAAACTGGTCGCCGACCAGCTCAAGGTCAGTGTCGGGGTCTCCTCGTTTTCAGTGCAATAAGTGACGGTACGCAAAGCTAGCACTGGCGCGGGGGTGGTCTGGGTAGACCGTTGATTTCATTGACTTTCCTGTTCGCTTTGTAAACGGGTATGGTGGCCTCCCACTTTTGAGGTTCACGATGCAGGGTTGGCACACAACGTTTTTGGGGATGCGTGGGCTCCCCCGCGATATCAGCGACTTCGAGATGAAGGCATTTTTCACCTTCGATGGTGCCGAGCGCGACGCAATCAATGCACGCCGAGGTGATTCCCACAAGCTTGGTCTGGCGCTC
>NZ_JAAKGV010000046.1 GCF_011043735.1 Methylobacterium sp. DB0501 | reverse complement strand
AGCCTGGGCACGCGCCTGGCGGAGGCCTTGAAGGCGGCGGAGCGCCTGGAGGCGTCGGGGATCGGCGTGACGGTGGCGGATGCGCGGTTCGCCAAGCCGCTGGACGAGGCCTTGATCCTGGACCTGGCGGCGAGCCACGAGGTCCTGGTGACGCTGGAAGAGGGGTCGGTGGGGGGCTTCGGGGCGATGGTGCTGCACCTGCTGTCGTCGCGCGGTGCGCTCGACGACGGCACGGTGCGGGTGCGGACGCTGACGCTGCCGGACAGCTACCAGGACCACGACACGCCGGAGCGGATGTATGCGCAGGCCGGGCTCGACGCACCCTCGATCGTCAAGGTCGTCGAGGCGACCTTGCCGGCGCGTTCGGAGGCCAAGGCTCCCGGCAACGTCTCGGCCAGCAACGTCGTCAGCGTTGCCCGGCGCCAGCGCTGAACGGGAATCGGGCCGCGTCGTCGAACGCGGCCCGCTCCCGCCTACTTGATGACCGCGCAGGCGATGCGGGC
Source organism: Methylobacterium sp. DB0501 (assembly GCF_011043735.1). Classification (GTDB taxonomy): domain Bacteria; phylum Pseudomonadota; class Alphaproteobacteria; order Rhizobiales; family Beijerinckiaceae; genus Methylobacterium; species Methylobacterium alsaeris. The sequence goes on along the minus strand of NZ_JAAKGV010000046.1, from coordinate 19,837 downwards.
GCCCGCATTGCCGATCGGCTGCGTGGCGTGGTCATCCTCGTTGGCGTGGATGATCAGCGCTGAGCCGTCGTTGTCCTTCAGGCCGCCCTCGCCGGTCATCGGCGTGTCGCTCGAGACCTCGGCATTCACCGAGCCGTCGGCATTGGCGTAGACGTTCGGCAGGTCGCCCTCGTCCGGTCCTTCCGGGTTCAGCAGGCCGTGCTTGGCGTTGTCGTGATTGACGTGGGCCTTCGACTCCTGAAACTTGTCGGTGTCGGCGCAGCTGCCGACCGCGTGGAAATGGATGCCGTGCCAGCCGGGCGGCAGGCCTCCGGCCTGGATCGTCACCCGCATCACCAGGGTGTTGGCGCCGTCCCTGAGCGCGACCTTGCCGATCGTTTCGCCTTTGCTATTCACGATCGGCGCGTCGTAGGTCGTCGGCGCCGCCGGCTTGTCCTGGGCCGCCTTGTCCTGCGCCATTGCGGGGGCGGCGAGGGCTAGCCCCAAGGCGCTCGCGAGCACGATGTTTCTCATCTCGAACACTCTCCTCGTGTGTCGTCGTATAGCTAGGGCATCCGGCGCGGGCGGGGACGCCCTGCCGCGGGCGAAACGGCCACGAAGCCGATCTTTCACGACCAAGGATCGAGGGCGATGACGACGGGCGAGCGTCTGCGGGCCGACCGCCTCCTGGTGGAGGCGGGCCATTTCGAGAGCCGGGCGCGGGCGCAGGGCGCGATCGAGGCCGGGCTGGTCCGGGCCGACGGCGTCGTCGTGCGCAAGGCCTCCGACCTGATCGCCCGCGGCGCCGTCATCCTCGCCGAGGCGCCGCACCCTTACGTCTCTCGCGGCGGCCTCAAGCTCGCCGCCGCCCTCGACGCCTTCGACATCGACCCGGCGGGCCGGACTTGTCTCGACATCGGGGCCTCGACCGGCGGCTTCACCGACGTGCTGCTGCGCCGCGGCGCGGCCTTCGTCCACGCCGTCGATGTCGGCCGCTTCCAGCTCCATCCGAGCCTCGCCGCCGATCCCCGCGTCGCGGCGCTCGAGGCGACCGACGCCCGCTCCCTCCAACCTTTCCCCGAGCCGCCCTCCCTTTTGGTGATCGACGTGAGCTTCATCTCCCTGCGGCTGGTCCTGCCGCCCGTGGTTCCGCTCCTGGCGCCCGGCGCCGCGCTCGCGGCGCTGATCAAGCCGCAATTCGAAGCCGGGCGCGCGCATGTCGGCCGCGGCGGGCTGGTGCGGGACGAGGCGGTGCAGGCGGCCGTCTGCACGCGGATCCGGGATCTCGTCGCGTCGCTCGGCTTCACGGTGCGCGGCCTGGTCCCGTCGCCGGTCGAGGGCGGCGACGGCAACCGGGAGTTCCTGATCGGTGCCGTGCGGGAGACGGGACGATGAGCGAGGCGTTGGAGATGATGACCTGCGAGATCGCCCGTCTCGGCCTGCGCGGCGACGGCGTGACGGCGGACGGACTCGTGGTGCCGGGCGCCCTGCCGGGAGAGACCGTGCGGGCGCAAGCCGAGGAGGGCACCCGACCGCCCCGTGCTCGGCTCGACGCGGTGCTCGACCCGTCGCCGGACCGGATCGCGCCGTTCTGCCCGTATTTCGGTAGCTGCGGCGGCTGCGCGATCCAGCACCTCGCGCCCGGCGCTTACGCCGCGTGGAAGCGCGACCTCGTGGTCGGCGCGTTGGCGCGGGCAGGGATCGAGGCGCCGGTGGCGCCGCTCCTCGACGCGCACGGGTCCGGGCGGCGGCGCATCACCCTGCACGTGCGTGCCGGGGAGGGCGGGCCGCAGGCCGGATTCATGGCGGCGCGCAGCCACGCCCTGGTGGCGATCGACCATTGCCCGATCACCGAGGCGGCCCTGCACCGGGCCCCCGAGATCGCCCGCGCGGTGAGCCGTCCCCTCGGCGGCGGCGGGGCTAAGCCCCTCGACGTGCAGGTGACCGCCACCGCCGGCGGCCTCGACGTCGATATCCGCGGCCACGGCCCGGCCTCCGAGCGGGCGCGGCAAGCCCTGGTGCTGCTCGCCGGCGAGCTCGACCTCGCCCGGCTCAGCCTGCACGGCGAGGTGCTGATCATCCGCCGCCCGCCCGAGATCCGTGTCGGCCGTTCGCGGCTGGTGCCGCCTTCCGGCGGCTTCCTCCAGGCGACGGCGGAGGGCGAGGCGACCCTCGCCCGCCTCGTCGTCGAGGGCGTCGGCAAGGCCAAGCGCGTGGTCGACCTGTTCTCCGGGGCCGGCGCCTTCTCGCTGGCGCTCGCCGAAGGCCACACCGTCCACGCCGTCGAGGGCGAGGAGGGGGCGCTCAAGGCCCTCGACCGCGCCTTCCGCGAGACCCCGGGCCTGCGCACCATCACCACCGAGCGCCGCGACCTCTTCCGCCGCCCGCTGCTGGCACCGGAACTCGACCGTCACGACGCCGTGGTGTTCGACCCGCCGCGCGCCGGCGCCGAGGCGCAGAGCGCCCGGATCGCCGAATCGAAGGTGCCGGTGGTAATCGGCGTCTCCTGCGACGCCGGCAGCTTCGCCCGCGACGCCGCGCTGCTGGTGCGCGGCGGCTACTGGCTGGAGGCGGTGACCCCGGTGGACCAGTTCCGGCACTCGCCGCATGTCGAGATCGTCGGGGTGTTCAAGCGGCCGGGGAAGAAGCGGTGATGAGGGAGAGTTCGTCGGCGACCATGTTCGATCGCGGTCCGCCCGTTCTCTGCTCATTCAAGCATCTTTCTAGATCGACTGCGTTCCGACACCGAAGCTGGTGCCGCGTCGCAACAGCCGAAAATACGTTTTCGCCGGCACGTGGGCACACGTGGTATTTTCATCTCCGCTTGCGTAAGAGGCCTTGGTAACCAAACAGAAAGGTTTAAGACATGAAAATGAAGTCCGGTCTGCATGTCGCGACTGCCTGGATGACGGCGAGTCTGCTCTCGGCCTGTGTCTCCGGCTCCCCATCGCCGTCGGCCGGTGGTGGAGTACAATCGGCTGGTCGTTCGGATCCTCAGGCCGCCGCTGCGAGTGATGGCATCCCAAGCCTGCCGCAGAACTACAAGCAGGTTGCGGCGAAGCATCTTGTCATGGGCTACATGGATGATGCGATCGGACCACCGGAGATCAGCGACATCGAGATAGACAAGAGGCCTCTCGGTGCATCTTCCCGGGTTATTATCCGCTATCCGGTCAGCGTGGAGACGGCAGCCAAGACCAACTTCATGGCGAGAGCGGGCGCCGGGACGTATTACCGCTGCGGTGGTGTCTCCGCGTTCAGAAGCATCTCGACGCTCGGAGAGACGACTGTGAGTACGAGCGTGGCCCGGGTTGCGACGACCGAGTGCAATCCGAATCTGAAGTACACGCGCTATAGAGAACTTGAGGATCTAGCAACCTTGTGCCGCAATGCGCCTAAAGATTGCGGGGTGGTACGGACACCTTTGGGCGGGATGCTTGTTTACAATAGATAAAATATTATAAATCAAATTATATGACATTTTGTGTTTTTTATCTATGATTGATTTAAATTTATGAAATCACAATATCAAGAAGATCAATGCTTGTCGGGAATGAGATCCGGGGGGATTACTTCCGAATCTCATACTAGAAAGCTGACAGACTCGAAGTCGCCATTACCCCTCCGGCGCCGCCGGCACCTGCCCACCCGCCACGTTCCGCCGCGGCTGGAGCAGCAGCGCCAGCAATCCGGTCCACCCGGTCTGGTGGGCCGCCCCCAGGCCCGCGCCGGTATCGCCGTGAAAGTATTCGTGGAACGGGACGTGATCGCGGAAATGCGGGTCGTCCTGGAACCGCGGGCTGTCGCCCAGGACCGGGCGCCGGCCGTCGGGGCCGCGCAGCACCAGGCGGGTGAGGCGGGCGGAGAGTTCGTCGGCGACCTGCGGCAGGGTGAGGTAATGCCCTGAGCCCGAGGGGCACTCGACCTTGAACTCGGGTCCGTAGAAGCGGCCGAACTCGGTCAGGGCCTCGACGAGCAAAAAGTTGATCGGCAGCCAGATCGGCCCGCGCCAGTTCGAGTTGCCGCCGAACACGGCTGTCGTCGATTCCGCCGGCTCGTAATCGACCGCGAAGGTCTGGCCGTCCCAGGGAAAGCGGAACGGCGCCGCCGCGTGCGCCTTCGAGACCGAGCGGACGCCGTGGGGGGACAGGAACTCGGTCTCGTCGAGCATCCGGCGCAAGAGCGCCTTCATGCGGTGGCGGCGGAGCAGCGAGAGCAGCACCCGGTTGCCGCGGCCCGGCTCCTCCCAGCGCGAGACCTGGGCGGCGAGGTCGGGGCGGTGGGTCAGGATCCAGCGGGCGCGGCGGGCGAAGGCCGGGAAGCGCTCGGCGAAGTGCTCGTCCAGCACCTCGACGGCACAGAGCGGGATCAGCCCGACCAGCGAGCGCACGCGCAGCGGCACCTGGCGGCCGTCGGGCAGGCTCAGCACGTCGTAATAGAACTCGTCGGCCTCGTCCCACAGGCCGGTGCCGTTGCCGCCGACATGGGTCATCGCCTCGGCGATGGTCAGGAAGTGCTCGAAGAACTTGGTGGCGATGTCCTCGTAGACCGGGTCCTCGACCGCCAGTTCCAGCGCGATCCGCATCAGGTTGAGGCTGTACATCGCCATCCAGGCGGTGCCGTCGGCCTGGTCGAGGGTGCCGCCGGTGGGCAGCTTCGCCGAGCGGTCGAAGATGCCGATATTGTCCAGACCGAGAAAGCCGCCCTGGAAGACGTTGCGGTCGCCGGCATCCTTGCGGTTCACCCACCAGGTGAAGTTCAGCATCAGCTTGTGGAAGACCCGCTCGAGGAAGGCCCGGTCGGCCTTGCCGGTCATCGCCTGGTCCATGCGGTAGACGCGCAAGGCCGCCCAGGCATGGACCGGCGGGTTCACGTCGCCGAAGGCCCATTCGTAGGCCGGCAGCTGCCCGTTCGGGTGCATGTACCATTCGCGGGTGAGCAGGATCAGCTGGCCCTTGGCGAAGGCCGGGTCGATCAGCGCGAAGGTCACGCAGTGGAAGGCGAGGTCCCAGGCCGCGTACCAGGGATATTCCCACTTGTCCGGCATCGACACGATGTCGGCGTTGTTGAGGTGCGTCCAGTCGCTGTCGCGGCCGTGGCGGCGCGCCTCCGGCGGGGCCGGCTGGGCCGGATCGCCGGCGAGCCAGCGCCGGACGTCGAAATGGTAATATTGCTTCGACCACAGCATGCCGGCGAGCGCCTGGCGCTGCACCAGCCGGGCATCCGGGTCGGCGATGTCGCGCTGGAGCGCGGCGTAGAATTCGTCGGCCTCGGCGAGGCGGCGCGCCACCACGGCGTCGAAGGCGGCCACGTCGCGCGCGTCGGAATTCGTGGCGGGGCCGAGGCGGAAGCGCAAGGTGACGGTGCCGCCGGCCGGCACGCTCACGCGCGTCCAGGCGGCGCATTTGGTGCCCTCGGCGAGCGGGTTCACCGCGTCCTGGCGGCCCTCGACGACGCGGTCGTTGATCGCGTCCTTCGGGTGGGCCGGGCCGGGTGCTCCGAACAGCCGCCGCGCATTGGTCTCGTTCTCGCAGAACAGGAACTCGGCCGGCTGCAAAGCGGCGAAGCGGAGCGCCGGCGCGCGCCCGCGCGTCGCCTCGACGGCGCCGGCCTCGGTCAGGCGCAGGAGCGGGCGGGGCTGCGCCTGCTCCCAGGGTTCCTGCCCCCACGACCAGGTGTTGCGCGCCCAGAGATGCGGCAGGACGTGGAGGTCCGCGTCGTCCGGCCCTCGGTTGGCGACCGTGATCCGCATCAGCACGTCGTCGGGCGCGGCCTTGGCGTATTCGACCGTCACGTCGTGGTAGCGCCCATCCTCGAACACGCCGGTCTCGGCGATCTCGTATTCGGGCAGGTTCTTCCCTTTGCGCCGGCCGTTCTCGGCGACGAGGTCGGCGTAGGGATAGGCGGCGTGCGGGTACTTGTAGAGCATCCGCATGTAGGAGTGGGTCGGGGTGGCATCGAGGTACCACCACAGCTCCTTGACGTCCTCGCCGTGATTGCCCTCGCTGTTGGTAAGCCCGAACATCCGCTCCTTCAGGATCGGGTCGCGGCCGTTCCACAGGGCAAGGCCCAAGCACCAGAGCTGGCGGTCGTCGCTGAAGCCGGCGATGCCGTCCTCGCCCCAGCGATAGGCACGGGAGCGAGCCTGGTCGTGGGTCAGGTAGTCCCAGGCGGTGCCGCCCGCGCTGTAATCCTCCCGCACCGTGCCCCATTGCCGCTCGCTCAGGTACGGCCCCCAAAGATGCCAGCCCTCGTCCTCCACGGCGGCGAGGCGGCGCCCTTCCTCGGTGTCGGTCAGGCAGGGGGCGGGGGAGGCGGGCATGGTGGAGGTCTCCACGATGGTCACACGGGATCGAGGTCGAGCATCCGCCGCAGGCGGATCAGCTCGCCGAGGGACCAGGCCTGGAACGGGCAGCCGCCGGGGCTGTGGGGCGGGTCGCCGTCGGCGACCTCCGAGACGTGGCCGAGGCCGGCCTCGGCGAGATGCGCCGTCAGCGGCGGCAGGAAACGGGAGCGCGCCTCGGCCTTCGCCGCGGCAGAGCGGCCGCGCAGGCCGAGCCAGGCATCGACGAAGGGGCCGATCAGCCAGGGCCAGACCGTGCCCTGGTGGTAGGCGCCGTCGCGCTCCGCCGGACCGCCCGCATAGGCGCCGCGATAATCCGGATCGGCGGGATCGAGTGAGCGAAGGCCCAGAGGCGTGAGGAGCCGCGCCTCCACCGCCTCGACCACCGCCCGGGCAGGCGCCCCGTCGAGGAGGGGGAAGGGCAGTCCGCCGACCGCCAGGATCTGGTTCGGCCGCAACCTGGAATCCACCGCGCCCGGGACGTGGTCGGCATCGATCACGTCATGGAGGGCGCCGGACGGGGAGACGAAGCGCACGAAGCTGGCAGAGGCGCGCTGCTCCAACTCGCGCCAGCGCGGCGACCAGCGGGCGGCGGCGATCCTGAGCGCGTTGATCCACAGGGCCTGGATCTCGACCGGCTTGCCGATGCGGGGCGTGATCACCCGGTCGCCGACCTTGGCGTCCATCCAGGTCAGCTGCACGCCCGGCACGCCGGCGCGCAGCAGCCCGTCGGCATCGGCCCCGATGCGAAAGCGCGTGCCGGCGGCGTAGCCGTCGAGGATCGCCGCGCAGGCTTGCGCCAGGCGCGCCGCCTCCGCTTCCGGTACCGGCCGGCCCGCGGCGGCGTGGGCGTCGAGCACGTCGTGGACCGCGACGATGTACCAGAGCGAGGCGTCGACGGCGTTGTACTCCGGCGCCTCGCCCCGGTCGGGGAAGCGGTTCGGCATCATGCCCTCGCTCACCGCGCCGGCCCAGGCGAGCAGGATCGCGCGGGCCTGCGCCAGGGCTCCGGTGGCGACCAGCAATCCGCGGAGCGCGATGAAGGTATCGCGGCCCCAATCGGTGAACCACGGGAAGCCCGCCACCAGGGTGCGGCCGCCGGGCCGGTCGACCAGATAGGCGCCGGCCGCCAGCGCCAGCGGAGTCAGCGCCTCGCGCCGCGCCCGCTCGGCCGCCATCAGCCGCTCGGCGTGGGGCCCGGCCCGGACGGCGAGGCCGTCGCCGCTGCGCAGGATCATCACGGCAGGACCCGCGGCGAGGTCGAAGGTGAAGGAGCCCGGGCTCGCGAGGTCCTCCAGGTCGTCGAGGCCGCGGTCGCGCTCGGACGCGTAGAGGAAGTTGCGGTACCAGTCGGGGGCGTGGGCGTAAGCCCCGTTGGTGAGCGCCGCGACCGCCGGCAGGTCCGGATAGGGCCGCCAGCAGACGTTGCCGCCCCGGGCGACAGCCGCGAAGGCGAAGGCCGGGTTCTCGTGGTGGAGGGCGTGGTAGTCGCGACCCGACAGGAGCGGGCGCACGCGGAGCGCGCACGGGCCGTCCCCGGCCAGGCGCTGCCAGTGCAGGACCGTCTCGCCGGAATCGGGCTCGACCAGGATCTCGTGCCGGAGCGTGGTGCCGTCGGGCAGCCGGTAGGTCCAGGTCGGCCAGGGCCGGGGGGTGAACGCCTCGATGTGGCGCCAGCCATCCGGATGGATGACGTCCGGGGCATAGGCCTGCGTCGAGAGCGGGACGGGCCCGCTCCCGGTCTCGACCTCGGCCTCGATTCCGTTGACCAGCACCACCCGGCCGGTCGGCGGGGTCGTCGCGGTCAAGAGCAGGGCGTGGTAGCGCCGCGTGCGCGGGCCTCGAACGGGGCCGGAGGCGAAGCCCCCGAGCCCGTCCGCCTCCAGCCATTCCGGCGACTCGTCCACGGCCTATTCGCCGTCCAGCGGCAGCCAGTGCCGGCCGTCGCGGGCGAGCAGCTCGTCCGCCGCCGCCGGGCCGGCGCTGCCGGAATCGTAGGGTTCGGGCTCGCCGCCGGCGCCCCAGGCCTTCACCAGCGGATCGACGGCGGCCCAGGACGCCTCGATGTTGTCGGCGCGCTGGAACAGGGTCGCGTCGCCGCACAGGCAGTCGTAGAGCAGGGTCTCGTAGCCGACATTCGGCTCCTGCGGGAAGAAGTCGCCCTCCCGGAAGGTCGAGCGCACGGCGCCGAGGCGCATCGACGGGCCCGGCACCTTGGCGTTGAACTCGGTGGTCATGCCCTGGACCGGATCGACCATGATCCGCAGGATGTTGGGGGCGATCTGGTCGACCGGGGTATCGCGGAAGAGGCGGTAGGGCGCCGGCTTGAAATGGACCGCGATCTCGGTGCGCCGCCCGGTCATCCGCTTGCCGGTGCGCAGGTAGAACGGCACCCCGCCCCAGCGCCAGTTGTCGATGGTGAGCTTCAAGGCCGCGTAGGTCTCGGTGCGGCTGTCGTGAGCCACATGCGGCTCGTCGCGGTAGCCCGGGACGGTGCGGCCCTGCTCGGTGCCGGCGCGGTACTGGCCGCGCACCGCGTCGCCGGGCTGGACCGGCTGCACCGCCTGGACGAGCTTCGCCTTCTCGGTGCGCACCGCCTCGGCGTCGAAGGAGACCGGCGGCTCCATCGCGGTCATGCACAGGAGCTGGAACAGGTGGTTGGGCACCATGTCCCGCAGCGCCCCGGTCGGCTCGTAGAAGGCGCCGCGCTCCTCGACGCCGATGGTCTCGGCGGCGGTGATCTGGACGTGGTCGACGAAGTCGCGGCGCCAGATCGGCTCGAACATCCCGTTGGCGAAGCGGATCGCCATGATGCTCTGCACGGTCTCCTTCCCGAGGAAATGGTCGATCCGGTAGAGCTGCGATTCGTCGGCGACCGCGAGCAGCCGCTTGTTCAGCTCCTGGGCCGAGGCGAGATCGCTGCCGAACGGTTTCTCGATCACGACGCGGCGGAAGGCGTCGTCGGACTGTTTCAAGAGGCCGGCCTGACCCAGATGCTCGACGATCGGGGCGAAGAACCGCGCCGCCACCGCGAGGTAGAAGACGGCGTTGCCGGGTATTGTCTTCCCGATTTGCTCGTAGGTCTCGGGCGCCAGGAAATCGCCCTTGAGGTAGTGCAGCCGGTCGCGCACGAAGCCCCAGGCCTTCGGATCGATGTGCTTGGCGTGGAACTCCGCCGTGTCGTCCCTGGTGAAGGACTCCATCGTGTCGGACAGGTTCGTCCGCCAGCTGTCGTCCGAGCCGTCGGTGTGGTCGACGCCCCAGATCGTGGTCGTCTCGTCAAGGAGGCGGCTGCCGGCGAGATTGTAGAGCGCCGGCATCAGCAGGCGCTTCGTCAGGTCGCCGCCGGCGCCGAAGATCACGATGGTGCAGGGCGGGGCCGGCGTGGTGCCGGAGGCGGCGTGCCCTTCCACCGGGACGTGCGACGTCATGGGGGTCTCCTTTGCCTGCGGGCGCGACGCGGTGACGCGACGGTCCGGAAGCTAGATCCCGCAGCGCAGCAGGCAAGGGAGGAAACGGCGGCACCGGCGAGCGGGGATTGCAGGCCCACCCTGCATCCCTCCCGCCTTCCCGGGGGCCCGGCGCGGCCTTAAGGTCCGGCCCATCAGGCACCTTCGAGAGCGAGCGGGACGATGGCGGACGGCACCAGGCAGGCGGGCGGCGTCGCGGTGATCGGGAGCGGCGGGATCGGCGGCTACCTGGCGGGGGCGCTGGAGCGGGCGGGGCGCGACGTCACCTTGTGCGTGCGCACGCCGTTCGACCGCCTCGTCGTCACCGACGCGTCCGGCGAGCGCGAGGTGCCGGTGCGCATCGTCGCCGACCCGCAGGAGGTGAGCGTCGCCGACTGGGTGCTGGTGACGACGAAGGCGCAGGACACCGCGAGCGCCGAGCCCTGGTTCCGCACTCTCGTCGGGCCGAAGACCCGGGTGGTGGTGGTGCAGAACGGCGTCGGCCAGGCGGAGCGGGCGCGGCCGCACCTGGACGAGGGCGTGACGGTGCTGCCGGCAATCATCTACTGCTCGGTCGAGCGCACGGCGCCGGGCCGCATCACGCATCACGGCAGCACGAAGATGAGCGTGCCGGCCGGCGCCGACGGCAGCGCCTTCGCGGAGCTGTTTTCCGGCACGCCGTTCGAGATCACCCAGGAAGCGGATTTCGTCACGATCGCCTGGCGCAAGCTCCTCAGCAACGCGGTCGTCAACCCGATCACGGCGCTCACCCTCCGGCGCATCGTGGTCTTCAACGATCCGGCGATCCAGGACCTCGCCCGCGGGCTGATGGCCGAGGTGATCCGCGTCGCCAATGCCGAGGGCGCCCGGCTGACCGACGAGGACGCCACCCGCATCCTCGACGGCTACCTCCGCATGACCGGCGACGGTGGCAGCTCCATGCTCTACGACCGCCTCGCCGGCCGACCGCTGGAACACGCCCACCTCACCGGCGCCGTCGTGTCGGCGGCCGAGCGCCATGGCATCGACGTGCCGCTCAACCGGGCGATCCTGGCGCTCGCGGGCGCGGCGAGCGGGCAGGGGCTGGCAGGGGATCGCTGAGAGCGGATCGGCGCAGCCTTCCTCTGCGGCAGGTGGCGGGTGAGCGGCTCCGCCGATGTTCGCTGCCGGAATCCCTGTCGGCCTCCCCTCGTCCTGAAATTGGGGAGAGCGTGACGACCAACCGTCTTGTCTCCGCTCCATGGCCGACCCAGAGTCCGGGCCGACGAACGCCGCGTCAGCCGGCGACGGGGAGGCCGGCTTGGACGAGGTACGGATCGCGGTCGCGGGTGCCGGGCTGATCGGCCTGCGCCACATCGAGGAGATCGGCAGAAATCCCGGTACACGGCTCTCGGCCATCGTCGATCCGGGGCCCGGCGCCGCCGCGATCGCCGCCCGGGAGGGTGTCCCGCGCCACGAAACCCTGGAGGCCTGCCTCGCCGCCGACCGGCCGGACGGCGTGGTGCTGGCGACGCCGAATCGGCTGCACGTCCCCCAGGGACTCGCCTGCATCGCGGCCGGGCTCCCCGTGCTGATCGAGAAGCCCCTCGCCCACGACCTCGCGGCGGGCGAGCGTCTGGTCGCGGCGGCGGAGGAGGCGGGAGCGCGGGTGCTCGTCGGCCATCACCGCCTGCACAGCCCGATCCTGCGGCGGGCGGTCGAGGCGGTCCGCTCGGGGTTCCTCGGCCGGATCGTCGGGGTGATCGGCAGCGCCGCCTTCTACAAGCCCGACGGCTACTTCGAGGGGCCGAATGCCTGGCGGCGCGAGCCGGGCGGGGGGCCGCTCCTGATCAACATGATCCACGAGATCGGCAACCTGCGCGCCATGGTGGGCGAGATCGCCGCCGTGCAGGCCACCGCGTCCAACGCGGTGCGGGGCTTTTCGATCGAGGATACGGTCGCGATGACGCTCCGCTTCGCGAACGGCGCGCTCGGCACCTTCCTCCTGTCCGATACGGCGGCCGCGGCCCGGAGCTGGGAGCATACCGCGCGCGAGAACGACGCCTATCCGACCTATCCCGACGAGGACGCCTACACGATCCTCGGCACCGAGGGGTCGCTGGCGGTGCCGACCTTCCGGCTCAAGCGCTACGCCCGGCCCGAAGCGCGGTCCTGGTTCGAGCCCTTCGCCTGCGACACGCTCGCGGTCGAGCGCGCCGATCCCCTGGCCGAGCAGATCGCGCATTTCGCCGCGGTGATCCGGGGCGACGCCGTGCCGCTGGTGAGCGCCCGCGACGGGTTGCAGAACCTGCGCGTCGTCGACGCGATCGCGCAAGCAGCCCGTACCGGCGGGACCGTCGAGATTTCGTCGGCGTGAACGGCGCACCGGCCTTCACGAGAAGGCCGGCGACGCATCACGGCGGAGCGGCCGCCTCTAGCCTATTGACCGCTATCCCCACCGCTCCCGCCGGAATTCGGGATTCCGCGTTCGGGGTTGGACGCGTTCGACGTGTTGGCAGTGTCGTTGGACCAGTTGTCGGCGCCGAGACCGCTGCGGGCGAGAGTGCCGGTCGAGCCGGGGCCCGAATTGTCGATCTGTGTCCGGCTGCCCTCGAAGACCTCTTCCTGACCCTGATTCGGGGTCGTGAGCCGCTTCGGTCCCGGTTCCCGGATTTCCGCCGGGTCGGACCCGACCTGCGCGTGGGCGGGAGAGATCAGAAACACCGCGATACCGGCGAGAAAGAGTCGCTTCATGTATGCCTCCAGGTTCGAAGCATCCGTCTGGTGTGCGGTTCGCCAACTGTTCTGTGCTTTTGTTGTTGCGGATCGACGGTTCATCATTTCGTGAGCGGAATGCGGCCGGCGCAAACCTGGACCCGGGTGCGCTCAAGGAGCGTCCGGCGCGACCCCGACCCAGATGCGGGTCCCGTCGATCCGCACCGGATAGGTTGCGAGGTCGCGGCAGACCGGCCCGCCCTGGGCCCGGCCGGTCGCGATCTCGAACAGGCCGTAATGGGCCGGGCACTCGATGTAGCCCTCGACGATCTCGCCCTCGGTGAGAAGCACGCCGGCATGGGTGCAGCGCGCCTGCGTGGCGTAGACCGCGCCGTCGACGCGGTAGAGCGCGAGGGCGACGCCGCCCGCCTCGCGGGCGAGCAGCGGCCCGTCCTCGAACTCCGCGAGATCGGCGACCGGATGCCAGGTGACTGGATGCCCAGTGACCGGATGCCAAGTGACCCTACACGAGGTCATGAGGCCGGCAGCACGAGAGCCCGGCAGGCGCCGAAACCGATCGACGCGAAGCCCTCGCGCCGACCATAGGCGACCAGGGTCACCTCGTCGCCGTCCTCCAGGAAGCGGCGCTCCTCGCCGTTGTCGAGCCGGACCGGCACCTTGCCGCCCTGGGTGGTCTCGAGCAGGCTGCCACAGGAATCCGGCTCTGGACCCGAGAGAGTGCCCGTGCCGAGGAGGTCGCCGGGCCGCAGGTTGCAGCCGCCGCTGGTATGATGGGCGACCATCTGCGCCACCGTCCAGTACATGTGCCGGGCGTTCGAGCGGGCGACCCGGTGCGGCGGCAACCCGGCCTCGCGGGAGGCCCGGGTCGAGAGCAGGATCTCGAGATCGAGATCGAGGGCGCCGCCGGCCTGGTCGACCGGATCGAGCAGGTAGGGCAGGGGGTCGGGATCGCCCGAAGGCCGTGCCGCCTGCGGGATGCGGAACGGCGCCAGCGCCTCGGGCGTCACGATCCAGGGCGAGATGGTGGTGGCGAAGCTCTTGGCGAGGAAGGGCCCGAGGGGCTGGTACTCCCAGCCCTGGATGTCCCGGGCCGACCAGTCGTTGAGGAGGCAGAACCCTGCGATCCGGTCGGCGGCCTCACCCACCGGCACCGGCGTGCCGAGCGCGTTGCCGGGCCCGATCCAGACCCCGAGCTCAAGCTCGTAATCGAGCCGGCGCGAGGGACCGAAGACCGGCGCGTCGAGATGCGGCGGCTTTGCCTGGCCGTGCGGCCGGCGCACCGGGACGCCGGACGGCCGGATCGACGAGGCGCGGCCGTGATAGCCGACCGGTACGTGCTTGTAGTTCGGCAGGAGCGGCTGGTCGGGCCGGAACTGCCGGCCGGTATTCGTGGCGTGATGGATGCCGACGAAGAAGTCGGTGTAGTCGCCGATCCGCGCCGGCAGGTGCAGCGTGCAGGAGGCCGCTTCGTGCAGGAGCGGCGGCACACGGTCGCGCTCCGGGCTCTCCGCCGACAGGAGCGCGAAGAGCTGCGTGCGCAGGGCCCGGCGCGGCCCGCCGCCGAGCGCCAGAAGCCCGGCGAGGTCGCCGCCTTGCGCCGCCGCGACCGCCCGCGACGCCTCGCCGGTCAGCAGCCCCGCTTCCTGCGTCGCCGCGAGGTCGACGATATGGTCGCCGATCGCGACGCCGGGCCGGCCCGCGCCTTCCCCCGGCGAGAATACCCCGAGCGGGAGGTTCTGGATGGGGAAGTCGGGATGCCCGTCGGCGCCGGGCACGCAGGAGCGGGCGGCGGGATCGTGGGTATGGTCGAGCGTCATCACCGCGCCTCCGGCCGGCTCGGGTCGAAGTGCTTCGTCAGCTTGCGGCCGTAAGCGCCGTAATCCTGCTGCAGCGCCGGGGTCTCGGCGGCGAAGCGGCTGACCTTCTGGGGAAACCGCGTCTCGAACATGAAGGCCAGGGTGCCTTCCAGCTTGTGGGGCTTCAGCTCGGCGTTGGAGGCCTTCTCGAAGGCATCGACGTCCGGCCCGTGCGGCAGCAGGGTGTTGTGCAGCGAGGCCCCGCCCGGCCGGAAGCCGCCGCCGGTCTTGGCGTCGTAGACCCCGTAGACCAGCCCCATGAACTCGCTCATCACGTTGAGGTGGTACCAGGGCGGCCGGAAGGTGTTCTCGGCCACCAGCCAGCGGTCGGAGAAGATCACGAAATCGATGTTGGCGGTGCCGGGCGTCTCCGAAGGCGAGGTCAGCACCGTGAAGATCGACGGGTCGGCGTGGTCGAACAGGACCGGGCCGACCGGCGAGAATTTCCTCAGGTCGTACTTGTAGGGGGCGTAGTTGCCGTGCCAGGCCACCACGTCGAGGGGCGAATGGGCGATCTCGGCCGCCCAGAGGCTGCCGCCCCACTTCACCAGCATCGTGCCGGGCGCGTCGCGGTCCTCGTACGCCGCCACCGGCGTGAGGAAGTCGCGCTGGTTGGCCAGGCAATTGGCACCGATCGGGCCGCGCTCCGGCAGCGTGAAGGCGCCGCCGTAATTCTCGCACAGGTACCCCCGGGCCGGGCCGTCGAGGAGATCGACCGCGATCTTCACGCCGCGCGGGATCACGCAGATCTCGCCGGGCTCGACCGCGATCACCCCGAATTCGGTGCGAAAGCGAAGCGCGCCTTCTTGCGGCACGACCAGCATCTCGCCGTCGGCGTTGTAGAAGTACTCGTCGTGCATCGAGCGGGTGGCGAAGTAGAGATGCGCCCCCATGCCGGCCTGCGCTCCCGCATCGCCCGCACTGGTCATGGTGCGGATGCCCTCGATGAAGGACAGGGGCTCGTCCGGGATCGGCACGGGATCCCAGCGCAGCGGCGCCGGCGGCAGGTCCGCGGCCTCGGCCGGGGCGGTGAGCCAGAGGCGTGCCTCGATCTTCCGGAAGGCGCCCCAATGCATCACGGTCGGACGGATGCGGTAGAGCCAGGACCGCTCGTTGGCGGTGCGCGGCGCCGTGAAGGGCGAGCCGGAGATCTGCTCGGCGTAGAGGCCGTAGGGGCATTTCTGGGGCGAGTTGCGACCGATCGGCAGGGCGCCGGGCAGGGCTTCGCTCTCGAAGCCGTTGCCGAAGCCCGACATGTAGCCGGGCGCGAGACCGGAGCCGGTGGCGGCGGGACGAAGCCCGGACGGCGCCTGGAGATTCATGGCGGCGATCCTTTCCTGCCCTGGATTGTCGCTTCAGGATTATGGTTTCACTTGCAACCTTTCTTCCTGGATAGGAGCGGTGGGAACCGGCGTCAAGCGAGCCGCCGGCGGTTGCGCCCGCGGCGCGCGTGGGCCACAGGATTCCGGGGGGACAGGGGCCGGCATGATCGCGGTGGATTGGGGAACGAGCAGCGCCCGGGCCTATCGGCTCACGCCGGACGGGCGGCTGCTGGAGCGGCGCGAAGGCGCCGGCGGCATCCTGAGGGTTCCCGAGGGCGGCTTTCCGGCGGCACTCACCGCCATGGTCGGCGACTGGCTGGCGGACGGCGAGAGTCGTGTCCTGCTCTCCGGCATGGTCGGCAGCCGCCAGGGCTGGCAGGAGGCGCCGTACCTCGCCTGTCCGGCGGGGCTCGCCGACCTCGCGGGCGCCGTCGTGCCGGTCCCCTTCGAGGGCGCGACGGTGCGACTGGTGCCGGGCCTGAGCGCCGAGGACGCGGGCGGCGTCCCGGAGGTGATGCGCGGTGAAGAGGTCCAGGTCTTCGGTGCAATCGGCTTGGGTGCAATCGGCTTCGGGGCGCTCGCTCCCGGCGAGGCCGACGGGCTGCTCTGCCTGCCCGGGAGCCACGCCAAGTGGGTGCGGGTCGAGGGCGGCCGCATCACCGGCTTCTCCACCCACATGACCGGCGAGGCCTTCGCGGCGCTCAAGGACCACACTATCCTCGGCCGGATGATGACCGGGACCGCCGAGCCGGGCCCGGCCTTCGAGGCGGGCGTCGCCCGGTCGGGGGAGGCCGGCGGGCTGCTGCACCACCTGTTCGGCACCCGCGCCCTCGGCCTGTTCGGTCGGCTCGCGCCCGAGGACTCCGCGAGCTATCTCTCCGGCCTGCTGATCGGGCACGAGGTCGCGGCGGCCATGGCGAGGCCCGCGCTCGTGCGGCTCGTCGGCTCCGGCCCGCTGATGGCGCTCTACGGACGGGCAATTTCCCTCAAGGGCGGCGAGGCGGTCGCGGGCGATTCCGACGCCGCCGCCCGGGGCCTGGCACTGATCGGGGAGACGACGCTGTGGGCATGAATCTCGACGTGGCGGGCTGGCTGGCCCGCTGTCCGCTGGTGGCGATCCTGCGCGGTGTCCGGCCCGACGAGGTCGAGGCGATCGGCGATGCCCTGGTGGATGCCGGCGTGGCGATCCTCGAAGTGCCGCTCAACTCGCCCGAGCCGCTTGAGAGCGTGCGCCGCCTCGCGGCCCGCCTCGGCGACCGGGCGCTCGTCGGCGCCGGCACCATCCGGCGCGAGACCGAGGTCGCCGCGGTGGCCGAAGCCGGTGGGCGCCTGCTGGTGACGCCCCACGCCGACGGCGCCCTGGTGCGCGCCGCCAAGGCCCGCGGCATGGTGGCGATGCCGGGCTTCATGACCCCGGCCGAGGCCTTCGGCCTTCTCGATGCCGGCGCCGATGCCCTCAAGCTGTTTCCG
The DNA here is from genome assembly GCF_011043735.1 of Methylobacterium sp. DB0501. Taxonomy (GTDB): domain Bacteria; phylum Pseudomonadota; class Alphaproteobacteria; order Rhizobiales; family Beijerinckiaceae; genus Methylobacterium; species Methylobacterium alsaeris. The sequence goes on along the minus strand of NZ_JAAKGV010000046.1, from coordinate 2,703 downwards.
GCCGAGGCCGGCGGGCCGCCGATGCTGAAGGCGCTGCGGGCGGTGCTGCCGAAGGGCACGCCGCTGCTGCCGGTCGGCGGCGTCGACGCACAGAGCCTGCCAGCCTGGCGTGCCGCCGGCGCCAGCGGCTACGGCTGCGGCTCCTCGCTCTACAAGCCCGGCGATACGCCGGAGCAGGTCGCCGCCAAGGCCAAGGCGCTGATCGCGGCGCTCTGATCCGTTGACTTGACGGAGCGTTGGGCAAGCCCGTCACCGGCCGGCGCGCAGGGGAGTGCGCCGGTCGATCCCCGGACGGGCGGGCAGTCTCCTCTCCGCACCCACAGCCACGATTCGCATAATGTATCTTATGGAACCTGCGCCATAGGTGTGGGCGCCGGAGGCAAGCCCCTGTGCCCGCACGCGTTCTGGCGCCGGCCGGGATCGTCGCGGGTCACGCCGGCTCCCGCATCGCTACCGTCTGTAGCCGCGATGCGACGGTCCGGGCGAGGTCCGCCGCCTGGCCGCGGATATCCGGCACCGCCGTGCATTCCCAGAGGGTTCCGCGCAGCAGCGGACCGAGAGTCCAGAGCGGCGCGCCGGCCGTACCGGTCTCGTCGAGCACTGCCAGATCGTCCGCCACTGCGAGGCCGAGCCCGAGGGCGTCCGGGCGGATCAGGCCGCGCTCCATCAGGCGGCGCAGCAGCACGTCGTCGGTATCGGCAACGCGCCCGACGCCCGAGGCGTCGATGATCCGCTGCACGTCGACGACCCGTGGCGCGTCGGTCCCGCGTTCGCGCAGGCTGACGCGGGCATGGCCCGCCCGATCTTCGACCGCGACCACCCGGGCGCGCATCAGGATCAGCCCGCCGCTCGCCCGCTCGCGCGCGACGATCTCGGCGGCGGGTGGCGCCATCCGGTGGCGATGCACGTCCCAGAACGCACGGACGTGACGCAGGAAGCGACGCTGCTCGGCGAGCGGCAGCCCGCGCCAAAGTGCGACGCTGGCACTCCGCAGGGAGTCGACCACGCTGCGCCAGTCGATATTCGCCGCCGCGGCCCGCCCGACCTCCTCGCGCACGAAGCGCAGCAACGCGGGCAAAGATCGCCGCGCGGCCTCGGGCACCGCAGGCGCAGGCCAGGGCGCCGTCGCCTCATGGACCTGCGGCAGCAGGCCGTGGCGCGATACGGCGAGGATCGGGCCGGTGAAGCCGCGCTGCCGCGTGGCGGCGACCGCGTCGACCATGGTCAGCCCCGTCCCGACGATGAGCAGCGGCAGGTCGGGCCGCAGGTCGTCGAGGGGCGTGTCGCCCCAGGGATCGACCGCGTAGCGGCTGCGCGGGCCGCGGGGCGCCCGCAGGTTGCCGCAGGCGAGGATGGCGCCTGCCACCCGGCGGCGCCGCCCGGCCGCGAGAGTCAGCTCGAAACCGTCATGCCGCGGCGCGAGGTCGACCACCTCGTCGTTCTCGAGCATCAGGCTCAGATCCGGTCCCGGTGCCGACAACGCGCTCACCAGCAGGTCGGTGAGGTAGCGGCCATAGAGCCCGCGGGCCGCGAACAGCCCGGCCGGCGTCGACCGCGTCCAGGCGGCATGGTCGAGCGGACAGCCTTCGAGCCAGCGGGCGAAATGCTCCGACTGGTCCGGAAACGCGCTCATGTTGGTCGCGCGCACGTTGAGGAGATGATCGCTGCACCCGGTCGCGTAGGCGAGCCCTCGGGCGAAGGCGCCGGATTTCTCGCAGAGCAGGACCGGCCGGTCCGGCATCAGCCGACTCAAATGAAGCGCCGCCATGGTGCCGCTGAACCCGGCACCGATCACCGCGAGAGGTGGAAGGGTCGTCCGCATCCGCCATCGGTCTCCTGCGTCGCCCATTCTATCTAGGGGAAGCAGGTCCGGAGGTCTCGGGCCAGCGGCATTCCCTTGACGGCAGGACGTCCAGCACCATCTCGCTTCCGACTCGAATGCCGAGGCCGGGCCGCCCCCTGCCCCACTTTTCGGTCTCGGGGGCCGAAACCTCCGGGCTTCGGGTGTGTTGACAGGCGAGCCGGCTACCCTTAGACAGCCGCTCACCGACGGGGCGCCGAGACGAACGGCCCCCTTCGACGAACCTTCCCAGAGACGATGAAGCAAGGGCCGGGGCAACCCGGCGCTGCTTTCTGTTCTCGGAAGGTCGAGATTGGGCTTCAGGCCCGATCAGCTCTTTGACAAGTTCATACGAGAAAGAGAAGCGTGGACGGCGTCGTCCCTGCGGATCCTGCCTCTGGGTGGGATCGTGAGTAGGATGATGCTGGTCTGACGTTTCGGTGCTCACACGATCAGGTGGAAACGCCGATCGGTTGTGTGCTTCCGTTTATGTTGTGATCAGCTTTGATCAGCTCTTCAACTTGAGAGTTTGATCCTGGCTCAGAGCGAACGCTGGCGGCAGGATTAACACATGCAAGTCGAGCGGGCCCTTCGGGGTCAGCGGCAGACGGGTGAGTAACGCGTGGGAACGTGCCCTTCGGTTCGGAATAACTCAGGGAAACTTGAGCTAATACCGGATACGCCCTTATGGGGAAAGGCTTGACTGCCGAAGGATCGGCCCGCGTCTGATTAGCTGGTTGGTGAGGTTATGGCTCACCAAGGCGACGATCAGTAGCTGGTCTGAGAGGATGATCAGCCACACTGGGACTGAGACACGGCCCAGACTCCTACGGGAGGCAGCAGTGGGGAATATTGGACAATGG
>NZ_JAAKGV010000045.1 GCF_011043735.1 Methylobacterium sp. DB0501 | reverse complement strand
CAGTACCAGGCGCTGACGGAAGCGGCGCAGAAGCGCGACGCGCTGGTGCAGGACGTGGTGAAGGCGCAGCTCAAGCGCGAGCGGACGACGCTCAAGGCGCCGATCTCCGGGACGGTGCAGCAGCTGGCGGTGACGACGCTGGGGCAGGTGGTGACGGCGGGCCAGCCGCTGATGGTGGTGGTGCCGACGGACGGTCCGATCGAGGTCGAGGCGCAGGTGCAGAACAAGGATATCGGGTTCGTGCTGCCGGGGCAGGAGGCGGTGGTGAAGATCGACGCCTTCCCGTTCACCCGCTACGGCTCGATCGAGGGGCGCGTGGTGCGGGTGTCGCGCGACGCGGTGGACGACCGGGAGGCGGGGGGCGGCAGCGACGCGTTGTCGGTGGCGCGCAGCCAGGGGGTGAACCCGGTGACGGGCATGCCGAAGACCCAGAACCTGATCTTCCCGGTGACGGTGGCTTTGTCGCAGACCTTCATCAAGGCGGACGGGACGGACGTGGCGCTGACGCCGGGGATGACGGCGACGGTGGAGATCCGGACCGGGCGTCGCCGGGTGATCGACTACCTGCTGTCGCCGGTGCGGGAGACGACCTCGACGGCAGGGCACGAGCGGTGAGGGCGGTGGGCGACGCGCCCTCGTGACGCTTACGTGATCGGCGCCGGGTTGAACAACGTCAGGTCGTTGTACAGCCCCCAATGATCCGACCACGGCTTCTTCCGCCCGCTCGCCACGTCGAGGACCAGGCGAAAAAGCTCCCACCCCGTCTCCTCGATCGTCGCCTCGCCGGTGGCGATCTTGCCCGCGTCGAGGTCGATCAGGTCGGACCAGCGCTGTGACAGCTCGGTGCGGGTCGCGACCTTGATCACCGGCGCCTCGGCCAGCCCGTAGGGCGTGCCGCGGCCGGTGGAGAAGACCTGGAGGGTGATGCCGGAGGCGAGTTGCAGCGTGCCGCAGACGAAGTCGCTCGCAGGCGTCGCGGCGAAGATCAGGCCCTTCCGGCGCACCCGCTCGCCGGGAGCGAGCACGCCGCGGATCGCGCTGGTGCCGGATTTCGCCACCGAGCCGAGCGCCTTCTCGACGATGTTGTTGAGCCCGCCCTTCTTGTTGCCGGGAGAAGGATTGGCGCTGCGGTCGGCCCCGCCTTGGGCGAGGTAGTCGTCGTACCACGCCATCTCGCGCACCAGCGCCTTGGCGACGTCCTCGGTCTCGGCCCGGGGGGTGAGGAGGTGGATCGCGTCGCGTACCTCCGTGACCTCCGAGAACATTACGGTGGCGCCGGCCCGCACCAGGAGATCGGCGGCAAAGCCGAGCGCCGGGTTGGCGGTGACGCCCGAGAAGGCGTCGCTGCCGCCGCATTGCAGGCCGACCACGAGGTCGGCGGCCGGGCAGGTCTCGCGGGTGCGCCGGTTGAGGACTTCGAGGCGGGCCTCCGCCATCGCCATGATGCTGTCGAGCATCATCCCGAAGCCCTGGTGGGCCTCGTCCTGGAGCCGCACCACGCCGTCGGCCTGGCCGTCCGGCAGCAGCCGCTCGGAGACCAGCTTCTCGCAGCCGAGGCCGACCACCATCACCTCGCCGCCGAAATTCGGGTTCTGCGCCAGGCTCTGGAGGGTGCGGATCGGGATCACCGCCTGCGGCGCATTGATGGCGACGCCGCAGCCATAGGCGTGGGTCAGCCCGATCACGTCGTCGACGTTGGGGAAGCGCGGCAGCAGTTCGGCCTTGATGCGCCGGATCGCCACGTCGAGGGTGCCGGCGACGCATTGCACGCTGGTCGAGATCGCCAGGATGTTGCGGGTGCCGACCGAGCCGTCCGGATTGCGATACCCCTCGAACGTATAGCCGTCGAGGGGCGGCAGCGGCGCCGGCACGCGGGTGGCAAGCGGCAGCTGGTCGAGGGCGGGCGCCAGGGGTGTCCGCACCCGCGATTCCTCGACCCAGGCACCGCGGGGCAGGACCTGGAGCGCGGTCCCGATCACCTCGCCGTAGCGGCGGATCTCCCCGCCCTCGGGAATGTCCTGCAATGCCACCTTGTGGCCCTGCGGCACGAATTCCCGGAGCACCAGGCCGTCGGGGAGGACCGTGCCGGCCGGCAGCCCGAAGGCGTTGACCACGATGGCGACGTTGTCGGCCTCGTTGAGGCGGATGGTGCGGGGCGCGTCGCCGCGCGGCGCAGGTTGGGCTTCGGGGGCGGCGGGCCCCTCGGTGGTCCGCGGCTCGTCCAGCATCGGCTCCCTCCCGGTATTGCCGGCGTCGTATCCGGTTCTCTGGCAGAAACGGCGATGCCGCCCGTGAGGGGCGGCACCGCCCGAACGTCCTTGCGGCTTACTCGGCGGCCAGCGCCTGCGCCGGGGTGATCCGGGCGACGAGGGCCGCGAGTTCCGCCTCCTCGGCGGCGGTCAGGTCGGTGAGCGGGTGGCGCACCGGCCCCGAATCGCGCCCGACCACCCGCATGCCGGCCTTGATGATCGAGACGGCGTAGCCCTTGCGCCGGTTGCGGATCTCGATCAGCGGCAGGATGAAGTCGCGCAAGCCCTGCGCCACCGCCTCCCGGTCGCGCCGGCGCACCGCGGCGTAGAAGTCGAGCGCGAAGCCCGGCACGAAGTTGAACACCGCCGAGGAATAGGTGGTCACGCCCATCTCGAGATAGGGCAAGGCGAAGGTCTCGGCGGTGGGCAACCCACCGACATAGGTCAGCCGGTCGCCGAGCCGCGAGTAGATCCGGGTCATCAGCTCGATGTCGCCGATGCCGTCCTTGTAGCCGACGAGGTTCGGCAGGCGCTCGCAGAGCCGCGCCAGGGCGTCGGGGCCGATCACCGCGTTGTCGCGGTTGTAGACGATCACGCCGAGGCCGGTCGCGCGGCACACCGCCTCGATATGAGCCGAGAGGCCGTCCTGCTCCGAGCCGACGAGGTAGGGCGGCAGCAGAAGCAGGCCGTCGGCGCCGGCCTGCTCCGCGCTCTTCGCCATCTCGCAGGCGATGGCGGTCCCGTAGCCCGCGCCGGCGAGTACCGGCACCCGGCCGGCGGTCTCGGCCACCGCGACGCCGACGACCCGGGCGACCTCGGCCGGGGTGAGGGAGAAGAACTCGCCAGTGCCGCCCGCCGCGAACAGGCCGGCGACGTCGTAGCCGCACAGCCAGTCGAGGTTGCTGCGGTACTGCGCCTCGTCGAAGGCGAAATCGGCGGTGAAGGGGGTCACCGGGAACGAGAGCAGGCCGGCGCCGAGGCGCTGGGCGACATCGACGGGCGAGAGCGCGGTGGCCATCGGGGCGGGTTTCCTCTCAGGTTGCGGGGCCTTGACCCGCTGCAAGACGGTCTACGCCCCGCCATGATGCTCTACCAGCACCATGTCGGCATGGTTCAATCCAATCCGGGCATCGATTTGTCGAGCATGCCGGCAAGCTCCGCCAGGATCGGGATCAGCGGGTTGTCGTTGCTGCGGCGCCAGACGAGGTAGAGCTCCACCGGCTGCCGCGGCGCCGGGACGAGCGGCCGCAAAGTCACGCCGACGACCCTCAAGGACGCCGCGGATTCCGGCACCAGGGCGAGGCCGAGCCCGGAGCGCACCAGGGACAGGATGGTGTGGATCTGCGCCAGGTGCTGCACCGCCTGCGGCGCGAGGTCCTGGTCCGCGAAGTAGGCGCCGACGAGGTCGTGGAAGTAGCGCGCCTCGTCGGGGGCATAGGCGATCGAGGGCTCGGCGGCGAGGGCTTGCGCCGTCACGCTCTCGCCCGCCGCCAGCGGATGGTCGTCGGGGAGCGCCGCCACCAGGGTCTCGCGGGCGATGCGCAGGGCCCCGTCGGCGGCGGGCGGCAGGGGCGGGCGCATCAGGGCGAGGTCGATGCCCTGCGATCCCAGCGCCTCGGCCTGGGCGGCGCTGACCATCTCCTTCAGCAGGATGTCGGCCTCCGGCAGGCGAGCGCGGGCCGCCCGCACCAGGTCGGGCAGGGTGCGGTAGGCGGCCGCCGCCGTGAAGCCGAGGGTGACGCTGCCGGCCTGGCCCGCCGCCACCCGCCGGGCGGTCGCCGCCGCCTCGTCGGACAGGCGCAGGATTCGCCGCGCCTCGGCGAGGAAGCGGCGCCCGGCCGGGGTGAGGCGTACGGCGCGGCTGGTGCGGTTGAGGAGCGCCACGTCGAGGACGCGCTCCAGCACCTGGATCTGCCGGCTCACCGGCGGCTGGGTCAGGTGCAGCCGCTCGGCGGCCCGGCCGAAATGCAGCTCCTCGGCCACCGCCACGAAGCAGCGCAGCTGGCTCAGTTCGAACATCGGGGCCCTCCGCACGCTTGACCCTGGGGGATGAAAGCCGGGTGCTCGCGCGTTCCATTCCCGGGGCCCGGCAATCCGCCGGCGGCCCTTTCGAGACAAAGGCCGCCGATGTCCTCGCCGCTCCACCTCGTCCGGCATGCCGTCCCGTTCACCCGCTACCCGTACCGGGGCGAGGGGATGGCGTGCAATCTCTGCGGCGGTACCGAGACCCTGACGGTGGCCGAGACTGACCGGCGCCTGAAGCGGCTGCATTCCGTCGCCTGCACGGGCTGCGGGCTGATCCGCACCGACCCGATGCCGAGTGCCGCCGAGCTCGACGCCTATTATGCCTCGGCCTACCGCGCCGCCTACCAGTTCGCCCTCGGCCGGCGCCCGCCGCGCCACCACCTCAACCGCTCCCGGCGCGAGGCACGATTCCGGGCGGATCTGCTCGGCCCCGCCCTGCGGCCGGGCGCGCGCGTGCTCGATGTCGGCTCCGGCTCGGGCGAGTTCCTGGCCGCCGCACGGGCGAGAGGGTGCGACGTCACCGGGATCGAGCCGGGCCGCACCTACGCTGCCTATGCCCGGGCCGAGCACGGGACGCCGGTGCTCGACCGGCTCGACGAGCTCCCGCCCGACGCGGTCTTCGACGTCGTCACCGTGCACCACGTCCTGGAGCATCTGCGTGATCCGGTCGACACCCTCGTGCGGCTCGCCGGGCGGCTCGCGCCCGGCGGCGTGCTCTACGCCGCGGTGCCCAACATGGCGGCGACGGGCAAGCCGCCGCACGAGCGCTTCCACTTCGCCCATGTCCACGGCTTCGTGCGCCAGACCCTCGACGCCGCCGCCGGCCGTGCCGGGCTGGCGCCGCATCCGGCCTATCGGCGCGAGGACACCACCGTGGTCTACCGGCACGCCGAGGCCTCGGATGCGCCCTGCCTCCCCGAGCCCGGCCTCGCGCAGGACCTCGCCGCCGCCCTCGCACCGCTGCGGCCCGGCGCCTACATCGCCTCGGGCGCCTGGATCGCCCCCATGGTCCGCCGCAACGCCAAGGCGATCCGGGACACGTTCGCGGCGCGGTAAGGCGCGGGAGGCGTGCCGCCCGCAGGCCGGTCCCGCCCCGGCGCGACCGGCCTGCGCTCCGTCGTTGCGGATATGCCACGGGCACTAACATCCCCAGCGCAATTTGGAATCCGGCCTTCGCGCGCGGCCCGGGCGTGTTAGAAAAAATTCAACGGAACCAATAACTTAGTATCATTCTAAAGAGCAACGCCACCCCCGATGGGCCTCCATCCGGGGCGGGCGGGCCGTTGCCCGAAGGTCACCCCATGCGTTTCCCCCTCCGCGTTCCCACCCTGTCCCGTCGCCTCGCCGCGCTCGCCGGCGTTTCCCTGGTCGGGCTCGCTGCCGCTCACGATGCGGGGGCCCAGGAGGCGACCCCGCCCCGACCGGGCGCGGCGGCCGGCGGGTCGATCCAGCTCGAGGCGATCGACGTCGCCGGCAACGGCGCACCGTCCGGCGGCACGGTGGTCGCCGCCCGGCCGAAGGAGGATCCGCGCGGGCCGATCGACGGCTACGTCGCCAAGCGCACCCTGGTCTCGACCAAGACCGACACCCCGCTGATCGAGACGCCGCAATCGGTCACCGTGATCGGGCGCGAGCAGCTCGACGCCCTCAAGCCGCAGCAGGTCGCCGACGCGGTCGCCTATTCGGCCGGCGTCTACGGCAGCGTCTTCGGGCCGGATCCGCGGGTCGACTTCTTCCTCATCCGCGGCTTCACCGCCAACGATACCGGCCTGTACCGGGACGGGTTGCAGCTCTTCAATTACGGCTTCGCCACCTACAAGGTCGACACGTTCGGCCTCGAGCGGATCGACGTGCTGCGCGGGCCGGCCTCGGTGCTGTTCGGGCAGGGCGGTCCCGGCGGCCTCATCAACCTGATCAGCAAGAAGCCGCCCTTCGAGCCCCTGAACTACGTCGAGGTCGGCGGCGGCTCGTTCGGCCAGAAATACCTCGCGTTCGATTTTGGCGGACCGGCCGACAAGGAGGGGCACTGGTTCTACCGCCTCACCGGCATCGGCCGGCAGGGCGGCACCCAGGTCGACGGGCTCGACGAGAATCGCGGCTACATCGCCCCGACCTTCACCTACCGGCCGGACGGCGCCACCACCTTCACGCTGCTGTCGAGCTTCCAGTACGACGATACCGGCCGCCTCAACGCGTTCCTGCCGTATTACGGCACGGTGCGGCCGACGGTGCTCGGCCTGCGCATCCCGCAGAACTACAACGTTTCGGATCCGTTCAACAACACCTACCGGCGTAGCCAGGCCAACGTCGGCTACGAGTTCGAGCACGTCTTCGACGACACCTGGACCTTCCGGCAGAACCTGCGCTACGCGTTCAGCGATTCGCTCGACGACGCGTTCCTGGGCGGGCTGTTCGGCCTGAACGGGACGGGCTATGCCGACGCGAACCAGACCCTGATCTCCCGTTACCGCTTCCGCGCCGCGTCGCGGGCGCGCCTGTTCAACGTCGACAACCAGGCGGTGGCCCGGTTCGACGACGGCCTGTTCAAGCACACGGTGCTGATGGGCCTCGACTACAAGAACTTCCAGCTCAACGACAACAACGCCACCGGCGGCTTCGTCGGCCCGACGGTCGCGCCCTTCAACATCATCACGCCGAATTACGGCAGCCCGAGCGTCCCGGTCGCGCCCTACCTCGTCAATTACGACGTGTTCCAGCAGCTCGGCCTGTACTACCAGGACCAAGTCAAGCTCACCCCCGAACTGACCCTGGTCGTGTCCGGTCGCGGCGACTTCACCTCGAACGAGGTCAACAACCGGCTCACCAGCACGCAGACGCGGCAATCGGCCAACGCCTTCACGCAGCGCTACGGCCTGATCTACAACTTCGACTTCGGCCTGGCGCCGTATGTGAGCTATGCCAGCTTCTTCAACCCGCAGGTCGGCACGAACTTCTTCAGCCAGCCGTTCAAGCCGACCACCGGCGACCAGTACGAGGTCGGCGTCAAGTACGAGATTCCCGGCGCGAACGCCTTCCTGACCCTCGCCGCCTTCGACCTCGCGCTCGCCAACACCCTGACCGCCGATCCGACCAACCCGCTCAACCAGCTCCAGCTCGGCGAGACCCGCTCGCGCGGCTTCGAGGCGCAGTTGGTGGCCAACATCACCAAGGACTTCAACGTCGTCGCGTCGTTCACGAGCTACAACCTCGAGATCACCAAGGGCGATGTCGGCGCGATCGGCCGGACCCCGACCAACACGCCCGAGACCCTGGCCTCGGTCTTCGCCGACTACACCATCCCGACCGGCGACTGGGCCGGCTTCGGCTTCGGCGCGGGCGTGCGCTATGTCGGCCGCTCCTTCGCCAATGTCGACAACACCCTGACGGTGCCGGAGCGGGCGCTGATCGACGCGGTGATCCACTACAGCCGGGACAACTGGCGCTTCGCCATCAACGCGGCGAACCTCACCGACAAGCGCTTCGTCTCGTCGTGCCAGTCGGTCACCGCCTGCTTCTACGGCGAGCAGCGCCGCATCACCGCGAGCCTGAGCTACAAGTGGTGAGGCCAAGGGGCGGCTGAGGCGCGGTCGAGGGGCGGGGGCTCACCCCCCGCCCTTCGTTTGCACCGCCTTCGCGTGCCCCCGCTCTCACTCCGGGATCATGTCCGAGACGTGCCGCGCGAAGTCCGCCAGGGCGACCGTGCCGCCCTCGCAGACCTGGAACACCCGCAGGCTCCCGTCCCGGAGCGCGGCGAGCGGCACCTGGATCTCGAACCCGGCCGTCAGGGCGTCGGCGTCCCGCAGATGGGCCGCCACGTCCTGGCGGACGACGCTCTCGGCGATCATGAACCGGCGCCGGCCCCGCGCGCCCCAGCGGGCGATCCATGTCAGCGGCCGGCCGCGCCCGGGCACGAAGCACCAGCCCGAGACCGTGACGGCCTGGCCGAGCAGCGACGACCTCTCCCCGACCGTGGCGGCGTCGAGGTTCGGACGTGCGCGCACCCGCCGGATCCAGGCCCGGCGCAGGGCCTGCGGGATCTCGGCCGTGACCAGGCAGGCGCGGGCAGCGGGCGCGACGAAGAGCGTGGCGCCGGTCTCGTGGCGCTCGGCGCCGTCCTCGCCCTGGATCACCACCGAGAGGCGGTAGGAGCCGGGCGGAATCTCGCGGACCTGCGCCTCGGCGCCGGCCCGCCGCGTCCCCGCCTCCTCGCGCCACGCCGCCCGCGCCCAGGCCGTCCCGTGCTCGCCCTCGAGGACCAGGACGGGCTGCCCGTCGCGCGCGCCGGCCGGCAGCGCGGCCTCGAGGCGCGTGATCCCGCCCTGGCGCGCCACCGGCACGCCCTCGATCGCCGGCAGCCCGTGGCCGGCGAGGACCGCCGGTTCGGGGCTCCGGCGGAGCGTGGAATCCGGCACCGGCAGGCCGGTCCGCCACGGCGTGACGGGACCCGGCGCGCGCGTTGTCGGGACGACGACGCGCGCGACATCGGGGGCGACGGCGACGTGGTCGGCGAAGGCCTGGACGAGGTCGATCGCCAGGGCGCCCGCCGGCAGGTCGGCGCTCGCGAGCCGCGCCGCGAAGCCGGCCTGCTCGGCCCGGCCGGCCCCGAACCGGCCGGCGAGTTCGGGGCGGCGCTCGGGGCGGGCGGTGACGTAGGCGACGGCTTTCCCCGAGCGCAGGCGCAGCCAGGTCTGAGCCGGGCGGCCCGCCCCCGGCCGCCAGATCCAGCCGCGGAGCGACAGGCTGTCGGCGACCGCGCAGGCACCGATCCGGCCGGGCAGCCGCTGGCCGTCGACGACGAGGTCGGCGATCTCCCACGACAGGTCGGGGTCGTCCGGCGCCAGGATCCGCTCGGGCCGGGCGGCGACGGAAGCGGGCAGGGCGGCGACGACGGCGCTCGCCTCGCTCGCGCCGTCCCAGGCCACCGTCGGATCGGTCCAGTCGGGGTGGTTGAGACGGAATCCCAGGTCGAGGGCCGAGAGGGTGAAAGGCGCCGGAGGCGCATCCGGGCCCGCATGCGGGACGGGGCGGGCCGCGATCAGGTCGCGGTAGAGCGCCCCCATCCGGGCGGCGTGCCCGACCATCGTCGGGAAGGCCTTTCGGCCGATCGCGGCGCGCAAGGAGGCGACGAGGTCCGGCTCGTGCGCGAGGCGCCGCAGGGCCTGCCGCACGGCGCCCGAATCGCCCGGCGGCACCTTGAGGCCGTCGACGCCGTCCGTGACCCGCTCGCCCGGCGCGCCGAGATCGGTGACGACCGGGATCAGCCCGGCCCGCCACGCTTCGGTCAGCGAGATCATGTAGGTCTCGGGCCAGAGCGAGAGGTGGAGCGACACGTCGCAGCCGGCGAGGAGCGCCGGCACCTCCTCGCGGGTGTAGCCGCCGCGCACCTGCAGCCGCTCCCCGGCCAGCGCCTCGAAGGCGGCGACGAGGTAGGTCTCGACGTAGCCGAGCACCTCGAACACCACGGCGTCGCCCTCCGTGATGCGGATGAGCTCGAGCAGGGTCCGGGCGCCCTTGTGGTCGACGACGTTGCCGAGCACCGCGACCCGCAAGGGCGGGCGGGGCGCCGGAGGCGTCGCAGCCGCCCGGTCCGGAGCCGATGAAGGCTGCGGCCGGGGTGCGGATTCCGCGTCCACCATCTCGATCACCGCCACCCGCGCCGTCGCCTCCGGGTAGAAGGCCCGGACGTAATCCGCGGTGGCCGGCGTGCTGCTCACGAAGGCGTCGATGCTCGGGAGCATCCGCGCCATGAATCCGTCACGCCGCGCCTTCGCGCCGGCCGGCAGCCCCTCGGCACCGGCGAGACACCCGTCGCATTGCCGCTCGCCGCGATGCACGACGTCGCAGAACGCGCCGTGCTGGTTCATCAGGGTGTAGCGGCTGCACACCAGGAAGAAGTCGTGCAGTTGCATCACCACCGGCACGCCCTGGGCCCGCGCGATCGCCGGCAGGCTCAGCGGCAGGCCGAGCAGGTGATGGACGTGGACGAGGTCGATGCGCCGCTCGACCAGGATGCGCTCGACCAGCGCCTCGATCTCGGGGCTGACGAGCAGCCGCTCGGCCGGCGGGATCGGCAGTGCCTCCGAAGTCCCGCCCTCGTCGAGGCGCAGCACCCAGGCTTCCTCCTCGAAGGCGGGATAGAGGAACAGGGCCTCGAACCCGTCGAGAGCCTCCGCGAGCTGCTCCTGGTAGAGTTCCACGCCGCCGCCCTGGCGGCGCCCGACCCGGTTATGGGCGACGAACAGGATGCGGGGTTTCGCGGCCCCGAAAGCCTTCGCCACGTCGGGCTTCGCGGCGCCGGCCCTCGTCACGTCGCGAGACGCGGTCGCCCGGCGCTCCTGCACCGCCCGCATGATGACGTCGACCCGGTGGTCGTAGAGATGCTCGGCCCGGGTGCGGGCCCGCGCCCGCTCGGCCATGGCGATGCGGGCTCCGGGCTCGGCCAGCAGCGCGGCGATCGCCGCGACGACGCCGTCCTCGGTGCAGGTGCGGATCTCGCTCTCCGCCGCGTAATAGTCGAAGGTCTCGGGATCGGCGCCGACCACGAGCTGCGCCCCGCCGGCGAGCGCCGCCTCGAACAGCCGCGGCGGCGGCGTCGTGCCCGCCGGCGTCTCGTCGGCGCCGGCGGTGAAGATGCGGGGCAGGGTCAGCACCACGCGGCTCGCATGGGCGAACCGGGCAAAATCCGCGTTGCCGCAGCGCCAGTCGACGATCAGGTCGTCGCGCACCAGCACCGGTTCGGGCAGGTAGGGGTTCGACGGCAGCGCGACCTTCACCTTCAGGTCGCGGGGAAAGGACGACAGGACCCGGTTGAGCGTGGCGACCCGGTTCGGCCAGGCCGTCCCGATGAACAGGAGGTCGTAGCGGTACGACGCGTCGTCCCGCCGGACGGCGAGGTCCTGGAACAGCGGGGTCGCCGCCAGCGGCAGGTGCCGGGCGCCGGCGCCGTAGCGCGGGAGCGAGCCGCGGTCGTTGGTGAAGACGAGGTCGAAGCAGCCCGAGAGCCCCGCGTTCGCGGCGCTCAGGTATGGGTCCTCGGTGGTCCAGAGCGCGCTGGTGCCGGCAAGCGCGCAGAGACGGCGCAAGAGGGCGTGGTGGCGGCTCGCGCCCCCGAAGGCGAGGAAGAGGTCGAAGCGCCCGGCCTGAGCCAGAGCTGCCGCGTCGGCGTGGGTCGCCCGGACCACCCGCGCGACCATGGGGTGGCGCCGCAGGGCGTCCTCGACGGCCAGCGCGATGTAGGCGTTGCTGGTCCGCGGCTCGGTGTCGAGCAGCAGCACCGCGAGCGGCGCGGCCGGGGCCATGGCAGAGGGAAGCATGGGGATCCCGGTCACGCTTGCATCACCGCCAGGATGGTCCGCGCCCGATGGGCGTAGGTGTGGGCGTCGAGCGCCCGGGCGCGGGCGCGCTCGGCCATCGCCGCGAAGGCGGCGGGCTCGCGGTGGGAGCGGGCGATCGCCTCCGCGATCCCCGGGACGTCGTCGAAGAGCAGGATCTCGCGTCCCTCGTCGAAGTAATCCAGGATCTCGAGCCCGGCGGCGAAGCAGAGCTGCGGCGCCCCGGCCAGGGCGGCCTCGAACACCCGCGGTCCGGGGGTCGAGGCCGGAAGCCTGAAGCGCCGGTTGGCGATGTCGAGGTCGCGGCCGACCGCGAGCGTCAGGCGCGCCTCGCTCGCCCGGTCGGCCATCGCGGCGGGGCTCATCCGGGTGTTCTCGGCGAAGGGCAGGGAGGCCGGCCAGCCCGCACCCCGGACCTCGACCCGGCGGCCGGCGAGGCTCGCCTGCGCCCGCTCGAGCAGCGCGACCCGGTTCGGGAAGGCCGCGCCGCAGAAGAACAGGTCGAGGCTGCGCTCCGCCATCGGCCGCACCGGCCGGTCGTGGGTCCGCCGGCAGGCGGCGAGCGGCAGGTGCGAGACGCCGGCGTGCCGGTAATGGGGCAGGGCCCAGCGGTCGTTGGTGAAGATGTGGTCGGCCAGCGCCTCGGCCTTCGGCCCGTAATCGAACTCGTAGGGATCGTCGTGGAGCCAGAAGGCGAGGCGCGCGCCGGCCCGCCGGGCGCTCCGCGCCAGGCCGCGCAGCGGTGCCGCGTCGATCGCGACGCTGCCGAGGGCGACGACGAGACTCGGGCCGAGGCCGCTGATCGCCTCCTCGGCGAGTTCCAGCGGGCTCGCGCGGACCGCGGCGTCGCCGAGCACCTCGGCGAACCCGTGCCGGAGGGCGGCGCGGATCGGCGCGTTGTGGTTCACCGCGTCCGGGCTCGTGCTCACCACCAGGACCTTCGCGGAAGACGAGCCTTTCAGGAGCATGCGGACCGGTCGACGAGAAGGGGCTTGGACAGGGGTGCTTGGACAGGGTGCTTGGGCCGAGCGGTGCATGCCGAGCACGCGAAGGCCGCCGCGGTCAAGTCGTCGACCTGACGTTGCCTCCCCGCCGCCGGGCGATCGAATCGCGCGGCGCCTTGGCCGAGGGCGGCGGAGCGGCGTGCCCGCACGGGCGGGATCGGCCGGATGCGCCAGCCTCGAACGCGGTCACCTCGTGACGGTCGGCGACACGCTGCCGCGCCGGTGGTAGGAGGGCGGATCATGGTCGCCCTCCCGCCCGCCCAGCGCCGCCCCCTCGCATCCCCGACCGGTCCCGCGCCCGTCGCGCCGGGCTTCCGGTCCCGCCTGCGGCGGGCCGCCCCATGAGCGCGCTGCCGCCGGACCTGGATTATCGCAGCCTCTTCGACGCCGCGCCGCAGCCCTGCCTGGTCCTCGATCCGCAGGGCCGGGTGCTGGCGGCGAACCGGGCCTGGCGCGATGGCTGCGTCTCGGGTCGCGGCGCGGGCGACGATTCGGACGACCTCGCCGGCCGGCCCCTTGCGGAACTGCTGCAGGACGGGCCGGGCCGGCGGGCGGCGATCGAGGCTTCGATTACCCGGGCGGTCGCGACCGGCCGGCCCGACACCCTGGTCCTCCCGCCTGCGGCGGACGACCCCACGGGGGCGGGCGGCGTCCGCGCCACCCATACCCCGGTGCGCGACGCCGCGGGCGCCGTCGCCATGGTGCTCCACCACCCGGGCGCCGGGGCGCCGCCGGAGGAGCAGCGGCGGCGCGAGCAGATCTTCCAGCAGATGCCGGGCTTCGTCGCCGTCCTGCGCGGCCCGACCCACATCTTCGAATACGTTAACGACGCCTACGTGACGATCGCCGGCGCGCGCGACTTCCTCGGCCACACCGTGCGCGAGGCCTTCCCCGATCTCGCCGACCAGGGCTTCTACGAGCTCCTCGACACGGTCTACCGCACTGGCCGGCCCTTCGCCGCCCGCGCCATGCCGATCCTCTTCGCCGGCGACGCCACCGAGCGCGCCATCGATCTCCTGTACCAGCCGCTGCGGGACGGGTCCGGGACGGTCACCGGCATCTTCGTGGGCGGCTACGACGTCACCGAGCAGGTCCGCTCGCGGGCGGCCCTGCGCGACAGCGAGGAGCGCTATCGCACCCTGCTCGAGAGCATCGATGTCGGCTTCTGCATCCTGGAGATGAAGTTCGACGACCGGGACCGGGCGGTCGATTACCGGATCGCCGAGGCCAACCCGGCCTTCGCGCGCCAGACCGGGGCCGACGTGGCGGGCCTCTGGGTGAGCGAGTTCGCCCCCGACCTCGAACGGCACTGGTTCGACACCTACGGCCGCGTCGCGCTCACCGGCGAGCCGGTCCATTTCGAGAACCAGGCCGACGTGTTCGGCCGCTGGTTCGACGTGCGGGCGCTGCGGATCGGCGATCCGGCGCAAGCCCGGGTCGCGGTCTTCTTCAGCGACATCTCGGACCGCAAGCGCATGGAGGAGGCCTTGCGCGTCCTCAACGCCTCGCTGGAGGCGCAGGTCGCCGCGCGCACCGCCGAGCGCGACCAGATCTGGCAGGCCTCGACCGACCTGTTCTGCGTCGCCGATCTCGACGGCCGCTTCGTCAGCCTCAACCCGGCCTGGACGGTGCTCCTCGGCTGGAGCGAGAGCGATCTGCTGGCCCGTCCGTTCCTCGACTTCGTCCACCCGGAGGACGTGCCGGCGACGCGGGCGGCCGCCGCCTCCCTCGCCCGCGGCGAGGCGCAGCCGAATTTCGAGAACCGCTACCGGCACCGCGACGGCTCGCATCGCTGGCTGTCCTGGAACGCCGTGCCGCGGGACGGGCGGATCTACGCCACCGTCCGCGACGTGACGGCGGTCCGGGCCCAGGCCGCCGCCCTGGCCCAGGCCGAGGAGGCCTTGCGCCAGTCGCAGAAGATGGAGGCGGTGGGCCAGCTGACCGGCGGCGTCGCCCACGACTTCAACAACCTGCTCACCATCATCCGCTCCTCGGTCGACTTCCTGCGCCGGCCGGAACTGCCGGAGGCGCGCAAGGCGCGCTACCTCGACGCCGTCTCCGACACGGTGGACCGCGCCGCCAAGCTCACCGGCCAGCTCCTCGCCTTCGCCCGCCGCCAGGTCCTGATGCCGGCGGTGTTCGATGTCGGCGAGAAGGTGCGGGGTGTGGCCGACATGATCGACACGGTCACCGGCGCCCGGGTGCGGGTGGTGGTGAACGTGCCCGACCGGCCGTGCTTCGTGCGGGCGGACCTGAGCCAGTTCGAGACCGCGCTCATCAACATGGCGGTCAATGCCCGCGACGCGATGGACGGCGCGGGCACGCTGACCCTGAGCCTCGCCTGCGCCGCCGCGATGCCGCCGATCCGGGGACATGCCGGCTCGCAGAACCCCTTCGCGGCGGTGTCGCTCACCGATACCGGGCCGGGCGTGCCGCCGGACCTGCTCGGCCGCATCTTCGAGCCGTTCTTCACCACCAAGGAGGTCGGCCGCGGCACGGGCCTGGGACTCAGCCAGGTCTTCGGCTTCGCCAAGCAATCGGGCGGCGACGTCGACGTGACCAGCCGGCCGGGCGAAGGCGCCACCTTCACCCTCTACCTGCCGGAGGCCGCGGACGCCGCCCCTGACGGCGACGCGACCGGCACCCAGGGCTCCGCGTCGCCGATCGGCGCTGGCGAGAGCGTGCTCGTCGTCGAGGACAACATCGAGGTCGGGCGCTTCTGCACCCAGATCCTGCACGATCTCGGCTACCGCACTGCCTGGGCGACCAACGCCGAGGAGGCCCTCGAGCGCCTCGGAGCCGACGGGGCGGGGTTCGACGTGGTGTTCTCCGACGTGGTGATGCCGGGCATGGGCGGACTCGCGCTCGCCCGCGAGCTGCGGCGGCGCCTGCCGCACCTGCCGGTGGTGCTCGCCTCCGGCTACAGCCACGTCCTGGCCCAGGACGACGCCCACGGCTTCGAGCTCCTGCACAAGCCGTACTCGGCCGAGCAGCTCGGCCTCATCCTGCGGCGGGCGGCGCGGCTGCGCCGGGCGGGGTGACGGGAGTTCCCGGGATGCAGCCCGACAGCCTCGTCCTCGCGCCGGCACGTGCCCGGATGGCCGGCCTCGCGCTTCCGGCCGGGCGATCCGGTTCCATGGCCCCGGCGACCCGTGACCCGGCTGTGACGGCGGGACTGAGGCGGCGTCGGCGAGGTGCCCCAAAGCATGAGCGCATGGTCGGTCATGCCATTACCATGCTGGGGGTCGATGCCGGGGATAAGGCCCGCCGGACGATCCGTACCCCACGGAACGGGCCCTTCATCACGGTTCCATAACCTACCTTATGCGAATCGCATTTGTAGGCACGGGATTGAAATGTCCCACCTGAGCCCGGGCGGAACCGGATCGGCAGGCTCACCCCCCGGCCGTCGCGATGCCCCGGTCCCGATCGCCCTTCCGTCACGACAACCCATCATGACAACCGTCCCTGACTCTGACATGGTGGAAGGCCCTCATCCAAGAGGTCTCGTCACCCGGGCGGTCCCGCCGGAGGCCGGCGCCGCGCGTCCCTCCCGGGGGCCCGCCATCGGGCGCGAGCCGGTCCCCGCCGCCCGCGTCGAGGCCTCGCCGTCCACCCGGCGCCGCGGGTCTCCGCCGGACCGGAATCGGGAAACGTCTCTCGTGAACCAGCAGACGACCAGGCTCGACCGGATCGACATGAAGATCCTGATCGAGCTGCAGAAGAACGGCCGCATGACCAACGTGACGCTGGCGGATGCCGTCGGCCTGTCGGCGAGCCCGTGCCTGCTCCGGGTCAAGCGCATGGAACAGGCCGGCTACATCACGGGCTACGGCGCCCATATCGCCCTGCCGAAGCTCGGCGAGACGGTGACGGTGTTCACGGAATTCACGCTGAACGGTCACACGCCGGAATATTTCCAGCGCTTCGAGCAGGCCCTGCGCAAGATCGACGAGGCGATCGAAGGCCACGTGGTCAGCGGCGGCTACGACTACCTGGTGAAGTTCGTCACCCGCGGCCTGTCGCATTACCAGGAGGTGATCGAGGCGCTGCTGGAGCGCAACGTCGGGATCGCCAAGTATTTCAGCTACATCGTGCTGCGTACGCCGATCGTGAAGACCGAGCTGCCGCTCGCCACCCTGTTCGGCGAGGAGCGCTGAGCGAGGCGGCGCATGCCGCCTCGCCGGACAACGCTCCGAGCAGACTGGCGTGGGCGGGCCAACGCTTCATCCGCTGAGACTCTTGTTTTGTCGCAGATTTTCGTCGCAAAACCGGCAACCACTTTTGCGAAATGCGATCGGGCAGTGCTCTAGCCGAGGGCCTGGCTGGTGACGGCGCAGATCCGGGCCGGCCCGGTCTCACGCGTCGGGCCGCGGGTCATCGTCACCGGCTCGTCGACATTGGCAAGCCCGCAGGCCTGCGCGAAGGCGGCGAGCGGCCCGTCGCGCTCGGTCGTGTCGATGCGCAGGAACGTGCCGGCATGGGTCCGCACGTGCGGGCTCGCCAGCGCCACGGCGGCGTGGCCGTCGGCGGCGACGATCGGGCCGACGAGGTGACCGCGGCCGAAAGCCCGGCAGATCGCGAAGCCGGCGATCCGGCCCCCCTCCTCCAGGACGGTGATCGCGCCGATCCGGCGCAGGGCGTCGAGCATCCGGCTGCGGTCGCCGCCGGAGGCCTCGCGGTCGAGGGCGACGAGGCCCGGCCAGTCGGCTTCGGTCGCCGGGCGCACGCGGGCGTCGTCGACCGCGGCGGCCGCGTCGGCGGTCCCATGATACTGCGCGAGGCCGCCGGTCACGCGGAAGCCCTCGGACTCGTAGAGGCGCCGCCCGGCCTCCGTCGAGGTGAGCCGGATGGTGCGTCCGCCGGCGGCGGCGAAGAGTTCCCGCATCAGCCGCCGGCCGGTGCCCTTCGCCTGCTTCCGCGGCGAGACGATCACCATGCCGATCGTGGCGAGCCCGTCGCCGAAGGGCCACCACATCGCCGAGCCCATCACCCGGCCGTCCTCGTCGCAGGCGACGAGGCCGTGGCCGATTTCCAGCATCAGGCGCCAGTCGTCGGCCCGGTGCGGCCAGCGCACCTCGACCGAGAGGCCGTGCGCCGCCTCGATATCGGCCTCGGTCATCGGGCGGATGGTCGGGGCGTTCGTCTCGTTCGTCATCGCGTCGGATCTCAGGTTGGAAGCTAAGGCGCGTCCCGGCCCTGCGACGAGGGCCGGGACGCGCGCGAAGGACGGATGGTCAGAGACCGCCCATGTGGAGCGACTTCAGCTCCAGGTACTCGTCGATGCCGTAGGCCGAGCCCTCGCGGCCGAGCCCCGACTGCTTGACGCCGCCGAAGGGCGCCGCCTCCATCGAGACCGTGCCGGTGTTGAGCCCGACCATGCCGAATTCCAGCGCCTCGCCGACCCGCCAGGCCCGGCGGATGTCGGAGGTGTAGAAGTACGAGGCGAGGCCGAACGGCGTCGCGTTGGCGACGGCGACGGCGTCCTCCTCGCGGGAGAAGCGCATCAGCGGGGCCAGCGGTCCGAAAGTCTCCTCGACGGCGAGACGCATGCCGGTGTCGGCCCCGGTCAGCACCAGGGGCGGCACGAAGCGGCCGCGCACGGCGTCCGGATCGCCCGCCACCAGCCGGGCACCGCGGTTCAGGGCGTCGTCGAGATGCGCCGTCACCTTGGCGGCGGCCGCGTCGTTGATCAGCGGGCCGATGGTGACGCCGGCCTCGAAGCCGTTGCCGACCTGAAGCTTGCCCGCGGCCTCGGCGAGGCGGGCGGCGAAGCGGTCGTGGATGCCGTCCTGGACCAGGATGCGGTTGGCGCAGACGCAGGTCTGGCCGGCATTGCGGAACTTCGAG
The DNA here is from genome assembly GCF_011043735.1 of Methylobacterium sp. DB0501. Classification (GTDB taxonomy): domain Bacteria; phylum Pseudomonadota; class Alphaproteobacteria; order Rhizobiales; family Beijerinckiaceae; genus Methylobacterium; species Methylobacterium alsaeris. The sequence continues at coordinate 3,514 of NZ_JAAKGV010000045.1, read as the reverse complement.
GCCATGATCCCGGCGATCGCCTGGTCGAGGTCGGCGTCGTCGAACACGATGAACGGGGCGTTGCCGCCGAGCTCGAGGCTGAGCCGCTTGATGGTCGGGGCCGACTGAGCCATCAGCAACCGCCCGACCGCGGTCGAGCCGGTGAAGGACAGCTTGCGCACGGTCTCGCTGCCGGTCATCTCGGCGCCGATCGGCGCCGCCTGGCCGGTGACGACGCTGAACACGCCCTTCGGCACCCCGGCCCGCTCGGCCAGGACCGCCAGCGCCAGCGCCGAGAACGGCGTCAGGTCGGCGGGCTTGACCACGATCGGGCAGCCGGCGGCGAAGGCCGGCGCCACCTTGCGGGTGATCATCGCGATCGGGAAGTTCCACGGCGTGATCGCCGCGCAGACGCCGACCGGCTCCTTGAGCACCAGCACCCGGCGGTCGCCGACCGGCGCGGTGAAGACGTCGCCGGTGATCCGGCGCGCTTCCTCGGCGAACCATTTCACGAAGCTCGCCCCGTAGGCGACCTCGCCGCGGGCTTCCGCCAGCGGCTTGCCCTGCTCGGCGGTCATGATCGCCGCCAGGTCCTCGGCATTCTCCAGGATCAGGGCGTTCCAGCGCTCGAGGATCGCGGCGCGCTCCGCCGGCGACGTGCGGCGCCAGGCCGGAAAGGCGGCCTCGGCCGCCATGATGGCCGCGCGGGTCTCGGCCGCGCCGCAATCCGGCACCGTGCCGAGGGTCTCGCCCGTCGCCGGATCGGTCACCGGCAGGCTGGCGCCAGCGTCGGAATCGCGCCACTCGCCGGCGATGAAGGCCTGGAAGCGCAGGAGCGCGGGATCGCGCAGGCGGTCCTGGGAGAACATGGAGGATCCTCGGGCGAAGGGGGGCGGCGTCGAGGCCGAACGGGGAAGGCGGAGGCGAGCGACGACACTCGGCCGGCCCGCGCGAGCGGGCGACGCCGGCCGCGACCCCTCTGGTCGACGGCCGGCGTCGGGCCGTGCTTACAGGCCGAGCAGCCCCGGCAGGCCGCGGATATCCTTGATCTCGTGGTAGCCGTAATAGGGGTTGGCCGGCTCGTGGCCGCGGTTGACCCAGACCTTGTTGGTGATGCGCAGGTCGTGCGCGGTCATCAGGTCGTAGCGGAAGCTCGACGAGCAATGCAGCACGTCCTCGGGGCCGCAGCCGAGCTGGTCGAACATGTATTCGAAGGCCTGCATCCGCGGCTTGTAGGCCTGGGCCTCTTCCGCCGTGTAGGCGGCGTGGAACGGCGCGCCGAGCTTGGCGACCGAGTGCGGGATCAGGTCCTTCATCGAGTTCGACAGGATCACCAGGGGGAATTCCTTGGCGACCTTGGCCAGTCCCTCGACCGTGTCCGGGTGCGGCCCCCAGGTCGGCACCGCGGCGTAGACGGCGTCCGCGTCGCTGTCGCGGTATTCGATGCCGTTGAGCTTGCAGGTGCGGATCAGCGCGTTGGCGACGACGTCCTTGTAGGGCTTCCACGGCCCCAGCACCTCGTCGAGGCGGTAGGCCGAGAAGTCTGCCACGAAGGCGTCCATGCGCTCCGCCGGCACGCGGTCGGCGTAGAGGCGGCGGGCGACGGGGGCCATCTCGAAGTAGATCAGCGTGCCGTAGCAGTCGAAGGTGATGTACTTGGGCTTGAGATGGGCCATCGGGGTTCTCCCTGAGATGCTCGGCCGGGCGGTGGTCAACCGTGGTGCCACCCTACGGCCCGTCGACGATGCCGGACGCCGTTGTGCCGGCCTCGCGGGCGCCGATCCTGCGCTTTCGCCCCCGCCGCACGGCAGGTCCTGCCGGGGCATCGGTCCGGCGCGCCGCGGCAGGCTCTGCCGCCAAGGGCTGACGCGCCACGGCAATTCCGCCTGCGGACTGCGGGACATTCGGTGTCTCCCGCGGATCGCGCAGGGGTATCGTTCGTGCATCGGCGGTGCCGTCCCGATGGCGGCGTCGAGTCCGATCGCTCCCGCGGCAGCGCGTTTCGAGGCCTTCCATGACCACCCCGCTCATCGCCTACAAGTCGGACCCGGTCCGCGGCGCCGTCTGGCACGACATCTTCGCCCGGGAGGCGCCGGACCTGCGCCTCGTCGAGTGGGATCCGGACGGCGAGGCGGCGCAGGCCCCCTATCTCGTCGCCTGGACGCCGCCGGCGGACCTGCCTCGCGCGATGCCGCGGCTGGAGGCCCTGTTCTGCATCGGCGCCGGCATCGACCACCTCCCCGTCGGCGACCTGCCGGCCGCCGTCCAGGTGGTGCGGATGGTCGATCCGAACCTCACCGCCTCGATGGTCGAATACGTCGTCATGGCGGCGCTGGCGCTCCACCGCGACCTGCCGTTCTACCGCACCGAGCAGGCTGCCGGACGCTGGACCCCTCGCCCCGTCTTGCCGGCGACGGAGCGCCGGGTCGGAATCATGGGGCTCGGTGTGCTCGGTCAGGCGGCCGCGCGGGCTTTGGCCGGGTTCGGTTTCCCGGTCCGCGGCTGGAGCGCCTCGCGGAAGACGCTCGACGGGATCGAGACTTTCGCCGGCGACGCGGCCTTGCGTGACTTCCTGTCCGGCACCGACATCCTGGTCTGCCTGCTGCCGCTGACCCCGGCGACGCGGGGCCTCCTCGACCGCACCCTGTTCGACCGTCTGCCCCGCGGCGCGGGCCTGGTGAATGCCGGACGCGGCGGCCACGTCGTCGAGGCCGACCTTCTCGCCGCCCTCGATGCCGGCCAGCTCTCCGGTGCGATCCTCGACGTCCTCGCGACGGAGCCGCCGGCCGCCGGTCACCCGCTCCTCTCCCATCCCCTGGTGATGGCGACGCCCCACGTCGCGAGTGCCACCCAGCCTGCGGGTGCTGCCCGGCAGGTGATCCGGGGCGTGCGGGCCCACCTGCGCGGCGAGCCGATTGCGCACGCGATCGACCGCCAGCAAGGGTATTGATGCAGCCTCTTGAACGCAGGGCGTGCATACCCATCTCGACATCAGGCAAGCCGCGGAGGTTGGGCAGGTCCCCTGCCCCGCTTTCCGGTTGCCGGGACCGAAACCTCCGGGCTTCGGGTGTGTTGACAGGCGAGCCGGCTACCCTTAGACAGCCGCTCACCGACGGGGCGCCGAGACGAACGGCCCGCTCCGACGAACCTTCCCAGAGACGACGAAGCAAGGGCCGGGGCAACCCGGCGCTGCTTTCTGTTCTCCGAAGGTCGAAATCGGGCTTCAGGCTCGATCAGCTCTTTGACAAGTTCATACGAGAAAGAGAAGCGTGGACGGCGTCGTCCCTGCGGATCCTGCCTTCTGGGCGGGATCGTGAGTAGGATGATGCTGGTCTTAACGCTTCGGTGCTCACACGATTGGTGGAAACGCCGATCGGTCGTGAGCCTCCGTTTTAGTTGTGATCAGCTTTGATCAGCTCTTCAACTTGAGAGTTTGATCCTGGCTCAGAGCGAACGCTGGCGGCAGGCTTAACACATGCAAGTCGAGCGGGCATCCTCGTGGTGTCAGCGGCAGACGGGTGAGTAACGCGTGGGA
>NZ_JAAKGV010000044.1 GCF_011043735.1 Methylobacterium sp. DB0501 | reverse complement strand
CCGGCATCGAGCCGTCGGTCGGCAGCGTCGGCGACTCGTACGACAACGCCTTGGCGGAGACGATCAACGGCCTGTTCAAGGCGGAGGTCATCCACCGACGTGGACCGTGGCGCTCCTTCGAGGCCGTCGAGTACGCCATCCTGGAGTGGGTCGACTGGTACAACCACCGTCGCCTGCTCGCGCCGATCGGCAACGTCCCTCCCGCCGAGGCCGAAGCGCGCTATTATGCTCACGGCGGCGACCAAGCTTTGGCCGCCTGACCCAAGCCAACCAGCCTCCGAAAAACCCGGAGCGGTTCACTGCCGGCGGGGTTTCCGCCCTGGCGCACGGTCTACGGCTGGTTCCGGCGGTGGGTCGAGAAGGGCGTGTTCGCGATCCTGATGCGGGCCCTGGCCCGCCGCCAGCGGCGTCGCTGCGGTCGTCGCCCGCAACCCCGCTTGGCGATCATCGATACCCAGAGCGTCAAGTGTATCGGGGTGCGCGGGCCGCGCGGCTACGACGGGGCCAAGAAGCTTGTCGGACGCAAGCGCGTGCTGATGGTGGACGCCCAAGGCTTCATCCTGGCCGTGACCGTCGTGCCCGCCGACGTGCAGGATTGCGACACGCTGCCGGCGTTGGATGCCGGCAAGGAGCAGTGGCCGAGCCTGCGCCTGGCGATCCTCGACGGCGTGTTCCGGGCCCATCGCTGCGAGGAGTGGTGCACCCTGCACGGCATGCGCTGCGAGGTGGTGCAGAAGGAGCCGGATCAGAAGGGCTTCGTCGTGCTCAAGCGGCGCTGGGTGGTCGAGCGGACCTTGGGCTGGTTCAGCCGCTGGGGCGGGTTGCTGCGTGAACGGGCCGGTCGCCTCGACGTCGCAACCGGCCGCATCACCTTCGTCGCCTGTCTGATGGCCCTCTCCGCACTCGATAATCCAGCATAAGATCAAGCGCTCAAACAGGCTCTTAGTTGAGGTTCGTTTCTTCCATTTAGCGATGGTCTTGGGATTGATGCCGTAGCGCGCGGCGAGCTGCCTCAAGCTGTCTTGACTATGCTGGATCGCTCGACGGATCGCCGCCGTCGTTGTGGCGCTGCCGTGGTGAACCTGGCCCATAGCGCATCCTTCCACTCGCGCGTGAAGAATGCACCATCAAACCCTGGGATCAAACATCTAGCGGGCCACGTGGACTCGATTTCGGCCCTCGTGCTTCGCTTCGTAGAGGGCACGATCTGCGCGCTCGACCAAACTACTCTGCGTGTCATTCACTCGAACCAGAGATACCCCACCCGACAAGGTGATCGCCCCAATCTCCTCCCCGGTCTCACGCTTCACGATCTTCTTCGCAGCTAAGCGAGAGCAGATCTGGCGCGCGATCGCCGCTGCTGTTTCTTCGTCAACATCTCCCAGCAGGATCGCGAACTCCTCCCCTCCGTAGCGTGCTACGAAGTCTTTGCCCTTCACGTTTGCAGTGAGCATCTGTGCAACTAGGCGCAGCACGCGGTCGCCCGTGCGGTGTCCGTGCGTGTCGTTGAAGCGCTTGAAGTGGTCGACATCCAGCAGAACCAGGCAGAACGGTGCTGCCTCGTTCCTCTTCGCCTGCCCCAACTGGCGTCGCAACCGTGCATCGAATGCTCGGCGGTTGCCGATGCCAGTCAGCCCATCCACCGACGCTTCTTGCCGGACAACTGCCAAGCTCTGCCGCAACTTGCCCACTCGTGCAGTCGACGCGCGCAGCTCACCTACTAGTAAATTGTTTTGGGCGCTCATCCGTGCCGTCTCCTGTGCCAGCAGGGCGACAGATTGCACCAGTAAGCTCTCCGAGTTCTTCGGGCCGAGCGTGCTAGCACAGCCGTCGAGCACGGCTCCGTAGCGCGCGAGGACGGCCTCCGTGCCGGCCAGTGCTGTGACGAGCCGGCCGGCCTCGTCCCGCAGGGCGAGTGCTCCCTCCTGTACTACCTCCGCATCGGCTGCAAGCGCATCGGCGGTCGTCACGTCTTGTGCCGCTAGGAGGGCCAACAGCTCGTTCAGCGGAAGATCGGCTTGCGGCGCGCTGAAGTGCCGGAAGAGGCGCTGGAAGATGTGCGGGGTTGCGGGTAGAGCGTGGGCTCGAATTGTCTTCAATGTCGAAGTGGCTAAGTCTTCCAGCCCATTAATCGTGTTGATAACAGTCGTTGGCGAAGATGCCGAGGTTGAGTTGGGCGGCATGAGGTGACAACCCAGACAAGAAGGATTCAATTCGCAGGTGGGAAATGCTGCGTACCAGGCGGACTAACCGCATGTAGAGGTGTAACGCATAGATTCAATCGACTATGTTGGCTGAGATCTGCACGATCATGCCGGATCGGCCGATCTCGGCGTAGCTTTTGTAGCCCGAAGTGCCGTGGAGAGCAGTGAACAAGCCGAAGTTGAGATCAGTCGTGAAACGATCCGCGCACGATCACTGGTGAATGCGCAGTGTCTCTCTAAGCGTTCCACACCTATCAGATGACGTGATCGCTCTTACCTAGCCGCATGCACTACTCCTTATCTAAGCCGATGCTCTAAACAAAATATTACAAAACCAGCCAGTTGGGTCAACCCAGATCAAGCTGAAAAGTTGCGTGCCTGAGATTCCAACCATACTCGCCTCCTAAGGCATACATACAATTTAAGGTGGGTACCGTCAGGCGCAAAGGTTCTCAAGCGCGGCAGGGCTGGACACCCAGCTCTGCGTGAGAAGGACATCTATCGAGACGGGTCGCCCGATCAGGTAGCCTTGCACGTAGCGGAAGCCGTGCCTGCGCACCGCCGTGAGCTGCTCCGCTGTTTCGACACCTTCTGCGATGCTGTCGAGGCCGAGGTTCTGACAGAGGTGCAGAATCGATGTAATGATCCGAGATCCTCGATCGGACTTGATGTTGGCCATGAAGCTGCGGTCGATCTTGATCTTGTCCAATGGAAGTCGGTGGACGTAGCCTAGACTGGAATAGCCGGTACCGAAATCATCAAGCGCAGTTGAGATCCCGAGTGTCCGAAGAGTCCTCAAAGCCGCGTCAGCGCATGCAAAGTCGCGCATAAGTGCCGTCTCATTTAGTTCGAGCGTGAGGCGGTGCGGATCGAACCAGCTCTCGTGCACTGTCGCCACAATCCCGATCACCGTCTCAGAGGAGGCGAGGTCGTGCGCGGATAGGTTGAACGACAAGCCGATCTCAGACGGCAGCCTAGGCCTCGGACGGGGTCGTCAGAGCCATCCGCTTTTGCGGAAGCGCCAATATAGGATCGCGCAGGCGGCGACTGTGCCGCCGAGAACGACGTAGTACCCGTATTGCCACTTCAGGCGCCACGGGGCGGCGCCTGGGCGGCGGGATCTGCCCTGGGCGTAGCGCTTCGCCACGAAATGCCGCGAGACGCGTCGGAGCGCGCCACTCGACCGCCGGAGAACCCGCCTCCACCGCCGTCCTTGATCCAGCCCAAGGCCAGGCTTCCCGCCCCGTGCGACGTCAGCGGCGTGCAACCGGAGACAACCTCGATGAGCGCCCGCCCACTATCCCTCGCATGGAACCCGATCCGAGCCTTCACGGCGCTGTTCGTCTCCGCGGTCGTCGTCGGCGGGTTGGCCGTGGCCGCCGCCTTCTCGCTGCTGGCTGGGACCCTGATCCTCAACGCCGGGGGCTTTCTTTTCCAAGCGCTGGTCATTGGCATCCAGATCCTCGCGCCCCTGGTCCTGGCGGCCATGATCCTGACGAGTGGGCTGCTCGGGCTCCGCCGCCAGGAGCGGGCTTGATACGAGCCGGTCGTCCGGCCCCCATCCGGATGCTCCGCCCTCCGCGGCCCCGTCCCGGGCCGTCCGTCCCCAAGGCGCAGTCGTAGCCAGGCACCGCCATCCGTCACTCACGCCTCGCCATTGAACCCGCGGATGGAGCACAGGCGGACGACGACGCTCGCCCTGGCCTGGGCGGGCTCCCGGGATGCCGGTTGCCGGTCGGTCCGCGCGGCCAGCATCTGCGGGTCGGCACGGCGGCAGGTCGTTTGATCGAAATCAAGGCTCCCGGACGCCCGCGCCCCTAAGCGCAGGCATAGCCGTTTTTGCATGGGGCGAATCGAGCAAGCCATGGCCGCGACACCAACATCCAAGTACATGACGGAGGGAGAGGTCGGCCTAGGCCTCGCCCTTCTCGTCGGCGCCTTCCTCTGCGCCTTGGCCTCGGCCCGCGCGGTCGACGCGCCGTTCAGCGTCCACATGGCCGTGTTCGCGCTCGCCGCGGTCGCCGGCATCGCCGCCATCCTCAAGCGCTACGAGGAACGGCCTGCGGAGGCCGCCCCGCAGCAGATCGACGGTAAGCCGAACTACAACCTCGGACCGGTCAAGTTCACCGTGATCGCCGCGATGGCCTGGGGCATCGCGGGCTTCCTCGTCGGCTGCACAATTGCGTTCCAGCTCTGGGCGCCCTCGCTGAACCTCGGGCTCGAATACACGACCTTCGGCCGCTTGCGCCCGCTGCACACCTCGGCGGTGATCTTCGCTTTCGGCGGCAACGTACTGATCGGGACCTCGATGTACGTCGTGCAGCGCACCTGCCGGGCGCGGCTCGCGGGCGACCTCGCGCCCTGGTTCGTGGTGCTCGGCTACAATCTGTTCATCGTCATCGCCGGGACCGGCTACCTTATGGGGGTCACCCAGTCCAAGGAGTACGCCGAGCCCGAATGGTACGCCGACCTGTGGCTCACCATCGTCTGGGTCGCCTACCTCCTCGTGTTCCTCGGCACGCTCTGGAAGCGCAAGGAACCCCACATCTTCGTGGCGAACTGGTTCTATCTCGCCTTCATCGTGACCATCGCGATGCTGCACATCGTCAACAACCTGGCGATGCCGGTGAGCTTCCTCGGCTCGAAGTCCTACCCGATGTTCGCGGGCGTGCAGGATGCCCTGATCCAGTGGTGGTACGGCCACAACGCGGTCGGCTTCTTCCTTACCGCCGGCTTCCTCGCCATCATGTACTACTTCGTCCCGAAACGCGCCGAGCGGCCGATCTACTCGTACCGCCTGTCGATCATCCACTTCTGGGCGCTGATATTCATGTATATCTGGGCCGGACCGCACCATCTGCACTACACGGCGCTGCCCGATTGGGCCCAAACGCTCGGCATGACCTTCTCGATCATGCTGTGGATGCCGTCCTGGGGCGGCATGATCAACGGCCTGATGACCCTCTCGGGCGCCTGGGACAAGCTGCGCACCGACCCCGTCCTGCGCTTCATGGTCGTGTCGCTGGCCTTCTACGGCATGGCGACCTTCGAGGGACCGCTCATGGCCATCAAGGCCGTCAACGGGCTGTCGCACTACACCGACTGGACCATCGGCCACGTGCATTCGGGTGCGCTCGGCTGGGTGGCTTACGTCTCGTTCGGGGCGATCTACTGCCTGGTGCCGTGGCTGTGGAACCGGCGTGAGCTGTATTCCCTCAAACTCGTCGAGTGGCACTTCTGGGTCTCGACCCTCGGCATCGTGCTGTACATCACCTCGATGTGGGTCGCCGGCATCATGCAGGGCCTGATGTGGCGCGCCTATAACGCGCTTGGCTTCCTCGAATACTCATTCGTGGAGACGGTGGAGGCGATGCAGCCCTACTACCTCGTCCGTGCACTGGGAGGGGTGCTGTTCCTGATCGGGGCGCTGATCATGGCCTATAACCTCGCCATGACCATCGCGGGCAAGACCGCCGTCGAGCGTGAGCCCGAGGCCACCCCCACGGCCGAACCGGCCCTGGTACCGGCCGAGTGACCCTCGCGGGAGCCGCGCGTCCTGGCGGCTCCCGTGATCCCCCAGTCCCATCCCGCATCACGGACGCTTTATCATGGCCACCGCCCAGCCCGGCCTCTGGAAGAGGCACGAGGTCTTCGAGAAGAACTCCATCGTCCTGCTTATCGGCGCGCTCCTCGTCGTGGCCATCGGCGGCCTCGTGGAGATCACGCCGCTCTTCTACCTCAAGAGCACGGTGGAAAAGGTCGAGGGCGTCCGGCCCTACACACCGCTCGAACTCGCCGGGCGCAACATCTACGTCCGCGAGGGCTGCTACCTCTGCCACAGCCAGATGGTCCGGCCGATGCGCGACGAGGTCGAGCGCTACGGCCACTTCTCGCTCGCCGCCGAGAGCATGTACGACCATCCCTTCCAGTGGGGCTCGAAGCGCACCGGCCCCGATCTCGCCCGCGTCGGCGGCAAGTATTCGGACCAGTGGCATCGCGAGCACCTGAAGGACCCGCGCGCCGTGGTGCCGGCCTCGATCATGCCGGCCTACGCCTTCCTCGACCGTCCGCTCGACGCCGACGCTATCGCGGACGACCTCAAAGCCAACCGCGCCATCGGCGTCCCCTACACCGACGAGATGATCGCCGCAGCGGTCGGCGACTTGAAGGCCCAACTCGATCCCGACGGTCCCGGCGCAGCCGACCTGCAGCGCCGCTACCCCGGTGCCAACGTCCGCGACTTCGGCGGCGACAAGGGCCAGGCTGCCGAGATCGACGCGCTCGTGGCCTACCTGCAGGTGCTCGGCACGATGGTCGACTTCAAGATCTACGAAGACAGGAAGAACCTGAGGTGAGCGCCATGACCTACGAAAGTGCCGCCGCCTTCGCCCAGACCAGCGGCCTCCTCTACTTCGTCGGCATCTTCGCCGCTGTGTCCCTGTACGCCTTCTGGCCGCGCAATCGCTCCCGGTTCGACGCCGCCGCCCATATCCCCCTGATCGAGGACTGACCGCCGTGGCCGATACCGCGAACCCCGGCAAGCCGCCCGCTGGCCCGGAGACCACCGGGCATGAGTGGGACGGCATCCGCGAGTACAACAACCCGCTGCCGCGTTGGTGGCTCTACGGCCTGTACGCCACCATCGTCTGGTCCTTTGGCTACTGGGTGCTCTACCCGGCTTGGCCGCTCGTGAGCGGCTACACCTCGGGCCTGCTCGGCTACTCGCAGCGCGCGACGGTGCTCGACGAGGTCGAGGCGGTGCGCCGCGAGCGGGACGCCCGCGGCCAGGCGCAGCTTGCCAGCGCCACGGTCGCGGAGATCCGCGCAGACCCGGCCCTGCTGCGCCTCGCGCTCGCCACTGGCAAGGCGGCCTTCGGCGACAACTGCGCCGCCTGCCACGGCACCTCGGCCACGGGCCGGATCGGCTACCCGAATCTGCAGGACGACGACTGGCTCTGGGGCGGGACCCCCGAGGCGATTGAGCAGACGATCCGCTTTGGAGCCCGCTCAGGCCACGGCGAAGCCCATCTCGGCGACATGCCGGCCTTCGGGCGCGACGGTGTGCTCAAGCGCCAGGAGCTCGAGGCGGTGGCAACCTACGTGCTGTCGCTCTCGGGCATGCCGGGCGTGGCCGGCGCGAGCGTCGAGAAGGGCGCCGAGGTGTTCGCTGGCAATTGCGCCGCCTGTCATGGCGAAGCCGCGAAGGGCAACCCGGAGATGGGCGCGCCCAACCTGACCGACCCAATCTGGCTCTACGGCTCCGCGCCCGATCAAGTCGTCGCCACAGTCACCAACGGCCGCAAGGGCATGATGCCCGCGTGGGAAGGTCGCCTCGATCCCGCGACCATCAAGTCTCTGGCAGTCTTCGTGCACGGCTTGGGCGGCGGCAAGTAGCGGGATGTCGGCCCGATCGGTTCCTAGAGAGCCCGAGCCGGTCGACGTCCCGCGGGCCACGTCCAGCGCGAACTCTGGACGTGGCTCGCTTCCCGGCTTGAGCGAGATCAAGGCGGGTGGCTCGGGCGGACCATAGGACGAACGGAGCCGGCCGCGTCGCCGGACGGAAACCTCGCACCGATGCCCCTCGCCGAGCCGACACAGACAGCCTCTGCGCCTAGGCCCCGTCCGACCAAGAAGTTCGGCAGCCGCGCGACGCGAACGGCCATCCCGGCGGTCAACGGGTCGCTCTATGCCGCCCGGACGAAGATCCAGCCGCAGGCGGTCCGCGGCACCTTCCGACGGATCAAGTGGGCCCTGCTCGCGGCTACGCTCGGCGTCTACTACGCCGTCCCGTTCATCCGCTGGGACCGAGGCCCGGGCGAGCCGTCCCAGGCCGTCTTGCTTGACCTCGACAGGGGCCGCTTCCACTTCTTCTCAATCGAGCTCTGGCCGCAGGACGTGACCTACGTGATGGGCCTCCTGATCCTGGCGGCCCTGGTCCTGTTCCTGATGAACGCCGTCGCCGGCCGGATCTGGTGCGGCTACCTCTGCCCGCAGACCGTCTGGACCGACCTGTTCCTCGCTGTCGAGCGACTGGTCGAGGGCGACCGGCGCGAGCGTCTGAAGCTCGACGCGGCGCCCTGGTCGATGGAGAAGATCGCGCTGCGCACGATGAAGCACGCGATCTGGCTGCTGATCGCGTGGTGGACCGGCGGCGCCTGGGTGCTCTACTTCGCCGACGCGCCGACACTGGTGATGCAGCTGGCGACCTATCAGGCTCCGCCCGCGGCCTACATCGCGATCCTGACGCTGACCGCGACGACCTACCTCCTCGCCGGCCACATGCGCGAGCAGGTCTGCACCTACATGTGTCCTTGGCCCCGTATCCAAGCCGCGCTCACCGACGAACACGCCTACAATATCCTCTACCGGGACGCTCGTGGGGAGCCTCGGGTCTCGGCCAAGCAGGCCGCCGTGCTGCGCGCCGCCGGCCAACCCGCCGGCGATTGCGTCGACTGCTTCGCATGCGTCACCGCCTGCCCAGCGGGCATCGACATCCGCGATGGCCTGCAGATGGACTGCATCCAGTGCGGCCTGTGCGTCGACGCCTGCGACACCGTCATGGCCAAGCTCGGCCGGCCGGCAGGCCTGATCGGCTACGACACCGAGGCCAACCGCCGGAGCCGGGCCGCCGGCAAGGGCCGCGTCAGCCACGTCGTCCGTCCGCGCACCGTCCTGTACGCGGCCCTCGTCGCGGGCATCGGCGGCTTCATGCTCTACAGCCTCGCGACGCGCAGCTTCATGGGCCTGAGCGTCCTGCACGACCGCAACCCGCTGTTCGTGACACTCTCCGACGGCTCGATCCGCAACGGCTACACGGTCCGGCTCAGCAACAAGCGCCTCGGCGAGCGACACTACGCGCTGGCAGTCGAAGGTCTGCCCGGGGCGCGGGTCGAGGTCGTCGGCGGCTTGGCCGGCGACCTGCCGGTGCCGTCCAATGCGACACAAGAGTTCCGCGTCCTCGTCTTCGCACCGCCTGGCGCCGGGCCGACCGCCTCCGTCCCCCTGACTTTCCGAATCGCCGACGCTGCCACCGGCGAGACGGCTCGTGCGCGAGACAGCTTCAAGGCCCCATGACCATGCCGACCATTGCCTCGCCGCGTCCCCCGCACCCCTCCGGCCGACTGACAGGTCGCAAGGTGCTCATGATCTTCGTCGCCTTCTTCGGCACCGTCGCCAGCGCGGACGCCTTCCTGGTCACCTCCGCCTTCCGGACGTGGTCCGGACTGGACGAGCCGTCCCCCTATCAGGCCAGCCAACGCTACAATGCCGAGCTAAGACGCGCGGCCGAGCAGGAAGTCCTCGGATGGCGCCTCGATGCGACCGCCGTCCGCAACCCTGCGGCGGTCGCGTCGATCAACGTCACCGTGGCCGATGACGGAGGAAGGCCGGTCCGAGGGCAGTCGCTCCGAGCCCGGCTGGAACGCCCGACCGACAAGCGCCAGGATTTGAGCGTGGAGCTGAACGAGGTCGGCGCCGGAACCTACGAGGCCCGCGCGGAGCCCGTGGCACGCGGACAGTGGGACCTTGTCGTCGAGGCCGTCGGACCGAAGGGCGTCGCGTTCCGGCGCAGGCACCGAATCGTCCTGGATTAAGGGGAGAGTTCGATGTGCTGCACCGACATGGCGCTGGCCTACGTGGAGGCCCATGCCTCCTGGAGCGAGGCGAACACTCGGCCCTCCCTCGGTCGTGACTACACTGCCTTCGTCTCCGCCCAGCCGGACGGCTCGTCCCGCGCCGAGTTCGCCGTCGAAGGCGTACGTTGCGCCGCCTGCATGAGCGCTATCGAGCGCGGGCTGGCTCCCCTGCCGGGCGTCGCGTCCGCGCGGCTGAACTTCTCGGACCGGCGCCTCGCCGTGACGTGGGCACCTAAGGCCGAGCCCGACATCCCCGCCGTGCTCGCGGCGTTGGACGCGCTTGGCTATGCTGCGCAGCCCTTCGCGCCCGGCGGGCTCGCCGACGTGGAAGCCGCCGAGACGAAGCGGCTGATCCGGGCGCTGGCGGTGGCAGCCTTCGCCTCCATGAACGTGATGCTCCTCGCCGTCTCGGTTTGGGCTGGCAACGTCTCCGACATGACGCCCGAGAACCGCGACCTCTTCCACTGGATCCAGGCGCTCATCGCGCTGCCGGCGGCGGCCTATGCAGGCCGGCCCTTCTACGAGGGCGCGTTCCGGGGCCTGAGGGCTGGCCGGGTCACCATGGACTTCCCCATCACCCTCGGCGTCGTCCTGACGCTGGTGATGTCCGTAGTGGAATCGGTGTCGGGCGCCACGCACGCCTACTTCGACGGCGCCGTGATGCTGCTGTTCTTCCTGCTGATCGGCCGGGTTCTCGACCAGACCATGCTACGGCGGACGCGCGCCTTCGCCGAGAACATCGCGGCGCTGCGCAGCGCGCGCGCGACGCTCGTCGAGCCGGACGGAAGCCTACGGGACGTACCGCTCGCCGAGCTCGTCCCCGGGTCACGCATCCTGATCCGGCCTGGCGAGCGCGTGGCTGCAGACGGCGTCGTCGAGCACGGCGCGTCCGACGTTGACCAGAGCCTGGTGACGGGAGAAACCGCCGCCGTTACGGTGCGCGGCGGCGACCGGGTCTTCGCCGGTGCCCTCAACGGCAGCGGGGCCCTGACCGTCACGGTGACGGCGGCGGCTGGCGCGAGCCTGCTCGACGAGGTCGAGGGCCTGATGCGGCGGGCCCTGGAGGCGCGCTCGCGCGCGCTCGTCCTCGCCGACAGGGCGACACGCCTCTACGTCCCGCTGGTCCACGCTGCCGCCGCGCTGACCCTGGTCGGCTGGCTCGTGGCGGGGGCGGGCTGGCACGCGGCGCTTCTCGATGCCGTCGCCGTGCTGATCGTGACTTGCCCCTGCGCGCTCGGCCTCGCGATCCCGGCCGTGCAGGTCGTGGCCGCCGGCGCCTTGTTCCGCGAGGGCGTCCTGCTTAACGACGGAACGGCCCTGGAGCGCTTCGCCCAAGTCGACACCGTGGTATTCGACAAGACCGGTACCCTGACCCTTCCGGAGCCGGTCCTGATGGCCGGCACATTCGATCCAGAAGCTTCGGAGACGGCGGCCAGGCTGGCGCTGTCGAGCCGACACCCGATGGCCACGGCCCTGGCCGCGACGGCCGGGGGCTCGGAACCCTTCCCGGGCGCCGAGGAGGCCGCCGGGCTCGGGGTGCGCGCGCAGGTCGACGGCGTGGAGCTGCGGCTCGGCTCGGCCCGCTTCTGCGGGGCTGAGGCCGAGGCTGCCGCGGCGCTGGCGGCCGACCCGGAGGCCTCGGTGATCTGCTTCCGAGCCGGGGACGGGGCGCCGGTCGCCTTCCCGGTGTGTCAGGGACTGCGCCCGGACGCCGCCGAAGTCGTCGCCGGCCTGGCGACGCTCGGCTACCGCGTCCTGATCCTGTCGGGCGACCGCGCCGCCGCCGTCGCGTCGGTCGCGCGCAGGCTCGGTGTCGCCGAGTGGGAGGCGGGTCTCGCCCCCCAGGACAAGATCGCCCGCATCGAAGAGCTTCAGCGGGCCGGTCGGCGGGTGCTGATGTTGGGCGACGGCCTCAACGACGCGCCAGCGCTCGCCACCGCGCACGCCTCACTCTCACCGGTCACCGCCGCTCATGTCAGCCAGGCTGCGGCCGACGCGCTGTTCCTGGGCCGCGGGCTTGCCCCGGTCCTATCGGTCTTGGCTGCGGGGCGACGTGCCCGGCGGCTGATGCTGCAGAACCTGTGGTTCTCGGCAGCCTACAACGTGCTCGCGGTCCCCTTGGCGGCAGTCGGTCTCCTGACGCCCTTGATCGCAGCCCTTGCCATGTCGGGCTCCTCCCTCGTCGTCACGGCGAACGCCCTGCGCGCCCGCCTTGGGACAACGGCCTCCGCGGCGCCGGCCTCGACTCGGCCGGCCGTCGCTGCCCCCGTCGCCCGAACCGCGTGAGGCCGCCATGACCGTACTCCTCCTCGTCATCCCAATCGCCTTGGCGCTCGGCACCCTCGGCCTGTTCGCCTTCCTCTGGGCCCTGCGGAGCGGCCAGTACGACGACATCGAGGGCGCCGAGTACCGCGTGCTCAACGATGACTGAGCTCGCGCTCGCGCAACATCCGCCGGTTGCCGTGTGGATCCCGCACCGCGCCTGGACCGTGGCGGCGGCGACCTGCCTCGCGATCCTCGCCGCGGCGGCCGCGTTCGGGGCGCCGAACGTGCTGATCTCGCCCCTCGGCCGGGAGTTCGGATGGGACGTCGCGACCCTTTCCTTGGCTTCCGCTGTCCGGTTCGCGGCCTTCGGCGTGGCGGGACTGCTCGCATCTCCGATGACCACCCTGTGGGGTGTGCGTCGGGTGGCCTGCACCGGTCTCGCCTTGATCGCCGCAGGGCTTCTCGCCTCGCTCGCCATGATGCAGACCTGGCAACTCATGCTCCTTCAGGGCGTGCTGGTCGGCTCCGGCGCGGGCCTTGTCTTTCTGATGCTGGGCACGACCGTCGCGGCACGCTGGTTCGCGGCCAGGCGCGGCCTCGTCATCGGTCTGTTCGGGGCCGCCGCGACGGCAGGGCAGATGGCGACGCTGCCGCTCCTCGCATGGATGGCGGATGCGCACGGTTGGCGCACCTGTCTTCTCGTCTCGTGCGCCCTGGTGGCGCTGGGGGCGCTCGCCGTCCACGCCCTGGTGCCCGAGCGGCCCGAGGATGTCGGCGTTCGACCCTATGGCGCACGTCAGGGTGAGGGCGATCCGCCGAGCCGGACTTCCCCCTTCGCAGGAGACTACCTTAGGGAGATTGTCCGGTCAGGTCCCTTCTGGGTCCTGTTCGGCAGCTTCGCCGTCTGCGGCTCGACCACCGCCGGCCTCGTCCAGGCCCACCTCGTGCCGTTCTGCGCCGACATCGGGGTCGGCCCGGTTCCGGCGACCGGTCTGCTCGCCGGGATGGGTTTGCTGAGCCTTCTCGGATCGACGGCCGCGGGGTGGCTGTCGGACCGGTTCGCACCCGGCTGGCTGCTGTTCTGGTTCTACGGCCTGCGCGGCGTGTCGCTCGTGTGCTTGCCTTTCACCGACCTTTCCTTCGTTGGCCTATCCCTGTTCGCGACGGTCTACGGACTGGACTGGGTCGCCACCGTGCCGCCGATGGCGAGGTTCCTCCTGGACCGGCTCGGTGGCCACCGGGCGCCAGCGGCCCTCGGCATGGTGTTCGCCGGGCACCAGCTTGGCGCGGCCGCGACGGCGTACGGCGCGGGCGTGGCGCGGATCGGGCTGGAGAGCTACCTGCCGTCGTTCCTCGCCGCGGGCGCCCTCTGCCTCCTCGCGGCGTACGTCCTTCCCGTCGCCTGCGGACGCAATCCCGACGGCCCGACGGCACAGGCTGACCCATGACCCGCCGCAAGTCTCGCCGCCTCGTCCTCATCGCCGTTTGCGGGACCGTGCTGGCCCTGGCGGTCGGCCTCATCCTGTCGGCGATGAGCGGCTCCATCGTGTTCTTCCGCTCGCCCGGCGAGGTCGCCGCGCGAGGGGTGGCGGTCGGCGCGCGGTTCCGCCTCGGCGGCCTCGTACAGGAAGGCTCGGTGGTGCGCGGGCCCGACCAGCGCATCGCCTTCGCCGTCAGCGACGGCGCCGCAACGTTGCCGGTGACGTACCGTGGGCTGCTGCCCGACCTGTTCCGGGAGGGCCAGGGCGTGGTGGCGGAAGGAGCCCTCGACGCGGCCGGGACCTTCCAAGCGGATACGGTGCTCGCCAAGCACGACGAGACCTACATGCCGCGCGAGGTCGCCGGAGCCCTGAAGCAGCGCGGGCACTAGCAGGGCGGCGGGTCCGCGCCCTAGCCGAAGCCGGCGTCGTCCGTCACGACGCGGGTTCGAGGTCCTCGACCGTGATGACGCCGCGGGCGCCGCGCGCCTCGGCGTTCTTGCGCGCCTGCAGCCGGGCCAGATCGGCTTCGCGCAGGGCCGCCGCGCGACGCGCGGTTTCTGGGGAATCAAAGCGCCCCGGCCACCACAGGTCACCCTCCACGATGGCGAACCGACCGCTGTCGACCTTGAGCACTCTCGGCACCGTATGGACCCTCCTGGACTGGACAGGCCGCCGCGCGTTCGCGGACATCACCTGCGACAGCGGTCATCCCCTCCGCGGGGCATCCCGGCCATGACCTCGATCAAGGCGCTGCCCCTGTCGAGAGCATACCGCGGATGGAGACAATGGCCCCCGGGGTGGGCCGGCAAAATGGGAAAGGGACGAGCATGCGGGAGGTTCTGAGGGCGCTCTACGGTGAGGAGCGGCTGCCCCGCTACACGAGCTACCCGCCCAGCCCACACTTCACCACCGAGATCGGTACCGAGCGCTACGCAGCCTGGCTGGCGGGCACGCCACCCAGCGCGACAGCCTCGCTCTACCTGCATGTCCCGTTCTGCCGGTCGATGTGCTGGTACTGCGGCTGCCACACTAGCATCACCAGGCACGACGCGCCGATAGCCGACTACGTCGACGTTCTCGAACGGGAGATCGGTCTGGTCGCCGCGCGGTTCGAGCAGGTGCCCCAGGTCCGCCACATTCACTTCGGCGGCGGCACCCCGACCGTCATGGCCCCGCAGGCTTTCGTCCGCATCGTCGCGGCCCTGCGCGGATGCTTCCCCTTCGACCCGGATGCCGAGGCCGCCGTCGAGATCGACCCGCGAACCCTCGTGCCCGCGATGACCGAGGCGCTCGGCCATGCCGGCGTTACCCGGGCGAGCCTGGGGGTGCAGAGCTTCGACCCCGTCGTCCAGGAGGCGATCCGTCGTCAGCAGGGCTTCGACGTTACCGCCGCGGCGGTCGTCGGCCTCAGGGCCGCGGGCGTGCGCGGGATCAACCTCGACTTGATCTACGGACTGCCGCACCAGACGGTGGGCTCATGCGTCGACACGGTGCGGCAGTGCCTGGAACTGCAACCCGACCGCCTCTCGGTGTTCGGCTACGCCCACGTGCCGGCCTTCAAGAAGCACCAGCGCCACATCGACGAGGCCACGCTGCCGGAAGGCCGCGCGCGCCTCGACCAGGCCGAGGCCATCGCGGAGACGCTCGTCACCGCGGGGTACCGGCGCATCGGCCTCGACCACTACGCCCTGCCGGACGACCCACTGGAGATCGCGCAGGCGGAGGGTCGGTTGCGGCGGAACTTCCAGGGCTACACGACGGACCCGAGCGATACGCTGATCGGATTGGGAGCCTCGGCCATCGGGCGGCTTCCGCAGGGCTACGTCCAGAACGCGCCGGGGCTGCGGGCCTACGCCGAGCGCATCGGTCAGGGCGAACTCGCCACGGTGAAGGGCTACGCGCTGACGCCGGAGGACCGGTTGCGGGCGGACCTGATCGAGCGCGTGATGTGCGACTTCGCCGTCGACGTCGGGCAGGTCTGCCGCGCGCATGGCCGCGACCCGGAAGCCCTCCTAGCGACGCTCCCGCGGCTGCCGGCGCTCCTCGCCGATGGGCTGATCCGCCACGACGGCGATCTCCTAGTCATCCCGGCGGAAGCGAGGACCTTCGTGCGGAACGTCGCCGCAGCCTTCGACGGGCACCTCGGGACTTCCGCAGCCGTGCACAGCCGGGCGGCGTGACCGGCACGTCAAGCGACGGTAGGGCGTTCCGGTCTGGCCCGCGCCTCGGCTGCGCGTTTCCTCGCCTGTCCCGGAACCAGCCGTCCTTGATCGGCATCAAAACGGCCAAGCTTGCCCCGGCCTGCGCGACCCGACGCGTCACCGGCCGGCCGCGGGCACAGCGCCTCGGTCGGGTGCCCGACTAACGGACCAGGGCGTCTTGTCCGGTCAGGACCCGCACGTGCCCTAGCGGAAGCTGTCCCAGTCGCGGCCGTTCAGGCTGCCGTCCCGCTGAGTTGCGAAGTACCGGGCCGAGCATTCCCCTACCGGCATGGCGAGGGCGGCCGTCGACGATGCGACGAATGAGAGCGCCGCGATGGCGAGCTGGCTTCGGGTCATGATCGGGGGCTCCTCTGGCGAACGCCGTCGCCCTTCGGCGAGTGGACGGCGTTGCGGTGAACGGACCCGGACGGAGCGTAGCCGTATCGGGCTCCTGTTCGTGCGCCCCGGCCGGAAACCGGCCCTTGCTTTGGACCAAGAACGCTCCGCCGAACGAGGACCTTGCCGCGTCGACGGGGCAGTTTTTGCGCTCGGAACATGGGATGACGCGTCGGGCATGCGGTTGTCGAGCGCCATGCAGGAAGGGCTGCCGGACCCGGGACCTGCGCTCGTTGCCCGGCTGGCGGACCAATCGATTTTGCGCTGGATCAAGGATGTTCCGAGGCGGGTCGGCGAAGGAGCCTGCAGGGGTCTTCCATCCCGAACCGGAGCCGCTCAATGTCCGTCGCCAGCATCATGGTCGCCCTCGACACCGGAGAGGCGGCCGCCCGCCGCGTCCGCCTCGCCGCGGACCTGGCACGCCGGTTCGAGGCCACGCTGTCAGGCGTCGCCGCCCGCAAGCTGCCCAGTCTCGGTCCCGCCGGTGACCTCGGGGCGGCGCAGGCCACCTACGACGAGGAGCAGGCCAAGCTGGCCGACGAGCTCGCGCGGGCCGAGGAAATCTTCCGGGCCGGGGCCGGAGCAGACATCCGCACAGGCTGGCGGCAGGCGGAGGCGGCGCCAGAGGCCTTCCTGGTCCGGCAGGCGCGCGGCACCGACCTGGTCGTCGTCGGACGCGACGCGGGACGCACGGGGCATGATGCCATGGTGCCTGATCCCGGCATGGTGCTGATGGAGGCCGGCCGTCTGGTGCTGGTCGTGCCGCCTGGCGTCGAGCGGCTCGACGCGGCCCGCATCGTCATCGCCTGGAAGGACGCGCCTGAGGCGCGCCGCGCCGTCTCGGCCGCCCTGCCGTTCGTTGGCCGTGCGGACAAGGTCTTTGTCGCCGCGGCCGGCAGCGAGGCGCGCTTCGAAGGGGCCGACGAGGTCTCAGACCTGCTGTGCCGCCACGGGGCGCACGTCACCACAAACCTGCTCGATGCCCCGGGGGGCGAGATTGCAGATGCGGTCCTGCGCTTCGCCAAGCGCGAGGACGCCGACCTCGTCGTCATGGGCGGCTACGGCCACTCGCGGCTGCGGGAGTGGCTGTTCGGCGGCGTGACCCGGGACATGCTGCGGACCTCGCCGCTCTGCTGCCTGATGAGCCACTGATGCACGCCTTTGGTGCCATCACAGCCGCGGCGCTCCTGCTCTGCCTCGCGGCGGCCCCCGCTGCCGCCGGGGACGCCCGGGTCGAGCGCGGCCGCGCCCTGGCGCGTACGGAGTGCGCACGCTGCCACGCGGTCGGCCGGACCGGCGCCAGCCCGCTGCGGCAGGCCCCGCCGTTCCGGACGCTCCATCAGCGCTACCCGGTCGACGACCTCGCGGAGGCGCTCACCGAGGGCATCCGAACGGGGCACCCGTCGATGCCCGAGTTCCGCTTCGATCCGGACCAGGCGGAGGCGCTGATCGCCTACCTCAAGACGCTTGAGCGGTGAGGCGGCTCAACTGGCCGCCATCCGCTCAAGCCGCGGCAGGTCGACCAGGCGCACGCCTCCAGGCACGAGCAGGACGGCGTGCGCCCGGTCGAGCCGGTTCAGGATGCGGCTGACCGTCTCGATGGTGAGGCCCAGGTGATCGGCCATGTCCTGGCGCCCCATCGGCAACTCCACGGTGACGGAGGAGTGACCGATCCGCGCGTAGCGGTCCCGCAGCGACAGCAGGAAGGCGGCGACCTTCTCCTCGGCCGTGCGGCGCCCGAGCAGCAGCATCTGCTCCTGGGCCAGGGTCAGCTCGTAGCCGGCACGCTCGTGCAGGCTCCTAAGCAGATGCGGCTTGGCCTCAATCACGGCGGCGAAATCCTCGCGACCGAACCGGCAGGTCCTCACAGGCCCGAGCGCCTCGGCCGAGACCGAGTAGCGCTCCTGAAGCGCGAGGCCGAGGAAGTCGCCCGGAAGGGCGAAGCCCATCACCTGGCGCCGCCCGTCGGGGAGCAGGCGGGTGAGGCGCAGGGCGCCCTCGATCACGTTGAATACCGAGCCGGCCGGCTCGTCTTGGCCGAACAGGGTGTGGCCCTTGTCGAGGGTGAGGTGGTGGCTGAGCGCCTCAAGCTCCTCCAGCTCCGTCGGCTCAAGCACCGAGCAGACGCTGATCAGGCGCACCTTGCAGTCAGCGCAGCCGTTCTCCGAGCGACCGTGGTGGCACGCCTGCGGAGTCCTCTCGCACAAGCCCGTATCGACCAGCATGCCGCCTCCCGTGCGGTCGGGCCTGCCGGGCCTGTCCCGGTCGTTCCTCGCCGCGCGGAGGATGAGCCACGGGACACGCCGTGCATTGATCCAGCGCAACGGAGGCACGCAGCGCCTTTCCCAGCCCCCTACGGAAGTCCGCTTCCGCGGCGGCACAGCCGCGATAGTCGTCGCTCACCGAGGCCGCGCCGATTTCCTTGCGCTGGATCAAGGCCCCGGCACCGGGCCGCCGGTACGCATCCCAGGTCGATGTCGGCCGGAGTCCAAGATGCGCAAGTTCCTCGTCACCTTCGCGAAGACCGTGTCCGACGATACCGGCCACGACCACGTCGTGCTGCAGCGGCGGGCGGTCATCGCCGCCAGATCCGACGTATCCGCCGCCTACGAGGCCAAGGCGATGTTCTGCAGGGCTGCCGGTGTATCTGACTGGCGGCTTCGGGCCGACACCTGTGAGGTCGTCGAACTGGCCCAACACGCGGCGTGAGGCTGCCGCTCCGGAACCGCACCCACGCGCCACTATCGAGGCCTCGCATCGGCGAGGCGCCCAAAAGCCCTAGAGAGAGGCTCTATGTCCACGCCTGCCTGCAAGTCCGACCCGTTCGACGCCTTCGGCATCGCCGCGACAATGGAAGGCTGGCGCTGCATGCTCAAGGTGGCCCGTGAGTTGAGGGACGTCGATGCCGAGATGATGGACACGCTGCTGGATGCACATGCCTCCGGCGGCATGGCACAAGACCGGGATGCCGCCGATAAGGTTCGCAGTCTCGCGACGTTAATGTGTGGCCTGCACCTCGAACCCGAGGCACTCAGGCGAAGCCGCCCCGAGATCGTGCGGGAACTGGAGGCGGCATGCCTCGGCTGCGCGGAGCGGGCACGCTGCACGCGCGAGCTCCGGGGCGGGACGGCAGCCGACACATACCCCGAGTTCTGCCCGAACGCCGCCCGTCTCGACGGGTTACGCGAGGCTTGAATTGGCGGTGCGTCCGAAGCCGGAATGCCGGCGGGTACGTCCGCGCGATGGCGTCGGTCGCCACCGCCCACGAGGCGGGAAAGCCCGGCGCGCTCAGCACCTTTCGGAAGTCACTCGGAAAGGTCGGCCAGAGCCACCATGTCGCGCAGGACCACCATCCGGCGGTTGGGCGGCAGGGCGATCAGGCCGTCACGTTCCAACTGGGTCACGGCGCGCGAGACGCTCTCGACGGTCAGGCCGAGATGGTCGGCCATGTCGGTACGCGACATCGGCAGCTCCAACGCGGTCCCGCCGCAGGCCATCCGCCGCGCCATCGTGAGCAGAAAGGTGGCAATGCGTTCCCGGGCCGACTTGCGGCCGAGCAGCATCATGTGGTCCTGTGCCCGCTCCAGACCACGCATCATCGAGGCCACGACCTCCCGCGCCAGCGCGCCGTCATCGCCGGCCAGCGCGCGGGGCTCGCGGCGATGGACTTCGAGCTGCGCCTCGGTGACGGCCTCGGCGTTGAAGCGGTGCTCCGCGCCGGCTTCCAAGCCGAAGATGTCGCCGGGCAGATGGAAGGCGTCGATCTGGCGACGCCCGTCCGCGAGGAGCCTGTAGGTGCGCACCACGCCCGAAACCACCTTGTAGAAGGAGCCCGCCCGGTCGCCCTCGGCGAAGATCTCCGCCTCGGCCGCGACGGTGCGTCGATGGCCGGGCCTCGCCTCCGTCGAGAGCGGGAGGGCGCGACCGGGCAGCGACGTCGAGAAGACGGGCGGGAGGCCGGCGGTGGCGAGGGCGGTCTGCATGGAAGCCTCCAGGTCGCGGAACGTAGTTCCATGGCTACGCCTGGTCCGGCCGCGGCGAAATTCCGTGCTCTTCCTAAGAGGCTCCCCTAAGGGGTTTTACGAAGGCGTCTCGTCCTGCCTCATACCACCGCCGCGAGCGCCTCGCGGATGCCGTCTAGGAGGGTACCGTCCTCGAACGGCTTCTCGACCACGCCGCGGAAGCCCGCATGGCTCGCGCGTCGACGCAGGTCGCCGCTCGGCCGTCCTGTGATCAGGATGGCCGGGAGGTCGACCGCGCGGTCGCGCAGGTGCCCGACGAGCTCCAACCCGTCCATGCCCGGCATCCAGTAGTCCACCACGAGGCAGCCGGTCCGCGGCAGGGCAGTCTCACGCAGCAGTTCGGCGCCGTCCTTGTAGAGGCGCACGTCCAGCCCTTCGAGTCCGAGGACGAACTTCAGGGAGTTGCGGACGGCGGCGTCGTCGTCGACGACGAGCACTGGTCCTGTTCTCTTCGGCATGGGGGCGTCCGATCCAGTCTCGTCCTCGCGTAGGTTGAACCGCGGGGACGCGCCTTGATCTGCCTCAAGCGCGGCGTCGCGTCCAAGCCCGCGGCGACGACCGTTAACAAGGGCAGGGCGAGGCCGGTGCCCGGGCGACAGACGTCAGCAGCCGTCGGAGGATTGCCCCGCGACCAGGGCCATGCGGACGAGTTCGGACAGGCTTCCGGCCTGCAACTTGGCCATGACGTTGGCCCGGTAGATCTCCACCGTCCGCGGGCTGATGCCGAGGTCGAGGGCGATGACCTTGTTGGCCTTGCCGGCGACGAGCCCGTCCAGCACATCGCGCTCGCGCTCGGACAGGATGGCTAGACGCGTCCGCACCGCCTTGGTCTCGGCAGCGCGGTCCGCGCTCCGTTCGGCATGCGCCAACGCCGACCGGACGCTGGCGAGCAGCACCTCGTCGTCGAACGGCTTCTCGATGAAGTCCCGGGCGCCCTCCTTCATGGCGGCGACGGCGAGCGGCACGTCCGCGTGCCCGGTCATCACGATGACGGGTGGCATGGGGCCCCGCTGCCGGAGGCGGCGAAGGAATTCGATGCCGTCGATCTCGGGCATGCGCACGTCCGTTACGATGCAGCCGGTGGGCTCGGCGACGGTGGCGAGGAAGGCGCTCGCGGATTCGTGCACGCGCACCGCCAGCCCGTCCGTAGCGAGTAGGAACGCCAGAGCCCGGCGCACCGCCAGGTCGTCATCCACGACATGCACGAGCGTGTCACTGGGCATACGCGAGCTCCCTTCGGTCGATGGTGCGCAGCGTGAACCGGAACGTCGTCCCACCCGCGGGACCTGCCTCGGCGAGGATCTTCCCACCGTGGGACTCGACGATGGTGCGGCAGATCGAGAGGCCGACCCCCATCCCGTTCGCCTTCGTCGTCACGAAGGGCTGGAAGAGTTGTGCCGCGACTTCAGGGGCGATGCCGGTGCCGGTATCCGACACCTGCACCTCGACCGAGCCCTCCGCCGACAGGGCTCTCGTCGCGACGATCAACTCGCGCTGTTCGGACTCCTGCATCGCTTCGATGGCGTTGCGGATGAGGTTGAGCAGCACCTGCTGCACCTGGATGCGGTCGGCGATGACGAGGGGCGCGTCCGGGTCGAGGTCGAAGCGCACGCGCACCCCCTTCTCCCTGGCGCCGACGAGGGCCAGGGCACTCGCCTCTTCGATCAGCTTGGGCAGGCTCTCGATGTGGCGCTCGCCCTCGCCGCGGGTCACGAACTCGCGCAGGTGGCGGATGACCTGCCCCGCCCGCAGCGCCTGCTCGGCGGCTTGGTTCACCGCGTCGGACAGCATGGGCACCTCCGCGCCCTCCATGCGGGACAGGATGCGGCGGCAGCCCTTGAGGTAGCTGGCGATGGCGGTCAGCGGCTGATTGATCTCGTGCGCAAGCGTCGAGGCCATCTCGCCGAGCGCCGTGAAGCGGGACATGTGGACGAGTTCAGATTGCAGTTCCTGCAGTCGCGTCTCGGTCTGCCTCCGCTCGGTCAGGTCGCGGATGAAGCCGGTGAAGTAGCGCTGGCCGCCCGAGCGCATCTCGCCGACTGAGAGTTCCATCGGGAAGGTCGAGCCGTCCTTGCGCTGGCCGACGACGACGCGGCCGATGCCGATGATGCGCCGCTCGCCAGTGGCGAGGTAGCGGTCCATGTAGGCGTCGTGCTGGGTCCGGTAGGGCTCGGGCATCAGCAGGCTGACGTTGCGGTCCACCACTTCGGTCTCCGCGTAGCCGAACTGGCGCACGGCGGCGGCGCTGAACGACTTGATCCGGGCCTGCTCGTCGATGACGACCATGGCGTCGGGCACCGTCTCCAGGATCGAGCGCAGGTGCGCCTCGCGGGCCCGCAACTCCTCGTCGGCCCGTCTGTGCTCGTGGATGCTGGTGACCACGCCCCGGTGTCGGAACGGCTTCCCGTCCCGACCGACCTGCACGGTACCGCGCGAGCGCAGCCAATGAGGGGGCCCATCGCGGCGCATGACGCGGTAATCGACCTCGTAGGTCCCGCCGCGCTCCAGCGCGTGCCGGATGGCGACCGACCTGGCCTCCCGGTCCTCGGGGTGCACGAGCGCCTGGATCGCCGCGAGGCTGTCCAGTCCCTTGGCCGGTACGCCGAACAGGGCGGCGCAGGTCGGGGAGACGGTGACGCGGCCGGTTGGGATGTCCAGGGCCCAGGTGCAGATGCCCGCCTCGTCGAGGATGCTGTGGAAGTCCTCGGCGTTCAGCGGCATGCCGACGGACGGCGGTGGGTCGGCTTGGTCCTTCATGTCCATCGTGCCGCCGGGAGGCGGGTCCGCTTGCGCCATCGTGAGGTGGGCTCCGTCCGGCGAGGAGGGGGAAGCGGCCAGGACTGCCCTTCAAGGGCCGCATGCCGCGCCGCCCGCGTTACCAAGCCTCCAGCTTGCGGCACCATTCCTGCCCGACCGGATCCACAACCTATACGCCGGGGTCGGCGCGCCTTTTCGATCCGTCCGAAGCTACCACGTCGACGCAAAGGCGGCGAACTTCATGATGCACGTGACCGGCGCGGGGCCCGCCGCTTGGTGGAGGCGGCCCAGGGCGTGGCGCCGAGGTCGCGCTGCGGCAGAGATGAGGGCGAAGTCGCTCATGGCACCGCTCGCCGAATGGGGAGGGGCCGCGCGTGCCCGCCGACGCGCTTCGACGCGGCGGCGCAAGCGGGATAGGCCAGCACCGCGGCGATGGTCAGCAACCCGCTCCACTGTCGGCCGGAATGCCAGCCGGCGAGCCCCGAGCCGGCCCGGAGCGTGACCGAGGCGTGGAGCAGGACCAAGGGTCCGTAGAGGAGGGGTCCATAGGGTACCCGGAGTCGCGCCACCGCCGGCAGGATGATGGGAGCGTGCCCGAACACCATCGACAGGACGAAGCCGATCAGGACGGCGTGGAGCGCGATGTCGTAGCCTAAAGCGGTCTCGGACGGCGGCTGGGCGATCAGGGCCAGGCCGGCGAGGCCGAGCCACGCGTAACCCGCCAGCATGCAGGCGGCCATGAAGCGCGCCTGCCCGTCCCGGCGCACCGTCCGCACGGCGATGTCGTGCCTTACGAGCCAGCCCGTGAGGGTCAGGAGGCCGGCGCCGGCCAGCGCCGCACCGACCCTACTGGCAAGCCCGCAGGCGGCGCCTGCCAGCAGCAACGCACAGGCCCCCGCATAGAGCGGCAGTCCGCCGCGCCGAGGTGCGGTCAGGCGGCTCAGGTCCAGGCGCTCCCCGGCGACCGTCAGTACCAGGAAGGCCAGCCACCATCCCGCAAGTTCGGGCACCGCGGTACCGCGTGCCCACTGCACGTTGCCGAACAGCCAGGCCAGCGACCCCGCCGCGAGCGAGGCCGTGGAGGGCGCCGCCTGCAGTTGCATGGTCCTTGTCGAGGCGATGCAGAGCGCGGCCGCGGCGAGGACATAGGCCCAGCCGGCGGCCTCCGGCGGCCATCCGGCGAGGAGCCCGGCGGTCCCAGCCACGGAGGCGAAGGGTCCGAGGAAAGCCCAGGCTCGGCCGAGCGCCACCGCCCGCTCCAGCGCGATCAGGGTGCCGAACAGGCCGCAGACCAGCAACGGCCCGTGAAGGTCCGCGAGCGCGGCGCCCCGCGGCAGGTCCCAGCCGATGCGCGCGAGCCCTGCCCAGAGGCCGGCGGCCAGCGTGGAGCCTGCGCAGGCGAGGAGGGAGAGGCGCGGAGCGGATGTCATGGCTCGGGCTGAAGTCGATGCACGGGAGTTTGCCGGTCAGGCGTGTCGGGCCCCGGTTTCCGTTCCTCGGCCGCCGAGTTGGGACCAGCCGACCTCGGTGATCCGCTCCGGTCCCCAGAGCGGGCTCCAGACGAGGCGGACGGCGATGGTCGAACGGTCGTTGAAGCGTCGCCGGAGACAGGTCCGTACCTCCTCGACCAGCATCCCGCCGAGCGGGCAGGCGCGCGTCGTGAGGGTGAGGTCCACCTCGATGCGCCCAGGCGACCGCATGGCGCGGTACACCAACCCGAGATGGACCACGCTGACGCCGACCTCCGGGTCGAGCACGTCGAGAAGGCAGTCCGTAACCTCAGGGTCGTGCATGGGGTCATCCTGCCGTCCCCCGTCGTCGCGCACCTGCCGCGTCGCGCGCGCCCTCAGCCAGTCCCACACCGCGCGATTCCTTTTTCCTGGAGGCCATGCCGCGAACTGACGTCATTCGCGCCGACGTCGTCCTTGATCTGGATCAAACCTGTTCGACCCGGTCCCATCGGACATATCCCATGCCGTCGTGTGGGGGCGGCTTGCGCCTGTGTGGCGAGGCACGTCACCGTTCGGGAGCCGAAGGAGTGAACCGCCCCGGGTTTCCCGGAGGCTCCAACTTCTGAGAGGATGGAGCCATGACGAAGCGAACAGCCCCGTTTTCCCCTGAGGTGCGCGAGCGTGCGGTGCGAATGGTGCGCGACCATGAGGGCGAGCACGGCTCGCAATGGTCGGCGATCCAGTCGATCGCGGCCAAGATCGGCTGCTCGGGCGAGACGCTGAGGAACTGGGTGCGCCAGTCCGAGCGGGATCAAGGTGTGCGACCCGGGCAGACGACGGACGAGCGCGAGCGGATCAAGGCGCTTGAACGTGAGAACCGTGAGCTA
>NZ_JAAKGV010000043.1 GCF_011043735.1 Methylobacterium sp. DB0501 | reverse complement strand
TCGGCGATCTCGCGGAACCGGGCGAAGTCCCAGTGGCGCGGGTAGCCCGAGCCGCCCGCGATGATGACCTTCGGCTTGTGCTCGTGGGCGAGGCGCTCGACCTGCTCCATGTCGATGCGCTGGTCGTCGCGGCGCACCGTGTAGGAGACCGGCTTGAACCACTTGCCCGAGACGTTCGGCGGCGCGCCGTGGGTGAGGTGGCCGCCGGCGGCGAGGTCGAGGCCGAGGAAGGTGTCGCCCGGCTGCATGGTGGCCATGAACACGGCCTGGTTGGCCTGGGAGCCGGAATTCGGCTGCACGTTGGCGAAGCCGCAGCCGAACAGGCGCTTGGCGCGCTCGATGGCGAGGGTCTCGGCGATGTCGACGAACTCGCAGCCGCCGTAGTAGCGGCGCCCGGGATAGCCCTCGGCGTACTTGTTGGTGAGGACCGAGCCCTGCGCCTCGAGGACGGCGCGGGAGACGATGTTCTCCGAGGCGATCAGCTCGATCTCGTGCTGCTGGCGCCCGAGCTCCTGCGCGACCGCGCCGGCGAGCTCCGGATCAACGTCGGACAGCGACGCGGAGAAGAAGGGGTTCGGGGAGATGGAAGCGGCGGCTGCGGACACGGGGATCCTCACAGTGTGGGCGGCCTCGCGGGGCGCGGGCCGGGCATCGTTGCGGCGGAAGGCGCAGTCGTCGTCGAAGGCCGTAGACCGTGGCGCGGCTGCGGAGATAATGGGAAGCCTGTAGCCAGGAGCCTGGATAGCCGGGAACTCGGATAGCCGGAGGCGGAGGTTACGGCGTTCCCGGTGGGGCATTGCCGTGCCAGCGACATGCGGTTGCGTGCCAGCGACCTGCCGCTGTGGTATCGTCCTAATGTACGAGGCGGAATCTTGGTCTCCCTGCACACGGCATGTCCATCCGGTGCACAATATGCTGCTGAACATGGTGAAACTGGCGCCAATGTTGCGGTGCAGCGAGGGTTTTCGGTGGTAAATTTCGCCGGTGTCGTCCTGGTGGCAAAAAATGTCGCAGGCGGACAAGCCGCGGGGCCTGCTCAGGATAGCTTTTCATAATACAAGGTAAACAGATGCGTTTCTGACAGGTTTCGGGCGACGAAGCGCGCTGCTCCAAAAGGGATCATATGCCTATGAGCCGCATTGTTTTGGAGGGCATCAGCAAGATATTCGGCTCCAAGCAGGTCGAGGGAGTCGAGCTTATCAGGCAGGGCAAGCGCAAGGCCGAGATCGCAGCGGCCTGCGGTGCCGTCGTCGGCCTGTGCGACATCTCGTTCGACATTGTCGAGGGCGAGATCCTGACCCTGATGGGTCTGTCGGGCTCGGGGAAATCCACCCTCCTGCGCTGTATGAACCGGCTCGTCGAGCCGAGCTGCGGCCGCATCATGGTCGGCGACGTCGACGTGACGAGGCTCGGCCGCAAGGATCTGCTGGCATTCCGCCAGAAGACCTTCGGAATGGTGTTCCAGCACTTCGCGCTCCTGCCGAACCGGACGATCCTGTCCAATGTCGGCTTCGGCCTCGAGCTGAAGAACGTTCCGGCCGCGCGCTGGAACGAGGCCGCGATGCAGGCCATCGAGCTCGTCGGCCTCAAGGGCTGGGAGGCCAAGTATCCGCATGAATTGTCGGGCGGGATGCAGCAGCGGGCGGGGCTCGCCCGCGCGCTGGCGGCCGATGCCGAGGTGCTGCTGATGGACGAGGCGTTCAGCGCCCTCGATCCCCTGATCCGCCGCGACATGCAGTCGGAGCTGCGCGACCTGCAGCAGAAGCTCAAGAAGACGATCGTGTTCGTCTCGCACGACCTCGACGAGGCCGTGGCGCTCGGCGGCCGGATCGTCCTGATGAAGGACGGCGAGGTCGTCCAGATCGGCCAGCCCGAGGAGATCGTGGCCCGGCCGGCGACCGAGTACGTCGCGCGGTTCGTCGAGCACATCGACCGCGCCGCGGTGATGCGGGCGGGGCAGGTCGCGGACCGGTCCGCGCCGGTCCTCCAGCCCACGCTCACCGTCGCCGAGGCGCGGATCCGGATCGCCGGCGAGGGCGGCGACGCCTGGCTCGTCGCCGACGACGACCGCCGCTTCGTCGGCTGCCTGCTCGCCGCCCGGCTCGCCGCCGCCCGGCCGTCGGAGACCGTCGCGAGCCTGCTCGAAGCGAGCGGCGAGGCCGTCGCGGCCGAGTCGCGCCTCGACGCGTTGCTGGCCCGGGTCGCCGCGGAAGGCTGCGTCGCCGTCGTCGATCCGGACGGGCGGCTGATCGGGGGAGTCGGCAGCCGCGACGTGGTGCGCGCCCTGGCCGCCCATTCCGCCGAATCCCAAGCCGGGGATCACCCCGAGACCTCGATTCTTCAGCAGACGGCAGGAGCGGAGCGATGGACTGGAGCGTCCCGAAATTTCCCCTCGACACGCTCAGCGACCAAGGCCTCGACTGGCTCACCGACCATGGCTCTTGGCTGACGAGGGCGGTCAGCCGCACGGTCTCCGACTGGATCGACGTGCTGACCACCGCCCTGGTGGCGGTTCCGCCATGGGTGTTCATCGGGCTCGCGGCGCTCGCCACCTACCGGATCGGCGGGCGCAAGATCGGCCTGCTGACGCTGTTCGGCCTCCTGTTCCTGTGGAACCTGCGGCTGTGGCAGGCCACGGTCGAGACGCTGGTGCTCGTCAGCCTCTCGACCATCACGGCTCTGGTGATCGGCATCCCGGTCGGGATCTGGTTCGCCCTCAGCCGGCGCGCCTGGCGGACCTTCTCGCCGATCCTCGACATGATGCAGACGCTGCCGAGCTTCGTGTACCTGATCCCGGCCCTGCCGTTCTTCGGCCTCGGCGCCGTGTCGGCGTGCTTCGCCACCATCGTGTTCTCGGTGCCGCCGGTCATCCGGCTGACGGCGCTCGGCATCCGCAACGTGCCCACGGAACTGGTCGAGGCCTCCGACGCCTTCGGCGGCTCCACCACCCAGAAGCTGTTCAAGGTGCAGCTGCCCCTGGCGCTCCCGACCATCATGGCCGGCGTCAACCAGACCATGATGCTCGCCCTCTCGATGGTGGTCATCGCCGCGATGATCGGGGCCGGCGGCCTCGGCCGGGCGGTGTGGCAATCGATCCAGCGGCTCGAGGCCGGCGCCGGGTTCGAGGCCGGGATCGGCATCGTGATCCTGGCGGTCATCCTCGACCGCTCGACCCAGGCGCTCGCCGCCCGGGCCCGGCCGCACGGCGCGGCCTGACCCGAGAAGGCCGCCCCGGCGGGTGGCCCTGCTCCCTTCCCGGCGCCCGCGGCCTGCGGGCGCCGCCCGAAGATCCCACCCTTCCCTCGTCCCCCCAGCCTCTGGATCGGCTTCCCATGCGCGCGACGACCTTCGGTGTCCTCCTCTGCCTCGCCTTCGCCCAGACGCCCGCCGAGGCGGCCGGCAAGCAGGTGCGGCTCGCCTATGTCGAGTGGAGCGACGCGGTGGTGGCCACGACCATCCTCAAGCAGGTGCTCGAGGAGAAGGGCTACGAGGTGAAGGCGATCCCGCTCGCCGCGGCGGCGATGTGGCAGGCGGTGGCGACCGGCGACGCCGATGCGAGCGTCGCGGCCTGGCTGCCGATGACCCAGGCCGCCTACTACGAGAAGCTGAAGAACCGCCTCGAGCTGATCGGCCCGAACGTCACCGGCGCCAAGATTGGCTGGGTGGTGCCGGCCTCGTCGCCGCTGAATTCGATCGAGGATCTGAAGACCAAGTCGGCCGAGGTCGACGGCAAGGTG
Source organism: Methylobacterium sp. DB0501 (assembly GCF_011043735.1). Taxonomy (GTDB): domain Bacteria; phylum Pseudomonadota; class Alphaproteobacteria; order Rhizobiales; family Beijerinckiaceae; genus Methylobacterium; species Methylobacterium alsaeris. Next base: position 22,628 of record NZ_JAAKGV010000043.1, on the reverse strand, counting down.
ATCGGCATCGATCCCGGCGCCGGCGTGATGAAGGCCTCCGAGGCGGCGATCAAGACCTACGGCCTGCCGGTCAAGCTCGTCGACGGCAGCGACGCGACGATGACCAGCGCGCTCAAGGACGCCGTCCGCCAGAAGAAGGACATCGTCGTCACCGGCTGGACGCCGCACTGGATGTTCGCGCGCTACGAGCTGAAGTACCTTGCCGATCCCAAGAAGGTCTTCGGCGACGACGAGACCGTGAACACCCTGGCGCGCAAGGGCCTGAAGGAGGACATGCCGGAGGTCTACGGCATCCTCAAGAAGTTCAAGCTCAACATCAAGGACGAGGAAGCCATGATGGCGGAGAACGAGGAGAAGGGCGCCAAGCCCGCCGAGACCGCCGCCAAGTGGATCAAGGCCAACCGGGCGACGGTGGACGGCTGGCTGAAGTGACGCGGGTTTGACGGGGTTGGCGCGCCGATCCGCTCCGGCGCGCCGCAACGAAGCCGACACCCTCCCGGGTCGTTCCCGGGGCCGCTTGCGCGGCCCCGTACCAACAGAGCGACCATCGTCTCCGGTCGTCAACCGAAATCCCAATGCTTGCTTCGCAATGCGGATTTCGGCTTCGCTCAGAGCTCGTTCGAAGTGATCGACAGTATTCGAAACCTCCTCGCCATTCCGGAGCCGCGTCGCGGCTCCGGAATGGCGAGGAGGTTTCGATGTCTGCAGAGACCAGTCAGAAGGCTCTCACACCTTCCGCTCGCTGCTCGGCGGCCGGCCGAAATGGTCGACGTAGGATTTCGAGAAATGCGAGGCCGAGGTGAAGCCGCACTCGATCGCGATCGACAGGAGCGGCATCGCCGTCTGGCGGATCAGGTGGCGGGCGTGCTCCAGGCGGATGCGCAGGTAGTGCTTGGCCGGTGAGCGCCCGAGATATTTCAGGAACAGGCGTTCCAGCTGCCGCTTCGAGAGATGGACCGACTCGGCCAGGTCCTGGCTGCCGAGCGGCTCGGCGAAGGTCTTCTCCATCAGGCCGACGACGTGCAGGAGCTTCGGATGCGCGACGCCGAGGCGCATTCGCAGGTCCATCCGCTGGCGCTCGCCCGATTCGCGGATGCGGTGGTGGATGAGCTGGTCGGCGACGTCGGCGGCGATGTCGGCCCCGTGGTCGCGTACGATCAGCGACAGCATCATGTCGGCCGCCGCGGTGCCGCCGGCACAGGTGAAGCGGTTGCGGTCGATCTCGAACAGGTCGGAGCCGATCTCGAGCCCGTCATGCTCGGAGGCGAGGCTCGCCTGGTTCTCCCAGTGGATCGTGGCCCGGTAGCCGTCGAGGAGGCCGGCCTTCGCCAGCACGTAGGTGCCGGTACAGACCGCGCCGATTGCGCCGCCGCGGATGCAGGTCCGGCGCAGCAGCGCCTGAAGCGCGCGGTGGTCCCGGCGCTGGATGTCGATGCCGCCGCAGACGATCGCCATGTCGAGGCCGGGTTCGAGGGCCTGTGCTTCGCCGAAGCTGCCCGCCACCTGGACCTCGACGCCGTTGGAGGCGGTGCAGCGCGTGCCGCTCTCCGACCACAGCGAGTAGCGGTAGAGATCGCGCCGCGCCGCCCGGTTGGCGAGGCGCAGCGGCTCGATCGCCGAGGAAAAGGCGATCATCGAGAAGTTCTCGACGAGCATGAAGCCGACGGAGGTGACCTCGTCGGTCACGGCGGCGTTGCCCGGCGTCACGGAGCCCATCGTCCCGGCCGTCATCATCCGAATCACCGCCAGACCGTCATCGCGTCGTCACCCGAGAATGACTCCAGGGAAGGCTTCGAGGCAAGCAGGTTTCTGCTCCCTCTGCGGCAGCCCGTGGCCCCTCCGGGTTCCCGGCGGCGCTTGCAATCGGGACCTGAGTCGCAAATCCCAAACTCGCGGTCGCCGGTGCGCAAGCCCCCATCCGCCGGCGGCCCGATGATCGGACATCACAGCGAGGCCGACCGATGCGCCGATTTTCCCTCTCGTCGCTGCTCACGGAATCCCTCAAGGGGCACCGGGGTTGGGGCCGCCAGTGGCGGGACCCGCAGCCGAAACCCGCCTACGACGTCGTCATCGTCGGCGGCGGCGGTCACGGTCTCGCGACCGCCTATTATCTCGCCACCGTGCACGGCATCACCAATGTCGCGGTGCTCGAGAAGGGCTGGATCGGCGGCGGCAATACCGGCCGCAACACCACCATCATCCGCTCGAACTACCTCTACGACGAGAGCGCCGCGCTCTACGAGCACGCGCTCAAGCTCTGGGAAGGCCTGTCCCAGGAGCTGAACTACAACGTCATGTTCTCGCAGCGCGGCGTGCTGATGCTCGCCCACAACCTGCACGACGTTCAGAGCTTCAAGCGCCACGTCTATGCCAACCGTCTCAACGGCATCGACAACGAGTGGCTGACCAAGGAAGAGTGCAAGGAGTTCTGTCCGCCGATCGACATCTCGGGGTCCTTGCGCTACCCGGTCCTCGGCGGTGCGCTCCAGCGCCGGGCCGGCACCGCGCGCCACGACGCGGTGGCCTGGGGCTATGCCCGCGGCGCCGATGCCCGCGGCGTCGACATCATCCAGAACTGCGAAGTGAAGGGCATCCGCCGCGACGCCTCCGGCGCCGCGATCGGCGTCGAGACGACCCGGGGCTATATCGGGGCCAAGCGCATCGGCGTGGTGGCCGCCGGCCACACCTCGACCGTCATGGCGATGGCCGACGTGCAGATGCCGCTCGAGAGCTACCCGCTCCAGGCGCTCGTCTCCGAGCCGGTCAAGCCGGTCTTCCCCTGCGTGGTGATGTCGAACGCGGTCCACGCCTACATCTCGCAGTCGGACAAGGGCGAGCTGGTGATCGGTGCGGGCACCGACCAGTATACCTCCTACAGCCAGCAGGGTGGCCTCCACATCACCACCCACACCCTCGACGCGATCTGCGAGGTGTTTCCGCAATTCACCCGGATGCGGATGCTCCGCTCCTGGGGCGGCATCGTCGACGTGACGCCCGACCGCTCGCCGATCATCGGCAAGACCCCGGTCGAGAACCTGTTCGTCAATTGCGGCTGGGGCACCGGCGGCTTCAAGGCGACTCCCGGCTCGGGCCACGTCTTCGCCCACACCCTGGCGACCGGCACGCCGCACGCGATCAACGCGCCCTTCACCCTCGACCGGTTCCGCACTGGTCGCCTCATCGACGAAGCGGCCGCCGCCGCCGTCGCGCACTGATCCCTCAAGAACACCAGACGCGACGAGGCTCCCGATGCTGCTGATCGCCTGCCCCTATTGCGGCAACCGACCGGAGACCGAGTTCCGCTGCGGCGGACAGGCCCATATCGCCCGGCCCACCGATCCGGGCGCGCTCTCCGACGAGCAATGGGCCCAGCACCTGTTCGTGCGGTCCAATCCGCGCGGCGTCCATGCCGAGCGCTGGAACCACGTCCATGGCTGCGGCCGCTGGTTCAACGCGCGGCGCGACACCGTGAGCGACCGCTTCATCGAAACCTACAAGATGGGCGAGACGCCCAAATCCCAAGATTCCAACTCCACACTGTCCACTTCCACTCAGGCAGAGGCGAGGGCGTGATGGCACAGCCGTTCAGATTGTCCCGCGGCGGTCGCATCGACCGCACGCGCCCGGTCCGCTTCACTTTCAACGGCCGCACCGTCGAGGGCTTCCATGGCGACAGCGTCGCCTCGGCGCTGCTCGCCAACGGCATCCACCTCGTCGGGCGCTCGTTCAAGTATCACCGCCCGCGCGGCATCCTGAGCCACGGCCCCGACGAGCCGAGCGCGCTGCTCTCGGTCGATCGCGGGCCCGGCCGGATCGACCCGAACAACCGCGCCTCGGTGGTCGAGGCGAGAGACGGTCTCAAGACCCTGTCGCAGAACCACTGGCCGTCGCTCGAGCACGATATCGGGGCGGTCAACGACCTGCTCTCGCCGGTCTTCGTCGCGGGCTTCTACTACAAGACCTTCATGTGGCCCCGGAAGTTCTGGGACAAGGTCTACGAGCCGTTCATCCGCGCCGCCGCCGGCCTCGGCAAGGCCCCGGCCGTGGCCGATCCGGACCGCTACGCCAACCGCCACGCCCATTGCGACGTGCTGGTGGTCGGCGCCGGCCCGGCCGGCCTGTCCGCGGCGCTCGCCGCCGCCCGCACCGGCAAGCGGGTGATCCTCGCCGACGAGGGCCCGGAGCCCGGCGGCGCGCTGCTCCACGACGTCACCGCCGAGATCGACGGCCGCCCGGCCGCCGAGTGGCTGAGCGCGACGCTCGCCGAGCTCGATTCCCGCGAGAACGTCATCCTGCTGCCGCGCACCACCGCGTTCGGCTACTACAACCACAACCACGTCGCCCTGGCCGAGCGGGTCACCGACCATCTGCCGAGCCCCGGCACGGCGCCGCGCGAGCGGCTGTGGCAGGTCCGGGCCGGCGAGGTGGTGCTGGCCGGCGGCTCGCACGAGCGCCCGCTGGTCTTCGCCGACAACGACCGTCCCGGCATCCTGCTCGCCGAGAGCGTGCGGGTGTTCGTCAACCGCTACGGCGTCGCACCGGGCCGGCGGATCGTGTTCGCGACGAGCGGCGCCTCGGCCTATGCGGCGGCCCTCGACGCCAAGGCGGCGGGGCTCGCCGTCACCCTGGTCGACCTGCGCACCGAGTCCGAGTGCGGGCCCGAGCTGGCGCGCCTCAAGGCTGCCGGGGTCGAGGTCCTGACCGGCCACACGGTGATCGGGGCGAAGGGCACCAAGCGGGTCACCGGCCTGATCGTCGCGCCGGTCGACCGGGCCGGGCGCTGCGGCGCCCACCGCGTGCTCGAGTGCGATTGCGTCGGCATGTCCGGCGGCTGGACGCCTGCGGTGCACCTGTTCTCCCAGTCCCGCGGCAAGCTCGCCTATGACGAGCGCCTCGACGCCTTCCTGCCCGGCACCTCGGCGCAAGCCGAGCGCTCGGCGGGGGCGTCGAAGGGCACCTACGACCTCGCCGCCTGCCTCCAGGAAGGCTTCGCGGCGGGTGCGGCGGCCGCCGGCTCGGACGAGCGGAAGAGCTTCACCGCGAGCCCGACGCTGACCGGCTTCAAGCCGGTGCGTGCCATGCCGACCGATGCCGACCCGACCAAGGTCCGGGCCTTCGTCGACTTCCAGAACGACGTCACCGCCAAGGACATCAAGCTCGCGGTGCGCGAGGGCTTCCACTCGATCGAGCACGTCAAGCGGTACACCACGACCGGCATGGCGACCGACCAGGGCAAGACCTCGAACATGAACGCGCTCGGCATCGTCGCCGGACAGCTCGACAAGACGCTGCCGGGCGTCGGCACCACGACCTTCCGGCCGCCCTATACCCCGGTGACCTTCGGCACCCTGGTCGGCCCGGCGCGCCACGCCCTGTTCGACCCGATCCGCACCACCCCGATCCACGAATGGGCCGAGGAACACGGCGCGCTGTTCGAGAACGTCGCCCTGTGGCGCCGCGCCTGGTACTTCCCCAAGTCGGGCGAGGACCTGCACGCGGCGGTCGCCCGCGAATGCGAGGCGGTGCGCAAGGGTGTCGGCATCTTCGACGCCTCGACGCTCGGCAAGATCGAGGTGGTCGGCCCCGACGCGGCCGAGTTCATGAACCGCATCTACGTCAACCCGTGGCTCAAGCTCGAAGTCGGGCGCTGCCGCTACGGGCTCATGCTGAAGGAGGACGGCTACATCCTCGACGACGGCGTCGTCGCCCGGATCGCGCCGGACTGCTTCCACGTCACCACCACGACCGGCGGCGCGCCGCGGGTGCTCGCCCACATGGAGGATTACCTCCAGACCGAGTGGCCGGACCTGAAGGTCTTCCTGACCTCGACCACCGAGCAATGGGCGGTGATCGCGCTCCAGGGACCGAAGGCCCGCGCGGTCATCGCCCCCCTCGTCGACGGGATCGACCTGTCGCCGGAGGCCTTCCCCCACATGGCGATGCGGCAAGGTACGATCTGCGGCGTGCCGACCCGCCTGTTCCGGGTCTCGTTCACCGGCGAGCTGGGCTTCGAGATCAACGTGCCGTCCGACCACGCCCGCGCGGTGTGGGAGGCGATCTGGGAGGCCGGGCAACAGCACGGCATCACTCCCTACGGCACCGAGACGATGCACGTCCTGCGGGCCGAGAAGGGCTACATCATCATCGGCCAGGAGACCGACGGCACGGTCACCCCGGACGATGTCGGGCTTGCCGGCATGATCGCCAAGGCCAAGAAGGACTTCGTCGGCAAGCGCTCGCTCGCCCGGCCCGACGTGGTGGCGACCGGCCGCAAGCAGCTCGTCGGCCTCGTCACCGACGATCCGAAGCTCGTCCTCGACGAGGGCGCGCAGATCGTCGACGATCCGGCCCAGCCGATCCCGATGCGGATGCTCGGCCACGTCACATCGAGCTACTGGAGCCCGAATTGCGGCCGCTCCATCGCCATGGCCCTGGTGGCGGACGGACGCGCTCTCCAGGGCGGTCCCCTCCACGTCACCACACCGGAGGGTTTTGCCCGCGTCACCGTCGTCGATCCGGTCTTCTTCGATCCCAAAGGCGAGCGCATCCATGCTTGAGGCCCTCTACCGCACCGCCCGCGCGCTCCCCCTCGGCCGCGCGCCGGCCTCCGACCCGGCCCGCTCCGGCATCGTGATCCAGCCCGCCGGCGCCGAGGCGCGCTTCGCGCTCCGCGTCCGCGACGCAGGCGCCTCGGCCGCCGGCTTGCCGCTCGACGGGCCGATCAACTCGGTGCGCGGCAACGACCGGCGCTGGATCGCCCGCCTCGGACCCGACGAGTGGCTGATCGGCAGCGACGAGTCGGAGGCCGACCACCTGCCTTCGGCAATCGCGGCCGATCTCGGCGAGCGGGCGCATTCGATCGTCGACGTCTCGCACCGCAATGTCGGCATCGACGTGAGCGGCCCGCTGGCGGCGGTCGCCCTCAATGCCGGCTGCCCGCTCGATCTCGGCGACGCCGCCTTCCCGCCGGGCTCGGCGACCCGCACCCTGCTCGGCAAGGCGGAGATCGTCCTGATCCGGCACCCCGGCGGCGCCCCGCGCTACCGCGTCGAGTGCTGGCGCTCCTTCGCCACTTACGTGCACGCCCTCCTCGCCGAGGCCGCGATCGGTGCCGGGTCCACCGAGCAGGCCGTGCGGCGATGATCAGCGTCTTCGATCTGTTCAAGATCGGAATCGGCCCGTCGAGCTCGCACACGATCGGCCCGATGGTCGCCGCGCGCCGCTTCCGCGAGCGCGTGGCGTCCCGGGCCGGCGCGACGCCGGGCGAGGTGGTGCGGGTGACGGCCGAAATCTTCGGTTCCCTCGCCTGGACCGGGCGGGGCCACGGCACCGACGTGGCGATCGCCCTCGGTCTGCTCGGGCACGACCCGGCGACCGTCGATCCGGACCGGGTCGAGGGCTATACCCGGACCCTGGCCGAGACGGGCGAGACCGGGCTCCCGGGCGTCGCCTTCGCGCCGGACCGCGACCTCGTCTTCAACTTCAAGGAATTGCTGCCGCGGCACACCAACGGCATGCGCTTCCGGGCCCATGACCGCGACGGCGCGATCCTCGACGAGGTGGTCTGCTACTCGGTGGGCGGCGGCTTCGTCGAGAACGAGGGCGAGGCGACGAATGCCGGCATCGAGGCCGCCGCCGTGCCGTACCCCTTCGCGAGCGGTGCCGAGCTTCTGGCGATCTGCGCCGCGACCGGCCTCACGGTCGCGCAGGTGCAGCGGGCGAACGAGCGCACCTTGCGCTCCGACGCCGCGGTCGATGCCGGGCTCGACGCGATCCGCGACGCGATGCTCGCCTGCATCGCGCGGGGCCTGCGGATGGAGGGCGTCCTGCCGGGCGGCCTCAAGGTCCGCCGCCGCGCCCGGCGCCTGCACGAGACCCTCGAGGCGTCCCGGCTCTCGAACAGCCGGCCGGCCCACGAGATCATGGACTGGATCGGCCTGTACGCGCTGGCGGTCAACGAGGAGAACGCCTCGGGCGGCCGGGTCGTCACCGCGCCGACCAACGGGGCGGCCGGCATCGTACCGGCGGTCCTGCGCTACGGGATCGATTTCTGCCCCGGCTGGAGCGAGGAGCGCGGCCGCGACTACCTGCTCGCGGCGGCCGCGATCGGCGGCCTGATCAAGAGCCGGGCCTCGATCTCCGGTGCCGAGGTCGGGTGCCAGGGCGAGGTCGGGTCGGCCGCCGCCATGGCGGCGGCGGGCCTCGCCACGGTGCTCGGCGGCTGCCCGCGCCAGGTGGCGAATGCCGCCGAGATCGCCATGGAGCACCATCTCGGCATGACCTGCGATCCGGTCGGCGGGCTGGTCCAGGTTCCGTGCATCGAGCGCAACGCCTTCGGTGCCAACAAGGCGGTCGCCGCCGCCTCCCTGGCCCTCCACGGCGACGGCGTGCACTTCGTCAGCCTCGACCAGGTCATCGAGACGATGCGCCAGACCGGGCACGACATGCAGGAGAAGTACAAGGAGACGTCGCTGGGCGGGCTCGCGGTGAACGTGGCGGCGTGCTGAACGCAAGCCCGCCCGGCCTGTGCGCCCAACCGACCGGACAGGCATGCCTCGATCAGCGCCCCATCTCATGATCGGGCGCTGATCGCCAACGGCGTTCGGCTCACGGCTTCGGCGTTCGCGGGACCGATGTGGTGCAGACCGCTCCGAGGAGGGCGGTCGTCGCGGATATCGTCGTCCCTCGCCCTGCATGACCCGCAGGGCGATATTGCCCGGCGACCGGGAGCGCCGAACCGGCGAGAACCCCGACGCGGATCGGACCTGATCTGGTGGCGCATGGTTGCCGATGTAAGGCACGATGGCCGCCGCGCCCGGAACCGCGGCGCCCAGGGGCGTTGCAGAAGCTCCCGATCAGTCACAGATGTTCGAGGTGCTTCTCGGCTTCGAGTTCCCGGAACGCGTCAGGATGAAGTCCGGCGACGTCGCCGAGAAAAAGCGGCGCATGTCCGGTGAGCGTCATCCCGCCGAGCCTGGTGCTTGCGGCAGGGCGAACACCGTCACCTCGTGGCCCTCGTCCCGCAGGGCGGCCACCAGGTCGCCCGGAACCAGGTTGAGCGTCCGGGTGCTCACCAGCGGGTGGACGTTGATCCGCGTCTCGTCGAGCAGGCTGTCCTGAAGGAAGACCTTCACGCTCCCCGGTGCCGCGTTGAGCGCGGCGAGCGGCGAGACGGCGCCGCTCTCGACGCCGAGCTGCTCACGCAACGCGTCGGCACTCGCGAAGGACAGGCCGCCCTTCGCGCCGAGCACCGGCCGGAACGCCTTGAGGTCGATGGCCGCATCGTGGTGGAGCGTGACCAGGAAATAGGTCTTCTTGTTGTCGCGCAGGAACAGGTTCTTGGTATGGGCGCCGGCGATGTCGCCGCAGACCGCCATCATCGCCTCGACCGTCAGGACCTGCGGGTGCTCGAACAGCTTGTAGGCGATGCCGCGCTCGCGCAGGCGGGCCAGGAGGTCGTCGGAGCTAAGGGGCATTGGGCTTCTCACGAATTCGGGCGGGTGGAATCCGGCGCGACGACGCCGACCCGGCGCAGATAGGCCAGGATCTCTCGCGCCGCCTCCTCCGGAGCGGGATCGACCAGGAGGCGGCCGCTCGCGGCGGCACCGGATTCGCCCGTCGCGGCCTTCAGGCGCTCCGCCGCCGACCCTCCCGCGGGAGCGCCCTTCACGATCTTCGGACGGCGGCGGTAGGGCCGCTCCTCGACCGGGATGGCCGGACCTGCGACGGGTTCGGCGGTCGGCTCGAGCGATACGATCGTCCCGCGCCGTGCCCGGCCGAACGCGTAGGCGAGGGAGGCCGGCGCGTCGGGATGCACCGTCGCCACGACCGGTCCGCGCACGACCACGCGCCGCAGCGCCCCACGGCCGAGGCTCTGGTCGAGGCGCAAGGTCCCGGCCTCGTCGCCGGGCGCGACCGAGACCACATCGGCGATCAGCGGCCGGTCGAGCGCGGCGGCCAGCGCATAAGGGACGATTCCGCTCTCGCCGCCGCCCTGGCCCCGCCGTCCGGCGAGGATCACGTCGGGTGCCGTCGCGGCGAGGTGCTCGGCGAGGGCCGGCACCGGATCGACGCCCTCGGGCAGCACGAGATGCTCGATGCGCGCGAGCCCCTGGCCGAGTGCATCGGCGACCGTGGCGGCGTCGGGCCCGGCATGCAGTCCGAAGGGCGCGCTGCCTCCGTCGAGCACGCCGAAAGCCTCCCCGAGGCGCACGGCGATCCGGATCGCCTGCGCTTCGAGCCGCGGCAGCACGGCCGCACCCGAGACCGGGTGGCGGCCGGCGGAGAGGAGGACGGCGATCTTCACGAGGCGGCTCCTGTTCTGTCTCCCGACGCCGGGTCGCCGGCAGCGTGGCGGGCGGCTTCCTGCTCCAGCAGCCCCAGCAGCGCCGCCATCACGGCCTGGGCGTCCTGCACGATGGCGAGCCCGGCGCGTTCGATCATCGCCGCGTGCAGGTCGGTGTTGACGGCGACCACGTGCTCGCAGCCGGCGATGCCCTGGAGGTGCTGCGGCGCGCCGGAGATGCCGAGGGCGACGTAGCAGGTCGCGGCGAGGACGGTGCCCGAGGCGCCGACCTGGGAGTGGCGCGGCATCAGCCCGGCATCGCACAGGACGCGGCTGGCGCCCGGGGTAGCGTGCAGGGCCGCGACGACCTGCCGGAACAGGTCGAGGTCGTGGATGCCGTTGCCGGCCGCGGCGACGAACTCGGCGAGCGCGAGCGGCACCGTCGCCGGGTCGGCGGGGATGCGCTCGGCCGACAGGAGGTTCGAGGCCGGCGCCGGCACCGTCTCGACCGTCACGGCCCGCGCCTCCCGCGGCGCTCCGCCATAATCGGGGACCGCATCCGCCGCCACGGTGGCGAGCAGGCCGGGCGCCGCCCGCTGCTCGACCCGGCGCCCGCGGGCCGGGCGGACCAGCCCGGTGGCGGCGACCACCTCGGCATTGTCGAACAGGGCGGCGCCCATCCGCACCGCGACCCGGCGGGCGAGGTCGCCGCCGTCGAGGGATTCCGGGAACAGGACGTGGCGCGGGTTCAAGGCCTCGAGGGCCGCCGCGACGACGGCGGCCCGGGCGGCCGGGTCGGCGCCGGGTTCGGCGAGGGCGACGTGCCGGTCGGCGCCGGCCGGCCCGCATCCCTCGCACGGCCCGGCCGAGACGACGACCACGCCGCCCTCGCGCCCGGCCAGCATCCGGGCGGCGCCCAGCACCTGACGGTCATGGCCCGAGAGGCGCCCGCCGGCGGCGTCGGGCACCACGGCGACCAGGAAGGCCGGATCCTCGACGACCACGATCTTGGGGGCGGCCGGCTGCCGGGACTCGCCGACGACCGGCATCTCGCCGCGCACGGCCGGGCCCGCAACGACCTGACTGAGATCGAAGCGCGGGCGGTTCGCCCCGGGGACGCGCTGGCCGGCGCGCTCGGCGCGGGGGTCGCGGCGCGAACGCCCGTCCGCGGCCAGGGCTGCTCCCTTGGCTGCCCCCTTGGCCGTCCGGTCGTAGCGGGGCCGGGCCCCGGCGGCGACGTGGATCGTGGCGACCTGGATCGCCGCTCGCTCGGCGCGGGGATCGCGACGGAGCCTGGTCATCGTCCCGCCTCCACGGCCTGGAGCAGCAATTCGGCGATGTCGCGAACCTCCGCCTTGCGGTCGGTCACGCCCTCCAGCATCGCGGTGCAGGATGGGCAGGCCACCGCGACCACGCCGGCGCCGGTCTCCGCGGCCTGGGCCATGCGCAGGTCGGGGATGCGCCGCTCACCCGGGATGTCGCTCACCGGCGCACCGCCGCCGCCGCCGCAGCACATCGCCCGCTTGCCCGAGCGGGCCATCTCGACGCGGGCAAGGCCGATCGCGTCGAGCACGGCCCGGGGCGCCTCGGTCTCGCCGTTGTAGCGGGCGAGGTAGCAGGGATCGTGGTAGGTGACCGAGAGGTCGGGCAGGCGTCCGGGCGTCAGCCTGCCCGCCCGGATCAGTTCCAGCAGGAACGCGGTGTGGTGGACCACCGTGTAGGGCCCGCCGAAGGCCGGGTACTCGTTGCGCAGGGCGTGCAGGGCGTGCGGATCGGCGGTGACGATGCGCGCGAAGCGGTACTTCGCCAGCGTCGCGACGTTCTCCCGGGCGAGCGCCTGGAAGGTCGCCTCGTCGCCGAGCCGGCGGGCGAGATCGCCGGTGTCGCGCTCCTCCGGTCCCAGCACCGCGAAATCGACGTTCGCCTGGCGCAGGAGCCGGACCAGGGCCCGGAGGGTGCGGCCGTAGCGCAGGTCGTAGGCGCCTTCGCCGAGCCAGAGCAGGACGTCGGCCTGGCCCCGGTCGGCCATCAGCGGCAGGTCGAGCCCGGCGGCGAAGTCGGTGCGGGCGGGAAGCGGCCGGCCGCCGGCATCGCCGGACTGGCGCAGCTCGGTCACCGGGCCGATCGCCTTCTCGGGCAGCGCGCCGCGCTCCAGGGTCTGGTAGCGGCGCAAGGACACCACCGCGTCGACGTGCTCGATCATCATCGGGCATTCCTCGACGCAGGCCCGGCAGGTGGTGCAGGACCACAAAGTGTCGGGATGGATGCGGGCGTCGGGTCCGATCAGCCGGGCGAGCGGGCCGCGCTCGCCTTCCGCCTCGCGGCCGCCCGGATAGGGATTGCCGGCGTAAGGCGGCTCGGCGGGGTTGAGGCCGGCGACGAGGTCCTGGATCAGCCGCTTCGGGTTCAGCGGTTGGCCGGCGGCGAAGGCCGGGCAGGCGATCTCGCAGCGCCCGCACGAGACGCAGGCATCGTAGGAGAGGAGCCGGTTCCAGGTGAAGTCGGCCGGCATCTCGGCGCCGAGCCGCGGGGCCTCGAGGTCGAGGGGCTGGAGCGCGGTGTCGGGCCGGCCCTCGAACCGGCCGGGCCGGGGATGGGCGGCAAGATGCAGCGCGCCGGCGACGGCGTGGCGCATCGGGCCCTGCCGCACCTCGAAGGCGAGGCCCAAGCCCCCGGCCGCCGCCAGGGCCAGGGTGAAGGGGAGGGCGATTCCACCGGTGCCGACCGCCAGCAGCAAGGCGGTGAGCGTGCCGCCGACCGCGTAGGCGAGGAGCAGGAACGGCAGGATCTGGAAGCGCCCGGCCGAGAGGCGCTTCTGCTTCGCGGGGTAGCGGCGGGCGCCGACGAGGACCGAGCCGACTGCCGTGACCGCGAAGGCGAGCGCCACCAGGAGCCAATAGGCCCGCGATTGCGCCAGCGGCGGCAGGATCGCGAGCGCCGTCAGGAGCGAGGCGGCCAGCAGCCCGCCTGCCACTACCGCGTGCATTCGCGAGGCGTAAGGATCGCGCGCCACGACGTGGTGGACGTCGACGAGGTAGCGGCGCGGCAATCGGGCGAGGCCGTGGAGCCAGGCCACCGGCGCGGCCGAGCCGACCCGCCACAGCGCCGCGCGCCGGGCGGTCTGGACCAGGGCCAGGGCCGCCATGGCCCAGACGAGGCCGGGAAACACCGTGGTCAGGGGCATGAAGCTGTGCATGACGGTGGGCCTAAGGGCTTGGCGATACTGAGATAATCATCACCGCAGGCTACCTCTGCCTCCCCCCTCTGCGGGGCGGGAGAGGGGACGCCGCTTCCGGAGAGGTCGCGAGCGGTCTGAAGGGCGCCCGCTGGATCAGCGTCGCGCTGCGCCTCTCCCGGCCCCCTTCGGGGCCCACCCTCCCCCGCAGAGGGGGGAGGGTTACGCTCGGGCCCGCCAGCGTCCTAATTCGCAGGGCTCAGAGGTCCTTGCACAACCTCAAGGCGTCATAGATCGCCGCGTGGATGTTGCGGCCGGCCACCGCATCGCCGATGCGGTAGAGGGCGTAGCCCTTGGAGAGGTCGAAGGGCTGCGGCTCGCCGCGCAGCATCGCGTCCTGATCGGTCTGGCCGTGATTGACCGAGGCCCCCTTGAGGGCGCGATACAGCTCGTCCACCGGCAAGGTACCGTGATCGACCACGATGCGGTCGACGACCCGCTCCTCCTCGGCATCCGTCATGGTGTTGCGAAGCGCCGCGACGAAGCGGTTGCCTTCCGGGTAGATCTCGATCAGCTCCATGTTCGGCGTCATCACCACGCCGAGCTTGTAGAGTTCGCGCAGGTGGATCGGCTGGTTGGTGGTGCCGACCTCCTCCGCCACCATGCGGTCATGGGTGGCGATCTCGACGAGGCAGCCGCGCTTGGCCAGCAGCTCGGCGACCGACGAGGCGTTGTGCTGGCCCATCTCGTCGTAGAGCAGGACCGAGCCCGTGGGTTCCACGGCGCCGGAGAGCACCTCGGCGGTGGTGACGGCGTGCTGCTCGGCGCCCTTGGCGTGGCCGCGGAACGGCGTGCCGCCGGTCGCCACGATGACGACGTCGGGCTTCTCGGCCAGCACCGCCGCCTCGGTGGCCTCGGTGTTGAGCCGCAGGTCCACCCCGAGCTTCGTCACCTGGGCGACGAGCCAGCGCGGGATGCCCGACATCGCCTCGCGCCAGCCGGCCTTGGCCGCGAGCCCGATCTGGCCGCCGGCCTGGCCGCTCTTCTCGAACAGCACCACCGCATGGCCGCGCTCGGCGCAGACCCGGGCCGCCTCGAGCCCGCCGGGGCCGGCGCCGATCACCACGACCCGCCGGCGCAGATCCGCCTTGCGGATCTCGTGCGGCATCGTCGCCTCGCGGCCGGTGGCGGCGTTCTGGATGCAGAGCGCGTCGCCGCCGACATAGATCCGGTCGATGCAGTAGCCCGCGCCGACGCATTGGCGGATGTCGTCGGCCCGGCCCTCGGAGAGCTTCTTGACGAGGTGCGGGTCGGCGATGTGGGCGCGGGTCATCGCCACCATGTCGACGTGGCCCTCCGCGACGGCTCTCGCGGCCGTCGCCAGGTCGGTGACGCGCTGGGCGTGGAAGACCGGGATATCGACCTCGCGCTTGATCGCGCTCGGCAGGAACAGGAAGGGGGCCACCGGGAACGACATGTTCGGCAGCGAGATCGCATGGGCGATATGGTCGCGCGCCTGGCCGCCCAGCACGTTGAGGAAGTCGACGAGGCCGCGCTTGGCGTATTCGGTGGCGATCGTCAGGCAGTCCTCTTGGGACAGGCCGTCGGCGATCATCTCGTCGCCGGACATGCGGATGCCGATGACGTAATCGTCGCCGGCCGCCGCCCGCATCGCCTCCAGCACCTCGATGCCGAAGCGCATCCGGTTCTCGAGGCTGCCGCCGTACTTGTCGGTGCGCTGATTGACGCTCGGCGACCAGAACTGGTCGATCAGGTGGCCGTGAGCGGCCGAGACCTCGCAGCCGTCGAGCCCGCCCTCGCGGCAGCGGCGCGCCGCATCGGCGAAGCTCTTCACGACGCGGGCGATGTCCTCCTCCTCCATCTCCTTCGGGATGGTGCGGGAGGCGGGCTCGCGCCGGGGCGACGGCGAGATGGTGGGCAGCCAGTGCTCGGTGTCCCACTTGGTGCGCCGGCCCATATGGGTGAGCTGAATCATCAGCTTGCCCCCATGGGCGTGGACCCGGTCCGAGAATTGCCGGAAATACGGGATCACCGAATCGTCGGCGACCGAGATCTGGTTCCAGGGCGCGGCCGGGCTGTCGGGGGCGACCGACGAGGAGCCGCCGAACATGGTCAGCCCGATGCCCCCCTTCGCCTTCTCGGCATGGTAGAGCTGGTAGCGCTCCTGGGGCTTGCCGTCGCGGCCATACCCGGGGGCATGGCTCGTCGACATCACCCGGTTGCGGATGGTGAGGCCCTTGATGGTGAGCGGCTTCAGCAGCGCGTCGGCATTGGCGATCACGGGACGACTCCCGAAGGCAGGGGCCAGGATTTCGAGAAGGAGAGAGTCCGAAAGACGAAGAAGTGATGGATCGTCAGCGCTCGACGACGAGGTCGCTCGTCGGCTTCGAGCAGCAGAGCAGGGCCATGCCGGCATCGATCTCGCGCTGGCGGATGCCGCCGGCATGGGTCATCGAGACGGTGCCCTTGGTGACCTTCGACTTGCAGGTGCCGCACAGGCCCTTGGCGCAGGAGGAGGGCAGGCGGATGCCGGCCTTGCGGGCGGCGTCGAGGACCGTCTCGTTCTCCGGGCAGTCGAGCACCCGGCGGGTCTTGGCGAACTCGACCCGGTAGGTCCGCATCGTCGCGGCGGGGGTGGATTCGGCTTCCGTATCGAGGGCCCGGCCGGCTTCCGCCGCCGCCTGCTGCTCGGCCTCCGGCAGGGCGCCGAAGTCGAAGCTCTCCTCGTGGTGCCGGGCCATGTCGAAGCCGGCGTCACGCAGCATCGCCCGCACGGCATCCATGTAGGGCTTCGGCCCGCAGACGAAGACCTCGCGCTCGCGGAAATCCGGTACCGCCCGGGTGAGGATGTCGAGGGAGAGGCGGCCCTTCGGCCCCGCCCACGCCTCGCCCGGCGCATCGGATTCGCAGACCGCATGGAACCGGAAGGCGGGATCGAGACGGGCCATCGTCTCCAGCTCGCCGCGGAACACGATGTCGGCCGGGCTGCGGGCCGAGTGGACGAAGGCGACGTCGCGGGCCTGCCCGAGATCGTGGAAGGTGCGCGCCATCGACATCATCGGCGTCACGCCGCTGCCGCCCGACAGGAGCAGGTATTTCGGCGCCGGATGGGTGAAGCACGAGAAGTCGCCCATCGGGCCGAGGGCCCGCACCGTGTCGCCGACCTTGAGGGTGTCGTGCAGCCAGTTCGAGACCGGGCCGCCGGGCACGCGCTTGACGGTGAACGACAGCGCGTGCGGCCGCGTCGGCGCCGACGAGATCGTGTAGCAGCGGTTGATCGTCTCAGCCCCGATCTCGAAGGCGAAGGTCAGGAACTGGCCCGGCGCATAGGCGAAGCGCCGGGGCTCGGGCGTGCCGAGCACGAAGGTCTTCACGTCGTGCGTCTCATCGCGCACGGCGAGACAGACCAAGGCGTCGTCGGCCTCCGCATCCCAGGACGCGGTGGCCGCGAGACGGGTGGCGGCCGGTTCGGTCGAAGCGGGGGCCGACGTCATGGCGCTAGCGCCCCAGATGCGCGGCCATGCGGCCGACATACCAGTTGCAGAACTTCTCGACGAGCATCTCGGTGTTCGGCGAGTACGGACCGGGCTCGTAGGCCGGGCTCGCGACGCCCTGCTGGCAGATGCCGACGAGCTCGCTGTCCTGGTCGTTGGTGGCTTCCCAGACGCCGATCAGGTTGGCGAGGTCGTAATCGACGCCCTCGACCGCGTCCTTGTGGACGAGCCACTTGGTGCGCAGCAGCGAGCGCTCGGCATCGAGCGGCAGCACCGAGAAGGTGACGATGTGGTCGCCGAGGAAGTGGTGCCAGGAATTCGGCTGCGTCCAGACCGAGAGGCCGCCGAGCTTGGCGTTGGTGAAGTCGCCGAGCAGCTTCTTGCAGGCGGCCTTGGTGTCGATGGTGTGCGATTCACCCTCGCCGTCGAGCGGCAGGCGCTCGGTGCGGAAGGCCGTCACCATCGTGTCGAGCTCGTCGATCTCCCGCGACGGCAGGCCGTCCGCCTCCCACTCGCCGTGGCGGGTCTTGAGCAGGCAGCCGTAGCGCTCGGCCTGGGCGCGGTCGTGCTCGTCCATCTCCTCCGGCGCGAAGCCGAAGCCGTAGGCGAAGAGCGGCACCGTCAGCTCGGGATGGTTGGCCCCGCAGTGATAGCACTCGCGGTTGTTTTCCATCGTGAGCTTCCAGTTGCCCGGCTCGATGATGTCCTTCTGGAACGCGACCTTCGTGTCGCGCACGTTGTGCGGCGCGATGTAGGGCCCGAGCCGGGCCGCCATCTCGTCGAAATCCGCCGGGGCCTCGTCGGCGAGGCAGATGAAGAGCAGGCCTTCGAGCGAGCGGATATGCACCGGCTTCAGGCCATGGCAGCCCTTCTTGAAGTCCGGGCCCATATGCTCGGCGTGGATCAGCTCGCCGGTGAGGTCGTAGGTCCAGGAATGGTAGCGGCAGACGAGATTGCCGACCGTCGACTTCTCGTCGTGGACCAGGCGCGCGCCGCGGTGGCGGCAGACGTTGTGGAAGGCGCGGATCTCGTTGTCGTCGTCGCGCACGATCGCCACGGAGGTCTTGCCGATATCGACGACCATCACGTCGCCGGCCTCCGGCACGTCGGGCTCGACGCCGACATAGATCCAGTGGCGGCCGAAGATGACCTCCATGTCGGCGTCGAAGATCTCGGAGCTGAGATAGAACGGCGCCGGCAGCGTGTAGCCGGGCCGACGCTCACGCAGGAGGCGTTGAAGCGGAGTGGGCGTCACGTCGAGCATGGGGCCTCGCAAAGCCGTATCGAGCGAGTGAGACTATCCCCGCCCGGCCGCTCCTCCGCTGCCGCGCCAGCGACATTCGCTTGAGCTGGGGCGACGCGGGTCGGCGAGGCGCGACGATCGGATGGCTGACGCGGGAGAGGCGCCGTCTCGTCCGGTCGGCGCGCGGCTTCGGCAGGGTCTTGCGGCGTTGCACCATGAACAGAAACGCCCCTCGGACGTTCTCGTCCGTCGGCATTGCTTTCGCTTCGCAAGTCGCGACGGCGTCGACCCCGGAATCCTTGGGGCTCCCGACGGCCGAGAACCCGGGATCCATGACCGCTGACGTTTCAGGAGAGGTCGAAGTGCGCGCCACCTCGTCCGGACATGTCGGCAATCGTGAAGCCCGGGTTCCGCTGTCGCGGCTCCGGGACGACCAGGAGGGTCCGAAGGCCTGCCGCATGTGCTCGCCCCGCTGCGCCGCTACCGCGCATGGCGAGCCGCAGGAACAGGATCGAGGCGAGTTCGCCGCTCCGGATGATCGAGGCCCGATCGCCCGCGAGACGATGCCGGCAAACGGATCGCCGCCGGCACCTCGACGGCGAGGCGCGAGGCGCACCCCGCCGAGGCGAGCCAAGCCGAGGCGAGCCAAGCCGAGGGAGGGCCTTGCATGGCCCGGGCCTTGCCATGATGGCTTTGATTCGGCGGCATTCTCTGCGACGAGGGATGTCTTCGCCGGATGATGCTCGGGACGACGCCGCGATGCGAGCCACCCAGACCCTGAAATCGATCCTGACGCGCCGCGAGGCCGTGAGCGTGCCGGGCGCCGCCAACGCCCTGTTCGCCCGCGTCGTCGAGGATCTCGGCTTCGAGGCGGTCTACGTAACCGGAGCCGGCGTCGCGAACATGCATCTCGGCGCCCCGGATATCGGGCTCACCACCGTCACCGAGGTGGCGGAGACCGTCGCGGCGGTGGCGGACGCGGTAAGCCTGCCGATCATCGTCGACGCCGATACCGGCTTCGGCAACGCCGTCAACATGGTGCGCACGATGCGCCTGCTGGAGCGGGCGGGCGCCGCCGGCATCCAGATCGAGGACCAGGTCTTCCCCAAGAAGTGCGGCCACTTCACCGGCAAGGACGTGATCCCGGCCGGCGAGATGGTGCAGAAGGTCAAGGCCGCGGCCGACGCGCGGCGCGACGGCGACCTCCAGATCATCGCCCGCACCGACGCCCGGGCGGTGGAGGATCTCGACCGGGCGATCGAGCGGGCGCGGGCCTATATCGAGGCGGGGGCCGACGCCACCTTCGTCGAGGCGCCGGTCTCGGTCGAGGAACTCGCGCGCATCGCCCGCGACCTACCGGTGCCGCAGGTCGCCAACATCGTGTTCGGCGGGCGCACACCCGATCCGGGCCGCGAGCGGCTGGCCGGGATGGGCTTCTCGATCGTCCTCTACGCCAATGCCGCGCTCCAGGCGGCGCTCAAGGCCTCGTTCGACGTGCTCGGCGCGCTCAAGCGCGACGGCTCGCTCGCAGGCGTCGCCGACCGGCTCGCCTCGTTCGAGGAGCGTCAGCGGGCGGTCGACAAGGAGGCCTGGGACGCCCGCGAAGCCCGCTACCGGGTCGGCTGACCGGGCCGGATCCGTTGGTCCGGCGCTCCGCCCTGTTCCTCGGAGCCCGGCCGCATAGATTGTCGACGTGAGGCAGCGGGAACGGAGCATATTCGTGGCACGCAGGCGCGTCCAACCCACGACCGAGATCCTGAGCGAGATCGTCGCGCGCCTCGGGCAGCCGCCCCGGTCGGTCGATCTGGAGGCCTTGCGGGTCCAGCTCGGCCTGCCGGAGTTCAACGGCGACGTCGACGACGCCCGGGTCGCGCGGGCGTTGCGTGCGATGAAGGCCGGCCGCGCTTTCGCGGAGACCGGGATCGAGGCCCTGCGGCGGACCGTGCCGGCTTTGCGGGCCGCGGTGTCGGACGGGCATGCCGTCACCTGGACCGTGCGCGTGGCGATCCCGCTCCTCGACGACGGCCGCCTGGAATTGCGGGTCGACGCGCCGCCGGACACGACCGTCGCCGGCCTCCTGCGCGGCATGGCGCACCGCAACGACCCGCGCTGGCACCTCGACGAATTGCGCGAGGCCGTCGCGCAGGTCGCGTCCCGTACCGCCGAGGCCCTACGCCGGCCCGTGGACCGGCTTCGCGAGCAAGTCCGCCTCGACCTGCGCGAGGTCGGGGCCGACGCCTCGGCCTATATCGCGCAGCTCGACCGCTCGCTGCGGTCGCGGCCCTTCGCCCTCCGGGACGATCTCGGTGCCTCGCTGTTCCAGACCCTGACCCCGGTGCGCAAGCGGGCGCGGGTGGTGGCGCGCCAGGATTCGCGGCTGCGGCGGCTGCAGGACCGGGTCGGCTTCGGCGCCTACATCGAAAAGTTCACCGCGGCGCGCCGGCTCAACCGGCGCATCGTGTTCCACATGGGACCGACCAACTCGGGCAAGACCTACGCCGCCCTCACGGCGCTAACGCAGGCTGCGACCGGTACCTACCTCGCCCCCTTGCGACTCCTGGCGCTGGAGAATTACGAGGCCTTGCAGGAGCGCGGCCTGCAGGCCGGCATGGTCACCGGCGAGGAGGTCCTGGGACAGGCGAGCCCGACCCACACCGCCCGCACCATCGAGACGGCGGACCTGACGCGTCCGGTCGACGTGGCGGTGATCGACGAGATCCAGATGCTTGCCGATCCGGATCGCGGCTGGGCCTGGACCAACGCGCTGTTCGGTGTGCCGGCGAAGACCGTCATCGTCTGCGGCTCGGACGACGCGCTGGCCTACGTTCGGCGAGCCGCGGAGGCGGCGGGCGAATCGCTGGAGGTCGTCACCTTCGAGCGCAAGACGCCGCTCGTCCTGTCGGAGACGCCGGTGCCCCTGGAGAAGGTCGAGCCGGGCGATGCCGTCGTCGCCTTCTCGCGCCGGGCCGTGCATGAGAACCGCGAGATCCTGGTGGCGGCGGGCCACCGCGTCGCTACCATCTACGGCGCGCTCTCGCCGGAGGTGCGCCGGGCGGAGGCCGCGCGCTTCCGCGGTGGCGAGGCCGACGTGCTGGTGACCACCGACGCGATCGGCATGGGCCTGAATCTCGGGCCGCTGAAGCGCATCGTGTTCTCGGCGGTTCGCAAGTACGACGGTACGGGTGAGCGCGGGCTGACCAATTCGGAGATCCGGCAGATCGCCGGCCGGGCCGGCCGCTTCGGCCATCACGAAGTCGGCTACGTCGCGGCCAGCGACGAGGCCGGCATCGCCCCGTTGCGCACCGCGCTCGGCGGCGCGCCGACGGCGCCGGCCGCCGACACCCGCTTCTTCGTCCGGCCCGACCTGATGGCGATCACCTCGGTTGCCGAGGAGATGGGCACCGACAGCCTGCGCGAGGTGCTGAGCCATTTTGCCCGCGCCACCTTCTATGCAGGCTCGCCGTTCCAGCCGTCCGCCCTCGAGGAGATCCTGGAGGTGGCGCGCCTCGTCGACCGCGCCCGCCTGCCGATCCACGAAAAGTTCGTGTTCTCGGTCTGCCCGGTGGACCGGCGCGACGATGTGGCGATGGCGGTGCTGGAGCGCTGGACCCAGGCCCGCGCCGCGGGCGCCGGCGTGCCGGCCCTGCGGGCGAACCTCCACGGCGAGCTCGACTACCAGGAGCGGACGGTCAAGCTGGCGAGCGCTTACCTGTGGCTGTCACGCCGCTTTCCCGACACCTTCGACGACGTCGAGGCGATCCGGACCATGCGGGGCCGCGCCAACGACGCCATCGAGCAGCACCTGAAGGAGACCGCGACCCGCCGGGTCGAGCGCCGGACACGGCGGGCAGCCAACCGACGGTGAGGCAAGCGTACCTCCGAACGCAGCAAAGCCCGCCAGGGGTTGAGCCTGACGGGCTTGGCGTTCGAGAACCGTGTTGAGGGAACGTGACGTGCTTGGCAGGTCTGGCGGTGACCGACTCTCCCGTGTCTTGAGACACAGTACCATAGGCGCTGGGGCGGTTAACGGCCGAGTTCGAGATGGGATCGGGTTCTGATCACCCCGCTCAGACCACCAGACCGGCCAAGCACGTTCGTTGCGGCAAGCATGCGTTCTGTGGCAGCCGCTCGGCTGCGTCAGGCGTCTTCATCGTGTCGTGGTGTCGGGGTTGATCCGGACACGGATCATGAGAGCGATCAAGCCGATCGAGCGATTAGTACTGGTCAGCTCAGCGCGTTACCGCGCTTGCACATCCAGCCTATCCACGTGGTCGTCTTCCACGGCTCTCAAGGGAGTTCTCGTTTCAAGGGGGGTTTCCCGCTTAGATGCCTTCAGCGGTTATCCCGACCGAACATAGCTACCCTGCACTGCGGCTGGCGCCACAACAGGTCCACCAGAGGTTCGTCCAT
>NZ_JAAKGV010000042.1 GCF_011043735.1 Methylobacterium sp. DB0501 | reverse complement strand
GCCGCCAGCGTTCGCTCTGAGCCAGGATCAAACTCTCAAGTTGAAGAGCTGATCAAAGCTGATCACAACATAAACGGAGGCTCACGACCGATCGGCGTTTCCACCAATCGTGTGAGCACCGAAACGTCAGACCAGCATCATCCTACTCACGATCCCACCCAGAGGCAGGATCCGCAGGGACGACGCCGTCCACGCTTCTCTTTCTCGTATGAACTTGTCAAAGAGCTGATCGGGCCCGAAGCCCGATCTCGACCTTCCGAGAACAGAAAGCAGCGCCGGGTTGCCCCGGCCCTTGCTTCGTCGTCTCTGGGAAGGTTCGTCGGAGCGGGCCGTTCGTCTCGGCGCCCCGTCGGTGAGCGGCTGTCTAAGGGTAGCCGGCTCGCCTGTCAACACGCCCCGACCCGACCGGTCTGCGACCGAGCCGACCATGATCCGGGCCACCTCCGTGGAGCACAGTCGGGCGCATGGTCCGGCGGACCCGCACCGCCTATGACGGGAGGGGCGAGATCCGGGGCGGCCGGGGAGGGGATAGGGATGAGACGAGGTACGCTGACGGCTCTGTTGCTCGGCCTCGGGCCGGCGCTCGCCGGGGAGAGCCGGCAGAATCTGGCGCTGCCGACCGTCGATTACGCGAATACCCGCTTCTCGGGGCTCGACCGGATCACGCCCGAGACGGTCGGCAAGCTCAAGGTCGCCTGGACCTACTCGACCGGCGTGCTGCGCGGGCACGAAGGCGCGCCGCTCGTGGTCGGCCACATCATGTTCGTGCATACGCCGTTCCCGAACACCGTCACGGCCCTCGATCTCGACCAGGACGGCAAGATCCTGTGGCGCTACGCGCCGCGGCAGGAGGCCGGGGTGGTCGCGGTGATGTGCTGCGACACGGTCCATCGCGGCCTCGCCTACCAGGACGGCCGGATCTTCCTGCAGCTCGCCGACACCACGGTCGTGGCGCTCGACGCCGAAACCGGCCGGGTGCTGTGGTCCGTGAAGAACGGCGATCCGGCCAAGGGAGAGACCAATACGGCGGCGGCGCTGCCGGTCGGGACCAAGGTGATCGTCGGCCTGTCGGGCGGCGAGTATGGAGCCCGCTGCCACGTGACCGCCTACGACCAGGCGACGGGGCGGCAGGTGTGGAGGGCCTACGCCACCGGGCCGGATGCCGAGATGCTGGTCGATCCCGACAAGACGACGGAGCTCGGTCGCCCGGTCGGGCGCGATTCCTCGCTCAGGAGCTGGGACGGCGAGCAGTGGAAGACCGGCGGTGCCTGCGCCTGGGGCTGGTTCTCCTACGATCCGGCGCTGAACCTCGTCTATTACGGCACGGGCAATCCCTCGACCTGGAACCCGGCGCAGCGCCCGGGCGACAACCGCTGGGCGATGGCGATCGTCGCCCGCGACGCCGATACCGGCGCGGCGCGCTGGGTCTACCAGATGACGCCCCACGACCAGTGGGACTATGACGGCGTCAACGAGATGATCCTGACCGAGCAGGATGTGGCGGGGCGCCGGCGCCGGCTGCTGACCCATTTCGACCGCAACGGCTTCGGCTACACCCTCGACCGGGAGACCGGCGAGCTGCTGGTGGCCGAAAAATTCGATCCGAGCGTGAACTGGGCCAAGCGCATCGAGCTCGACCGCGCCTCGCCCGCTTACGGCCGCCCGGTGGTGGACGAGCGCTACGCGCCGGGCGTCACCGGCGAGGACGAGACCGTGACCGGGATCTGCCCCGGGGCGCTGGGCGCCAAGAACCAGCAGCCTGCCGCCTATTCGCCGCAGACCGGCCTGTTCTACGTGCCGACCAACCACATGTGCATGGATTACGAGCCGTTCCACGTCACCTATACGCCGGGCCAGCCTTATGTCGGCGCGACCCTGGCGCTGCATCCGCCGGCCGGCACCGACCGGACCGGCGCCTTCATTGCCTGGGACAACCTGGCCGGGCGGATCCGATGGTCGATCCCGGAGCCGTTCTCGGTCTGGTCGGGAGCGCTCGCCACGGCCGGCGGCGTGGTATTCTACGGCACCCTCGAAGGATACCTGAAGGCAGTCGACGCGGCGACGGGGAAGGAACTCTACCGCTTCAAGACGCCGTCGGGGATCGTCGGCAACGTCACCACCTATCTGCATCGCGGGCGGCAATACGTGGCGGTCCTGTCGGGCATCGGCGGCTGGGCCGGGATCGGGCTCGCCGCCGGGCTGACCGACCCGGCCGAGGGGTCGGGCGCGGTCGGGGGCTACGCGGCCCTGTCGCAGTACACGGTCGCGGGCGGGCAGCTGACGGTGTTCGCTCTTCCGGAGCCCTGAAGCACCGGGATCCGACACAGGTCCGGACGGAGGTCGCCCGGGCCATCGACAAGGAGGCTGTTCGATGCGGGTGCCGATCGCGCTGCTGTGGCTCTTCGCGGCACCGGCCGCCTTCGCGCAGGGTTCGCCGGCGCCGGAGGAGCCGTCGCCGGCCGCGTGCCTGCCGGGCCTCATCGCCCGGGCGAAGGAGCAGGGGGTGACGCCGGCCCTGGCCGAGGCGCAGCTCGCCGGCCTCACCGCCGATCCCGACGTCGCGGCGGCGACCGGCAGGCAGGCGGAGTTCGAGAAGCCGGTCTGGGCCTATCTCGATTCGGCGGTGAGCGACGAGGCGGTGAGCGACGGCAAGACGAAGCTCGCATCCGAGGCCAGCCTGCCGGCGATCGAGGCGGCGTACGGCGTCGACCGGCACGTGCTGGTGGCGATCTGGGGCATCGAATCGGGCTACGGCAGCGTGCTCGACGACCCGCGCAAGGTGCGGCCGGTCCTGCGCTCGCTCGCTACCCTGGCCTGCACCGGGGACAAGCGGGTCGCGACCTGGACCGCGGAGCTGGTGGCGGCCCTGCGCATCCTCGATCTCGGCCGCACCACCCCGGACCGCCTGACGGGATCCTGGGCCGGCGCGATGGGCCACACCCAGTTCATGCCGACGACCTACCTCCGCCACGCCCTCGACTTCGACGGCGACGGGCGGGCCGACATCTGGACCTCGGCGCCGGACGCCCTCGCCTCGACGGCGCAATACCTGCGGAGCTTAGGATGGCGCCCGGGCGAGGGCTGGGGCGGCGAGGTGCTGCTGCCGGCGGGCTTCGATTACCGCCTCGCCGACGAGACGACGACGCGGACGCTTGCCGAGTGGCGGGCCCTCGGCATCGCGCCCGCCGGACGGGCGATCGGGGCCGACACCGACACGGCGCGCCTCGCCCTGCCCGCCGGGGCGAGGGGGCCGGCCTTCCTGTTGCGGCCGAACTTCCAGGCGCTGCTCGGCTACAATGCCGCTTTCTCCTACGCGCTGGCGGTGGCGCATCTCTCCGACCGGCTGCGGGGCGAGCCCGGCTTCGTGCAGGGCTGGCCCCGGGGCGACCGGCCGCTCGGCACCGACGAGCGGCGGGAGATCCAGGCGAGCCTGGAAGCGAAGGGCCATCCGGTCGGCGGGGTCGACGGGCGGATCGGCCCGAAGACCCGGGCTGCGATCCGCGCGTACCAGGCGGGCGTCGGGCTGGTGCCGGACGGCTACGCCGATGCCTCGCTTCTCGACCGCTTGCGAGCCGGACCTTGAGCGATGGGCCTTCGCATGATCGCGAAGGCGCCCGGCGCCGAGGCCCGTTCGGGCCTGCCGGCGGCCTCCGACGCTCCCCGCCCGAAGCCGCGGAGCGATTCCCCGCCAACGCACGATTCGGGGACTCGGCACCATCGTTTCGGAGGCGAAGCGCCTGACTCCTGTGGAGAAAAGGTTGTCGACTCCTGAATCGGAGAGCCCGGGGCTTAACGCTTGACTCTCCGTCGCCCGCGCCGGCCAAACTACGCTCACGTGCTCGGATGAGGCTCGAAAGCGTAGATGTCGAAGGGTGCCGAAAGTCGAATCGCCGGTCGGAGGACAGCCTCCGCGACGCCGTTCGACGCCGTGATCGCGGCCCATGCCGACGCCCTGACGCGCCAACTCGCGCGGGTGGGCCACCGGCTGACGCCGCCGGCAACGCGGCGCGAGCTGCGGCGCTTCCCGACCGGCGAGGCGGCGCGGCTGATCGGCATCACCGACGCCTACTTGCGCCAGCTGATCCTGTCGGACGAGGAGCTGGAGCCCGAGAAGGGCCCGGCGGGACGGCGGCAATTCACCCTGGAGCAGATCAACGACGTGCGCCGGCGCCTGGCGCGGACGCGGCCCGCCTACCTGCGCCACCGCCGGGACGGCGAGCACCTGCAGGTTCTGGCGGTCACCAACGTCAGGGGCCGCTCGGGCAAGACCACCGCCGCGGCGCATCTGGCGCAGTACCTCGCCTTGCAGGGGTTCCGGGTGCTGGCCGTCGATCTCGACCCCCAGGCGGCGCTCTCCGGCCTGTTCGGCTGCCGTCCGGAACTCGATGTCGGGGTGAGCCAGACCCTCTACGGCGCGGTGCGGCGCGACGGGGGCGAACGGCCGCTGAGCGCCCTCGTGCGCCCGACCCACTTTCCCGGCATCGACCTGGTGCCCGGCCATCTCGAGCTGATGGCCTGCGAGCACGGCGCCGTCCCCGAGAGTCTCGTCGGCCGCGTCGCCGCGGCGCTGGCGGGGGTCTCGACCGATTACGACGTGGTGGTGGTCGATTGCGCGGCCCAGCTCGGAGGGCTCACCCTCGGGGCGCTCTGCGCCGCGACCGGCATCCTGGTGACGGTGCAGCCGCAGATGCTCGACCTCGCCGGCATGTCCGGCTCGCTGCGGATGACCGCCGATCTGCTGGGCGCGGTGCGCGCCGCCGGCGGCGACCTGCGGCACGATTTCCTGCGCTACCTCGTGACCCGCTACGAGCCCCATGACGGGCCGCAGACCCAGATCGTCGGTTTGCTGCGGGCTCTGTTCGGCGAGCAGGTGATGACGCACGCGGTGCCGCTCTCGGCGGCGATCGCGGAGGCCGGGGCCTCCGGCCGGACGCTCTACGAGGCCGGCCGCGAGAGCCTCAACCGCCAGACCTACGACCGGACGGTCGAGGCGCTCGATGCGGTGAATGCCGAGATCGCCGGCCAGATCGCGCAGGCCTGGGGCCGCGCGGCGTGAGCCGTTCCTTCATCCCGGGGTGATGCCCCAGGTGAACGGCGTCCCTTCGGGCGCCGGTTAACCCGCCTCCGGGCGGTCCCCTCCACGCGAACCCAGAAAGGATCGATCCGGCAAAAGAAAAAGGCCCCCGAAGCGACGCCCCGGAAGCCCTTCTCTTAGTGCCTGGCAGCCTGAGAGAATCAAATCCGGCACATTCTGTCAAGCGTGGCGCCGATTCGGCGATCCCTTTTCTGTTGCCTGACGACAGGCACGAGCCATGTCTCAGACCCAACCGACGACGCCCTTCGGGCGGCGGCCGTTGTCGCTCGCCATGATGGCGGCGCAAGCGGCGGCGAAAGCCTGCCCGGACGAGGCCGCAAGCCACAAATGGCGCACCTTCCGCAACCTGACTGAGGCCAAGGCGCGCCTCGGAATCGGGGACCGGGCGCTCGCCGTGCTCTCGGCCCTGCTCAGCTTCCATCCCGAGACCGCCCTCATGCCGGGGACCGACCTCGTGGTCTTCCCGTCGAACCGGGAATTGTCTGTGCGCGCCCACGGGCCGTCGCCGACGACGCTACGCCGTGCGCTGGCCCAGCTGGTCGAGTCCGGGCTGGTGATCCGCCGCGACAGCCCCAACGGCAAGCGCTACGCGCGCCGCGGCGAGGGCGGTCAGATCGAGCAGGCCTTCGGCTTCGACCTCTCGCCCCTCGTGGCGCGGGCCGCCGAGTTCGAGGCCCTGGCCGCCGAGGTGCGGGCCGCCGCCAAGGCGCGGGCGCTGCTGCGCGAGGAGATCTCGCTGCTGCGGCGGGACGTCGCCAAGATCGTCGCCTTCGCGCGCGAAACGGGGTTGAGCGGCGGATGGGAGGCGCTCGAGGCGCGGTTGCAGGGAACCGGTGCGATGCCGCCGCGCTCGGCCGGCAACGCGGTTCTCAACGAGATCGCCGAGGAGCTGCGGGCCCTGCGCGCCGCGGTGGATAAGTGCCTGGCGGAATCGATCGAATTCCAGAAAACGGACGCCAGTGAGTCCCAGGCCGGCTACCACCATCAGAGTTCAAAACCTGAGTCTTTCCAGAATCTTGAAGGGGGTTTGCGGGGACGGGACGATCCGCCTGCGGTACCGCGGGGGGAGAGCGTGGTGCCGGTGAACCGGGCGCTGCCGCTCGGGCTGGTGCTCGAAGCCTGCCCGGATCTCGCAAGCTACGCCCGCCACGGGATCGGGACCTGGCGGGACTTTCTCGGCGCGGCCGCCGTGGCCCGGACGTGTCTGGGGATCACGCCGCCGGCCTGGACCCTGGCGGTCGAGGCGATGGGCGAGGAGCAGGCGGCCGTGGTGGTCGCCGGCATCCTGCAGCGCGGGACGGCCATCGCCGCACCGGGCGCCTATCTGCGGGATCTCGCCGAGAAGGCGCGGGCGGGGCGGTTCTCGGCCTGGCCGATGGTGATGGCGTTGTGGCGGGTGCGGCAGGGGGTTGCGATGTCGGGATCGGAGATCGCCGGACAGACGGTCTCGCATTCAAGCCGCTGACCATCCAAGGGGAAGGATGCACGATGATCCCGAAGCGGGTGAGCCCCCCGTCATCCGACGTCCGATTGCCTGCTTCGCAATGCGGAAGTCGGCTTCGCTCAAGCGCGGCGCCGGCTGGTGACACGAAGTCCGGAAGGGATCTTTCGGAATTCGTATCGCTCGGCCGATTGCAGGCGGCTTGGAAACGAACGGTCCTCGTCGCCTTGCTGTTGCTCGCCACCGTCACCCCGCTCTCGGCACAAATCGGGATGGAGATCGGGGATCCCGTTCCGAGCGATCTTCGGGAGCGCGTCGCTGATCTCCTGCGGGCCATGCGGCCGCACGATTCCGACGCGGCCATCGCTGCCGCAAGGATCATCGACGGGGATCTCTGGCGTCGATACGGGTTGCTGCTCCTGCGCATCGAAGCCGATTGCCGGGCGACCCTGTGCATGACCGTCCTTTCCCGGGTGGGGCAGGCCGACCTGACCCCGCAGCTGACCTTGAACGCCGACAAGCAGGTTCATCTCACCGATGCCGGCGTGGATTTGTGGGGGGCGCTGGACTTCCCGATCCACATCAAGGGTCATGGAAGCACCGGCATCATTGCGACGCCCCGCCTCGGGAGCTGGGTCGTCGAGGCCTGCGGCGGCTGCTTCCCGTCCGGGGAGGAACTGGCGAGGCGGCCGGCAGTACCGCCCTCACCGCCCTCGCCGAGCCTCACCTTCGAGGAATTCAGGCGCTCACTGGACCTGGATCCGTGACCCCCTCCGCCCGCACGGTCCTGCGCGCCAAAGCGACCGCCGCGCGGATCGTCTCCGGATCGCCGACCTCATGCGCGAGGATCAGGACGAGGCGCTGGGTGAGCGCCGCGCTCTCGGCCTCGTCGAGAGCGCGAAAACCGTCGACCAGGATCTGGTAGACGTCGTCGGCGCGGCCGGAAAAGCCGTCATCCTGCCGGAGCGCCATCACGCCGCCTCCTGGATCGCGGAATCGGGACGGCCCTGGGCGCGGGCGAGCGCCCGGGCGATCGCCTCGGGATCAGGGGCCGGGAAGCGCGCCGCCACGTGGGCGTCGGGCCGGATCAGGTAGGCGGTGCCGGGCGCGGCGCCGTAGCGGGCGGCAGCCAGGCCTTCCGGGTCGTGCAGGATGTCGCGCAGAATCTCGGCGCCGTGCAGGGAACGGGCCGTCGGCGCGATTGCGACGATCCGCAGGTCGAGGCCGGCGAGCGGCCTCAGATCGGTTGCGGCGTCCGCGAAGATCAGGAGGGTGAACGGCCCGCCGAGCCGGTCGAGCAGCCAGGCCGGGCGCCCGGCCGCATCGGTGACCGGGGCATCGGGGCAGGCGGTGCCGGGTTCGGGCCCGCCGGGAAACGCCGCGGCGTCCGGTGTCTGCAGCGACAGGCCGGCGAGGCTGCAGGGGCGCGACAGCCGGCCGGCATTGAGCAGAGCGCGGGCGAAGGGCGCCTCGGCGGCGAGGGCCAGCACGCCGTCGCGAAGCGCGCGCTCGGCGCCGCTGCGCGGGGTCATGAAGGCGGTGGTGCGGCTGGAATGCCGGATGTTCTCGTCGGCGGCGTGGCCGCGCTCCTCGTCATAGGTGGCGATCAGCGATTCGGGTGCGCGTCCCGCCAGGACGAGGGCGAGCTTCCAGCACAGGTTGTCGGCATCCTGCACGCCGCCATTGCCGCCCCGGGCCCCGAACGGGCTGACCACGTGGGCGCTGTCGCCCGCGAAGATCACCCGGCCGTGGACGAAGCGCTCCAGCCGCGCGCAGCGGAACGAGTAGACGGAGCACCATTCGAGGGTGACGGGGGTCTCCTCGCCGACCACCGCCCGCACCCGCGGCATCACCCGCTCCGGCCGGCGCTCCTGCTCGGGGTCGGCGTCGGGCCCGAGCTGGAAGTCGAGGCGGAAGACGTCGTCGGGCTGGCGGTGCATGAGCGCGCTCCGGCCGGCATGGAAGGTCGGCTCGAACCAGAACAGGCGCTCGGTCGGGAAGCCCGCCTGCATCGTCACGTCGGCGATCAGGAAGCGCTCCTCGAAGCGCTGGCCGGGAAAGGGCAGGCCCATCCGGCTGCGGGTGGGGGAGCGGGCACCGTCCGCCGCGATCACCCAGGCCGCGTCGAGGATGTAGCTCCCGTGGGGGCTCTCGACGTCCAGGCGCACGCCGTCCTCGGTCTGGGCGAGGCCGGTGACGGCGTTCTTCCAACGCAACCCGATCAGGTCGGGAAAGTCACCGGCCCGGTCGACCAGGAAGGCTTCGACGTAGTATTGCTGCAGGTTGACGAAGGCCGGGCGGCGATGCCCGCCCTCGGGCAGGAGATCGAAGCGGTAGAGTTCGCGCGCGCCGTGGAAGACCCGGCCGGCATTCCAGGTCACGCCCTTGTCGACCATGCGTTGGCCGATCCCGAGCCGGTCCCAGATCTCGAGGGTGCGCTTGGCCCAGCAGATCGCCCGGCTGCCGGTCGCGACGGTGTCGTCGTCATCGAGCACCACCACCGGAACGCCGCGACTGGCGAGATCGATCGCGCAGGTGAGGCCGACCGGCCCGGCACCGATCACCACAACCGGCCGGCGATGCGTCTCGCCGCTGAGTTCCGGCGGGGCGGGTGAGGCGTAGCGGGGCGTGCGCATGGGCTTCGCTCGATTCGGGCTTCGCTCGACTTGGATTGCATCCACCGCGTCGTTCCGGGGCCGCGTGAGCGGAGCCCGGAATCCAGATGTTCTGGATCTTCAAGGAATGGCGGACAGTGGCCCGCTTCATTCTTCGTCACCTGCGTGTCCGGATTCCGGGCGCCGGCTCACGCCGCCCCGGAATGACCCGAAAGGTATCAGCCCCGAGTCGGGCCGCCGGTCACCCCTCCAGCGCCCGCCACATCTCGATGTCGCGCTCGGCGGTCCAGATCCGAGGCGTGTCGATTCCCTTCGCCTCGTCGTAGGCGCGGCTGACGTCGAAGGGCATGCAATGCTCGAAGATGACCCAGTGGCCGTACCGGTGCCGCATCTCGCGCATGGCCCGGTCGTACACGGCCTTGAGGTCGTAGCCGGCCGCCACGCCCTCACGGGCGATGGCGTAGAGGTCGCGCAGGAAGGCGCGGGTGCCCTCCAGCCCCTCGCGGATCCGGTCGGGCGTCCTCAGCGCCTCGCCACGGCCCGGCACCAGGGCCTTCGGGTTCAGGGCCTCCAGCCGGTCGAGGGTGGCGGGCCAGTCCTGGAAGTGGGCGTCGCCGCAATAGGGGGTGGCGCCGTACTCGACGAGGTCGCCGGAGAACAGCACGCCTTCCTTCGGCAGCCATGCGACCGTGTCGCCGGCGGTGTGGCCGCGCCCGGCATGGATGATCCGCACCTCGCGCGAGCCGAGCCACAGGGTCATCTCGCCGTGGAAGGTCAGGGTCGGCCAGGTCAGGCCCGGTATCTCCTCGCGGCCGCGGAACAGGCGCGGGAAGCGCTGGATCTCCGAATCCATGTCCTGTTGCCCGCGCTCGACGATCATGTCGCGGGCGACGTCGCTGGCGATGACGTTGACCCGGTCCGGATAGCCGGCGACGCCGAGCACCCGCACGGCGTGGTAATGGGTCAGCAGGACGTGGCGGATCGGCTTGTCGGTGACCTCGCGGACCCGACGCACCAGGTCGCCGGCCATGCGCGGGGTGGCGCGGGCATCGATCACCAGGACCGAATCGTCGCCGACGACGATGCCGGAATTCGGATCGCCCTCGGCGGTGAGCGCGTAGACGCCCGGGGCCAGCTCCGAGAAGGTCTCCTGCTTCTCGGCGAGGTCGCCCTGGCTGGCGAAGCCCTTGCTCATGCGATTGCCTCCCGTGGCTGATATCCTTGCCGATGCCGTTCGATCGCGGCATCGTGCGGCGCGTCCGATCGGACGGGCGGTGCTTGTTGCACCTGCAACTTGATGTAAGATGTTGCGAACGCAACCGTCAAGGGGCCGTATCCCGGACCGATGGACCGCCTGAACCTGCTCAGTTTCTCGCCGTTCCGGCTCAACCGGCTCGCCACCGAGTTCAGCCAGGCGCTCGCGGCCGATTACGCCCGATTCGGCATCGACGTCCCGGAATGGCGGGTGCTGGCGACGCTGGGACAGCACGAGGAGCCGCGCAGCGCGGCCTACGTCGTGCGCTGCACCCGCACGCACAAGTCGCGGATCAGCCGTGCGGTGAGCCACCTGATCGAGCTCGGCCTCGTCGCGCGCCAGGAGGACGGCGACGACCGGCGCGAGATCATGCTGCAGCTGACGGAGAAGGGGCGGGCGACCTATGCGGAACTCGTGCCGATCCTGCTCGCCCGGGAGGCGACGCTGCTCTCCGGATTCAGCGAGGCGCAGAGGCGGGAGTTCGAGCGGCTGCTCGACGTGCTGGAGGAGTCGCTGGGGCTGGTGCGGGAGAGGTGAGGGCGTTCGACGGTCCGGGCCCGTCCATCCCTCGACGTGTTCCATGCCCTCCCGTTCGTCCCGGGCCGCGCAACCATACAAGCTGACGCCTCGGCATGATACGGAAGGCGCAAAGCCGGATTCTGCACCGTCGGCGGTTATGGATCCCGGGTTCTCGGCTTCGCCGAACAATAGATGGCATCGTGGATGCGGCGAAGGGAAAGGCCGGATCCCTTCGATCAAGTCTCCTCAGGGCGGTTAACCCGCCGCGGCGGCCATCACAACTTCGTCCGCCCGCGCCACATAGGCCATCAGAATCACGAAGACCAGGACCGTGAGCGCGTTCCACGCGAGATAGCGGCTGCGGTCGACCAAGGTGCGGGTCTCGGTCAACGCGCGAGTCTTGGCGAAGGTGCGAGTCTTGGCGAAGGCGCCAGGCTTGGCGAAAGCGGGCATGGACAGGGCTCCTCGGGGAGGGGCGAACGGCGCCCGCGACGGGTCGACGGGTCGTCCCTTGCCCGGACGGGCGGGGCTGACCGCGACTCACATTCAAGCGGGGCCGGGCCCGACCGTCAATGAACGCGGTTCCCAAAATGCGTCCCAGGTGGAGATGATTCTTGCTGCCGTACGGCGGAAGGAGAGAAGATTTTTCGCCGACCTCGGGATCGTCCCGCGCGGCGGAACAACGATTTTTCCCGCACCCGGTGTTTTCCATCGTGCGCGAAACGATCGCGCGGGAACGCCGTCGGGGTCCGGCCGTTGCCGGTGACGCAGCGGCGCATCCGGCGTCGTCCCCGTCCAAGGCGCCCCCGATGTCGTCACCGATCCGCTTCGATCCGTCCCTGGAGAGCGTGCAGCCCGACGAGGAGGAGGTGCATGCCGAGATGATCCGGGTCTTCGCCCGGATCCAGGAGACGACGCTGAAGGATTACGGCCACGCGGTGCGCGGCGTCCATGCCAAGAGCCACGGCCTGCTGACCGGCCGGCTCACGGTGCTGCCGGATCTCCCAGGCCCGCTGGCGCAGGGGATCCTCGCGACGCCCGGCACCTACGACGCCGTGCTGCGCCTTTCGACCAACCCGGGCGACATCCTCGACGACAGCGTCTCGACCCCGCGCGGCCTCGCCGTGAAGGTGATCGGCGTCTCCGGCGAGCGGCTGCCGGGAGCCGGCGGCGACACCCAGGACTTCGTGATGGCGAACGCCCCGTCCTTCACGGTGCCGGATGCCAGGTCGTTCCTCAAGAGCCTGAAGCTTCTGGCGGCCACCACCGACACGCCGCAGGTGTTCAAGAAGGTGTTCTCCGCGGCCCTGCGCGGGCTCGAGAGCGCGGTCGAGGCGGTCGGCGCCAAGAGTCCGACGCTGATCAGCCTCGGCGGCCACCCGGAGACGCACATCCTCGGCGAGACCTTCTACAGCCAGGCGCCCTTACGCTGGGGCGAGTACGTCGCCAAGGTCGCGGTCGCCCCGGTCTCGCCGGCGCTCACCGCCCTCACCGGGGCTGCCCTGAATGTCAACGGCAAGCCGAACGGCCTGCGCGAGGCGGTCTCGGCGTTCTTCGCCGCCCACGAGGGCGTGTGGGAGCTGCGCGTCCAGCTCCTCACGAACCGCGAGACGATGCCGGTCGAGGATGCCTCGACGCCCTGGCCGGAGGACGAAAGCCCGTACGTCCCGGTCGCCCGGATCACGGTGGCGCCGCAGGAGAGCTGGAGCGACGAGAAGGTCCGCAGCCTCGACGACGGCCTCGCCTTCAGCCCATGGCACGGGATCGCGGCGCACCGTCCCCTCGGCTCGGTGATGCGGGCGCGTCGCGCCGTCTATCCGCGCTCGGCCGGCTTCCGGGCCGAGCATAACGGTTGCCCGATCCACGAGCCGACCGGACATCGGCCCGATCGCGCCTGAAGGAGCCTCTCGCCATGGTGTTCCCGTCCCTCACCGCCGCCTACGGCGCCGTGCTGGCGCTGCTCTTCGCCGGCCTCTCGATCTGGGTGATGGCCCGGCGGCTCTCCGCCAACGTGCTGCACGGCGACGGCGGCGACGCCGTGCTGCTGCACCGCGCCCGTGCCCAAGCCAATTTCGCCGAGTACGTGCCGCTCATCCTGCTTCTCGTCGGCCTGCTCGAGGCCCACGGCGCGAGCCGGGCCCTGGTGCACGGCCTGCTGGTCGTGCTGCTGGTCGGCCGGGCGCTGCACCCGTTCGGCATGACGGCGCCGGCGAACTCGCCCCGTCAGTTCGCCTGCCGCGGCGGTGGCATCCTGGCGACCTTCGCGGTGCTGATCGTGGCGGCTCTGGCGCTGCTGCTGCGGCTCGCCTGAGCCGTCATACGATTTTCGATCGATGCGGAAATCGGCGTCGCTCGGACGCCGCGCAGGCTGGTGATGCGGCGTCGCAAGCCGGATCAGGCGGCCGGGGCGGCGAAGTCGAGCCGCACCACCGTCCCAGCTCCGCCCGCATAGGTGAGCGTGCCGTCGAGCTGGGCCGCCAGCCCCTGGGCGATGCGCATCCCCAGGCTGCGGCTCTTGTCGGGATCGAACCCGGCCGGGATGCCCCGGCCGTCATCCGCGATGGTGAGGGCCATCCGCTCCGGGGTGGTGGCCTCCAGGCGGATCGTGATCGTGCCGCCGGCGCCGTCCGGAAAGGCGTGCTTGAGGGCGTTGGTCACCACCTCGACCACCAGCAGCGACAGGGTGGTGAGCCGCGTCAGGTCGAAGCGCACCGGCGGCACCTCGACGAGGCAGACGATGGTGCGAGCGCCCGTCGCGTCGAGGAGGTCGGCGCAGAGTTCCTGCAGGTATTGCCCGGCCGGCAGGTTGATCCGGTCCGGGTCGTAGAGCCGGCGATGGATGCGCGAGATCGTCTCGAGCCGCACCCGCGCCTCGTCGAGGGCGGCGACCGCGGCTTGCGGGTCGTCGCCGACCCGGCGCTTCTGCAGCGTCAGGAGCGCGGCGACGAACTGCATGTTGTTCGCCACCCGGTGCTGCAGCTCCTGGAACAGGGTGCGCTGCTGCTCGTAGAGGCCCGCCGTCACGGCACGCTCGCGGCGCAGCCGCGCGCTCGCCGTGTGCATGATGTGGATCAGCGCGATGTCGACCGCGACGATGAAGACGTAGAAGGCGAGCGCGAGGCCGGACTGCGCCGAGATGAGGAAGCCTTCGCTCGGCGGCAGGAAGAAGTACCAGGCTGCCAGGCCGCTCAAGGTGGCGCAGGTGATCCCGGCGCGCAGGCCGCAGAAGAACGTCGTGAGGATGACGGCGGGGAAGAACGTCAGGTAGGGAAAGCCCGGCGGCAGCACGTCGTCGACCGCGAGCCGCAAGGCCAGGGCGAGCGCCGTGGCAGCGAGGGCCACGAGGTCGCCGAGCCGGTGACGCGCGCGCAGGCGCTCTGTCGCCTGGATCGCGGCCCAGAACCGGCTGCGCCACGCCGTCGGGACGGGGGACAGGGCGGCAGTCGGTTCGACGCGTGACAGTGGGTCGGCTCCTTTTCCAGGGGCCAGCCTAATCCGATTCGGCCGTTCCGGTCCACGGCGCACCGCGCCCGGGCTTAGCAAATGAGTGTTTCGGGCTCGTCGCGACGCCGTCGCCGCGACTGCGGCGGCGCCATGGTCGAGCCCGGGCATGTGCCGGCGCAGCCGGAGGACCCGTGCCCCTGCTCCGGGCGCCTAAGCCCGCCGGATCGGCGCGCCGCTGCCGGCCTGCGCCGTCACGGCGCCGCCCTCGGCGATCACCCGGCCGCGGCAGAGCACCGTCTCGGGCCAGCCGGTCAGGGTGCGGCCGGCATAGGGGGTGAAGCCGGTGCGGTCCTCGACCATGTCGTCCGAGAGGGTGACGCGCCTGGACGGGTCCCAGAGGCAGAGGTCGGCATCCATCCCCACCGCCACCGAGCCCTTGGCCGTCAGGCCGTAGATCCGGGCCGGCGCCGTCGCGGTGATCTCGACGAATTTCCTCAGGCCGAGCCGCCCGCCCGATACCATGGCGTCGAAGAGCAGCGGCAGGCGCATCTGCAGGCCCGGCATGCCGTTGGCGATCTCCTTGAAGGTCGCAGCCTGCCCGGCTTTCAGCTTGCCGCTCTCGTCGTAGCGATAGGGCGCGTGGTCCGAGGACACGGTCTGGAGGTCGCCGAGATCGAGGGCGCGCCACAGGGCTTCCTGGTCGCGGGCCTCGCGCAAGGGGGGCGAGCACATCCACTTCGCCCCCTCCAGGCCCGGCCGGTCGAGGTCGGCTTCGGTGAGGAAGAGGTATTGCGGGCAGGTCTCGGCATAGACCTTGGCGCCCTCGCCGCGGGCCCGGCGCAGGATCGCCGCCCCCTCCTCGGTCGAGACGTGGAAGATCATCACCGGCTGGTCGAGGTACTGCGAGAACCGCACCACCCGCTCGAACGCCTCCGATTCCGACAGCCGCGGATGGCTCGCGGCGTGGTATTTCGGCGCCGTCTTGCCCGCCTTGAGCAATTGCCGGCTGGCGAAGGCGATGAGGCCGTGATTCTCCGCGTGGACGCAGACGAGCGCGCCCACCTCCTTGGCCGCCGCCATCAGGTCGAGCAGGGACTCGTCGGCCAGCCGCAGGCGGTCATAGGTCATGAACGCCTTGAGCGAGGTGTGGCCGGACCGCGCCAGCGCCGGGATGTCCCGGCTCAGGGCCTTCTCGGTCGCATCCGCCACGATCAGGTGGAAGGCGTAGTCGATCACCGCGCCGCGTTCCGCCAGCGCCGTGTAGTCCTCGACCACCTGCGCGAGGTCCATCCCGACATGCTGGGCCGCGAAGGCGACGACGCTGGTGGTGCCGCCGAGCGCCGCCGAGCGGGTGGCGCTCTCCCAGGTATCGGCGTTCATCAGCCCGGAGGCCGAGAGCTGCTCGATATGGGCGTGGCTGTCGACCCCGCCCGGCAGCACGAGCTTGCCCTTCGCGTCGATCTCGCGCCGGCCTGAGGCGAGGTCGAGGCCGATCGCCGCGATCCGGCCGTCGCGGATCCCGAGATCGGCGGAGAAAACGTCGCTCGCGGTGGCGACGGTGCCGCCGCGGATCACGGTGTCGAAGGCGGGCTCACTCATACTGACGCTCCTCGTCCGAAACTTGCTAGCTTGAAGATCTGACACATCGGGGGACCACCATGCAGAAGACCGATCCGGCTCGCGACCGGCGCATCCTCGTCATCAACCCGAACTCGAACGACGTCGTGACCCGCGGGCTCGACGGGGCGGTAGCGCCGCTGGCGCGCCCCGGCATCGTCGTCGAGTGCCGCACGCTGGCCGAGGGGCCGTTCGGCATCCAGTCGCAGGCCGATGTCGAGCAGGTGGCCCTGCCGCTGCGCGATCTTGTGCGGCGCGAGGCGGCGGACGCCTATGTCATCGCCTGCTACTCCGATCCCGGCCTCCACGTCTGCCGCGAGGCGACCGACCGGCCGGTGCTCGGCATCGCCGAATGCGGGATCCTCACCGCGCTCGCCCGGGCCGACCGGTTCGGCGTCATCGCGGTGGCGAGCCGCTCGATTCCGCGCCACCTGCGGGCCCTGCGCCAGATGGGCGTGATCGACCGCCTCGCGGGCGAGCGGGCCCTGGAGATGACCGTCGCCGAGACCGCGAGCGGAACCGACACCCTCGCCCGGATGATCGCGATCGGCCGCGACCTGCGCGACCGCGACGGGGCGGGGGCCGTCGTGATGGGCTGCGCCGGCATGGCGGTCCACCGGCGCGGCCTCGAGCAGGAGCTCGGCATCCCGGTCATCGACCCGACCCAGGCCGCGGTCGCGATGGCCGTCGGCATCGTGGCGGTCGCCTGACATCAATCCGGCAGCACCGCGCCGGTCTGGGCGGTGATGCGGCCGTAATGCTCAGGTCTGCGGTGGCGGGCGAAGTCGAAGATCGTCTCCTTGCCGAACCGGGTCTCGTCGAGGTCGCAAGCGTGGACGATCACCCCGTCGGCCTCGCCGGGGAGCTCGGCGACGATCTTCCCGTTGGGATCGCAGATCAGCGTGCCACCCATCAGCGGGTGGCCGTCCTCGTCCCCGGCCTTGGCCACCGCCACCACCCAGGTGCCGTTCTGGTAGGCGCCGGCCTGGACCGAGAGGCGGTGGTGAAAAAGCCGGTCCTCCAGGCCTTCGCTCCCGCGCTGCCCGTTGACCGACGGGGTGTTGAAACCGAGCACGATCATCTCGACGCCCTGCAGCCCCATCACCCGGTAGGTCTCGGGCCAGCGCCGGTCGTTGCAGATGCACATGCCGAGAATGCCGCCGAGCATCCGCCAGACCGGGAAGCCGAGGTCGCCCGGCTCGAAGTAGCGCTTCTCCAGGTGCTGGTGCGAGCGCTCGGGGTCGAACTCGTCGTGGCCGGGCAGGTGGACCTTGCGGTATTGGCCCACGATGGTGCCGTCGCGGCCGACCAGGATCGAGGTGTTGAAGTGTCGGCCCTCCGGGGTCAGCTCGGCATAGCCGAACGACATCG
Organism: Methylobacterium sp. DB0501; assembly: GCF_011043735.1. Classification (GTDB taxonomy): domain Bacteria; phylum Pseudomonadota; class Alphaproteobacteria; order Rhizobiales; family Beijerinckiaceae; genus Methylobacterium; species Methylobacterium alsaeris. The sequence goes on along the minus strand of NZ_JAAKGV010000042.1, from coordinate 9,931 downwards.
CCATGCCGTGCTCCCGCGCCCGGTCGAAGAGCGGGGCGGTGGCCGGGCCCGGCATCTCGCGCTCGAACCAGTGGTCGGCCTCGGCGCGGTCCTCGTGGTACCAGCGCGGGAAGAAGGTGGTGAGCGCCAGTTCCGGATAGACGATCAGGTCGGCTTCCTGGCTCTTGGCCTCGTCCATGAGCGCGAGCATCCGGGCGACGACGCTGCCGCGGTCCTCGTCCTTCTGGATCGGCCCGAGCTGGGCGGCGGCGGTGCGGATCACGCGCATAAGATTTCCCATTCACCGAAACGAGTTGAGAGTTTGGCGCCCGTCCCCTCTCCCGCCCGCGGGGAGAGGAGACATGCTCACGATCGGACTTCGACGGCTCACGCCGCCGGCTCCGCCGCCACCCCCCGCGTCTGCCCCGGCCGGAAATGCGGGATCGCGGCCAGCAATTCCCGCGTGTAGGCGGTGCGCGGAGTCCGGAAGAGGTCGCGGCTGACGCCCTCCTCGACCACCCGCCCGCCCTGGAGCACCAGGGTTCGCTCGCACATCATCCGCACCACGTTGAGGTCGTGGCTCACGAACAGGAAGGCGAGGCCGTCCTCCCGGCGCAAATCGTCGAGGAGGCGTAAGACCCCGGCCTGGACCGAGACGTCGAGGGCCGCGGTCGGCTCGTCGAGGACGAGGAGTCGCGGCTTCACGGCGATCGCCCGGGCGATGCCGATGCGGGCCTTCTGGCCGCCGGAGAGCTGGTGCGGGAACCGGTCGAGGAGGGCGGCCGGCAGGCCCGCCCGCTCGGCGCTCTCGATCACCCGCAGGCGTAAGGGTTCGCCGCGCAGCGGGGTCAGGCGCTTCACCGGATGGGCGATGCAGTCGAAGGCGGAGAAGCGCGGGTTGAGGCTGTCGGTCGGGTCCTGGAACACGATCTGGATCGCGCGCCGGTGGGGCGAGCGGTGGAAGTCGCGCGCCGGGATCGTGCCGATCGCTTCGCCGTCGAACAGGATCCGCCCGGCGCTCGAATCGAGGAGCCGGCAGATCATCCGCGACGTGGTGCTCTTCCCCGAACCTGATTCGCCGACGAGGCCGAGGCTCTCGCCCTCGCGGAGCGAGAAGGACACGTCCTCCACCGCCATGGCGCCGCCGAATGCCTTGCCCAGGGCCTGCACCTCGAGAAGCGGCGGGGTGCCGGGGGCCGGAGCCGGCCGCGGCCTGGCCGACGGGCGAGGGCCCTCCGGCACGAGGTCGGCGAGCGTCGAGGTCGGGGTCGGCGAGGCGGCGACGAGGCGCTTCGTGTAGGGATGGCGGGGCCCGGAGAAGAGGGCTCCCGGCTCGCCCTCCTCGACGAGGCGGCCCTGCTCCATCACGGCGATGCGGCCGCAATACTGGGCCGCGAGGCCGAGATCGTGGGTGATGAGGATCATCGCCATGCCGCGCTCGGCGGTGAGCCGGGCGACGAGGTCCATCACGGTCTTCTGGGTCGTCACGTCGAGGCCGGTGGTCGGCTCGTCGGCGATGAGGAGCGCCGGGCGGCAGGCGAGCGCGAGCGCGATCATCACCCGCTGGCACATGCCGCCCGAGAGCTCGTGCGGATAGGCGTCGAGCCGGCGCGCCGCGTCGCGGATGCGCACCGCCTCCAGGCTCTCCAGCGCCCGCGCCCGGGCCTGGGACTTCGAGAGCCCGCCCGCCATCAGCACGTCGGCGAGCTGCCGGCCGATCGGGCGGATCGGGTTCAGCGCCGCCCGCGGGTTCTGGAAGATCATGCCGATCGCCTGGCCGTGCGCCGCCCGGAGATCTGCCGCCGAGAGCCGGGTCACGTCCTGGCCGCGGAAGCGCACGCTCCCGCCGACGATCCGGCCGGCCCGGTCGAGCAGGCGCGCCGCCGCGAAGGCGGTGACGGACTTGCCCGATCCCGATTCGCCGACGAGGCCGAGGCTCTCGCCCGGCGCGACCGCGAGCGAGACGCCGCGCAACGCCTCGACCGGGCCGCGTCTGGTCGCGAAGGTGACCCGCAGGTCCTCGATCGAGAGAAGAGGAGGCTGCATCAGGTCCGCATCCGGGGATCGAGGATGTCGCGCAGGCCGTCGCCGAGCAGGTTGAAGCACAGCACCGCCAGCATCAGGGCGAGGCCCGGGAAGGCGACGAGCCACCACTTGCCGGTGGTGATGAAACGGGCGCCCTCGGCAACGAGGATCCCCCATTCCGGCGTCGGCGGGCGCACCCCGAGCCCGATGAAGGACAGGCCCGCGGCATTCAGGATCGCCCAGCCGAGATTGAGCGAGATCTGCACCGCCATGGCCGGGAGGACGTTCGGGAGCAGGAAGCGGAGCACCACCGCGAGGTGGCCCTCGCCGCCGGCCCGCGCCGCCTCGACGTAGCCGGCATCCCGCCGCACGTTCACCTCCGCCCGGGCGAAGCGGATGTAGAACGGCAGGTTGATGATGGCGGTGGCGATGACGATGTTCTCGACCCGGTTGCCGAGGGCCGCGACCAGGGCCATCGCCAGGACGAAGAGCGGGAAGGCCATCAGCACGTCGACGAGGCGCCCGACCACCCGGTCGAGCCGCCCGCCGGCATAGCCGCTCATCCCCCCGATCACCGCGCCGAGCGCGAAGGACAGGCTCACGGCCGAGAGGGCGATCGCGAGATCGAGCCGCGTCGCCGCGACGATGCGGCTCAAGACGTCGCGGCCGAGCTGGTCGGTGCCGGCCCAATGCGCCGCGCTCGGCGGCTGGAGCGCCACGGAAACGTCGGAGGCGACCGGATCGTAGGGCGTGAGCCAGGGGCTGAAGAGGGCCACGAGGCAGAGCAGCGACGCACCGGCGGCCGCGACCGCCGTGAGCGGGTTCTCGCGCAGCACGTGGCCTGCGTGCTGCAGGGTGCTGGGCGGCGGGGCGAGGGTCGGGGAGACGGCGTTCATCACGATCACTCGATGGAGACGCGCGGATCGGCGAGGCCGTAGAGCACGTCGACCGTGAGGTTCACGACGACGAACAGGCTCGCCATCAGCAGCACGAAGCCCTGGACCGGCGCGTAATCCGAGGCGAGCAGCGCATCGAGGGCGTAGGAGGCGACGCCCGGCCAGGAAAACACCTTCTCCACCAGCACGTTGGCCCCGAGCATGGTGGAGAACACGATGCCCGCGATGGTCAGCACCGGCAGGATCGCGTTGCGCAGCGCATAGGTCACGATCACCCGCCGGCGCGGCAGGCCCAGCGACCGGGCGGTGCGGATGAAGTCGCTGCCGAGCACGCTCAGCATCGCCGCCCGGGTGATGCGGGCGAGCGGCGCCAGCACGAACAACGCCATGGTGAGCGCCGGCAGCACGAGCTGCCCGGCCGCCGCGCGCCAGCCCTCCCCGTCGCCGACGAGGGCGAAGTCGATCAGCAGGAAGCCGGTGATGTCCGGCGGGCTCGCCGCGAACACGTCGACGCGGCCGGTCGGATCCGGGGCGATTCCGAGGAGGTAGTAGAACACGTAGATCAGCAGCAGTCCCGACACGAAGGTCGGCACGCAGACCCCGAGCGCGCAGAGGAAGCGCACCGCGTGGTCCACCACCGATCCCGGCCGCAAGGCCGCCGCGATGCCGAGCGGGATCGCCAGCAGGAGCGCGATGACGAGCGCCGAGACGGTCAGTTCGAGGGAGGCCGGCAGGCGCTGGCGCAGATCCGTCAGCACCGGCTGGCCGGTCGTCATCGAGCGGCCGAGCTGGCCGCGGGCGACGTCGCCGAGATAGCGCACCAGCTGCTCGGGCACCGGCTTGTCGAGGCCCATCTGGCGGCGGATCTCCTCGATCTCCGCCTTGCCGGCATTGGGCCCGGAGGCGAAGAACACCGCCGGGTCGCCGGGCAGGACCCGCATCAGCAGGAACGTGAAGACCAGGACGCCGAGCAAGGCCGGCAGCGAGGACAGGAAGCGCCGCCCGGTGCGCCGGGCGATGCCGCTGGCGGAGGCCATCCGCGACCTACTTCCGCGACAGGTCGCGGTAATCGACCTGACGGTGGAACTGGTAGGTGTAGCCTTCGACCGATGGCGCCATCACGGCGTCCTGGTTCGGCTGCCAGATCGGGATCTGCGGCATCAGGGCGAGGTGGCGCCGGTTCAGGGCCCGGGCGTCGTCGTCGTACGTCGCCGGATCGCGCTCGAATCGCGCCTTGGCGGCGAGCTCGTTGATCTCGGGATCGTCGATCGAGCTGTAGTTCCAGCGCTGGTTGCCGGTGTAGAAGTTGCGGTAGAAGTAATCCGGCGAGGGCAGCCAGGCGACGATGCCCTCGGTGAAGAACGGCAGCTTCTTCTCGCTGATTTGCGTCGACATCTGCGCGTCGGGCAGCTTCTGGATCTCGACCTTGACGCCGATCTTCTCCAGCGATTCGCGGATCAGCGCCGCCATCGGCTCGGCGGTGGCGGCCTGGCCGACATTGAAGCTGAAGGTGGTGGAGAACCCGTCCGGCAGCCCGGCCTTCGCGAGCAGGGCCTTGGCCCTTTGTAGATCGAGGGTCACCGGCTGGGCGACGGGGAAGACGGGTTGCGGATCGCCCTCGCCCCAGGTCGCGCCGAAGAGCGGCTTGCCGCGGCCGAACAGGGCGGCCTTGAACATCGCGTCGTAGGGCAGGGCATAGGCCAAGGCCTGGCGTACCTCGACCTTGTCGAAGGGCGGCATCTTCGTGTTGAAGGAGATCAGCGTCGCCGCGTTGAATTGCGGCGTGGCGATCACCTTCAGCTTGGCCTTCTCCTTCAGGGCCAGCGCGTCGTTGGCCTGGAGGTCGATGACGATGTCGGCGTCGCCCTTCTCGACGAGGTTGGCGCGGGTCGCCGGATCGGGAATCGTCTGGGCGATGATGCGCTTGAAGCCGGCCGGCTTGTCCGGCGCGGCACCCTTCCAGTCGGCGTTGCGCTTCAGGACCACCTGCTCGCCGGGCTTGAACACGTCGACGCTGTAGGCGCCGCTGCCGACGGCGTGGTCCTTGAGCCAGGCTTGCGCCCAGGGATCCTCCGGCGTCGCGTGCGACCTGGCGACCTTGGAATTGATGACGATGGCGTAGACGGTGGCGAGGTTCGGCAGGGCCAGCCGGTCGGGCTTCGGCAGCGTGACCTTGAAGGTGTGGGGATCGACCACCGTGAACTGGTCGGGGCTGGTCAGCGAACCGGTCAGGAGCTGCGGCCCGGCGAGCGACTTCGCCGAGACGGCGCGGTCGAGCGACCACTTCACGTCCTCCGCCGTGACGGGGGTGCCGTCCTGGAACTTGGCATCCTTGCGGAGATGGAAGGTAAGGGTCAGGCCGTCCGGGCTGACCTCGTAGCGCTCGGCCAGCTCGCCGCGCACCGAATCGAGGTCGAACACCCAATTGTCGCCCAGCTTCTTGCGGCCGAAGGTGACGAGGCGATCATAGGTCGAGAGGCTGATCGCGAAGGCCTCGCGGGTGGTGCCCGGCATGGTCGGGTCGAGGGTGTTGACCGCAGCGCCCGTGACGTAGCGCAGGGTCTCGGCCCGGCTCTGGGCCCGTGCCGGCGTCGCCACGACGAGGGCGGTGAGGAACGCCGCCGCGAGGCCGCCCGTCCGCATGCTGGTCTTCGTCACGCCTGTCCCTTCCTGCATCCCTGTTTGGCCGGCCTTCTTGCAAGGGCCGTTCCAGCGGGGACCATTCGAGACCAGGGATCGCCGCGGGGCAAGAGCTAACGCGAGATCTTTCAGCGCAGCACCGCCTGCTTCACGTCGTAGGCCCGGAAGTCGGCCCAGTGCCGGTCGAGGTCGGCGACGAACAGCCCGCGGGTGAGGCCGGAGACGAGGCGCGGCACCGCGGTGGTCATGGCGTTGATCGACGAGCCGGACGGGCCGTGGCTCACCGTGGAGGCGATGCCGAACAGGTGGATGTCGCGGATCCACGGCGTAAGGCCGGGCTCGCGCTCGGTGAAGGCGTAGTCGTCGCCGAGATACGGATAGGCGGCGAGGCGGTCGTCACGCTCCTCGGGCGGCGGGGCGTAGCGGTCGCCCCAGGTGGCGATGTTGTGGGCAAACGCTAACAATTCGGGCCGCGCGGCATAGTCGATGGCGATGCCGGTGGCGGCGATGACGAGGTCGGCGGCGATCTCGGCCGCCGGCGTGTCGAGGACGACCGCGCCGTCCCGCATCCGCGCCGCGCGGATGGGCGCGCCGGGCAGGAAACGGAAATTCGGGTGCCGGGCGCAGCGGTCCCAGGTCGCCTGCGGAAAGCCCTCGCGCAGGCCCATCACCGCGCTCATGAAGCGCCAGCGCCAGGCGTCGTCGAGATCGCCGAGATGGCGCAGGAAGCCCGCGAAGGTGAGCCAGCGATAGGGCTGCACCACCTGCGCCTCCGCGCGCCGGCACAGCAGGACGACCTCGGCGGCACCGGCTTCCAAGGCCGTCGCGGCGTTGTCGAAGGCCGAGGCGCCGGCGCCGATCACCGCGACGCGCTTCCCCTCCAGGCGGCCGGCCTCGATCGCCTCGTCGGTGCGGGCGACGCGCTCCGCCGGCAGGTCGGCCAGCACCTCCGGCATCGCCCAGCGCCCGGCGCCCTCCTGGCCGGTGGCGAGCACCACCTTGCGGGCGTGGCGTACGCGCCCTTGCGCATCCGTCACCGCGAGCAGCCCGCCCGCCGGCGCGATGCCGGTGACGGTCACGCCGTTCTCGACCGGCACGCCCGTCGCGACCCGCACGAAGGCGAGGTACGCGGCCCAGTCCTCGCGGGTGATGAGGTCCAGCGCTTCCCAGCTCGCTTGCCCGTACGTGGCCTCGTGCCAGGATTGGTAGGTCAGCGCCGGCAGGCCGAGATCGGGCCCGGTGAAGTCCTTCGGGCTGCGCAAGGTGCGCATGCGGGCATAGGTGAGCCAGGGCCCTTCCAGGCCCTCCGGCGCCCGGTCGAGCACCAGGATGTTGGTGACCTGCGCCCGCATCAGCCCGAAGGCGACGGCGAGTCCGGACTGCCCGGCCCCGACCACGATGACGTCGCGGGCGGGCTCCCCGTCCGGGCCGGGGCGCGGGGTGAGCCAGGGGGCCCGGGGATGGGCGGTGCGGGCGATCTCGTCCCGGACACGGACGAGGAGGGCGTCGAGGGACATGCGGGAGTAGGACATGCTGGAGAAGGACATGGAAGACCTTCAGGCCGAGAGCCAGCCGCCCTCGACCGGAAGGGCGGCGCCGGTGGTGAAGGAGGCGGCCTCGCTCGCGAGATAGAGGATGGCGCGGGCGACCTCCTCGGGCTGCCCCAGGCGCTTCATCGCGTGCCGGGATTCGGAAGTCGCGCGGGCGGCGGCCGGGTCGGCGGCGCGCCGGAAGCTGCGGGCGAGCAAGGGCGTCTCGATCGCGCCCGGCACCACCGCGTTGACCCGGATGCCGTCGGCGGCGAAGTCGAGCGCCATGGTGCGCGTGAGGCTGAGCACCGCGCCCTTGGCAGCGATGTAGGCGCTGTTGTTGCGCCCGCCCGCCAAGGCCAGCTGCGAGGCGACCGTGACGATCGCGCCGCCGCCGCGGGCCCGCATCAGGGGAACGGCTTGCCCGGCCCACAGCCAGGTCCCGCCGACATGGGCGCGGAACACCGCGTCCCAATCCCCGGGCGAGGTGGTCTCGACGGTGCCGCCGACGGAGAAGCCCGCCGCCGTCACCAGCACGTCGATGCCGCCATAGGCCTCGACGATCGCCGCCGCGTCGGCGGCGACCGCGTCCGGCTCGCCGACCTCCGAGGCGCGGGCGAGGCCGCCGACCTGCGCCGCCACCGCTTCGGCGGCCGTCCGGTCGCGGTCGATCACCGCCACCCGGGCGCCGGCCTCGGCGAAGAGCCGCGCCGTCGCGGCGCCGATGCCGGAGCCGCCGCCCGTCACCACCGCGACCTTGCCGTCGAGCCTCATCGCGAATCCTCCCGGAATCGAGTGTGCCAGTCCAGGAACGCGTCGGCGGAGGCCTCGCAGCCATGCCGCGCCTCCCAGCCGAGTTCGTCGCGCAGCCGCGCCGTGGCGAGCGGCGGCCGGTCGCGGTCGCCGTGCAGCGAGATCGTCGGGGTCTCGCCCGGTTCGGCGAGGCGCAAGACGGAGCCGGGCCTGGCGCGCGCCAGCCGCTCGCCCCAGGCGAGGACCGGCCAGACCGCCGGGCTCGACACGTTGTAGAGGGGGGAGCCCAGCCGCGGCGCCGCGACCAGCCGGGCCACCGCCTCGGCGGCGTCGGGGGCGTAGAGCCAGTCGCGCCGGCCGGGCCGCGGCAGCAGGGCCGGGGTGCCGGCTTCCAAGGCCGCCCAGATCTGCGCCTGCGGGCTCAAGGTGTCGCGCAATCCGGTCGCGCGCTCGAACGGGCCGAACACCGCGCTCAGGCGCACGCTCACCCCGTCGAGGCCCCAATGGCCGCAGAGCCGCGCCAGCACCGCCTCCGAGGCGAACTTGGTGACGGCGTAGAGGCTCTCCGGCCGCGTCGCCAGTTCCTCTGTCAGGATTGGAGCGTCCGCCGTCCCGTAGGCCGCCGCCGAGGACAGGTTCACCACCCGGCGCACCCCGGCCCGGCGGCAGGCGTCCAGGATCGGCACCGTCGCCGTCAGGTTGACGGCGAGGATCGTGCCCGGATCGGCGGCCTCGCGCGCTGCATCCGCCGTCACCGCGGCGGCGATCACCACCGCGTCGGTGCCGGGCCGGATGGCGGCCGCGAGGCAGGCCGGATCGGTCACGTCGCCGATGTCGAGGGCGAATGCGTCCGGCGGGGCGGCCAGGGCCCGCAGGAGCGGCGGCGGGGGCGGCGCCCGGTCGAGGAGCCGCACGCTCCGGCCCCGATCGAGGAGGGCGCGGGCGAGGTTCAGCCCGACGAAGCCGGCCCCGCCCAGGATCACGACGCTCACGCCGACGGCACCGGCAGGCATGCAGCCGAGGGGGCGAGCGAATCGTCGTGGAGGGGAAATGCCGGCACGCGGGGCCCTTCGATGATGTCCGGCCCCGGCCATGCACGAAGCGGGCCGGGGCCTGGGCAAGGATACGCCGTGACCCGCGGGGCACAACGGGTGGGTTCGGGATCGGGCAGGGCGCCGCGCCGGCGGACTGGAAAACCCCGGAAACACCGTCCCGGATGCGCGCAGCGTGCGAGCCGCCGGGGCGACGGCACGGGGTCGGCGGCCGCGCCGTCGCCCTGTCATGAAACCATCACCCGTCCGCGCCAAAGGGTTTCTCCGAGCGGCCGGCGAGACACACGCGCGGCCCGGAAAGGCGCGGCGCCTCCGCCGTCCCGGGCTGCTCCAGGCGAGTCACGAACGATCGGAATCTCGTGTACGTTGTGGACCGGGAGCGGAACGCGGCGTGAGCCGGCGCCGGCAGAGCGCGCCGTGGAGTGAGGGAGCGGGACATGGTGCAAGACGCGGCCTCACAGGCCGGCCCCGACCAATCCGGTCCCGGCCCCGCGGAGCTGCCGGCGGCGCGGCCCGATTCGGGCCTCGGGGCGCTCGCCCTCGTCGCCTCGTTCCACCAGATCCCCTGCGAGCCCGCCCAGGTCCGCCACGACCTCGGCCTCGGACAGGGGCCGATGAGCGCCGTCGACATCGTCCGCGGCGCACGACGCCTCGGCCTCAAGGGGCGCCTGCTCCAGGACCAGAAGCCCGCCCGCCTGGAGTCGATCCCGCTCCCCGCCATCCTCCAGGTCGAGGACGGGCGCTTCGTCGTCCTCGGACGCCGCTTCGAGGACGGCAAGCTGCGCATCATCGATCCCGTCGCCCGCACCGCCGACCACGTCGAGCCCGACGCCTTCCTGCCCCGATGGACCGGCACCATCGTGCTCGTCGCCCGACGCGCCAACCTCCAGACCGCCCTGCACAAGTTCGGCCTGACCTGGTTCGTCCCCTCCGTCTGGCGCTACCGCAGGCCGCTCGCCACCGTGCTCGTCGCCTCGCTGTTCATCCAGCTCTGCGCCCTCATCACCCCGATCTTCTTCCAGATCACCATCGACAAGGTCCTGGTCCACCGCGGCTA
>NZ_JAAKGV010000041.1:2500-27653 GCF_011043735.1 Methylobacterium sp. DB0501 | reverse complement strand
GTACGAGAGGACCGGGATGGACGAACCTCTGGTGGACCTGTTGTGGCGCCAGCCGCAGTGCAGGGTAGCTATGTTCGGTCGGGATAACCGCTGAAGGCATCTAAGCGGGAAACCCCCCTTGAAACGAGAACTCCCTTGAGAGCCGTGGAAGACGACCACGTGGATAGGCTGGATGTGCAAGCGCGGTAACGCGCTGAGCTGACCAGTACTAATCGCTCGATCGGCTTGATCGCTCTCATGATCCGTGTCCGGATCGACCCCGACACCACGACACGATGAAGACGCCTGACGCAGCCAAGCGGCTGCCACAGACCGCATGCTTGCCGCAACGAACGTGCTTGGCCGGTCTGGTGGTCTGAGCGGGGTGATCAGAACCCGATCCCATCTCGAACTCGGCCGTTAACCGCCCCAGCGCCTATGGTACTGTGTCTCAAGACACGGGAGAGTCGGTCACCGCCAGACCTGCCAAGCACGTCACGTTCCCTCAATACGACGCAGATCACACCCTGGCGCGGGGTGGAGCAGCCCGGTAGCTCGTCAGGCTCATAACCTGAAGGTCACAGGTTCAAATCCTGTCCCCGCAACCAAACCGATCAAGAAGCCCGCCGGCGAAAGCCGGCGGGCTTCTTGCGTTCACCGATCATCGCAAGGAGAAACCGTCGTAGCCCTCGGCCACGACGCGGTCGCAGATGCCGCGGTAATGCGCCATGCCGCCGGCATAGGGCATGAACACCCGCGGCTTGCCCGGCACGTTGGCGCCCAGGTACCACGAGCTGCTCGCCATTGGCAGCAACGTGGCGGACGCCGCCCGGTTGACTTCCGCCCCCCAGGATTCCGCCGCGTCCGACTTCGCCTCGATCCGGTCGAGGCCGCGCTCGCGCAAATGCGCGATGCAGTCGGCGATCCACTCGGCGTGCTGCTCGATCGCCACCGGCATGTTGGTGAGCACCGAGGGGCTGCCCGGTCCGGTCATGGTGAACAGGTTGGGGAAGCCCGGGACCTGCAGGCCGAGATAGCTCTTCGGGCCCGCCGCCCACACCTCCTTGAGCGGCAACCCGTCGCGGCCGCGGATGTCGAGGGAGAGGAGGGGGCCGGTCAGCGCATCGAAGCCGGTGGCGAAGACGATCACGTCGAGCGGGTAGGTCGCGTTCGCGGTGCGTACGCCCTCCGGCACGATCTCGGCAATCGGCGTTTCCTTCAGGTCGACGAGCGCGACGTTCGGACGGTTGAAGGTCTCGAAATAGTGGGTGTCGATCGGCGGACGCTTGGTCGCGAACAGATGGTCGCGTGGCGTCAGCGCCTCCGCTGTCTTCCGGTCCTTCACGATGCTGCGGATCTTCGCCCGGATGAACGCCGAGGCGGTCTCGTTGGCGTCCTTGTCGAGCATGATGTCGCGGAAGACGGCGCGGAACCGCAACCCTCCGCGCTCCCAGGCCGCCTCGTAGATCGCCTCGCGCTCCTGGGGCGAGACGTCGAAGGCGGAACGCTCGGAGAAGTCGAACGGGTGGCCGTTCGGTGCTGCGCGGGCCTTGGCGCGCAGTTCCGAAGAGTTCTCGCGCACCCAGGCCTTGAAGGCGTCGTTCATCGGGCCGTTGCGGGCGGGCACGCTGTAATTGGCGGTGCGCTGGAACACCGTCAGGTGCGCGGCTTCCGCCGCAAGCACGGGCGTCGCCTGGATACCGGTCGAGCCGGTGCCGATCAGCCCAACCCGCTTGCCCGAGACGTCGACGCCCTCGTGCGGCCAGCGGCCGGTATGGTACCAGTCGCCCCCGAAGCTCTCGAGGCCCGGGATTGCCGGCACGTTGGCGCTCGACAGGCAGCCGACCGCGGTAATGAGGAACCGCGCCTCGAAACGCTCGCCGGACTCCGTCGTGACGGTCCAGCGATTGGCGGCTTCGTCATAGGTGGCGCCCGAGACGCGGGTGCCGAGCTGGATGTCGCGCCGGAGGTCGAAGCGGTCGGCGACGTGGTCGAGGTAGCGGCGGATCTCACCATGCTCGGGATAGCGCTCGGTCCAGTTCCACTCCTCCTCGAGCTCGCGCGAGAACGAATAGGAATAGTAGTAGCTCTCCGAGTCGCAGCGCGCGCCCGGATATCGGTTCCAGTACCAAGTCCCGCCGATACCGTCGGCCGCCTCCAGGACCCTCACCGACAGGCCGAGCCGGTCGCGCAGCAGATGCAGCTGGTACAGTCCGGAGAACCCGGCTCCGACGATGATCGCATCATGGCGGCGGACGGGACCGGGCTCGCGTGGCTCTCTCATGACGTCGGTGTCTCCCTGCTGGGACTCCGTCGCGACCCGCCGGGCGCCCGGTTCCCTGGTTTGTCCGCGCCCCGGTCATGGCGTGACCGTAGGGCCGAATCCGGCAAGGCTAGCCCGTGCCTCAGGATTCGGCCAAGCCCCGCGAGCGCGCCCCACCCATGAGGAAGGATCAGGCGACGGAGCAGTCGGCGTCGGTGCCGATCGTGCCCAAGCCGGGCTGCCGCCAGCGAGCAGAGGCGTCGTACGGCAGGCAGCGTAACCCGAACGGCCGCCCCTCGGCCGTCACATGCTGCGGTCGTTGCGGCGCAGGCTCTCGGGCATCGCGAAGAGCAGGAGCCCGGCGGCGATGAGGCAGAGCACGCCGATGCCGTAGAGCGCCGGGGTGGTGGAGCCGGTGAGGTCCTTCACCCAGCCGACCATGACCGGGCTGACGATGCCGCCGAACTGGCCGAGCGTGTTGATGAGCGCGATGCCGCCCGCCGCGCCGACGCCGGTAACCAGCTTCGCCGGCAGGGTCCAGAAGGTCGGGATCGACGCGACGATGCCGGAGCCGAGAAGGGCGAGCGCGACCATCAGCGGCACGATCTGCTTGTCGAACAGGCCGGCGAGGAAGAAGCCGATGGCGGCCGCGACGGCGAGGCCGGCGACGAATTTCAGCCGCTCGCCCGAGGCGTCGGACAGGCGTCCGATCACGATCATGCTCACCGCGCCGCAGATATAGGGGATCGCCGTCAGGAATCCGACGGACGCCGCGGCCCCGCCGCTCGCGGTCTTGATCAAGTCCGGTCCCCAAAAGTTCAGGCCGTAGGAGCCGACCTGGAGCAGGAAGTAGACGAAGGCGATGAGCAGGAAGCCCGGCTGCTTGATCGCGCCCCAGAGGGAGTGGTCGCCGATGTCGCGGTTGTGGTGGGCGATGCGCGAGGACAGGAGGTCCTTCTCCTCGGCCGAGAGCCAGCGCGCGTCGCTGATCCGGTCGTCGAGGCGGGTGACCACCAGGATGCCGAGGATCAGGCAGGGCAGGCCGCCGGCAAGGAAGAGCCATTGCCAGCCGGCGAGGCCCGCGACGCCGTTGAGGCCGCCGAGGATCAGCCCGGCCACCGGCGCACCGACGATGCCCGCGAAGGCCGAGGCGACGAACATGAACGACGTGACGCGGCCGCGGAACGAGGCCGGGAACCACAGGGTGAGATAGTAGAGGATGCCGGGGGCGAAGCCGGCCTCCATCGCGCCGATCAGGAAGCGCAGGACGTAGAAGTGCCACTCCGTGCGGATGAAGATCATCAGCGCGGTGGCGATGCCCCACGAGATCATGATCCGGGCGATCCAGCGCCGCGCGCCCACCCGGTAGAGGGCAAGGTTCGACGGCACCTCGAAGATCACGTAGCCGACCACGAACATGCTGGCGCCGAGGCCGTAGGCGACGTTGCTGAAGCCGAGGTCGCTCTGGAGCTGGAACTTGGCGAAGCTGATGTTGATGCGGTCGAAGAACGCGAACAGGTAGCAGATCATGATCAGCGGCATCAGCCGCCAGGCGACCTTGCGGACGACGTTCGCCTCGGTGAGGGTCGCGGTCCCGGCGAGCGGACCGGCGGTGGCGATGGCCATGGGGGTTTCCTCCGGGCATGGGGGAGCCTTCGCCCGGGACGCGGGCGTGGCAGGGTTCCGGTATCGGTGAGACGATGGCGGGGCCGCCTTCCGGCGGGCGGCCCCTCGGCTTCTCATGCGATTTCCGACCGGTCGCTTCGCGATGCGGAAATCGGCCTCGCTCAGGCCGCCTTGAGCGGCGGTGCAGGGTGAAGGTCGAGCGGCCGGCCGGCCTTGGCGACCTGGCCCGGGACGTCGTGGCCGACGAGGCGGGGGAGATCGCGCGACAGGCTCAGCAGGGCGTCGAGGTCGAGGCCGGTCGACATGCCCATCTCCTCGGCCATGCTGACCAGGTCCTCGGTGCAGATGTTGCCGGTGGCGCCGGGCGCGAACGGGCAGCCGCCGAGCCCCCCGAGCGCCGCGTCGAACCGGCGTGCGCCGGCCTCATAGGCGGCCAGCACGTTGGCGAGGCCGCAGCCGCGGGTGTTGTGGAAATGCAGCGTCAGGCGCTCGGGCCCGACGAGGGGCAGAACCCGGGCGACGAGGCGGGCGACCTGGCGCGGATTGGCCATGCCGGTCGTGTCGGCGAGCGTCACCCCGTCGACGCCGAGGGTCAGGTAGCGCTCGACCTGGGCCAGCACCTTGTCCTCGGGCTCGAGGCCCTCGAACGGGCAGCCGAAAGCCGTCGCCGCGGTCGCGTTGACGCTGACCTGGCCCCGCACCGTCGCCATGATGGCGGCAAAGCCCTGGATCGAGGCGTCCGGCGACATCCCCATATTGGCGCGGTTATGGGTCTCGCTCACCGAGGCGACGAGGTTGATCTCGTCGGCCTTGGCAGCCAGCGCCCGCTCGGCGCCCTTGGGGTTCGGGACGAGGGCGACGTAGGTCGTGCCGGGGCGGCGGGCGATCCCCGAGAAGACTTCGGCCGCGTCGGCGAGCGCCGGGACCGCCTTCGGCGAGACGAAGGACGAGACCTCGATGCGGGAGAAGCCCGCCGCCGACAGCGCGTCGATCAGCCGGACCTTGTCCGCCGTCGGCACGAAGACCGGCTCGATCTGGAACCCATCGCGGGTTGCGACTTCCTGGACGATGATCTCGCTCACGCGACGGCTCCCTTCCGGCGAAGCGCCGCGATTCCGGCCTCGTCGAAGCCGAGATCGGAGAGCACCGCATCGGTGTGGGCGCCGAGCGCCGGGCCCTGCCAGCGGACGGTACCGGGGGTCTCGGACAGCTTCGGCACGATGCCGGGCATCTTGACCCGGGTGTCGCCCGGAAGGTCGGCCTCCAGGATCATGCCGCGGGCATTGTAATGCGGGTCGGCGACGATGTCGGCGACGGAGTAGATCCGGCCGGCCGGTACCTCGGCGGCATCCAGCACCTCGAGGGCTTCCGTCACCGTCAGGCTCTTCGTCCAGTCGGCGATGGTGGCGTCCAGCATGGCGGCCTGCTTCGAGCGGCCGTCGTTGTTGCGTAAGCCCGGATCCTCGGCGAGGTCGGGCCGGCCGATCGCCGTCATGAAGCGGCGGAAGATCGGGTCGCTGTTGCCGGCGATGACGACGAAGCCGCCGTCCTTGGTGGGATAGGTGTTCGAGGGCGTGATGCCCGGCAGCGCGCCGCCGGTGCGGGTGCGGACCTCGCCGAGCAGGTCGTATTCCGGAACCAGGCTCTCCATGACGTTGAACACGCTCTCGACGAGCGAGACGTCGATCACCTGGCCGCCGCCCTGGCCGGTCTTGACCCGCAGGAGCGCCATCAGGGCACCGATGACCCCGTGGAGCGAGGCGAGCGTGTCGCCGATGCTGACACCGACGCGAGCCGGCGGGGTGCTCGGATCGCCGGTGGTGAAGCGGATGCCGCCCATCGACTCGCCGATGGCGCCGAAGCCCGGCCGGTCGCGGTACGGCCCGGTCTGGCCGTAGCCGGAGATGCGGACCATCACGAGGTTCGGGTTGAGGGCCGAGAGCACGTCCCAGCCGAGGCCGAGCTTCTCCAGCCCGCCGGGCCGGAAGTTCTCGACCACGACGTCGGCGCCTTGCGCCAGCTGCTTGACGACCGCCAGTCCCTCCGGCGACTTCAGGTTGACGGCGATCGACTTCTTGTTGCGCGATTGCAGGTACCACCAGAGCGAGGTGCCCTCGTGCATCTTGCGCCACTTGCGCAGCGGATCGCCCTCGCCGGGTGGCTCGACCTTGATCACCTCGGCGCCGAACTCGGCCATCAGCCGGGTGGCGAAGGGGGCGGCGATCAGCTGGCCGAGTTCCAGGACGCGAATGCCCGCGAGCGGTCCACTCATGGCGTCTTCTCCCTGTGGATGTGTTTGCGCCTTCTATACTTAAAGAACGCGGATCGGATCCAACCGTATCTCGCGAGCGACCGTTCGCGAGCGGAGAACGCAACATGGGAATTCACGACGGCGCGCTCAGGATCCGGAGGCCTGCGTCAGGTGTGCGACGAGCAGGCTCGCCGCCGGCGACAGCGATCCGGGCCGCGTCACGAGGATGAGTTCGCGCGCCGCCCAGGGGTCGACGAGCGGCACCGCCGCGAGTTGCATCGCCCCGCCGATCAGGCCGAAGACCTGCGCGGGGATCACGCCGAGGCCCATATCGGCCTGGACCATGCGGCAGACCGCATCGAAGCCCGGCACGTGCACCCGCAGGCGCAGGGGGCGGCCGATCCGCTGCGCCTCGGCCCGGACGCTGTCGTAGATGGAACTCTGGGCATGCAGGCCGATGAAGTCGTAGCCGAGCGCGTCCGCGAAGGCGATCTGCGTCCGCCCGGCCAGGGGGTGCTCCTGCCGCATCACCAGGACGAGCCGGTCGCGCCGGTAGAGAGTGGCATGCAGGTCGAGGGTCGCAACGGTCCGCGAGCAGATCCCGATCTCGCCCGCGCCCTCGGCGACGCCGCGGATCACCCCACCGCTCGGGCGCTCCTCGAGGTCGATCTTGATCGCCGCCTGCCGGGCCAGGAAGGTCCGCAGGTCCTCGGGCAGGAACTGCACGATGGCCGAGAGGTTGGCGAGCATCCGGACGATGCCGCGCACGCCCTTGGCATGCTCGGCGAGTTCGAGGGCGATCTGCTCGGCGCTCGCCAGCATCCGTCGCGTGTGGTGGAGCAGCGTCTCGCCCGCCGGGGTCGGGCGCATGCCCCGCGGCTCGCGGGTGAGCAGGACGCAGCCCAGGGCCTGCTCCAGTTCGGCCAGGCGCTTGCTCACCGCCGAGGGCGCGATCGCGGCCCGCCGCGCCGCGCCGTTCAGCGTGCCGTCCTCGCAGATCGCCGCGAACAGCCGCAGCGTCTTGAGATCGAGGCGGTTCACGAGGCCCGGGGCGGGGAGCGGGCTCGGCGCGGCAAGCTCGTCGGGAATGACCGATCCTCCGTGGGGAGCCCGGCGGCGGGGGATCGCGGCCTCGTGTCGGCGAGCATGGCAGATGGCCGGCCCGAAGCCCATCGCGCCACACGGCGAGGCGCACGGTTCCGAAGCAGGTGCGTCCCGCCCGGCCCCGGCAAAAAACGGTCTGCGACGCAACGTCCGGCATGAGCGACGCCGCACGCCGCCATCCTGCGGCGGCCTGTCGCATCCGTGGCATAGCGAGGGGGCGGTTGCTCTGTCCCGGCCGGGCTCTGACGCCGTTACGAAATGGCAGGATCCATCGACGTGATAACGTCGATCGTCGCGGCCGTGAAAATATAATTCCTACGGAATAAAAACTGGGCAGCAACCTCGAGTTATTTGAAAAAAAGCGAAGGAAACGCCGTCGTCATCAGGGGAAGATCGACGTCGACGACCTGTCGGACGTGACTGTGAACCTACGTCGTCCGCCGCTTCGGATCGGTTTCCCGCACTGGTAGGATTCCCGGCCTTCCCCTAAGGTGCGGCAGCCGGAATCGCTTCGGGTTCGAATGGCGCGAGGGTGGGATAGGAAGACCATGCGGTCTGTGCAACCGGCAGAACTCACGGCCTGCGACAGGGAGCCGATCCACATCCTCGGCACGTTGCAGCCTCACGGCTTCCTGCTGGCGCTCGAAGGACCGGAGCTGCGCATCGTCCAGGCCAGCGCCAACCTGCCCGATCTTCCGGGACTCCGGGGCGACCAGGCCCACGGCCGCCCGTTGCACGCGGTCGTGCCCGAGGCCGGGGACGCGATAACCGATTTTCTGATGGCGCAGCCCGGGCATGACGGCGCGGCCTATCTCGGCACGCTGGCCCTCGAGACCGGGGCGGGCGCACGCGCCTACGACCTCGCGGCCCACCGCTCCGGCGCCCTGACGGTGCTCGAATTCGAGGAGAGCGCCGGGGTGGGGGCGGCGGCCTCGAGCCTCGATTCGCTCTATCCGCGTTTGCGCGCCTTCATCGAGGCCCTGCACGGCGCTTCGACGGTCGAGGAGCTGTGCGCGCTCCTCGCCGCCGACATCCGCCTTCTGACCGGGTTCGACCGGGCACTGGTGTATCGGTTCGACCGCGACTGGAACGGCACCGTGGTGGCCGAGGACGGCAACGGCGTGCTGCCGTCCTACCTCGACCTGCGCTGGCCCGCCTCCGACGTCCCGGCCCAGGCGCGCGAGCTCTACCGCCGCAACCGCCTGCGCATCATCCCGGACGCGGCCTACGAGCCGGTGCCGATCCTGCCGCTCCTGACCCCGTCGACCGGAGCCCCCCTCGACCTGAGCCAGTCCGTCCTGCGCAGCGTCTCGCCGGTCCACGTCGAGTACATGCGCAACATGGGCACCATGGCGTCGATGTCGGTCTCGATCCTGGTCGAGGGCGCGCTGTGGGGCCTGATCTCCTGCCACAACAAGACACCGCGGCGGGTGCCGCTGCAGACCCGCAACGCCTGCGACATCCTCACCCAGACCTTCGCCCTCCAGCTCGCCGCCAAGGAGCGCGGCGCGCTCGCCGAGCAGCGCCTGGCCCTCGGCGCGATCCAGGCCCGGCTCCTCGCCTTCATGGCCGAGGAGGAGAACTTCGTCGAAGGCTTCCTGAAGCACCCGGAGGACGTGCTGGCGCTCACCGATGCCGGGGGAGCGGCGATCGTCACCGGCCAGCGCTGCCACCTGATGGGCCGCACGCCGTCGGAGCGGCAGGTGAGGGGCGTCTACGAGTGGCTCTCGGCGGAGCATGGCGGCGAGGCGGTCCACGTCACCGATTCCCTCGGCGAGGAATATCCGCCGGCGCGCACCATTGCCGATACCGCGAGCGGGCTCCTCGCCATCTCGATCTCCGAGAAATATGCCAGCTACGTGCTGTGGTTCAGGCCCGAGGTGGTCCAGACCGTTCGCTGGGGCGGCGACCCGACGAAATCCACCTCCAAGGACCCGGCCGGCGGCCCGGACCGGCTGCACCCGCGCCAGTCCTTCGAGACCTGGAAGGAGACCGTGCAGGGCCGGTCCCTGCCGTGGACGGTGCCGGAGGTCGACACGGCCAAGGATCTGCGCGCCGCGGTGCTCGGCATCGTGCTGCGCCGGGCCGAGGAGCTGGCGGCCCTGACCGAGGAGCTGCAGCGCTCGAACAAGGAACTCGAGGCGTTCTCCTACTCGGTCAGCCACGACCTGCGGGCGCCGTTCCGCCACATCGTCGGCTATGCCGAGCTTCTGCGCTCGCGCGAGGGCGAGAAGTTCTCGGAGCGCGGCCGGCGCTACGTCGACACCATCATCGAGGCGGCGTTCTCGGCCGGCACCCTCGTCGACAACCTGCTGACCTTCTCGCAGATGGGCCGCAACGCCCTCAACCGCATCTCCTGCGACATGAACCAGCTGGTCGAGGACGTGCGCCGGAAGATCATCCGCGACATCCCGCTCGAACGGGCGATCCGCTGGCAGGTCGGCCCGCTCGGCCGGGCGCAGGCCGATCCGGTGATGATGCGGCTCGTGATCGAGAACCTGCTGTCGAACGCCATCAAGTACACCCGCGGCCGGCCCGAGGCGGTGATCGAGGTGGTGCGCGAGGCCGACCGCGACGGCGAGGCGGTTTTCTGCGTCCGCGACAATGGCGTCGGCTTCGACATGGCCTATGTGAGTAAATTGTTCGGTGTGTTCCAGCGCCTGCATCGGGTCGAGGAGTTCGAGGGAACCGGCATCGGACTCGCCAATGTCCGCCGCATCGTCGAGCGTCATGGAGGGCAGGTCTGGGCCGAGGGCGTCCTCGGCCAGGGTGCGACCTTCCACTTCACGCTCCCCATCCGTTAGAGACGCGCCATGGCCGACCTCAAGCCCATCCTCCTCGTCGAAGACAACCCTAACGACATCGAGCTGACCCTCGCGGCGCTCGAGAAGAGCCAGCTGGCGAACAAGATCGTCATCTGCCGCGACGGGGCCGAGGCGCTGGAATACCTGCGCCGGCAAGGACCGCATGCCGACCGGCCGGTGCAGGACCCGGCCGTGGTGCTGCTCGACCTCAAGCTGCCGAAGGTCGACGGGCTCGAGGTGCTGGCGGCGGTGAAGGGCGATGCGCGGATGCGGGCGATCCCGATCGTGATGCTCACCTCGTCGCGCGAGGAGAGCGACCTCGTGCGCTCCTACCAGCTCGGCGTGAACGCCTTCGTGGTGAAGCCGGTCGGGTTCAAGGAGTTCTTCGAGGCGATCCAGGATCTCGGCGTGTTCTGGGCCGTGCTCAACGAGCCGCCGCCCCACCGGTCGGATTGGGTCGCCGGTGAGTGAGACCTTGATGCCGGCGGACGGCGCGGCCCCCGTGCGCATCCTGCTCCTCGAGGACAGCGACCTCGACAGCGAGCTCCTCACCGCGATCCTGGAGGATGCGGGCCTCTCCCTGGCGATCGACCGGGTCATCACCCGCCACGCCTACACCACCGCGACCCTGTGCGGCGGCCACGACATCATCCTGGCCGATTACGTGCTGCCGGCCTTCGACGGCATGAGCGCGCTCGCCACCGCCCGCCAGAACTGTCCCGAAACCCCGTTCGTCTTCGTCTCCGGCACGCTCGGCGAGGACGTGGCGGTCGAGGCCTTGAAGCACGGCGCCACCGATTACGTGACCAAGCAGCGCCTCGACCGGCTGCCGCGGGTCATCCTGCGCGCTATCGCGGAGGCGCGCGCCCACGTGCTGCGCCGCCAGGCCGAGCAGGCGCTGCGCGACCTCAACGAATCGCTCGAGCTGCGCGTCGCCGAACGGACGCGAGAACTCGCCGAGACGAACGAGGCCCTGCAGCACCAGATCGGCGAGCGCGAGCGGATCGAGGGCGCCCTGCGCCAGGCCCAGCGCCTCGAGGCGGTCGGCCAGCTCACCAGCGGCGTCGCCCACGACTTCAACAACCTCCTGACGGTGATCGCCGGCAACATCGAGTTCCTCGAGCGCGCCGTCACCGACGAGCGCTCGAAGCGCCGGCTCGACATGATGCGCGGCGCCGCCGAGCGCGGCGCCCGCCTGACCGCGCAACTCCTCGCCTTCTCGCGCCGGCAGAAGCTCGCGCCGGTGCCGGTGCAGCTCAACAAGACCGTCGCGTCGATGCGCGACCTCCTGCAGAGCTCGATGGGCGGCTCGGTCCGCATCGAGATGACCCTGCAGCCCGACCTCTGGCCCGCCCTCGTCGACGCGACCCAGATCGAGCTCATCATCCTCAACCTCGCCATCAACGCCCGCGACGCGATGGCGGTGGGCGGCTGCCTGACGATCGAGACCGCGAACGTGCGGCTCGATTCCGGTCCGATCCGGGCGGAGGAGCCGCTGCCGGGCGAGTACGCCATGGTGGCGGTGAGCGATACCGGCACCGGCATCCCGGACGAGGTGCTCGCCCGGGTGTTCGAGCCGTTCTTCACCACCAAGGATGTCGGCAAGGGCTCGGGCCTCGGCCTCGCCCAGGTCTACGGCTTCGCCAAGCAGTCGGGCGGCGGCGTGCGGATCGACACGGCGGTCGGCGAGGGCACCTCGGTGCGGGTCTACCTGCCGCGGGTGGTCGCCGAGGCGGCCCTGCACGAGACCGACCCGGCGGATATCGGGTGTCCGTCGCTGCGCCGCTCCGGCGACAAGCCGGTGCTCCTGGTCGTCGACGACGACAGCGCCGTGCGCGAGGTCACCACCACGCGCCTCGCCGAGGCCGGCTACACGATCCGCGAGGCGGGCTCGGGCCTCGCGGCGATCCAGTCGCTCGAGACTGATTCCCGCGTCGATCTCGCGGTGCTCGACTTCGCCATGCCGGGCATGAACGGCGTCGAGGTGGCGAATGCGCTGCGGAGC
Source organism: Methylobacterium sp. DB0501 (assembly GCF_011043735.1). Lineage (GTDB taxonomy): Bacteria > Pseudomonadota > Alphaproteobacteria > Rhizobiales > Beijerinckiaceae > Methylobacterium > Methylobacterium alsaeris. The sequence goes on along the minus strand of NZ_JAAKGV010000041.1, from coordinate 15,621 downwards.
CGCTGGCCGCAGATCCAGGTCCTGTTCGTCACCGGCTACGCCGACCACACGGCGCTCGCCCAGTTCGATACCGGCGGCGAGGACCGGGTGATCCAGAAGCCGTTCCGCGGCGAGGACCTGGAGCGCAAGGTCGCGTCGATCCTGGAGCCGCGGCCACGGCCGGAGCTGAAGCTGGTGACCGGCGGGGCGGGGCGGCGTTAGCGCGCAAAAAGGTCGCGCTCACATCGACGCCGCCGCGTCGGCACGACCGCGAGACGCCCCCGATCCGACGTGCTACGGTCGGCCTCGATAAGGACCGGCCCGCACGCCCGGCCGGTCCATCGGAGGAAAGCCCGGCATGGCAGGAGCCCCGACGCTCCCGTTCCGCTCGTACGCCCGCGCCGCCGTTCCGGCCGCCGATGCCGTGCGGGACGCCTGCCACGCGCTCGGTCACGAGCCCTGCCATCAGCCCGTCGGCGCCCTCGCATCGTCCAAGCTTCCGCTCCCCACCGCGAGGTTCACATGACAGTGACCAAGTTCGGACTCGGCCAGCCGCTGCGCCGGGTCGAGGATCGTCGCCTGATCACCGGCGAGGGTCATTACGGCGACGACCACGCCCCCGAGGGCTGCCTGCACGCGGCCCTGCTGCGCAGCCCGCACGCCCACGCCAAGTTCACCGTCACCGATCTCGACGCCGCCCGGGCGATGCCCGGCGTGCACCTCGTGCTGACCGCCGAGGACGTCGCCAACCTCAACGACATCAAGTGCCAGGCGCCGCTGCCGAACGGCGACGGCAGCCAGAATCACGTCGCCAACATCCCGCTGCTCGCCAAGGGCGTGGCCAAGCACATCGGCGACGCCGTCGCCTTTGTGGTCGCCGACACCGTGGCGCAGGCCCGCGACGCCGTCGAGGCGATCAGCATCGACTACGAGGTGCTGCCGGCCGTCGTCGGCATCCGCGGCGCCATTGCGGGCGGCGCCACCGCAGTATGGGACGAGCAGCCGGACAACGTCTCGTTCGACTCGACCATGGGCGACAAGGCGCCGGTCGACGCCGCCTTCGCCAAGGCCGCCAAGGTGGTGCGGGTCGAGGTCGAGAACCAGCGCCTCGTCACCAACTACATGGAGACCCGCAGCGTCGTCGCCGAGTATGACGCGGGTGCGCAGCGCTTCACCCTCACCATCCCGAGCCAGGGCGTGCACGGCCTGCGCAAGACCATCGCGGGCGTGCTCGGAATCGAGAAGGAGTGCTTGCGGGTCGTCACCGGCGATGTCGGCGGCGGCTTCGGCACCAAGACCTTCACCTACCGCGAGTATCCCCTGGCGGCGGAAGCCGCGCGCCGGTTGGGCCGCCCGGTGAAGTGGGTCTCGGAGCGGGGCGAGCACTTCGTCGCCTGCACGCAGGGCCGCGACAACCTTTCGGTCGGCGAGGTCGCGCTCGATGCGGACGGCACCTTCCTGGCCATGCGCTTCGACGTGATCGGCGATCTCGGCGCCTACCTGTCGCAATACGGGCCCTACATCCCGTATCTCGGCGCCACGATGCTGACCGGCGTCTACAAGACCCCGGCGGTGCACGTCCGGGTGCGGGGGATCTACACCAATACCGTGCCGGTCGATGCCTATCGCGGCGCCGGGCGGCCGGAGGCGGCCTACCTGATCGAGCGCCTGGTCGACCGGGCGGCGCGGGAGACCGGGATGTCGCCGGCCGAGATCCGCCGGCGCAACTTCATCCCGCCGAGCGCGATGCCCTACACCACGCCGATCGGCGACCGCACCTACGACACCGGCGATTTCGCCGCCCATATGGGCCGCGCCATCGAGGCCTCCGACTGGAACGGCTTCGAGGCCCGCGCCGAGGAATCGCGCCGCAACGGCCTGGTGCGGGGCATCGGGCTCGCCACCTACATCGAGTGCACCGCCTGGGGCGAGGGCGAGGACGTCAAGATCACCCTCGACCAGGATGGCGGCGCGACCGTCTATGTCGGCACCCAGTCGAACGGGCAGGGCCACGCCACCGCCTACGCCCAGTTCGCCGCCGAGCATCTCGACCTGCCGCTGGAGCGGATCCGGGTCGTGCAGGGCGATACCGACCGGGTCGCCACGGGGGCCGGCACCGGGGGCTCACGGTCGATTCCCGTCGGCGGCATCTCGGTGGGGGCGGCGTCGCAGAACCTCGCCGGCAAGCTGAAGGAGCTCGCCTCCGAGGAGCTGGAGGCGGGAATCGGTGATCTCGAGATCGCCGAGGGCGCAGTGCGCGTCGCCGGCACCGACAAGTCGATCGACTTCGCGGCCCTCGCGGCCTTGCCGAAGGCCACCGAGGCGATGCTGACGGGGCAGGGCGATTTCGTGCCGCCGAGCGCGACCTATCCCAACGGTACCCACGTCGCCGAGGTCGAGATCGACCCCGAGACCGGCATCACCACCGTCGTGCGCTACACCGTCTGCGACGATTTCGGCATCGTGGTGAACCCGCTGCTGCTCGCCGGCCAAGTCCATGGCGGGGTGGTGCAGGGGATCGGCCAGGCGCTCCACGAGCGCACGGTCTACGATTCCGACGGCCAGCTCCTGACCGCCAGCTTCATGGACTACGCCATGCCGCGCGCCGGCGACGTGCCGTTCTTCCACTTCGAGACGAAGAACGTGCCCTCGACCACCAACCCGATGGGTATCAAGGGCGCGGGCGAGGCCGGCAGCATCGGCTCCTGCCCGGCGGTGATGAACGCCGTCGTCGACGCCCTCGACCGCAGCGTCGGCCTGCGGGACATCGACATGCCGGCAACCCCGGCCCGGATGTTCGCGGCCCTGGAGCCCCTGCGCAAGGCGGCCGCAGCCTGACGGCCGGCGCCTCGGACTAACCGTGCGGCGCCCGGCCTCTCGGCCGGGCGCCGTTTTTCATATGCAGCCGGGCGGCCGCCCGCGGGCTGCTTCAGACGTAGACGCCCGGCGCCGTCGCCCGGCTGCAAAGCGCGGCCCTCGCCGGCGCCGTAGTGCAGGAAGTGCTCCAGCGGATTGATGCCGGCCGCCGCCACATCGCCATAGGCCGCGAGATAGCCCTTCGTGTCGAAATAGGCGTTGGGATTCCGGCCTTCCTTCCAGCCATACCGGCCGAAATGCGCCTCCGGATCCGGGCCGGAGAGCAGCACGTCGGAGTATTGGCTGGGATAGAACAGGTCGTCGACCGCCGCGTTGCCGTCGGCCTGGACGATGGTGCGGTCCGAGAACTCGAAGACTTTGGTATCCCGGACCTCGCCGCGCCCGGTGGCGCCGTCGAAGATCGCGAGCGAGCCCGAGGAGGCGACGCGCAGGTTGCGGAACGCGGCGTCGAGCAGCGCCGGACGCGCCGTCGAGGCGGTCGTTGCGACCAAGACACCTGATAGAGACACAACGACAAAACATCGATACAATTCGATCCAGAGATATATTATGGAACGCAAAATATTCAGCGATAATAAGCGACCGCTTGACTGAGTTCGACATGAATTTTCGCTGCACAGGGAGCCTGCAAAGCGTTGCTCGCTCGACCCGTCGCGAGAGGCGCCGCTTCGGGCGCCTCTGCGGTTCACGGGTTCAGGCCGCCTTGCCGGAGGCGGATTTTCCGGTCTTCTTTCCGGATGTCCCCGAGGCGGGCGTGTCCTCCGCCAGACCCTCGACGTTGATGCGCTCGGCGATCTCGGTCAGGAGCGCGTCGGTCTTCTTCTCCTCCTGCAGCGTCTCGTCGAGCAGCTTGGCGGCGTCCTCATGACCGAGCTGGCGCGCCCAGGTCTTCAGCGTGCCGTAGCGCGCGATCTCGTAGTGTTCGAGGGCCTGGGCAACGCCGGCCAGCACCGCATCTGCGGCCGGACCGTCGCCGAAGTCTTCCAGATCCTCTTCCATCTCGCTCGTCAGGCCCTGCATCGCCTCGCAGGTCTTGCCGCGGGCCGGCTTGCCGATGATGTCGAAGACCTGCTGCAAGCGCTCGACCTGGGTCGCGCTCTCCTCGGCGTGGGTCTCGAAGGCCTGCCGCAATTCCTCGTGCTGCGCCGACTTGGCTGCCTTCTTGAGCGCGCGAACCGATTGTCTCTCGGCGTAGTACACGTCCTTGAGCGTTTCGTAGAACGCGTCCTGCAAGTTCTTCTGCTTCGTGGCCATCGACGCACCCGCCTTGATTAGAGGTCAATTGATCCATCCGACGCCGCGTCGGATCGTGATCGCAGGCAGAACGCGTGGCATCTATCCCGGGTCCCGGCGCTGTCGCCCCGGATCGAGGAAAATGCATCGGGCCGACGGCGTCGCCGGGTCCAGCCCGGCGACGCCTGGTCGAAGAGCCGGATCGGGCTCAGCAGGAGAGCTTGCGGCCCTCGCGGAAACCGTGGACCTGGAAGTGCTTGTAGCCGGACTCCATCTTGCCGGCGAGCACGGCGCGGGCCACGTCCGGATTGCAGCGCAGGTACTCGCGCTCATTGAAGGCGGCGCCCTGGTCCCGCGGCCCGCGATCCCGGCCGCGTGCGCCGTAATCCCGGTCGCGATCCCGGGATCCGTAGTCGCGGTCACGGTCGCGGTAATCGTCGCGCCGGCCGTAATCGTCCCGGCGGTCGCGATACCCGCGGTCGTCGCGATAATCGCTGTCGCGTCTGCGATAGTCGCGATCGCCGTAATCCCGCTCGCGATACCCGTAATCGGGACCGCCCCAGGACTGGGCCGAGGCGGTCCCTACCGCGCCGATCAGGCCCAATCCGATGACAGCCACCACCCCGAACGTCCTCATGTCGTCTGGTCCCCTTCGAACAAGGCGCTTCGCCGCCGCGAGGGAAGCTAGAGCACCCGGAGCCGTCGGGGATAGCGCCGTGGTGTCTCGGTGCAGGGGGCGGTCTGCGCAGAGGTGCGGCGACCGACGCCTCACCCCCCGTCGTAGAGGTGGCAGGACACCGCGCGCCCGGGTGCCGCCTCGCGTAAGGTCGGCGCCTCGGCGCGGCAGCGGTCGAAGGCGCGGGGACAGCGGGGATGGAAGTGGCAGCCCGCCGGGGGGTTGAGCGGCGAGGGCGGTTCGCCCTCCTGGAAGCTCATCGCCACCGGCTGCTCCGGATCCGGCACCGGGGACGAGGCCTTGAGGAGCTGGGTATAGGGATGCAGCGGCTCCTGGAAGAGCGGGCCGACGGGGCCGCTCTCCACCACCCGGCCGAGATACATCACGGTCACGCGCTGGCAGAAATGCCGGACCACGCCGAGGTCGTGCGAGATGAACACGAAGGCGAGGTTGCGGGCCTGCCGCAGGGATTCGAGCAGCCGCAGGATCTGTGCCTGCACCGAGACGTCGAGGGCCGAGACCGGCTCGTCGGCGAAGATCAGGTCGGGCCCGAGGGCCAGCGCGCGGGCGATGCCGATGCGCTGGCGCTGGCCGCCGGAGAATTCGTGCGGGAAGCGGGCGGCGGCACTCGCCGGCAGCCCGACCTCTTCCAGCAGGCCGGCGACCCGCTCGGACACCCCGGCACCGCGGGCGAGGCCGTGGACCCGCAGCGGCTCGCCCAGGGCGTCGCCGATGCGCTGGCGCGGATCGAGGGAGGAGGCGGGATCCTGGAACACGATCTGCATCCGCCGCCGCAGGCGCCGCAGCGCGCCCGGGCTCGCCGCGAGCACGTCCTGCCCGTCGAACCGCACGGCACCGCCATCCGCCTCGGTGAGCCGGAGCGCCACGCGGGCCGTCGTGGACTTGCCGCAGCCCGATTCGCCGACGATGCCGAGCGCTTCGCCACGCCCGACCGTGAACGACACCCGGTCGAGGGCGCGCACCAGGCTGGTCTTCGCCACCGGGAAGCCGCGGCGGAGGATGAAGGTCTTCGAGAGGTCCTCGACCTCGAGCAGCGGCGCCGTCATGCCGCCCTCACCCAGCAGCGCACCGCATGGTCGGGCGCGCCCTCGAGCGGCACGAGCGGCGGCCGCTCGCGGCAGCGCTCCTCCCGCAAGGAGCAGCGGCCCTGGAAGCGGCAGCCCTCCGGCATCTCCGGCAGGGTCGGCACCGTGCCGGGGATCGCCGCCAGTTCCTGCACCCGGTCGACCCGCGGCATCGCCTTGAGCAGGCCCTCGGCATAGGGGTGGGTGGGCCGGGCGAAGAAGGCGCGCACCGGCGCACTCTCGACCACATCGCCGCCATACATCACCATCACCCGGTCGGCGACCGAGGCGACGACGCCGAGATTGTGGGTGATGAGCAGCACCGCCAGCCCCTCGCGGCGCTGGATGTCGGCGAGCAGAGCCAGCACCTGGGCCTGGATCGTGACGTCGAGCGCCGTCGTCGGCTCGTCGGCGATCAGCACGCGGGGCGAGCAGGCGAGCGCCATGGCGATCATCACCCGCTGGCGCATGCCGCCGGAGAATTGGTGCGGGTAGGCGTCGATCCGCTCGGCGGCAGAGGGCACCCGCACCCGCTCGAGGAGGGCGATGGCCTTCTCCCGCGCCGCCGCCTTCGACAGGCCGCGATGGCGCCGCAAGGCCTCGGCGATCTGGAAGCCGATGGTCAGGACCGGGTTGAGCGAAGTCATCGGCTCCTGGAAGATCATCGCCAGGCGGTCGCCGCGCATCGCCTCGCGCTGGCTTTCCGTCGCCGCCCGCATGTCGATGCCGTCGACCACGATGGAGCCCGCGGCGACGCGGCCGACCTTCGGCGCGAGCAGCCCCATCACCGAGAGGGCGGTGAGGCTCTTGCCGCAGCCCGATTCGCCGACGAGGGCCAGGGTCTCGCCCCCGTCGACCGCGAACGAGACCTCGCGCACCGCGTCGTACCAGGTGCCGCCGGAGCGGATCTGGGTCGTCAGCCCTTCGACCTTCAGCAAGTCCGGTTCGGGTTCGATCATGGCGCCCCCCGCGGGTCGGTGGCGTCGCGCAGGCCGTCGCCGATCAGGTTGAGGCCGATCATCACGGCGAGGATCGCCAGGCTCGGGAAGATCGACAGCCAGGGCGCATCGAGGAGGTTGTCGAAGCCCTCGCGCACGATGCTGCCCCAGGTGGCGGTCGGCGGCGGCACGCCGAGGCCGATGAAGGCGAGGGTCGATTCGGTCCGGATCGCCGTGGCGAGCCAGAGCGAGGCCAGCACCACCACCTCGTCGAGGATGTTGGGCAGGATATGGCCGAACATGATGCGCAGGTCCGAGTAGCCGAGGGCCCGGCAGGCATCGACGAAGTCGCGCTGGCGCATGGCGAGCGTCGAGCCCCGGGCGATGCGGATGAAGGCCGGCACCGCCGTCACCGCGATGGCGAGGATCAGGTTGCCGAGGCTCGGCCCCAGCACCGCCACCAGCATCAGCCCCATGATGAGCTGCGGGAAGCTCAACATCACGTCGGTGGCCGCGGTGACGAACCGGTCGACCCAGCCGCCGTAATAGCCGGCGACGACGCCGATCACCGTGCCGACGACGACCCCGATCGCCGTGGCCAGGAACCCGACCGAGAGCGAGATCCGGGCGCCCCAGATCACCCGCGAGAGCACGTCGCGGCCGAAGAAGTCGGTGCCGAACCAGTGCTCGGCGGACGGCCCCATCAGGGCGGCGACCGGATCCTGCTCGTTGGGATCGTACGGCGCGATCCAGGGCGCCAGGATCGCGAGCGCCACGACGGCGATCACCATGGCGAGGCCGATCGCCAGGCCCGGCGAGCGGGTGGCCCGGCGCCATGCGCTCGGGGCGGCGGAGGCGGCGACCGAGCTCATTGGGCCGAGACCCGCGGATCGACGAGGCCGTAGGCGATGTCGGTGAGCACGTTGGCGACCACGATGGCGAAGGCGGAGACGACCATCAGGCCCTGGAGCAGGCTGTAGTCGCGCTGGGTCAGCGCAGTCACGATCAGCTTGCCGAGGCCGGGCCGGTTGAACACGATCTCGGTCAGCACCGCATTGCCGATCAGCACGCCGAGATAGAGCCCGACCACGGTGACGACCGGCACCAGCACGTTGCGCAGGGCGTGGCGCCAGACCACGATTCGCGCCGGCATCCCCTTGGCGCGGGCGGTGCGGACGTAATCCTCGGACAGCGCCTTCAGCATGCCGGAGCGGGTGACCCGAGTGACGTAGGCGACCATCAGGAGGCCGAGATTGAGCGCCGGCAGCACCAGGGCGCCGAGCCGGTCGAGGAGTCCGCCGGTCCGCGGCGTCGAGATCACCGGGAACCAGCGCAGCTGCACGGCAAACGCGATCAGCAGCAGGATGCCGGAGACGAAGGCCGGGAACGACACGCCGGCGAGCGACACGATGCGGGCGATCCAGTCGGCGAGCCCGTCGCGCCGCCGCGCCGCCACCACGCCCAGCGGCACCCCGACCCCGACGCCGATCGCCACGGCCGCCAGCGTCAGCTCGATCGTATAGGGCAGGACGTGGGCCACGTCCTCCAGCACCGGCCGGTTGGTGGTGAGCGAGCGGCCGATATCGCCGGTGGCGACTTGGCCCATGAAGGCGAGGTACTGGACGAAGATCGGCTTATCCAGCCCGAGCTTCGCCCGCAGGTCGGCCCGGGCGGATTCGCTCGCCTGGTCGCCGAGGATCACGATGGTCGGATCGCCCGGGACCACCCGTACGAGCACGAACACCACGGTCAGCACCGCCACCAGCGTCGGCACTGCGAGCAGGAGGCGCTTGAGGATGAACTGCAGCATGGGAGGGCCGGGGGTTGGGGTGGCGCGGCTCCCCTCTCCCGCACGGGAGAGGGGAATGTGCCTTACTTCTTGTCCGTCGCTTCCGTGATCACCGGCCCGAGATGGATCGCGCCCTTGAAGTCGTAGCCGTAATCGACCGTCTTCTTGTGCGCCCAGACCTGCAGGCCTTCCGAGAGCGGCACGGCACAGACCTGCTCGATGATCCTGGCTTGCGCCTGCTTCCACAACGCCTTCTGCTTCTCCGGATCGGGTTCGGTCCGCGCCGCCCGGATCTCGGAATCCGCCGCATTGCAGTGTGAGAAGTTCGTCACTGCCGTCGGCGTGTTCACCGTCGAGGCCGAGTCGAAGAACTGGGTCAGGTAGGTGTCGGCGACGGGGAAGCGCGCCGCGGCGTAGTAGACCACGTCCGACAGGTCCTTGCGGATCTGGGCGTGGTAGGTCTGGTGGTCGACCACGTCGAGCTTCAGCTCGATCCCGACCTTCTTGAGCTGGCCCTGCACGATCTGCATCGCGGTCAGCATGGTCGGCAGGCTGGTCTGGACCGCCGTGATGGTGATGCCGTTCGGGTGGCCGGCCTCGGCGAGGAGCGCCTTGGCCTTGGCGGGATCGTAAGGAGGCAGCGGCGCCTTGTCGTCGGTGCCGAGATAGCCCTTGGGGATGATCGACACCGCCGGCTCGGTGACGCTGGCGCCCTTGAACTGCACGATCTGGGCCTGGCTGATCGCGGCCGCGACGGCCCGGCGCACCCGCACGTCGTCGAGGGGCTTGTGGCTGATGTTGAGATGCAGCAGCGCCAGCTCGGCCGGCCGCACGATGTCGACCGAGACGTCGGCCTCGCGGCCGAACCGCTCGGCCCAGCGCTGGTCCTGGCGACCGTAGACGACGTCGAGCTCGCCCGAGGTGAAGGCGAGGTCGCGGGCGGCGTCGGCCGGGATCAGCCGGTACAGGATCCCGCCGAGCTTCGGCTTGCCGCGGAAATAGTCCGGGTTGGCGGCGAGCCGCACGCTCTCGTTCGGCTTGTACTCGGCGAAGGCGAAAGGCCCGGTGCCGATGGGTTTGAGCCGGAAATCGTTGCCGAGCGCCTCGACCGCCTTGCGGCTCAGCACGTTGCCGCCGTGGTAGTTCGCCACGAGGCCGAGCAGCGACGGCACCGGGTGCTTGAGGGTGATCCGAACCGTGTACGGATCCACCGCCTCGATCGTGTCGAACGCCGCGTAGTCGGTGGAGAACGACGAGGATTTGGGGTCGGCGGCGCGCTTCAGGGAGAACACCACGTCGTCGGCGGTCATCTCGCCGTAGCCGCCGTGGAACGTCACGCCCTTGCGCAACGCGAAGGTCCAGGTTCGGCCGTCCTCCGAGCGGGTCCAGGATTCGGCGAGGTCCGGCTCGAGGGTCTCGAGGCTGGTCGAGCCGGGCTTGAAGCGCACCAGTCCGTTGAAGATCCAGGACACGACCGGCTTGTCCTGGGTGCTGGTGGCCCGGAACGGGTCGAGCTGGCTGATATCCGCCGCGGCCATGCCGATGGTCAGCATCTTGCCGGCGGGCGCCTGCGCCGCGGCTCCCCGCGTCAGGACCGGCCCGGCGGCCATGAGGGCGACGGCGGCGAAGAGGAAGCGTCTCATTCGTGGTGATCCCCCTGGATGGATTCTCGACCGTCGTCAGTGTTCGATCTCGCCCTCCGACCGGAACGGGCCGCGCCAATCGGCGAAGCGCTCGATCCGGAACGGATGGAGGGGAGAGGCGGAGCGCCCCTGCGTCACGAGTTCCGCCAGGATCTCGCCGACGACCGGGCCGAGCTGGAAGCCGTGGCCGGAGAAGCCGAAAGCATGAACCAGGCCGGGCGTGGTGCCGGACGGCCCGATGACCGGGATGTGGTCCGGCATCTCGCCGTCGAGGCCGCTCCAGCTGCGGATGATCTGGGCGTGGGCGAGGTCCGGGATCAGCGCCAGGGTCTTGGCGCTCGCCGTCAGCGAGGTCCCCGCCACCGGCCGGGCGAGGCCGTCGACGCTGTCCGCCGTGCCGCGCCCGCCGCCCAGGACCACGTTGCCGCGCCGGGTCTGGCGCACGTAGACGTCGCCGCCGACGACCCCGATCGACCGGGTGACGAGGTGGGGCAGCGGCTCGGTCACCACCATGTTGGGGCTGAGCGGGGCGACGGGCGCCGCCTCGCCGAACCAGCCCGCCACCACGCCGCCATAGGCACCGGCGGCGTTGACGAGGTTGCGGCTCCTCACGCTCACGCCCTCGGCCTCGACGGTGAAGCCGGCGCCGTCGTGGGCCGCGTGGCGCACCGGCGCGTGCTCGCGAACCTCGGCCCCGAGGCGGCGGGCAAGCCGCGCGAAGGCCGGTCCGACCACCCGCGGATTGGCCTGCCCGTCGGTCGGCGACAGCGAGGCGCCGACGACCGACGGGCCGAGCCACGGCATCTCGGCACGCAGGGCGTTCGGTCCGAGGAGCTGGAGGTCGAGCCCGTAGCCGGCCGCGTCGCGGGCATATGCCTCCAGCACCGCCATGTCGGCCTCGGAGCGGGCGAGCTTGACGTGGCCGGTCGCCTCGAACCCGACATCCTCAGCCAGTTTGGCGTTCAAGCCGTCCCACAAGATCCGGGCCCGCCGCGACAGCGGCAATTCCGAAAAATCGCGGCCCTGCTGGCGCACGCCGCCGAAATTCACGCCGCTGGCACCCGCGCCGCAAAGGCGCTTCTCCAGCAGGGCGACGGTGAGGCCTGCCTCGCGCAGGGCGACCGCCGCGGCACAGGCGGCGGTGCCGCCGCCGATGATCGCCACGTCGACGGTGAGGTGCTCCATCAGACCGGCTCCCGCAGCGGGATCGGCTTGATCGGCGCCTGCCCGCGCAGGCGGCCCACCGTCTCGACCGGCACCTGCAGCGACTGGGCCAGGATCTCCGCGGCGGCGTGGCCGCAGACCCGGCCCTGGCAGCGGCCCATTCCAATCCGGGTCAGCGCCTTGAGCCGGTTCATCTCGCGCGCGTCCCGCTCCGTCGCGGCCCGGCGCAGGGCGCCGGCGGTGATGCCCTCGCAGCGGCAGACGATCTCATCGTCGGCGATGGTTTTCACGATGTGGTGCGGGTACGGGTAGGCAGCTTCGAGCGCGGCGCGAAAGCCCGCCTGCCGGGCAAGCTGCCGGTCGAGCCGGGCTTCCCGGGCGGCGTCGCGCGTCCGGCCGAGATCGGCCAGCAGCGCCAGGGCCGTGCGCTCGCCCTGCAACTCGGCCACGTCCGCCCCGCCGATCCCGCTGCCGTCGCCGGCGAGGTAGACTTGCGGCTGCGACGACCGGCCTTCGGCCGAGCGCTCCGGTTGCCATTGCCGCGTCACCGGCTCGAACACGAAGCGGCACCCGGCGAGATCCGCGGCTTGCGCCTCGCTGCGCAGGCCGAACGAGGCGCCGACGGCGTCGCAAGGCACCCGATGCCGGCGGCCGCGAGAATCCTCCCAGGCCAGCGCCTCGACCCGGCGATCACCCTCGACCGCGACGGCCCGAACGCCGGAGCGCACCGGCAGCCCACGCACGGCGCCCCGCAGCGTATACCAGAGCCCCTTGCCCAGGGTGGCCGGCATAGCCGCCAGGCGAGGCGCCGCGGCGATCTTCGCGGCGAGCGGCGTGACGTCCAGCACCGCGGCGAGCGTCGCCCCCGCCTTGGCGTATTGATGCGCCACCAGCGGCAGGAGCGGCCCGGCGCCGACGAGGGCGACGCGCCGGCCGATCGCGACGCCCTGCGCCTTGAGGGCGATCTGCGCCGCCCCGAGGGTGAACACGCCCGGCAGGGTCCAGCCCGGGACGGGCAGGGTGCGGTCCATGGCGCCGGTGGCGAGCACCAGCCGGTCGACCGGGATCCGGCCGTGCCCCTCGGGCCCGAGACAATCGAGGTCGAATCCCGCGGGCTCGCGCGGTGCGATCCCCCACACCATCGTGCCAGGCCGATACGCGATCCGCGGCGCCAGCGCGTCGGCGAGGTCGTGCAGGGCCCGCGCCCGGCCGGCCTCGAAGCCGTAGAGCGCGGCAGCGGGCCGCTCGGCGCCGGGGGGCGGGCGACGGTAGATCTGACCGCCGGCGCGATGCCCCTCGTCGATGAGGAGGGGGCGTAAGGACGCCTCGGCCAGGACCTGCGCCGCCCGCAGGCCGGCCGGTCCGGCGCCGACGATCGCCACCACCGGCTCAGGCATCGGCGCCTCCCGTCACCACCGCCATGCCGGACTCGATCAGGGTGGTACAGGCCCGCAGGCGTCGCCCATCCGCCAGCCCGACCCAGCAATCCTGGCAGGCGCCCATCAGGCAGTACCCGGCCCGCTCGCCGGGACCGAACTCGAACCGGCGCAAGGCGTGGCGATGCAGCAGGATCGCCGAGATCAAGAGGTCGCCCACCCGGGCTTCGGCCTGAACGCCATCGATGGTGAAGGGGACGGTCGCGCCCGGCCGGGTCGCAAGGCGTCGGAACAGCCCGCTCACAGCATGTCCTCGTGGCGGCAATTGAGCAGCAATTCCGCGACGCTGGCGGTGTTCGGC
>NZ_JAAKGV010000040.1 GCF_011043735.1 Methylobacterium sp. DB0501 | reverse complement strand
CCCCTGAGCGCGGCCGCCAGCCCCCGTTCGGGATCCGAAGCGATGCTCACCTTCCTCAGGCCGGCCGTGGCGCTCACGGCCTTGCCGCTCGCGGCCTGCGTGCCCACCGCCGCGCCGGACTGGCTGGTTGCCCCGGCCAACCCCGCCGCCGCCGTGCGCGCGCCGCGCTACTCCGCGGTCACCGCGGGCGTGACGCGCTACGACGTGGTCGATCCCAAGGACTGGCGCGAGCTCAACCGCGCCGTGACACCGAGGTCCGGCTCGGGCGGCATGGAGGGCATGGACCACTCCCGCATGCCTAGCATGACCATGCCCGGCATGGGCGGCAAGCGCGACACGGGAGGGCGGTGATGCGCGAGCCCTGTAACCAAACCCCGCCCGCCCACGGACTCACCCCCAAAGGGAACCCACGGATGACCGCGCCTCAGTCTCGCGGGTCCGGTGCGTGCCGGGTCGCCGCAGCGTCGCCCGGCCGTCGCGCCCGGACCGCCGCCCTCCTGGTAACGGTCGGGGTGACGCTTGGCGGCTGCGTGGGCTTCTCGGCCGACGGTGGTCTTGGCCCGGCGCACGGCTACGCCGCCCTGGAGCTGCGGAAGGACATCGTGAAGGTGTCCGACGAGACAGCGGCAATCGGCGCCGCGGCCCGTGCGGAGCAATTGCTGCGGCGCCCGCTCACGCCCGACAGCGCGGTACAGGTCGCCCTCCTGAAGAACCGCGCCCTGCAGGCGTCCTTCAACGACCTCGGCGTGTCGGAAGCCGAGTTCGTCCAGGCGACGTTGCCGCCGGTCCCGCGGCTCTCCCTCAGCCGGACCGGGGGCGACTTCACCCTGGAGGTCGAGCGCTCGCTCACCGCGAGCCTCATCGAGCTCCTGACGCTGCCGGTCCGCATCCCCATCGCGCGGAACCGTTTCAGGGCGGAGCAGTACCGCGCGGTCGGGCAGGTCCTGCGCCTCGCCGGCGAGGCGCGGCGCCAGTTCTATCGCACGGTGTCGGCGAACCAGTCCGTCGCCTACCTGGAGCAGGCGCTCGCGAGCGCCGGCTCCGCCTCCACCCTGGCCAAGCAGCTCGGCGAGACGGGCGCGTTGAACAAGCTGGAGCAGGCGCGCGAGCACGCCTTCTACAGCGAGCTCGGGGCGCAGCTCGCCAAGGCGCGCGTCCTGCAGCGGGTCGAGCGCGAGAAGCTGATCCGCCTGCTCGGCCTGTGGGGGCGCGAGATCGACTTCAAGCTGCCGAACGGCTTGCCGTCGCTGCCCGGTCGGCTGGTGAGCGGCACCCAGATCGAGGCCGAGGCGATCAAGAAGCGCGCGGACATCCAGACGGCGCGCTTCGAACTCCAGTCGCTCGCGGGCCAGTACGGCCTCAACCAAGTCAGCGGCTTCATCAACGTGCTCGATATCGGCTACTCCGACCGTTACGAGCGCTCGAAGGCGTTCGAGCTGAACGAGCAGGGCGGCTTCAACGTCACGCGCGACAAGAGCTTCGGCCGCGGCTACACCGTCGACTTGGTCATCCCGATCTACGACTTCGGGACGACGGTGGTGCGCGGAGCGCGGGAGGCTTATCTCGGCGCCGCCCATCGCCTCGCGGAGAAGGCGGTCAACGCCCGTTCGGAGGTCCGCGAGGCCTACCAGCGCTACCGCGGCCAATACGACATCACCCGGCACTACCAGGGCAGCGTGCTGCCGCTGCGCAAGACGATCCAGGACCAGGCGTTGCTGCAGTACAGCGGCATGCTGATCGACGTCACCACGCTGATCATCGACGCCCGCTCGCGGATCCTGAGCAATATCCAGGCCATCGAGGCCCAACGCGACTTCTGGATCGCGGCGACCGACCTCAGGGCGGCCGTCATCGGCGGCGGCTTCACCGGCGAAGGCTTCGGGGGCGAGTCGGCCGGAGCCGAGGCGGTGGCCGGCGGCGGAGGCGAAACCCTCGCGGCCGCCACGCCCGGCGGCTGATGCCGCTCCCCCCACGAGACCCATGGAGAAACCGATGACTGACATCTCGCGAAGGGGACTGCTGGGCGCCGGGGGGCTCGTCCTCGCAGGAACGTCCATGATCAGCGGCCGCACGCAGGCCGCCGGCCTGCCCGAGGCTCCCTCGATGGACAAGGCGACGACGCAGCCGCCGCTCGTGCCGACCACTGGGGTGGACTACCAGCCGGTGGTGACGCTCAACGGCTGGACGCTGCCCTGGCGCATGCGCGGGGACTGGAAGGAGTTCCATCTCGTGGCCGAGCCGGTCGTGCGCGAGATGGCCCCCGGGATGAAGGCGCATCTCTGGGGCTATAACGGGCAGTCTCCCGGGCCAACCATCGAGGCGGTAGAGGGCGACAAGGTGCGCATCTTCGTCACCAACAAGCTGCCGGAGGCGACCGCCGTCCACTGGCACGGCCAGACCCTGCCCAACGGGATGGACGGGGTGGCGGGCCTGAACCAGCCCGGCATTCCGCCGGGCAAGACGTTCGTCTACGAGTTCATCCTGAGGCGCTCGGGCACCTTCATGTACCACCCGCACTCGGACGAGATGGTCCAGATGGCGATGGGCATGATGGGCTTCTTCGTCGTGCATCCGCGCGATCCCGCCGAGCGGCGGGTCGACCGCGACTTCGTCTGGCTCCTGAACGCCTACGACATCGAGGCCGGGTCCTACGTGCCCAAGGTCAACACGATGCTCGACATGAACATGTGGTGCTTCAACAGCCGGGTCTGGCCGGGCATCGAACCCATGGTCGCGCGCCAGGGCGACAAGGTGCGGATGCGCTTCGGCAACCTGACCATGACCAACCACCCGATCCACGTCCACGGCGTCGACTTCAAGGTCACGGGCACCGACGGCGGCTGGATCCCGCCCGAGCGCCAGTGGTTCGAGGTCTCCGCGGACGTCGCGGTCGGCCAGATGCGGGCCATCGAGTTCAACGCCGACAACCTGGGGGACTGGGCGGTCCACTGCCACAAGTCGCACCACACCATGAACGCCATGGGCCACTCGGTGCGCACCTACATCGGCGTGAACCTGAAGAGCACGGCGAAGCGCATCCAGAGGATCGCGCCCGGCTACATGCCGATGGGCTCGACCGGCATGGGCTCCATGGCCGAGATGGAGATGCCGCTCCCCGAGAACACGCTGCCGATGATGACCGGCGCCGGCCCGTTCGGATCGGTCGAGATGGGCGGCATGTTCACCGTGCTGAAGGTCCGCCCCGACGTGGCGCCCGGCGACTACAGGGACCCCGGTTGGTACCAGCACCCGGAGGGCACGCTGGCCTACGAGTGGACGGGCGAGCCCCTACCCGAACCCAGCCGCGATCCGAACACCCCCCGGGGCAAGCGCGCCCGCGAGACGGACCTGCGCGTGGTCGACCCGCGCAAGCGCCGGACGGCCTCCAACTCGGGCGGTCACGGAAACCACTGACCCGGCGATGCCGGATGTCATCCGAGCTTCCGCCGGAACGGCGCCCCGATGCGGGCGCGGACCGGCGGACGAATTCGGGTGGACCTAGTCCGCCCGAAAGCCGCTGCGCGGGCACCATCGCCCCCTGAACAAGTGCCCGTGCAGCGGCACAGCGACCATCAGGAGAATACGATGAGGAAGGTACCTCCCTTCGCCCTTGCCGCGCTGCTGGCCCTGGCGAGTCCGGCCTGGGCGCAATCGGTCAAGGCCACGGTCACGAAGGTCGACGAGGCGTCCGGCAAGGTCACGCTGGACCACGAGCGCATCCCGAAGCTCGACATGGACGCCATGACCATGGCCTACAAGGTCAAGGACCCGGCGATGATCAAGGACCTGAAGTCCGGGGACAAGGTCGAGTTCGACGTCGACGAAGCCGGCGGCCAGTACACCGTCACCAAGATCCAAAAAGCCAAGTAGCGCCTCGAACGGGCCCGCCGCGCGGACACGCCCGATCCCGCGCGGCGGCCCCATGCCGCGGAGGAAGTCACATGCGACGTTTATCCCTGTTCGCCGCCGCCATGGCCGTGGCGCTCGCCGGCCCGGTATCGGGGGCGGCTTGGGCGCAACCTGCCAAGGGTGCCCCGGCCGCCCTGGAGCGCGTGCGCGAGGTCATGGCCGACCGCTTCAGGAACCTCAAGCTGACCGGCGACCCCGACCGGGACTTCGCCGAGCTCCTGATCGCGAGCTACGAGCAGTCCCTCTTCCTTGCCAAGGCGCAGCTCGACTACGGCGGCGACCGGCAGCTGCGCGAGACCGCGCAGAAGATCCAGGACGAGCAGCAGCAGAAGATCGACGCCCTTAAGGAATGGCAGGTCCGGAACCGACAGTCGGACTACCGGCCGCAGCCGAACCAGACGCCGTCCGGCCAGGGTCCGTTGGACCGCCAGGCCCAGGCGGGGGGCTCGGCCCAGCCCGCGTCGCCGTCGCCCGCTCCGGCGTCCCCCGCCAAGCCCGTCGCCAACACGCCTCTCGTGAGCGGGACCGTCCAGAAGGTCGACGAGGCCTCTGGCAAGGTCACGCTGGACCACGAGCGCATCCCGAACATCGACATGGACGCCATGACCATGGCCTACCGGGTCGCCGACCCCGCCATCCTGAAGGGGGTGAAGGCCGGTGACCGGGTCCGGTTCTCCGCCGACCGGGTGAACGGGCAGCTTGCCATCACGCGCATCCAGAAGGCGCGGTGAGAAGACCAATCCGACGAGAGCGCGCTCATCCCAGGTCGGCCGACGGCGCCCCCGCACCTGACGCGTGGGCGGCCCGGCTCGAAACCGGTCACTCAGGACACCTCCATGCGAACCGCCAAGATCGTCTTCCTCACGTTGCTCTCGGCCGGCATCCTGGCGACGGTCGCCGCCGCGGCCGTGGTCTACGCGGGCGTCTTCAACGTCGCCGCCACGGAGCCTCACTGGGCCCTGACCACGTGGGTGTTGGACACGGCACGGGTGCGCTCGATCCGAGCCCATGCGGCCGGCCTGCTGCCTCCGCCGGGCTACGACGAGCAGACCAGGTTGGTGCCGGCCGTCGGACACTTCGCCGAGCACTGCGCCACGTGCCATGGCGGACCGGGCGCCAAGCGCAGCGAGGTGGCCGAGGGCATGTATCCCGAACCGCCTAACCTCAAGGGTGCGGCGGGGCGCTACAGCCCGGGCGAGCTGTTCTGGATCCTGAAGAACGGGATCAAGATGAGCGGCATGCCGTCGATGGCGAGCGACGGGGACGAGATGCTCTGGTCGACGGTCGCGCTGCTGCGGAAGCTGCCGGACCTGTCCGACGACGACTACAACGACCTGTGGATGCAGGCGCAGGCAGCCGGCGACCACGGCAGCATGAATCATGGTACCGCCGGCATGGACGGCACGAAGCCGGCTGACCTACCCTCGACTGCGTCGCAGCCGGACGGGGGCCCAGGCCACAAGCACAGCCATTGAAGGCCGCGGCCCGCGACGCGGTCGCCGACAGGGCCTTCACACCGGCCCGGCGGCGCATTGGAGGCCCGTCCGTCGTCCCCCGAACCAAGCCGTCGCGGCATACGCGTCCAGACGGCATGGGCGGCAGGATCGGACGCTTGCCGTCAGCCGCTCCGACCCTGCGGCCTTCGGCGGCGAAGGTCGCGCGGAATGGCACGCGGCCAGATGAACACAAGACCGCACGGAGACTTGCAATGAAGACCCACGCGATACCGTTGATTCTCGCCCTCAGCCTCGCATCCGGTTCTGCCCTCGCCCATGGCGAGCCGCCCCAGGCCGTGCACGGCGGCCTCGTGCAGGAGGCCCAGGAGCTCTGGCTGGAACTCGTGGTGAAGGACACCGACGTGACGGTCTACATCCTGGACGAGATGCGCAAGCCCGTTCCGGCAGCGCAGGTCTCAGGCACCGCAACGGTGCTCGTCGGCGGCAAGAGCTACAAGGTCGCCCTCAGCCCGGCCGGGGCCAACAGCGTGCAGGGCAAGCTGCCCGTCGCGGCGACCGGCCAGGTCGTGGCCACGGTGTCGCTCAAGGTCGGCGGCAAGGCCGCCTCCGCGCGGTTCACGAACAAGGCTTGAGCGGCCGGGTTCACGAACCGGCGGCCGGGACGGTGACTGTCGGCGCCGCGGCTCGCTTGTCAGGCGGGCCAGTTCGCCGGCCGTCCCAGGAAGCCGCGGCCCGGCATGCCGCGAAGCCATGCCACGAAAGCGTCCACCCGGTCGGGTGCGAATTGGTTCCGGTGACCGTAGAAGCGCGGAAGGCCCCGTCCTTCAGGGCGGGGATGGATAGCGCCGGCCGCGACAGAAGCCTGCCCGGGCACCGATCCAATCCCCTTGCCTTCGTTCCGCATTCGTTCTATCCTCGGCCTGTGCTTCGCGTCCAGGCATACCGATTCGTCCTCCGGCCCGACGGCGCGCAGGAACGGCTCATGCGCCGCTCCTGCGGCGCGCGCCGCTACGTCTTCAACAGGGCCCTCGCCCTGCGGAAGGAAAGGTACGCCGCCGGCGGGAAGCACCTCTCCTACGCCAACCTCTGCAAGCACCTCACCGCCTGCAAGGCCGAACCCGACACTTCCTGGCTCAAGGAGGTGCACAGCCAGGTTCTGCAGCAGGCGCTCAAGGACCTCGACCGCGCCTACCGCAACTTCTTCGAGGGACGGGCCGAGTTCCCCAAGTTCAAGAGGAAGGGCAAGAACGACGCCTTCCGCCACCCGCAGAAGGTCGAGCTCGACCAGCCGAACGGGCGCATCCGCATGCCCAAGCTCGGCTGGATGCGCTGCCGCGCCTCCCGCGCCGTCGAGGGCGGGGTCGGGCAGGTCACCGTCTCGCTGAAGGCCGGCAAGTGGCACGTCTCGGTCCAGACCGAGCGCGAGGTCGAGCGGCCGGTCCACCCGTCGACGACGCTTGTCGGCATCGACGTCGGCGTGACGCGCTTCGCCACGCTGTCCGACGGCACCGTCATCGAGCCGGCGAACGCGTTCCGCAAGGCCGAGGCGTCGCTCGCCAAGGCGCAGCGGGCGATGGCCCGCAAGATCAGGTTCAGCAGCAACTGGAGGAAGGCGAAGGCGAAGGTACAACGGGTCCAGGCACGCATCGCCCGCATCCGCTCCGACTTCCTGCACAAGGCCTCGACGACCGTCAGCAAGAACCACGCGGTGGTCTGCGTCGAGGACCTGGACGTGCGGGCGATGACGGCGAGCGCGGCCGGGACGGTCGAGGAGCCGGGCGTGAACGTCCGGCAGAAGGCGGAACTGAACAAGGCCATTCTGGACCAGGGCTGGGGCGAGTTCCGCCGGCAGGTCGGGTACAAGCAGGAGTGGCTCGGCGGCTGGTTGCTGCCGGTGCCGGCTCCGAACACGAGCCGGACGTGCCCCGAGTGCGGGCACGTGGCGGCGGGGAACCGCCCGAGCCAGGCCGTGTTCCGGTGCGTGGCGTGCGGCCATGCGGGGAATGCGGACGACGTGGCGTCGATCAACATCGCAAGGGCGGGGCACGCCCGGTTAGCCTGCGGAGATGCTTCGCCCGTTCGGGCGTCGGCCCAGGAACCCACCGAGGCGGGCCCGGCCCTGGCGGCCTGACACGCGGTAGGAATCCCCGTCCTTCAGGGCGGGGAGGATGTCAACTTGAGTGTGATCTCGGTCTATCGCCATCGCGAAGGTTTGCGCGGCAAAGGGGGGGCGGCTTGGACGCAGCGGTTCGTGCGCGATTGCTCGCCTCCATGGAGGCGGGGCGCCTCGTCATACTCTGCGGTGCCGGCCTGTCGATGGCGCCGCCGAGTTCACTACCGTCGGCATGGTCCGTGGCCGCCAGTTGCTACGACCGGTACGTTATGAGCATCGACCCCGCGTGCCCGCCGGAGTTGCGCGGCGACCTGGAAGCCTTGGCGGAGATCTTCGCGAGGGACGACACCCTCGGCTCGGTCTTCATCGAGGCCCTCGTTCCCTGGGAGAGCTTCGTCAGGCCGCCGAACGCCGGCCACGCGGCGGTGGCGGACTTCCTGATCACGCGCATGGCTGCCGGCGCCGTCTCGGCAAATTACGACAACCTGATCGAGCGTCGCGCGCAGGATTACGGGTTCGACCTCGCCGCCTCGCTCGACGGCGACGAGGCGACCGTGCGGGCCCGTAAGCACGCGCCCTTGCTCAAGTTCCATGGCTGCTCGGTGCGCGAGCGCCACGCCACGGTCTGGACGGCCTCCCAGCTCACCGAGGACGGCGTGGTCGCCGCGCGCATCGCCAAGACCAAGACCTGGATGGCGGCGAACCTGCGCGAGAAGGACCTGCTCGTCGTCGGCTTCTGGTCGGACTGGTCCTACCTCAATGCCGTTCTCGCCGAGGCGATGACGGGCGTCGCGCCGCTGTCGGTGACCTTGGTCGACCTCGCGGGCGAGGACGTCCTGCAGGCCAAGGCCCCCGAACTCTGGACGTTGGCCAATTCGGGGAACGTCCGCTTCGCGCATGTCAGGCGCTCGGGGGCCGAGGTCCTGGACGAACTTCGCAGGGCGTTCTCCCAGGGTTACCTCCGCAAGGTGCTGCACGCCGGACGCGCCGCGTTGGAGAGGGAAACGGGAGCGGCGTGCGAGCCGACCTGGCTTGATCCGCCCGATCTGGGCAGCGAGGACCTCTACGGCCTTCGCCGGGACGCCGAGGGGGTGCCGGCCACCGCCGCCGCAACCTTGCGCAACCCCGGCCACTCCGAGGTCTTGGGCTACGCGCACCTGTTGCTGCGCCGCGCCGGCGCCGTCCAGACATCCATAGGCTATGATCTCGCGGGCCGTCGTGTCAGGGTCGTGAACGGTTCGGGCACGCTGCTCCAGACGACGCAGGACCGGTTCAGGGAAACGCCGTTCGACGTCGCCGACGTCGTGGTCTGCGCCGGAGCCATCGACGTCGGCCTGCCTGTGAACCTCGTGCGGGAGGGCCGTCCGGGCGACATCATCCGGCCGGGCGCATCAGCGGCGTGGCTCGACCTTCCCGCCGCACGCCAGGAGCTCGGTGTGTGATGGACATCGCGACCCAATCCGAAGTGCTGCTCCGCTCGGCCGGCTACGAGACATGGACCTGGCCGGGCGGCAGCGTGCCGGTCGTCTGCTTCGAGAACGCCTCCGTCGCCGGGTTCCTGCACGTCTTCGGGACCGGCGAGAGCCTGCTCGCCGACTGGCGGCAAGTCCAGCAGGCCACGCTCGGCCGACATGCGGCCGCACTGCGCTCCGCGGGCGCGAAGGCCTGGAACGTCTACGCCTTGTTCCTGGCCAGCGATTCCGACCCCGTCCTCGCGCGGCAGATCGAGCGGATCGAGGAGGACTTCTCCATGACCCGCAAGATCGCGCGCGGCGACCTGCGCACGGCCGCCGACCTGCGCAGGTCGCTGTTGCCCCTGCTGCCGGTGCTCAGCGCGCCCGCGATCGGCGGCGCCGACTACCGGGCGCGGTTGCGGGCGCGGTTGAGCGACGTCCCGGACGCCGCGGTGGCCGCCTTCCTGGGCGCCGCGAGCGCTCCCGACGTGGCGCGCATCCTGGTGGATGCGCCATGAGGCTCGACTACCTCGAACTGTGCGGCTTCCGGGGCTTCCGGGAGCGCCAACGCGTGGATTTCGGCCCCGGCTTCACCGTCATCTGCGGCCGCAACGGCGTCGGGAAGAGCACGCTGTGCGACGCGGTCGAGTTCGCCCTCACGGGCCAGATCGACAAGTACCTCGTCGACAAAGCGGCGAAGGAAAGCCTCGACGACTATGTCTGGTGGCGCGGCGAAGGGCAGCCGGAGGCGCATTTCGTCACGGTGGGATTCCGTGCCGATGACGGGAGCGGCTTTGCCGTGACGCGCTCGCGCGAGACCGGCGCCGACCGGGACGCGGCGCGCATCGAGGCGATGCTCTGCGTTCCGGGCGCGAAGCCGGAGCGGGCGCTGCAGCAGGTCTGCAGGACCTCCATCATCCGCGACGAATGGATCGCGGCGCTCAGCCTCGACCTCACGGAAACGCAGCGCTTCGAGCTCGTGCGCGCGGCGCTGGGTGCCATCGAAGGTCCGGATTACGCCGCCAAGGCGCGAGAGGTCCTGTCCGCCGCCGAGGGCACGCACAATGCCGCCGCGCACGCCTACGAGGAGGCGCGCGCGCGCCTGACGGCGGCGTTGACCGACCTGGAGGAAACCCGGGACGTCGCCCTGAAGGCCGGCGACATCGCCGCGGCCCTGTCCAGCCTGGATGGGCTGACGGCGGCCGGCGGCCAGGACTTGGGGAGCCGGGTCTCGGCGGCGCGGCAGGCGCTGGCCGGCCGCCGGCTGGGCCTCGGCGAGATGGGCCGGGTCGCGGACGAGGTTCGCGCGGTGACCGCGTTGCGCGACACGGTCGCGGGCCCCGACTTCCGGGCGGGCCGGGACGCGGCGGCGGTGGCGGCGGCCGAGGCCGAGGCCGCGGTCCGGGAGGCCCGCCACGCGCTGGAGGCCGCCGAGGCGCGCCTTCGCCGGGAGCAGGAGACCGACGCGCTCGCCGCGTCGCTGGCCATCCTGGTCGACCATGGCAGCCGGGTCGGGCTTCATGACGACCGCTGCCCGCTCTGTCGCGCGCCGCAAGGCGCCTCCGAATTCGAGACAGGGCTCGCGGCTGCGCGCGAGCGGCTCGCCGCCCGGCACTCGGGGGTGCCGGAGGCGCGCGCCGAGCTCGCGGCGGCCCGGACCCGGCACGAGGCCGCGGCCGAGATCCTGCGGGAGACCGAGGCAGCGGTCCTCCGGTTCGCGTCCGCCGAGGCCGAGCTGTCGGCCCGCGAAGAGGCGCTGTCGGCCGAGCTCGTGCGACGCTCGCTGGACGGGAAGCTCGCGCACGACGCCGGCGCCCTCGACGCGGCCGTGCAGGCCGAACGGAGTCGGTTGATCGACCTGGAGCGGAGCATCCTCACCTTGGAGGCCTCGCAAGCGGTGGAACGCGTGACGGATCTCGAAGCGCACGTCGAAGCGCTCCGGGTGGAGGCCGACGCCGCGGGGGACCGGCTCGCGCGGGTCCGGACGGCCGTGACCACCGCCCGGACGCTGGACCGTACCGTCCGCAGGACGAATGCCGAGATCATCGACGAGCGCCTCGCGGTCATCAGCCCGCTGCTGAACGAGCTGTACCAACGGCTACGCCCGCATTCCGAGTGGCGCACCATCGATTACGGCATCCGCGGCGACGTGAAGCGCTTCCTGAGCCTGAGGGTCGGCAACGGGCTGAACCCGCAATTCGTCTTCAGCAGCGGGCAGAGGCGCGCAGCCGGCCTGGCCTTCCTCCTCTCCGTGCACCTATCCCGACCGTGGTGCACCTGGCGGACGCTCATGCTCGACGACCCGGTTCAGCACATCGACGATTTCCGGGCCCTGCACCTTGTCGAGGTGCTCTCCGCCCTGCAGCGGTCGGGTCGGCAGATCGTCTGTGCCGTCGAGGACCCCTCGCTGGCCGAGTTGCTGTGCCGGCGCCTGATCAGCGAGCCCATGGCCCCCGGCCGGCGTCACGACCTGGATCTGGTTTCCGGGGGCGGGGCCTCGGTCACGCGCTCAACGGACATTGCACCGGCGATGGCGGGCGTGCTCGGGAGGACCAGGGACCTGAGTGCGGCTGGCTGAATCGGCGCGGGTGTCAGCCAGAGCGTCGCGGCCTATCTTGCCGGGGCGTGCTCGCCTCGGCCCAACGGCGTCGAGGACGTCCGGCGGGACAGGACGGCGTGTTCTATCCCTTCCCAGGGGGCTCGGCTCACGATGGTTGCCCCCGTCCGACCAAGCCCGCGGCGCCGGCGAGCCCGTCCCGGCCGTGCGCGGGAGCGTCCGGGCCGGCCGATCTCAACCCGCGACGTCGGGCCAAGACCGCGGCGGCCGGGAGACGAAGGCGGGCCGGGATTCGGTCGCCCGCCGCCATGCGTCCACGAAGACACCGAGATGCGGGCGCGCCAAGCGTTCGGCTCCCAGGTACCAGATCAGGCCGTCCACGGCCGCGTCGTGGGCCTCCGGGCTGGTCTTTCCGGTGAGGTGCGCCCAGCGCAGGTACAGCACGAAGAGGTTCAGGCAGTCGGTCTCGCAGTAGGCCCGCACGCGCCCGATCTCGCCGCGGGCGACCATGGCGGCGACCTGCGAGCCGTGCTCGCCCAGCTTCCCGGGCAGGGCCACGAGCCCGGCGGCCTCCTCCAGGGTCAGGCGCGCGCAGGCCCCGTACTCGGCCATCGCCTCCATCAAGTCCGCATGCCAGTCCACGGCGTAGCGGCGGCCGTAGCCGTCTCACTTGGTCCCCCTCCTGTACCAGGAGGGCACCGCGATACCGTGCATCAACGAGCGCAGCAGGAGCGTGGGGAGGTCGAAGCTGCGGCCGTTCCAGGTCACGACCCTGTAGCGGCCGGCCGCGAAGAACTTCCAGAAGGCCCGCAGCAGGCGCTCCTCGTCCCATCCTGGCTCGCCCCCGCTCCGGCACGACCGGATCTGGTATGCCTCGGTCCCGGTCGCCGCGTCGCGGGCGATGGCCGCCTCGACGAAGGAGACCGCGATCACCTTGTGCCAGGCCGCCTTCGGGAACCTGTCGGACGGCCAATCCGCCGGGACCTTCTCCTCGTCGGGCACCGTCTCGATATCGAGGACGAGCAACGCCTGGTGGAGGCCGACAGGCTCCGCGGCGCCGGCCCACGCCTCCGGCCAGGCCGGACGGTGTCTCCGCGGGGTCGCGGGGGCTTGGCCGTCGAGCGACGTCGCGCCCGCAGCGGGGCCGACCGTGCCGCCCGATGTTGGGGTGCCACGGCGCGCGGTCACGTTCGCGATGGACCTCAGGGACATGTTCGAGACCTCACAGGGTTCGCGCCGCGGCGCGGATGCTACTCCGAGGCATTGCCACCACATCTGAACGCACCCGGACTTAGGTGGCCATATCCCGGGGCGGCTCCCCCCGCGCGCGGCCCGGCCTATGGGAAGGGGGACTGCGCCGTCAGGTCTGCGCCGCATCCCACCTCATGGCGGTGCCGGACCCCTCAACCACTTACGGCGAAGTGGCGGTCTCGGAGAGTTCCCTTACGGAATCGAGAAACCCGGCGACGTCGTCCGGATGGACGGCCAGCCCGCCTTCCGGAAGCCGCTCGAAGCGCAACCCCTCCCGCCCGAGGAGCGACAGGGGCGAAGCGTCGGCGAGCAGCCCGTCCACTTCCTCGGCCACGAGGTCGAAGGCGTCCAACGCCCCCTCGACGGCCTCGCCCGCGCGCAGGTCCGCGAGGGGGACGTAGGGCCTCGGCACGGGGGGACGCCGCTTCGGCCAGGTTCGCTTGCCGAACCATTCGAGCTCGTCCCGGTGAAGGCACCAGACGGCCTTCGTCGCCGTCCGGTACTCGAACCTCACGGCGCGTGCGCCGTCCAGCACCGGCCCGTCCTCGGCCGCCACCACCAGGGCCTGCCAGGACCGCCGGAAGGTCGGGTCCGTCGGATGCTTCCCGAAATGGCCGGCGGCGTCGGCCATCCCCTGCCACGCGTCGCCCTTGGGTCCGGCGGACCTGCGCCCGCCCGTCATGCGCCCGAGCGCGTCGACCTCCGAGACGTGCAGGCAAGGGACGGGCTTGCCGCCCAGTAGGCGGGCCTCCATACGCAACGCCACGCCATCCAGGACGGGGGGCTCCCCCGCCTCCAGGCATTCGAGGAGGCCGTCCCACACCTCGCGGAACCTCCCCCTGTCCGGGTTCTGGTTCAGGAGGGCGGCGACCTTCTTCGCGCTCAGCCACTCGTCGGTCATGAGCCGGTCCCTGCCGCGCCCGATGGCGGCGGCGAGCGCGTCCATCTCGGACCGGTGCAGCCGGAAGGCGCCGACCTCCGTCCCCTTGGCCATCGCGCTGTGCCACTCCCGGCCCGCCGCCCTGCCGACGCCGGTCTCCTCGTAGGAGCGCCGGATCTCCATCCAGAGATCCTTGAGCGCCGGCGTGGCGTAGGGCGACGTCGAGATGGCGCGCCCCGCCTCGTTGATGGTGAGCCACTCCTCGGACGGCTCGATCAGGCCGGCGACGCCGGTGAGCTGCGCGAACCACGCGATCTCGGCCCTGTCCAGCGCGGGGACGGGGCTGCCGTTCGCCCCGCGGACGAACCCGAACCCAACCCGGCGCCCGTCCCGGACGACCTGCCCGTCCCGCATGCAGTCCTCGACCATCCGGTCCCATTGCTCCCGGAACCGGGTCAGGCGCTTGCTGACGCCCAGCGCGCGCATCACCTCCCACACCGACGCCTGGTCGGCGCGCTTGGCGGGCAGCGTGGGACCCTGGACGCCCAGGTGCCGGCGGAACACCTCCAATCCCCGCTCGTGCACGTGGAGCTTGGGCTTGCCGCCGTCGCGCAGCAGCCGGATCAGGGGGCCGCCCTCGAACGCGCCGAGCGTGCCGGCCAGCGCCGCGTCCCAGACGGCCGTGAAGGCGGGGTGGTAGGGGTTCAGGTTGCAGGCGAAGGCGGCCTCGGTGCGCGTCAGCCATCCGGCCTGGCGCTCGGCGCCGAAGTTGTCCGGCATGGTCCCGGCCGCCAGCGTCCGCCCGGATCGCCTGAAGACCTCGACGCCGACGCGTGGCACGTCGTCGACGTGGACGTAGAACGCGCGCTGGCGCTCGAACCTGTGGAAGCCCGCATGGACGGCGACGCCCGCGACCTCAGGGGTCAGGCCAGCCCGCGCCGCCTCCTCCAACTCGCCGAACAGGTCCTTGAGGTGGGGGTCGTCCGTCCGGATGCCGATGGCGCGGGCCACCTGGACGCGGTGCAGCATGCCTTCCAGGCGCCGCGGGCCCTCGCGCTCGGCGAGCAGGTAGTGGATGCCATCCAGGCTACCCATGACCGAGAAGGCGTCCGCCCACCGCTCCGCGTCGACGGGCGCGCGGGGCCCCGCCCCTCTGGCGCCCGACCGTCGGCCCTCCTCCAGGCGACCGATGGCCTCGTCCATCTCGGACGCCTCCTCCCGGTCCTCCTCCCCGCCCGCCTCCGCCGGCCGGTCCCGCACGATCTCGCGCGCGAGCGCCGCCGCGTCCTGGCGGGGCGTGTCGTAGACCCGGGCCACCGACAGGTCGCCGATGGCCTCGGCGTAGATGCGCTGCGTGTCGAGCGGCATCCCGTCGATGCAGACCATCGCCTCGACCACGGAGGACATCTGCCGCGGGTCGGATCGGTCGAGCGCGGGGTCGAGGCGCCTGGCGCGCCCGCAGCGCTGGACGTGCTTGACCAGGGACGAGGTCGCATCAAAGGCGACCACGCCGCGCGCCTGCGGCAGGTTCACCCCCTCCACGAGCACCTTGTCGTTGACCAGCGCCCGCAGGTGCCCGTCCCGCAGGTCTAGAAGGTTGGCCTTCAACGCCTCCAGGCCGTCGCTGCCCTTGACCCCGCGGGCCGGCATGCCCGCCGCCGTCATCGCGGCGGCGAGCCCCTCGGCCTGCCGGATGCCGTTGGCGTAGCCGAAGAAGGCCTTGTCGCGCAGGCGCAGGCCCGTGGCCGGCTCCTCGTAGGTGGCGAGGAAGCCGACCAGGGCTTCGTGTCCGGCCTTCCTGAGGATGGCGCGCCTGAGGGCGGGGTCGTCCGGCAGGGCGCCGACGACGTCGACGCGCAGGACGTAGTTGGCCACGGGGGAGATGATCCCCTCGCGCCGTAGGCGCTCGTCCGCGACCTTGATGACCTCGTTCTCCGAGCCGAGCAGCGCGTGCACGGTCTTGTTCGCGTCGAAGGCGGGCGTGGCGCTGAACGCCGTGACCACGGCGTGGTCGAGGAACCGGCGGATCAGGTCCTGCCGCAGGTCCGAGAGCCCGCGGTGGGCCTCGTCCATGACGACCGCCCCGACGTCGCCGGGGAGCAGCCTGCCGTCGCGGAGCATGTTGACGAAGAGATCGTAGCTCATCACCGTCACGTTGCGCGGCCGGTCGTCCGGCGCGAGGAGCCCGGACACCTGCAGGGCCGGGAAGCGCTCGCGGAACGTCTCGACTGTCTGCCGGATGAGGTGGCGCGAGGGCTCCAGCACGATGGTCGGGACCGCCAGGCGCGCGCCGCCCGCGTCGAGACCGGTCGCCTCCACCAGCCTGACGATGATCTCGGTCTTGCCGCCCGCGGTGGGGATCACCGCCAGGGCCCGCGGGTCGCACGCCGGGTCGGCGAGGTGGGCCGCCAACGCCGCCAGGGTCTCGGCCTGGTGGTCCCAGAGCGGTCGGCCGCGGGAGCCGGCGTGCCCGAGCCCGGCGACGAGGTTGTTGCGCACCGCCTGCAGGGGGAGCGCGCGCAGCAGGTCGTGGACCTTGAGGTGCGTGCCCCCAAGACCGGCGGCGCTCCCGCGCATCGCGTCCGCGAACCAGGACCCCGACCCGCTCAATTCCTTCACTCCGACGCGACGCGCGCGGCCGCCTCGTGCCCAGTTTGGGAAGGACCGGGCAATCCACAACCCGGGCGCCATCGCTGACGACGCGACGCCTCGACGGACGGTCGGCTCCGTCGGCGGACACCGGGCGCACGAACGCGCCGACGACAGGTTCCGGGGCCGGGCCGGCCGGCGCGCGCCCCTCCGGCTCGACCCGGTACGGGCGCGCCCTTGCCATTCCTGCGAAAGCGGCGATCGTCTCCCCTGTCAGGCGCTCCCGCCGCGTCATCCCGGAGGCTGACATGAAGGCCGGAAACCAGAACCGCGTCGTCCTGCTCGGGGAAGGCGGCAGCCCATGGGGCGTGGCCCTGGGACACGACTGCAAGGCGGAGCACGAGCACGGCTGCGCCGGGCTCCGCGCGTGGCTCGGCGTGGCGGAGGACGCCATCACGGTCGAGGATGCCCTGTGCCGGCCGAAACCGGCCGGACCCGACTGGGCGTTCGTGCAGCACGACGACCCGAAGCTGGCCACGCTGCTCGTCCTCAACGACGCCTACGCCCGGGACTGGGCCGCCAAGCGGCAGGGGGTGCGCCGGAAGCACCTGCGCGACGGCGAGGGTTTTCACGACGCCTGGCAGGAGGACGACGCCCTCGCGACCGCCTACGACGAGGCGAGCGCGGCGCTCGCCGCGTTCCGGCCCGACGACAGGCGCCTGCTCGCCGACCTGGCGGGAGCCCTCGCCGCAGGCCGGCTCGCTCTCGCCCACGGCGGCGGCGTCGGGCCGATACTGCTCCTCGCCGACCGGTTGCCCGGGAACGCCTTCCTGCAATCCATTCACTATGCCGCCTTCGCCGCCGCGGAGGACGAGCAGGGAACGGGCATCGACTATGCGAGGCACCCGACCCGCCTGCTGGAGAGGTGCGTTGGGTGGAGTCCCGTTCGGTAGGCGCGGTCCGGGTCGCGAAGGAACGCTTGCCCCGACGCCTCCGCGGCGTCCGGCCCGGGTGAAAGACGCCGCCCGGGCCGGGCGGTCAGGGCGCGAAGCCGGCGGAGCGGCGCCCGCGTGCCGATGGTGCCGTTTGTGGCTTTCCGGGCGGCCCCCGAAATTGGGCCCGCGTCCGATTCCCCGGCGCCGTCCAAGGGTGGGAGCGCCCTG
This sequence comes from Methylobacterium sp. DB0501, assembly GCF_011043735.1. Taxonomy (GTDB): domain Bacteria; phylum Pseudomonadota; class Alphaproteobacteria; order Rhizobiales; family Beijerinckiaceae; genus Methylobacterium; species Methylobacterium alsaeris. The sequence continues at coordinate 10,745 of NZ_JAAKGV010000040.1, read as the reverse complement.
CGGGGGCCTCCCTCCACGCGTGGGAGGGGCCGCATCGGGCTTCGGCCGGACGCCAGCCCATCCGGGTCACCGTCCGGCCATGCGTCCTGCCCCGCCGCCACCGGTCGGCCCCGCCGGCATCCGTTCGAGGCATCGCGAACGAACGCTCGTCCCGACGATGGAGGTCGCCGATGCATCCTGAGAGGATGGTGCACGTCAGTCACCGTACGCGTTCGGCGACGGCCGCGCGGCGAGCATCATTGCGCGCTCGCGAGGTCAGGCGGCACTCTGGGATTGCTGGGGCGGTGTCCAGTTCCAGGGGAGGAGTTCGTCGATCCGGCGCGCGGGATGGGCCGGCAGTCGGGCCAGCACGTCGGCCAGCCAGGCCCGGGGATCGACCGCGTTGAGCTTGGCGGTCTCGGTCAGCGTGTACAGCGCCGCCGCGCGCCGCCCGTCCGCCCGCGTCCGAGCCAGCGAACGTCCAGTTGCGGCGGCCCACCGCGATCCCGCGCAGCGCCCGCTCGGCGGCGGCGGCGTTGCTCAGGTAGACCCGCCCGTCCTCAAGGAAGCGCATGAACGCCGCCCAGAGCTTGAACAGGAAGTCCATCACCCCGGCCATCGGCGTCTTGGCCGACAGCCGGGCCCGGTTCTCCCGCAGCCCCCCCAGCGCGACGACCAGGCTGGCCGCTCCGGCCAACATGGGTCGCTGGACGCTCAAGCGCGTCGAGGACGGCTTCACCGGGTTCTTCGGACGGATCAAGCGCGGGCTCAAGCCTGGATTCCCACGCTTCAAGCCAGTCTCGCGCTGGAACACCTTCGGCCTGCTTGAGGCCGCAGGCCTGCGGCACGAGGGCGACCGCATCCGGCTCAAGGGTTTTGACCGCCCGATCCGCCTTAACCACGACCGGGCGCTTCCGTCCGACGCCAAGATCCTGGGCGTGACGTTCACCCGCAAGGGCCGGCACCGGTACGTCGGCTTCACCGTCGAGACCAATGAGGTGGTGGCGGCTACGCCACCCGCCGGCGAGGCGGTGGGCGGCGACCTTGGCGTCGAGGCGCTGCCGCATCCCGAACGTCCGACCAGCCTCGCGTCGCGAGCGCGAGATCCGGGTGTCCCGCCGGGCGCTCGCACGATGCCGCAAGGGCTCGAACCGCCGGCGCAAGGTCAAGGCACGGCTGGCGCGCCAACTCCGGGCGGTGGCGAACACGCGGGACCAGCATCTCCACCGCGTCTCGGCGCGGCTGGCGCGCGAGCATGCGCTCGTCGTGCTGGAGGATCTGCGCATCCGGAACATGACCCGCTCGATTGCGGGGACTGTCGAGGAGCCGGGCACGCACGTCGCCCAGAAGAGGGGGTTGAACAGGTCCATCCTCGATGCGGGATGAGGCAAGCTCGTGCAGTTCGTCCGCTACAAGGCTGCGAGGGCCGGTGGCGAGTTGATCTGCGTCGATGCCAGGGGGACGTCGCAGGAGTGCCGGCGATGCGGGGCGGTTGTGCCAAAGCCGCTATCGCTGCGCCAGCACGTCTGCCCGTGCGGGCTGGACGAGCATCGTGACGTGAACTCGGCCGGGGTGATCCGCGACCGAGGTCTCGCGGCCAAGGCCGCGAGCGAGGGGGGCAGCCCCTCGGGGGCGCCAACGCGGGCCGTCGGGCCGTGCGTCGTCCCGGGACGCTCCTCGCCGTCTGAGGGCGGCGCTAGAGAAAGTCACGCGGGGCCATCAACCCCAAATGACGAATGACCGAAATGTCGGTCCGCCCTCGTCCGGGAATGGTCCTGCAGACATTCGGCTCGGCCTCGACCTAGCCTGACGCCCGAGCACGTCCGCCTGGATCCGATCCGAACCAAGCATCGCTTCGGGGCAGTCGCGGCCCACTTGCCCTCGCTTCGCCTTCCGGGCCGGCGTGCCGGCAGGCACGATCCACCTTGCGGCAACGCCCCTTTCGGTTGGTCCCGCGTTGCAGGCACGCGACGATCCGTCGCGGCACCCCCGGCATGCCGTTGGCTGCGATTTAACGCTCAGGCCTGAACCCTCTGGGAGCGCCCAATCCCGGCAGGGGACAAGCGAGGAAGACCGCCGTGACACATGACGATGAGGCGCTGTGGTACGATTCCGAGACGGAGGAAACGGCGAAGAACCGATTTCCATTCTGGGATGTGCCCTGACCCTCGTTGCCACTGTTGTGGCGGTGTACCTGATCTTCTGATCCCGCCCCCTGTGACGAGCTCAAAGCCGCTTGAGAAGCCGTTTAGCCCCCACAAGGGCGCGATGCCCGAAGCGCGCCATAAGCGCCCTTCGAGCGACGGCACGCGGCGACCCCGTGGCGCGCTCGGACGCGTGGCTGCCGCGCCCGGGATGTCCACGTCGCGACCCGCGTAGGCGGAGCAACGCCGCGACGCCGAACGGAACCCGCGCCGACGTGAACGTCATCCGCGCGCCTCCGGGGCGAGTTCCTCCATGTCGGCGGCGACCATGGCGGCAAAAGCCTCGACCTCCCCGGCCTGGAGTACCGCCGCGGAACCCGCGCCGTCCCGTCGGACGGCTAAGGCCCGGTCGAGGACCGACGCCCAGCACGGCGAGAACGTAACCAGTCCGTACAGGCCGGCGTCGGTCTTCGTCGTCACCCGCCCGGTGAGCAGGGTGTAGTGCAAGCGCGCGGTGCCGAGGACGAGGGAGGACGCCTCCCAGGCGCTCGGCGCCGCGCGACGGGCGGCCGTGACCGCCTTCCCCGCCAGCAGCACGAGGTCGCGGTTGATGTCCCGCGACGAGATGCGATGCTCCAGCCCCGTCGGCGTCGTCCCTCGGGCGGCGACGGCGCCGGTCGCGAACGCGTACCGATCCAGTGCCCGGCGCCCGTGCGGTCCGGTGGGGATGAACCGCCCGCGTCGAACTTGCGGTCCGGTCACCTCCCACGTCCCGAGGCGCAACTCGTCTTCCGTGACGTAGATCCCGTCGAGTCGCGAGAGCGGATGCCCGGGCGCGATGTCCTGGTGAACGGCTTCGAGCGCCTGAGTCGGGGCCGGACCGTGCGTCCCGGCAACGAAGTTCACGTCGCTCGACCCGGACCGGAAGTCGCCCAGCACGGCGGAGCCCACGAGGTGGAGGGACCGGACGAGGCCGGGCAGGGCGGCGTCGGCGAGGGCGAGGTAGGCCTGCGCGGCCTCGGCCGCCCCTGGATCCACTGGCGTCAGGGCGGACCAGGACGAGCGCAGCAGCGGAATTCCTTTCGGACAGCGCTTTACGGGGCGTGTCATGGTCGCGGCCTCCTTCCGTTCATCACTCGCGGGGAGCGGACGGAACGTCGCCACGTCGCGTCGTCGGGCGCGGCGACGTTCCTTCCGTGGGGGCCTGCAAAGCCGGGCGTGCCGCTGCCTTCGGCGGGGGAAGGCGCTGTGCCGGACGACGGGGTGGCTTTCACGGCACGCTTCCCGGGTCGGTGACAATGGAGGGGGAGGCTGACGGGAGGCCGCGCCCGCCTTTCTCCGCCGGCCGCTCGGCTGCGCCGAGGCGGAGTGCGAAGAGGCGCGGCAGGGTTGTTTCCCCCGAGGGCGGCAAAGAGCGGGGAGCCAGCCGTTCGGGCGCGTCGGCGCCGAACCGGCGCAGGACGTCGGCGCTGGCGACCACATCCAGGTCTTCCTCCTTGGCGCGCCGCTCGATCCGCGACAGGTCGTTCATGACCGTCCCGAGCACCGTGAACTCGGCGCGCCGGCCGTCGTCGAACACGCCGGCCAGGACCGGGCCGCAGTGCAGTGCGGCGATGACCCGCAGCGTCGGGCGCCCCGCCCTGGACCGCTCGCGGTTCAGCGCGGTCAGGGTGTCGAGCATCGCCTCCGCTGCGGCCAGTGCCCGGCCAGCCTGCTCGCCGGCATCGCCGTCGAGGAACAGCGCCAGCACCCCGTCGCCGACGTACTTGTCGACTACGCCGCCATGGGTCGTCACCGCGTCATGGACGAGCCGCCGGAATTCCAGCAGCCAAGCGATGGAGAGCGCAGGCGGGTACGCCCTGGCGAGAGCCGAGGAACCCCGCAGGTCCACGCTGAGCAGGGTCGCGTGGCGCTCGGCCACGGAAGCCGTGCCGCCCGTGCGGACGACCTCGGTGGCCACGCCGTCCGGCAGGAACCTGGACAGCATCAGCCGCTCCTCCCCGGCGCGCAACGCCGCGGCGGCCGCGGCACGCATCCACGCCGTCGTCGACACGACGAAGCCCGACGCGACAGCGAACGCAGCGAGGCCCATCCCCTGGCGGACCAGGACGTGCGCGCCGTCCGGACCGAGGCGCGCGGGGTCGAGGAGCAAGGCCAGCGCCGTCGCCCACCCGGCGGCCACGAGCGCCGCGAAGAGCGCGGCGAGCCGGGGCCTGAGACGCATGCCGGTCTGCAGCAGGAACAGGTACGCCGGCAATAGACTGACCGCGTCGGTCGCGAGGTGGGCCTCGCCGCTGTAACGAGGCACGTGGTCGGCGACCACGTAGACCGCGATGGCCGCGTCGGCGCACGTCGCCGCGAGCGGGAGCCAAGAGCGGACGCGTTCGGACCGCGCCCGGGCGCCGGCCGCCGCCAGCAGCGTGACGAGGCCGTAAGCCCCGAGCACGACCCAATGGCCCGTGCGTTCGCCGTGGCCGTAGTCGGCGAGGGCACCCAGCAGGAGGATGAGGACGACCCCGATCCGGGGGGCCAGCGCCCGCCGCTCGAAGCCCTGCTCGATCCGGGCGGGCAGCTCCGCCGAGAAAAGCCCGGCGGTGTCGGCCAGCGATATCGGAGGTGGTGGCATGCCGCTCACCGGGATGCCCGGGCCGAGGGTGTGCCGGCCGCAGGCATGCCGCCCACATGCAGCGTGACCGGAACATCGAAGCTGTCGAACCGGATGACGGCCGGGACCGTCGCGCCGTCCGGCAGCTCGTTCCGAAGGGGGCCGATGTCGATCCAGGCCGTGCGGTCGCCGAGCCCGTAGACGTCACCCGCCCCGACGCGCACGCCGGCCATCGCGGCGCTGTGGCCCCCACCCAGGAACCCGCGCACCTGCGACGGCTCGCCGGTGGGCAGGAGCAGTCCCACCAGCACGGCCCGGTCCGGCCCGTCGTTCTCGATGGTGAACGTGACCCGGCTCGTCTCGCCTGGTCTCGCCGGGGTGGCGGCGATCCCCTCGATGTGGATCCCGCCCGCCGTGGCGCCCTCGTCATGCGACAGGGCGGGCCCGGCCACGAGGGCAAGCGCCCCGGCCGCGGCGAATGCCCGGAACAAGTTCGTTGTCACTGGTCGATCCTGGTACGATGGCCTGGTCGGTCCCTGGGCACGACCGGCCTGCGCGAGCCTCGCCATAGGCCAGGCAGGACGCGGCGCGGGTGGTGCCGTTCGGGACACGCGAATGGACGACCGGTCGGTGGTCACGCCGCCTCGCCCTCCGCCTCGACGAGGCAGCGGTTCCCGGTCCGCCGCCGGGTGGCGTCAGGCAAGCGGCCGAAGGGGGCAGGCACGGGACATGGCCTTGCCCGCGGGCAAGGACGCGAACCGGTCAGTCGAGCGACGCGATGAGTTCCGCTGACGGAAGCCTCGCGCGAGGTGGACGCGGGTCCGCCCCGGTTCAGGCTGCCCTGGGTGGGCGCTCGATGCGGAAAGGCGTGCCGCCCTCGACTTGCTCGTCGTTCGTCACGTGGCAATCGGAGGTGCGGCTGGGCGGGTCCGTCAGCCCGGGCGCGAGCGAGGGCTCGAAGGCATGGCAGGCGAAGCCGCAGCAGGTTGGGGCACAGCGCTTGCCGCCGGACGCGTGATGCATGCAGCCGTCGTCATCGGGCTCGGCCGTGAGCGAAACCGGGGCGTCCTCGTGCGGCCCGGTCATGCCATGGTGGTGACCCGCCCCGCCATGCGCGTACCGCACGCCGTCCGCGGCGCGGGACGCAGTCACGCCGATGGGTGCGGATGCGCGCCAGATGCCGGCCGGGAAGGCCGCCAGGCACGCCGCGACCATCGCGACGAGGAGGGTCCTCAACGATAGCAAGGTTCGTCCGCTTCGAAACATGCCCGCCTGAACTGTCTCACGGCTGTGCCGGACAATGCAAGCCAGGGGCCGCGGGATCCCGGCACTCGCTGCCGGTGGATCCCGCAGGCGCGTGATTTAGGCGCCCAGCGCCCGGGCTTCGTACCCGGCTTGCCTGAGGGCTGCCACCACTCGCGATGGGTCGACGGCGCCGCGGACGGTGATCTCCCGGCTGGACAGGTCGACGTCGACCTTCACGTCACCGTCAAGACCCTGGACGGCACGGGTGACGCCCTTGGCGCAGCCGCCGCAGTTCATGTTGGACACGTGGAAACGCAGCATGACCATCTCCTTTGTAGCGCGTTCCCCTCCCACATGGTCCTTCCAACGATGGGAAGGTCAAGGGCCGGTGGCCTTTCGCGCGGCAGGTGCGATCCCGCTCCGCCCAGTTCATTGGTCCATGTGGGTGGCATCGCCGGGATCCCGTTGACCCTCCCATCGTTGGAAGCCTTATCTGTCCGTGGAAGTCGAGACAGAGGAGTGCACCGACCATGGGTCAGGACGTCGTCCAAGCTTCCACTCACCATGCCGCCCCGGGACGGCAGCTCAGCCTACCGGTGGAGGGCATGAGCTGCGCATCCTGCGTCGTTCGGGTCGAGGCCGCGCTCGGTCGGCTTCCCGGCGTCGCCGAAGCGGCGGTGAACCTGGCGACGGCCCGCGCGCGTGTGCGATTCTCCGGCGCCGCGGACCCGGCCGCCGCCGTCCGCGCCATCGAGGAGGCGGGCTACGCCGTGCCGGAGGCTCGGACCGAGATCGCGGTTGACGGCATGACCTGTGCGTCCTGCGTCTCGCGCGTCGAGCAGGCCCTTGCCCGCATACCCGGGGTGACAGGCGCCGCCGTGAACTTGGCGACGGGACGCGCGACGGTGCGTCACCCGGCGGGCGCCGTGAGGGAGGCGGACCTCCTGGAGGCCGTGGAAGGGACGGGATACGAGGCGCGCACGGTCGGGGAGGACCGGGGCACCGACCGGGCGCGCGAGGCACGCGAGTCCGGGGCGGCCGGCCTACGCCGCGACCTCCTGCTCGCGCTCGCCCTCGCGCTCCCGCTGTTCGCCGTCGAGATGGGGTCGCACCTCGTCCCCGCGCTGCACGCGTGGGTGACGCATACCGTCGGCATGCGTGCGACCTGGACGGTCGAGGCGGCGCTCGCTGGCCTCGTCCTGTTCGGCCCGGGCTTGCGCTTCCTCAGGAAGGGCGTCCCGGCGCTGCTGCGAGGGCACCCGGACATGAACTCCCTCGTGGCGCTCGGCACGAGCGCGGCCTACGGCTACTCGCTTGTGGCGACCTTCCTGCCCGGGCTGCTGCCGGCGGGCACGGGGAACGTCTACTACGAGGCGGCAGCCGTCATCGTCTTCCTCGTCCTGCTCGGGCGTTACCTCGAAGCGCGTGCGAAGGGACGCACGGGCGCCGCCATCGAGCGGCTGGTGTCGCTCGCTCCGACGACGGCGCGCGTGGTCCGGGACGGTGGCGAGGCCGAGGTGGAGGTCGCGGCACTGTGCGTCGGCGATATCGTCCGGGTGCGCCCCGGCGAGAGGGTCGCGGTCGACGGCGAGGTCGTCGCCGGATCCAGCCACGTGGACGAGGCGATGATCACCGGCGAACCCGTCCCGGTCGCCAAGAACACGGGCGACATGGTCGTCGGAGGCACCGTGAACGCGACTGGCGGTTTCGACTTCCGGGTCACTGGCGTGGGCGGCGACACGGTGCTCGCGCGCATCGTGCGCATGGTCGAGGAGGCGCAGGGCTCGAAGCTCCCGATCCAGGCCGCCGTCGACCGCGTGACCGGCTGGTTCGTCCCCGCCGTCATGGCGGCGGCCACCGCGACGTTCGTCGCCTGGGTCGCGTTCGGCCCGACGCCCGCCCTCGGCCTCGCCCTGGTGAACGCCGTCGCCGTCCTGATCATCGCCTGCCCTTGCGCAATGGGCCTCGCCACGCCGACCTCGATCATGGTGGGCACGGGCCGCGCCGCCGAACTCGGCGTCCTCTTCCGCCACGGCGACGCGCTCCAGGCCCTCCGTGACGTGGGCACGGTGGCGTTCGACAAGACCGGGACGCTGACGGAGGGGCGCCCGGAGCTGACCGACCTCGCGCCGGCCGCAGGGTCCGGCGGCGACGAGGTGCTGGCCCTGGTCGCCGCGGTCGAGGCCCGCTCGGAGCACCCGGTCGGCGCCGCCGTGGTGGAGGCGGCGAAGCGCCGCGGGCTGGCCGTCGGCCCCGTCCAGGAGTTCGAGGCTGTGCCGGGCTGCGGCGTCTCCGGCCGCGTGGGGGGCCGAAAGGTGGAAGTGGGGGCCGACCGGTTCATGGCCCGCCTCGGCTACGACGTCTCCGGCTTCGCGCCCGAGGCGGCCCAGCTCGGCGGGGAAGGCAAGAGTCCTCTCTACGCCGCGGTCGACGGCCGTCCGGTCGCCATCCTCGCCGTCGCCGACCCGGTGCGGGAGAACTCGCCGGCCGCGGTCAGGGCCCTCCGGACGCTCGGGCTTAGGGTGGCGATGGTCACGGGCGACAATCGCCGGACCGCCGAGGCCATTGCCCGCAAGGTCGGGATTGACGAGGTCGTGGCGGAAGTGCTGCCCGACGGCAAGGTCGCAGCCGTGAAGGGGCTTCGCTCGGCCGCGGGCGGCAAGGTCGCCTTCGTCGGGGACGGCATCAACGATGCTCCCGCCCTCGCCGAGGCGGACGTCGGCCTTGCGGTGGGGACCGGGACGGACGTTGCCGTCGAGAGCGCCGGCGTCGTCCTGATGTCGGGTGACCTGCGCGGGGTCGTGAACGCGGTCGCGGTGTCGCGGGCGGTGATGCGCAACATCCGACAGAACCTGTTCTGGGCCTTCGCCTACAACGTCGCCCTCGTCCCGGTCGCGGCGGGCGTGCTGTATCCCCTGAACGGGATGATGCTGTCACCCGTCCTGGCCGCCGGCGCGATGGCTCTGTCCAGCGTGTTCGTGGTCACGAACGCCCTGCGTCTGAGGCGCTTCTCGCCGCCGGCCATCCCGGGCCCGGCCGGCGGCGGGAGGGCCGGGCTCGCCCCAGCGCCGGGACGGGTGGCCCCTGCGGAGTGAGCGGAGCGTTGCCATGCTGAACATCGGGCAGGCCGCCGAGGCGTCGGGCGTCTCGACCAAGATGATCCGGTACTACGAGAGCATAGGCCTGATCGCTAAGGCCGGGCGCTCGGATTCCGGCTATCGCCACTACGGCGAGGCGGACGTCCACGCGCTTCGCTTCATCCGCCGCGCCCGCGATCTCGGCTTCTCCGTGGAGCAGATCTCCGGGCTGCTGGCCCTCTGGCGCGACCGGGACCGGGCGAGCGCGCAGGTCAAGGCCGTGGCGCTGGAACACGTGGCGGCGCTGAACAGGAAGGTCGGGGAACTGCAGGCCATGGTGCGCACGCTGTCGGACCTTGCCGAGCACTGCGGCGGCGACCACCGCCCAGACTGCCCGATACTCGACGATCTCGCGGGCGCGGGCGGCGACTTGGCCGTGGCATCGCCCGCGCCGGGGCTCCGCTTCGGTGCCCGGGCGCTTCGGGAGGGCAAGCGGACCAGGAAGGTCGTGTCGGCTCCGCCGGGGTGAGGTGCCACCCGAGGAACCCGTAGGACCTCGGGTGAGGGGAAGCTCATGTTCTGGGAGAGGGAGGACACGCTTGCCCCCTGGACATGATCGTCGGACGACTCTGCCCCTACCTCACCCAGAAACAGGCAGCGGCAGGTCTGCTGACCAACGAGTGTGTCGTGCGCTCGCCGCCCCGTCCAGGCTCGATCACTGCCAACGGGCCCGGTTCGGCGACTTTCCGTGAGAGCGACATCGAAGACTTCGGGGACGAGTACATGCTGAGCAGCATGGCGGCCGAGGCGCTCGGGGTAAGGACCGCGCCGGTGCGGGACCGGATGACCGAGAGGGGGTTCTGTCCGGCGTTGGTCTTGGCGTCGGGCGCCGCTGTGGTCTGGCACCGCCGCGACATTGACCGGGCGTCCGAGGAGGCATGTGCCCTGAGGAGACCGTTTGCTGCCGCATGGATCACTCCATGGGTGGCGCCCTCATCCGAGGGGTGGCCGCGGACACCGGCTCCGCCAGCCCAAGGGGCGCTTCGGGGGTCGAGGCTGAACCGCTCCGGGTTTGTCGGAGGCTGATTGTCTTGGGTCAGGCGGCCAGGGCTTGGTCGCCGACGTTGGCATGATAGCGCGCTTCGGCCTCGGCGGGAGGAACGTTGCCGATCGGCGCGACGAGGCGACGGTGGTTGTACCAGTCGACCCATTCCAGGGTGGCGTACTCGACCGCCTCGAAGGATCGCCACGGCCCGCGTCGATGGATGACCTCTGCCTTGAACAGGCCGTTGATCGTCTCCGCCAAGGCGTTGTCGTAGCTGTCACCGACGCTGCCGACCGACGGCTCGATGCCGGCTCCAGCCAGGCGCTCGGTGTACCGTAGAGCTAAGTATTGCTTGGGGTCAAGCGGTCGTCGCAACACCATCTTGCCCGGTTGCGAGAACAGCGTCGAGTGCCTCTGCCGGCGTCTTCCAGTTCAGCGTCTTGCGCGGTCTGCTGTTGAGGGCCGCGGCCACAGCAGCAAGATCGTCCACGCTGTGAGCGCTCAGATCCGTTCCTTTCGGGAAGTATTGACGCAGCAACCCGTTCGTATTCTCGTTCGTCCCCCGCTGCCAGGGTGAGCGTGGATCGCAGAAGTACACCTGCAGACCTGCGTCGATCCGCAAGCGCGCATGCTCGGCCATCTCTGCTCCC
>NZ_JAAKGV010000004.1 GCF_011043735.1 Methylobacterium sp. DB0501 | reverse complement strand
CTATCTGCCGTGGGTGTTGGAGTTCTGAGAGGATCTGTCCCTAGTACGAGAGGACCGGGATGGACGAACCTCTGGTGGACCTGTTGTGGCGCCAGCCGCAGTGCAGGGTAGCTATGTTCGGTCGGGATAACCGCTGAAGGCATCTAAGCGGGAAACCCCCCTTGAAACGAGAACTCCCTTGAGAGCCGTGGAAGACGACCACGTGGATAGGCTGGATGTGCAAGCGCGGTAACGCGCTGAGCTGACCAGTACTAATCGCTCGATCGGCTTGATCGCTCTCATGATCCGTGTCCGGATCAACCCTAACACCACGACACGATGAAGACGCCTGACGCAGCCGAGCGGCTGCCGCAGAACGCATGCTTGCCGCAACGAACGTGCTTGGCCGGTCTGGTGGTCTGAGCGGGGTGATCAGAACCCGATCCCATCTCGAACTCGGCCGTTAACCGCCCCAGCGCCCATGGTACTGTGTCTCAAGACACGGGAGAGTCGGTCACCGCCAGACCTGCCAAGCACGTCACGTTCCCTCTGCACGACGCAGATCACACCCTGGCGCGGGGTGGAGCAGCCCGGTAGCTCGTCAGGCTCATAACCTGAAGGTCACAGGTTCAAATCCTGTCCCCGCAACCAACCATACGAAAAACCCCCGCAGGGCTCGCCCTGCGGGGGTTTTTCGCGTTCGGCGCTGGACTAAGCTCCGGATCAGTAATTGCGCCGCGTCACGACCCATATGGCGTGGATCAGGCCCGGGATGTAGCCGAACAGCGTCAGCACCACGTTGAGGATGAACTGCAGGCCGAACCCGACGGTGAACAGCACGCCGATCGGCGGGATCACGACGAGCAGGATGATGCGGATGATGTCGCCCACGGTGTCTCCGTCCTGACGCTCGGGAATGAAAAGGCTACGCCGTGAACGGCCCGGCGCCCGAACTGTTCCCCCGAGCGGCCGCGAAACCCCTCCCGCGTCGGTCGCGAGAGGGGAGGGGAGTTCAAGGCCGCAGCAGCACCTTCCCCATCGCCTCGCGGCGCGCCAGGATGCCGAGGGCGGCGGCGGCCTCCTCCAGCGGGTAGACGCCGTGCACCTTGGCCGAGAGCCGTCCCTCTCTCACCAGTGCCAGCAGGCGGCCCTGGTTGGCGGCGTGGCCCTCGGGCTCGCGCTTGAGGAAGGCGCCCCAGAAGACACCCTGGATGTCGATGCCCTTCAGGAGCGCCAGGTTCAGCGGGATCTTGGGAATCTCGCCGGCCGCGAAGCCGACCACCAGGAAGCGCCCCTTCCAGTTGAGCGAGCGCAGGGCGGGCTCGGAATAGGCGCCGCCGACGGGATCGTAGACGACGTCGATGCCGGCCTCGCCACCGAGACGCTTCAGCCCGTCGCGAAGGGATTCCTGGCTGTAATCGAGGGTAAGGTCGGCGCCGTGCGCCTTGGCGAGGTCGAGCTTCTCGGCCGAGGAGGCGCAGGCGATCACCCGGGCGCCCATCGCATGGCCGAGCTCCACCGCCGCGAGGCCGACGCCGCCGGTGGCGCCGAGCACCGCCAGGGTCTCGCCGGGCTTCAGGTTCGCCCGGTCCTGCAGCGCATGCAGCGAGGTGCCGTAGGTGACGGAGAGGCCCGCCGCCTGCTCGTCGCTGACGCCCTCCGGCACGAGGGTCAGGCCGGAGACCGGCGCCGCGACCCGCTCGCGGCAGGCACCGTAGCCGAGATGGACGATCACCCGCTCGCCGGCCCGGAAGGACTCGACGCCCGGACCCACCGCCTCGATCACCCCGCAGGCCTCGGCCCCGGGCGAGAACGGCAGTTCCGGCTTCACCTGGTAGCGGCCGGCGATGATCAGCGTGTCGAAGAAGTTGAGCGCCGCGACGGTGACACGGACCAGGGCCTGGCCCGGGCCGGGCACCGGATCCGGCACCTCCTCGATCACCAGATCCTCCGGCCCGCCGAGCGCCTTGCACAGGAGTGCCTTCATCGCCACCGATCCTCCCCGCCGCGCATCCGGCGGCCAGAGCATTTTCCGACGAAGGGGTACCGGTTCGTCGAAGAAAATGCGGCAAAGTCAAAACCCTGGAGCAGCGCCCGATCGCAACGCGATCGGGCGCTGCCCTAGGCATCGAGTGGTGGGCCAGGCCGCGGCCGCTGGCAAGCCGGGACAGGGATGAGGCGGAGGTCAGCGGCGTTCATAGGTGCCGATCAGCGCACCCTTGGCCAGGACGTGGCCATGCATCGCCTCGAGGAGGGCGCCGCGGCCCGGGACGCCCTCGAGCCCGAGATGGCGGTTCAGCGCGTAGACCTGGAACAGGTAGCGATGCGGGCCGTGCCCGGTCGGCGGATCGGGCGGCAGGTAGCCGGCCTTGAGGAAGGTGTTCTTGCCGACCTCCTCGACCGTGCCGTCGGAGCCGGGACTCGCGAGCGCGCCCTCCGGCAGGCCGCCGGCCGCGGCGTCGAGGTCCCAGGCGATGGCGTGGACGATCGGTTTCGGCGTCGGGCTGTCGGCATCCTCGACCAGGAGCACCAGCGCGGCGGTGCCGACCGGGAGGCCGTCCCAGGCGAGCGGCGGCGAGACCTTCGCCCCGTCCTGCGTGAACCGCGCCGGCATCGCGGCGCCCTCGGCGAAGGCCGGGCTCGTCACCCGGATCGCGTCGGGCGCGCCCTCGAACTCGGCGTGATAGGCGGTCTTTCCCATGCCGGCGCGCAGGCCCGACAACGCCTCGCCGACAGCGTGCGGAATCTTCTCCAGCATGGACCCGTCTCCTCGTATCGGTGCGATAACCGGGAGGGACGGGCCACGGTTGCTACGGTCAGTCGCGCGGCCTCTCGGCGGCGATCATGTAGTTGACGGCCGTATCGCGGGCGGTGCCCCAGCGGCCGGTGAGCGGGTTGAACACCACCCCGACCGTGTCGGTGAGGGTCAGCCCGCCGCCCTCGACCGCGTCGCACAACTCGTCGGGGGTGACGAACTTGTCCCAATCGTGGGTGCCCTTCGGCAGCCAGTTGAGGACGTATTCCGCGCCCACGATGGCGAGGGCGAAGGAGCGCATCGTCCGGTTGAGGGTGGCGGCGAAGAACAGGCCGCCGGGCTTCACCGCCGTGCAGGCGGTACGCACGAAAGCCGGCATGTCGGTGACGTGCTCGACCACCTCCATGGCGCAGACGACGTCGAAGCGCTCGCCGGCGGCCACCACGTCCTCGATCGTCTCGGCCCGGTAGCGCACCGGCACGCCGGCCTCGTCGGCATGTCCTTGGGCGATCCTGACATTCGTCACCGCGGGATCGAGGCCGGTGACGTCGGCGCCGAGGCGCGCCAGCGGCTCCGACAGTACGCCGCCGCCGCAGCCGACATCGACGAGGGTGAGGCCCGAGAGTGGTGCCGGCGCCAACGGGTCGCGGCCGAAATGGCGGCAGACGGTGTCGCGGATATAGGTCAGTCGCACCGGGTTGAAGCGGTGCAGCACCCGCATCGGCCCGGCCTCGTCCCACCAGGTCGCGGCGAGGCGATCGAAGCGGGCGACCTCGTCGCGGTCGATCGAGGGTCCGGTCGGTTGGCTCATCGGCGCCAGGCCTTCCTGCAGGGAATGATGGTCATGTCTCGACCGTCGAGGTAGCGCAGCCGCCGCCTCCGGCCAACCGCCGTGGGACGTCATGCGCAGGACCGGCGCGCCCGGCTGCAAGATTGACACCGCCCCGGCCCGCTTGTACCCGCCGGACGCCCGCGGCATTGCGCTGCGGCACGAGACAGGTTTGTTCGATCGGATCCCCATGCCCCGCCTGGTGATGAAATTCGGCGGTACCTCCGTCGCCACGGTCGACCGCATCCGCAACGTCGCCCGCCATGTCGCCCGCGAGGTGCGGGCCGGCTACGAGGTCGCGGTCGTCGTCTCGGCGATGTCCGGCAAGACCAACGAGCTGGTGGCCTGGTGCAAGGACGCGTCGCCGCTCTACGCCCAGTCCGAGTACGACGCGGTCGTCGCCTCGGGCGAGCAGGTCACGTCGGGACTGCTGGCCATCGTGCTCGCCGAGATGGGCATCAAGGCCCGCTCCTGGCAGGGCTGGCAGATCCCGATCGAGACCTCCGACCAGCACGGCTCGGCCCGGATCCAGCACATCGACGGCGCCCGCCTCGATGCCGGGTTCAAGCGCGGCGAGGTCGCGGTGATCGCCGGCTTCCAGGGCATCCATCCCGAGACCGGCCGCCTGACCACCCTCGGGCGCGGCGGCTCGGACACCAGCGCGGTCGCGATCGCGGCGGCGATCGGCGCCGAGCGCTGCGACATCTACACCGACGTCGACGGCGTCTACACCACCGACCCGCGGGTGGTGCCGAAGGCCCAGCGCCTCGAGAGGGTCGCCTTCGAGGAGATGCTGGAGATGGCCTCCCTCGGGGCCAAGGTGCTGCAGGTGCGCTCGGTCGAGCTCGCCATGGTGCACCGGGTGCCGACCACCGTGCGCTCCTCCTTCGACGACCCCGACGACGCCCGCCCCGGCACCCTCATCTGCGACGAGGACGATATCGTGGAACAGCAGATCATCACGGGCATCGCCTTCTCGAAGGACGAGGCCCAAATCACGCTTCGCCGGGTGAAGGACAAGCCCGGCATCGCCGCCGCCATCTTCGGCCCCCTGGCGGATGCCAACATCAACGTCGACATGATCATCCAAGTCGTGTCCGGCGACGGTGCGGCCACCGACATGACCTTCACGGTGCCGGCGGCCGATTACGAGCGCGCCCGCGCGATCCTCGACGCGCAAAGCGGCGCGGTCGAGTTCGAGCGCATCGAGGGCGCCACCGACGTGGTCAAGGTCTCGGCGATCGGCGTCGGGATGCGCAGCCATGCCGGCGTCGCCGCCAAGGCGTTCCGGGCGCTCGCCGAGAAGGGCATCAACATCCGGGCGATCACCACCTCGGAGATCAAGTTCTCGGTGCTGATCGACACCGCCTACACGGAACTCGCGGTGCGCACGCTCCACTCGCTCTACGGCCTCGACAAGGCCTGACGCCGGCCCGACGGGCCTGCCGTCCCAGCGCCCCGTCCGCGATTGCCTCGCGGGCGGGGCGCTGTCGTTCTCCGGCCCTCCCCCGCGAGGGAAAGCCGCCTCCCCCGGAAGGACGCTTGCCCGCCGGGCGCCGGACTCGCTATACGGCGGTGACGGGACCGATGCGTCAGGCCCGCGCAGGCCCAGCCTCACGGTTGCGCCGCGCGAGGCCCGGCTCGCCAAAGGGTGGAACACGACACGATGCCCGCAGCGCCTGGAGGCCCGCGCCTGCTACTGCGCCGCCTTCGCGAGGCCATGGCGGAGCCCGTCGGCCCGCAGGCGCGCCTCGACCGCATCGTTGTCCTGATCGCGTCCAACATGGTCGCGGAGGTCTGCTCGGTCTATGTCCTGCGCGACGACGGCAACCTCGAGCTGTTCGCCACCGAGGGCCTGAACCGCGAGGCGGTGCACCTCACCACCATGCGGGCCGGCGAGGGCCTGGTCGGCCTGATCGCCGCCACCGCCGAGCCGCTCTCCCTCTCCGACGCCCAGTCGCACCCCGCCTTCTCCTACCGCCCGGAGACCGGCGAGGAGGTCTACCACGCCTTCCTGGGCGTGCCGCTGCTGCGGGCCGGCAACACGCTCGGCGTCCTGGTGGTGCAGAACCGCACCTACCGGGTCTATTCCGAGGAGGAGATCGAAGCGCTCCAGACCACCGCCATGGTGCTGGCGGAGATGATCGCCTCGGGCGAGCTGCAGGCCCTGTCGCCCGGCACCGTCAGCGCCTCGCGCCGGGCGCTCGCCCAGTCGGGCGTGGCGCTCGCCGACGGCGTGGGCCTGGGCCACGTCGTGCTGCACGAGCCGCGCATCGTGGTGCGCAACCTGATCGCCGAGAATGTCGAGCGCGAGGCGTCGCGCCTCGACACCGCCATCGCCGAGGTGCGGGCTGCCATCGACGACCTCGTCGAGCGCGGCGACGTCGCGGGGGCCGGCGAGCACCGGGAGGTGCTCGAGACCGTGCGGATGTTCGCCCACGACCAGGGCTGGCTGCGCCGGATGCGCGAGGCGGTCCTGTCCGGCCTCACGGCGGAGGCCGCGGTGGAGCGGGTGCAGTCCGACAACCGCGCCCGCATGCTGCGCCAGAGCGATCCCTACCTGCGCGAGCGCCTGCACGACCTCGACGACCTCGCCAACCGGCTGCTGCGCCAGCTCGTCGGCCGCTCGACGGTCGGGCCCGACGCGATGCCCGAGAACGCCATCTTGGTGGCGCGCTCGATGGGCCCGGCGGCGCTCCTCGACTACGACCGCGCCCGCCTGCGCGGCGTGGTGCTTGAGGAAGGCGGGCCGACGAGCCACATCGCCATCGTGGCCCGCGCCCTCGGCATCCCGGCGGTGGGCGAGGTGGCGAACGCCACGGCCTTGGTCGAGACGGGGGATGCCATCATCGTCGATGGCGGGACCGGCGAGATCCAGATCCGGCCGGGGCCGGAGATCGAGGCGGCCTATGCCGAGAAGGCGCGCCTGCGGGCGAGGCGCCAGGAGCAGTACCGTTCGCTCCGCGACGTGCCGGCGGTCACCCGCGACGGGGTCGCGGTCAATCTCCAGCTGAATGCCGGTCTCATCGTCGACCTGTCGCACCTGAACGAGACCGGGGCCGAGGGCGTCGGGCTGTTCCGCACCGAGTTGCAGTTCATGGTCGCCGAGCGGATGCCGACGGCGGCCGAGCAGCAGATCCTGTACGAGGCGGTGTTCGATGCCGTCGGCGACCTGCCGGTGACCATCCGGACCCTCGATATCGGCGGCGACAAGGTGCTGCCCTACATGAAGGCCCTCGAGGAGGAGAACCCGGCTTTGGGCTGGCGGGCGATCCGCATCGGGCTCGACCGGCCCGGCCTCCTGCGGATGCAGCTGCGCGCGCTGCTCAAGGCCGCGCGGGGGCGGCCGCTCAAGATCATGTTCCCGATGGTCGCGACCGTCGAGGAGTTCGTCCAGGCGCGTGCCATCGTCGAGCGCGAGAAGGCGCATCTCACCCGCCACGGCTACCCGTTGCCGGCGGATTGCCGCCTTGGCGTGATGGTCGAGGTGCCCTCGCTGCTGTTCCAGATGGACGAGATCGCCGCGGAAGCCGATTTCCTCTCGGTCGGCTCGAACGACCTGATGCAGTTCCTGTTCGCGGTCGACCGCGAGAACCGCCAGGTCGCCAACCGCTTCGACCCGTTGAGCACCGCGGCCTTGCGCGCCTTCCGGCTGATCGCCGAGCGGGCGCAGGCCGCCGGGACCCCGGCGACGGTCTGCGGCGAGATCGGCGGGCGGCCGCTCGAGGCGATGGCGCTGATCGGGTTGGGCTTTCGCGCCCTGTCGATGTCCCCGGCCTCGATCGGGCCGGTCAAGGCGATGGTGCTGGGGATCGATGCCGGCGCGGTGGCGGCGTTCCTGGAGCAGGAACTGGCGCGGACCAAGGACGGGGCTTCGCTACGGCCGGCGCTCGCGGCCTTCGCGGAAGAGCACGGTGTCCCGGTCTGACGGGCACGGGCGGATCTCTGCCAGCTACGCGAATCGGTAACCTCACCGTGCGATCGTTCTGACGTCGGGAAAGACTCTCTCCGGCCGCGAAGGCCCCGTGGCATGCGGGGTTTGCGGCGGAATCGCCGGCCGCCGCCTTTCGAGCTGGCGCAGACCGGAGAGAGGGTGAGAGATATGAACGGCTGGCCGTTCGTGACGATCACCGTCACGAAGGACCCGACCGGATGGAATATCACCATCACGATCGGGCTCATGTAATGACGTCTGACCGACAAGAGGGGTCGCGGGCTGCCACCCGCGGCTGCTCGCTCGTAAAATGGGGCAGGCAACCCTCATCCGCAAAGGGTCTCGCGTAAGGCGGGCCGGCTTTATCCACGGCTACTCGCTCGAAAGCGAGGGAGATGCTCCAGAGGCGCTACCGACCACTGATGTGGGTCGTCCAGTTCGGCTGTGCCGTGGCGTCGCTCCAGGCCGAGCCGATCGGCTGCATCACGACCCAGGTCTCCGCGAGCTTGCCTCCTTCGGTGCGATAGGATTGCATGCCCGCGCGGGTGCACACCTCACCGCTCTCCCGGTCCGTCCATCTCATCGTGAAGCGGTACCAGGCGCGCTCGCCATCGAAGTGATGGTCGTACACCACGATCCTGACGTCCGGTCGCGCCTGCCGCAAGCGTGACAGCTCGGCCGCATAGTCCTCGCGGCTCACGGTGCGATCACCCAACTCGTCGTGCCGGATGTAATGCGGCGTAACACAGGCCTCGACGAGGTCGAAGGCGCCCTCATGCCAGACCCTCTCCCAGCGATCGAACAGGTTCTTGAGGCCGCTCGTCTCGATCATAACCATCTCCCTGTGTCGGCCGGATCGATCCGCCGTCATCGCATCGATCCGGCCTGAGGGCGCGTGCGGCGTGCGGGCGTGGCGAACGGCGCGCGTACTGCCATGGTGCAAGCGGTGTGCCGTGCCACCCCGACTCCCCATCCCCCGCAGACCTGCTATACGCGGCATCATCTCCGGCACCGGGCGCGGGCCGCCCCGGCTGAACCGGCCGATACGAATGGCCATATCTCCTGCATGATCGCGATCCCGTCCGACCGTCTCGACGCCATCCTGGCCCGCCACGACATCGTCACCGCCACCCTGAGCGCCGGGGAAGCCGAGGCCGAGAGCTTCGTGCAGCTCTCGCGCGAGCTGTCCGAGCTCGATTCCGTCGTCGAGGCGATCCGCGCCTTCCGGGCCGCCGAGCGCGCGTTGCGCGGCGTCGAGGAGATGATCGAGGAGGGCGATCCCGAGATGCGGGCGCTCGCCGCCGAGGAGAAGCCGGAGGCCGAGGCCGCCCGCGAGGCCGCCGCCCGGTCGCTGCAATTGCTGCTCCTGCCCAAGGACGCGGCCGACGAGAAGAGCGCCATCCTGGAGGTGCGCGCCGGCACCGGCGGCGACGAGGCGGCGCTCTTCGCCGGCGACCTGTTCCGGATGTACTCGCGCTACGCCGACCTGAAGGGCTGGAAGGTCGAGGTCATCTCCGAGAGCCCCGGCACGATGGGCGGCTACCGCGAGGTCGTGGCCGAGGTGAAGGGGCGCGGCGTCTTCGCCCGGCTGAAGTTCGAGAGCGGCGCCCACCGGGTGCAGCGGGTGCCCGATACCGAGACGCAGGGGCGCATCCACACCTCCGCCGCCACCGTGGCGGTGCTGCCGGAGGCCGAGGAGGTCGACATCCAGGTCAACGATTCCGACCTGAAGATCGACACCATGCGGGCGCAGGGAGCCGGCGGCCAGCACGTCAACAAGACCGAATCGGCGATCCGCATCACCCACGTGCCGAGCGGCATCGTGATCTTCGTCCAGGAGGAGCGCTCGCAGCACAAGAACCGGGCCCGCGCCATGTCCCTGCTGCGGGCCAAGCTCTACGACCAGGAGCGCAGCCAGAAGGATGCCGCCCGCGCCGCGGACCGCAAGTCCCAGGTCGGCAGCGGCGACCGCTCGGAGCGGATCCGCACCTACAACTTCCCGCAGGCCCGGGTGACCGACCACCGCATCAACCTGACACTCTACAAGCTCGAGGAGGTGATGGCCGGTACCGCCCTCGACGAGGTGGTGGACGCGCTGATCACCGAGCACCAGGCGGCGTTGCTGGCTGCCGAGGGGATGGCGTGACCGGCCTCGCCGCCGGTCCGATCGACGCCGGGACGACCCGGACCGCGGCCCGGGCCCGGGCCGTCGACGCGCTCGCGGCGGGCGGGATCGAGACTGCCGCCCTCGATGCCCGCATCCTGGTCGAGGAGGCGTTGGGCGTCACCGCCACCGACCTCGCCCTGCGCGGGAACGAGCCCGCCGGGGCGGCGGGGGCGGAGCGCCTGACGGCCTATCTCGCCCGGCGCGTCGCCGGCGAGCCGGTGGCCCGGATCATCGGCGCCTGGGAGTTCTGGGGCCTGCCCTTCGGGCTCTCGCCCGACACCCTGGTGCCGCGCCCCGATACCGAGACCCTGGTCGAGGCGGCCCTCGCCCTCGGCCTCGATCCGGGCGGCTCGCACCGGCTGGTCGATCTCGGCACCGGATCGGGCTGTATCCTGGTGGCTCTGCTCACCGAGTGGCCGCGGGCCCAGGGCCTCGGCCTCGACCGTTCGCAGGCTGCGCTCGCGACCGCCCGGGCCAACGCCGCCCGCAACGGCGTCGCGAACCGTGCCGCCTTCGCCGCCGGGAACTGGGCCGCGGCACTCGCCGGACCCTTCGACCTCGTCGTTGCCAACCCGCCCTATATCGCGACCGACGCCATCGCCGGCCTGTCCGAGGAGGTGCGTGCCCACGACCCGCGCCTCGCCCTCGACGGCGGTCCCGACGGGCTCGACGCCTACCGCGCCATCCTGGCCCAGGTGCCGCCCCTGCTGGCGCCGGGCGGGCATCTCCTGGTCGAGATCGGCTACGACCAAGAGTCGGATCTGCGGGATCTCGCCGCTGCCCACGGCCTGTCGGCGCGGGTGGTCTGCGACCTCGCCGGCCACCCGCGGGTGGTCGTCATGACCGCGAGGATCGCTCCCTGACGCGGATTATTCAGGTTCCTGTGATCTTTATGCGCGAAACCGGCCTGAAATCCGCGTGAAGTCCCTTGGCGGGGGGCGTCGAACCCGCTAACGTCCCGAGGTAGATCGTGAACGGTCCGGATCAGACAGCCAGGCTCAGTTCTCGGGCGCGACATTGAGCGCGGACCTTTGGACGATCTTCCACCACCGGGCAGACCAATGAGCGCGTAGGCGGTCCGGTGCCCCGCATCTGTCGATCGACGACGGCCGGACCGCGAGGCGGCCCGCGGTCGCACAGGGCAAGGCGGACATCGCTGCGGAGACGGAACATGGCCCGGCAGAGGCCGCCCGGCTCCGCGGACGAAGCACCGCCGCGCGCGTAGTCCCGCCCTTCAAGTCGTCGAAGAGGGTCAGTCGAGACCGATGAGACCGAACCAGAACAGGCGTATGCGTGGCCGCAACCGCAGCAACAAGGGGCCGAACCCGCTGACCCGGGCCTACGAGTCGAACGGCCCCGACGTGAAGATCCGCGGCACCGCCCAGCACATCGCCGAGAAATACGCCCAGCTCGCCCGCGACGCCCAGGCGAGCGGCGACCCGGTGATGGCCGAGAACTACTTCCAGCACGGCGAGCATTATTACCGCATCATCGCCGCAGCGAACGAGCAGTACCGCCAGCAATACGGCGGCACCTACGGTCGCCAGGGCTACGACGACGACGAGGACGGCGACGACGAGGGCGCGCCGACCAACGGCTACGCCGTCCAGGAGCGCGGCGCCAACGAGCGCGGCGTCAACGGCTACTCGCAGTCCGGCTACGGCGCCGCCGACGATTACGGCGATCCCGGTCAGCAGCCCCAGCCCTACGACAGCCGCGACGACCGCCCGTCCCGCTACGACCGCCAGGACGCCCGGGGCGATGCGCGTCAGGAACAGCCGCGCCAGGACCAACCTCGTCAAGACCGGCGCGAGCGCTTCCAGAACCGGCAGGAGCGCCAGCAGCGCGACCGCCAGGATCGCCCCGAGCGGCAAGACCGTCCTGAACGCCAGGATCGTCCTGAGCGGCAGGAGCCGTCCCGCGCCGAGCCGCCGCAGCCCGTGCGCCAGGAAGCCCCGCGCCAGGAGAACGGGCGTCAGGAATCCGGGCGGCAAGAGGGCTACCGCGAGGGTGGCCGCTCCGAGTTCCGCCGCGAGCGTCGCCGCGAGGAGCCCCGCTCCGAGCCGGTGCTGGCCGCCGACGAGCCGACCGGTCTGCCGGCCTTCCTGACCACCCCGGTGCGCCCCGTCACCCCGCCGCCCGCCCCGGTCGAGGAGCCGCCGCCGGCGCCCCCCGCCGCGCCGGTCGACGCGACCGACGCGACCGATGCCCCGGCGGCCCGGCCGCGCCGCCGCCGCCGCACCCGGTTCGAGGGCGCCGAGGGCACCGAGCCGGCCGGCGAGCTGTTCCCGAAGCCCGCCGATTCGTCGGGGGAGTGAGCGTTCGCGCCATCGCGAGCAGAGGCGCATCCAAACCCCTCTCCCTGGAACTCGGGCTTGCCCGAGTTCCCCACCCACTTGATCGAGTCGGGCATGCCCGACTCGGGTTGGGGGAGAGTGGGGAACCTGGTGTGCTGTGATACCGACGGCCCAGGATGCTGACGCATCGATTCGATCTCGGGCGAGTCCGAGATCGACGGGGCCGTCGAGCCCTCTCGAATTTCAATGTCGAGCCCAAGGTCCCGGGCTTGGCATCGAAAATTCGAGAATCGAACCAATGGTCGTTTTCAACGACCGTTGGCGTGGGAGGAGTTGGGCGACGCCGATCCAGGGAGCGCCCCTCACGCCGGTTCAGGCATTTCCGGGAACGTGCCCCTCTCCCGCCGGGTATCCGCCGGACACCCTCCCCCGCAGTGGGAGGTGAGGGTTACGATCCAGCTCGCGTCGCGCCTCTTTCCCCATCGGCCGACACGGCGAGCCGGACCGCCACGGTTGCTGCCTCCGGGCCGTCCGAGATGAACCTGCGCTCCGGCGCCCGTCCCACGACGTCTCGCGACGATCAATCATACAGACCGGTCCGTCTTTCGCCGATCTGAGAGCCGCACAGCTCATGCCAATCGCAGTCAAGTTCGATCCGGCAGGGGTTACGCACCTTGGATCACTGGTGCGGCGCACGGCCTTGCTGCAAAACAGGTCAGTCTCGCCCGCGCCGCGGGCGTCGTCTCGCGGGGGTGACCGGTTTGAACGCAAGCGGGAAGATCGGGTTGGAGCAGGCCGCGTGACGGTGCGGGTGGGCGACACGCATCCGCGGAGCGAGGGCCCGCCCCGTGAGCGCCTGCAGCGCGCGGCCTCCGAGCTGTTCTTTCGGTACGGCATCCACGCCGTCGGGGTCGATGCCGTGGTGGCGGCGGCCGGCACCGCCAAGGCGACGCTCTACAAGCTGTTCGGATCGAAGGAGCGCCTGGTCGAGACGGTGCTGGAGGCGGAAGGACGGTCCTGGCGCGACTGGTTCCTCGGCGGGCTCGATGCCGGCGAGGCGAGCCCGCGCGAGCGGCTCGACCGCATCTTCCCGCTGCTCGCCGAGTGGTTCCGCGACGAGCGGTTCTATGGCTGCCCGTTCATCAACGCCGTCGGCGAGCACGACAAGCGCGACGACCGGATCCGCGCCCTGACCCTCGCCCACAAGCGCCAGGTGGTGGCACGCCTGCGCGACCTCCTCGCCGAGGCCGGTGCCCGCGACCCCGACGCCCTGGGATGGGAGGTCGGCCTGCTCGTCGACGGCGCGATCGTCACGGCGTTGCTCACCCGCGATCCGGAGGTCGGGCGCGTCGGCGCCCGGGCGCTGGGGAGTCTCCTCGATGCCGCCCTGCCGGGCGCGCCGTGCCGGGGCCGCAAAACCGCCTGAGCGCGAGAGCGTGGCGCGAATTTTTGCGCCGCCGCCCGTGGCGTTTCCGGTGCGGCTGCCTACCTGCCGGGCTGAGACAGAGCCCAAATTCCAGGCGGAGCGCAGCATGATCCACCACCCCGCACTCGCGAAGGGCCGCGTCGCGGTCGTCACCGGCGCGGCGAGCGGCATCGGCCTCGCGGCCGCCAAGGCCTTCGCGCGGGCCGGGATGCGGGTGGTGCTGGCCGACCTGCCCGGCGAGGCGCTGACGCAGGCCGGCCGCGACGTCGCAGCCGTGGCGCAGGGCGGCGAGGCGGAGGTGCGCGCGGTGCCGACCGACGTGGCCGTGCCCGAAGCGCTGGAGGCGCTGCGCCGGGAGGCGAGCGCCCTCGGCGAGGTGTCGCTGCTGATGGCGAATGCCGGCATCGAGGCCGGCGGCCGGTTCTTCTCGGATTCGGCCACCTGGCACCGCATCCTCGACACCAACCTGTGGGGCGTGATCAACGCCATCCGGGCCTTCGTGCCGGCGATGATCGAGGCGGGCCGGCCGGGGGCGGTGATCGTCACCGGGTCGAAGCAGGGCATCACCACGCCGCCGGGCAACACGCCCTACAACGTCAGCAAGGCCGGCGTGAAGGTGACGACCGAGGCCTTGGCGCACGAGCTGCGCGAGGCGAACTCGCCGGTGACGGCCCACCTGCTGATCCCCGGCTTCGTCTATACCGGCCTGACCCGGGCCCGCGGCGCGACCGAGAAGCCGGCCGGCGCCTGGACGCCGGAGCAGACCGTCGATTTCCTCCTGGAGAAGATGACGGCCGGCGACTTCTACATCCTGTGCCCGGACAACGAGACCACCCGGGAGATGGACGAGAAGCGGATGCGCTGGTCCTCCGACGACGTGATCCGCAACCGGCCGGCCCTGTCGCGCTGGCACCCCGACCACAAGGCGGCCTTCGCCGCCCACATGGACGCCCCGCTCGCGGGCGGGAGTACCGGGGCGGACGAGGGCGTGAGGGACGCTGCGGCGACGCCGGCGTCGTTCTAGGAGCATGTTCCGACGGACCGGAGACCGGTTCGTCGCAGGCGATGCGGCACGATCGACGACCCGGAGCAGCGTCCGATCGCGGCGTGATCGGGCGCTGCTCGCAGCAGATGCCGCAAAAGGGGTTGCCGGTTTTGCGACAGAAATCTGCGGCAAAACAAAAGTCCGAGCAGACGAAGCGTTGGCCTGCCGACGCAAGTCTGCTTAGGCGCCGCCCGACGACCGCCGCTTCGAAACCCTGCCTCCGCGAGACACACGCGCTGGCCGCGCCCTTGCAGGGCCGGCCGGCGAGAGCGGGAGACCCGTTACCCGATGCACAAGATCATTCCCGTTGCCCCCTTCGATGCCGTGGTGTTCGGCGCCACCGGCGATCTCACGATGCGCAAGCTGCTGCCCGCGCTCTATTGCCGGTTCCGCGACCGGCAGATCCCGGAGGAGAGCCGCATCATCGCGGCGGCGCGCACCCATCTCGGCACCGGTGAGTACCGGGACCTCGCCGCCGCGGCGCTGGAGCGCCACGTGCCGGACGCCGACCGCGACCCCGACACGGTGGCGCGCTTCCTCAACCATCTCGCTTACGTGGCGGTGGACGGCGCAGGCGAGGCGGGCTGGGAGGACCTGGCGAACCTGCTCGCCGAGCATCCAGGCCACGTGCGGCCCTATTATCTGGCCACCTCGCCGAGCCTCTACGGCTCGATCTGCCGCAACCTCAGCGCCCACGGGCTGATCGGCGAGCGCTCCCGCGTGGTGCTGGAGAAGCCGATCGGCCACGACCTCGCCTCGGCCCGCGCCATCAACGACCAGGTCGGCAAGGTCTTTCCCGAGAGCCAGATCTTCCGCATCGACCATTACCTCGGCAAGGAGACGGTGCAGAACCTGCTGGCGCTGCGCTTCGCCAACACGATCTTCGAGCGGCTCTGGAACGCCGACGTGATCGACCACGTGCAGATCACCGTGGCGGAGACGGTGGGGGTCGAGGGCCGCGGCGGCTACTACGACACCTCGGGCGCGCTGCGCGACATGCTGCAGAACCACATGCTGCAGCTCCTCTGCCTGCTCGGCATGGAGAGCCCGCTCTCCCTCGACGCCGATGCGGTGCGCGACGAGAAGCTGAAGGTGCTGCGGGCGCTCAAGCCGATCCCCGCCCACGAGGTGCCGATGCGCACCGTGCGCGGCCAGTACGTCGCCGGCGCGGTGAACGGCCAGCCGGTGCCGGGCTACGTCGCCGACCTCGCCGAGGACCGCACGAGCCTCACCGAGACCTTCGTGGCCCTGAAGCTCGAACTGATGACGCCGCGCTGGGCCGGGGTGCCGTTCTACCTGCGCACCGGCAAGAGGCTGCCGCAGAAGGTCTCCGAGATCGTGGTGCAGTTCCGCTCCTCGCCGTTCAGCATCTTCTCCGACGAGTTCGCCCGCGAGCCGAACCGCCTGGTGATCCGGCTGCAGCCGCAGGAGGGCATCAAGCTCGAGGTGATGACCAAGGAGCCGGGCCCCGGCGGCATGCGCCTGCGGGCGACCGGCCTCGACATCTCGTTCGAGGAGACCTTCAACCAGCGCTACCCGGACGCCTACGAGCGCCTGCTAATGGACGTGGTGCGCGGCAACGCCACCCTGTTCATGCGCCGCGACGAGGTCGAGGCGGCCTGGGCCTGGGCCGACACCCTGCTCAACGCCTGGGCCGACCGCCCGGAGCCGCCGCGTCCCTATCCCGCCGGCACCTGGGGCCCGACCGCCGCCATCGCGCTGATCGAGCGCGACGGGCGGACGTGGCATGAAGACCTCGGCTGATGGCGAAGGGAGCGGGGCCGAGACCGACCTGGTCGCGGCGATCCCGCACCCGGAACGACTGGGAGAAAGGTGGCCTCGCCGTCGCATCGATCGCCGATCCGCCAGACCATGATTGGAATAATCCTAAGATAACTCAACGGCATGGCGGTGGAGCCGGCGTCGCGGCGGCTTCCCTTCCGGCGCTCGGGGCTCTAGAGGAGCCGCGAGACAAAGGCCCGCTCCGCCGCCCCGGCGCGGACGGGCGCCGAGGATTTTCGTCATGCCGCCCTGCCGCCCGTCCCTCGCCAGCCTCCTGGTCCTCAGCCTGTTCCTCGCCGCGCCCGCCCGCGCCCAGGAGGAGCCGGCCGGCGGGGCACCGGCGGCGGAGGCCCCCAAGCCCGCGCACAAGCCGGCGCCGCGCCGCGCCGCGCCCAAGCCCGCCCCGAAGGCCGAGGCCGCGCCCGCCGCCGCGGCGGCCCCGGGCGCCGTCGCGGCAAGCGGAACTTGGCCCAACGGCGCCAGCGCAGTGAGCGAGGTCTACGGCGACTGGACCGTCAGCTGCACCCGCGAGAACGAGAAGCGCCAGTGCCAGCTGTCGCAGGCGCAAGGCGTGGCCCAGACCGGGCAGCGCCGCTTCAGCATCGAGCTGAACGCCCCCCAGGACGGGCGCGCCAACGGCCTCCTGCTGATGCCGCTCGGCCTGTCGATCGATCCCGGCGTGACCTTCAAGCTCGACGATGCGACCCTCGGCAAGGGCGCACCCTTCACCTCCTGCGTCCAGGCCGGCTGCATCGTGTCGATCAGCTTCCCGACCGTCGCGACCGACGCGATGAAGACCGCCGTGAACCTGCGCGTCACCGGCACCAAGCCCAACGGCGAGGCCGAGACCATCACGGTGCCGCTCGCGGGCTTCGCCGCCGCGCTCGCCCGGATGTCGCAGCTTTCGAGCTGAGACCTTCACGGCCTGCTCACGGTTCGGGCGCAAGCTCCACCGCATGAGCAGCCTCGATACCGCCTCCCTCGCCGCCAGCGCCGTGACCCAGCAGGGCGCCGCCTTCAGCCAGCAGGTCGCGACCCTCGCGGCCCGGCGCCAGATCGCGGCCGACCGCGAGGTCGCCGGCCTCGTGGCGCAGACCGCCAGCGCGCCGGCCCCGCCGGGTCAGGGGCAGGCGCTCGACATACGGGTGTGACCGTTCGGCCGGGCGGCCCGATCCTGTCCACGCCCTCGTCCTAAGGTGCCCACCCCGTGGGCCCACAGGACGCCGCGGCGACCTTTGGGGCCCTCCTTCGACATCAGTCCATCGACGGATTGCAGCAGAACAGGGCACGCGATTCCAGGGGCGAGCCCCGGTCGCCACCCTGCCGTCCGTCGCGCCAGCATTTGCCTGCCCTTGAGGCAGTCGAGGACGAACGGGTCCCCGCATCCTTGCCGCCCGGTTGGCACGAAAGCTGCAATTCCTCCCGCAGGCTGGCCTCACGGCCCGCGGGGCAAAGACGCCCGAGCCTTGGACAGGGATGTCCGACAGACTGGGGACCGTGCCCGGGACGCTCCGGCTCCGCGATCCTCACCCTGAAGCGCGTTGAAGACCCCCCGCGGGGGCTGCGTGAGGCTCCGACATGGCCAGTTTCAAGACCGTCATGAAGTCGGGACATCCCCCGACCCTGTTCGCCGCGTTCCTGTACTTCGATTTCTGTTTCGCGATCTGGGTGCTCAACGGCGCCATGGGTCCGTTCATCACCGAGCATTACAAGCTCTCGCCGGCCGAGACCGGCTTCATGATCTCGCTGCCGATCCTGGCCGGCGCGATCATGCGCTTTCCCCTCGGCGTGCTCGCCCAGTATATCGGGCGCAAGAACGCCGCGATCACCGAGATGTCGCTGATCGTCCTGGCGATGGCCTACGGCTTCTTCCTGGTGCACGGCTTCACCGACGTGCTCGCCATGGGCGTGCTGCTCGGCATCGCCGGCGCCTCGTTCGGCGTGGCGCTCTCCCTCGGCTCGGGCTGGTTCCCGGCCGAGCACAAGGGCCTGGCGATGGGCATCGCCGGGGCCGGCAACTCGGGCACCGTGCTGGCGGTGCTGTTCGCGCCGCCGCTCGCGCAGGCCTATGGCTGGCAGGCGGTCTACGGCTTCGCCGGCCTGTTCATGCTGATCCCGCTCGCCGTGATGATCGTCTTCGCCAAGGAGCCGCCGGACCGCGAGCACCAGAGCTTCAGGCAGCACGTCTCCTGCCTGTTCGAGAAGGACGGCTGGGCCTTCAACCTGGTCTACGTCATCACCTTCGGCGGCTTCATCGGCCTGTCGAACTTCCTGCCGACCTTCTTCTACGAGCAGTTCGCCGTCACCAAGATCGAGGCCGGGCGGCTGACCATGCTGGCAGCCCTGATGGGCTCGGGCATCCGCATCCTCGGCGGCTACTTCGCCGACCGGATCGGCGGCATCCTGGTGCTGACCGTTGTGCTGCTCGCCACCATCGGCTCGTTCCTGATGCTGACCGCGGCGCCGACGCTCCTCATCACCACGATCCTGTTCATGTTCTGCTTCGCAGCGCTCGGGGCCGGCAACGGCGCGCTGTTCCAGCTCGTGCCCCTGCGCTGGCCGACCAACACCGCGGTCGCGGGCTCGATGATCGGCGAGGTGGGGGCGCTCGGCGGCGCCATCCTGCCGAACGCCATGGGCCTGTCGAAGCAGTATACCGGCGGCTTCGCGGCGGGCTTCCTGTTCTACGCCGCCTTCACGGCCGTCGTGCTCGGCTGCCTTGCCCTGTGGTCGCGCAAGTGGGTCGGCGCCTGGGTCGGCCCCCGCGGCAAGGTCCTGGATTCCGGGGCGGCCCCGGCGGCCGCGCAGGAGAGCCCCATCGGCGGCGTCCAGCGCGCCTGACCGACGCCTGTCGACGGTCGTCGGCTACGACCGTCGACATTACACCACGTCGCGCCCGTCGCTCACCACGCGGGCGAAGACCAGCACGTCGACCGCCGCCGCCCCGCCGCGCAGGAGCGCCCGGGCGGCGGCGTTCGCCGTCGCCCCCGTCGTCAGCACGTCGTCGACGAGGAGGACGCGCCGGCCCGAGAGCCGCGGCCGCGCCGCCTCCGGCACCCGGAAGGCGCCCTGGAGGTTCTCCGCCCGGGCGGCGCGGCTCAGGCCGACCTGCTGGCGGGTGCGACGCACCCGGGCCAGCAGGTCCGGCGCCAGGGGCACGCCGCTGCCGCGCGTCGCGGTCCGGGCGAGCAGGGCGGCCTGGTTGAAGCGCCGCCGCCACAGGCGCCAGCGCCAGAGCGGCACCGGCACCGCCAGGTCGGCCTCCGCCAGCAATTCGGCGCCCGCCCGCGCCATCATCGCGCCGAGCGCGCCGGCGAGATCGAGGCGGTCCTCGTATTTCAACCGCTGCACCAGCCGCCGGGCCGTGGCGTCGTAGCGCGCCACCGCGCGGGCACGTTGATAGACCGGCGGGTCGGAGAGCGCCGCCGGCGAGAGCAGGCCCGGGCTCCCGAGATCGACCGAGAACGGCGTGCCGAGCCGCTCGCAATAGGGTCGCTCGATGAAGCGCATCTCGCTCCAGCAGCCGGCGCAGAGCGCGTGCGGCACCGCCGTGGCGGCCCCGCAGGCGATGCAGCTCGGCGGATAGACGAGCCCGATGAGGCCGCGGACGGCGAGGCCGGGCAGGGCGCCGAGGCGGCGCGGACCGGTCATGGTCGCCTGGATCCCGGCGTCGTCGTCATGAGGCGTGGCCGATCCGGATTGCTGCCTGCGGAATCATCGCGGCTGCCCGGGTAATGAGCGGGG
This sequence comes from Methylobacterium sp. DB0501, assembly GCF_011043735.1. Taxonomy (GTDB): domain Bacteria; phylum Pseudomonadota; class Alphaproteobacteria; order Rhizobiales; family Beijerinckiaceae; genus Methylobacterium; species Methylobacterium alsaeris. The sequence goes on along the minus strand of NZ_JAAKGV010000004.1, from coordinate 320,782 downwards.
GGTCGTTAGCCGGGGCTATTTCTGAGGCGGAAGGCATTGCATCGAGGCTGCGGACGAAGCAAGATCCAGCCTAACAAGAGCAAAGTGGAGGAAACAATCATGGCGATGGTCTCGATGCAGCTTCGTCCCGCGGCCCGGGCGTCGGCGCCGTTCGGCGCCAACGGGCCGGCTTCGCTCGACGAGACCGGGATCTCCGCCGGCGCGTCGCCCGCCCGCCCGGGTCGCCAGTCGATCGAAGAGCAGCGCGAGCGCGCCCAGCGGGAATTCAAACGGATCTGGAACCTCTGCGCCCCGCCCCAATGAGCTCCCCCGATGTGCCCCGCCGGTGAGCCTCGGCCACCGAGGCGGGCCGAGCGACGGTCGGACGCCGCCTCGCGTCGCGGTCCTCCCGATCCCGGCGCCTCGGGCTTCGGCGCTCATGTCCCACGCGGCCGCCCCGCCGGCCGCGCCCCGAGTTCCGCCAGCGCGTCGTGGTGCAGCAGCCACACGTCGGTCGCCCCGGCCAGCTTGCGCGCCGCCGGCGTGAACCCGGCATTGGAGACCACGGCAGCGCAGTCGGCGTTCCAGTAGCTGCGGGCCGCCACCACTTCCTGCACCGCGCCGTTGCCGACCGGCTTCGCGTAGCGCTTGCACTGCACGACCAGCCGCACGCCGTTCCGCTCCGCCACCACGTCGGCCCCCTGGTCCCCCGCCGCCTTCGTGGTGTGGGCGTCCCAGCCGGCCCGTTCGAGCAGGGCGGCGCAGTAGCGCTCGTAGGCGAGGCCGTCCTCCGGCAGCGTGTCCGCCTCGTCCGGGAGCCCGACGCTCAGGGACGCCGCCTCGACGATCTCCAGGATCTCGTCCCAGCGTGCCTCGATCAGGTCGCCATAGCCCGCGGCCTCGAGGCGCGGCAGCACCGTGCGCTCGGCGAAATAGCTGCGCTCGCGCAGCCAGCCGTCGAGGATCTCGTTGCCGTAAGGATCGACGTAGCTCTCCTGCCGCCGGCGCAGGGCCAGGGTTTCGGCATGCCGCCGGGCGATCGCCCGGACCCGCCGCCGGAACCGGCCGCCGCGCCCGAGCCGATGGACGACCAGCGCCAGCACCACCAGGCCGGCGACGGCGAGGGCCTTCGGTCCGAACCACAGGCTCGCCGCACCCCCGGCCAGGATGGGCCAGAACAGGCGATCGGCGAGGCTGGACGGGCGGGGCATCGGCGACCTCGGGACCTCTCGCGCCGCACGCTGCGGCCGGACGGGCCGGACTCTCGGCGGGGCCGCGTTGTCCCCAGCCTAAGACGCCGTCTTTCCCCGGACTCATCCACAGCAGAAGCCTCATTGGCCGCGGAACGCGGGCCCTCACGCGAGCGTGTCGGGCCAAGGCCTTCGCGGCGCTTGCGTTCGGGCCGCCGGACATCCGATCCTGTGCGTTCGCCGGAGCCCGAACCGGGCCGGCGCACGGGAGTGCCCGGATGAGATCACGCGTCGTCGCGCTTCTCGCCTGCCTGGTCGTCGCGGTCGCGGCCGGGCCTCCCGTCCGGGCCGGGGGCGACCCGGTCGAGGTCGATGTCGCCCTGGTGCTCGCCGTCGACGTCTCCCTGTCGATGACCGGCGACGAGCAGGCGGTCCAGCGGGAGGGCTATATCGAGGCGTTCCGCAACCCGGCGGTGCACCAGGCGATCCGCCAGGGCATGGTCGGGCGCATCGCCGTCACGTATGTCGAGTGGGCGGGCGTGGGCAACCAGCGGATCGTGGTGCCCTGGACGCTGATCGCCGGGCCCGAGGAGGCGACCGGCTTCGCCGAGCGGCTGGGCCAGAGCCCGCCCCGGCGCTCGACCTGGACCTCGATCGCCAGCGCCATCGACTTCTCCGCCGGCCTGCTCGCCGGCAGCGGCTTCGAGGCGACGCGGCGGGTGATCGACGTCTCGGGCGACGGCCCGAACAACCAGGGCCGGTCGGTGACCAAGGCCCGGGACGACGCCGTCGGCCAGGGGATCGTCATCAACGGCCTGCCCCTGATGATCCGCGAGCCGAGCGGGCCCTGGGACATCAAGGACCTCGACCTCTATTACCGCGATTGCGTGATCGGCGGCAGCGGCAGCTTCATGGTGCCGGTGCGCGAGCGCGACCAGTTCGCCACCGCGATCCGCACCAAGATCATCCGCGAGGTGGCCGGACGCGAGCCCGCGCCGCTGCTGCGGCGGACGCAGGGAGAGCCCCGGGCCAACTGCCTGATCGGCGAGCGCCCCAATCCCGACTGGGATTAGGGCGCCCGGCATCTGCACTCTCAAGGTGTATCGCCCGGGGCCGACCCGGCTCGCGACCGGCGCGGTGCGGCGCCGGCCACCGTGGTCATTCCGCCGTGCCGCGCTGGAATTTGCGCCGCTGCTGACCGAGGCCCATGGTCTTGGCCAGTTCCGAACGGGCCGCCGCATAGTTTGGTGCCACCATCGGATAGTCGGGCGACAGGTTCCAGCGCGCCCGGTATTCCTCTGGCGACAAGCCATAGCGGGTGCGCAGGTGGCGCTTCAGCGACTTGAACTTCTTGCCGTCCTCGAGGCAGACGAGATAATCCGGCATGATCGACTTCTTGATCGGAACCGCCGGAACGAGCGGCTCGGCCTGCGCGGTCGCCGCGCTGTTGCCGAGGCCGTCCAGGGCGGAGTGGACCGAGGCGATCAGGGCCGGCAGGTCGGTGGCCGGGACCGAATTGTTGCTCACGAAGGCTGCCACGATATCTGCGGCGAGCCCGATATGGTTCGTCGACGCCTCACTCTCACTCATCAGCTCGGCCTTCTCTTCAAGATAGATCCGCGAGACGCTTGGACATGCCCGCCCCATGCTCCGGATGCCGCAGGGCTGGCCTGTCTTGGCTTCCGAGTGGAACTATGATGTCGGAGAAAGGACTGCAAGCAGAAAAAGAACCGACGGCGGCATCCGGTCAAGGGGCGCGCGAAGTTCTTGTTGAGGCCGGTTGCGATGTGGGTTGTGCTGATTTCACCCTTGGTGGGAGGGCATCCCAACTCGTGCGATCGGGGGGTGCTGGTTCCATCCTCTTTGGCTTATGCCATCCGGATCGGAGTAGTACCTTGTGGACGAGGAAAAGAACATTTATCGCTCAAGTGCGCCGCCCGCCAGCAGGAGCCATGCGGGCGGCAGCAACCGTGAAATGCCGTGGACGCCATCGAACATCACGAATGTATAGATTTTGACCCAATTCCATCACGCCCGAGTGGATTGCCCGGCGAGCGGCGCCGACATCCGACCATGGATGCCGTCCGCGGCAGAGGAATAGGTTCTTATCGTCCAATCGGGCCGGCGCGGCAGGGCGGGCCAGTTCACGCGGCCGCTTCGCAGCGGCCATCGCCGGAAAGACTGAGAACCGACGTCGATGACCCAGGGAAACGATGGGTCTATACAGGCAGGCCGGTCGGGCGAGGCCGTGTTCAGGCCGCGGCGCGGCCGGCGCGCGGGGCCTGTTCGAGGGCGGCGACCGCCAGGACCTGGTCGCGCCCGCGCACCGCGTGCTCGCCCAGAGGTCGTGCCCGCACGCCGTCGGGCAGGCGCGGCAGCTTGGCCAGCAGGTCGCCGGAGATCAGCACCGGCGCGTCGAGGGTGCGGCACAGGGCTTCCAGCCGCGCGGTCACATTCACGGCATCGCCGAAATACGCGATCTTGTGCCGGTCGACCCCGACCTCGGCCGTGACCACCGGCCCGCCATGCAGGGCGGCGCGGATGCGCGGCACGGCGCCGAAGCGCTCCTGCCAGGCCTCGGCGTCCCGTGCCAGGCTCTCCTGGATCGCCAGCACGCAGGCGACGCAGCGCGCGCCCTGGAGACCGCGGGCCATCGGCCAGGTGATCATCGCCATGTCGCCGATGAAGTCGTCGGTCGAGCCGTGGCTGTGGCGCACCGGCTCGGCCAGCGTCGCGAAGACCGCGCCGAGGAAGGCCTGGGTCTTGAGCGCGCCGTGCGTCTCGGCGTAGGCGGTCGAGCCGACGACGTCGACGAACAGGAAGATGCGCTCCTCCTCGACCGGCCGGTGGTAGCGCCCGACCAGCAGATTGACGAAGACCTCGGCGCCGATGAGGTCGCGCATCCGCACCACGAAGACGAGGAGCGCCGAGACCGCGAGCGCGTAGACCAGCACGCGGAGCGAGGGCACCACCGCCTCGACGAAGGGCTCGGGAGTGAGCCCGGCGCTCCATACGATTACGCCGCCCGTGGCGTGGCCGAGCGTGATCATGCCGACATAGGCGAGTTCGGCGATCGGCACATAGAGGAAGGTCGGCAGGCGGCGCAGGCGCGCCTGCAGCCGCGGCAGCAGGGTGCCGCGCTCCATCAGGAGCGCGCAGGCGCCGATGAAGAAGCCGTGGGTCGCCGCCACCAGCGGGATGCCGTTCTGGAACAGGGCGTCGTAGAGCAGGCCCGCCCCGGCGCTGAGCAGCAGGATGCCGATCCAGAACCAGGCGTGCTGCGGGATCGGCAGCCCGGCCGTCCTCCAGAACTGGGCCAGACGCGCCGGAAGGCCGGGTTGCACCGCCTCCCCCGATGAGGTGCGGTCGACGGGGCCGGCTGCGGGCACGGTGGTGATCTCCTGCGGCCGGCGCGGCGGCATCTCCGCGCGGCGTGACCGCAATTCGCCTGCGATTCGCGCCGTTTTGAGGGCGCCGCAGCATCAAACCGCCGGCGGCGCGGCCGGCAACGCGAAATCTCCCGCTGACTTGTGGATCACTGTGGGCCGAAGGGGCGGAACCGTCTCCGCGATGCTGGCGTTCTGAGGACGATTGAACGCTCAAGCCTGGAGACTTCGATGTCCCTCCGCCTCGCCACCCTCGCGACGCTCGCGGCTCTCGTCACCGTTCCGGCCATGGCCGAGGACGTGACGGTGATCCGGCGCGATTCCGCCCCGGTCGAGCGCAGCACCGTGATCGAGAAGCGCTCGGTCGAGTCGACCGGCTCGGTCGGCGGCTGCGAGACCAAGACCGTCAAGAAGACCAACGAGTACGGCGACAGCAAGACCGTCCACAGCGAGCGCTGCGACTGATCTCGAAAGCGGGGCGGCCCGGCGGGCCGCCCCGACCCGAAACGCTTACTTCAGCAGGCGGGCCAGGGCCTTGCCGGCCGGGGTCTTCAGCTCCTTGGCGTCCAGGGTGCCGTCGTTGTCCGGGTCGGCGAGCTTGAAGCGGGCCTCGACCAGGGCGAGATACTCGTCCTTGGTGAGCGTGCCGTCGTTGTCCGGGTCGGCCAGCTTCATGTCCTTGCGGCTGACGCGGCCCTGCAGCTCCTTGGTGTCGAGGGTGGTGTCGCCGTCCTTCTCGAGCTTGTCGAACACCGCGCCGGCCGCGGCCTTGGCCTCGGCAAGGTCGATCGTGCCGTCGGAATCGGTGTCCACGGTCGCGATGGTGCGGTCGGTGTTCGGCTTGGCCTCGGCCGAGACGGGCAGGGCGAGCGGGGCCGCCAGAAGGGCGGCGAGCAGCAGGGCGCGGTTCAGGCTCATGGGGTGATCTCCGTGTGGCAGGGGCGCCGCGAGCGGCGGCCCGGGATAATCCGGCAAACCGTAGGTAACCGTCCGGCGAAGCTTTGCAACCCCATTTGACGCAGGGTGAGGTCGGCGCGCGGGTGACTCACGCGGCGACCCGCTCCGCCAGGACCTTGTCGATCCGCCGCCCGTCCATGTCGACGACCTCGAAGCGCCAGCCGCTGCGCTCGAACCCGTCGCCGGCGGTGGGAATGCGGCCGAGCTGGAAGATCATGAAGCCGGCGAGCGTCGAGAAGTCGTCGGTGTCGGGCCGCTCGGTGAAGCCGAGGCGCTCGAAGGCGTCGACCGCCGGCATCATTCCGTCGATCAGCAGCGAGCCGTCCTGGCGCTCGACCACCATCGGCTCCTCGTCGTCGGTCTCCGGGATGTCGCCGGCGATCGCCTCGAGCAGGTCGGTCTGGGTGACGATGCCCTCGAGGCTGCCGTACTCGTCGACGACGATCGCCATCCGGACGGGCTTGGCCTTGAAGGTCTCGAGCACCCGCAGGATCGGCATCGCCTCGTGGACGACGATCGGCTCGCGGATGATCGCGTCGAGGGTGATCGGCGCCCCGTCGAGGAGCTGGTTGAGCACGTCCTGCTTGCGCAGCACGCCGACGATCTCGTGGATCTCGCCGCGGCTCGCCACCAGCTGCTCGTGGCGGCAGGCCCGGATCGTCTCCAGCACCGCCTCGCGGGGATCGTCGACGTCGATCCAGTCGACCTCGTGGCGCGGGGTCATGATGTCCTTCACCCGGCGCTCGCCGATGCCGAAGATGCGCTGCACCGCCTCCTGCTGCGCCTCCTGGATCAGGCCGGCCTCCTGGCTCGCCGCGACGAGCAGCGACAATTCGGCGGTGGAATGCAGCGCGTCCTCGCCCGAGCCGGGCTGCAGGCCGCAGAGCCTCAGCACCCCGTTGCCCAGGCCGTTGAGGAACGAGATCGCCGGGCGGAACACCAGCAGGAACAGCCGCAGGGGCCGGACGATGGCGAGCGCCGTGCGCTCGCTGCGCTGCAAGGCCAGGCTCTTCGGCGCCAGCTCGCCCAGCACGATGTGCAGCGAGGTGATGACGACGAAGGACAGGACCACCGCGATGGCGTGGGCGCCGAAATTGCCCACGCCCTGCGGCAGCCAGAACAGGGCCGGCTCGATCAGGTGGGCGAGAGCCGGCTCGCCGACCCAGCCGAGGGCGAGCGACGAGATGGTGATGCCGAGCTGCGTGGCCGCGAGGTGCGAATCCAGGCTCTCGACCGCGCGCTGCAGGACCAGGGCGTTGGTCCGCCTCTCGGCCACGAGTTCCTGGACCCGGCTGCGCCGGACCGCCACCAGGGCGAACTCGGCCGCGACGAAGAACCCGTTCGCGAAGACCAGGAACACGATGGCGAACAGGCCGAGGCCCGTCCCCCAAGGACTGTCGGAAAAAATCACCGCCTCCCGTGGCGCGACAGGCCGCTTCCCGGGGCGGAAAGCGGCCGGTTCCCTCATAGCAAGTCTGCCCCTCCGAGCCTATCCGTCAGACGCGCGAGCCGGCGCCCCTCCACGGCCGATGCCGCCGGGGCAGGGCGGTCATGCCGGGGGATCCTCCCGCGCTGCACCATCTGGCCTCGACCGCCGGTTTCTGCTAGGCGCGCCCGAAGATCCTGCGCCGGCTCGGATTTTTCACCCGGATTCCTCCCGGCGGCGCCCCCGACCTGAAAGACCCGGATCCCCATGGCGAGCGACCTGTCCCGCATCTCCCGCGCGCTCCTCTCCGTCTCCGACAAGACCGGGCTGGTGGAATTCGCCCGCGCGCTCGCCGCCCGCGGCGTCACCCTGGTCTCGACCGGCGGCACCCACCGGGCGCTCCGCGAGGCCGGCCTGCCGGTGACCGAGGTCTCCGACCTCACGGGTTTTCCCGAGATGATGGACGGCCGGGTCAAGACCCTGCATCCGGGCGTGCATGGCGGCCTGCTCGCCATTCGCGACAATCCCGAGCACCAGGCCGCCATGCTGGCCCACGGCATCGCGGCGATCGATCTCCTCGTCGTCAACCTCTATCCGTTCGAGGCGACGCTGGCGGCGGGCAAGCCGGCGGCCGAATGCATCGAGAACATCGACATCGGCGGCCCGGCGATGATCCGCGCCGCGGCCAAGAACCACAAGGATGTCGCCGTGGTGGTCGACGTCGCCGATTACGCCACGGTGCTGGCCGACCTCGAGGCCCATGACGGCGCTGTCCCCTTCGCGACCCGCCGGCGCCTGGCCCAGAAGGCCTATGCCCGCACCGCCTCCTACGACGCGGCCATCGCGACCTGGCTCGCCGGCGAGATCGAGGCGGCGCCCGAGAGCCAGACCTTCCGGGCGCTGGGGGGAACGCTGGCCCAGGGCCTGCGCTACGGCGAGAACCCGCACATGAAGGCCGCCTTCTACCGCACGGCCGGCGCGGCCCGCCCGGGCGTCGCCACCGCGCGCCAGCTCCAGGGCAAGGAACTGTCCTACAACAACCTCAACGACACGGACGCCGCCTTCGAGGCGGTGAGCGAGTTCGACCCGGCCCGGGCCGCTGCCGTCGTGATCGTCAAGCACGCCAACCCGTGCGGCGTCGCGGAAGGGGCGAGCCTGATCGAGGCCTACGAGCGGGCCCTGCGCTGCGATCCGGTCTCGGCCTTCGGCGGCATCGTCGCGCTGAACCGCACCCTCGACGCCGAGGCGGCGCGGAAGATCGTCGAGATCTTCACCGAGGTCATCATCGCGCCCGACGCCACCGAGGAGGCGGCCGCGATCGTCGCCGCCAAGAAGAACCTGCGCCTGCTCACCACCGGCGGCATCGCCGATCCGCGCGCGCCCGGCCAGGTGTGGCGCACGGTAGCGGGCGGCTTCCTGGTGCAGGACCGCGACAACGCCGTCGTCGACGACATGCAGCTCAAGGTCGTGACGAAGCGCGCGCCGACCGAGGCCGAATTGTCGGACCTGCGCTTCGCCTTCCGGGTCGCCAAGCACGTCAAGTCGAACGCCATCGTGTACGCCAAGGACGGCGCCACGGTCGGCATCGGCGCCGGGCAGATGTCGCGGGTCGATTCCTCGCGCATCGCCGCCTGGAAGGCGGCGGAGGCCGCCAAGGCCGCCGGGCTCCCCGAGAGCCTCGCCCGCGGCGCGGTGGTCGCCTCGGACGCCTTCTTCCCCTTCGCCGACGGCCTGCTCGCCGCGGCGGAGGCCGGCGCCACGGCGGTGATCCAGCCCGGCGGCTCGATGCGCGACGACGAGGTGATCCGCGCCGCCGACGAGGCCGGCCTCGCCATGGTGCTGACCGGCCACCGCCACTTCCGGCACTGACGCGTCTCGACGAAGCTGGCCGGCCCGTCGATCGACGGGCCGGCCTCCGCCAATCGGCCCGTTGACCGGCGGGCCGGCCTCCGCCAATCGGCCCGTTGACCGACGGGCCGGCCTCCGCCAAGCCTCGCCTGGCGTGACGACAGGCGGGACTTCGAACAATGCGGCTGGACGAACACCCCCTGCGGGCGCGGGTGCTGGCGGAGGTCCATGCCCGGCCCTTCACCCCGGTCAAGACGCCTCGCCGCTTCCTGCACTACGCCTTCCTGACCGACGGCGACGCCGCCGCGGCCGACCGCGACGCGCTGGAGGCCTATTGCACCGGCCTCGGCCATCCCGGCCCGATGCCGGGGGCCAAGCAGCACCGGGTGGTGTTCTCCGGCGCCATCCTGCGCTGGGAGAGCCACAGCGAGTTCACCACCTATACGTGGGAGTTCGGCGACTCCCAGGCCCAGGCCTTCCAGCCCCAGCCCGATGCGCTGGAGGGCGCGATGGGGGAGGTGGCCCAGCCCGGCCCGCTCCTCGTCGCCGTCGACCTGCACCTCCTGCCGGCGGTCAATGACGGATTGCCGTCCGACGCGATCTCGGGCTTCAACGCCGCCTCGCTCGCCATGGCGGAGGCGGAAGGGGGCGCCGCGGTGATCGCCACCGACTTCCAGCCCGACCCGCACGGCTACGTCCGCATCGTGGTGGCCGACCGGCGCCTGAGCCGGCTCGGCGCCGGCACCCTGGTGCAGCGCCTGCTCGAGATCGAGACCTACCGCACCCTGGCGCTCCTCGGACTGCCGGAGGCGCAAGCCCTCGGGCCGACGATCCGGCGGATCGAGACGGCCCTGCCGCCCCTGATGGAGGCGATGCGCTCCAGCGAGGGCTTTTCGGAGAATCACGCCCTCCTCGACGAGCTGATCGGGCTCGCGGCGGAACTGGAGGCCGGCGCGTCGCGGGCGATGTACCGCTTCGGGGCGACGCGGGCCTATGACGAACTGGTGCGCCTGCGCCTCTCCTCCTCGGGCGAGCACGCGCTGCCGGGGCAGACGAGCTGGTCGGTCTTCCTCGCCCGGCGCTACAACCCGGCGATCCGCACCTGCACGACGATCGCCGAGCGGCAGGACCTGCTCTCGCGCAAGCTCTCCCGCGCCGCACAGATGCTGCGGACCCGGGTCGATATCGAGCTGGAGCACCAGAACCAGGCCCAGCTCCAGTCGATGAACGACCGGGTGCGGCTGCAGCTGCGCCTGCAGCAGACCGTCGAGGGCCTCTCGGTCGCGGCGATCACCTACTACGTCGCCAGCCTCGTCCACCACGTGCTGGAGGGCGTGCACCACGCCGGCGCGCCGGTGGACCCGACGATCGGGACGGCCGTGGCGGTGCCGCTGGTGCTGGTGGGCGTGTGGTGGACGGTCCGGCGGATCCGGCGGATGCATGCGGAGCCGGGTGGGCATTGAGGAGCTGATCGTCTCTCGCCGACGACTCCGACACCGTCCCCGTCATTCCTGGGACGCTCTTTGCGACAAAAATCCTCGGCAACATCGGCGATCCTGAGCCGCCTCGATCTCCCATGGTGCCCGGTGCGCGGCGATCGCCACGATTTCCGGAACAACCGTTGCCGGTGCGGACACGATCGCCGTGAAATCCGCAAAGGCTTCCGGCCGCCAAGCGGATGACGCGCGGAAGCAGCGAATCGTCGTCATCCAGTAAGTGCTGCGCGCTGGGAGATGTCTCGTCCTCACCGCTCATGATCACCGCCCCTCTCGCCAGTTGGAGAGTGTATCCGGCGATGACGTCCCGCAGGCATTCCATGGCGGCGAAGAAATAGGCGGCGGCCGGTGTGGGCCGCCGCCTCTCTCGTCAATGCGCGTGCGCGCCCGCCGCCCCGATGCCGGTCTCGGAGCGCACGTACTGCGCCTCGAAGGCCGCCCGCTCGCGCTTGGCCCGGGCGCTGTTGTCCATCTTCGAGACGAGCCAGATGCCCAGGAAGGCGATCGGCATCGAGAACAGCGCCGGGTTGTCGTAGGGGAAGAGCGCTGCCGGGTGGCCGAAGGTGGTGACCCACACCGCCTTCGACAGCACCACCATCGCGACCGCCGTGACGAGGCCGATGAGGCCGCCGACGAGGGCGCCGAGCGTGGTCGTGCCCTTCCAGAGAATCGACATCGCGAGGACCGGGAAGTTGCAGCTCGCCGCCACCGAGAAGGCGAGGCCGACCATGAAGGCGACGTTCTGGTTCTCGAACACGTAGCCGAGATAGATCGCCACGAGGCCGATCACCACCGCGGCCCCCTTGGACAGGTTGACCTCGGTGCGCTCCGTGGTGCGGCCGCGGGCGAAGACCTGGGCGTAGAGGTCGTGGCTCACCGCCGAGGCGCCCGCCAGCGTCAGGCCGGCGACCACCGCCAGGATCGTCGCGAAGGCCACCGCCGAGATGAAGCCGAGGAAGTAGGGGCCCGCCACGGCGTTGGCGAGGTTCACCGCCACCATGTTGGTCGAGCCGTTCATGCCGGTGATCTTGTTGTAGGTGCCGTCGGCCGCGACCGTGAAGTAGCTCGGATCCGACATCAGCAGGGCGATGCCGCCGAAGCCGATGATGAAGGTGAGGATGTAGAAGTAGCCGATCAGGCCGGTGGCGTAGAACACCGACTTGCGGGCGGCCTGCGCGTCCGAGACGGTGAAGAAGCGCATCAGGATGTGCGGCAGGCCGGCGGTGCCGAACATCAGGCCGATGCCGAGGGAGATGGTGTCGATCGGGTTCGCCACCGGGCTCCTGGGGTTGCCGCTCGGGCCCATAATGGCGTCGCCGTTGGGATGGACGCTGGTGGCGGCGGCAAACAGCTTCTCGGGGCTGAAGCCGTACTTGTAGAGCACGGCGCCGGCCATGAAGGTCGCGCCGAACAGGAGCAGGCAGGCCTTGATGACCTGGACCCAGGTCGTCGCCTTCATGCCGCCGAAGGCGACGTAGACGATCATCAGGAGGCCGACGATGATCACGGCGTAGAGATAGGGCAGGCCGAACAGGAGCTGGATCAGCTTGCCGGCGCCGACCATCTGGGCGATCAGGTAGAAGGCCACCACCACCAGCGTGCCGGTCGCCGACAGGATGCGGATCCGGGTCTGGTCGAGGCGGAAGCTCGCCACGTCGGCGAAGGTGAACTTGCCGAGGTTGCGCAGGCGCTCGGCGATCAGGAACAGCACGATCGGCCAGCCGACCAGGAAGCCGGTCGAGTAGATCAGCCCGTCGAAGCCGAAGCTGTAGACCATGCCGGAGATGCCGAGGAACGACGCCGCCGACATGTAGTCGCCGGCGATCGCCAGGGCGTTGGTGCCGGCCGAGATGCCGCCGCCGGCGGCGTAGAAGTCCGCGGCCGATTTCGAGCCCTTGGCCGCCTTGTAGGTGATGCCGAGGGTGAACAGCACGAAGAACAGGAACATGCCGATCGCCGGCCAGTTCGTCGCCTGCTGCTGCACGGCGCCGAGGTCGGGACCGGCCGCGAGAGCGGCCGTGGGGCCCAAGAGCGCGAGGGCGCCGAAGGCGAGGCGGTTCGTCGCGAGGCGGTTCATCGGCCGATCTCCCGGTTCAGGTCGCGGGTGAGGTCGTCGAAGCGGCCGTTGGCGCGAACGACGTAGATCCCGGTGAGCAGGAAGGCGGCGAGGATGACCCCGATGCCGAGCACCAGGCCCAGCGAGATCGTGCCCATGACCTTCGTCGCCATCAGGCCGTGCGCGAAGGCGATGAGCAGAATGAAGACGAGGTAGATCGCCAGCATCAGGCCGGACAGGATCCAGGCGAAGCGGGTGCGCTCGTGCACCAAGCGGCGGAAATTCGGGCTCGCCAGAACCCGTGCGGTGTCTGCCTCTGCCATCGGCGGGCCTCCCTGTGTTTCTCTTCTGTGACCGGACACGGCTCCGCCGCGCGCCGGGAACGGCACGGAACGATGAAGCCGGTGCGTCGGTCTATCTGATGCCTGTTCTCGTCAGGCTTGAGCTTGCGCCGACTGCGTTTATTGCGGCGCAATAATTCCGATGGTCCGATTCTATGACGAATGCCAGCGCAAAGGGACTGAAAATGCTTGCGATGCGACGAAGGTCTGATAACCGCGACCGTCTTGCGCGGGATTAAAAATGCCGGGGCCTCGATCGGGGCCCCGGCGCGACGATCATTTGGTGCGGTTCTGCCGGTTCTCGATCAGGTCGTCGACCACCGCCGGCTCGGCCAGGGTCGAGGTATCGCCGAGCGAGGAGAACTCGTCCTCGGCGATCTTGCGCAGGATGCGGCGCATGATCTTGCCGGAGCGGGTCTTGGGCAGGCCGGGGGCGAACTGGATCAGGTCGGGCGAGGCGATCGGCCCGATATCCTTGCGCACCCAGGCGACCAGCTCCTTGCGCAAGCCGTCGGTGGGTTCCTCGCCCTGCATCAAGGTGACGTAGGCGTAGATGCCCTGGCCCTTGATGTCGTGAGGATAGCCGACCACCGCGGCCTCCGAGACCTTCGGGTGCGCCACCAGCGAGGATTCGACCTCCGCCGTGCCCATCCGGTGGCCCGAGACGTTGATGACGTCGTCGACCCGGCCGGTGATCCAGTAATAGCCGTCCGCGTCGCGCCGGCAGCCGTCGCCGGAGAAGTAGCGGCCCGGGAAGGTCGAGAAGTAGGTCTGCACGAAGCGCTCGTGGTCGCCCCACACCGTGCGCATCTGGCCCGGCCACGAATCGTCGATGCAGAGGTTGCCCTCGCAGGCACCCTCCTGGACCACGTTGTCGCCGTCCACGACCACCGGCTTGACGCCGAAGAACGGCAGGGTCGCCGAGCCGGGCTTGAGCGGGGTGGCGCCGGGCAGCGGGGTGATGAGGATGCCGCCGGTCTCGGTCTGCCACCAGGTGTCGACGATCGGGCAGCGCTCGTCGCCGACGACCCGGTAGTACCATTCCCAGGCCTCCGGGTTGATCGGCTCGCCGACCGAGCCGAGCACCCGCAAGGACTGGCGCGAGGTCCTCTTCACCGGCTCCTCGCCGGCGCCCATCAGCGAGCGGATCGCGGTCGGGGCGGTGTAGAAGATGTTGACCTTGTGCTTGTCGACGACGTCCCAGAACCGCGAGATCGACGGATAGGTCGGGATGCCCTCGAACATCAGGGTGGTGGCGCCGTTCGCCAGCGGCCCGTACAGGATGTAGGAGTGGCCGGTGACCCAGCCGACATCGGCAGTGCACCAGTAGATGTCGCCCTCGTGGTAGTCGAAGACGTATTGGTGCGTCATCGACGCGTAGACGAGGTAGCCACCGGTGGTGTGGACGACGCCCTTCGGCTGGCCGGTCGAGCCCGAGGTGTAGAGCAGGAACAGCGGGTGCTCGGCCTCGACATGCGCGACCGGGCATTCGTCGGTGACCTGGGCGGCGGCGGCATCGTAGTAGACGTCGCGGACCGGATCCATCTCGACGGCGCCGCCGGTGCGGCGCACCACAATCACGTGGTCGACGCTGTCGGCGGGAAGGCGCTGGATCGCCGCGTCGACATTGGCCTTCAGCGGCACCTTGCGGCCGCCGCGCAGGCCCTCGTCGGCGGTGATGACGAGCTTCGAGTCGCAGCCCTGGATGCGGCCGGCGAGCGAATCCGGCGAGAAGCCGCCGAACACCACCGAGTGGATCGCGCCGAGCCGGGCGCAGGCCAGCATCGCGAAGGCGGCCTCGGGGATCATCGGCAGGTAGATGGTGACCCGGTCGCCCTTGGAGACGCCGCGGTTGCGCAGGACGTTGGCCATCCGGCACACTTCCGCGTGCAGCTCGCGATAGGTGATGTGGCGCGATTCCGACGGATCGTCGCCCTCCCAGATGATCGCGACCTGATCGCCGCGGGTGTCGAGGTGACGGTCGATGCAATTGTAGGCGGCGTTGGTGACGCCGTCGGAGAACCACTTGATCGAGACGTCGCCGGGGCCGAACGTCGTCTCCTTCACCTTGGCATAGGGCGTGAACCAGTCGATCCGCTTGCCGTGCTCGCGCCAGAACGCCTCCGGATCGCGGATCGACGCCTCGTACCAGGACTGGTACGTCGCCTCGTCGATATGCGCCCGCGCGCGCGCATCCTGGCTGACCTCGATGACCCGCTGGTTCATGGCGCTCTCCCTCGCATGGTTCACCCGGTCGCGGGCGCGGCGCCCGGGCTGGTTGCGGCCGGTGTAATGGGGCGTCGACTGCGCTCGCAACCGATCATTCCGTCTAATGCAGACTGGATTAATTCGCCCGACCATCCGTATGGGGTTGTGTCCGTGCTAGTCGGTGCAACCCGTGCAGATGCCGGTCTCGATCGCGCGCTGGATCGCGCGATCCCGCTCCTGCAACTCCGGCGTGAGGCCCGCATCCGGGCCGAGGGCCGCGCCCGGCGGCTTGGTCTGGCCGACGCCGGTGGTGTCGCGGGTGGCCAGCGACCCGGTGCTGCCCGGATCCCGCCCGGGCGGCTCGCCCTGCGCGAGGAGCGGGGCCGGGGCGAGGGCCGCGGCGAGGAGGACGGCAAGATGGGGCGCGCGACGCATGGAGACCTCCTTCCATGATCCGGGTCGCGGCCCGGATCGATGTCCCAGGTGCCTGACACGGCAACGTGCGGCGAAGGCTCCGGTTTCGGGGCTTTCCGGATCCCCGGCGCATCCGAAATCCTCCGTTGTCATCCTGGGGCTCGTTGAAGGCGAGAGTCGGGATGACGCGGAGCGTTGTCGCAGGCCGAGCCGTCTTGACTTGCCGGACGATGGCTGGAGCACGGCCCGATTGCCTTGCACTCGGGCCGTGCTCTAGGTCTTTTGACTTTGGCGCATCTTCTGAGGCGAACCGATTTCCACGTCGCCGGAAAATGCTCTAAGCCGTCGTCGCCCGGACGCCTGCCCTCAATACGGCACCCGGTCGGCCTTGGCCTCGTAGCGCTCCCAGACCTCGATCGCCTCGGCCCGCATGATCTGGCGGATCGGGATCTTGCGCTGGTCGGCCGGCTTGCGGATCTCCTCGTAGATCATGCTGTCGTCGAAATTGCCGTGGCGGAGCGCATCCTCGTTGGTCGAGGCGTAGAAGATCCGCGAGATGCCGGCCCAGTAGGCGGCGGCCATGCACATCGGGCAGGGTTCCGCCGATGTGTAGAGGGTGGCGCCCGGCAGCTTGAAGTTGCCGTCCTTCCGGCAGGCGTCGCGGATCGCCGCCATCTCGGCGTGCCAGGTCGGATCGTTCTCGGCGACGACCCGGTTCGCGCCCTCGCCGATGATCTGCCCGTCGCGCACGATCACCGCCCCGAAGGCGCCGCCGGCGCTCTCGACGAGGGCGGTGTGCTCCGACAGCGCGATGGCGCGTGCCATGAAGGTCTCGTCGTCGGTCATCGGGGCTCCTCGTCACCTGACCTTGGGCTAGCTTGGGCAGCATGGCGCCGGCGGGCGGAAAGGCAAGCGGGGAGGGGCCGGTGCGCGCCGGCTTCGCCCGGAGGATGCCGGACTCGTCGCGCGAGCCGAGCCCGCCTCAATAGGTCCAGCGCTGCGCCTTCGCGACGAGGAAGTCCCGGAAGGCCTGGACCCGGGCGACCGTCCGCATCTCCTCGGCATAGACGAGGTAGCTCTCGAGGTTCGGCATCTCGTAGTCGCGCAGCACCTGGACCAGCTGCTCGTTCCCGTCCGCCACGTAATCCGGCAGGATACCGATGCCGGCGCCGGTCTCGACCGCGAGCTGGAGCGCCGAGATGTTGTTGACCGTGAAGTGGATGGTGCGGTGCTCGCGCCCCTCGCGGCCGACGGTGGCGAGCCAGTGGGTTGCCATCAGGTAGGAGGGTTGATCGCCGCCGAACGAGACGAGGCGGTGCTTGTCGAGGTCGTCGATGGTCTTCGGCTCGCCGAACCGCTTGATGTATTCGAGCGAGGCGAAGACGTGGTAATGCACGGTGAACAGCCGGCGCTGGATCAGGTCCGGCTGGGCCGGCCGGCGCAGGCGAATCGCCACGTCGGCCTCGCGCATGGCGAGGTCCAGCTCCTCGTTGGTCAGGATCAGCTCGACGCGCACGTCCGGGTGCAGGTCGAGGAACTCGGCCACCCGCTGCGACAGCCAGGCAGTGCCCAAGCCCACCGTCGTCGTCACCTTGAGGTCGCCCGAGGGACGCTCGCTGGTCTCGACGAGGCGCGCCCGGGTGGTCTCCAGCCGCATCTTCATGTCCCGGGCGGCCCGGAACAGCAGGTCGCCCTGCTCGGTCAGGATCAGCCCGCGGGCGTGGCGGTGGAACAGCGGCGCCTTCAGCTCGCGCTCCAGCGCGCTGATCTGGCGGCTGACGGCCGACTGGCTGAGCCCGATGTCGTCGCCCGCCTTGGTGAAGCTGCCGGCTTCGGCGACGTTGAGGAAAATCCGGATCTTGTCCCAGTCCACGGCCGTCAAACCCCTCGCCAGAGCCCCGGCCGGCCAGGAGGACCGGTGAGTTCAGAGCGAACGCCACAAGGCCGGGGCCGGGGCTCATCCCCGGCCCCGGTACAACCCGTCTACTCGGCCGCGGCCTGGCGCGGCTTCTCGCCGATCGCCAGGTTGGCCAGGTACTTCTCCGCCTCCAGGGCGGCCATGCAGCCCATTCCGGCGGCGGTGATCGCCTGCCGGTAGACGTCGTCGGTCACGTCGCCCGCCGCGAACACCCCGGGGATCGCCGTCATGGCGGTGCCGGGCTGAACCTCCAGGTAGCCGCCGGCCCGGAAGGGCAACTGCCCCTCGAACACAGCCGTGGCCGGCTGGTGGCCGATGGCGACGAACACGCCGTCGGCCTTGCGCTCGGTGATCGCGCCGGTCGTCGTGTCGCGCAGGCGGACATGGGTGACCGACGGGGCCGGTTTGTCGCGGCCGCAGATCTCCTCGACCGCATGGTTCCACACCACCTCGACGTTCGGATGCTTGAACAGGCGCTCCTGCAGGATGCGCTCGGCCCGGAACGTGTCGCGGCGGTGGACCACCGTGACCTTGGAGGCGAGGTTGGCGAGGTAGAGCGCCTCCTCGACCGCGGTGTTGCCGCCGCCGACCACCACGACCTCCTTGCCCCGGAAGAAGAAGCCGTCGCAGGTGGCGCAGGCCGAGACGCCGAAGCCCTGGAACTTCGCCTCGGAGGGCAGGCCGAGCCACTTCGCCTGGGCGCCGGTGGCGATGATCAGCGCGTCGCAGGTGAAGACCGCACCCGAATCCGCCTCGAGCCGGAACGGCCGCTGCGCGAGGTCGACCTTGGCGATGTATTCCGAGACGATCCGGGTGCCGACATGCTCGGCCTGGAGCCGCATCTGCTCCATCAGCCACGGGCCCTGGATGGCCTCGGCGAAGCCCGGGTAGTTCTCGACGTCGGTGGTGATCATCAGCTGGCCGCCGGGCTGGAAGCCCGAGATCAGCAGCGGCTCGACCATGGCGCGGGCGGCGTAGATCGCGGCGGTGTACCCGGCGGGGCCGGAGCCGACGATCACGAGCTTCTCGTGCTGGGGAGCCTGCTTGGTGGTGGACATAAGGGTCTCCGGGGCTGCCGCCGGTGAGGCTCTAACGAGTCTTGCGGCGGGCGAGCGCGTCGCGATGCCCGATATAGGCATTCGCCACAGCCTGCGCGATCGCGAGTGTCATGTCTAAGGGCTTGGGGCGCAACGCTTCAACCCGTCCGGCGAAAGGATGCACAGTTCCGTGGCTTTTCAAGGCCGCGAAGAGCGGGCGATGGCGGGAATAGAGGTTCTGCGGCTCGAACAGCAGCACCGGAACGCCGGCGGCGCAGGCCTCCGTCACCATGTTGGCCGAATCGGCCGTCGCTACGACGGTGTCGGCGAGCGCCAGGAGAGCGAGGTAGGGGTTCTCGCCGCTGCCGTCCCAGAAGAAGCCGCCGCGGCGCCGGGCCAGATCCGCGAGCGCCGCCCGCAGGGGCTCGGGCGTGCGCCGGGACGCGGTGATCATCAGGCTCGCCTCGCCCGACAGCCGTTCCAGCCCGGCGAGCAGGCGCCGCCCATCCTCGTCCGGGAATCGCCCGTGCCGGCTGTCGCCGCCGACCAGCACCGCGGCGCGGGGGCGGGGGAGGGCGGAGAGGCGCGGGTCGGGCTCGCGTCTCGCGGCGGCGAGGCGGGCCGGCGAGACCGGGTGCGGTCCGGCCTCGGTCACGATCACGTTGGCCCCGCGCAGGCGGTCGTGGGCCGGCACCCAGATCAGGTCGGCCGCCCGCCTCCCGATGCGGGGATCGCGCAGGAACACCGTGAAGGTCCGGGCCCCCGAGCGGCGCTTCACCGCGCGCAAAGCCGGCACCGCCCGGCGGCCGGTGGCGATGGCGAGGTCGGGCCAGGGCGGGACGAGCGCCCGCTCGCGCGGGTCGGCCGGGCCGCGGGGGGCGAACCAAGAGAAGGGCAGGCGCGGCGCGATCCTGCGCTCCTCCGCCGCAAGCCCCAGGGCCTCGGCGAGGCCGCGGCAGGGGGCGAGGTCGCCGGCCTTGCCGTCGGTTATCAGCCAGGCCGTGGTGCCGGCCGGCAGAAGGGGAGCGGAGGGGGCCACGGCCCCGCGATGCGGTGCCGGGGCAGGATCTGTCAAGGCTCGGGCGTCGAGGCTTGGAGCGTGCGCCCGATTGCGCGCCGCTCGGCCGATGCTCTACGAGGGCCGGCATGGCACCCGTCGTTCGCTTCGCTCCCTCGCCCACCGGCTTCCTCCATATCGGCAATGCCCGGCCGGCCCTGTTCAACGCGCTGTTCGCCCGGCGGGCGGGCGGGCAATTCTGGCTGCGCCTCGACGACACCGACACGGCGCGCTCGACGGCCGAGTTCGCCGCGGCGATCGAGGAGGATTTGGCCTGGCTCGGCATCGTCCCGGACGGGATGTTTCGCCAGTCGGAGCGCCTCGCGATCTACGACGCGGCGGCCGAGCGCCTGAAACAGGCGGGCCGGCTCTACCCGGCCTACGAGACGGCGGAAGAACTGGAGCGCCGCCGCCGGCGCCAGCTCGGCCGCGGCCTGCCGCCGGTCTACGACCGCGCCGCCCTGAAGCTGACGCCGGAGGAGCGCGCCGCCTTCGAGGCCGAGGGGCGCCGGCCGCATTGGCGCTTCCGCCTCGATCCCGGCACCGTGACCTGGGACGACCTCGTGCGCGGGCCGTGCCACGTCGAGGCCGACAGCTTGTCCGACCCGGTGCTGATCCGGGAGGACGGCAGCTACCTCTACACCCTTCCTTCCGTGGTCGACGACGCCGAGACCGGCGTGACCCACGTGATCCGCGGCGAGGACCACGTCACCAACACCGCGGTCCAGATCCAGATCTTCTCGGCCCTCGGCGCGACCGTGCCGGTCTTCGCGCACCACAACCTGCTCACCACGGCGAGCGGCGAAGGCCTGTCGAAGCGCCTCGGCCACCTCTCCCTGCGGGGCCTGCGCGCGTCCGGCTACGAGCCGATGGCCGTGGCGGCGCTCGCGGTGCTCACCGGCTCGGCCGAGGCGGTGCGGCCGGTCTCCGACCTCGACGAACTGGCCGCCCTCGTCGACCTCGCCCACGTCTCGCGGGCGCCGGCGAAGTTCGACGAGCACGAGCTCGACGGGCTCAACGCCCGGGTCGTGCATGGCCTGCCCTACGCGGCGGTGGCGGAGCGGCTGACCGCCCTCGGCGTCGCGCCGGAGCGCGGAGAGGCGTTCTGGGAGGTGGTGCGGGCGAACCTGACCCGGGTGTCGGATGCCGCCGAGTGGTGGCGGGTGGTGCAGGGCCCGGTGACGCCGGTGACCGGCGAGACGCCGGATCTCCTCGCGGTCGCCCGCCAGGCGATGCCGCCGGAGCCCTGGGACGCCACGACGTGGAAGCGCGTGACGGAGGCGGTGCGCACCGCGACCGGCCTCAAGGGCAAGGCATTGTTCCTGCCCCTGCGCCTCGCCCTGACCGGCCTCGACCACGGCCCGGACCTCGCCGGCCTGCTGCCGCTGATCGGGCGGGAGAAGGCGCTGGCGCGGTTGAAGGGGGAGACGGCCTGACAAGCGGCGCGTCCGTTCAAGACAGGCACCGTTCCCGTTCCCACGCGGCAGGGCCATGCGGGGGAGAAGCAAAGGCGCGGGTCCTCTCCTCTTCCCGACGGATTCCGGGGAAGCCCGGGATCTGCGCGAGACGGACGAAGTCGGGCAAGCCCGGCTTCTCACGGGGAGAGGGGGAAGCCCGTGCCTCGCCTGAAGGGCGGCAGGAGGATCCGGCCTATCCCGTCACCGGCCACGCCTTCAGCGCCGGCCGGATCCGCTCGAAGGCGTGGGCCAGCCGTAGCACCCCGACATCGTCGAAGCGCCGGCCGGCGATCTGCAGGCCGACCGGCAGCCCATCCGGCGTGAACCCCGCCGGGACCGAGACCGCAGGCTGCTCCGACATGTTGAACGGCACCGTGTAGGCGATGTGGGCCATCGCCCGGGCCGGGTCGTTGGTCGGGGAGGCGTGCTCGGCCGGGAAGGGCGGGTTCGGGGAGACCGGGCCGATCAGGAAGTCGAACGGACGGATCGCCGCGAGGCTCGCGTCGCGCATCGCCGCCATCTGGCTCATGCCGTGGAACACGGTCGCGCCGCTCAACGAGCGGCCGCCCGCCGCCCAGTCGCGGATGAAGGGCAGGACCCGGGCCCGGCGCGCCTCGTCCAGGGCCTCGATGTCGAGGGAGGCGCGCTGGCGCCAGAACAGGTCGAGCCCGTCGAGCATGGCTTGGCTGAGGAACGGCCCGACCGGCTCGATCACCGCGCCGGCCTCGGCGAGGAGCCGCGCGGCGTCCTCGACGACCGCGCGGTTCGCCGGATCGAGCGGGAGGCCGGCGCCGGCCTCCATCACCAGCCCGAGGCGCAGGCCCTTGAGGTCCAGCCCGTCGAGGTCGAGCCAGGGCAGGTCGGCCGGGGGCAGGGCGGTAGGGTCCCGCTCGTCCGGGCGGCTCAAGGTCCGCATCATCAGCGCCGCATCGCCGACGGTGCGGGCGAGCGGCCCGGCGCAGCGGCCGTAATAGGGCGGATCGAGCGGCACCCGGCCGTGGCTCGGCTTCAGGCCGACGACCCCGCACCACGAGGCCGGCAGCCGGATCGAGCCGCCGATATCGGTGCCGAGATGCAGCGGGCCGTAGCCCGCGGCGGCGGCGGCACCCGAGCCGGCCGAGGAGCCGCCGGGCCCCTTGGTCGGATCCCAGGGGTTGCGGGTGAGGGGATGGAAGCTCGACAGACCCGAGGACAGCATGCCGTAATCCGGCATGGTGGTGTGGGCGAGGATCACCGCGCCGTCCTCGCGCAGGCGGGCGGTGGCCGGCGCGTCGTGCGGGCTCGGGGGCGCGTCGTCCCGGGCGGCGGTGCCGAGCGGCATCGGCACGCCCCGCGTCGCGATGTTCTCCTTGATGGTGACCGGCACCCCGTCGAGGGGCAGGGCCTCGCCCCTCATCCACCGCGCCTCGGAGGCGCGGGCGGCGGCCAAGGCCGTCTCGGGCGCGAAGGCGTAGAGGGCGTGCAGGCGCGGCTCGGCGGCCTCGGCCCGGGCGATCACCGCTTGCGTCACCGCCACCGGCGAGAGGACGCGGCCGGCATAGAGGCGCAGGAGCTCGGTGGCGGGCAGGTCGGCCGGGTTCGCGGCGGAGGGCTCGGGCGCCATCGCGTCAGCGCGCCTCGGGCGTCTTGTCGGGGCGCCCGGCCAGGGCGATGTAGAAGCCGAGCCCGTCCTGGGACGGCAGGGTCTGGAGGCGGTCGACCCAGCCGCGGCGCTTGGCGTCGAGGAGCTGGCGGCCGACCGGCTGGAACAGGGTCTCGCCGCCGCCGGGCACCGGCGCGTCGAGGCGCACCGCCACGGTCTTGCCCTTGGCGAAGCGGCTGCGCTCCAGCATGTCGGCGAGGGAGGCCTCGGCCTTGGCCCGGGGGGCACCGCGCAGGTCGAGCACCGATTCGGCGTCGGTCACCCCGAGGGTGCCGCGCAGCTTGTTGGCGTAGAATTCGTCGAAATGGGGCAAGGGCGGCTCGGGCGTCAGAGGGGAAGGCCGTGATACAGGGCGGCGACGGGGATCTCCCCGCCGAGATCCGGAAGTGGGATGACGTCGTCGCGGCCGAGGACGCGCAGGGACCAGCTCGGACCGTTCCCTCGCGACCAAACCTCCACGCGGACTTCGTCCTGGTAGACGATCAGGTAGGTGCGCAGGGTCTGGAGTCCCTGGTAGAACTCGGCTTTGCGACCCCGGTCGTTGTTCATGGTCGAGGGCGACAGCACCTCGGCGACGATCAGCGGGTCACGGGCATAGCCGTCGGAAAGAAGTGGACCGCAGCGGACGATGATGTCGGGGATCGGCGCAAAGTCGTCGACGAAGTCGTTGCGCACGGCCATTCCGGCCAAAGCCCGACAGCCTAGCTTATCGGCCAGCGCCCCCAGCTGACGCCCCAGATTCATGGAGATCTGGTTATGGCGCTCGCTGGCCGGCGCCATCAGCACCGCCTCGCCGTCGAGAAGCTCCCAGCGCTCCTCGTCCGGGCGGTCGCGGATCATCTCGATGAAATCGGCGACCCGCATCCGCGGGGCGCGCCGCAGCGCGAGCGACATGACGGCTCCCTGTCACCGCCACGATGGTAGCACCGGGCGGGGACGGGCGACAGCCTGCGGCAGCGCGGCACCGCGCCCGAACAAGGGGCGCGATGCCGCGTCGCGATGGGCGTTTACGCCCCGTACCGTCGATGGGCGGTTTAAGAGCCGTGCACTAGCACGTTGCGGAACTGCCAGGGATCGCTCTCGTCGATGTCCTCCGGGAACAGCCCGGGGCGGCCGGAGAGCGGGGTCCAGTCGGTGTAGACCCCGATCACCGGACCGAGATACGGGGTCTGCACCTCGAGGCAGCGGCGGAAATCGACCTCGTCGGCCTCGACGATGCCGGCCTCCGGGTTCTCGAGCGCCCAGACCATGCCGGCGAGCACGGCGGAGGTCACCTGGAGGCCGGTGGCGTTCTGGTAGGGGGCGATGCGGCGGGTCTCCTCGATGGAGAGCTGCGAGCCGTACCAGTAGGCGTTCTTGCCGTGGCCGTAGAGCAGCACGCCGAGCTCGTCGATGCCGTCGACGATCTCGTTCTCGTCGAGGATGTGGTGCTTCTCCTGCACCTTGCCGGCCTGGCCCCACATCTCGTGCAGCGACAGCACCGCCTCGTTGCAGGGATGGTAGGCGTAGTGGCAGGTCGGCCGGTAGACCGCCTTCCCGTCCTGGCGCACGGTGTAGTAGTCGGCGATCGAGATCGCCTCGTTGTGGGTGACGAGGAAGCCGAACTGCGCCTGCGCGGTCGGGGTCCAGGAGCGCACGCGGGTGTCGGCGCCGGGCTGGAGCAGGTAGATCGCCGGGGCGTCGTTGGGCAGCGTGCGGCCGTTCTCCGGCATCCAGGTCTCGTGGGTGCCCCAGCCGAGTTCGGCCGGCTGGTTGCCCTCGGAGACGAAGCCCTCGACCGACCAGGTGTTGACGAAGACGCCCTGCGGCTTCTCCGACTTGGCGCGCTGGGTGTCGCGCTCGGCGATGTGGATGCCCTTGACGCCGGTCTCGCGCATCAGCGCGGCCCAGTCCTCGCGGGACTTCGGCTCGGGGGTCTTGAGGCCGAGATCGGCCGCGACGTTGAGGAGCGCCTGCTTGACGAACCACGACACCATGCCGGGATTGGCGCCGCAGCACGACACCGCGGTCGGGCCGCCGGGCTTGCGGCGGCGGGCATCGAGCACCTGCTCGCGAAGCGCGTAGTTGGTCCGGTCGGCGGGGCCGGCATTCTTGTCGAAGTAGAAGCCCGGCCACGGCTCGGCGACGGTGTCGATGTAGAGCGCACCGATCTCGCGGCACAGCTCCATGATGTCCCGCGACGAGGTATCGACCGAGAGGTTGACGCAGAAACCCTGGCCGCCGCCCTCGGTGAGGAGCGGGGTGAGAACCTCCCGGTAGTTGTCCTTGGTCAGCGCCACCTGCTCGAAGCGCAGGCCGTGCTTGTCGGCGAGCGCCTTATGGGCGTCCGACGGCTCCACCACGGTGAACCGGGCCTTGTCGTAGGTGAAGTGGCGCTCGATCAGGGGCAGGGTGCCCCGGCCGATCGAGCCGAAGCCGATCATCACGATCGGGCCGCTGATGCGGCCGTGGACGGGCCAGTCGGTCGTGGCGCTGTCGGTCATGGCGCTCAAGGTCTCCGGATTGTCGCTAACGGTGGGCCCCGCCCGCAGGAGAACGTTCCCCGGGCCGGTCGGCTCGCCTAGCAGGCCAGCATGACGCGCGGGCGACGGGGGCAGGCGAGGGGTGATTGACGCGTCGGGTCGGCGGGGTCAACCCCGGTCAACCCTTTGGTCCGCAACGTGCAAGCGTAACTGCCGGGTTAACGCGGCCGCCGGACGCGGCATGTCGGATTCGCATGACGCCGCTGCAACCGCTGCGCTTGTGTGCAGCGCGGTAGCGACCATATTGCGTTGCAACAAGAACACCGGAAACGCCCGCGCGCACTCTTCAGGAGATCCCCATGCTCGCGGTCATCACCCACTCTCTCATTTCCCCGGTCGAGGAGCGCTCCGACATGGAGCCCGGCATCCTCACCCTCGTCAGCCGCATCGTCCACGCGGTCCACGCCGCCAACCAGCGCCGCCAGGAGCAGCGCATCGGCGAGTTCGTGGAGACCCGCGGCGGCCGCATCACCGACGACCTCGAGCGCCAGATCGGCCAGTACTTCTGCTGATCGCGCCGCCCCGGTCCGCCGGGGTGACGCCGACGATGGTTCCATCACGCAGGCGCCGGGGGCGAAACCGCCCCTCTGGCGCCTTCTTGGTATTTGGGGTGTTCGGCGGCGTTTGATCGGCGGTGAGCCCGGACGATCCCAGCCCCTCAATCCCCCACCACCGCCAGATCGTCCCGGTGCACCATGGCCGCCCGGCCCGGATAGCCCAGCACCGCCTCGATCTCCCGGCTCGACCGGCCGAGGATGCGCGCCGCATCCTCGCTGTCATAGGCGACGAGGCCGCGGGCGAGCACCGTCCCGTCCTCGGACCGGATCGTCACCGCGTCGCCGCGGCTGAAGCTGCCCTCGACCCGCCTGACGCCGACCGGCAGCAGGCTCGCCCCGCCCTGGAGCGCACGCGCCGCGCCGGCATCGATCGTCAGGGTGCCGCGGGGCTCCAGGGAACCGGCGATCCACGTCTTGCGGGCGGCGCCGGGTGTCGAGCCGGCGAGGAACCACGAGCAGCGCGCGCCCGACGCCACGGCCTTCAGCGGGTTCTTCACCCGGCCGTCGGCGATCATCATCTGGGTGCCGCCCGAAATCGCGATCTTGGCCGCTTCGACCTTGGTGCGCATGCCGCCGCGGGACAGTTCCGAGGCGGGTCCTCCCGCCATCGCGTCGATCTCCGGGGTGATCCGGGCGATCACCGGCAGGTGCTCGGCGGTCGGGTCGCTCGCCGGCGGCGCGGTGTAGAGCCCGTCGATGTCGGAGAAGAGCACCAGCAGGTCGGCGCCGATCATCGTGGCGACCCGGGCGGCGAGGCGGTCGTTGTCGCCGTAGCGGATCTCCGAGGTCGCGACGGTGTCGTTCTCGTTGACGACCGGGACGGCGCGCTCCTCGAGGAGCTTCAGGGTGGTGGCGCGCGCGTTGAGGTAGCGCCGGCGAGACTCGGTGTCCTGCGGCGTCACCAGGATCTGGCCGGCGACGATGCCGTGATGGGCGAGCGCCTCCGACCAGTGCCGGGCGAGCGCGATCTGCCCCACCGCCGCCGCGGCCTGGCTCTCCTCCAGGCGCAAGGGCCCCGGGCCGAAATTCAGCACCGTGCGCCCGAGCGCGATCGAGCCGGAGGAGACCACCAGCACGTCGACGCCGCGCCCGTGCAGGTCGGCGATGTCCTCGGCTAGCGCCGCCAGCCAGGCATGGCGCAGCCGCCCCCGCGCCCGGTCGACGAGGAGCGCCGAGCCGACCTTGAGCACGACGCGGCGGAACTGGTCGAGGGTGGGGGGCACGACCGGGGGCTCGCTGAGGGCGGAAGCAGTCATGCTGAACGTCGTGTCCTTGCTAGCGGGAAGCCGCGCGAGCTGAGCCATAGGACGGCCCCCCCCGCGAAGGCGAGGCCGCCCGGTCCCTTGATCGTCAGCGCAGATCCGGATCGTCGTAGGGGTCACCCTGATCCTCGCTCGCCTCCGGAGGCAGCGCGGCTCTTGCCGACGCAGCGCGGGCCAATGCCCGAGCGATGAAGTCCGGTGGATCGGCAGCTCTGCCCGCCGGCGGCTGGTCACGTGGGGGCATCGTGGCCTCGAAGGCCCGGAGAGCCTGGAGAACCACGTCCTCCGGTGTCGCTCCGCTCCGGGCGGCCTGACGAAGGACGATGGCGATCGTGCCCGGGTCAGTAATGACCAGTCTTTCAGCCACGATAGATCCTCGTCGTTGAGTGCCTTGCCTGGCGCCTCAAGGCTGCCAGGCCGCCCGCTCCACCGGCGCCTCGGCCGCGGCCGCATCCATCCGCGCCATCAGGGCGCGCAGGGCCTCCGTCACGCCCTGGCGGGTCGCCGAGGACAGGACGAGGGGCCTCCGGCCGCTCTCGGCCTCGAGGCGTTCGAGCTGGAGCGCCAGGGTCTCGGGGTCGAGGGTGTCGGCCTTCGACAGCGCCACCACCTCGGGCTTCTCCTCCAGGCCGTGGCCATAGGCCTCGAGTTCGGTGCGCACCAGCCGGTAGGCGGCGCCGGCATCCTCGCTGGTGCCCTCGACGAGGTGGAGCAGCACCCGGCAGCGCTCGACATGGGCCAGGAACTTGTCGCCGAGGCCGACGCCTTCATGCGCCCCCTCGATCAGGCCCGGGATGTCGGCGAGCACGAATTCGCGGGTATCGACCCGCACCACGCCGAGGCCCGGATGCAGGGTGGTGAAGGGGTAGTCGGCGATCTTGGGCTTCGCCGCGGTGACGGTCGCGAGGAAGGTCGACTTGCCGGCATTCGGCAGCCCGACGAGGCCGGCATCCGCAATGAGCTTAAGGCGCAGCCAGATCCATTGCTCCTGGCCCTCCAGGCCCGGATTGGCGTGGCGCGGCGCGCGGTTGGTCGAGGTGGTGAAGTAGGCGTTGCCGAAGCCGCCATTGCCGCCCTTGGCGAGCCGCACCCGCTGGCCGACCGTCGTCATGTCGGCGAGCAGGGTCTCGCGGTCCTCGGACAGGATCTCGGTGCCGGCCGGCACCTTGAGGATCACGTCCTCGCCCTTGCCCCCGGCTCGGTTGCGGCCCGAGCCGTGCTCGCCCTTGCGGGCCTTGAAATGCTGCTGATAGCGGTAGTCGATCAGGGTGTTCAGCCCCTCGACGCACTCGATCCAGACATCGCCGCCGCGGCCGCCGTCGCCGCCGTCGGGCCCGCCGAACTCGATGAACTTCTCCCGCCGGAACGAGACGCAGCCGGCGCCGCCGTCTCCCGAGCGGACGTAGACCTTGGCCTCGTCGAGGAACTTCACGGGACAACACTCCAGTATAGAACGAGGGCGGCCGGGGAGGGCCCCGGCCGCCGCAAGGATATCAGATCAGGCGACGACCCGGCATTCCGGCCGGTCGTGACGCTCGAAGACGAGCCCGGCGGCGTGCCAGGTCTTCAGGCTGTCCCAGGCCCGCCGGTCGAGCCGGAAGCGGTCGACCGGGAAGACGCCGCCGCGCGCCGGGAAGGCCTGGAGGCCGGAGCCGACCGAGGCGAAGCCGCACTTCTCCAGGACCCGCCGCGAGGCCGGGTTCACCACCCGGGCCGACGAGGCGAGCTCGCTCCCCTCCGTATAGGCGAAGAAGGCGTCGATCATCGCCCGTGCGGCTTCCGTGGCGAGGCCCTGGCCCCAGTGCGGGGTGCCGAGCCAGTAGCCGAGATGCGGGGCGCCGCCGTCCGGATCGGGCTCGATGCCGACGACGCCGATCGCCTGGGTCGGGTGCCGCCGCGGCGTGATCGCCATGACGAGCGCCCGACCATCCGCATTGGCCTGCCGCGACGCGAGGATGAAATTGTCCACGGTCGGCGGATCGAGCGGATGCGGAATCCGGGCGGTCATCCCGGCTACGGCTTTCTCACCGGCGAAGCGGACGAGGGCTTGCGCGTCGGCCTGGCGGGCCCAGCGCAGCCACAGCCTCCGGGTCTCGAGCCGGAAGACATCGTCGCGGGTGAGGTCGGGAAACATCGCCTGACTCCGATCCGAACCCAGAGCCTCCCGCTCGGGCGCGGTTACGAGAACGACGAAAGGGAAGGTGGTGCCCCACCTTCCCTTCGGGTCTCGCTCGGAGCTCGGCCGTTTTACGGGCCTAAGGTGAGCAGGAGTCGCCGGGTCGGTGTGGGGACACCGGCGGAGCTCCCTCGTCACTGGCTCCGTCGGATTACTCTGCGGCCTCCAGGGCCGGGGCGGCGTCGTTGGCGACGACCGTTACGAAGGCGCGGCCTCGTTTCGTAATGAATTGCACCTTGCCGGCGGTGAGGGCGAACAGGGTGTGGTCGGTGCCCATGCCGACGTTGACGCCGGGATGCCACTTGGTGCCGCGCTGACGCACGATGATGTTGCCGGCGATGACGGCCTCGCTGCCGAACTTCTTCACGCCGAGACGACGACCGGCCGAATCGCGACCGTTGCGGGACGAACCGCCTGCCTTCTTGTGAGCCATGGGGCTAACTCCTGAATTCTGGAAAAGGGGCTCGCGGCCAGCTTACGCGGCGCTGATGCCCGTGACGCGGACCACGGTGAGGTCCTGGCGGTGACCGCGCTTGCGGCGCGAGTTCTGGCGGCGGCGCTTCTTGAAGGCGATGACCTTCGGGCCGCGGGCCTGCTTCACGATCTCGCCGGCGACGCTGACGCCCGACACCAGCGGGGCGCCGACCTGGGTCGCGCCGGCGCCGTCGGTGAACAGCAGCACTTCGCCGAAGGTGACGGCGGTGCCGGCCTCGCCCTCGAGCTTCTCGATCGTGATGACGTCGTTGGCGGCGACGCGGTACTGCTTGCCGCCGGTCTTGATCACTGCGAACATCGTTCTCGTCCGTGTTCCATCCGGCCTCCGGCGCTGCGCCGGGGTCGTCTTTTTGACAGTTGACGTTCGGGAGCCCGGGAGGACTGCCGCGAACGCGACGGCGCGCGGGCCGTTCAGCCCGCGCGCCAGATGTCACCGTTACGGGTGCGGGCGCAGTCTGTCAACGCCGTCGCCCCCGGTTTTCCGGCCGTGCCTTGATTTCGCGGCGACCTTCGCCGAAGACCGCCCGGCGTGCCGGCCGGCCGGTCGCACGCGAGAGGTGCGGGAGACCACGATGGAAGAGCTTGTTGCCCGGGTGACGCAGGCCACGGGACTGGACGCGACCACGGCCCAGACGGCGATCGGCCACATCCTGGCCTTCCTGCAGAAGGAGGGCCCGGCCACGGAGGTCAACCAGCTCATCGCCGCGATGCCGGGCGCCGAGACGGCGATCGCCCAGGCGGGAGCCGGCGAGGGCGGCGGCGGCCTGATGGGCATGCTCGGCGGGATGATGGGCGGCGGCGTGATGGCGCTCGGCCAGAAGCTGATGTCGGCTGGCGTGCCGATGAACCAGATGCAGCCGCTCGGCCGCGAGCTGTTCGCCTATGGCCGCGAGAAGGCCGGCGAGGACGTGATGGGCCCGATCGTCGGCTCGATCCCGGGTCTGAGCCAGTTCGTCTGATTCGCCGGCGGGCGGGGCATCGTGCCCCGCCAACTCGTTGAAGGGCCTTGTAAACCCCTGTCATATTCCCGTACTGCCTTCGTGGTGTCTTGTCGGCACGCGGGGCGGTCGCGGCGACCGCGTCGACGGGCGCCGGATCGGTCGGCGCCGCACGGGATGCCTCGACCATGGTTCCGTTCCTCACCCGCGGCCCTGCCGGCGACGGCCGCGATGCTCCGCCCGGCATTCCCCTGACCCGCCTCCTGGGCCGGGCCGCGGAAGGCGGCATCCACCTCAAGGGATTCGGCCAGAAGGGGTTTGGCCCATCCTCGCGGCTGTTCCCGCGCCTCAGGCACTTCGAGACTCCCGGCCTCGACCCGGTGCTCGGCCGCATCGGCTCGCTCGAGGTGCGCCTCGCGACGACGCCGAAGGAGGTCAAGCGGGCCCAGCGCCTGCGCTACCGCGTCTTCTACGAGGAGATGGCGGCGATCCCGACCGGCATGGCCCTGCTCAAGCGCCGCGACGCCGACGAGTACGACGCGGTCTGCGACCACCTCCTGGTGATCGACCACGCCGCGCGGGAAGCCAAGCCCTTCCGCAAGCCCAAGCCCCGGGTCGTCGGCACCTACCGCCTCCTGCGTCAGGAGCAGGCCGACCGGAACTTCGGGTTCTACACCGCCGGCGAATACGATCTCGGCCCGGTCCTCGACGCCAATGCCGGCAAGCGGGTGCTGGAGCTCGGCCGCTCCTGCGTGCTCAAGCCCTACCGAACCAAGCGCACCGTCGAGCTGCTCTGGCACGGCATCTGGACCTACGTGCTCCATCACCGCATCGACGCGATGCTCGGCTGCGCCAGCCTGGAAGGCACCGATCCCGACCGCCTCGCGCTCCCCTTGAGCTTCCTGCATCACTTCGCCCGCGCCCCCGAGGGCTGGCGCGCCCGGGCGCTGCCCGGCCGCCACGTCGCCATGGACCGCCTGAGCCGCGAGGCAATCGACCCGAAGGCCGCCCTCCAGGCCCTGCCGCCGCTGATCAAGGGGTATCTTCGGGTCGGCGCCACCTTCGGCGACGGCGCGGTGGTCGATCGCCAGTTCGGCACGACCGACGTGTTCGTGGTGCTGCCCGTGGAGGCCATCGCCAAGCGGTATATCGGGCATTTCGGCGCGGAGGCGGGGCGGCACGCGGCGTGAGCCGCCATGCCTCGCCGCTATGGATCATCAGGCTGAGGCAGCCTCGGGTATCTCTCGCGGCGTGATCTTGGACAGGTCGATCGCGGCCTGTGCGTTCGCAAGGTCGTAGGCTGCCTGCAGGTTGATCCAGAATTGCGCCGTGGTGCCGAAGTACCGGCCCAGCCTGAGTGCCGTATCAGCCGTGACGCCCCGGCGCTCACGGACGATATCGCTGATCCGATTGTGCGGCACGTCGAGCGCGTCCGCGAGCTGCCTTGCACTGAGTTTTAGAGGCTTGAGATATTCCTCAAGAAGATACTCTCCAGGATGGGTGCGCATTCGAGGCATGATACTTCTCTTCAATCAATGATGATAGTCGACGATCTCGACATCATGGGGGCCATGCTCCGTCCAGCGAAAGCACAGCCTCCATTGATCGTTGATGCGAATGCTGTGTTGCCCCGCGCGATTGCCTCTCAACGTCTCCAGCCTGTTTCCAGGTGGGCTGCGCAGATCGTCGAGCGCGAGTGCCGAGTCCAAGGCGTCGAGCTTACGTAGCGCGATCCGCTCGAAGCTGCGCCATGATGGATGACAAAGGCCATCCTCATGAAGCGCACGGGTTCGTCTATCTGCAAAGCTCTGTATCACGGCATGTCGGTATGTAGTGCGTAACGCATACCACAAGCGAACCGGGCAGACAATGGATCGCAGGCGGAGGTGCCAGGCGAGCGATAGGCAAGCGGGAAAGGAAGAATGGCGGCTACACCAACCCCCGCAGCCCCTCCCGATAGGTCGGGAAAGCCAGCTCCACCCCCAGCTCCTCCCGGATCAGCCGGTTCCGCACCCGCTTGTTCTCGCCGTAGAAGCTGCGCGCCATCGGGCTCAGGGCCGCGCTGTCGAAATCGACCGCCGGCGGCAGGGGCAGCCCGGCGATCTCGGCCGCGAAGGCGGTCACGTCCTGCGGCGGGGCCGGCTCGTCGTCGGTGACGTTGTAGACCGCCCCCGGCCGCGGGCGGTCGAGGGAGGCGGCCAGCACCGTCGCGATGTCGTCGACGTGGATGCGGTTGAACACCTGGCCGGGCTTGACGATGCGCTGCGCCTTGCCCTGCCGCAGCTTCTCGAAGGCGTTGCGCCCCGGCCCGTAGATGCCCGACAGCCGGAACACCTGCACGGCCTTGCCCGTCCGCACCCCGAGCGCCAGCCAGGCTTGCTCCGCCGCCACCCGGTCGCGGGTGCGCTGGTGGGTGGGAGCCGGCGGCGTCGCCTCGTCGATCCAGGCGCCGCCCTGGTCGCCGTAGACCCCGATGGTCGAGAGATAGCCGATCCACCGCGCCGGGCTCGCCGCGACGGCCTCCGCGAAGGCGGCGAGCGCCGGGTCGCGGCCGGAATCCGGCGGGATCGACACCAGGATCGCGTCGGCCCGCGCGAGGTCGCCGGCGATCCGCGGATCGGCCTCGTCGGGCGAGAACACCCGCACCGCGACCCCGTCGATCGCGGCCGGCGATTGGCGGGTGGCGGTGACGGAGGCGAAGCGGGCGCGCTCGCGCTCCGCGAAATGGCCGGCCGTGTAGCCGAGCCCGAAGACGAACAGGTTCATGCGACCGAGCCTTGCCAAAGGACGAGCCTCGCCAAAGGAGACGCGGTCTTATGCAGGGCGCCGCCCTGCACCCGCCAGAGGGGCGGCCCGCTGGACGCCCGGGTTTTTTGCCGTCTCCCACTCGGCGAGCACGTCGGGGTCCCGCTCGTCGGCCGGGGCGGGGGGCAGGCGCCCGAGCCGGGCGAGCGCCCACACCGCCATGCCCCGCACCAGCGGGGAGGCGTCGCCGAGGAGCCGCAGGGCCTCCCCGGCCAACTCCTCATCGCCCGAATTGCCGATGGCGATCAGCACGTTGCGCAGGAAGCGGTCGCGCCCGGTGCGCTTGATCGGCGTGCCGGCGAAGCGGAGCCGGAAGGCCGCGTCGTCGAGGCGCGCCAGCTCGGCGAGGGGAGGGGCCGCCAGGTCGTCGCGGGCCGCGAGCCGCGCCTCGCGGGTCTCTGCCGCGAACTTGTTCCACGGGCACACCGCCAGGCAGTCGTCGCAGCCGAACACCCGGTTGCCCATCGGCGCCCGGAACTCCGCCGGGATCGGCCCGGCATGCTCGATCGTCAGGTAGGCGAGGCAGCGCCGCGCATCGAGCCGGTACGGCGCCGGCAGCGCGTCGGTCGGGCAGGCATCGAGGCAGCGCCGGCAGCGGCCGCAATGGTCGTCCTCGGGCGCGTCCTCGGGCAGCTCGGCGGTGGTGTAGATCGCGCCGAGCAGGAGCCAGTTGCCGAAGGCCCGCGACACCAGGACGCTGTGCTTGCCCTGCCAGCCGAGGCCGGCGGCCGCCGCGAGCGGCTTCTCCATCACCGGCGCGGTATCGACGAAGACCTTGACCTCGGCCCCGGCCTTCGCCGCGAAGGCGCCGCCGAGCTCCTTCAGCTTGCCCTTGATCACGCCGTGGTAGTCGCGCCGCCTGGCATAGACCGAGATCGATCCGAGCGAGGGTTCGGCGAGCGCCGCCAGCGGGTCGCCCTCCGGCCCGGCATTGACCCCCAGCATCACGACGCTCCGCACCTCCGGCCACAGGCGAGCCGGATCGGCCCGCTCGGCCGTGCGCTCCTCCATCCAGCCCATGTCGGCATGGTGGCCGGCGGCGAGCCAGGCGGAGAGGCGCTCGGGCAGGGCCGGGACCGCGCCGGGCCGCGTCACCGCCAGGGCGTCGAAGCCGAGAGCCCGGGCGCGGGTCTCGAGGAAACGGCGAAGGGCGTCGGGTGCCGGCCGGGCTTTGGGGTTCAGAAGTCCAGATCCGCGTAGTGGTCCGCCGGGGCCATCCCGGCCACCCGGTCGGCGAGCAGGCTGCGGAAGGACGGCCGGGACTTCACCCGCGCGTACCAGTTCCTCGCCATCTCGTCCTCGTCCCATGGCACGTCGCCGAGGTAATCCACGCAGGACAGGTGCGCCGCCGCCGCGAGGTCCGCGTAGGTCAAGGTGCCGCCCGCCAGCCAGTTCCGCCGCGAGATCAGGTAGCCGATGTATTTCAGGTGGTAGCGCACGTTGCTGCGCGCCGCCCGGATCGCGTTCATGTCCGGCGGGCCGCCGCCGTGCTGCGAGGTCATGAACCGCTTGTGGATCTTCTCGGTGACGAGGTAGCCGGTCACCTCCTGGTCGAACTTCTGCAGGAACCAGTCGAGCAGGCGGCGCACCTCGACCCGGGCGGCGGGGGATTCCGGCAGGAGCCGGATTCCGCTGAGGCCCAGGCCCCGCGTCTCGTCGAGGTATTCGGCGATGATCCCGCCCCCCGGCACGGCGAGCCCGCCCTCCTCCACCAGCACCGGGGTGGTGCCGGCGGGGTTCATCATCAGGAACTCGTCCCGGCGCTCCCAGGGGCGCTCCTCGACCAGGGTGGGCTCCATGCCCATCTCGGCCATGATCAGGCGCACGAAGCGGGAATGCGGGCAGAACGGGGAGTGGTGGAGCGTCGCCATGCGGGGCCGTTTCGCGCTTCGTCTGTCGGCTGGCCTGGAAGGTCGGCTCGCGGTGGGTCGTGTGAGTCCGGATTGACCCCCGCAGGATTAACGTCTGGTCACCGAGACACGGATATCTTTCGGCATCCTTAACACGGGCGAACGTGGCTGGTAACCGAGCCTCAACCATGACGGCCCAAGCTGCGGCCCGAGTTAGGCCATCGGGCCGGGCCGCTCCGGAGCCCGCCCACCACAGACTTGCCACAGAAGACTTGCCACAGAGCTGGTGCCGTCCTGGCGCGCCCGATGCGGGCGCGGCACGAGCCGGCCCCGTTTCCTTCCCCGCCGGACGCGGTCGCGCGACCGCCCGCGGCGCGACCACGAGAGCAGGCACCATGACGACGGCGACAGGCAAGGCGGGCGGTCCCGCCCGCGGCACGGCTTCGGGCCGGGGAGCACGGTGATGGACGTCGCCAGCATCGGCAAGGCCGTGGTGCTCGCCCTCGTCGAGGGCGCCACCGAGTTCATCCCGGTCTCCTCGACCGGGCACCAGCTCCTCGTCGGCCACTTCATCGGCTTCGAATCGCCCAACAACACCTTCGAGGTACTGATCCAGCTCGGCGCCATCCTGGCGATCGTCGGGGTCTATTTCCGCCAGATCCTCGACCTGCTGCGGCGGGCGCCCACGGATCCGAATGCCCGCCGGTTCATCCTGGCGATCCTGATCGCGTTCCTGCCCGCCGCCATCATCGGCGGCCTGTTCTCGAAATACATCAAGTTCTACCTGTTCAACCCGTGGATCATCTGCTCGACCCTGGTCGCCGGCGGCCTCGTGCTGCTCGTCATCGACGAGACCGAGATCGAGCAGAAATACGACGACGTGCACCAGTTCTCGCTGCCGATGGCGCTCAAGATCGGCCTGTTCCAGTGCCTCGCCATGATCCCCGGCGTGTCGCGCTCCGGCGCCACCATCGTCGGTGCCATGCTGATGGGCTCGGGCAAGCGCGCCGCCACCGAGTTCTCGTTCTACCTCGCGATGCCGACCATGGCCGGCGCCTTCGCCAAGGACCTGCTCGACAACTACAAGAACCTGTCGAAGGACGATGTCGGGCTGATCGCCATCGGCTTCGTGGTGGCGTTCCTGTCGGCCCTGTTCGTGGTCCGCAAGCTGCTCGACTACGTCTCCCGCCACGGCTTCGCGCTCTTCGCCTGGTGGCGCATCCTGGTCGGCGCGGCGGGCTTTGCCGGATTGATCGTCTTCGGTTGATCGCCATCGGACGACGCCGGACTCTCGGGGGCCTCGACCGAGGGCGGGTGGCGCGGCTATGTCCTGGCGCCAGGGAGAAGACCCAGCGCCAGAGGACCCCGCCATGGACGATACGACGCTCGCCGCCGCGTTTCCGGCCGCCACCGAGGCGCAGTGGCGTGCCCTGGTCGACGGGGTGCTGAAAGGCGCCGATTTCGACAAGAGGCTGGTGCGCCGCACGCCGGACGGCATCAGGGTCGCGCCGCTCTATCCCCCGGCCGAGGCCGCGCCCCAGCCCGGCCGCGCCGTCCCCGGCCGCTGGCGCGTGAGCCAGCGGGTCGACCATCCCGATCCCCAGGAGGCCAACGCCCTGGCGCTGACCGACCTGGAAGGCGGTGCCGACGCCCTGACCCTGGTGATCGCCGGCGCGCCGGCCGCCCGCGGCTTCGGCCTTCCCGGGCCGCAGGCCCTCGAGGCGGCGCTCGCCGACGTGATGCTGCCGCTGATCGGGCTGCGGCTCGATGCCGGCGCGGCGGGGCCGGAGACCGCGACGGCTCTGCTCGCCCTCGCCAAGGCCCGCGGCGACGACCTCTCCGGCCTCGACATCGATCTGGGCCTCGACCCGGTCGCCGTGCAGGCCGCCACCGGCACCGCGCCGTCCTGGGATCCGGCCGCGATCCTGCGCGACCTCGACGCCCACGGATTCACCGGCCGCGCCTTCCTGGCCGATGCCCGGCCCTTCCACGAGGCCGGGGCCGGCGAGGCGCTGGAACTGGCGGCACTCCTCTCCGGCGCGCTGGCGACCCTGCGGGCGCTCGAGGCCGGCGGGCATTCCCTGGAGCGCGCCCGCGCCGCCCTGGCGTTCCTGCTGGTGGCCGAAGCCGACGAGTTCCTGACGGTGGCGAAGGTCCGCGCCCTGCGCCGGCTCTGGGCGAGGGTCGAGGAGGCCTGCGGCCTGACGCCCGCGCCGATCCGCCTCCACGCCGAGACCGCCTGGCGCGGCACGACGAAGCGCGACCCCTGGGTGAACATGCTGCGGGCCACCAGCGCGGTGTTCTCGGCGGGCCTGGGCGGGGCGGACGCGGTCACGGTGCTGCCCTTCACGGCGGCGATCGGCCTGCCCGACGCCTTCGCGCGCCGCTGCGCCCGCAACACCCAGCACGTCCTCCTCGACGAGGCCAATCTCTGGCGCGTCGCCGACCCGGCCGCCGGCGCCGGCGGCTTCGAGGCCCTGACCGACGCGCTCTGCACGGAAGCCTGGGCGCTGTTCCAGGCGATCGAGCGGGAAGGGGGCATCGCCGCGAGCCTGCGCTCCGGCGCCATGTCCGACCGCCTCGCCTCCCTGCGCAGGACCCGCGACGCGGAGCTCGCCACCCGCCGCCAGCCGATCACCGGTACCAGCGAGTTCCCCGACCTGCACGAGGCGCCGGTCGCGGTGCTGAAGCCCGCCCCGGCGGCCATGCCGGTTCCCGAGGGCGCGCTGCCGTCCCGGCGCCTCGCCGAACCCTACGAGGCCCTGCGCGACGCCTCCGACGCGGTCCTCGAGCGGACGGGCCGGCGCCCGCGGGTCTTCCTCGCCAATCTCGGGGCCTTGAGCGCCTTCAACACCCGCGCCACCTTCGCCCGCAACGCCTTCGAGGCCGGCGGCATCGAGGCGGTGACGAACGAGGGTTTCCCGGATCACGCCGCGATGGTGGCGGCGTTCCGCGCCGCCGGCACGCCGCTCGCCTGCCTGTGCTCGTCGGACGCGGTCTATGCCGAGGAGGCGGTGCCCGCCGCCGAGGCGTTGCGCGCCGCCGGTGCGACGACCCTCTACCTCGCGGGCAAGCCGGGCGACCTCGAACCCGCCTTGCGGGCCGCCGGCGTCGCCCACGACCTCTATGCCGGCTGCGACCTGGTGAAGCTGCTGGCGCAGGCACAAAAGGCGGCAAGCGCGTGAGGCCCACCGCGCCGGAGTCTCCCCTGCCCGGTGCCGTCCGGCCCCGGGCGCCCTATCTCCAAGAACCGTGACCGAGATCCTGTTCTACCACATGCAGCGCCAGCCCCTGGAGCAGGTGCTGCCGAGCCTCCTGGAGAAATCCCTGGAGCGGCAATGGCGCGTCGCCGTGCAGGCGACGAGCGAGGAGCGGCTCCAGGCCCTCGACGACCACCTCTGGATCTATTCCGACGAGAGCTTCCTGCCCCACGGCACCGACCGCGACCCCGATTGCGCCACCCAGCCGGTGGTGCTGACCCTGCGCGACGCCAACCCGAACGCCGCCTCGATCCGCTTCCTGGTCGAGGGCGCCCCCCTGCCGGACGATGCGGCGGAGTACCAGCGCATCTGCATCCTGTTCGACGGCACCGACCAGGACGCCCTGCTGCACGCCCGCGAGCAGTGGCGCGGCGCCAAGGAGGCCGGCCACAGCGTGGCCTACTGGCAGCAGGACGAGCGCGGCCGCTGGCAGAAGAAGGCCTGACCATACCGGGCTCCCGCCCGCGAGGAGACGTCATGACCCGCATCACGACCCGCATCCTCGCCCTCGCGGCGGCCCTGCTGATCGGACCCGCCCCTGTGCTGGCGCAGCCCGCCCGCCAGGAGAGTCGACAGGAGAACCGTCAGGAAGCCCGCCCGTCCGAGGGCCGGCGCCTGCCCCCCGACGCCACGACCCAGCACAGCCTGACCCTGTCGGGCGGCCGCATTCTGAACTTCACGGCCGTGGCCGGCAGCCTGCCGCTGGTCGACGAATCCGGAAAGCTCCAGGCCGAGATCGCCTTCACGGCCTTCACCCTGCCAGGCGGCGAGCCCGGCACCCGGCCCGTCACCTTCGCGGTCAATGGCGGTCCCGGGGCGGCCTCCGCCTATCTCAACCTCGCGGCGGTCGGGCCCTGGCGCCTGCCCCTCGACGGACCGAGCATCAGCCCGTCGGCGCCGCCCGTGGTGGTGCCGAACGACGAGACCTGGCTCGATTTCACCGACCTCGTCTTCATGGATCCCGTCGGCACCGGCTACAGCCGCGCCGCCGGCGACGACGGGAAGCGCTACTACGCGGTGGAGAGCGACGCCGCGGTGCTGTCGGCGGCGATCGCCCGCTGGCTGCGCACCAACGACCGGCTCACCTCGCCGAAATTCTTCCTCGGCGAGAGCTACGGCGGGTTCCGCGGGCCGCTGATCGCCCGCAAGCTCCAGGACGATGTTGGGATCGGGCTGTCGGGCCTGGTGCTGCTCTCGCCGGTGCTTGATTTCGCCTATCTGCAGCCGCCGCGCCACAACCCCCTCGGCGCCGTGACGCGGCTGCCGTCCCTGGCCGCCGCCGGACTGGAGAAGCGGGGCCGGACCCCCGATCCCGCCCGCATGGCCGAGATCGAGGCCTATGCCACCGGGCCCTACCTCGCCGATCTCCTGCGCGGGCCCGCCGACACCGCCGCGACCGACCGGATGACCGAGCGGGTGGCGGCGCTCACCGGGCTCGATCCCGCCCTGGTGCGCCGGCAGGCCGGGCGGGTGGCCGGATCGAGCTACCAGCGCGAGGCCGACCGCGATGCGGGGCGGGTGGCGAGCGCCTACGATACCGGCGTCACCGGCTGGGACCCGGACCCGAGCGCGGCCCAGGGGCGCTTCGCCGACCCGATCCTCACCGCGATGCTGGCGCCTCTGTCGAGCGCGATGATCGACCTCACCGCCCGCACCCTGAACTGGCGCGTGCCGAACCTGCGCTACGAACTCCTCAACAACGCGGTCAATGCGAGCTGGAACTGGGGCGGCGGCCGC
The DNA here is from genome assembly GCF_011043735.1 of Methylobacterium sp. DB0501. Lineage (GTDB taxonomy): Bacteria > Pseudomonadota > Alphaproteobacteria > Rhizobiales > Beijerinckiaceae > Methylobacterium > Methylobacterium alsaeris. The sequence continues at coordinate 280,768 of NZ_JAAKGV010000004.1, read as the reverse complement.
TCGTCGCCGGAGGTGGTGGGCGACCTGCGCCAGGTGCTCTCCCTCGACGGCAACCTGCGGGTGCTGGTCGCCCACGGCTATACCGATCTCGTCACGCCCTACTTCGCCTCCAAGCTGATCCTCGACCAGATGCCGGCCTATGGGGACGGGACGCGCCTCGCCCTGTCGGTCTATCCCGGCGGCCACATGTTCTATTTCCGCGAAGGCTCGCGGGCGGCCTTGCGCAGCGACGCGCTCCGCCTCTACGAGACGGCCCTGGCCGCGCGGCAAGGCGGCCCGGGACGCAAGACGGACGAGGGACGATGAGGCGGACGGTGATCGGGATCGCCCTGACAGGGATCGCTCTCGCAGGGTGCAGCAGCACGGACCGGGCCGCCCCGCCGGTGACGATCGCGGCGCCGAAGCCGCCCCCGGCGCCGGCCGCGCCCTGGGGCCCGGTCCTGGCGAATGACGGGACCTGCACCGGTGCGGTCCCGGTGGCGGCCACCGAGATCGCCCCCGGCATCGGCGAGTGCGAACTGGTGCGGCTCAAGGGCAAGCCGCCGACCGACGTGCTGGTCGGCGAGAGCGGGCGGGGCCAGCGCGAGGTGCAGGTGCTCTACACCGAACCCGGCGCGAAGGAGCTGTACTTCTTCGTCAACAACCGCCTCGACCGGATCGTGAAGTAGGGCAGGGCATCCCCGGCCATCCCGCCGCGGCCCGCCCGGTCGCGCGGCGGCCGGGCCGTGCGCTAAACTTGCATGCGCTCATGGGCCGGCGTCCCGCGCCCGCCCCGGACGGGAGCGCGCGGACCCGCGGGAAAGTCCGAGAGAGAGACCCCAAGAGGGACCACGACCATCATGCGTGAACCGAATGCGGTCGATTTCTGGCGCGGCATTGCCCTGATCACGATCTTCATCAACCACATCCCGGGCAACGTCTTCCAGAACTATACCTATTCCCAGTACGGGATCTCGGACGCGGCCGAGCTGTTCGTGTTCCTGGCCGGGTGGTCGATCGGCATCGCGACCCGCGGGCGCGACGGCGTGCCGGAACCGGCGCTCCGCACGATCCTGCGGCTGCTCTCGCGCATGGTCGAGGTCTACCGGGCGCAACTCGTCATCACGGCGATCGCGCTCGCCATGCTGGCGGGGGCGGCCCTCTACCTCGACAACCCGCTCCTGGTGGAATGGCACAATGCCGGGCCGATCTTCAGCGACCCGATCCAGGCCACCGTCGGCTGGGTGACGCTGCTGCATCAGCTCGGCTTCTTCAACATCCTGCCGCTCTACGTCGTGCTGCTCGGCCTCGCCCCGGCCTTCGTGCTGCTGTCGCGGGTGCATCTCGGCCTGGCGGTCGGGATCTCGGTCGCGCTCTACGCCGTCAGCCTGGTCTTCGAGATCAACATCCCGAGCTGGCCGGTGGAGGGGCACTGGTTCTTCAACCCGCTGTGCTGGCAATTGCTGCTGGTGCTCGGCTTCGCGGCCCATGAATGGCGGCGCAGCTCCGAGCGGTTCCTGGTCTGGCGCCGCCGGCTGATGCCGCTCGGGGTGGTCATCGTGATCGTCGGCGCGGTCCTGTCCTGGTTCAACCTGCGGCCCGACCCCCTGGCGGTGCCGGAACCGCGGCTCCTGTTCATCTTCGACAAGTCGTACCTGTCGCCCGCCCGGCTGGTGCACTTCCTCGGCGTGCTCCTCGCCTTCCAGGCGGTGTTCGCCGTCGTCCAGCCGCGGGCGCGCTGGCTCGTCCGGCAGCTCGCCGGGCTCGGGCGCAACTCGTTGGCGGTGTTCTCGGTCGGCTCGGTCGCCAGCCTCGGTGCACAGCTGATTCGTTTCTGGACCGGGGGAGGTTTCGCGACCGACGTCTTTGTCGTAGGATGCGGGTTAGCTTCACTCTCCTTCACGGCATGGTTCGTCGAATGGCGCTCTCGCTCCCCCCGGCCCTCCTCGGCGGCGTGAGCCTCGCCATGGCGTCGTGCCTCGCGCTGGCGCAGTCGTCGCAAGTTCCAGCGTCGCAAGTTCAGCCTTCGCAAGTTCAGGGCCCGGCGACGACGCAGGCCGTGCCGGCCAACGTCCCGGCCCCCTCGTCGCAACCGGCCCTGGCCGAGATTCCTGCGCTCCAGGCCACCGCGCCGAGCCCGGATGCGCCGGATCCCAGCCTCTCCCCCGAATGCCGGGTCCCGGGCTCCAAGCTCTACACGCTGGCCAAGCTGAAGGCGGTGAAGAAGGCCCTGCGCGAGCACCGCGCCGTCCAGGTCCTGACCATCGGCTCGAATTCCGGCGGCATCGGCACCGCCGCCACCTACCCGGTGCGCCTGGAGGATGCGCTCACCCGCTCCCTGCCCGACGTCGAGGTGACGGTGGAGAGCCGCGGCGTCTCCGGCGAGATCGCCTTCGGGGCGGCGGAGCGCCTGCGCAACCAGGTCGCCGAGATCGAGCCCGACCTCGTGGTCTGGCAGGTCGGCGGCAACGACGCCCTGGCCCGCGTCGACATCGAGGAGTTCGCGCAGTCGCTGGCCGAGACCGTGGCCTGGATCAAGTCGCACGGCATCGACGTGGTGCTGGTCGATCCCCAATACACCGCGAGCCTCGCCAAGGACGATTATTACCGCCAGTTCGTCCAGGCGATCCAGAAGGTCGCCGAGCGCGAGCAGGTGCCGCTGGTCCAGCGTTACGAGGCGATGCGCTACCTCGCCACGCGGGCGATCAGTGCCCTCAAGGGCGATACCGCTCAGGCCGGCGCCGGCTTCCGCCTCGCCGATCTCGGCTATCGCTGCATGGCCGAGCACGTCACCCGGGCGATCACCGTCTCGCTGCTCCAGCCGGACATCGCGACGCCGGCGGTGGTGGCGCCGGCGCATTGAGTGCCGGCGCGAGTGCGGCAGCCGCCGTCCCGTCCTTCATCGTGATCCCGGGCCCGCGTGGCCGCACGGTACAGGTCGGTCGCAGTTGGCTTCGCGGGGGTTACGCTCATCGTAAGCCGCGCCCCTTTCACGGACGACTGGAGCGTCGGCGGCAGGAGATCCGGGACCCAGACGTACGACTTGCCGCGAAGCGGCCCCGCATGCTGCATCGCTGCAGACAGACCGACGCTTCGCGACTTCTTGGGCTGAATCCCGGATTTCCTGTCACTTCGTTCCAGTCGTCCGGGAATGGGAGAGTGGAGCGGGATGGACGATCCGCTTCCTCCCTCAGGCCTCCGCCAGCACCCGCGCATTCCCCCGGATCGCCGCCTCGCTCACCGTGATCCCGAGCCCCGGCCCGCGCGGCACCACCACCGCCCCGGCCTCGACCGGCACCCGCGCGTCCAGCACGTCCTCGGTCAGGACGTGGTGGGGCATGTAGAACTCGCAGCCCAACGAGATGCCGGGCGTGGCGGCGATGAGCTGGGTGCCGGCGGCGAGCGCAATGCCGCCCTCCCACAGGGTCCCGCCGTAGCCCGGCAGGCCGGCGGTCTCGGCGATCGCCATCATCGCTTGCGCCTTCAGCATCCCGCCGCACTTCATCAGCTTCACCGAGACCGCGGAGGCCGCCCGGCGCCGCACCACCTCGAGGGCGTCGGCGGCATCGAAGCAGCTCTCGTCGGCGAGGATCGGGGTGTCGAGGGCGGCGGTGAGCGCCGCCATGGCGTCGAGGTGGCGGCGGGCCACCGGCTGCTCGATGAAGGTCGGCCGGAAGGCCTCGACGTCGCGCAGCACCCGCAAAGCCCCGAACGGCTCGAGGGCCTGGTTGTAATCGACCCGCAGGTCGATGCCCTCGCCGAAGGCCGCCCGCATCGCCTCGAGATGGGCGAGGTCCTCGGCATGCGGCTTCACCCCGGTCTTCACCTTGAACAGCCGGTGGCCCTGCGCCGTCATCGCCCGCATGCGGGCGAGGTCGGCCTCGAAGTCGGGATCGGCGATCGAGAACGAGAGCGGGATCGTGTCCCGCACCCGTCCGCCCAGCAGCTCGGCGACGGAGAGCCCGGCGGAATGGCCCAGGATGTCGAACAGGGCCATCTCGACCGCCGCCTTGGCGTCGGTGTGGCCGGTGAGCGCCCGGTCGAGGTCGGCGGCGAGCGCCCGCACGCCGCGCGCCGAGCGGCCGAGGATCAACGGGCGCAAGTAGGTGTCGAGGGCCGCGAAGGCGCCCTCGGCGGTGCCGGTGAACACCTCCCACGGCGCGGCCTCGCCCCAGCCGACCACGCCCTCGCGGGTGGTCAGGCGCAGGAGCACCCGCTTGACGCTGCCCTTGACGTCGCCGACGCCCTGGCGGCGCGCCATCCTGATCGGGCTCTCGATCAGGACGACGCGCAGGTTCTCGATGATCAGATCGCGGCTCACGTAAGCCCTCCATCGGCGTGGACGACCTGGCCGGTGACGTAGGAGGCGGCCGGCGAGGCCAGGAAGGCGACGAGCCCGGCGATCTCCGCCGGATCGGCCCGCCGCCCGAGAGGGATGGCGGCCTCCAGCGTGGCGATCGCCTCCGCCGGCAGCGCCCCGCCGCGGCCCGGATCCTTCCGGGTCAGGCCCGGTGCCACCGCGTTGACGGTGATGCCGTCCGGCGCAAGCTCGCGGGCGAGGCTGCGCACCAGCGCCTCCAGGGCGGCGCGGCCGGCGGCGGAGGCCGCGAACAGGCCGAGATCGGCCCGGTAGAGATGGGCGACGTAGGACGACACCGCGACAATCCGCGGCGCGGTGCCGGCCCGCAGCAGCGGGCTCGCGGCTTGCGCGAGGTGCAGGAACGACTCGGCCGACAGGGTGAGCGCGCGCGCCAGATCCGCCGCATCGAGCGCGAGCGCGCCGCCCCGCTGCGCCTTGCCGGCGGCGGCCACCACCGCGTCGAGGCGTCCGAACGTCCCGGCGGCGAGCGCCACGCCGCGGGGGCCGGTCTCCGGATCGGCGAGGTCGCCGAGCCAGGTCGCGACCGCGGCGCCCCGGCTGCGGGCCGCCTCCGCCACCTCCGCGAGGCCGGCGGCGTTGCTGCCGCTATGCAGCACGAGGGCGTGGCCCGGCGCCGCCAACGCCAGCGCCGTGGCGCGGCCGATGCCGCTGCCCGCTCCCGTGACGAGCGTGACGCGGGTCATCCGGCCAGCGCCTCGCCGCGGCGATGGAAATGCGCCAGGAAGGCTTGCGTGTCCGGGTGCTGCGGCGCGTCGATCAGGGTGCGGGCCGGGCCCTCCTCGATTACGACGCCGTCGCGCAGGAACACCACCCGGTCGGCGACCTCGCGGGCGAAGGCGATCTCGTGGGTGACGATCACCATGGTCATGCCGTCGGCGGCGAGCGCCCGCATCACGTTCAGCACCTCGCCGACCAGCTCCGGATCGAGGGCGGAGGTCGCCTCGTCGAACAGCATCACCTCGGGTTCCATCGCCAGCGCCCGCGCGATGGCGACGCGCTGCTTCTGCCCGCCCGACAGGCGGCTCGGATACTGCTCCGCCTTGTCGGCGAGGCCGACCTTGGCGAGCAGCGCCCGGGCCCGCGTCTCGGCCTCCGCCTTAGGCAGGCGCTGCACGGTGAGCGGCCCCTCCATGACGTTCCGGAGCGCGGTGAGGTGCGGAAACAGGTTGAAGTGCTGGAACACCATGCCGGTATTGGCGCGAAACCGCGCCAGGGCTCTCGTTCCGGGCAGCTTGGTGCCGGGGCCGAAGCGGAAGGCGTCGTCCCCGACCCGGACCTCGCCCGCATCCGGCACCACCAGGAGGTTGATGCAGCGGAGCAGCGTCGACTTGCCGGAGCCCGACGGCCCGATGAGGGCCACCACGCCGCCCGCCGGCACGGCGAGCGACACGTCCTTGAGCACCGCATGGGTGCCGAAGCTCTTGGCGAGATGCGCGATCTCGATCTTCGCTTCGACCTTGGCCTCGGTCTTGGCCCGGCCGGTCGGATCCGTCATGGCGTCGAGCCTCAATCGCTGGTGGCCAGGCGCTTCTCGCCCCGGCGCACGATCCAGGTGAGCGGGTAGAGCGCCGCGAAGTAGAGCACCGCCACGAGGGTGTAGATCTCCAGCGGCCGGTAGCTGTCATGGGCCGCGACCTGGCCCTGATAGAGCAGGTCGGGCACTGCCAGCACCGAGACCAGCGAGGTGTTCTTGAACTGGATGATCGACTGGTTCATCAGCGGCGGCACCATGCGCTTGAGCGCCTGGGGCAGGATGATCCGGCGCAGGCTCTGGGCCGGGGTCATGCCGAGGGCCGCCGCCGCCTCGCTCTGGCCGCGGTCGATCGACACGATGCCGCCGCGGATGATCTCGGCGTAGAACGAGCCGCCATAGAGCGACAGGGCCAGCACCGAGGCGCCGATCGCCGAGATCTCGATCCCGGCGAGGATCGGCAGGGCGTAGTAGAACCACACCAGCTGCACCAGGAGCGGGGTGCAGCGGAAGACCTCGATATAGGCGTTGCTGAGCCAGCGCAGGGGCGCGAAGCCGGACAGCTTGGCGAGGCCGGCGGCGAGGCCGACCAGGAGCCCGATCGCCACGATCGCGACCGTGAAGGCCACGGTGACGCCGAGCCCCTGGGCGAACAGCCAGCGGTAGGTCCAGAGCGAGCCGAAATCCCAATTGTACATGTCAGACCGCTCCGCGCCCCCGTCGCATCACAGCGAGACGCCGGCCGGCATGTCGGCCTCGGTGACGCCGACCAGCTCCATGTTCGACACGATGGTCTGGCGGATGAAGCCCAGCCCCTTGTTGTAGTCGATCCAGGTGTTGACGAAATCGCGCAGCGTCTTGTCGCGCTCGCGTCGGAAGCCGGCATTCGAGGTGGTGGCGAAGACCGGGTTCGGCACCACGAGCTGGCCCAGAGCCGGGTTCTTCTTCAGCACGGTCAGCGCGAGCATCAGGATCAGGCATTGCGCGTCGACCCGGCCGGTCGAGAGCGCCAGCGTCGCCTCGTCGGCGGACTTGAAGCGCACGATCTGGGCCTTGGGGCAGAGCCGCGTCACCACGGCGTCGTGCGAGGAGCCGACATCGACCGCGAGCTTGACGTCCGGGCTGTTCAGCTCGGCCCAGGTCTTCGGGGAGAAGCCCTTCTTGGCGATCACCGTGAAGGCGTTGCTGAACACCGGCACCGAGAAATCGACCACCAGCGCCCGCTTCGGGGTCGGGTTGAGGCCGAAGAACATGTCGATCTTGTTGGCCTGGAGGTCGAGCACCGCGTTGCCCCAGGTGGTCTCGGACAGTTCCAGTTCCGCTTCGAGTTCGGTGGCCAGCGCCTTCGCCATGTCGACGTAGAAGCCGCGCCATTGCCCGCTGGCAATGTCCTTCTGGTAGTACGGCGCCCCGCCGGCGACCGCCGCGGTGCGCAGCTTCTTGGTGCGCCGGATCCGGTCGAAGGCGCTCTCGGAAGCGTCCTGCGCCAGGGCCGGCGAGGAGACGACGGCGGCGGCTCCCGCCACGAGGGTGCCGGCCCCCAGGATGCCTGTTCCGGCCAGGCCCGCCAGCGATCTGCGCGACAGCATCACGAAAAACTCCTTCTCGGGCGTCTCCCCGGCGGTCGCGCTTAGCACGTGGCGGGCCAGAGGGAAGAGCCGTGAGGGCCGGAGCGGTTTAATCCGTGGGCGTGTGCCACCGCATCCTCTCGGGGTAACGCCGAATCGATCGGGGCGGAACACGATGTTCCATGGATAAGTCACAGATCCATTGATGAAATCCCGCCTCGTTCCGCGGCTCGCCGTGGCCGATGGGCCGGAATCCATGACCGCCGACACGGATGAGCGAAGCAGGCCACCCTCAAGTTGTCCTGCAACGCCAGCGGTTATGACGCCCGGGTTCCGTTTCGCGGCGCCGGGATGACGCGTAGGGGCGCCATCGACGTCGTGCGGACATTCCGGACGGACGGTCAACCTTGCGGCGTCACCCGCCCCGGAAACCGTGCCTCGCCCAGATGCACCGCCTGCGCACCGATCTCGTAGGCGAGTTCCCGCGCCACCCGGAAGCCGATCGGCACCGGGGGCGTGACCGGCAGCGGCAGTTCGTCCTCGGTGATCGTGCCGGCGACGAGATCGGCGAGCACCCGCCCGAAGGCGGTGCCGGGCGCGATGCCGCGGCCATTGTAGCCGCTGAACGAGACGACGTTCCGGCCCAGGCGATGGAAGCGCGGCAGGGCGTCCGCCGTCATGCCGATACGGCCGTACCACTCGGCCTCGAACGGCACGTCGCCGGCCTGCGGAAAGAGCCGGCGCAGCGTGCGCCGCGCCCAGGCCCGATGCAATGCGGCGCCCGTGCCGCGCAGGGCGCCGACGCTGCCGATCACGAGCCGGCCGGCGGCGTCGAGGCGGAACGAGGTCAGCACCGCCTTGGTGTCCCAGGCGCCCTGGCGGCCGGGCAGGATCGTGCCGCGCAGGTTGTCGGAGAGCGGCGCGGTCGCGATGTTGAAGTAGGGCAGGTGGGCGATCTCGGCCCGGATCTCCGGCCAGGGCGCCCGCGTATAGGCGTTGGTGGCGACGACGACCCAGTCCGCCGTCAGCGTGCCGCCCGGCGTCGCCAGGCGCCAGCGTCCGCCATCCTCCGTGACGCCGGTGACCGGGCTGCCGGTCCGGATTGCGGCTCCTGCGGCGAGCGCCGCTTGGGCGAGGCCGCGGGCATAGGCGAGCGGCTGGATCGTGCCGGCGCGCTCGTCGAGGAGCGCGCCGGCATACGATCGCGTGCCGGTGAGCCGGGCGGCCTCCGCGGCGTCGAGAAGGCGCACCGGCGCGCCGCGGGCCTGCCATTGCCGGGCGCGCTCCTCCAGGTCGGACAGGCCCCCGGCTCCCACGGCGCAGTGCAGCGTGCCCGCGCCCTCCGCCTCGCAGGCGATGCCGTGGCGGGCGACGAGATCGAAGACGGCGGCCGGTGCCGCGCCCAGCAGCGCCAGCAGCCGTTCGCCGCGCTCTCGGCCCAAGGCCGCCGGCACGAGGTCGGGCTTCACCCACAACCCGGCATTGACGAGGCCGACATTGCGCCCCGATCCCCCGAACCCGACCGCCTCCTCCTCCAGCACCACGACCCGGGCGCCGCGTTCCGCGAGGTGGAGGGCGGCCGAGAGGCCGGTATAGCCGGCCCCGACCACCGCCACGTCGGCGACGGCGTCGCCGCGCAGGGGTTGGGTCTCGGGGGCGGGCGGGGCGGTTCTCTCCCAGAGGCCGTGCGAGCGGGGATCGTTGTTCACGGGGCTGTCTTGCGTTCCTCAGGCGGTCCGGCACCATGCCCGATCGGCAGCACGGCTGGAAGCGGCGCCCGCGGCATGGCACCAAGAGGGGAGGGCGGCATCAAGAGGGGAGGGAGACCCGCATGACAGAGCGTAACGCCGTCGACGACGCGATCACCGGCCGGCGCAGCGTCCGGGGCTTCCGGTCCGACCCGGTGCCGATCGGGACGATCCGCGACCTGATCGCGCTGGCCGGCCGGGCGCCGAGCGGCAGCAACATCCAGCCCTGGAAGGTCCACGTCGTCACCGGTGCCGCGCTCGCGCGTTTCACCGACGCCCTCTCGGCCGCCCACGAGAGCGACATGCCGGAGGCGCGGGAATACGAGTACTACCCGGTGAACTGGCGCGACCCGTATCTCGGCCGGCGCCGGGCGCTGGGCTGGCAGCTCTACGGCCTCGCCGGTATCGCAAAAGGCGACCGCGAGGGCGCGAAGCGCCAGATGGGCCGCAACTTCACCTTTTTCGGCGCCCCGGTCGGCCTCGTCTTCACCATCGACCGCGACATGGAGCAGGGCAGCTGGCTCGATTACGGCATGTTCCTCCAGACCCTGATGCTCGCCGCCCGCGGCCGCGGCCTCGACACCTGCCCGCAGGCGGCGATCGCCAGCTACCCGGCGGTGGTGCGGGGGCAGCTCGGCATCCCGGAGAGCGAGATGGTGGTGTGCGGGATGGCCTTGGGCTTCGCCGATCCGGACGAGCCGGTGAACGGCTTGCGGGCGGAGCGGGAGCCGGTGGAGGCGTTCACGGTGTTTCACGACGCCTAGATCCGCGTGCGATTGCAGCGCCACGGGACACGACACCGGCCTATGCGCCGCCGCCGGGCATCACGTCTCTCGCAACGACGGCCTCGGAAACCGGCTCATCTCCAATGATAATTTGGGATGGCAATAATTATCCTATGAATTGACCATGAAAATATGATAGTGCGATTGCTGAAATCATATGTTTGTTTAGAACGATTATCGTTCTTGTGCAATTTATTCGGTCACTGCGACGCTCCCGATTCGAGAGTCAATGGTTGAATGCGCCTGATGGCGACCCGCGTTAAGTCCATCAAATTTGTTGTTTTTGACGGTGTAGAGGCTGGGAAAATTGTGTCTTCGTGCAAAATTTGATGAAGAATCGATCCCTTCCTGACGCTACGATCGGATTGCTTGAAAATTCCAGCTTGCTGGCTTCGGGAGGCTGAAGCAATGATCGGGTTACGCCAATGGATCACGGCGGCTCGCGTGGTCGTCGGCGCGCTCGTTCTCGGCCTCGTGCCGTGCACGGCATCGCTGGCGGATACGTGGCGCGGCACGGCGCCGTTCTGCGCGGGGGAATGCCGGCCCGGCGAGATCAGGAAGGGCGTCAGCGATTCCGGCGACGGGGGATATTGCGTCACGGGGCACAAGGTCCTGTGCGGAAACGCGTCGCAGAGTTGCCCCGTCACGTCCACGCAAACGGATTGCTACGGGATCGTGATGATCTGCGACAACGGCTCGAACGTCCCGCCGAAGGGAGACTGGCATTCCTGCGGCAAGTACGCGTGCGGCGTGTGCATCGGGATCGGCAAAGTCTCGCAAGGACTGACCGCCTATCAGGCCGACATCTGCCAGCAGGGATTCGTGTGGCGCGAGGCCACGAAGGACGACCATGTCTGCGTGACGCCCGCGACGCGCCAGGCCGCCGCATCCGACAACGCCCAGGCCGCCGCCCGCCGGTCGCCGAACGGGGGACCCTCCGGTCCGGATACCTGCCTGCAAGGGTTCGTCTGGCGGGAGGCCACCGCGAACGACCACGTCTGCGTGACGCCGGAGGTCCGGCAGCAGGCGAGAAACGACAACGCCCTCGCGGCGCAGCGGCGGCCGGCCCCGTCGCAGGATTACGGGCCCGACACCTGCAAGCAGGGATATGTCTGGCGCGAGGCGATCGGGGACGACCATGTCTGCGTGACGCCCGACATCCGAAGCCAGGCCGCCGGCGACAACGCGCAAGCTGCCTCGCGACGCGCCGGCGGGGGAGCCTACGGGCCCGATACCTGCAAGCAGGGCTTCGTCTGGCGCGGCGTCGTCCCGTCCGACCACGTCTGCGTGCCGCCGGACATCCGCGACCGCGTGGCGCAGGACAACGCGCTGGCCGACCAGCGGATCGCGACGCCCAAGCGTTAGAGCAGAGACCGGGAGCAGCGCACGATGGCAACGCGATCGGGCGCTCCTTCCGGGCGATCGCCTCGTGGGCGACCGGGGCGGCACGATGGGCCGGGCCGTCAGGCGGCGGTGCAGATTGCTGGCGCCCCTGACGAGGCGGCCGCGGGCCTGCGCTACGCCACCCGCACCGCCGGCTCGAACCGCCCCTTCACCTTCACCGGCACCGTGAAGGTCAGCCCGGCGAAACGGTCGTCGCTCCGGTCCGGGTCGAGGCCCGCCGTCGCCGAGGTGACCACCAGGGTGTCGGCGTCCGGGCCGATGAAGGCCGGGCAGGTCACCTGGCGCGCCGGCATCGCGATGCTGCGCACCCGCGTGCCGTCGGGGGCGTAGGCGTCGAGGCTGGCGCCGCCCCAGCGGGCGTTCCAGACCAGGCCTTCTCCGTCGATCACCGCGCCGTCCGGCGCGCCCTCGGAGGGAGGGATCGTCACGAAGACCCGGCGGTCGCCGGTGGGCAGGCCCGTCTCCGGGTCGGTGGCGACGCGCCAGATCGTGCCGGCCTCCGAATCGGCGAAGAGGGCGCCGGTGCCGTCGGCCGTGAACGCGATGGCGTTCGGGATCGTGAGGCCGGTGAACAGCGTTCGGATCTCGCCGCGGAAGAACCAGTAGATCGACCCGAGACCCGGTTCGGCTCCCTTGCCCATCGTGCCGAGCCACAAGGCACCGCTCGGATGGACCCGGCCGTCGTTGGAGCGGGTCTCGGGCCGGTCGGCTTCGAGGGCCGTGAGGAGGCGCATCCGCCCGGTTGCGACGTCGCGCAGGTACAGCCCGTCCTCGGCCCCGAGCAGCAGGGTCGAATCGTCGACCCGCGCCACCATCGAGGCCATCACCGGCAGGTCGTGGAGCGTGGTCGCGCCGCCCGAGAACGGCCGCTCGCACAGGTGCTTGCCGAGGATGTCGAGCCAGTAGAGCCGACCGAGGCCGGGATGCGCCGCCGGACCCTCGCCGAGCAGGCAGGCGCGGTCGCAGAAGATGCCGGCCCAGCCGCTCATCGGATGGTCTCCCTGGTGAAGCGGTACGCGATGATCTGGCGATAGGTCTCGCCCGGGCGCAGCACGGCGCTCGGAAAATCCGGGTGGTTCGGCGCATCGGGAAACGCCTCGGGTTCGAGGCAGAGGCCGGAGCGGGCGGCAAAGCCGAGACCCGCCTTGGGCAGCTGGGTGCCGTCGTAGAACTGCAACGCCGGGGCGGTCGCCAGCACCGTCAGCGCCACGTCGCTGCCCCGAGCGGTGACCCGGCCGACGGGGCGCGGCTCGGCCACGGTCTCGCGGCCGAGCACGAAGGCGTGGTCGAAGGCCTGGTCGCCGATGCGCGTCGGGCGGCGCAGGTCGAAGCGCGTGCCCGCCACCGGGGCGATCGCGCCGGTCGGGATCTGGTCATCGTCGACCGGGAGATACGCTTCGGCCGGGATCTCGATGACGTGGTCGTCGACCGTCGGGGCCGGAAAGCCCTCGGGGGGCAACAGCAGGTTGAAGTAGGTGTGGTTCGTCAGGTTGACGAGCGTCGGCCTGTCGGTCGTCGCCGTCAGGGTGATGCGCAGGGTGCCGGGACCGGCGACGGCATAGGTGCAGGTCGCGTCGAGCGCGCCCGGATAGCCCTCCTCGCCGTCCCCGGCGTGGTAAGCGAGGGTCAGGCTGCGCGGGCTCACCTCCGCGAAGGTCCAGTTGCGCCGTGAAAAGCCCGTCGCGCCGCCATGCAGGTGGGCGCGGCCGGCCTCGTTGCGGTCGAGGGCGTAGGGGATCCCGTCGAGGGTGAAGCGCCCGCCGGCGATGCGGTTGGCGAAGCGACCGACGATGGCGCCGCATTGCGGGGTCTTCGTCACGTAGTCGTGCGGGTCGTCGCGGCCGAGCACCATCGGGTGCCCATCGACATCGAGCCGGCGGATCACCGCGCCGAGGCTGAGGATCGCCACCGAGAGTCCGTCGCCTTCCAGCCGCGCCTCGAGGATCGGGCTGCCATCCGGCATCGCGCCGACGGGGACGGGATCGTGGGTGCTCATTCGGAGGTTCCTCAAGGGACCGGACTGGCCGGACAAGGGTAGGGCGCGGGGTCTGCGGCCTCCACCGCCGCGGCGCCGTTCCGCAGCCCGTCGCGCACCACGGTTTCGGTCGCCCGGGCGGCGGCGGCGGGGTCGCCGGCGCGGATCGCCGCGGCGATCGCCGCGTGGGCGCGCCAGGAGGTCTCGTGCGCCGCAGGATCGGTCGGCCGGCTCATCCGGAAGACCACGTCGAGGGCGGCCTCGGTCACGGCGCCGACGGAGTGCATGAAGACGTTGCCGGAGGCATCCGCCAGCGCGAGATGGAAGGCGAGGTCGGCGCTCGCGAAGGCCGGGTCGAGGCCGCCTGCGTCGCGCATCGCGGCGACGCAGGCCTCGAGGCGCGCGACGTCTCCGTCGGTCCGGCGCTCGGCCGCGAGCGCCGCCGCCGCCGGCTCGATCGCCAGGCGGATCTCGGCGAGGTCGCGCAGGAAGCGCCGGTCGATCCCGGCCTCGAGGCACCAGGCCAGCACGTCGCGGTCGAACAGGTTCCAGGCCGCGCGCTCGCGCACCCGGGTGCCGACCCGGGTGCGGGTCTCCACCATCCCCTTGCCCGACAGCGTCTTCACCGCCTCGCGCAAAACCGTGCGCGACACGCCGAAGCGGGAGAGCAGGGCCGCTTCGCCGGGCAGCACGGCGCCCTCCGGAAAGCGCCCGCCGACGATGCCGGTGCCGAGCGCCCGCGCCACCCGGGCGTGACCCGGACCCTGCGGTCGTACGATCCCGGCGCCGATCTCATCCAAGGTTGCATCCTCCCCGCGTCATTCGCCTCTTGCCCACGCGTCAGGATTCCGCGATAAGGGCCGGACCGCTGGAATAGTCATATTAAATGATTTTCAGCGCGTCGAGCGATCCGGCGGGCTTCAGGGAGGAAGCGGTGGCGGCAATCTATCCGGACCTTGCGGACAAGGTCGTGGTGGTGACGGGCGGCGGCTCCGGCATCGGGGCGGAGCTGGTCCGGCACTTCGCCCGGCAGAAATCCCGGGTCGGTTTCCTGGACATCGCCGACGATCCCTCGCGGGCTCTGGCCGCCGAGCTGGGGAGCCAAGGCCTCGCGGTCGCCTTCGAGCATGCCGACGTCACCGACATTTCGGCCCTGAAGGCCGCGATCGGCCGCATCCGCGACCGCTTCGGCCCCGTCGACGTGCTGATGAACAACGCCGCCCATGACGAGCGCCATGCCACCGAGGAGGTGACGGAGGCCTACTGGGACGGCCGCATCGCCGTGAATCTCAAGCACCAGTTCTTCGCCGCCCAGGCCGTCCTGCCCGACATGAAGGCGACGGGCGGCGGCGCGATCGTGAATTTCGGCTCGGTCTCGTGGATGATCGGCCAGGGCGGCATGGCCGCCTACACCGCCTGCAAGTCGGGAGTGATCGGACTCACCCGCTCGCTGGCCCGGGATTTCGGCCCCTTCAACATCCGGGTCAACGCGCTGGCGCCGGGCTGGATCATGACCGAGCGCCAGCTCGCCCTCTGGGTGACCCCGGAATCCGACGCCGAGATCAATGCCCGCCAGTGCCTCAAGCGCAAGCTGGTCCCGGCGGACGTCGCCCGCTTCGCGGTGTTCCTCGCCTCGGAGGAGGCGGGAGCCTGCACCAACCAGCATTACGTCGTGGATGGCGGGTGGGTGTGAAGGGGCCGGCGCGCCGGCCCTCACCAAGGAGTTCGTAGCCGGACATGGCGCGGGTTTCCCCCGGCGGAAGTACCAGGCTGTTCTCACCCCTCGGCCACACGACAGAAACACCACCCCCGGCAGAATGGCAGGACGCAATCCTGCCGGGCACCACTCACCGGCAGCCCCGCGCGACCAAGATGCGGGGATTTGGGAGGACACATGAAGTCGTTCGTCGCCCTCGTCGGCGGAGCCCTGATGGCTGCCGCGATGCTCGCAACCCCGGCTTACGCCCAGCAGAAGGGCAAGATCGGCGTCTCGATGCCGACCAAGTCGTCGGCGCGCTGGATCGCCGACGGCCAGGGCCTGGTCCAGGCGCTCAAGGCCAAGGGCTACACGCCCGACCTGCAATACGCCGAGGACGATATTCCCAACCAGCTGTCGCAGATCGAGAACATGATCACCACCGGCGCCAAGGTGCTGGTGATCGCGGCGATCGACGGCACCACCCTGTCGGACGTGCTGCAGCAGGCGAACGACCGCGGCATCAAGGTCATCGCCTATGACCGCCTGATCCGCGGCTCGAAGAACGTCGATTACTACGCCACTTTCGACAACTTCCAGGTCGGCGTGCTGCAGGGTAGCTACATCGTCGACAAGCTCGGGCTGAAGGACGGCAAGGGGCCGTTCAACATCGAGTTGTTCGGCGGCTCGCCCGACGACAACAACGCCTACTTCTTCTACGACGGCGCGATGTCGGTGCTGAAGCCCTACATCGATTCCGGCAAGCTGACGGTCCCGAGCAAGCAGCTCGGGATGGACAAGGTCTCGACCCTGCGCTGGGACGGCGCGGCGGCCCAGGCCCGCATGGACAACCTTCTCTCCGCCTTCTACGGCAACAAGCGCCTCGACGCGGTGCTGTCGCCCTACGACGGCATCTCGATCGGCATCATCTCGTCGCTCAAAGGGGTCGGCTACGGCTCCCCCGACCAGCCGATGCCGGTGATCACCGGCCAGGACGCCGAGATCCCCTCCGTCAAGGCGATCATCCGCGGCGACCAGAGCATGACGGTGTTCAAGGACACCCGCGAGCTGGCCAAGGTGACGGGCGACATGGTCGACGCGATCTCGTCCGGCGCCCAGGTCCCGGTCAACGACACCAAGACCTACAACAACGGCGTCAAGGTGGTGCCGTCCTACCTCCTCAAACCGGTGACGGTCGACAAGTCGAACTGGGAGAAGACCCTGGTCGACAGCGGTTACTACAAGGCGTCGCAGGTCAAGTGATGGCGGCGTCCCCGGCCTCGGCGGTGGTGCCCGGAACCTCTCCGATCCTGGAGATGCGCGGCATCACCAAGGCGTTCCCGGGCGTGAAGGCGCTCGACAACGTCACCCTCGCCGTCCGCGCCGGCGAGATCCACGCCGTCTGCGGCGAGAACGGGGCCGGGAAGTCGACCCTGATGAAGGTGCTGAGCGGGGTCTACCCCGCCGGCTCCTATGACGGCCACATCCTGTTCGACGGCGAGGAGCGGCGCTTCTCGGGGATTCCCGACAGCGAGGCGCTCGGCATCATCATCATCCACCAGGAACTCGCCCTGGTGCCGTTGCTGTCGATCGCCGAGAACATCTTCCTCGGCAACGAGGCGGCGTCGCGCTTCGGGGTGATCGACTGGCCGCTCGCCATGGCGCGCACCCGCGATCTCCTCGCCCGCGTCGGCCTGAACGAGGCGCCCGAGACCCTGGTGACCGATCTCGGCGTCGGCAAGCAGCAGCTGGTCGAGATCGCCAAGGCATTGTCGAAGAAGGTGCGGCTCCTCATCCTCGACGAGCCGACCGCCTCGCTCAACGAGAGCGACAGCGCGGCGCTCCTCACCCTGCTGGAGGCCTTCCGCGAGCAGGGCATCACCTCGATCCTGATCTCGCACAAGCTCAACGAGATCGCCCGGGTCGCCGACAGCGTCACGATCCTGCGCGACGGCGCCAGCGTCGAGACGCTGCCGCGCAAGGCGATGCTGGGGCCGGACGGAAAACTCGACGAGGACCGGATCATCAAGGGCATGGTCGGGCGCGACCTCGCCCACCGCTATCCGCCGCGGGAAGGTGTTTCGATCGGCGAGCCGCTGCTGGAGGTGAAAGGCTGGAGCGTGCGCCACCCGCTCCACCCCGACCGGCTGGCGGTGGAGGATGTGAGCCTGACGGTCCGCCGCGGCGAGGTGGTCGGCATGGCGGGCCTGCTCGGCGCCGGGCGGACCGAGTTCGCCATGAGCCTGTTCGGTGGCGCCTACGGCCAGCGCGTCGCCGGCGAGGCACGCCTCAAGGGTCAGCCGGCCGATCTCGGCAGCGTCGAGAAGGCGATATGCGCCGGCCTCGCCTACGCCACCGAGGACCGCAAGGGCTACGGGCTGGTGCTGCACGAGGACATCCGCACCAACGTGTCGCTGGCCAACCTCGCGGGCGTCGCCGCCAAGGGCGTCATCGACGAGGACCGCGAGCGGGCGGTGGCGGAGCGCTACCGCGAGCGCCTGCGCATCCGCTCGTCGGGCATCGACCAAGCCACGGTGAACCTGTCGGGCGGCAACCAGCAGAAGGTCGTCTTGAGCAAGTGGCTCTTCGCCGATCCGGACGTGCTGATCCTCGACGAGCCGACCCGCGGCATCGATGTCGGCGCCAAGTACGAGATCTACGCGATCATCAACGACCTCGCCCGGCAGGGCAAGGGCGTGCTGATCATCTCGTCCGAGATGCCGGAACTGCTCGGGATGTGCGACCGCATCCTGGTCATGAACCGCGGCCGCATCGTCGGCGAACTCCCCGCGGGTGAAGCCTCGCAGGAGGCGATCATGCGGGCCATCGTCACCTCAGGAGGATAATCGAAGTCATGAGCGACACCGCCACTCCCGTCGAGGCCCCGCGCCCGCCGGCCCTTGCCGGCTTCAATCCGAAAGCCTTCTCCGGCTCGCTGCGCGACTACGGCATGATCCTGTGCCTCGTCGGCATCGTGATCTTCTTCCAGTTCTTCACCGACGGGGCGCTGCTGCGCCCGCTCAACCTCACCAACCTGGTGCTGCAGAACAGCTACATCGTGGTGATGGCGCTCGGCATGCTGCTGGTCATCGTGGCAGGCCACATCGACCTGTCGGTCGGCTCGACCGCCGGCTTCATCGGGGCGCTCGCTGCAGTGCTGATGGTGCAGATGGGCCTGCACCCGCTCCCGGCCACCCTGCTCTGCCTCGTCGCCGGCGGGATCATCGGTGCGGCGCAGGGCTGGTGGGTCGCGTATTTGCGCATCCCGTCCTTCATCGTGACGCTCGCCGGCATGCTGGTGTTCAAGGGCCTGACCCTGGCGCTGCTCGCCGGCCAGTCGGTCGGGCCGTTCCCGTCCGAGTTCCAAAAGCTCAGCTCCGGCTTCATCCCGGACATCGTCACCGGCGGTCCGCTGCGGATCACCTCGGTGCTGGTCGGCGTCGCGCTGGCGCTGATCCTCGTCGGCTCGAACCTGCGCCGGCGCCTCGGCCAGCAGCGCCAGGGCTTCACGCCGGAGCCGTTCGGCGCCTTCGCGCTCAAGAATGCGCTGGTCGCCGCGGTCATCGTCGCCTTCAGCACCTGGCTCGCCACGTATCGCGGCCTGCCGAACGTGCTGATCGTGATGTTCGCGCTGATCCTGCTCTACCGCTTCGTCACCAGCCGCACGGTGATCGGCCGGCGGATCTACGCGCTCGGCGGCAACGAGAAGGCGGCCAAGCTCTCAGGGATCAACACCGAGCGCCTGACCTTCCTCACCTTCGTCAACATGGGGGTGCTCGCCGCGCTCGCCGGCCTGATCTTCGCCGCCCGCCTCAACACCGCGACCCCCAAGGCGGGCCTCGGCTTCGAGCTCGACGTGATCGCCGCCTGCTTCATCGGCGGTGCCTCGGCCTCGGGCGGCGTCGGCAAGGTCACGGGCGCGGTGGTCGGCGCGCTGATCATGGGGGTGATGAACAACGGCATGTCGATCCTCGGCATCGGCATCGATTATCAGCAGGTCATCAAGGGGCTGGTTCTGCTCGGGGCGGTGAGCATCGATCAGTATTATCGGAAGCGGTAAAATAACGAGACGGAGTTCGCCCGACGTTTTCCACGCGCTCTCTGTCACCCCGGGGCTCGGCGTAGCCGAGAACCCGGGATCCATAACCGCCGACGCGTCAGGACAGGGCGACCAGCGTCCCGATTCATCCGGTACTGTCAGCGGTTATGGATCCCGGATTCCACTGCGCGGCCACGGGATGACACCGAGATTGTCAGGATCGTCTCGTGATTCGCCCGGGCGCTTCCATGCCCGACCGGGGCAGGCGGCGTCAGGCCTCGCCGCCCCGCACCCGCTCGGTCGCTAGAGCCGGCGCACCGAACCACTCCGCCCGCATCGCCTCGCGCAAGAGCGCTCCGACCGCCGGGGCATGCGGCCGGCCGCGGACGGTGACGAGGTTGACCTCGCGCCAGAATTCCGGCTCGACCAGCGGGCGGGCGACCACGCCGGGATGGGTCACGCAGGAGCGCGGCATGAAGCCGAAGCCGAGCCCCGAGGCGATCATCGCCAGGATCCAGTCGTCGCGCTCGCTCCGGTAGATCGTCTCGCAATCGGTGCAGCCCTGCGCCTCCCAGATCGGCCCGGCGACGCCGCGGAACTCGCAGTTGAGGCGGTGCACGTAGTGCTGGCCGCTGAGGTCCCGCGGGCGGATCGCCTCCAGGGCGGCGAGCGGGTGCCCGGCCGCCACCGCGATCGCCATCGGCTCGCGGAACAGGGCGAGGTGGTGGAGCCGCGGGTCGGGCTCGCGGCCCGGCAGGCAGTAGAGCGCGACTTCCAGCGAACCCGCGAGCAGGCGCTCCTCGAGGGCGCCCGCGCTGGCATCGACGATGTCGAGTTCGAGGTCCGGGTGCCGCGTCCGCAGGCCGCCGATCAGCCCGACGAGGGCGTCGGGCTGGATCGTGCACATCACCCCGAGGGTCAGGCGGGTGCGGCGCTGGCGGCCGAAGGCGCGGGCTTCGGCCTGGGCGGCCTGCGCCTTGGCGTAGACCTCCTCCAGGTAGGGCCGCACGGTGCGGCCGAGTTCAGAGAGCTGCGTACCGGCGCGCTCGCGGTGAAAAAGGGCGCCGCCCAGCTCCTCCTCCAGGAAGTGGATCGCCCGGGTGAGGGAGGGCTGGGTGACGTTGCAGGCCTGGGCCGCCCGGGTGAAGTTGTGCTCCTCGCACAGGGCGAGGAAGTAGCGGATCTGGTGCATCTCCATTGTCGCCCTCCGCAGCATCGGCCTCGCACCGAAGGGCCCCGACGCCGGGGACGGTCCTGAGGCTAACACCACGGAGGCCGGTCGGGAACGACGCCTGTCAGCACCACGGGCAGGATGGCCAGGCCGGGGGATCGGAGGGCCGCGTCGGCGCGACCGTGGAACGGACCGTCGGGGGCACCCGGCGCCCCGCCCGGATGCCGGCCTCGCCGTAGCCGGTATAATGCGGGGGCGCGGGCATCGCGGTCACGATGGCGGCCTCCCGGCTCTCGGGATGCAGGAGCGACTGGGTCCAGGCATGGGCGGAACCGGTCGAGGCGGCGGCGAGCACGACGCCGGCGAGGAGAAGGCTGCGCATCGGAGTGATCTCTCGAGGGGAAGGGGACGGGATGTCCCGCTTCGTCGAGGAGGATCATCGCCGCGGCAGCCTCCCGCGGGCCAATGCCGTTCGCCTATCGTGGCGATGCCGTCCGGCTCTGATGCGACGGTTGACGCGAGAAGGCGGAAGGGCGCCTAACGCGCTGTCCCCGATCCCCGGCAAGGAGCCCCGTCATGAGCCGCCTCGTCTACGTGCTGAACGGCCCGAACCTGAACCTGCTCGGCAAGCGCCAGCCGCACATCTACGGCAGCGAGACGCTGGCGGACGTGGAGGCCTCGTGCCGGACGCTCGCCGGCGAGCTGGGGCTGGAGATCCGCTTCCACCAGTCGAACCGCGAATACGAGATCATCGACTGGATCCACGAGGCGCGCGAGACGGCGGGCGGGATCGTCATCAACCCGGCGGCCTTCACCCACACCTCGGTGGCGATCCTCGACGCGCTCAACACGTTCGAGGCGCCGGTGATCGAGGTGCACATCTCGAACGTGCACAAGCGCGAGGCGTTTCGCCATCACTCCTACGTCTCGCTGCGCGCCGACGGGGTGATCGCGGGCCTGGGCACGCAAGGGTACGGGCTCGCCCTGCGCCGCGTCGCCCGGCTGATCGACGAGACGGCGTGAAGCAAAGGTGGACCGGAGGCGGTCGCCCGCCTCCGGTCCTCTCGAGCGGACCGACGCTGGGGGATATCAGTCCGTCGAGAACCGGTAGTTCAGGCCGGCGCGGACCACGCCGAACTCGGTCCTGGGCTTGCCGAGGCCGTAATAGGCATTCGTCGCGGTGTCGTAGACGAGGCCGCCGCTGCCGCCATTGCGGTCGAGGCTGACGTAGAGCGCCTCGATCCGGGCGCTCAGCCGGTCGGTGATGGCGTATTCGACGCCGCCGCCGGCGGTCCAGCCGGTGCGGAAGGCCCCCGGCAGGGTGCCGGTGTAAGACGATGCGGTCGGCGCCGTGCTGCCGCCGCCATAGGCGAAGCCGCCGGTGCCGTAGACCAGGAAGCGGTCGAAGGCGTAGCCGAGCCGGCCGCGCACGGTGCCGAACCAGTCGAGGCTCGGGCCGATGTCATAGAAGGTCGTGGTGCCGACGAGCCCGCTGCGGGCCCGCCCGAAGGTCGTGCCCTGGATGTCGGCCTCCGCGCCGACCACGAAGCCGGAGCCCGGCGTGAGCTGGTAATTGTAGCCGATCTGGCCGCCGCCGACGAAGGCGGCGTCGCGGCTGCCCGGGGTCACGGTGCCGTAGGTGGCATCCGTGAAGGTCCCGCCGCCGCCGCCGAAGCCGGCGCCGGCATTCACGCCAGCGTAGAAGCCGGTCCAGGTGAAGACCGGGACGGGGGTGAAGGCCGGCGGCGGGGCGACCCGGCGCGGCAGGTCGGCGGCCGCGGCCGGCGAGGCCGCCAGCATGGGGACCATGTGGGCGGCCGTCAGGGTGAGCGCCGCGGCGAGGCCGAGCGCTTCGGTCAGTCTGGTCATCGGGGATGCCGTGTGTGCGGGTCTTCGGGAAGGGGCTTCGGCCGGCGGGCCGTCCGGGCCGGCCGTCCGAACCGGGTTCAGAGGTTCTGGACGATGCAGATCGCCTGGAGGGCGACCAGCAGGATCGCGCCGCCGATGACGAGGCACAGGGCGGCGAGGATCAGCGCGTCGCCGCCATCGGCCGGTTCGCGCCGGGAGCGCAGGGCGGGGCGAAGCGCCTCGATCTCGGGCGCCGGGAAGGCGCGGCCGAGGGGGACCGGCTGCGGACGGTCGCTGCGCAGGGCTTCGAGCATCGCGACAAACTCCTTCGTCAGCGGGACGTGAGGCCGGGTGCCGGATGGGCGAGGTCGGCCAGGGTGGCGGCCGCTACCGGCAGGCCGAGAGCGACGAGGACCGCGACGGTGCGCACCAGCATCACGACGGGCAGCCGGGAGGCAGGCCGGCGCCGCCGGGCCGGCGCGAGACGAAGCGGTTCCGGACCCTGGCGGCACACGAGGGGGAGGGGGCTGGCCATCGGTTGATCCTGCAGCTGTTCCGTGGCGGGGCGGACCCGGCGTGGGAAATCCGACCACGACCGAGGATTTATGTGGGCAAATTTCCCACGTCAATCGAAAAACGCGTCGCGCCGCGCTTTCGTGGGATTGTGTCCCACGTTGCCTGGGCTACAACGGCCGTGATGTCAGAGCCGCCCCCGAGATTGCCGCCCGATGCCGGCGCGCTGCAGGCCCCCCTCGCCCGGCTGCTGCGCCCGCTGGTGCGCCTGTTCGTGCGCAGCGGGATCACCTTCCCGGCGCTGACCGATCTCCTGCGCGAGCTGTACGTGAACGTCGCCGAGTACGACTTCGCCCTGCCCGGCAAGGACCAGACCGACAGCCGGGTGAGCCTGCTCACCGGCATCCACCGCAAGGAGGTGCGGCGCCTGCGCGGGGCCGGCGCGCCGGTGAGCGCGGTCCCGGCCGCGGTCTCGCGCACCAGCCGCATCATCGCCCGCTGGGTCGCGGCGCCCGACTTCACCGAGGCCGACGGCCGGCCCAAGGCGCTGCCGCGGGCCGCCGAGAGCGGGCCGTCCTTCGAGAGCCTGGTCGCCTCGGTGACCCGCGACCTGCGCCCGCGGGCGGTGCTCGACGAATGGCTCGACCGCGGCCTCGTCAGCCTCGACGCCGAGGAACGGATCGTTCTGGCGGAAGCCGCCTTCGTGCCGAGCGGCGGCGGCAGCCAGCAGCTCTATTATTTCGGCCGCAACCTGCACGACCACATCGCCGCCGCAGTCACCAACATCCTGGAGGAGAAGCCGCGCTTCTTCGAGCGCGCGGTGCATTACGACGGGCTGTCGCCCGAGCTGGCCCGGCGGCTCGAGGCGCGGGCGCGGGAGATCGCCATGGACGCGCTGCAGCAGGCCAACCGCGAGGCGCACGCGGCCTGCGAGACCGATCCGGGCGGCGACGCGCGCTGGAACTTCGGCATCTACATCTACGGCGAGGATGCCCCGCCGGCGCAGGGTGAGGCCGTGCCCCGGCCCGGGCCGAAGGCGTGAGGATGCCACCCGTGCGGCGTGCTCCCCCGGTCATCGGCGCCGTCACCCGGCGCGGCCTGCTGCGCCTCCTCTCCGGCGCGAGCTGGCTCGCGGTCGCCGGTCCCGCGGGCGCGGCCGGCGACAAGATCCTCGACCAGGGGATCGGCGGCACCGGCATCCGCCCGGGGACCGACGACGAGGGCGACCGCGGCATCGGCGGCACCGGCGTCGTCGGCACCATCCGGGGCTTCGGCAGCATCATCGTCAACGACCTGCGCATCGCCTATCCGCCCGACGTGCCGGTGACGGTCGACGGCCGGCCGGCCCGGGTCGAGGACCTGCGCGTCGGCCAGGTCGTGCGCACCCTGGCGCAGCCGGGGGAGAACGGGCTGTCCACCGGCGGCATCGCGGTGATCCACGAGGTGGTCGGCCCGGTGCAGCGCGTCGCCGGCGACCGGTTGACGGTGCTCGGCCAGTCGGTCGCCACCGCCGGCCTGCCGCCCGAGATGCCGCGGCCGCGGCTCGGCGAGCGGGTGGCGGTCAGCGGCCTGCGCCGGCCGGACGGCGGCATCGCGGCGAGCCGGATCGATCCGGCCGGGTCGGCGCCGGACCTCGTCGCCGGCCCGGTGCGGCGCGGCCCGGGCGGGACGTTGCGCATCGGCAACCTGGCGCTGTCCGGTCTCGATCCGGCGCTCGCCGGCGGCCGGGCGGTGGCGGAGGGTACCCTTTCCGGCTCCCGGCTCGCGGTGACGCGGGCGGTCTCGGCGACCGAACCGTTCGGCGCCGAGGCGCGGCGCCTGTCGATCGAGGCCTACGTGACCCGGGAGGGCGGCGCCTTGCGCACCGGCGCCGGCTACGCGGTCGTGGGACGGGGCGGGCTCGTGCCGGCGGGCGGCGGCCTCGCCATCCTCGACGGCCGCGCCGGCCGCGGCGGCCGGCTCGACCTCGACGCCGTGCGCCTGCAGCGCGACCCGGCCGGGCGCGACGGCGGTCGGGGTGCGGATGGTTCCGGCCCGGGCCGCGCCGGGCCCGGCCGGGGCGGGCCGGGCGGATCGCCGGGTGGCGCGCGTGACGGATCCCGCGGCGGATCGCGTGGTGGATCTCCGGATGGCCCGGGCGGCGGACACGGAGGCCCGGGCGGACGTCTCGGGCCGTCCGGCCGTCAGGGTCCCGGCGGGGAGGGACCGTTCGGCGGCGCCGAAGGCGGGCGGTTCGGCTTTCCGGGCCGCGGCGAGATCGATCCGCGCGTGCCGGGCGGGGAGGGGGCGGGCCGGTTCGGCGGCCCGGGTGGCGGCCCAAATGGCAGCCAAGGCGGCTTCGGCGGTCAAGGCAGCTTCGGTGGTCCAGGCGGCTCGGGAGGTCCCGGCGGGTTCGGCCGGTCCGGGGGCGGCGAGGGCGGCTTCGGAGGGGGGCGGCGCTGATTCGCATCCTCCGGGCCGACGGGCCTCGTGAAACCGGTGGACGGGGGCTCGGGTGGCGCTCGCCTGTGCCTGCGGAGCCACACCGCACCGCGAAACCTGACCGTTTTCCGGCTCAGTTAACGGCCAAGTTCGGGTCCGGAACGGCCAAGTCTCTTTCCCGCCGCATTTGAAACGGAGCAGGATGGGCCTTCCCGTCGGTGCGGCAACGCACCGGCCCCCTCCAGCAGGTTTTTGCATGCGCAAGCGCCTCCTCATCGCCGTCGCCGTCGCGGCGCCGCTCCCGGCCTCGGCCCAGGTGAGCCCCGTCCGCGACAACATCGACGCGCTGATCGAGGCGCACGCCAAGGCCAACGGCGTCCCGGCGAGCTTCATCCACCGGGTCGTGAAGCGGGAGAGCGGCTACAATCCCCGCGCGGTCGGCCGCGGCGGGGCGCTCGGCCTGATGCAGATCAAGCACGGAACTGCCCGGGCGCTTGGCTACAGCGGCCCGGCCTCCGGCCTGCTCGATGCCAGGGTCAACCTGACCTACGGCGTCGCCTACCTCGCCGGCGCCTACAAGACCGCCCACGGCAACGAGGCCCAGGCCTACAGCTATTACGCCCGCGGCTATTACTATGCCGCCAAGCGGGCCGGCATCCGCACCGACGTCGCCGAACTCGAGGCGCCGCCGGTGCGCGAGGTGCCCGCCAACCCGCTCGGCAAGTTCTTCTCGAACGTCTTCGGCGGCCGGCCGGCGACCACGACCGCCACCGCGTCGGCCGATCCGTCGGTCGCCGCCCTGGCGGGTGCCTACGCCCAGCAGGCGTCCGCCCAGCCCTACACCCTGCCCACCCCCGCCGCCCCGCAGCCGGCCGCGACTTTCCAGCCGGTCCAGGCGGCCCCGGCCCAAGCTACTCCGGCCCAAGCTACTCCTGCCCAAGCCGCCGCCGCCCAGGCCACCCCGACCCAGATGGCCTCCGCCGAGCCGGCGGTCACCGTGCCGCTGCCGCCGGTCCGCCCGGCCTCCCTGGCCTTCCACGCCGCCCCGACCCCCACCGCCGGCCCGGTTCTCGCGTATGCGGGCACGTCCGCCGCCGGCCTGCCGTTCCCGACCTCCGGGCAGACCGTCAGCCTCGCCGCGACGCCGACCGCCGCACCGGCTCCGCAGGCGGCGGCGTCCACCCCGCCGGCCGCCGCGACCGCGGTCGCCGCCCTGTCCCCGGATGCCGCCCCGGCCGAGCCCGATTCCGGCCCCAAGATGCCGCTGCCGCCGCGCCGCCCGGTCGAGTTCCGCCACTTCGTCGTGCGTAAACCCGCACCCCCGGTGCCGCAGACCGCCGCGGCGATGCCCGAGCCGAATGCGGCCGCGGTCAGCCAGTAATCGTCCCGACGGCGTTTCCCGATCCGTCTCCGGACCGGCAGATCCGGAATTCACCCCACAGGGTCGTCCCCGGCGCTCGCCGCAGGCCAGAGCCGGAATTCAGGGACTCGGGTGGTGGAGAACGAAGCGGACGGCGATCCGCCTTTTCCTGAAGCCTCGGCGGTTCCGGATCCCGGGCTCCGCCGGCGCGGCCGCGGCACGATGCAGAAATCGACTTTCCTCAAATGTCACGCGGGCCTGTGATACGATGTCCGAAAGGAAACTTCCGAAAATCGTATCAACGTCGGCCGCTCGATCGAATGAGTGCTTTACGCTTCCCCGGTGAGCAGCGCCCGCGCCTGTGCCGGCGTCGCCACGCCGATCCCGATCGACCGGGCGAGGGCGGCGAGGTTGGCCACCTGCGCGGCGTTGTCCGGCGCCAGGCTCCCGTCCGGCCGCCACAGGTTGTTCTCGAACCCGACCCGGGCATGGCCGCCGAGCGCCGCCGCGGTGACGAGGCAGGCCGCTTCCCGGGGCCCGAAGGCGCAGAGCGCCCAGGGCAGGTCGAGATGGTGCTCGGAATTCCAGGCCGTCAGGAACGGCAGCAGGTCGGCCGGGTCCGAGCGCTGGCCGACGGCGTAGCGGCCGAGCACGAACAGGACGCTCGCCCGCTCGAGCGGGATCAGCCCCCGCGCGACGAGGCCCTGGAAGCGGGTGACGTCGCCGGCATCGTACAGGATGTGCTGCACCATGACCCCGGCCCGGGCCTGCTCGGCCAGGAAGGCGGCGGCGGCGGCCTCGTCCTCCGGTTCGCCGAACAGCTCGCGCAAAGCCACCGAGAACGCCTCGGGCTTGAGCGCCCGCATCGCCGCCATCTGCTCGGCCGGGCCGTAGAGGCCGACCGCTTCGGTGGTGACCTGGCAGATCATCTCCGGCCCCGCCTCCCGCCGCACCGCCGCCAGCGCCGCCCGGTAGCGGTCGAGGTCGAGGGTGTGGCGCTGTTCGGCGTCGCGGACGTGCAGGTGGATCATCGCGGCGCCGGCCTCGCGGCAGCGGGCGGCTTCCAGACCGATCTCCCGCGGGTCGATCGGCAGGGCGGGGTGGTCGGCCTTGGTGCGGCGGGCGCCGTTCGGCGCCACCGTGATGACGAGGGGAAGGACCATATCGTGTCTCGATTCCGTTCGGCGGCACTCTGCACCGCCGTCGCCCCGCCGCCCACCGGAGAGTGGCGGTCGCGTCAGGCCGGCGTTGCGGGTTTCGAGCGCCGGTGCAGCCAGGCCACCAGCCCGGCGATGCCCAGAACCGTGACGAGGCCCGAGGCCGTCAGGATCCGGCGGATCAGCGGGGTGTAGACCCCGGTCTGCGGGTCGTAGCCGTAGCAGAGCAGCAGCAGCCGGTCCGGGAGCGTTCCGACCCGGCCTTCGCCGGCCTCGACGAGGGCGAGGCGCAGGTCGCGGGCGGTCATCGCGAGCGGCGACAGCGCCCGGGCGACCCGCCCGTCGCCGGCGAGCACCAGGGCCCCGGCCGGGTGGGCGTAGGAATCGGTGTCCCGGTCGTAGGCATAGGCGTAGCCGACCGCCCGCGTCACCGCCGCGACCGGCCCCGGCGCCCCGGTGAGCACCACGGCGCTGTCGAGGAGCGGCCCGGCCCCGAGCTGCCCGGCCACCATGGTGCGGGCGGTGCCGGCATCCGCCCGCGGGTTGATGCCGAGGGCCACCAGCCGGAAGTCTGTGCCCGGCGTCAGGCCGGTCCCGGCGAGGGCCGCGCCGGCGACGGCGAGCATCGGGTCGCAGACGTTGCGGCAGGCATAGTCGAGGGGCATCAGCAGGGCGGGCCGCCCGTCCAGGGCCTGGCCGAGGCTCAGGCGCCGGCCGTTCGTGTCGGTGAAGGCGGCGTCGAGGGGCGCCCGGGCGCCGGGGGGCGGCGCGAGCCCGACGCCCGACAGATCCTTCGGCGTCAGCCCGGCCGCGGCCGGCCCGGCGAGGCCGAGGAAGAGGGACACGGAGAGGGCTGCCGCGCCGAGGCGGCCGGCGGGCCGGCGCTGCGGGACGCCGCGAGAGGGATTGCCTCGAGAGAACATCGCTTGCTTCGATCGCGCGGAGCCCGCACCCTGACCCGAGATAGGGCGCGGGAGCGGGCAGCAGCCGGCTCCGGGGCGCGCGACGGACAACAGGCCGCAGCGGCCAGAGGGACCGGAAAGGGGATCGGATGGACGAGATTCGCGACGCGGCCGGCCTGCGCGACCATATGGGCCCGGTCAGCCGCCTGGCCGAGGGCAAGGTGCTGGCGCGGCTCGACGCGCATGCCCGCGCCTTCATCGCGCTCTCGCCGTTCCTGGTCGTCGCCACCGCCGATGCCGGGGGCCGCGCCGATGCGAGCCCGCGGGGCGACGCGCCGGGCTTCGTCCAGGTGCTCGACGACGCCACCCTGCTGATCCCGGACCGGCGCGGCAACAACCGCGCCGACAGTTTCGGCAACCTCCTCGCCGCGCCGGGCATCGGCCTGATCTTCCTGGTGCCGGGCATCACCGAAACCCTGCGGGTGAACGGCACCGCCCGCATCACCACCGATCCCGCCCTGCTCGCGCCCCTCGTCGCGCAGGGCAAGGTGCCGATGACCGGGCTCCTCGTCGCGGTGCGCGAGTCGTTCTTCCATTGCGGCAAGGCGGTGATGCGCTCGCGGCTGTGGGACCCGGCGGCGCAGGTGCCGCGCGACACCTTCCCGAGCCTCGGCCGGGTGCTGGCCGAGCAGACCGGCGCGCTCGCCGTCGCCGAGGCCGAGCGGCTGATGGACGAATCCTACCGCACCCGGCTCTACTGATTCCGCGTCCGGAAGCCATCGTCCGGAAGCGGTATCGGGAGGGCCTGCGCGGCGTCCGAGCGAAGCCGAGATCCCTATTGCGAAGCAATCGATCGGGTTCACATGGGGCCATTCGCGCTCTGACTATGGGGCCATTCGCGCTCTGATTGTCCTCACCGACATCCGACCCGGGGGTTGCATGCGCGACGTGCATGCCCCCATCGTGCTATCCTGTGCGGGCGCCGGCGGCGCCCATGCGGAGGTGGTGCCGGCGGAGGCGAGGATCGCGCGATGACAGGACAGGAGAGGCCCGACCCGCTTCGGGTCCTCGTGGTCGAGGACGAGTACTTCATCGCCGACGACATTTCCCGTGCCCTGGTCCGGCACGGTGCCGAGGTGGTCGGCCCGGTGCCGACGGTCGACGAGGCGCGCCGGCTCCTGGCGTCGCAACCGCTCGACCTCGCGGTCCTCGACATCAACCTGCGCGGCGAGCTGGTCTACCCGCTCGTCGCCGAGTTCGCCCGTCGCGGCGTACCGGTGGTCTTCGCCACCGGCTACGACGCCGCCGCGATCCCGGCCGATTACGGCGCGATCCCCGCCTGGTCGAAGCCCTTCGACTACGAGGTCCTGGCCGGCCTGCTGCCGGGCCTGCGCCGCCTTTGATGCGGCGCAGCGGAACCGTCACGCTCCCTCCCGGTTCTGCCTTGCGAGCCCCATCTGCCCTCAGGGCAGTACAGGAGAGAGAGGCTGCATGGCAGCAGAGAAGGAAACCAAGGCCTTTCCGGCCTCTGCGAGCACGCGGGTCCCGTTCGCGCTGGCCCTGTCGGCGCTGGCCGGCTGCGCGGACTCGATCGGGTTCCTCGAGTTCTCGCAGCTGTTCATGTCGTTCATGAGCGGCAACACCACCCGCCTCGGCGCGGCGGTGAGCCTCGGCGAGTGGGGCAACGTCACCCGGGTCGGCAGCACCATCGCGCTGTTCTGCTTCGGGGCGTTCCTCGGCACCCTGATCGCCGCCGCCGTCGGCTACTGGCGGCTCGCGGTGCTGCTCGGCCTGCAGGCGCTGCTGCTCTGCGTCGGGCTGGCGATGCCGCGCGGCCCGGAGGAATTCCCGCTCCACGCCTACCCGATCGTGCTGGCGCTCGGCATGCAGAACGCCGTGCTCCAGGACGAGGAGGGCCGCAGCCTGGCGCTGACCTACGTCACCGGCGCGGTGGTGCGGTTCGGCACCGGGCTCGCCAACCTGCTGCTCGGCCATCCCGCGCCGTCGTTCTGGATCCAGGCGCCGCTCTGGGCCGCCCTGACGCTCGGCGCGATCACCGGCGGGCTCCTGCACGGCGCCTTCGGCGAGCGCGCCTTCCTGGTGCCGGCGGTGGTGGCGGCGGTGCTGGCGGTCATCGCCCTGGCGATGACGCTGATCCACGGCGACGGGCCGCTGGTCTCCGGCACCAAGTCCCCGGCCCCGGACGCCGCCGCGACGGCGCCGCCGGTGGTGTAGGCCGCGACGGCTGCGGGGCCGTTCGGCGAGTGCGGCTCCCGTCGAGACGGGTAGGCGCAGCTTCTCCCCTCTCTCCGCGGGCGGTGGGAGGGGAAGCTCCGCGCCCTCCTCTATCCCGGACGAACCCGCGCTCCCGCCGCCTGCGGCAAAGATTACGCCGAGTTCATCGGGCGGAGACGACGGCGTAAGCCGGGATACGCGATAACGGCAGGGTCGCCGGACGCGATGCCGCCCTCTCACCCCCCGGGGCGGCGGCGCGCCACAGGCCCCGAGGGCCGCGGTGCCGGGTCATCATCGTCGCCCCCCAAGGACGACCCGGTACTCCGTGCCACGGCAGGTCGAGCCCCTCGGCTCGGCCTGCCGACTCCCGGCGGCGATGCCCGGCGTGCCGCGATTCCCCCTCCCAATCCGCGGTACGCCGGGCGGGGCCCGCCCCCGCGGCGCCGGGATCCAGGCAGGGACAATCCCGGCAGGGACGGTCCCGGCCCGTCTCCCGCGCGCCGACGCCTCCCGCGCGCCGAGGATCTGCCCTAGAATGCCCGACATGCGCCTCCTGATCATCGAGGACGACCGCGAGGCGTCCGCCTACCTCTCTAAGGCTTTTCGCGAGGCCGGCCACGTCGCCGACACCGCCGATGACGGGCTCGACGGCTACGCGCTGGCCCGCGAGGGCGCCTACGACGTCCTGGTGGTCGACCGGATGCTGCCGAAGCTCGACGGGCTGTCGTTGATCCGCTCGCTGCGCGAGCAGGGCGTCGAGACGCCGGTGCTGATCCTCTCGGCGCTCGGCCAGGTCGACGACCGGGTGAAGGGCCTCAAGGCCGGCGGCGACGACTACCTGCCCAAGCCCTACGCCTTCTCCGAGCTGATGGCCCGGATCGAGGTGCTGGCCCGCCGCCGCGGCGGCGGGGGCGGGACCGAGACGACGAGCTACCGTGTCGGCGACCTCGAGCTCGACCGGCTGTCGCACCGGGTCACCCGGGCCGGCCAGGAGATCCCGCTCCAGCCGCGGGAATTCCGGCTGCTCGAATACCTGATGCGCCATGCCGGCCAGGTCGTCACCCGCACGATGCTGCTCGAGCACGTCTGGGACTACCATTTCGATCCGCAGACCAACGTCATCGACGTCCACGTCTCGCGCCTGCGCTCCAAGGTCGACAAGGGCTTCGAGCGCCCGATGATCCACACCGTGCGGGGGGCGGGCTACATGGTCCGCGCCGGCGGCGAGGCGTGAGCGCGCGGCACGCCGCCACCGGGCCCGCGGGTGGGGCGCCCTCCGGCGCCGCTCCGGACGGCCTGCTGGCGCGCCTCGGCACGCTGTTCCGCACCACCGCGTTCAAGCTCTCGCTCGCCTATCTCCTGGTCTTCGCCGCCTTCGCGTTCTTCGCCCTCGGCTACGTCGCCTGGAACGCCCGGCGCGTCCTCGACGACCAGATCGTCTCGACCATCGAGGCGGAGATCAACGGCCTGTCCGACCAGTACGCCTCGGGCGGCATCCGCCGCCTCGTCAGCGTGGTCGAGCGCCGCTCGCGCGAGCCCGGCGCCTCGCTCTACCTCGTGACCACCCCGGCGGGCGAGCACGTCGTCGGCAACGTCGAGTCGCTGCCCCCGGGCACCCTCGCCGAGCCCGGCCAGACCGAGACCGCCTATAGCCGCGTCGGCGACGGCGACCGCCTCGACCACCGGGCGATCGTGCGCATCTTCACCCTGCCGGGCGGGTTCCGCCTCCTCGTCGGCCGCGATGTCGAGGAGCGCGACCGCCTGCGGGCGGTGATCGGCCGCGCCTTCGCCTGGTCGCTGATGCTGGTGGTGGGCTTAGGGTTTCTCGGCAGCTGGTTCATCGCCCAGCGCGTGCTCAAGCGCGTCGACCACATGACCGAGATCACCCGCGGCATCATGGCGGGCGACCTCGACGGGCGCCTCGCGCTGGCCGGCACCGGCGACGAGCTCGACCGGCTGGCGAGCAACCTCAACGCGATGCTCGACCGCATCGGCGAGTTGATGCGCGGCATGCGCGAGGTCTCCGACAACATCGCCCACGACCTCAAGACCCCGCTCACCCGCCTGCGCAACAAGGCCGATGCCGCGCTCCGCGACGGCCGCGACCCCGATGCCCTGCGGGCGGCGCTCGAGGCCAATATCGAGGAGAGCGACAACCTCATCCGGGTGTTCAACGCCCTCCTGATGATCGCCCGGCTGGAGGCCGGCAATGCCCGCGAGGGCCTGGCGGATTTCGACGCCGGGGCAGTCGCCCTCGAGGTCGCGGAGCTGTACGAAGCAGTGGCGGAGGAACGCGGAATCGCCGTGACGGCCGAGGTCGAGGACGGCCTGGTGCTGCACGGCAGCCGCGAGCTGATCGGACAGGCGGTGGCGAACCTGATCGACAACGCCCTGAAATACGGGGCCAAGGCGGCTGAAGCCAAGGCGGCCGGAGCCGTGGCGGCCGAGACCGGAACGGCCGGGGCCGGCGCACCCGATCTCACGGTCAGCGTCTCGGCCCGGCGCGAGGGCGGGGACGTCGTCCTCATCGTGGCCGATCGCGGCGAGGGGATTCCGGCCTCCGACCGCGGCCGGGTTCTGGAGCGCTTCGTGCGCCTGGAGACCGCCCGCACGCGGCCTGGCTTCGGACTGGGCCTGAGCCTCGTCAACGCCGTCGCCCGCCTGCACCAGGGCAGCTTCGCGCTCGAGGACAACGCGCCCGGCCTGCGCGCGGTCCTGCGGCTGCCGGCGCTTCGGGACGCCGCGGCATGACCGGACCGAGGATGATCGGATCGCTCGCCGCGCGCCTGACCCGGGCGCCCCGCCTCGCCGAGCCCGAGCGGGCGCGGGCGCGCCTCGACGACCTCCTCGCCTCGGACCCGGATCTCGCGTCGCGGCTGGAGCCCGGCCGCGACCTCCTCCTCGGCCTCGCCGACCACTCGCCGTTCCTGTGGGGGCTCGCCGCCCGCGATCCCGCCCGGCTCGCCGGCCTGCTGGAGCGCGCGCCCGAGGAGTCGAACGCCGCGATCCTCGCCGAGCAGCGGGGGGCCGGTCTCGCCGGCGGCGACGTCGCCGGCGCTTTACGCCGCAACCGCGCCGCCCACGCGCTGCTGGTGGCGCTGGCCGATATCGGCGGCGTCTGGCCGCTGGAGCAGGTGACGGCGGCGCTCTCGAATTTCGCCGACGCCTCGGTGAGCGCCGCCGTCGACGCGGCCCTCGTCCAGGCCGCCGGCACCGGCCGCTTCCGCCCCGCCGATCCGGGCAAGCCCCAGGAGGGATCGGGGCTCATCGTGCTCGGGATGGGCAAGCTTGGGGCCGGCGAGCTCAACTATTCGAGCGACGTCGACCTGATCGTGCTGTTCGATCCCGATGCCGCACCGTTGCGCGAAGGCGTCGAGGCGACGCCGTTCTTCAGCCGGATCGCGCAGACCGTCGCCAAGCTCCTGCAGGAGCGCACCGCCGACGGCTACGTCCACCGGGTCGATTACCGCCTGCGGCCCGATCCCGGCTCGACCCCGACCGCCCTGTCGCTGCCCTCCGCCTACACCTACTACGAGACGGTCGGGCAGAACTGGGAGCGTGCCGCCTTCATCAAGGCGCGGCCGGTCGCCGGCGATCTCCCGCTGGCCGAACGGTTCCTCGCCGAGCTGCGGCCGTTCATCTGGCGCAAGTACTTCGATTTCGCCTCGATCGCCGACGTGCACGCGATGAAGCGGCAGATCCACGCCGTGCGCGGCCACAGCGCCATCGCGGTGGCCGGCCACGACATCAAGCTCGGGCGCGGCGGCATCCGCGAGGTCGAGTTCTTCGTCCAGACCCAGCAGCTCGTCTTCGGCGGCCGGCGCCCCACCCTCCGGGGCCGGCGCACCCTCGAGATGCTGGCGGTCCTGCACGACGAGGGCTGGATCACGCCGCAAGCGCGCGACGAGCTGTCGGACGCCTACCGCTTCCTGCGCACCGTCGAGCACCGGCTGCAGATGGTGGCCGACGAGCAGACCCAGCGCCTGCCCGACGAGCTGCCCAAGCTCGGACGCTTCGCCCGCTTCCTCGGCTATGCCGACGAGGCCGCCTTCGGCGCGGCGCTGACCGCCGAGGCGCGGCGGGTCCAGGGCCATTACGCCCTGCTGTTCGAGGCCGAGCCCGACCTCGCGGCGGAGGTCGGCGACCTCGTCTTCACCGGCGTCGAGGACGATCCCGCGACGCTCGCCACCTTGCGCCGCCTCGGCTTCCGGGCGCCGGAGCAGGCGACCGAGACGGTGCGCGGCTGGCATTTCGGCCGCCGCCCGGCGGTGACGAGCCCGCGCGCCCGCGAGGTGCTGACCGAGCTGGTGCCGGCGCTGA
This sequence comes from Methylobacterium sp. DB0501, assembly GCF_011043735.1. Classification (GTDB taxonomy): domain Bacteria; phylum Pseudomonadota; class Alphaproteobacteria; order Rhizobiales; family Beijerinckiaceae; genus Methylobacterium; species Methylobacterium alsaeris. The sequence continues at coordinate 245,795 of NZ_JAAKGV010000004.1, read as the reverse complement.
TCCAGGCGCTGGCCGGTACCGCCGACCCGGACGGGGCGCTCGCCGCCCTCGACCGCGCCTTCGGGCGGATGCCGGCAGCGGTCGAGCTCCTGACCATCCTGCGCTCGCACGAGCGGCTGCGGCTGCTCTTCGCCGACCTCCTCGGCACCGTGCCGCGGCTCGCCGACACGGTGGCGTTCAGCCCGCACGTCCTCGACGCGGTGATCGACCCCGCCTTCGTGGTGCCGGTGACCGAGGCCGAGGCGCTGGCGCTCCAGTTCCGCGCCGGCCTCGGCCAGCCCCGCGACCTCGAGGACGTCCTCGACCGCAGCCGCGATGCCGCCCGGCAGCTGCGCTTCGTCACCGGCGCCCGGCTCCTCTCCGGCATCCTTCCCCCCGCGGGTGCCGGCCGCGCCTATGCGGGCATCGCCGAGGCCGCCATCGCGACGGCGCTCCAGGCGGTCGAATCCGCCTTCGCCGAGGAGCATGGCAGGGTGCCGGCGGGGCGGTTCGCGGTTCTGGGGCTCGGCCGCCTCGGCTCGCGCCAGCTCACCGCCGATTCGGACCTCGACCTCGTGGTCCTGTACGATTTCGACCAGGACAACCGCGAGAGCGACGGAAGGCGGCCCCTCGATGCCGCGGTCTACTACAACCGCCTGACCCAGCGCCTCGTCGGGGCGCTGACCGTGCCGACCCGGCGCGGCCGGCTCTACGAGGTCGACCTGCGCCTGCGCCCGAGCGGCGGCCAGGGCCCGATCGCCAACCAGTGGCACCGGTTCGCCGCCTACTGGCGCGAGGAGGCGGCGTTATGGGAGCACATGGCGCTGACCCGCGCCCGGGCGCTCGCCGGCGACGCGAGCCTGATGCGGGAGGCCGACGCGTCCGCGGCCTCCGTCCTGCGCCAGCCCCGCGACTTCGCCGTCGTCGTCGGCGAGGTGCGGGCGATGCGCAGCCTGATCGAGCGCGAGAAGGGCGATCATGGCCCCCTCGACCTCAAGCTCGCCCCCGGCGGGCTCCTCGACCTCGATTTCCTGGCGCAGAGCCTGGTTCTGTCCCATGCCGGCACGCATCCCGACCTCGTCGGGCTCGACGCGCCGGCGGTGCTGGAGCGCGCCGGCGCCCACGGCCTCCTCGAGGAAGGACGGGCCGGCCGCCTCGTCACCGCCTACCGGCTCCTCGACGACGCCCATCACTGGCAGCGCCTGATGGTCGAGGGCGATTTCGGCCGCACCGCACCGCCCGCGGCCCGCGCCCGCCTCGCCGCGGCGCTCGGTCAGCCCGACGAGGCGGCCCTGGCCGCGCAGCTCGCCGAGGCGCGGGCGGGGGTGCGGGAGGCCTTCGGCGCGATCCTGGGCTGACCCGGCCGACCGCATGGTCCATGCCGGGATCACCCCTTGGGAAACGTTCGCCTTGGGGAACATCCGGGCGTTCCGTGCGTTCTCGCCCGCTTGCTGCGTGACGTCGTTGCTCCGCGGGCGCGACCTTTCCGAAGACAAGACCTTACAGTGTCGATCTCACCGTAATCTGCAGGAATAAAAGCGTACGGCAGGGTCGTGCCGGGATGAAGGCCTGCGGGAAGCCTGGGAACCCCGACCTGAATAGGCTGCGGTACCGGCCTGGATCTTGGCGGTTTACGCAGGATTAAGCCATCTGGCGTTTTCTGCGGTCCAACGGATATCGACCAAGGACGTGGCACGTGCTCGCCAGATTCAAGATCCTCCACAAGCTCACCGTCGCCGTCCTGCTGATCGCCGTCATGGTGGGCGGCTGCGTATGGTACGCCCAGGGGCGCATGACGGCGATCGACGATGCCTACAGCCAGTTCCTCATGCGCGAGGCGCGGGCGCCGGCGAGTGCCAGCCGCCTGAACCGTGCCCTCTACACCCTGACCTCCGCGGCGTTCCGCATCATCGCCGAAACGGACCAGGCGCAGATGCGCCGCGCCGGCGCCGAATTCGACGAAGCCCTGGCGGTGTTCAAGCCCACCGTCGCGACCCTGCGCGAGCGGGCGCCGACCTTCGCGCCTCGCGTCGACACGCTCGCCCGCGATCTCGACGACCTCACCGCCAAGCTCGTGGCGGTGCGCGACCTCGGCCTCGCCCAGCGCAATGCCGACGCCCTGGCCCTGTTCCGGCGCACCGTCGACCCCGTCCTGGGCGGCCAGCTCCATGAGACGCGCCAGCTCGCCACCGACATCCAGGATTACGTCGCGAAGAGCTCCAACGACCTGACCGCGCAGACCAACGCCACCCGCACCCGGCTGATGGCCGTCAGCGGCCTCGGCCTCGGCTTGGGCCTCGCGGCCGTCGCCCTGGTGGCCGTGTTCGGCGTCACCCGCCCGATCGGCCGCCTGGTGCGCGTGCTCGAGCGCATGGCCCATGGCGAGATCGAGGCCGAGATCGCGGAAGCCCGCCGGGGCGACGAGATCGGCGCCATCGGCCGGGCGGTCGACGGCATCAAGGCGATGGTGGCGCAGAAGGCCGCCGAGCAGGCCGAGATCAAGCGGATCGCCGACGAGGCGGCGGCCGATGCGCGCCGGCGCACCATGATGGACCTGGCCGACGGGTTCGAGCGTGCAGTCGGCGGCATCGTCGGCCGGGTCTCGGACTCGGCCACCGCGTTGCAGGCGACTGCCGGGCAGATGACCGGGACGGCGACCGAGACGGCGAGCCAGTCCGCCGCGGTCGCTGCCGCCGCCGAACAGGCGGCCTCGAATGTCGGCACCGTGGCGGCGGCGGCCGAAGAGCTGGGCGCCTCGGTGGCCGAGATCGGCCGCCAGGTCGACGGCTCGGCCGGCCTCGCCCGCCAGGCGGTGGCGGAGGCCGACCGGACCGGCGCCCAGGTGCGCGAGCTGAGCCACACCGTCGGCCGGATCGGCGACGTCGCCGGCCTCATCTCGTCGATCGCCGCGCAGACCAACCTCCTGGCGCTGAACGCCACGATCGAGGCGGCCCGTGCGGGCGCCGCGGGCCGCGGCTTCGCGGTGGTCGCCGCGGAGGTGAAGGAACTCGCGTCCCAGACAGCGAAGGCGACGGGGGAGATCGGCCAGCAGATCGCCGCGGTGCAGAGCGCCACCGGCGAGACGGTCGCGGCGATCGCCGCCATCACCGCACGGATCCGCGAGATCGACACCGTGACGGTGGCGATCGCCGCCGCGGTCGAGGAGCAGGGCGTCGCCACCCAGGAGATCGTCCGCAACGTCTCCCAGGCCGCGACCGGCACCGGCGAGGTGACCGGCAACATCGCGGGCGTCGCCGGTGCGGCGGAGGAGACGGGCGCCGCCGCGACCCAGGTCCTCGCCTCGGCCACCGCGCTGTCGCGTCAGTCGGAGCATCTCGGAGCGGAGGTGGCGCGGTTCCTGGCGACGGTGCGGGCGGCGTAGCCGTTCCTCGGCCTCGTACTGAGCCTCTGGTTTGGGGCCCTTGGTTTGGCCGTTGATTGGCCAAACTACTTTCCCCTCGGCGCCTGCTCGACGCTCCGTTGCCCGAATGAAACCCCTCCTCGTCCAGTGCAGGGCCGCGCAGCCCGGCATGGACGGGGGCGGGGATCGATTCCGTCGCCCGACTCGCGCAGGGTCTCAGGATCGAGTCGGCGGCGGCATCGTCGAAAAGACCGCCGCAACCCTTCTTGCGCCGCTCGGATGGGCTGCCTTACGCCCCGACCTCCGCCGCCATCTCCTGCGCCTGGGCCGCGTCGCTCAGGCCGGGCCGCGGCAGGCGGACGAGCACGATCGTGCCGGTGCCCTCCTCGGAGCGGATGCGCAGGCCTCCGCCATGCAATTCGGCGAGCGAGCGGGCGATGGCGAGTCCGAGGCCGGAGCCCTTGTAGCTGCGGGCGAAGTTGGTCTCGACCTGCTCGAACGGATAGCCGAGCTTCGGGAGCGCCGCCTTCGGGATGCCGATGCCGCTATCCTCGACGAAGATGTGGACTGCATCGATGGCGCGGCGCGTGCGCACCGCCACCCGGCCGGCTTCGGGAGTGAACTTCACGGCGTTCTGCAGCAGGTTGACCAGGATCTGGTGCAGGGCGCGCTCGTCGGCCATCACCAGGGCGTCGGCGCTCATCTCGACGCTGACGGTGAGCCCCTTCATCCGGGCCGGCTCGGCGATCAGCTTGAGGGCGCGCTCCAGCGCCTCGCTCACGGCGACCGGCTGCTTGGCGAGCTTCACCCGGCGGGCGTCGATCCGCGACATGTCGAGGATGTCGTCGATGACCGACAGCAGGTAGTGCCCGCTCGAGCGGATGTCGCGGCAATATTCGCGGTACTTCTCGGAGCCGAGCGCCCCGAAGACCTCGCTCTCCATCACCTCGGCGAAGCCCAGGATGGCGTTGAGGGGGGTGCGCAGCTCGTGGCTCATATTGGCCAGGAACTCGGACTTGGAGCGGTTGGCACTCTCGGCCTGGGCCTTCTGGTCGAGGTAGCGCTCGGCGAGATCCGCGAGCTGCTGGGTCTGGATCTCGAGGGTCCGGCGCGAGCGCTTGAGGTCCGCGATGGTGGCGATGAGCTGGCGTTCCGATTCCACGAGCCGCTCCTGGTGCCGTTTCAGGGCCGTGATGTCGGTGCCGACCGAGACGTAGCCGCCGTCCTTGGTGCGGCGCTCGCTGATCTGCAGCCAGCGCCCGTCGGCGAGCTCGGCCTCGAAGGTGCGGGCTCCCGCTTCCGGGAACTCGCCGGCGGGGATCTCGCGCCGCACGGTCGGCAGGGCGGCGCGCCCCATGATGGCGTCGTAGCGGCGGCCGGGCTGGGCCTCGTCGGAGGTCAGGGCGTGCAGGCGGCGGAACTTCGAGTTGCACAGGACCAGGCGGTTCTGCGCGTCCCACAGCACGAAGGCCTCGGACACCGCCTCGACGGCGTCGCGCAGGCGCATGTCGGCGGTGGCGGTCGATTCGGCGAGGCGGCGCTGCTCCGAGATGTCGATGACGATGCCGACGAGGTGCCGGCCGTTGTCCTCCAGGTCCTGCACGATCTCGGCCCGGGCCTTGAGCCAGACCCATTCGCCGCCGGCGGCGCGGATGCGGAACTCGTGATCGACGGTGGTGTCGCGCGCCGCGAGCTGGCGGGCGAGGCCGTAGAGGTCGGTATCGTCCGGATGGACGAGGCCGTTCACGTCGCCGAAGGAGAGGAATTCCTGCTCCCGGACGTAGCCGAGGAGCTGGTACATCGAATCCGACCAGTAGATCCGCCCGCGCGGGATGTCCCAGTCCCACAGGCCGCAGCGGCCGCGGCCGAGCGCGGTGTCGAGGCGCTGGCGCACCTGCTCGCAGACGCGGTCGACGGCGCGAGCCCGGTCGGCCTGGAGCGCGTAGGCGAGGCCGGTGCAGACCACCACCAGCGTCACGGCACCGACCAGAACCGCGGCGATGCGCGCCCGCCCGGCCCACAACGCGGTCACCGAATCGAGGGTCTGCACCACCGCGACCTGGGCGACGCCGCCGCCGCCCTGGACCGCCCGCACCGTGGCGAGAGCCCGCTCGCCGTTGCCGAGCACCACCGGGAGCACGCCGGCGCGCTCGCCCATGATGCCGAGCACCTGGACCTCGCCGACGAACTCGCTGAAGTTGCGCGGCAGGCCGAATTGCTCCGGCAGCGCTGCCAGAATCGCGTCGTCGGCGCCGATCAGCAGGAGGGTGCGGCCGGCCGGCAGGCCGCCGGGGGGCAGCAGGCGCACCAGGCGCTCGCGCAGGGCGGCCGCGCCCGGCGTCTCCGGCGCGACCAGGCCGGAGGGGCGGCCGAGGCCGGCCGGCAGGCTCCCGGCCAGCAGCCGGGCCACCAGGTCGATGTCGCGCCGCGCGTCGGAGACCACCTCCTCGCGATGGCCGGAGAGCTGCAGGGCGGTGACGGTGCCGAGGCAGATCAGGAACGCCGCGAGCATCGCCGGGACGGCGAACCGGAGCCAGGATTCGGCATGGGCGAGACGCTGGTGCGCGGCTTTCGAAACCCGGCTGATCCCGAGAATCGTCGCGGCACGCGCAGAGAAGGGGGCGGGATCCGCCTCCAGCATACCCAAACCCCCAACGGAACAGAAAGACAGATGCCGCGGAGGTTCCCGGCAGGCCCCCGAATCGAGGCTCAATCTGGCATTTCCACAAGCATTTTGTCCAGCGCTTCGCGAGACGGAAATGAAGTGTTAACCAGTGATCCGAGCGTTGTGCGATTCTGCAATCAGCGCGATTATGCCTTCGGCCGCAGAGGCTTGTGCCTTTATTTCACCGGCGCGAGCGAGCGCCCGGCGATGTCGCTGACGTCGGGGGAGAGGCCCGGCGTACCGGCGACGCGGGACAGGGCCTCCTCGGCCTTCCGGCGGCGCCCGCCCTCGACCATACGCCAAGTATTGAAAGCAGTTAGCAGCCGCGCCGCGACTTGGGGATTTTTTCCGTCGAGGGCCAGAACCACCTCCGCGGTCAGGTCGTAGCCGGCCCCGTCCGGGCGGTGGAACTGTGTCGGATTGTTGAGGCTGAAGCTGGCGACCAGCGAGCGAACCCGATTCGGGTTGCCGAGCGAGAATGCGGGATGGCGCATCAGGCCGCGGACCCGCTCCAGGGTGCCGGGCTCCGGGATCATCGCCTGGAGGGCGAACCACTTGTCGAGCACCAGGGGCTCGTGGCGGTAGGCCTCGCCGAAGCGGGCGAGCGCCCCGTCCCGGGCCTCGCCCGGCACGAGGCTCAGGGTCGCGAGCGCCGCGAGGCGATCGGTCATGGTCGTGGCGGCCTCGATCTGGGCGAGCGCCAGGGCGGTGCCGGTCTCGGGGTCGGCCGCCGCGACGAGGTCGAGGGCGGCGTTGCGCAAGGCGCGGCGGCCGGCGCTGGCCGCGTCCGGGCTGAAGGGTGCCCCGGACGGCTCGGCCAGCGCGTCGCGCAGGGACAGCAGCCGGGACCCGAGGTCGCGGCCGAGCTGGCGCCGCAGGGTCTGGCGCGCCCGCCAGATCGCGTCGGGATCGACCTCGCCGGCGATCGTCTGCGCCACCTCCTGCTCGCCCGGCAGGGCCAGGACCAGGGCGGCGAAGGCCGGGTCGGCCAGGGCCTCGGCATCGAGGAAGGTCGCGAGCGCCCCCGTCAGGCCCGCGCCCTCCGGACCGGCCTCGTCCGCGAGCGGCGCCCCGGCGCGGGCGCGGCCGACCAGCACCTCCATGGCGAGGCTCTGGGCCGCCTGCCAGCGGTTGAAGGCGTCGGCGTCATGCGCCAGCAGGGTCAGGCGCTCGTCCCGGGTGAGCGCGTGCTCGACCTTCACCGGAGCCGAGAAGCCGCGAAACAGCGACGGCACCGGCGGCGCCGCGACGCCGGTGAAGACGATCGCATCCTCCGGCTTGTCGAGCACGAACACGCCGTCCCGCACCCGCTCGCTCGCGGCCGCGACGGATTCACCGCCTTGGCCGACGAGGCCGAGGGCGACCGGGATCACCAGGGGCTCCACGGCGGCCCCGGCGGTCGCCTCGGTCGCGACGCGCGGCAGGCTCTGGCGGAAGGTCAGGATATAGGTCTGCGCCGCCGGGTCGTGGGCGCCCGTCACCGCGACGGTCGGCGTGCCGGCCTGCGCGTACCAGCGGGAAAACGCCGTGAGGTCGCGCCCGCTCTCGGCGGCGAAGGCGGCCAGGAAATCCTCCACGGTCGCGGCCGTGCCGTCGCAGATGGAGAAGTAGCGGTCCATGCCGCGCCGGAAGGTGTCGGGGCCGAGCAGGGTGCGCAGCATCCGGACGATCTCGGCGCCCTTCTCGTAGACCGTCGCAGTGTAGAAGTTGTTGATCTCGCGATAGGCCTGCGGCCGCACCGGATGGGCGAGCGGCCCGGCATCCTCGGGGAACTGGCGGGCGCGGAGCGTGCGCACCTCGGCGATGCGATGGACCGGGCGCGAGCGCTCGTCGGAGGAGAATTCCTGGTCCCGGAAGACCGTCAGGCCCTCCTTGAGGCAGAGCTGGAACCAGTCGCGGCAGGTGACCCGGTTGCCGGACCAGTTGTGGAAGTACTCGTGCGCGATGATCGCCTCGATGTTGGCGTAGTCGGCGTCGGTCGCCGTGTCGGGGCTCGCCAGCACGTACTTGTCGTTGAAGATGTTGAGGCCCTTGTTCTCCATCGCGCCCATGTTGAAGTCGGAGACCGCGACGACGTTGAAGACGTCGAGGTCGTAGGCGCGGCCGAAGGTGCGCTCGTCCCAGGCCATCGAGCGGGCCACCGCGTCGAGGGCGAAATCGGCGCGGTCCTCCTTGCCGGGCTCGACGTAGACCGCGATCTCGACGTCCCGCCCCTCCATGGTGGCGAAGCGGGAGCCGATCCGGCCGAGATGGCCGCCGACGAGGGCGAACAGGTAGGCGGGCTTCGGGTGGGGGTCGTGCCAGACCGCGTAGTGGCGGGTCAGGCCGACCGCGCCCTGCTCGACCGGGTTGCCGTTGCCGAGCAGCACCGGCGCCTCGGCCCGCTCGGCCTCGATCCGGGTGGTGTAGACCGCCATCACGTCCGGCCGGTCGAGGAAGTAGGTGATGCGCCGGAACCCGTCGGCCTCGCACTGGGTGCAGTAGACGCCGTTCGAGCGGTAGAGCCCCATCAGCTTGGTGTTGGCGCTCGGATTCACCTGCGTGGCGACCTCGAGCACGAAGGGGCGCTGCGGCGGCTGATGCAGGGTCAGGGAGCGGGGCGTGACGTCGATCGCGCCCGGGCCGGTCGGCTGCCCGTCGAGGGCGATCGCCAGCAGGGTCAACTCGTCGCCGTCGAGGACGAGCGGCGCGCCGGGCTCCCCGGCCGGGTTCGGCCGGAACGCCAGCGTCGCGGTGATCCGGGTCTCGGTCGGATGCAGGCGCACGTCGAGCTCGACGCGGTCGATCAGGTAGTCGCTCGGGCGGTAATCGGCGAGGCGAACGATCGACTGCATGGCGGGGTCCTCGGCGGTCGCGCGGCGCGATGGAAGGCTTCAGCCTTTGCACCGCCGCCGGCCGCAGCGCAACGCGGGATGAACGCTCCCCTTCGAAGCCCTCCCCGCCGGTCGCCGGCCGCCCTAGCTACGACGCCGGATCCGGCGCCCGACCGGCGCGCCCCGACACCGAGGATGGAGTGCCATGGAATACCTGCACACGATGGTCCGCGTCGCCGATCTCGAGCGTGCGCTCGACTTCTACTGCAACAAGTTCGGCCTCCAGGAGGTGCGCCGCACCGAGAGCGAGAAGGGCCGCTTCACCCTGGTCTTCCTGGCCGCCCCGGGCGACGTCGCGCGGGCCAAGGACAGCAAGTCGCCGCTGCTCGAACTCACCTACAATTGGGATCCGGAGGAGTATGCCGGCGGACGCAACTTCGGCCACTTGGCCTATCAGGTCGACGACATTTACGCGACCTGCCAGAAGCTGCAGGATGCCGGCGTGACCATCAACCGCCCGCCGCGGGACGGCCACATGGCCTTCGTGCGCTCGCCGGACGGCATCTCGATCGAGATCCTGCAGAAGGGCGGGCCTAAGCCGCCGCAGGAGCCCTGGGCCTCGATGCAGAACACCGGCAGCTGGTAGCGGCGGCCGGCGGGCCCGGCCCGGGCCCGCCCCTCCCACGAAAGCCTACGCTCCGGCGGCGGGCGTGATGCCGAGCTCGGCCAGCTTGGCGTGGATCGCCGTGACCGGGCGCTTGAGCTTGAGGCTCATCACGGAGGGCGAGACGCCCTCCTGCGCCATGGCCTTGAGCTGCTGCACGGTCTCCAGGGTCCAGCCCGCCTCGATGTTCTCGCTCATCCGGGTCGCCTCCTGTTTCGGGTCGGCCGCGCCTCGCGGCCTTGGACATCGGCAGGTAGGGGGTCCCGACGAGGCGGCAACCCGTCCCGGCGGCGCTCCCGCCTTGACGCGGCGTCCCGGCCGTCGCACATCGGCGCCGTCAGCCGGCCGGGCGGCCGCTCCGTTCCCCGTGCGCGGGTCTCCTCGTGGGACTTCCGCGCGCGAGGGGCGGGGAGGAAAGTCCGGGCTCCATGAAGAGACGGTGCCGGATAACGTCCGGCGGGGGCGACCCCAGGGACAGTGCCACAGAGAGCAGACCACCGCATCGCGGGTCCTCCGGGATCTGCCGCGGCCAGGGTGAAAGGGTGCGGTAAGAGCGCACCGCGGACGCGGCAACGCGGACGGCACGGCAAACCCCACCGGGAGCAAAACCGAATAGGGGCGGCACGCGCGGGACTCCCCGCGCAGGGCTTCTTCAGGCCCGTCGCCCGGGTTGGTTGCTCGAGGCGGCCGGTAACGGCCGTCCCAGAGGAATGGCCGCCACGTCAGGGGGATCCTCGCGGATCCTCCGGGCCATACAGAACCCGGCTTACAGGCCGGCTGATACCCAATTCCGGGAACGCCGCGCTCGCGCGGCTGCAACTGAGTGCGAGCGGGCGCGAGGCAACCGCATACTAGAGCCCGCGCCCGCGGCCGAAGAGCCGCCCCCGCCTCGACTTTCCGCGGACACGGCGCGCGAGCACAAGCCTTCGTTAACCTTGCTGGTCTCTGATGGCGCACGGACGGGTGCTACCCGCCGCGTGTGCCCTCGCGTTGACGACCCCAGAGGCCCATGATACCCCGAGCCACCCCGTCCACGGCGATTCCAGCATCGGCGGCCGCCGCCCGCGAGAGCAGGCGTGATGGTCGCGCGTCGATGGCTGGCGTGGGCATCGCGGCGCCCTGGCGCCGATCCCGGCCGGCCTCGGCCCGGCTCGTGCGGATACCGGAGCACCATGGATCGTCACGCGTCACTGCGCGCCTCTCGCGCGAGCGTTGCCGTCGTCTCGCAACGTGCCGCGGCACACGCCGCGCCGGGGTGCCGGTCGTGACCGAGGCCGCGCCCCACATCCCGGTCCTGCTCGACGAGGTCCTGCACGCCCTGCGCCTCGGGGACGAGCCGGCGGCGGTGATCGACGGCACCTTCGGGGCCGGCGGCTACACGAGGGCGATCCTGGCGGCGCATCCGAAGAACCGCGTGCTGGCCATCGACCGCGATCCGACCGCGATCGCCGCCGGCCAGGCGCTGGTCGAGCGCGAGGCCGGGCGCCTCGTGCTGGTCCAGGGCCGCTTCGGCGACCTCGACGCCATCGCCCGCGACCAGGGCTTCGCCGAGGCCGACGGCGTCGTCCTCGACATCGGCGTATCGTCGATGCAGCTCGACCAGGCCGAGCGCGGCTTCTCGTTCCGGTTCGACGGCCCCCTCGACATGCGGATGGAGCGGGCCGGCGAGAGCGCCGCCGACCTCGTCAACGAGGCCTCCGAGGCCGCCCTCGCCGACGTGATCTACCATTACGGCGAGGAGCGCCGGGCCCGCGCCGTGGCGCGCGCCCTGATCGAGGCGCGCCGGCGCGGCCGCATCGAGACCACGGCGGCCCTGGCCGAGATCGTCGCCGGCGTCGTGCGGGCCGAGCCCGGCAGCGGCATCCACCCGGCGACCCGGACGTTCCAGGCCCTGCGCATCGCGGTCAACGACGAACTGGGCGAGCTGCAGCGGGCGCTGCACGCGGCCGAGCGCACCCTGCGGCCGGGCGGGCGCCTCGCGGTGGTCACCTTCCACTCGCTGGAGGACCGCATCGTGAAGCAGTTCTTCTCGGCCCGCAGCGGCCGGGCGGTGGCGGCCTCGCGCCACCTGCCGATGGCCTCGCAGCCCGCGCCCCGCAGCTTCACGCTCGCCACCAAGGGCCCGGTCGCCGCGGGCGAGGCCGAGTGCCGCGCCAATCCCCGCTCCCGCTCGGCCAAGCTCCGGGCCGGCGAGCGCACCGACGCCCCGGCGCCGCCGCCGCTGACGGTCCTCGAAGCCCTGGCCTCCCTGCCCGAGCCTCAAGCCCGGGGAGGCCGCCGGTGATCCGCCTCCTGCACCTCGCGGCGATCGCCGGGCTGATCGCCTCGGCCATCTACGCCTACTCGATCAAGTACGACACGCTCTACCAGGCCGAGCAGGTCGCCAAGCTGAAGACCCGCCTGCGCAAGGAGCGCGACGCGATCGCGGTCCTGCGCGCCGAGTGGCAGCTCCTGACCCGGCCCGACCGGCTCCAGGGCGCGGTCGACAAGTACCTGACCCTCGAGCCGATCGGCACCAATCATCTCGGGCGGCTGGCCGACCTGCCGGTCAAGGCCGACCGCGGCGACGAGATCGCCCGCAAGCTCGAAGCCCTCGGCCTCGGCGCCACCGCGACCCCGGTCGCCAAGGAGCGTCCGGCCGCCACGACCGCCGCCGCCACCGCCGGCCGATCCGAGGAGCCCCGCACCACCGGCTCCACCTCCACCCGCACCCCGACCGCCAAGAGGTAGGCGCCGTGAGCCAGGACCAGGACTTCCAGGATCACGACGCTCCGCTTCCCGGGCCCGGTGCCGCGAGCCCGGCGGGCCGGGAGACGGTGCGCGCGGAATCGACGCACGAGGAGGCCGCCCCGGCGCGGCCGCGGGCCAGCCTCGCGGAGCGCTTGCGCGGCGGCGTCATGGCGATGTTCCGCCTCTCGGTGGAGCGCAGCGCCGCCCGCGTCGGGCTCGTCAGCCTCGTCTTCGGCGCGGTGTTCCTCACCCTGATGGGCCGCCTGGTCAGCTTCGCGCTGTTCCCGGACGATCCGGTGACCGCCTCGGCGCGCCGGGCCGAGGCCGGCGGCACGACCCAGGTCCGCCCCGACATCATCGACCGCAACGGCGAGATCCTGGCCACCGACATCCGCACCGTCTCGGTCTTCGCCGAGCCGAAGAACATCTACGACAAGGACGAGGCGGTGGAACTCCTCACCGCCGTCCTGCCGGAGATCAACGCCCGCGACCTGCGCGAGAAGCTGTCGTCGAAGAAGGGCTTCGTCTGGGTCAAGCGCGAGATCACCCCGCGCCAGCAGGTCGAGGTGCACCGCCTCGGCATCCCGGGCGTCGGCTTCCTGCCCGACCACAAGCGCGTCTATCCGAACGGCACCGCGGCCGCCCATATCCTCGGCGTCACCAACCTCGACAACGTCGGCATCGCCGGCATCGAGAAATACATCGACCGCCAGGGCCTGCGCGACCTCACCAGCCTCGGCTTCGTCGAGAAGTCGGCCGACATGGCACCGGTCCAGCTCTCGATCGACCTGCGCGCCCAGCACGCGGTGCGCGACGAGCTGGCCTGGGGCATGGAGCATTACCGCGCCAAGGCGGCGGCCGGCCTGATCCTCGACGTGACCACCGGCGAGGTGATCGCGCTCGCCTCGCTGCCCGACTTCGACCCCAACGAGCCGAAGGATGCGCTGGATCCCGACCGGATCAACCGGATGAATGTCGGCGTCTACGAGATGGGCTCGACCTTCAAGGCCATGACGCTGGCCATGGCGCTCGATTCCGGCAAGTTCACCGTCAACTCGACCTTCGACACCCGCGGCGGCGTGCTGCACTGGGGCCGGCAGAAGATCCACGAGTACCACGGCACCAACCGGGTCATCACGATGCCGGAGGTGTTCACGCACTCGTCCAACATCGGCTCGGCCAAGATGGCGCTCGGCATCGGCGTGCCCGGCCACAAGGCCTTCCTGAAGAAGATGGGTCTGCTCGACCGAATGCGCACCGAATTGCCGGAGAGCGCCGAGCCGATCGTTCCGCCGCGCTGGACCGAGATCAACACCATCACGATCGCGTTCGGCCACGGTCTCGCGGTGGCCCCGCTCCAGGCCTCGGCGGCAGTGGCGGCGATCGCCAATGGCGGCTTCCTGATGACGCCGACCTTCCTCAAGCGGACCGAGGCCGAGGCGCGCGAGAAGGCGACGCCGGTGCTCTCGCCCCAGACCAGCGAGGCGATGCGCTACATCATGCGCCTCAACGCCACCGAGGGCTCGGCCAAGAAGGCGGCGATTCCGTACTACTATGTCGGCGGCAAGACCGGCACCGCCGAGAAGGTGATCCGCGGCCGCTACGTCAAGAACCGGCTGTTCACCACCTTCATGGCCGCCGCGCCGATGGACAAGCCGAAATACCTGTTCGTCACCATCATGGACGAGCCGCAGGCCGTGGCGGCGGAATCCGGCAGCTACGCCACCGCCGCCTGGAATTCCGGCGTCGTCACCGGCCGGGTGATCGCCCGGGTCGCACCGATCCTCGGTCTGCCGCCGCAATTCGAGCCGCCGGTGAAGCCGTTCCCGCTGATGGTCAAGCTCGGCGCCTACCACGTGAACCAGCTGGACGGACGATGAGCCTCACCCTCGGCGACCTGTTCCCGCAGGCCGGTGCCGCTGCCGGCCTGCCCGTCACCGGCCTCACCGCCGACAGCCGCAAGGTCGTGCCCGGCGTCGTGTTCCTGGCGGTGCCCGGCACCGCCGCCGACGGCCGGCTCTTCGCCGCCAAGGCGGCGGCCGCCGGCGCGGTCGCGATGGTGGCCGAAGGAGAGCGGCCGGCCGACCTGCCCGAGGGCGTCGCCTACCTGGCGGTTACGGATGCGCGCCGCGCCCTGTCGCAGGCCGCCTCCCGGCTGCATCCGGGCCAGCCCGGGACGGTGGTCGCGGTCACCGGTACCAGCGGCAAGAGCTCGGTCGCCGATTTCGTGCGCCAGATCTTCGGCCGCCTCGGCCGGCAGGCGGCGAGCCTGGGCACGCTCGGCGTCATCACCACCTCGGGCGCCGCCTACGGCTCGCTCACCACCCCCGACCCGATCACCCTGCACGCGACCCTCGACCGGCTCGCGCGGGACGGCGTCACCGAACTTGCCATGGAGGCCTCCTCGCACGGCATCGAGCAGAGCCGCCTCGACGGGGTGCGCCTGACGGCCGCCGGCTTCACCAATCTCGGCCACGACCATCTCGACTATCACGGCACGCCGGAAGCCTATCTCCAGGCGAAGCTGCGGCTGTTCACGACCCTGCTGCCGGAGGATGGGACGGCGGTCGTCAATGCCGACGGCCCGCGGAGCGGAGCGGTGATCGCGGCCGTCCAGGACCGCGGCGTGCGGCTCGTCACCACCGGCCGGGCAGGGGAGGGGATCCGCCTCGTCTCCGTCCGCGCGCACGGCTTCGCCCAGCGCCTCGAGATCGCCGTCGGGGCTGCGACCCATACGGTCGACCTGCCCCTCGTCGGGACGTTCCAGGTCGAGAACGCACTGCTCGCCGCCGGCCTCGTGCTGGCGACCCCGGCCGGCGCCGGGCGCGAGGCGGAGGTCGTCGCCTCCCTCGGCCACCTCGCCGGGGTGCCGGGGCGGCTGGAGCGGGTCGGCACCGTGCGCGACGCGCTCTGCATCGTCGATTACGCCCACAAGCCCGACGCGCTGGCGAACGTCCTCGATGCGTTGCGCGCCTTCACCTCCGGGCGCCTCGTCTGCGTCGTCGGCTGCGGCGGCGACCGCGACCGCGCCAAGCGCCCGCTGATGGGCCGCATCGCGGCCGAGAAGGCCGACCGGGTCATCGTCACCGACGACAATCCCCGCAGCGAGGACCCCGCGACGATCCGCGCGGCGATCCTCGCGGCGGCGCCCGGTGCCGAGGAGATCGGCGACCGCGCGGAGGCGATCCGGGCGGCGGTGGGCTCCTTGCGCGCCGGCGACGTGCTGCTGGTTGCCGGCAAAGGTCATGAAACCGGCCAGATCATCGGCGACCGCACGTTGCCTTTCTCCGACCGCGACGCGGTCCTGAGCGCGATCGAGGAGACCCGCGCATGACCGAGCCCCTCTGGACCCTGATGGATGCCGCCGCCGCCATGGGCGGCCGCGTCGTCGCGGACGAATCCGCGGCGCAGGCGCTCTCCGGGATCTCGATCGATACCCGCACCCTGAAGGTCGGGGACCTGTTCTTCGCGATTCGCGGCGAGGCCCGCGACGGCCACGACTTCGTGCGCGACGCCCTCGCCCGCGGCGCCGGCGCCGCGGTGGTGGCCGAGGAGCGCGCGCCTGACCTCGGCGGAGCCGGACCGTTGATCGCGGTGCCGGCGCGGGACGAGGACGGCGTGCTCGCCGCCATGCGCGGCCTCGCGGTCGCGGCCCGTGCCCGCACCGGCGCACGAATCCTCGCCGTCACCGGCTCGGTCGGCAAGACCGGCACCAAGGAAGCGTTGCGCCACGTCCTGGCGGCGCAAGGGGCCACCCACGCCTCGGTCGCCTCCTACAACAACCATTGGGGCGTCCCGCTGACGCTCGGCCGGATGCCGGCCTCGAGCGAGTTCGGGGTGTTCGAGGTCGGCATGAACCATGCCGGCGAGATCGCCCCCCTGACCCGGCTGGTGCGGCCCGAGATCGCGATCGTCACCACGGTCGAGCCGGTCCATATCGAGCATTTCCGCTCGCTGTCCGGCATCGCCGACGCGAAGGGCGAGATCTTCTACGGGCTGGAGCCCGGCGGTGTCGCGATCATCAACCGCGACAACCCGAATTTCGAGCGGCTGAAGGCCCATGCCCTCGCCTCCTGCGCCGGCCGTGTGGTCAGCTTCGGCGAGCACCGCGAGGCCGACGTGCGGGCCGAGCGGATCGTGATGCGGCCCGACCTCTCGATCGTCGACGTGCGGGCGATGGGCCTCACCGTCACCTACCAGCTCGGTACGCCGGGCCGCCACACGGCGCTGAACTCGCTCGCCGTCATCGCCGCCGTCCAGGCGCTGGGCGCCGATCTCGCGCTCGCGGCCCTGTCGCTCGCCCAGCTGCGTCCCCCGGCCGGGCGCGGCGCCCGCCACGTCCTCCAGGTCGGGGACGGCGAGGCGCTCCTCGTCGACGAGAGCTACAACGCCAACCCGGCCTCGGTGCGGGCCGCGCTCAGCACGCTCGCCGGGGTCGAGACGTCCGGGCGGCGCATCGCGGTTCTGGGCGACATGATGGAACTCGGCGCGGACGCGCCCGTCCTGCACCGCGAGCTGGCGGCGGCGGTCGAGGAGCACGGCATCGACCTCGTCTTCACCGCCGGTCCCCTGATGCAGGAGCTGTTCGAGGCGCTGCCCTCCGCCCGGCGCGCCGGCGCCCGGCCGGGCTCGGCCGAACTCGTCGACCTCGTCGTCGGGGCCCTGCGGCCCGGCGACGCCGTGATGGTCAAGGGGTCGAACAGCACCCGCATGGGCCGGATTGTCGAGGCGCTCAAAGCCCGCTACGGCGGGGCTGAGGATCAGGACCTCGCCGTCGGCCGATCCGGCTGAGCGACCTTCGAAGGACTTCTGACGCGGCGGCGCGGCCTTGAGCCCGGCGCTGCCGCTCGCCCACGATCGGATGCCCCCGGGATGCTCTACCTCCTCTCCGACCTGAGCGGCGTGTTCTCGCCGCTCAACGTCTTCCGCTACATCACCTTCCGGACCGGCGGTGCGCTGTTCACGGCGGGCTTCTTCGTGTTCTGGTTCGGGCCCTGGATCATCTCGCTCCTGCGCCTGCGCCAGGGCAAGGGCCAGCCGATCCGCGAGGACGGCCCGCAATCGCACCTGCTGACGAAGCGCGGCACGCCGACCATGGGCGGGCTGATGATCCTCGCCGGCGTGATGGTGGCGGTCCTGCTCTGGGCCAACCCGCGCAACCACTACGTCTGGATCGTCATGATGGTGACGCTGGGCTTCGGCGCGATCGGCTTCTACGACGACTACCTCAAGGTCACGAAGCAGAGCCACAAGGGCTTCTCGGGCAAGTTCCGGCTCGCGCTGGAAGCCCTGATCGCGGTGTCGGCCTGCATCGCGGTGGCCGAATACTCGGCTCCGGGCCTGTCCTACCGGCTCGCCTTCCCGGTCTTCAAGGACGCGATCTTCAATCTCGGCCTGTTCTACGTCGCCTTCGCGGGCTTCGTGATCGTGGGGGCCGGCAACGCGGTCAACATCACCGACGGCCTCGACGGCCTGGCCATCGTGCCGGTGATGATCGCGGCAGCGACCTTCGGGATCATCGCCTATCTCGTCGGCAACGTGATCTACGCCTCCTACCTCCAGGTGAACTACGTCCCGGGCACCGGCGAGCTGGCGGTGGTCTGCGGCGCACTGATCGGGGCGGGCCTCGGCTTCCTGTGGTTCAACGCCCCGCCGGCCCAGATCTTCATGGGCGATACCGGCTCGCTGGCGCTCGGCGGCCTGCTCGGCACCGTCGCGGTGGCGACCAAGCACGAGATCGTGCTCGGCATCGTCGGCGGCCTGTTCGTGCTGGAGATCCTGTCGGTCATCATCCAGGTCGCGTCGTTCAAGCTCACCGGCAAGCGCGTCTTCCGCATGGCGCCGATCCACCACCATTTCGAGCAGAAGGGCTGGAAGGAGCCGCAGGTGGTGATCCGGTTCTGGATCATCGCAGTGGTGCTGGCGCTCCTGGGGCTGGCGACGCTGAAGCTGCGGTAGGATTCTTTCTCACCTCCGCGCCCTTTCCCGGATCTCCGTCCGCTGACGCTTCAGTCGTCCGGGAAAGGGGATGGTGGCAGACCGGTCCCACCCCGGCCACATGGCACAGCTTGACGAAGCCTCGCTCCGCGTCTCACTAACCGCCTGAGACACGCGCCGGGCCCCGGCCCGGCGCCGCCCTGGCGCGAAGGCCCGATCGCACGCATGACACCCTCCACCACCTTCGCCGGCCAGACGGTCGCCCTGTTCGGGCTCGGGGGCTCGGGCCTCGCCACCGCGCTGAGCCTCAAGGCCGGCGGCGCCCGGGTGATCGCCTGCGACGACAACCCGGCGCGGATGGAGGCGGCGGCTCGGCAGGGCATCGAGACCGGCGACCTGCGGCAGGCGGACTGGGCGGAGTTCGCGGCGCTGGTCCTCGCCCCGGGCGTGCCGCTCACCCATCCGGCGCCGCACTGGACCGTGGAACTGGCCAAGGCGGCCGGCGTGCCGGTGATCGGCGACATCGAGCTGTTCTGCCGCGAGCGCGTCGCCCGGAAACCCACAACCGGGAGCCCCGACGCGCCCTTCGTCGCCATCACCGGCACCAACGGCAAGTCGACCACCACGGCCCTGATCGCCCACGTCCTGGCGGCGGCCGGCCGCGACGTGCAGATGGGCGGCAATATCGGCACCGCCATCCTGTCGCTGGAGCCGCCCTCGCCCGACCGGGTCCACGTGATCGAGCTGTCCTCGTTCCAGATCGACCTGACGCCGTCGCTGGCCCCCACCCTCGGCGTGCTCCTCAACCTCACTCCCGACCACCTCGACCGCCACGGCGACATGGCGCATTACGCCGCCATCAAGGAGCGGCTGGTGACGGGCGCCGCCCACGCGATCGTCGGCGTCGACGACGCGTTCTGCCGGGCTATCGCCGGGCGCCGCGCGGGCCCGCTCACCCGGGTCCAAGTCTCCCGAGTCCAAGTCTCCCAAGGTCATGTCGGCGAGGCGGGGGAGGGGCCGGGCATCCTCGCCCGGGACGGCATCGTCATCGACGGGCGACGGGCGCCGGCGGAGCCGGTGGCCGATCTCTCCGGCATCGGGTCCTTGCGCGGCGCCCATAACTGGCAGAACGCCGCCGTCGCCTACGCGGTGGCGAGCGAGCTGGGCGTGACGCCGGACGCCTTCGCGGCGGCGCTCGCGAGTTTCCCGGGCCTGCCGCACCGGATGGAGGAGGTCGGGCGCCGCGGCGCCGTCCTGTTCATCAACGATTCGAAGGCCACCAACGCCGATTCGACCGAGAAGGCGCTCTCGGCCTTCCGGCACGTGCACTGGATCCTCGGCGGCAAGCCGAAGGAGGGCGGGATCGCGAGCCTCGCGCCGTACTTCCCGCGCATCGCCCACGCCTACCTGATCGGCGCCGCGACCGAGGATTTCGCCGCCACTCTCGACGGGCAGGTGCCGTTCAGCCGTTGCGGGACGCTCGCCGCCGCAATCGCCGAGGCCGCCGCGGCGGCGGAGGCCGATCCGGCGGACGAGCCGGTGGTGCTGCTCTCGCCGGCCTGCGCCTCCTACGATCAGTTCCGCAGCTTCGAGGATCGCGGCGACCAGTTCCGGACCCTGGTCCGGGCGCTGCCCGGATTGCGGCCGCCGGGGGCCTGACGCCCTCTCCCCGGTCGGGCCGGACGGCCTATGTCGCTCCGGTCCGACGGGCTCTCACGCCGTCGTGCCGGCCCCATCCTGCGCTTCCCCAGCGGTGACATGCTGCCCCCCCAAAGCCTCTTGCCCCCCCAGCGCCTGCTGCCCGCCGACACCCCGGCCGTTGCGCCCGCCCCGCACCGGGCGGGCCCGCGCAAGATCATCAGCTGGAACCTGCTGCGGCGGACCGGCGCGACGGTCGACGCCCTCGAGGCGCTGATCGCCCAGGAGAAGCCGGACCTCCTGTTGATGCAGGAGGCGACCGTCGACATCACCGAATTGCAGGCCCGCGCCGGCGGCCACTACGCCTGGGCGCCGCTGCCGCGCCGCATCCACGGCCTGGCGATGTGGAGCCCCACCCCCTGGGCGACGCCGCCGCGGGTGGTCACCCTGCCGTCCGGCGCCCTGATCGACCGGGTGTGCCAGATCGTCGATCTCGGGACGTTCGGCGTCGCGAACGTGCACCTGTCGCACGGCCAGGTGCTGAACCGGCGCCAGCTGCGCCGCATCGCCCAGCACCTGCCGGTGCGGGCCGCGGTGCTGGGCGACTACAACATCGTCGGGCCGGCCCTGCTGCCGGGCTTCCACGATGTCGGGCCGCGCCACCCGACCCACGCCATGGTCGATCTCGTGCCCCTGCGCCTCGACCGCTGCCTCGTGCGCGGGCTGACCTGCCGCGGCCAGGCCGTGCTGCCGCGGGGCGCCTCCGACCACCGTCCGATCGTCGTCCACCTCGAGCCCGGCAACCCGCAGGGCAAGCGCGAGCCGCTTCGCGCCCGGATCGAGGCGTTTCGCGACCGGGCCGAGGATTTCCGCAAGCGGGCGCCGCTCAAAGATATGGCAGCAGCAATCGCACGGCGGCGTCGCGCAGGCGCACGGCCATCCCGCGAGAGTTGAGGTCGTCGGCGGTCAGGCGCTGCTCCATCTTGGCCCGCATCAGCCCGTCGATGTCGGCCGCGAAGTCGGGGTCGTAGACCTCGACGTTGAGCTCGAAGTTGAGCCGGAAGCTGCGGCTGTCCCAGTTGGCGCTGCCGACGAAGCACCAGGCGTCGTCCACCACCATCAGCTTCGAGTGGTCGAAGGGCGGCCGGTCGAGCCAGATCCGCACGCCGGTCTCCAGCAGCGGCCCGACATGGGCCCGCGTCGCCCAGTCGACCACCCGGTGATTGCTCGCCTGCGGGATGATGACGTCGACGGTGACGCCCCGCATCGCCGCGAGGCCGAGCGCGGTCAGCAGCATCTCGCTCGGCAGGAAATAGGGCGTGGCGACGCGCACCGAATGCCGGGCGGTGGCGACCGCCTCCATCACCACGAACTCGATCTTCTCGATGTCGGCATCCGGCCCCGAGGTGACGACCCTGGCAAGGGAGGCGCCGGCCGCCGGGATCTCCGGGAACCAGGCCGGCCCCTCCAGGTCCTCGCCCTTGACGAAGGCCCAGTCGCGCCAGAAGGCCTGGGCGAGCTGCCCGACCACCGGGCCGTCGATGCGGAAATGGCTGTCGCGCACCGGATCGGGCGGCTTCTTCGCCATGACGTTCTCGTCGGCGATGTTGACCCCGCCGACGAAGCCGATCCGGCCGTCGATCAGCAGGAGCTTCTTGTGGGTGCGCAGGTTGAGGAACGGCATCCGCCAGGGCAGCGCCGAGTGCATGAACAGGCCGGCGGGGATACTCAGGCGCCGCAGGCGCCGGTACATCGCCGGGAAGAAGTAGCCGCTGCCGATGCCGTCGATCAGCACGCAGACCGCGACGCCCCGCGCCCTCGCGGCCGCCAGGGCTTGCGCGAAGGCCCGCCCGCTGTCGTCGTCGCGCATGATGTAGCTCGACAGGGCGACGCTGGTCTGCGCCTCGCCGATCGCCGCCAGCATCGCCGGATAGGCCTCGTCGCCGTGGCGGTAGCGCCGGATGCGGTTGCCAGCGACGAGCGGCAGGCCGCTGATCCGCTGGACCGCCTGCTTCAGGGGCTGGAACGCGTCCGGCACCTCGGCCACCGGCGGCGGGGGTGCGCCGGGCCGGGGGCCGGGCAGCACCGGCAGGCGGCGGGCGCGCCGGCTCACCCGGTTGATGCCGAACATCACGTAGAGCAGGCTGCCGAGGAGCGGGGAGAGCCAGGCAAGCCCGATCCAGCCGATCGCCGCCCCGACCTCGCGCTTCCTCATCAGAACGTGCACGGTGACGATCACCGCCAGGGCGAGGCCGAGCGGCGCCAGCACGTCCGAGCGGATCGAGGTCAGGATCCCGAGCCAGCGGTAGATCTCGTGTTCCACACGGCCTCCTGCCGCCGCGCCGCCCTCGCGCTCAGATAAGCAGGGCCGTTTGGGGAAATCATCCGGGAAGGGATCAGGCGCGGGATCCCCTTTCCCGAGTGGGGAGGGGCCGGGGGTGAGGGTGGAGACGGTGCCGGATCAGGCTCCGCGCGTTCCGCTGCCCGCGTCACGCTCAGCGTTTCACACCGAAGCGTGTCACCCTCACCCCCGGCCCCTCTCCCACACGGGGAGAGGGGATCCCGCGCCCCGTCTCGTTCCCGGACAAGCCTACGGGATACGGGAGGACGGACCGGGAATCCACTTGGGCGAGCCGGCCGTCCACCGCCGCCATAAAAAATCCCCCGCCCCGGGGAGGGGCGAGGGACGACGATGTCAGATCGTCATGCCGTCGATCAGGCGCTCAGCGCTTCCTTGGCCCGCTCCGCCCGCTTGCGGTCGTTCGGGTCGAGCACGGCCTTGCGCAGGCGGATCGACTTCGGGGTCACCTCGACCAGCTCGTCGTCCTGGATCCAGGCCAGCGAGCGCTCGAGGGTCATGCGGATCGGCGGGGTCAGGCGGACCGCCTCGTCCTTCGAGGTGGTGCGGATGTTGGTGAGCTTCTTGCCCTTGAGCACGTTCACCTCGAGATCGTTCTCGCGGTTGTGCTCGCCGATGATCATGCCCTGGTAGACCTTCCAGCCCGGCTCGATCATCATCGGGCCGCGATCCTCGAGGTTCCACAGGGCATAGGCGACGGCCTCGCCCTGGTCGTTGGACATCAGCACGCCGTTGCGACGGCCGGCGATCTCGCCCTTGTAGGGCTCGTAGGCCTTGAACAGCCGGTTCATGATCGCGGTGCCGCGGGTATCGGTCATCAGCTCGCCCTGGTAGCCGATCAGGCCGCGGGTCGGAGCGTGGAACACCAGGCGCAGGCGGTTGCCGCCCGACGGGCGCATCTCGATCATGTCGGCCTTGCGCTCCGACATCTTCTGCACGACGACGCCGGAATACTCCTCGTCGACGTCGATCACGACCTCCTCGATCGGCTCCATGATCTCGCCGGCCTCGTCCTTCTCGAAGACGACGCGAGGACGCGAGACCGCGATCTCGAAGCCCTCGCGGCGCATGGTCTCGATCAGGATCGCGAGCTGCAATTCACCGCGGCCCGAGACGTAGAACGAGTCCTTGTCGGCGGCTTCCTCGATCTTGAGCGTGACGTTGCCCTCGGCCTCCTTGAACAGGCGGTCGCGGATCATGCGGCTCGTGACCTTGTCGCCCTCGGTGCCGGCGAGGGGTGAGTCGTTCACGATGAACGACATCGTCACGGTCGGCGGGTCGATCGGCTGGGCCTGGATCGGGGTCTCGACCTGCGGGTCGCAGAAGGTATCGGCGACGGTGCCCTTCACCAGACCGGCGATCGACACGATGTCGCCCGCCTCGCCGACCTCGATCGGCTGGCGCTCCAGGCCGCGGAAGGCCAGGATCTTCGAGACGCGGCCGGTCTCCACGACCTTGCCCTCGCGGTCGAGGACCTTGATCGCCTGGTTCGGCTTCACGGTGCCCGAGGCGATGCGGCCGGTGATGATGCGGCCGAGGAACGGGTTGGCCTCGAGGAGCGTCCCGAGCATGCGGAACGGACCCTCCTCGGTCTTGGCCTGGGGCACGTGCTCCAGCACCAGGTCGAAGAGCGGGGCGAGGCCGTCGTCCTGCGAGCCCTCGGGCGAGGTCGCCATCCAGCCGTTGCGGCCCGACCCGTACAGGATCGGGAAGTCGAGCTGCTCGTCGGTGGCGTCGAGCGCCGCGAACAGGTCGAACACCTCGTTGACGACCTCGGTGATGCGGGCGTCGGGCCGGTCGACCTTGTTGACCGCCACGATCGGGCGCAGGCCGATCTTGAGCGCCTTCGAGACCACGAACTTGGTCTGCGGCATCGGGCCCTCGGCCGCGTCGACCAGCACGATCACGCCGTCGACCATCGACAGGATGCGCTCGACCTCGCCGCCGAAATCGGCGTGGCCGGGGGTGTCGACGATGTTGATGCGGGTGTCCTTCCAGACCACCGAGGTGGCCTTGGCCAGGATGGTGATGCCGCGCTCCTTCTCGAGGTCGTTCGAGTCCATCGCCCGTTCCTCGACCCGCTGGTTCTCGCGGAAGGAGCCGGATTGCTGGAGCAGCTTGTCGACCAGGGTCGTCTTGCCGTGGTCGACGTGGGCGATGATGGCGATATTGCGCAGCTTCATGGGATGTCCGAAGCAAACAAAGCCCGGCACGCCGCGCGCCGCCAGAATGGCAGCCGGACGCATCGAGCCGGGGGAAATCTGTTGCGTTGCAATAGAAGGTGTGGCGCCACTTCGCAAGAGGCTCCCTAGGCAAGAGGGGGCCGTCTCCGAGTGGGTCACTCCGCCGCGGCGGAGAGCGGGTCCGGTCCGCGATCGACGGAATGGGCGTGCCGCTCCAGCAGGATGGCGCGGCGCTCCGCGATCGCCCGTCGCGCCTGATCGAGGCCGAGGGTGAAGGCCGCCACCCCGGCATTGTCGATGGCGCCGGTCCCGGCGCGGGCGAGCGCGGCGGCCAGGATCTCGTCGGCCTGCCGCTCGAGGTCGGCGAGTTCCAGCTCGTCCTCGACGTCGCGGCTCGCCCGCACGATGGCGAGCAGCTGGCGCAGGAGCGCCATGTCCCGGGCCCGCGACCGGTTGGCGGCCCGCGACACCAGCGTCGCGGCGGCCGAGCCCAGGATCGAGACGCACATGACCAGGAGATAGAACCAGTCGCCGTAGCGCTCGAAGAAGCTCTCGACCTCGCCCTCGTAATAGGCCTGGGCGCCGGGATGCACCGGCAGCGACGCGCTCTTCGAGGTGTCGGGCGCCTCGATCTGGTTGGCGAGCGGCACCTCGGCGGCGAGGCCCGGCCGGTTGACGAAGAGCAGCCGGGTCAGCTCGGAGACGGTCGAATCGGACAGGTGCGCCTGGGCCACGAGCCGGTGGCTGACCCCGACGGTGGTGAAGGCCTCGGCGGGCCGCGGCGGCGTGCCGCCGAAGGTGCCGCGGGCGATCTCGACGCTCTCCAGCGCCGGCCAGCGCCGGGCCAGCACCGCCGCCTCGCCGATCGGGATGAAGCTCGGGGTACTCCCCGCCGAGTTCCCGCTGCCCGAGTTCCCGCTTCCCTTGGCGATGCCCGCCACCACCTCGCTGGCGGTGCGGCCGGTGAGGGGGCTCACCACCATCACGGCGTCGACCCGGCCCTCCCGCAGGGCCTCGCCGGCCTCGCGCCCGTCGCCGAGGGGCACGGTCGTGACGGCGTCGGCCGGCACGTCGTAATGCTCCAGGATGCTGGCGAGCAGCCGGGTGTTGCCGGCCGGGTTGCGCACGATCCCGATCCGCTTTCCCCGCAGGTCCGGCACCGCAGCGAGGCTCGGGTCGGCGGCGAGCAGCAGCACCGCGTCGCGGTGCAGGATCGCCACCGTCTGGGTGCTCGCCGGGATGCCGACGTCGGAGCGCACCACCGCGAGGTCGGCCTTGCCGTGCTCGGCCGCTCCCGCGCTCTCGGCGACCCCGCTCGTCGTCACGGGGCGCAGGCGCACGTCCTCGTGGGTGCGGGCGAGGGCCTGGGCGACCGCCGCGACCAGGCGCGCATCCTCGCTCCCCGCCGGCCCGACGGCGACGCGCAGGGTCGTCGGCTGCCCGAGCCACTGATAGGCGAGGAGCGCCGTCGCCACGAGGGCGAGGAGAGCCGCGAGGACGATGGGAACGTGGCGCCGCATGGGGCATCACCTTGCGGCGGAAGGCCGGGGGCCGGCAATCCGGCCGATTGGCGCGGGGTGGCGCCGCGTCGCCGGGCGCCGCGTCAGAGCCCCGCCAGCCGGTCGATGGCGAATTTCGCGTTGGCGACGATCCTGTCGCGATGCTCGCCGGGCATCGCCGCCTCCGTCAGGAGCCGGATGCAGGCCCGGAGCGTCTCCAGAGGGCGCCCGGTCCACGAGGTCGCGACCGCGTATTCGTCGAGCAGGGCCCAGTCGTAGACGCTGCTCTCGATGTCCCGGCCGGCGGAAGGCCGCGCGACGGCGAGGCCGCGCGCGGCGAAGGCGCAGGCCTCCTCGTATCGCCCCTGGCACCGCGCGTACAGGGCGGCGCCATGCAGCGCCTCGGCCCGCGACGGCAGGGTGGCGGCGGCCTGCGCGAAGGCCCCGATGACGTCGTCCGGCGCAGCCCCGAGCGCCGCCTTCAGCCGGGCGGCGCCGGTGAGGGCCAGATAGACCTCCTCCCGGTCGGGCCCGCCATACTCGCCGCGTGCCGCATAGCGGTCGTGGGCGGCCGCCAGATCCCCGGCGGCCTCCAGGATCCGGCCGAGCTCGTAGCCGCAGGACGGGTCCCGGAGGTCCCGGGCGGTCGCCAGGCGTGCGGGGCGGAACGCCCCCTTGTCGCAGCGCTCGACCAGCTTCGGCCCCAGCATGTTGTAGACGCTGTGGCTCCCGGCACTGCCGGATCGCGCGAATTGTTCGAGCGCGGCCATGCCCGCGAAGGTCGAGCGCGACGTTCCGACGAAGGACCGGGAGGCGAGCGCGATCTCGAAATCCGCGAGGGACAGGTCGAGGAAGTTCGAGTGCCGGGCCTCGAACCGCTGCGACAGGTCGGATTTCCAGGTGATCTCGATCTCGTAGCCGTCCTCTGCCAGCCTGCGGATCCGGTCCTTCCCGACGGCGAGCGCCGCCTCGTCGCACAGGATGAAGGCCTTCAGCCGGCCGCCCGGGACGCTCGCGCGGAGCTTGCGCAGGATGGTCTCGGCCGATGGCCGGTTGTCCTCGTTGTGCCCGACCTCCGGGTCCAGCCGGTGGCTGACGTGGTAGTCCCAGTCCGGCTCGATGCGCATCTGCACGACATGGGTGATGCCGAGCTGATCGAAGACGACGTCCCGCAGCCTCAGCACGTCGTCCGACATCCGCACCCGCGGCACCAGGGCCCGGAAGAACCGGACGACGACGCTCTCGGAATCGAGCCGGTCGGAGACGGCCGCGCCCGCGATCCGGCTCTCGCCGTGATGGAAGAACTCCCAGCCGCCCTCGTCTCCCTGTGCGTCACCCGCGACGATGGTGACGCCGATCGTGTCCGCGAATTCCGCCAGGCGGGCCACGTCGAACGCCGTGGCAATCGGCACGCGTCGATGCACGAAGCTGATCTGATCGAAGATCACCAGATCGGGCAGGACGATGCGCGGCGGTCCTTCGGTCGCCGCCTTGAGGAACAGGCCGAGAAGGGCGATCTTCTGGTTGTTGATCCCGCCTCTGTTGTAAGCATAGCACAGTGCGAGCCCGGAGCCTGTGGAAGCACCAACCACGATCGATCCTCTCTCCGGGCGCAGACCATCTTTGCGAGACAGTCCGGCTCGAGGCCCGCGACGCATGCGGCCCCGACGGGACGGAGCGCCCGATTCACCATGGATCGGATCGATCGTCTATACTCTGCCGCGGGCGCGCCGCCGTTCTCCGTCGTGGCGGGGCCGGCACCGGTGGGGATGTCGCGCAGAGAACCGGATGTCGAAAAGTCGGGCCGCCCGGATTGTTCGATCGGTGCGGCCAGTCGAGCCGGTGCGCGGTCCGCCCGTTCCCTGCGTCATCCGGCGGGGAAGCCTGCCGGGCATCCGGTCTCCGCGATCGTCGGCTCGATCGGGCCGGCTGGACCGCGTCTTCGCCTCGTCCCGAATCGCCGGCCTTCCGGTGTACGGCCCGGTCGCCTCGCGACGGGGCGGTCCGGCCGCCCCTCAGGGAACGGATAGCCGCTCCGTCCCTCCCTCAGAGCGTGACCCGCACCCCCAGCGCGATCGCCGCCAGGATCCCCGCCAGGACCGCCGCCCCGACGGCCGGCCCCAGGGCTGCGATCACCAGCGCCCCCGGATGGTAGCCCGGGGCCGCGAGGTAGCGCTGATGCGCGAGCATGCCGTCCTGTTTCCGCTGCCGGAGCAGCGGCGCGGCACCGCGCGCCGCCGCTCCGGGCGTCCGACCCTGTTTCATGATGCCGTCCCCGCCCGCTTGTGCCGCCCTCTCGGGCGGCGCGAGACCTGTTGTGTGGGACCCATCAGGGCCTGCCCGGCGTGAAGAGGTGGTGAATCCGATCGCTCGGATTCTCCGTGTCGTGAATCGGGGGTTAGCGGGCCTTGATCGGGTCGAGCCCGGTTTCGGCGACCGTCGCGGCATGCTCCGGCGACGAGAGCCAGGCGATCAGGGCGCGGGCCGCCTCCGGGTGCTTGGCGCCCTTCGGGATGCCGGCCGAGAACACCGTCACCTTCTGCACCTCCGGCGGGATCGGCCCGACGATGGTGATGCCCTTGACCGGCTTCAGCTCGGCGATCTGCTGGAAGCCGAACTCGGCGTCGCCCCGGGCGACGACGTTGCCGACGCGCTCGGCGACGATCATCTTGCTCTTGGGCGCCAGCTCCTTCTCGAGCCCCAGCTTCCTGTACATCTCCTTCTCGATGTAGACGCCGCTGGCGCTGTCCGAATAGGCGATCGAGGTGGCGCCGAGCAGCGCCTTCTTGAAGGCGTCGAGGGTGGCGATGTCCGGCACCTTGGCCCCGGCCTTCACCGCCAGCGCGATGCGGGAATCGGCCAGCGCCACCTTGGTGCCGGGCTCGATCTTGCCCTCCTTGTCGAGGGCGTCGAGGGCGTAGCCGACCATGATGACCACGTCGGCCGGCTCGCCGCGGGCGAGGCGCACGGGGATCGCCTCCGGCGCCGTGCCCATCGAGGGGCCGTAGGCGGTCTCGACCTTGTCGCCGGTCTTCTTCTCGAAGCCCGGCACCAGGGCCTGGTAGGCGGCGGTGAAGCCGCCGGAGATCATCACCCGCACCTCCGCGGCCTTGGCCGGGGCGGCGAGGACGAGCCCTGCCACCAGGCCGGCGGCCATCCGGGCGAGGCGGCGGCGTGCTCCGCTGTAAGGGCGCGACGTCGTGGTCATGAATGCGATCCTCGTCATGATTCCTCCCGGGGGATGCCTCGTGCACTTGTCCCGGCGGCACCTCCCTGTTGGTAACCCGGGCGGAGTACAACCTCCACCGATTCTCGCGGGATGAAATTTTTGTATCAAACGTGTCTGGGATCGCTGTAGAGAGGGCCAGTCGAGGGAGCCCAAGGTAGGGGAATGAGCATGGCAGGTCCGGTCCACGGTCCGCAGGGGTCGAAGGTTGCCACGGTGTTGCGCGTCACGAGCGGCAACTTCCTGGAGATGTTCGACTTCTTCCTGTTCGGCATCTATGCGAGCCATATCGCGAAGGCGTTCTTCCCGGCCGAGAACGAGTTCGCCTCGCTGATGTTCACCTTCATGGCCTTCGGCGCCGGCTTCCTGATGCGGCCCCTCGGGGCGATCTTCCTCGGCGCCTATGTCGACCGGATCGGCCGGCGCCAGGGCCTCATCGTGACGCTCGGCATCATGGCGGCCGGCACCATCCTCATCGCCTTCGTGCCGTCCTACCAGACCATCGGCCTCGCGGCGCCGTTCCTGGTGCTGATCGGCCGCCTGCTCCAGGGCTTCTCGGCCGGCGTCGAGCTCGGCGGCGTGTCGGTCTACCTCGCCGAGATGGCGACCCCCGGCCGCAAGGGCTTCTACGTCTCCTGGCAATCCGGCAGCCAGCAGGTCGCCGTGATGGTGGCGGCCTTGATCGGCTTCGGCTTGAGCCGCGCCCTGATGCCGGCCCAGATGTCCGAGTGGGGCTGGCGCATCCCGTTCTTCATCGGTTGCCTGATCGTGCCGTTCCTGTTCTACATCCGGCGCTCGCTGGAGGAGACCCAGGAATTCCTGCACCGCAAGCACCGCCCGTCGCTGCCCGAGGTGTTGAAGTCGCTGGGCGAGAACTGGAAGATCGTCCTGCTCGGCATGCTGCTGGTGGTGATGACCACGGTGTCGTTCTACACCATCACGGTCTACACCCCGACCTTCGGCAAGAGCGTGCTCAAGCTGACCGAGACCGACAGCCTGATCGTCACCTTCTGCACCGCCCTGTCGAACCTGTTCTGGCTGCCGGTGATGGGCGCGCTGTCGGACAAGATCGGCCGCAAGCCGATCCTGCTGGCCTTCTCGGCGCTGACCCTGCTCACCGCCTATCCGGCGCTCGCCTGGCTGACCTCCAACATCTCGTTCACCAACATGCTGCTCACGCTGCTGTGGCTGTCCTTCCTGTATGGCAGCTACAACGGCGCGATGGTGGTGGCGCTGACCGAGATCGTCCCGGCCAACGTCCGCACCACCGGCTTCTCGCTCGCCTACTCGCTCGCCACCGCCTTGTTCGGCGGGTTCACCCCGGTCGTCTCGACCTGGCTGATCGAGAAGCTCGACAACAAGGCGGCGCCGGGCCTGTGGATGGCCTTCGCCGGCGCCTGCGGACTCCTCGCGACCCTGCTGATCTACCGCCGCGGCGCGGCCGCCGCCGCCGGGGTCCCGGGCTCCGCCCGCCCGGTGGCCGGCGAGTAGTCAGGTCAAGAGCCCGTCGAGGGAACGGATGACCCGGACCGGGGCGAGGTCCGGGTATTCGTCGGGCTGCCCCGTCCGATTGACCCAGACGGGGGTCAAGCCGTAGGCCGCCGCCCCGGCGATGTCCCAGCGGTTCGAGGACAGGAACACGATCCTCTCCCGCGCGACCCCGAGGGCGTCCGTCGCCAGGGCGTAGGCGGCCGGCGCCGTCTTGAAGGTGCCGGCGGGGTCGACCGACAGAACGGCGTCGAGGTGGCGGCCCAGATCCGCCGCCTTCACCGCCGCGTCGAGCATGCCGGTGTCGCCGTTCGACAGGATCGCGGTCTTCAGGCCGGCGCGGCGCAGATGTTCCAGGGTGGCGGGCACCTCCCGGTAGGCGTCGAGCGCGCGGTAGGCCTCGAGCAGGTCCGCCCGGACCTTGCTGCGGTCGACCTGTGAATGCCGGTCGACCTGCAGATGCTTGTCGAGGGCGTAGTCGAGGGCGCGCTCGGTCAGGGTCCAGAACGGCGCGTAGCGGCCGCTCAGTGACAGGACCCAGGAATATTCGAGCTGCTTCTGCCGCCAGGTCTCGGACAGCGACCGCGCCTCCGGACCGACGGCGCCGGCATGGCGCTGCACCGCGGAATGGACGTCGAGCAGGGTGCCGTAGGCGTCGAAGACCACGGCGTCGGCGCGGTCGAGCGGGGCGGGGAGGGGCATCGGAGCCTCGTGCGTCGTGGGCTGGATCGATGCCCGCTAACGCGCGTGGGGCTGCCCCGGCTTCACGATCGCACCCTGTTCGACCGGCCCCCGACGGAACGGACGGCCGTCCGGTTGTCCCGGGCCCCGCTTCGGCGGCCGCGGGACGACGCGGAGGGTCCCGGCGCCGCCGGGGTCGGCCGGAGAGGCACGAAGACTAGGCCCGCTTCCGGTCGCGCAAGGCTTGGATCGTGGTGGTCGGGGTGATCGCCTCGGGGTCGATCGGGCAGTGCAAGATCGCCGGCAGGCCGGAGGCCAGCGCCCGCGCCAGGGCCGCCGGGAAGTCCTCCGTCCGCTCGACCCGCTCGCCGTAGCCGCCGAAGGCCGTGGCGTAGGCGGCGAAGTCGGGATTCTTGAGCGCGGTGCCCGAGACGCGGCCGGGATATTCCCGCTCCTGGTGCATCCGGATCGTGCCGTACATGCCGTTATCGACCAGGATGACGAGCACCGGCAGCCCGTACTGGACGGCGGTGGCGAATTCCTGGCCGTTCATCAGGAAGTCGCCGTCGCCCGACACCACCACGACGGTGCGCTCGGGCAGCAGGCGCTTGGCGCCGATGGCGGCGGGTACGCCGTAGCCCATCGAGCCCGAGGTCGGGGCGAGCTGGCCGTCATGGGCCCGGAACGGCCAGAACCGGTGGATCCAGGTGGCGAAGTTGCCTGCGCCGTTGCACAGGATCGCGTCGGCCGGCAGCGTCTCGCGCAAGTGGGCCATCACGCCGCCCATCTGGAGGCTGCCCGGCGTGGTGATCCGGGTCGGGTCGCTCCAGGCGAGGTAATCGGCGTGCAGCGCCTCGGTGCCGGCGGCCCAGGGCAGGGCGCGGGGCGGCTGCACCGTCTCGATCGCCGCCGCGAAGGCGGTGGGGCTGGCGTTGATGGCGAGCGCCGGGCTGTAGACGCGGCCCAGCTCCTCGGGATCGGGATGGATGTGGACCAGGCGCTGGCGTGGACCTGGAATGTCCAGCAAGGTGTAGCCCTGCGACGGGATCTCCGACAGCCGCCCGCCGACGACGAGGAGCAGGTCGGATTCCTTGATCCGGGCGAGCAGCGTCGGGTTGACGCCGAGGCCGAGATCGCCGGCGTAGCAGCGATGGTCGGCCGGGAAATGTCCCTGGCGCCGGAACGAGCAGGCGACGGGGAGCGAGAACAGGTCGGCGAAGCGCGAGAAGCGCCGCACGGCTTCCGCCGTCCAGCGGCTGCCGCCGAGGATCGCGAAGGGCGTTTCGGCCTGCGCCAGCATGGTCTGGAGCGCGACCATCTGGGACAGGGCCGGATGGGTCTCGACCGGCCGGAAGGCGGGGGCGTCCGCGACCGTCGCGGTCTCGACCAGCATGTCCTCGGGCAGCGCGATCACCACCGGGCCGGGCCGGCCGGCGGTGGCGACGTGGAAGGCGCGGGCGATCAGCTCCGGCAGCCGGTCGGCGCTGTCGATCTCCGTCACCCACTTGGCGATGGTGCCGAACACCGCCCGATAATCGAGTTCCTGGAACGCCTCGCGCTCCCGCGCCGCCCGCTCGATCTGGCCGACGAACAGGATCATCGGGGTCGAGTCCTGCCGCGCGATGTGCAGGCCGGGGGCGGCGTTGGTGGCGCCGGGCCCGCGGGTCACGAAGCAGATGCCGGGCCGGCCCGTCAGCTTGCCGTGCGCCTCCGCCATCATGGCGGCCCCGCCCTCCTGCCGGCAGACGGTGAGGCGGATCTCGGCGTCGTGCAGCGCGTCGAGCACCGCGAGGTAGCTCTCGCCGGGCACGCAGAAGATGTCGCCGACGCCGTGGCGGGCGAGCTGGTCCACCAGGATCTGCCCGCCGGTGCGGGGGCGGGGGGCGTCGGTCATGGGTCTGTCCTCTGTCGGCATCTAAAAGCATCTGGCGGCGGCAGGAAAGGCGCAGGATCCTCCCGAATGGGAGAGGGGTCGAGGGGATCGGAGATCCCGCGTGAGGGTGCTACGCTTCAAGATTAAGCTCTGACCGTCCCGCTGACAGCGGGACGGTCAGAGTGCAATTCCGAGCCGCCTCCACCCTCGCCCCGATCCCTCTCCCACTCGGGAGCGGGGATCCCGCGCCATGTTCTTTCCCGATCTCAGCCAGCCTACATCACTATGAAAAACGTGATCACGGCGACGTTCACGACATATTGGACGATGACCAGACCGGCGGTCGTCAGGATGATGTCACGCTTGGTCGCGTCGATTCGACGTGTCGGGCGAGCTTCCATCTCGCGACAATCTGGTGCCCAGGATCCGGTATCCGCCGGACCCGTACTGGAAGGTGCGGCGGCGCCGCGGACAGTCTCGACGCCAGCCATCTCCATCCGTCACCCGCCCCAGGCCGGGTCCGCCAGCACGCTCTGCGTATGGTCCCCTACCTGCGGCGAGGCGGTTTCCGCCGCCATCGGCACGCCGTCGATGACGATCGGCGAACGCACGCTCGGGATCGTGCCGCCCTTCGCCCGCGGATCGGGCAGGTCGAGGCGCATCCCGCGATGGACCACCTGCGGATCGGAAAACACTTCGGCGAGGTCGTTGATCGGGCCGACCGGGACGTTGACGGCGCCGAGCCGTGCCAGAAGGTCGGCCTTGCTGTGGCGGCTTGTCTCGGCTGCGATGAGCGGGATCAGCACGTCGCGGCGGGTGACCCGGCCCGGATTGGTGGCATAGTCCGGGTCGAGGTGCCAGGCCGTGCCGAGCACGGTGCAGAACTTCTGGAACTGCCCGTCATTGCCGCAGGCGACGATGATGTGACCATCCGAGGTCGGGAAGACCTGGTAGGGCACGATGCTGGTATGCTCGTTGCCCATCCGGGGCGGCAGCATCCCGGAGACCAGATAGACCAGCGCCTGGTTGCCGAGCACCGAGACCTGCGTGTCGAGGAGCGCCATGTCGATGTGGCAGCCCTTGCCCGTGGCGTGCCGGCCCTGGAGCGCGGCGAGGATCGCCACGGTGCCGTAGACCCCGGTGAACACGTCCGCGAAGGCGACCGCGGTCTTGACCGGCTCGCCCTCGGGCTCGCCGGTGAGCGACATGATCCCGCCGAGGCCCTGGACCATGAAGTCGTAGCCGGCGCGCGGCGCGTAGGGGCCGTCCTGGCCGAAGCCGGTGACCGAGCAGGTGATGAGGCGCGGGTTGAGGGCGCTGAGCGCCTCGTGGTCGAGCCCGTACTTCTTCAGGCCGCCGACCTTGAAGTTCTCGATCACCACGTCGGCGTGGGAGGCGAGCTGGCGCACCACCGCCTGGCCTTCCGCCGTCTCGAAATCGGCCGCGATCGAGCGCTTGCCGCGATTGGTCGAGTGGAAATACGAGGCCGAGAGCGTGCCGCCCTCCGCCCCCTCGACGAAGGGCGGGCCCCAGGAGCGGGTGTCGTCGCCGACGCCCGGCCGCTCGACCTTGACCACGTCGGCGCCGAGATCCGCCAGGAGCTGGCCGATCCAGGGCCCTGCCAGGATGCGGGCGAGTTCGAGCACCTTGATGCCGGCGAGGGGTTTGTGCACGAAGACCGAGCCTCCCAGTGGCGCGCCTCCCGTTTGCGGGATGGCGCTCATGTCCATCGCCTGCTTACGACGCGGCTTGGCCGTCGGGAATGCCGCCGGCCTCCGGTCAGCCCTGCGCCAGCCGCCGCCCGGTGGCGGGGTCGAACAGGTGCAGGGCGGCCGGATCGATGGCGAGCCGCACCGTGTCGCCCTCCTGCGGGGCGGAGCCCGCCGGGACCTGCACCGCCACGTCGGTGCCGGCGAGCGGCCCGTGCAGCAGGCGGGTGGCGCCGAGCTCCTCCACGAAGGCGATGCGGAACGGCAGGCCGTCCCCGGCGATCCGCAGGTCCTCGGGGCGGATGCCGGCCTCGACGGCGGTGCCGGGGGCGAGGCCGGTCACCGGGATCACCGTCCCGTCGATCCGCACGCCCCCCGCCACGGCCTCGGCGGGCAGGATGTTCATCGGCGGCGAGCCCATGAAGGTCGCGACGTAGCGGGTGGCCGGGCGGCGATAGATCTCGATCGGCGTGCCGACCTGCTCGATCTCTCCGCCATTCATCACCACCAGCCGGTCGGCCATGGTCATCGCCTCGACCTGGTCGTGGGTGACGTAGACCGTGGTGACGCCGAGCTGGCGCTGCAGGCGGCGGATCTCGACCCGCATCTGCACGCGGAGCTTGGCGTCGAGGTTCGACAGGGGCTCGTCGAACAGGAACACCTGGGGCTTGCGCACGATCGCCCGCCCCATGGCGACGCGCTGGCGCTGGCCGCCGGAGAGCTGGCGCGGGTAGCGCGTCAGCATCGCGTCGAGGCCGAGCAGCCGCGCCGCCTCCCTCACCCGGGTCTCGATCTCGTCCTTGGGGGTGCCGCGGTTGCGCAGCCCGTAGGCCAGGTTGTCGTAGACGCGCATGTGGGGATAGAGCGCGTAGTTCTGGAACACCATCGCGATGTCGCGGTCGGCGGGCTCGACGTCGTTGACGTTTCGCGCGCCGATGGTGATCGCCCCCGAGGTCACGGTCTCGAGGCCGGCGATCATCCGCAGCACTGTGGACTTGCCGCAACCCGAGGGGCCGACGAGGACGCAGAAGGCGCCGTCCGGCACGTCGAGCGACACGCCGCGCACCGCGTCGACGCCGCCGGCATAGGTCTTGCGCAAGTTGTCGAGGGCGAGGCCGGCCATCAGACGCGTCCGATCGTACGGAAAGAGGTCACTTCTCGGTCTCCACCAGGCCGCGCACGAACAGCTTCTGCATCGCGAACACCACCACGACCGGCGGCAGCATCGCCAGCACGGCGGTCGCCATGACGATCTGCCACTCGGTGAGCTGGTCGGTGATCGAGGTCATCTTGCGCAGGCCGATCACCACCGTCTGCATGTCGTCGCGGGTGGTGACGAGGAGCGGCCAGAGATACTGGTTCCAGCCGTAGAGGAACTGGATCACGAACAGGGCCGCCATGGTGGTGCGCGAGAGCGGCAGCAGGGTGTCGAGGAAGAACCGCACCGGCCCGGCCCCGTCGATGCGGGAGGCCTCGACGAGTTCGTTCGGCACCGTGAGGAAGAACTGGCGGAACAGAAGCGTTGCCGTCGCCGAGGCGATCAGCGGCAGGGCGAGGCCCGCATAGGTATCGAGGAGCTGCAGGTCCGCCGCGACCTTGTAGGTCGGGTAGATGCGCACCTCGACCGGCAGCATCAGGGTGACGAAGATCGCCCAGAAGGCGGTCTGCCGGAACGGGAACTTGAAGTAGATCAGCGCGTAGGCCGAGAGCAGCGAGATCGAGATCTTTCCCAGCGCGATGGCGAGCGCCATGATCGTGCTGTTGAGGAGCATCAGCCCGACGGGAGCGCCGGCCATGCCGGATTCGGTCAGCGCCCGCCGGTAGGTCTCGAGGCCGTGGCCGCCCGGCCAGAGCGGCATCTGGCCGTTGGCGATTGTGGCGGCGTCGTGGGTCGAGCCGATCAGCGCCAGGTAGACCGGGAAGACCACGATGCCGACCCCGAGGCAGAGCACGAGGTGCGGGATCAGGTTGCCGAAGCGGCGGTTCTCGACCAACGGGGCCGCTCCCTGGCGGATGGTTTCTTGATCCCGGTGCCGCACGCGCGTGACGGGCGTGCGACGCTCGGGTTCCGGGGGCGCAGGCTTTCGTCGCGAAACCGGCGCCCAGTGTTGCGAAGCCGGCTTAGCACCCGTCAAGCTCTGACGGAAGCGCCGCCGATCTGTCAGGCCTTCAGGCCGGCCTGCGCGGCGAGCGCCGTGAGGTCGGCCTGCGGCCGGGCACCGAGATGGGAGATCACCTCGGCCGCCGCGACGGCGCCGAGGCGGGCGCAATCGGCATGGTCGAGGCCGCGGGCGAGGCCGGCGAGGAAGCCCGCCGCGAACAGGTCGCCGGCGCCGGTGGTGTCGACCACCTCGCGGACGGCCGAAGCCGGCACCGATCGGGTCTCGTCGCCCCAGACCACCAGGGCGCCCTCTTCCGAGCGGGTGACGACGCCGAGCAGCCCCGTCTCCCGGCGCAGCGCCGCCAGCGCCGTGTCGGCATCGGCGGTCTGGTACAGGCTCTTCAGCTCGTGGATGTTGGCGAACAGGATGTCGAGGCTGCCGTCGCGGATGAGCCCGAGGAACTCGTCGCGGTAGCGGTCGACGCAGAACGCGTCCGACAGGGTCAGCGCGACCTTGTTGCCGGCGCCGTGGGCGATCTGCGCGGCCTTGCGGAACGCCTCCTTGGCGGCCGGCGGGTCCCACAGGTAGCCCTCGAGATAGACGTGGCGGGCGCTCCTGACCGTCTCCTCGTCGACATCCGCGGCGGTGAGGCCCTGGCAGGCGCCGAGATAGGTGTTCATGGTGCGTTCGCCGTCCGGCGTCACCAGGATGAAGCAGCGGGCGGTGGCGGGACCCTCTTGCGCCAGGGCGACGCCGAACCGGACGCCGGTGGCGTTGAGGTCGTGGGAAAAGAGACGGCCGAGCTCGTCGTCGCGCACCTTGCCGATGAAGCCGGCGCGTGCGCCGAGCAGCGCCGCGCCGACCGCCGTGTTGGCGCCCGAGCCGCCCGAGATGATCGTGGCCGGTCCCATGACACCGAACAGGTGTTCGGCCCGCTCCTCGTCGATGAGCTGCATCGCGCCCTTGTGCACGCCCTCGCGGACCAGGAAGGCCTCGTCGGTGCGGGCCATCACGTCGACGATGGCGTTGCCGAGGACGAGGAGGTCGAGGGAGGCGGTCATGCAGGGGCTCGCGCGCAAGATGCTGGGCCGCCTGTCGCATCCGCTGCCCGGGGGGTCAAGCGCAGGGGCTCACGGCTCCTCGAACCGGGACGGGATGGCGGGTTCGATGCCCGGCGGATCGAGGACGAGGCCGCCGTCCTGCTGGAGGGCGGGCTCGACCTCGTCGCCGGCCCGGCGGTGATGGATGCCCGGGACACGGAAGGGGCGCCAGAGCTTCTCGCTCGCATCGGTTCGCCGGGTGCCGGGGGACAGAGCTTCGGCTTCGCTCCCGCATCGACGGGCCGCGTCCCGGGCGACGGCACGTCGACCGCGATGGCGGCAGGTCGGCCATGCGAGAGAGCCGGCCACGCCCCCGTCACTGCAGCGACTGCATCTCGCAATTCGCGTAGGCCACGCTGCCATCCGCATAGGCCTTGAGCTTGCGCGCATAGGCCTCGGCACCCGTGCGGTACGGCCCGAGCTGCGCGTTGTAGGCCTTGATCCCGTCATTGTAGGTGTAGGCCTCCCAGCCCGGGCAGCCGCCCTTGGCGTCGAGGCAGGCGGGCTTCGGCGGCGGGGCGGGCTTCGCCGGCTTCTCGCTCGCCGGCGGCGGCGTCGGCGCGGTGCAGGCGGCGTGGGCCGCGAGCGGCATCAGCATCAGGACGGCGGCGAGGGCGGTGCGGGGCACGGCGGATCTCCTCAAGGGGCGGGCTTCCGCGCCCGCGAAGGCCTCTCACGCCATCGTGTGGTCGGCGGCACGGGTCAAACCGCTGCTCGCGGCTTATCTGTGGCGCATTCCGCACCGCACCCGGTTCCCGCATGACCGTCCACTCCCGGATCGCCGCTCCCTCCGGCGCCACCCCGTCCGGACTCTCTCCCTCCAAGATCTCCACGTCCAAGATCTCCACTTCCAAGATCTCCTGGCCGTGGCTCGACCGGGCCGGCCGCCTGTCGCGGTTCAAGCTCGCGGTCTTCCTCCTCGCGCTGGCGCCCGGCCTGTGGTTCACCGGGGCCTACGCCCTCGACCAGCTCGGCGCCAAGCCGCTCACCGCCTACCTGCACGCCATGGGGGACTGGTCGGTGCGGTTCCTGATCCTCTCGCTCGCGGTCACGCCGATGCGGCGCATCGCCAACGCGCCGAAGCTGATCCTGGTGCGGCGGATGCTGGGGCTCACCGCGCTCGCCTATGCCGTGGTCCACTTCACGCTCTACGTCGCCGACCAGAAGTTCGATCTCGCCCGGGTGGCGAGCGAGATCGCGTTCCGCATCTATCTCACCATCGGCTTTGCGGGGCTGCTCGGGCTCGTCGTGCTCGGCGTCACCTCGACGGACGGGATGATCCGCCGCCTCGGCAAGGCCTGGCCGCGGCTGCACCGGCTGGTCTACCCGCTCACCGCCCTGGCGCTGCTGCACTTCTTCATCCAGTCGAAGATCGACGTCTCGAACCCGGTCTACTGGAGCGGGCTGTTCCTGGCTCTGATGGGCTGGCGGCTGATGCACCGGTTCAAGGTGCCGACCGCGCCGCTGCCGCTCCTGGGTCTCAGCGTGGCGTCCGGCCTCGCCACGGCGGGGCTGGAGGCTTTGTGGTACGCGCTCGCCACCAACGTGTCGGCGCAGGCGGTGCTGTCGGCCAATCTCGACTTCTCCTACGACGTGCGCCCGGCCTGGTGGGTGCTCGGCACGGTGCTCCTGACCGTGCCGCTCAACCTGTGGCAGGCGAGGGCGGCGTCGGCCGGCAAGGGGCCGGCGGCGAAGGGGCCGGCAGCGCGGCCCGCCCAGGCGGGCTGATCCTTCACGGCTGCAATGTTCTTGCAGCTGCCCGAGCGTGTTCCCGTTGTTCGGCAGCTCGGTTTGGATGATGCATCATTCGGCTGCTAGTCAGATCAAACCCCAGCCACCCTCGGCGTCATTCCTGGGTGTGCTGCGCGGCCTGGAACGCACGGAGGGCGTCAGGTCAGTTCGAAGAAAACGAATGGCGTCGATCCAACGTCGATCAAGCCGACGGATCAACCCGCGTCCAATCTTCCGACGATGTGAGCAAGTTACGCGAGTAGATAAATGGTGCCCGGGGACGGAGTCGAACCGCCGACACTGCGATTTTCAGTCGCATGCTCTACCAACTGAGCTACCCGGGCGCACCGGCCGCGCGAGGCGACGGTCCAAGCACCAGAGATCGTCCTCATGAGAAGGACGGCACCACCCTTACCGATGATAAGGAAGTGGTGCCCGGGGACGGAGTCGAACCGCCGACACTGCGATTTTCAGTCGCATGCTCTACCAACTGAGCTACCCGGGCCCGCCGGCTGCCTGGGGCAGCGGCGTTGAGCGGCGGTATAGAGACGCCCTGATCGCCTGTCCAGCCGTCTCGTGCGGGCGCGCGGGCGATTGTTTGCCGGCGCCGCCTCACGCCCCGCCGGCAGCGCGCCGACGGCGGGGGGCGCGGGCCGGGCCTGCCGGGTTGCGGGGGCGGCGGGTCTTCTTCGCCGGGGCCTCGCGGGCGGCAGCCGTCTTGCCCGCGCGCGCGCCGTCGCCGCCCGCATGGGCGTCGAGGAAGGCGCGGCAGGCCGCGAAGTCGGTCTCGATCTCGGGCGGCAGCGCCTCCATGCGCTTCTCGCGGGCGAGGGAGGCGGCGAAGCGCAGCATCGCCGGGGTCGGCGGACGGGTGGCGCCGTCGGCCGCCGGGGCCGATTCCGTTCCCGCGGGATGTCGGGGGCCCGCATGGGTGTTGAGGAAGACCCGGCAGGCGCCGGCCTCGCGGGTCGCCTCCGGGGGGAGGGGGATGCCTTTGCGGGCGGCCAGGGACTTCGCGAAGGACACCATGGCGGCGGTCGGCGCGCGGCCGCCGCCTCTGGCAGGCGCCTGGGCGTCCACCTCCAGGCGATCCGCGCCCGAGACCGCGCCGATCAGCGCCTCGACCCGCTCGCGGGTGCGCTGGCGAAAAACCTCGGCCCGGCGCACGGCTTCCGATCTCGTCGTCGCGCGGCCGATCTCGGCGAGTTCCGACTCGAACACCGCCCGCCCGACCGGGTCGCCATAGGCCGGAAACACCCGCCGCACCGCGGCCACGAAGGCGAGGCCCACCTCCGTCACGGTGATGGCCGGGTCCTTTCCCTTGAGCAGCGTGACGTAGTGGCTCTTCATCAGCTTCGGCAGCACCGCGTCGCGGGTGGCGGCGGTGCCGAGGCCCTTCGGCTCGGTCGGGTTGGCGGGGTTCTCCAGGGCGCGCTTCAGGGCCGGGTCCTCGACCTGGTCGATCAGCCGGCCCATCACCACCGGCAGCTCGCCCCGGGTGATGCGCCGGGGCGGCTCGGTCCGGGCGGTCTCGATCACCGGCTCGCCGCCCCGGCCGGCCTCGCCGTCGCGGACTGGCGGCAGGCGCCCGGTGGTCGGCTCGTCGTCGGCCCTGGCCTTGCCGGGCACGACCTCGTCCTCGTCGGCCTCGGTTCCGTAGAGGGCGCGCCAGCCCGGCACCTTCACCACGCTGCCGGTGATGGCGAAGCGCTTCTGTCCCAGGGGCGTCGCCACCTCGGCCGTGACCGTGGTGCGGGCGTCGATCCCGTCGGCCATGTGGGCGGCGAGGAAGGTCTTGGCGACGAGCAGCCACAGCCGCAACGCCTCGGGCGCCACGTCGCCCGGCCCCGGCACCTTGCGCAGGGGCACGATGGCGTGGTGCTCGCCCGGGTCCTTCACGTAATGGCCCTTGGGCCCGCGGCGGATCTGCGGCGTGTCGGGTGCGTGGGCGGCGATGTCCTTGTCGGCGGTCGCGATCGCGGCGATCACCGCGGCGGCGTCCTTGGCCTGCGACTCGGGGAGATGCACCGATTCGGTGCGGGGATAGGTGAGGTAGCCCTTGTCGTATAGCGCCTGCGCGTGGCGCGCCGTCACCTGCGGATCCCAGCCGAAGCGCTTGGCGCAGGCTCGCGCCAGGGTGTCCTTCGAGAAGAGCTTCGGGGGCGCCCGGCGCACGTCCTTCTGCACGACGGCGAGCGGGCCGGCCCAGCCCGTCGCGGCGTCGCGGATCGTCTCGGCCTCCTCGATCGCGAAGATCTTCTCCTTCGGCGCATGCCAGAGCGTCAGGCTCGCGCCGCTCTCCGTCGTCACCGGCAGGGCGATCTTGTAGAAGTCGCGCGGCACGAAATTGCGGATGCGCTCCTCGAGGTCGGCGAGGATCGCCAGCGTCGGCGTCTGCACGCCGCCGAAGCGCCAGGGCTCGCGGAAGGCCGGCGGGCGCAGGCGCAGGGACACCGCCCGGGTGCCGTTGAGGCCGAGATGCCAATCCTCGTATTGCCGGCACAGGGCCTCGAGATAGGCCGCATAGTCGCGCTCGCCCGAATCGTCTTCCCTCGCCAGGAGCCCGAAGGCGCGGCGGATCGAGATCTCGTCGAGGGCGCCGAGGCGCAGGCGATCGACCCGGCCGCGCCAGCCGAGATGCTCCAGGACCTCCCAGGCGATCATCGAGCCCTCGCGGCCCGGATCGGTGGCGATGATCACCCGCTCGACGCCGGTCAGCGCCTGGCGGATCGCCGCGAGCTTCGGCGCGTGCGACTGGCCCGAGCGGCCATGCCCCGGGGCGACCGGCAGGCGCTCCATGGCGATCGGCAGCGCATCGAAGCGCCAGGGCTTCCAGTCCGGCCGGATCTCCCCGGGCTCGGCCACCTCCAGGAGGTGCCCTTCCGCCGCGACGCAGACCGTGCTGGTCGAGCGGAAGAACCGCTGCACCTGGCGCATCGCCGAGGGCTTCTCGAAGAAGAACAGCGTCTTCCCCGAGGGGGCCTTGCCGGAAGAAGAGCCGGGGGAGGTGGCCTGCGCCATGGCAGCGGGACGCTCTTGAGCGGGCAGGGCGGCCCGAACGAAGCAAGAACATACCGGAGGCGCCCCGGCCCGGTCAACGCCGCTTTCGCGGCCTCCGCTTCGCGATCGATTCAGGCGGCCATGCCAGGATCGGGGTCCTTGGCGCCAGGGGAGAACGGCATGTCGCCCGGAAACAAGCGTAGCCGGGAAACGCCGCTTGCGCCGCCGCCGTGTCTCACATAAAGATATCTTTATGTTTCGCATCGGAGGTGAGGAGCTTCCAGGCATGACCGCCACCGTCCCCTTCGTCGACGCCCTGGGCGTGCTGCGGGCCGCCGCGGAGGAGACGCGCCTGCGCATCCTGGTGCTGCTCGGCGAGGGCGAGTTGTCGGTCTCCGACCTCACCGACATCCTCGGCCAGTCGCAGCCGCGCATCTCCCGTCACCTCAAGCTCCTGGTCGAGGCCGGGCTGGTGGTGCGCCATCGGGAGGGCGCCTGGGCGTTCTTCCGCCTGCGCGAGGGGGTGGCCGCTCTGGTGGCGCCGCTGATCTCCGCCCTCGATGCCGCCGAGCCGCCGCTCTCCGAGGACCGGGCCCGGCTCCAGGCGGTACGGGCGCAGCGCGCGGAGGCCGCCCAGAGCTTCTTCGCGCGGCTGGCGCCGCAATGGGACAGGGTGCGCTCGCTCCACGTGCCGGAGGCCACCGTCGAGGCGGCGGTGCTCGACGCGCTCGGCCCCGGCCCGATCGGCAGCGTCGTCGATCTCGGCACCGGCACCGGGCGGATGCTCGGCCTCCTGGCGCCGCGGGCCGCGCGGGCGACGGGGCTGGACGCCAACCACGCCATGCTGTCGGTGGCCCGCGCCAACCTGGAGCGCCAGGGCCTGACCCGGATCGACCTGCGTCAGGGCGACATCCACGCGCCCCCCTTCGGCCGGGCGAGCTTCGATCTCGTGCTGATCCACCAGGTGCTGCACTATCTCGACGACCCGGCGCGGGCCCTGCGCGAGGCCGCCCGCCTCGTCGCCCCGGGCGGTCGCCTCCTTGTGGTCGATTTCGCCCCCCACAGCCTGGAATTCCTGCGCGCGGACGAGGCGCATCGCCGCCTCGGCTTCGCCCCGGAGCAGGTCGCGGGCTGGCTCTCCGAAGCCGGCCTGACCGACGTGCGGCTGCGCCACCTCGCCCCGGCCGGGGGCGCGGAGCACCAGCTCACCGTCACGCTCTGGCTCGCCCATCACCCCGAAGCCGCGGCTGGTTTGCCCGACCGCGCCGTCGCCTGAATTCTCACCTCTCTCGATTGTCTGCCGAGGCCGCCGATGTTCGCCACCTCCTTCCGCCCGAGCCGCGAGAGCTGCCGCCCGATCCGCGTCTCGTTCGAGTTCTTCCCGCCGAAGACCGCCGAGATGGAGGCCACCCTGTGGTCGTCGATCGAGCGCCTGGCGCCGCTCGGC
Organism: Methylobacterium sp. DB0501; assembly: GCF_011043735.1. Taxonomy (GTDB): domain Bacteria; phylum Pseudomonadota; class Alphaproteobacteria; order Rhizobiales; family Beijerinckiaceae; genus Methylobacterium; species Methylobacterium alsaeris. The sequence goes on along the minus strand of NZ_JAAKGV010000004.1, from coordinate 201,610 downwards.
CCCAGCTTCGTCTCGGTGACCTACGGCGCCGGCGGCTCGACCCGCGAGCGCACCCACAACACCGTGGCGCGCCTGGTGCGCGAGACCGACCTGAAGCCCGCCGCCCACCTCACCTGCGTGGCGGCGACCAAGGGCGAGGTCGACGACGTGGTGCGCGCCTACCACGAGGCCGGCGTGCGCCACATCGTGGCCCTGCGCGGCGACCCGGCGGACGGTGTCGGCTCGGCCTACGCCCCGCATCCGGGCGGCTACGAGCGCTCCTGCGACCTCGTCGCCGGCATCAAGCGCGTCGGCGACTTCGAGGTCTCGGTCTCGGCCTATCCCGAGCGTCACCCCGAGGCCGGCTCCCTCGATCAGGATCTCGATGCGCTGAAGGCCAAGGTCGATTGTGGCGCCGACCGCGCCATCTCCCAGTTCTTCTTCGAGAACGACCTGTTCTTCCGCTACCTCGACCGGGTGCGGGCCCGGGGGATCACCATCCCGATCATCCCGGGCATCCTGCCGGTGCAGAACTTCAAGCAGGCCGCCAACTTCGCCCGCCGCACCGGCGCCTCGGTGCCGGACTGGCTCGCCGCCCGCTTCGAGGGGCTGGACGACGACGTCGCGACCCGCAAGCTGGTGGCCGCGGCGGTCGCCGCCGAGCAGGTGCTGGACCTCGTCGACCGCGGCATCACCGACTTCCACTTCTACACCATGAACCGCGCCGACCTCGTCTACGCGATCTGCCACCTCCTGGGCTTGCGCGCGGCGCCGGTGGCGGCGGAGAAGGCGGCGGCCTGATCTCCTCAAGTCGCTCCACTACCGAAAGTCTCCCGGGCCGCTCCGCGCGGCCCGGCCTGATTCTGCACCCTGTATCGACCCGATCCGCTGGAACCCCCTCCCGATGACCGATTTCCGCCCCGCCGACGGTGCCGACATCCTGACCGCCCTGCGCCGGCGCGCGGCGGAGAAAATCCTCGTCCTCGACGGAGCGATGGGCACGGTGATCCAGCGCCTCGGCCTGACCGAGGCGGATTTCCGCAGCGACCGCTTTCGCGAGCACGCCCACGACCAGAAGGGCAACAACGACCTCCTGATCCTCAGTCAGCCCGATGCGATCCGGCAGATCCACCTCGACTACTTCCTGGCCGGCGCCGACGTCGTCGAGACCAACACCTTCTCGGGCACCACGATCGCCCAGGCCGATTACGGGATGGAATCGGTCATCCACGAGCTGAACGCGCAAGGCGCGCGGCTCGCTCGCGAGGCGGCCGTGCTCGCCGAGAAGCAGGACGGACGCCGCCGCTTCGTCGCCGGTGCCATCGGCCCGACGAACCGCACCCTGTCGATCTCGCCGGACGTCAACAATCCGGGCTACCGCGCCGTGACCTTCGACCAGGTCCGCGAGGCCTATGCCGAGCAGGTCCGCGGCCTGATCGCCGGCGGCGCCGAGCTGATCCTGATCGAGACGATCTTCGATACGCTCAACGCCAAGGCGGCGGTGGCGGCGGCTTGGCAGGTGTTCGAGGAGACCGGCACCCGCCTGCCGACCATGATCTCGGGCACCATCACCGACCTCTCGGGCCGCACTCTCTCGGGCCAGACCCCGACCGCCTTCTGGCATTCCTTGCGCCACGCCGACCCGCTGACCTTCGGCCTCAACTGCGCGCTCGGCGCCCGCGAGATGCGCGCCCATATCGACGAGCTGTCGCGCACCTGCGACACGCTGATCTGCGCCTATCCGAATGCCGGCCTGCCGAACGAGTTCGGCCTCTACGACGAGAGCCCGGAGGCGATGGCCGGGCTCGTCGGCGAGTTCGCCGAGAGCGGCCTCGTCAACATGGTCGGCGGCTGCTGCGGCACCACGCCGGACCACATCCGCGCCATCGCCGGGGCCGTCGCCGGCAAGGCGCCGCGCCGGGTGCCCACCGTGAAGCCCCTGATGCGGCTCTCAGGGCTAGAGCCCTTCACCCTGACGCCCGAGATCCCGTTCGTGAACGTGGGCGAGCGCACCAACGTCACCGGCTCGGCGCGCTTCCGCAAGCTCGTCACCAATGGCGACTACGCCGCCGCCCTCGACGTCGCCCGCGATCAGGTCGCGGCCGGCGCCCAGATCATCGACGTCAACATGGACGAGGGCCTGCTCGATTCGCAGAAGGCGATGGTCGAGTTCCTGAACCTCGTCGCCGCCGAGCCCGACATCGCCCGCGTCCCGGTGATGATCGATTCCTCGAAGTTCCCGGTCATCGAGGCCGGCCTGAAATGCGTGCAGGGCAAGGCGATCGTGAACTCGATCTCCCTCAAGGAGGGCGAGGAGAAGTTCGTCGCGGAGGCGAAGATCTGCCGGTCCTACGGCGCCGCCGTGGTGGTGATGGCCTTCGACGAGCAGGGCCAGGCCGATTCGCTCGAGCGCAAGGTCGCGATCTGCACCCGCGCCTACAAGGTTCTCACCGAGCAGGTCGGCTTCCCGCCCGAGGACATCATCTTCGATCCCAACGTCTTCGCGGTGGCGACGGGCATCGAGGAGCATAACGGCTACGGCGTCGCCTTCATCGAGGCGGCCCGGATCATCCGCGAGACCCTGCCCCACGCCCATATCTCGGGCGGCATCTCGAACCTGTCCTTCGCCTTCCGCGGCAACGAGCCGGTGCGCGAGGCGATGCACGCGGTGTTCCTGTACCATGCGATCAAGGTCGGCATGGATATGGGCATCGTGAATGCCGGCCAGCTCGCGGTCTACGACGAGCTGCCCGCGGAACTCCGCGAACTGTGCGAGGACGTGGTCCTCAACCGCCGCGAGGACGCGACCGAGCGGCTGCTCGACGCCGCCGCCCGCTTCAAGGAAGGCGGCCAGGCCCGCGACAAGACCGCCGACCTCGCCTGGCGCGAGGCCCCGGTCGAGAAGCGCCTGGAGCACGCGCTCGTCAACGGCATCACCGAGTACATCGAGGCCGATACCGAGGAGGCCCGGGCCAAGGCCGAGCGCCCGCTCCACGTCATCGAGGGCCCGCTGATGGCCGGCATGAACGTGGTCGGCGACCTGTTCGGGGCCGGAAAGATGTTCCTGCCGCAGGTGGTGAAGTCGGCCCGGGTGATGAAGCAGGCGGTGGCCTACCTGATGCCGTACATGGAGGCGGAGAAAGCCGCCAATGGCGGCGTCGGCGGCCGGCAGGCGGCCGGCAAGGTGCTGATGGCGACCGTGAAGGGCGATGTCCACGACATCGGCAAGAACATCGTCGGCGTCGTGCTGGCCTGCAACAACTACGAGATCATCGATCTCGGCGTGATGGTGCCGGCGGCCAAGATCCTCGACACCGCGCGGCGCGAGAACGTCGACATCGTCGGTCTCTCGGGTCTCATCACCCCGTCGCTGGACGAGATGGTCCATGTCGCGGCCGAGATGGAGCGCGAGGGCTTCGACGTGCCGCTCCTCATCGGCGGCGCGACGACGAGCCGGGTCCACACCGCGGTGAAGATCCACCCGGCCTACGCCAAGGGCCAGGCGGTCTACGTGACCGATGCCAGCCGCGCCGTCGGCGTGGTCTCGAACCTGCTCTCGCCCGACACCAAGGCGCAGACCATCGAGACGGTCCGGGCCGAGTACAAGCGCGTCGCCGAGGCCCATGCCCGCTCGGAGGCCGACAAGCAGCGCTTAGCCCTGGCGCGTGCCCGCGCCAACGCCTTCAAGGCCGACTGGGCGGCCTACAAGCCCGTCAAGCCGACCTTCACCGGCACGCGGGTGTTCCGCAGCTACGAGGTGGCGGAACTCGTTCCTTACATCGACTGGACGCCGTTCCTGCAGACCTACGAGTTCAAGGGCCGCTATCCGGCGATCCTCGACGACCCCGAGCAGGGGCCGGCCGCCCGCGCCCTGTTCGAGGATGCACAAGCGATGCTGCGCCAGATCGTCGAGGAGCGCTGGTTCAACCCGAAGGCGGTGATCGGCTTCTGGCCTGCCAACGCGGTCGGCGACGACATCCGGCTGTTCACCGGCGAGAGCCGGACCGACACGCTCGCCACCTTCCACGGCCTGCGCCAGCAGCTCTCGAAGCGCGACGGCCGGCCCAATACCTGCCTGTCGGACTTCGTCGCCCCGGCCGGGAGCGGGCTGCCCGACTATGTCGGCGGCTTCGTGGTCACGGCGGGCCTGGAGGAGGTGCGGATCGCCGAGCGGTTCGAGCGCCAGAACGACGATTACCGCTCGATCCTGGTCAAGGCGCTGGCCGACCGCATCGCCGAGGCCTTCGCCGAGCGGATGCACGAGCGGGTGCGCCGGGAGTTCTGGGCCTACGCCGCCGACGAGACCTATGCTCCGGCCGACCTCGTCACCGAGCCCTATGCCGGCATCCGCCCGGCCCCGGGCTATCCGGCCCAGCCCGACCACACCGAGAAGGTCACCCTGTTCGACCTGCTCCAGGCCGAGCCGCGGATCGGCGTCAAGCTGACCGAGTCCTACGCGATGTGGCCGGGTTCCTCGGTCTCGGGCCTCTACATCGCCCATCCGGACGCGCATTACTTCGGCGTCGCCAAGGTGGAGCGGGATCAGGTCGAGGATTACGCCGCCCGCAAGGGGATGGACGTGATCGAGGTCGAGCGCTGGCTCGGCCCGATCCTGAACTATGATCCGGCGCGGTATCGCGCGGCGGCGGAGTAGGGCGCTTGCCTCCGGGGACAGCCCGTCGTCATGATGGGCGCAACCCCGGGGGGGCGCATGGACGAGATCGACAAGCCGGTACCGGGACGCTGGGACTGGCTTCAGGAGCGGGTGCAACCGCTCGATGCCGATGTCGAGGCGGTCCTGAAAGAGCCGGTCGAGACGTCGGCGGACATCCCGGAGAACGGGGATCGGCTCCGTCGTCTCGTCGGCCCGCTGGACGACGACATCGTGCAAGTTGCGATCGAGCAGCCGCTTATGCCTGTCGACGGGGCAGTGGAGGAGGACGAACCCACCATCTGACCCGGGCTTGACCGCCGCGCCCGCCCCGGCTCAAAGCTGGGCTTGAGGATGCGGGAAGGATCGGGGATGCGGACAGGACCAGGGAGGCTCGCCCTCGTCGCCGTGGCGGGCGCCGTCGCGGCGGTGGCCGGCTGCACCGAATTCTCCTACATCTCGAAGACCTATGTCGGCCTCCAGCCGCAGGTGGTCACGATCGGCTGCAACGACCCCTACGAGGTCTATGACCAGCGCCAGCAGCGCAAGGTCCTGATCGTCTCGAACAACCTGCGGGAGATTGCCGGCTGCGGCCTCGACGGCCGGGATCCGGCGCTGACCCGCCGCCGCCGCTTCTCCGAGGCTGCCACGACCTACCTCAAGGAGACGGCGCGGGAGACTTGCACCATCGTCGGCGAGACGGTGTTCACCGATCTCCAGACCGAGTTCGTCTATTCCTGCGCCGAGCCGGTCGAGAAGCCCGGCACCAAGGTGCCGCGCCTGCCGGGGCGGTACTGAGCCCTTACTCTCCCTCGTGCATCGGCGGATGCGGGAAGGTCCGCTCGGCCGCGTCGCCGGCCGCCGCCAGCATCGCCCGGGCGAAGCGGCGTGCCTCGGCCCGATCGAGGGCGATCGCCGCCGTGACCGGCGTGCCGTCGAGGTCGGCGAGGTCCAGTTCGAGCCGCACGCCCGCCTCGGTCGGCGTCACCCTCAGGGTCCAGTCGCGATCGCTCATCCGTCCGCATCAGTTCTTCGGGGCGAAACACCCCGGCCCCCGGCCCTATAGACCAATTTCCGGACAGGTCGATGGGTTCGCGGCGGTTGACGCTGCGACGGTCGCCGTGGTCGACCCGCGCCGGGATGTGAACCGAGGGAATCGGACCATGAGCGAGATCGTCTTCCGCACCGGCGAGGCCACCGTGCTGGCGGCCGAGGGCCAGTACACCGACGCGATGCCCGAGGTGCTGATCGGCTCGGTACGCGGGCCGGTGGGACAGGCCTTCGCCTCGATGATGGGGCAGGTCCAGGGCCATACCCGGATGTTCGTGGTGCGCGACCTCAACCAGCTGGTGCGCCCGGCCACGATGATGACCACCAAGGCGACGATCCACACCGCCGAATACGTCGAACTCCTCGGCGGCGTGGTCCAGGCCGCGACCGGCGACGCGATCGTCGACTGCATCATCGAGGGCATCCTGCCCCGCGACGGGCTCGACGAGCTGTGCATGATCATCATGATCTGGCTCGACCCGCGCTGCCCCGAGGACCCGAACCTCGACCGCAAGGACCTCTACCGCACCAATTACGAGGCGACGAAGCTCGCCATCGCCCGGGCGCTGAAGGGCGAGCCGACGGTCGACGAGCTGATCGCCAACCGCCATACCGTGCGCCACTACGCCCTCGACGGCGTGCTCGACGACGAGGCCTGAGGGGGCTTGCCGGCGGGCGTCTGCGCAGTTGACCGCAGCTTGACAGCGCCGCAAGGTGCGGCGCCCGCCACCACGACTCCGCGCGCGGGCTCCTCCGTCACGCCTTGAGGCTGAACGATGCGTCCATTCCGCGCCGCGTTGATCCTGTCTGCGGCCCTGTCCGCCGGTGCAGCCCTGTCCGGTCCGGGCCTCGCTCAGGCGCCCCAGAGACTCGCGCAGCAGGCGCCGGCGGGCGGGCGTGCCGCCGCCCCGGCGCAAGCCGCCATCACGGTCTGGGACGCCCGGATCGAGGCCGGCGACCTCACGGTGTCGGGCAGCGTCGGCAAGGCCGGCGTGGTCGTCACCCTCGACGACGACATCCCGGTCACCTCGGACAAGCGCGGGCGCTTCACCCTGAAGGTGCCCTACGTGCCGCAGAACTGCGTCGCGACCCTCAAGGCCGGCGAGGCCTCCCGCGAGATCGCGATCGCCAATTGCGGCGCCACCGGCGCCCCGGGCGCCAAGGGCGAGCCGGGCCCGACCGGGCCGCAAGGACAGGCCGGACTCGCCGGGCCGGCCGGACCCAAGGGCGACGCAGGCCCCAAGGGCGAGGCCGGGCTCAAGGGCGAGCCGGGGCCGGCGGGTCCGCGCGGCGAGGCGGGCCCCAAGGGCGATCCCGGTCCCAAAGGCGAAGCGGGTCCCAAGGGCGAAGCAGGTGCGAAGGGCGAAGCGGGTCCCCCCGGGCCGCAGGGTCCGGCCGGATCGGTGGGAACCGCGGCGGCGGCGAGCACCGCCCTGCCGTTCCGGATGCTGCGCACCGACGGTTGCAGCACGCCGCATTGCGAACTCGCCTGCGACGAGGGCGAGACCTTCGTCTCGGCCTATTGCCTGCGCGGCGGCACGCCGAACTTCACCCGCCGGGAGAGCGGCCAGGCAGTGGCGCTCTGCCCGCCGGACAGTTCCGGCATGGTCGGGTTCTGCGCCAAGCTGTGAGGTTCTGGAGCGGCGTCCGAGCGCGTTGCACCATGGGACACGACACAGCAGGTTGAGCGGTGCGGGAAGCGATGGCCGCCACGCAAGAACCCCTCCCCCTCTGCGGGGGAGGGTGCCCCGCGGATGCGGGGCGGGAGAGGGGCAGCGCGACGATGAAGGATGTGGCATCCTTCACAACGGCTCCGCTTTATCCGGAAGCGTGGTTCCCCTCTCCCGGCCTGCTCCGCAGGCTATCTTCCCTCGCAGAGGAGGGGAGGATTGGACGGGGAGCTTTACGATACAGGAAGTATCGATGCCGTTAGGTTAAGTCGGACAAGCTTCGGTCGATCGAACTTGGCCGCAAATCAGTCATGCACCGCGGCGTTGGCGTCGGGTGTCGCTCGATATCTTCGATTGTGATGCATGTTCTGCGACGAGCCGGTCCCCGCTTGATCGGAAAATGCTCTATCGCTCCCCGAGCCAGTCCAGCACCCCCTTCGCCGCCGCCCGGCCGCTGGCGAAGCTCGCCTGGAGCAGGTAGCCGCCGGTCGGCGCCTCCCAGTCGAGCATCTCGCCGGCGAGGAAGGTGCCGGGGCGGGACCGCAGCATGAAGCGCTCGTCGAGGCCCGAGAAGGCGACGCCGCCGGCCGTGGAGATCGCCCGCTCGATCGGCCGCAGGCCGGTGAGCCGCAAGGGCACCGCCTTGATCAGCGCCGCCAGGGACGCCGGGTCGGCCGGCAGGTCGCGCAAGGCCTCGCGCAGCAGGCCGGCGGCCGGCGGGTTCAGGCCTGCCGCCTTGCGTAGAACCGTGGCGCGGGACTCCTTCGGCCGCGCTCCGGCGAGGCGGCGGGCGAGGGTGGCGTCGTCGAGGTCGGGCCGCAGGTCGAGCGTCACTCGCGCTTCGCCCCGCGCCTCGATCGCCTCGCGGATCGGGCGCGAGAGCGCATAGACCGCGCCACCCTCGATGCCCTCGCGGGTGATGACGGCCTCGCCCCGCACCTGGGCAGGCCCGAGGCGGAGCGCGATGCGCTTGAGCGGGGCACCGGCGAAGCGCTCGGCGAAGACCGGCGACCAGGCGGCGGTGAAGCCCGCATTGGCCGGCCGCAGGGGGCTCACCGACACGCCCCCTTCCTCCAGCACCGGCACCCAGGTGCCGTCCGAGCCGAGCCGCGGCCAGCTCGCCCCGCCGAGCGCCAGCACCGTCGCGTCGGCCCTCAGGGTATCGGCGCCGTCCTCGCCGGTCAGCGTCAGCGAGCCCTGCGCATCCCAACCGGTCCAGCGGGTGCGGGTGCGCAGGGCGACCCCGAGGCGATCGAGCCGGGCGAGCCAGGCGCGCAGCAGCGGCGACGCCTTGAAGGCTTGCGGAAACACCCGGCCGCTCGAACCGACGAAAGTCGGCTGGCCGAGGGCCTCGCACCAGTCGCGCAGGGCCTGCGGCGAAAATTCCCGGATCGCTGCGTCAAGGCGTCGCTCCACGGGAGCGTAGCGGGCAAGGAAGCGCTCCAGCGGCTCGCTGTGGGTGAGGTTGAGGCCGCCGCGCCCGGCGATCAGCAGCTTGCGGGCCGGCGAGGGCATCCGCTCGATCACGGTGACCTGCAGGCCGGCTGTCGCCAGGATCTCGGCGGCGGAGAGGCCCGCGGGCCCACCCCCGATCACCGCCACGTGCATGCGCGCTGTCGTCATCCGCCGCCAAGGCCGCGACGCGGGCCGCCCTGTCAACCTGCCGCGCGGGCAGGGCGCAAAAATAAGAGCGTGGCCGTGACCGCCCGCTGCCCTTGATCCGCCGCCATCCGGGACATAAGTCGCTCCCATCGGCTGCGGGCCCCTCTGGCGAGTGACGCAACGCGCGCTCGTGATGTCGGAGCCGATGCTTTCTTCCTCGAAGCATCACGGTCCCGCGATGGTCGATTTCCTGTATATGTCGTGGCTCGGCAAGCCGATCTGGATGTGGCTCGGCTTCCACGCCGTCATCTTCATCCTGCTCGCCCTCGATCTCGGTCTCCTGCACCGCGACAAGAGCCGCGAGATCGGCGTGAAGGAGAGCCTGCTCCTCACTGCCTTCTACCTCACCCTCGGCCTCATCTTCGGCGGCTGGGTCTGGTGGTATATCGGCCCGCAGGCGGGCCAGGAATACCTGGCCGGCCTCGTGGTCGAGAAGTCGCTGTCGATGGACAACGTCTTCGTCATCGCGGTGATCTTCGGGTATCTCGGCATTCCCCGCAACGCCCAGCACAGGGTATTGCTCTGGGGCATCCTGGCGGCGATCGTGCTGCGCGGCCTGATGATCGGGCTCGGCGCCGCCCTCGTCCACCAGGCCGAGTGGGTGCTGACGATCTTCGCCGCCTTCCTGATCTATGCTGGCATCAAGATGCTGGTGTCCGGTGACGAGGAGGAGGGCGAGAACAAGTCCGCCGACCGTTTCACCGGCTTCATGCGCCGGCACATGCGGGTGACGGACGAGCTCGACGGCCAGAACTTCACCACCCGTCGGCCCGATCCGAAGACCGGCAAGCCGGTGCGCTGGCTCACCCCGCTCGCCCTGGCCCTGGTGCTGGTGAACGGCGCCGACGTGATCTTCGCGGTCGACAGCGTGCCGGCGATCTTCGCCATCACCACCGACACCTACGTGGTCTACACCTCGAACATCTTCGCGATCCTTGGCCTGCGTGCGCTCTACTTCGCGCTCGCCGCGATGGTCGACCGATTCGCCTATCTCAAGACCGCGCTCGCCCTGATCCTGATCTTCATCGGCCTGAAGATCGTGGTGGCGGATACGTTCGAGCTGATCGAGATCCAGCCCTGGGTCGCCCTGGTGGTGACCGTGGTCCTGCTCGCCGGCGGCATCGTCTACAGCCTGTGGCGGACCCGTGGCGCGGTCGAGGCGCCGGCCGAGACCCCGCCCCAAGCCGAGGCGCCACGCGAACGGCTCGGCAGCAGCCACGGGTGAGGAAAGGGGGGGGGCGCAGCGGCCCCCCTTCTCTTACGCCCGCTTGCCTGCCAGCAGGTCCCGCAGCGTCGTGATGGTCGAGGCATCCGCCACGCCGTCGATCCGGGTCGGCCGGAAGTGGCGCTGGAACGCCGTCACCACCGCCTTCGTCCGGGCGTCGAAGATGCCGGTCACCGGCACGTCGTAGCCGTAGAGCGCGAACATCGATTGCAGCGCCTCGATCGGCTGGCCGGCATCGCCCTCGGCGAAGAACCGCCCGTCTCGGATCGGGGCCGGGGGCACCCAATGGCCGATCCCGTCCCGGTGGAGGGGACCCCACGGGAAGCTCTCGCCGGGGTCGATCTTGCGCTCGGGCGCGATGTCGGAATGGCCGAGCACCCGGTCGGGGCGGATCGGCCAGCGCCCGAGGATGTCGCGGCACAAGGCCGACACCGCCGCCATCTGCGCCTCGGTGTAGGGCGCCACGGTGCCGTCCTCGGCGTGGCCCGGATGCGCGATCTCGATCCCGATCGAGCGCGAGTTCATGTCGCGCACGCCCTCCCAGGCCGATATGCCGGCGTGCCAGGCGCGGCGGGCCTCCGGCACCATCTGCACCACCCGGCCCTCCTCGAAGACGAGGTAGTGCGACGAGACCTTGGACAGCGGGTTGCAGAGCCGCAGCAGCGCCTCGGCGGCGCTCGCCATGCCGGTATAGTGCAGGATCAGGACGTCGACCGGCAGGGTCCGCTCGTCGTGGTTGGGGGAGGGCACCACCTGGGTGGCGACGGGACTGTCGGGGGAGAGGCTCATCGGCTCAGCTCAGGTGCCGCTCGGCGGCGATGCGGTCGTAGGCGGCGTTGATGGCCGCGAGGCGCCGGGTCGCGATGGCCACTGCCGCGGGCGGCAGGCCGCGGGCGATCGCCCGGTCGGGATGGTTCTCGGAGACGAGCGCCCGGTAGCGCGCCTTCAACTCGGCGTCGGTGAGGGTGCGGGGCGCGCCCAGGACCTCATAGGGGTCGTCGGCGAGGCGCACGTGCCGGGCGGTGATGGCGGCGAAGCGCGCCGCGTCGAAGCCGAAGATCTCCGCCACCGCGGCGAGGTAGCGCGCCTCGCTCTCGTGGATCGCGCCGTCCGCCTTGGCAATGTGGAACAGGCCGTCGAGCACGTCCTCGAGCAGGGCCGGCTCGTCGCGGAAGGCTTCGGCGACCTGGCGGGCATAGCCCTCGAAGCCGCTGGTGGTGCGCTTGGCGAGGTCGAACAGCCGCTCGACGCCGGCGCGCTCGTGCTCGGGCACCTGCACGATGTCGGCGAAGGCCGCGACCTCGGAGGGTGTCACCACCCCGTCCGACTTCGCCATCTTGGCGGCGAGCGCCACGAGCCCGGTGGTGAACACCACCTCGCGGGGCGTGGGCCCGAGCAGCGAGCCCTCGCGGTCGAGGAGGAAATGGCCGGCGACGGCCCCGATCAGCGCGCCGAGCGGACCGCCGGCGGCGAGACCGATACCGGCACCGCCGAGCTTGCCCCAGACACCCTGGCTCACGCGCGCCTCCGGGCCTGGGGCAGGGAGGGCGTTGGCGGGACGAAGGATGGTGGGATTCGGGCGCGCGTCATGCCGCCCTTGTAGCGCCCCGGACGCCGCCGCGGAATGTGGAAGCGCACCCGGCGAAGCATCCCGTCGGGCGGACGACCCCGGCGGGCGCGCCGCCGGGGTCGTCACGCGATGGCGCTCAGCGGCAGTAGACGTTGCCGTAGGGGTCGCGGTAGGTGCCGTAGGGGCACTGGGGGGCGGTGGCCGCACCGACCACGGCGCCGCCGGCCGCGCCGATCAGGCCGCCCGCGAGGGCGCCGCCGGCCCGGCCCGTGGCCGCCGCGCCGATCGCCGCGCCGGTCAGGCCGCCGAGGGCGGCACCGCCGGCCGCGCGGTCGCCGGGGGTGTTGCAGGCGCCGACCGAGAGCGCCAGGGCGCCGGCGAGCGTGGCGGCGATGAGCTTCTTCATGGTGTTGTCCCCTCGTGCATGTCGCGGTCTCTGGCCCCGGGCCTCATGCCCGCGCCGCTGCCACCCAGCTTAGCCGTACCGCAGCCGAACGCCAAATGAGCTTGGCCGTGCGATGGTTCCCGACACCCGGGCCGGTTGGGACACGAACCGTTCAGGTGCGGCGCCGAGGTCACACGGGGCGGGCCCTGCCGCCGGTCCGCCAAATGCTCTACAGGAAGCCGGACAATCCGGCCCGAATGCCCGCGAGGACCCGATGCAGCGCGCCACCACCATCGTCCGCAAAGCCGCCGTGCGCCCCGACGCCGTCGCCGACGAGGTCGCCCTCGACCACGCCGCCCGCTCGCGCCGCCACGCCGAGCTGACCGCGCAGGGCGGCCTCGCCTTTCGCCTCGACCTCGACCGCGAGACCACCCTCGAGGACGGCGACGCGGTGCGCCTGGAGGACGGGCGCCTGGTGCGCATCCTCGCCGCCCCGCAGGCCCTGCTCGCGGTCAAGGCCGAGAATCCGGTCCGCCTGACCCGCCTCGCCTGGCAGCTCGGCAGCAACCACGTCCAGGCCGAGGTGACGGCCGACGCGCTCTACGTCCTCGACGATCCCGTGGTGGCCGAGCTGATCCGCAGCCAGGGCTGCACCGCGGGCGCGCTCCTGCGCCCGTTCCGCCCGGAGAAGGAGGCGGCGGCCCACGACCACAGCACCTGCGGGCACGACCACGGCCACGCCCATCACGGCCACGACCATGCCCACGAGGGCCACGATCGCAAGGACCACGATCACGGGCATCACGACCATGCCCATCACGACCACGGCCACCGGCACGGACACGCGCACGACCACCCTGCGCATGAGCACGGCCACGAGCATGTCCACGGCCCGGACTGCAAGCACGGGCATTGACGCGCTTCCCACCTCCGACGGGGCCCGGCATGGACAAGGCCGGGCGGATCACCACCTCACGGCCATGATCGACACTGCCTCTCCCTCGCCCTGGCGCTTCTCCGTCGCCCCCATGATGGATGGGACGGACGGAGAGGCTTTTGCCTAGGGAAATCGCCGGTGCTGTCCCTTCATGCTGTACGAAATGCTGTAGTCGACCCCACGTATCCGCCCGACCCCGCAGGGGTTCCACCCGCCGTCCTCGCCTGGTCCCGCGGCCTCGCCAGCCTGTCGCCGGGCGTCGTCCCGTGCCGCGGCCTGCGCCCCGACGAGTGGCGCGACACGCACGCACGCCTCTGCGGCTTCATCGATCGGTGGGGCGTCCAGGCGCATGAGACCGGGTGGGACACCCTGAGGCTGTTCGGCGTGGGCCCGGACACCGGGACGCTGCGCGGCGACTTCTGCGGGATCCTGATCCCGCTGTCGGTGGACGTGCACGAGGTCACGCCCGAGTGGATCAAGCTCGGGAAGTGGACAGCCTACCGGCACGAGCCGGTGAAGATGCCGGGCATGGTGCCGATCTGGGATTTCGGGGGCCGCTCGCTGTGAACTAAGTTGAATGCGGGGACGCGCCACGAGTGGCAAGCCTGACACCATAGAGGTCTGGTTGGATCTCACGACCCGGTGAGGGGTGGAACCCGACCCATCTAGTTAGGTTGGGACCAACCTGCATCGTGGCTGGCACGGTGGAGGAAGACATGCTACCGACGCGCGATGACCATGGTAAACGCCGGGCGAGGAAAGCCATGACGGACCGCCAAGCGAGCCTTCAAGCCCTCGGCATATCGCTTGTTGAGGCTCCGATCCCGCAAGTCGATTTCAGCCGTTCCTCCTCATCGTATTCGACCCCGGTCTTTCCTTCGCTCTCCGGGTATGGGGAGTTCACGCCGGTGACTATCCGGTCTAATACGGTGCAGAACAAACATGCCGACATGGAACGAGATCAACTTAGAGATTGACTCGCTCCAGGGTCAGGGCTTTCACGACGCGCAGAATGCGGTCCGTCAAAAGTATATAGGCCAGCTCGCCGGAAGGCTAAAGCGGCCTGTTATAGCATATTATTCAGGGTTTTTACTCAGACGGGATGCATCCGGCCGGATGCATCCCGAGTGTGCGGTCAGCGACCTCGACATGAACGGTCTTATGGCCGTTGTTCACGGCCTTGATAGATCGCAGGGTCTTGACCTTGTCCTGCATACGCCCGGCGGAGGAATTGAGGCCGGCCGCGCCATGGTAGAATACCTTTACAAGATGTTTGGTACCGACCTGCGGGTGTTCATACCGCATATGGCAATGAGTGTCGGCACTATGATTGCCTGTGCCGCCAAGCAAATATTCATGGCCAAGCACTCATGCTTGGGACCAACCGATCCGCAGGTCAATGGTCTGCCGGCTATGGGCATATTGGCTGAAGTCGATAAAGCAATCGAAGACATCAAGAAAGATCCCATGCGCCAGATCGTCTGGCAGGCTGTTTTTGCTAAATACCCGCCAGCATTTATTCTTGACTGCGAGCGCTCAGTAAAGGGCGCTCGTGCAATGGTCAAAGGATGGCTGGCCGGCAACATGTTTGCACATTTGCAGAATCCTGAAATCGCAGCCGAAGCTGTCATTTCAGGTTTGATGAACTACAGTGAAAATACAGAGCATGGCGAGCATTATTTAATTGATAAGTGTAGGGCGATTGGCCTAAATGTCGCCGCCATCGAAGATGACCAAGATCTGCAAGAAAGTCTTCTTAGTGTCCATCATTCCTATATGGCGACATTTGCGCGGACCCAATCGGTGAAGATAATCGAAAACTCAGCCGGCAATGCCTGGGTGATTGGTTAATTAATCAGCAAGAACTGGGTACCTCATGACCGCCGGCGAGGCCTACAAGGCAAAGCTCCTGACTGAGGACGCCCTCGAGGCGGCGACGGCAGCCTATCTCGCCGACCCTTCGAAGCCGGTGGTGCTGGAGATCGGCGACAAGCGCCTCGACGTCGCCGCGGCCGTCATGGCTCACCAGTGGTCGGCCGACGAACTGGCGGTCGAGGATGCGACACCGGCCCGGCGGCGGAATGCGGTGAGGACGGCGGTGCTGTTGGCGCCGTTGGCATGAACGAGTTCGCCGGCCATGGAAGCGAATGAGTGCCGGGGGTTCTGTGTCGTCACACCCTCCAGCTTCGCGCGAGTGGAGATCTGCTCGAGCGCCGCGTCGAGGTGCCGAATGGGCCTGCGCCTCGAGCGATCGGCAGGACGAAGGGCGAGCCCTTCGTCCTCTCCAGCCCCCAGGAACGCCATCGGGCCCAACCTCCGCCCGATCGCATCAGTCCGCCGCTGCACGCCTTGCGTCTCGATGCCGACGTCGGCACATCCCGGCTGCCGCGTGCTCAACGCGAGACAGGGAACCGAGCTTGTACAAGGTAACAGGAACCGACCCAACCGGCCGCGCGCTGACGTTTGCCTGCGGCACGGATTTGCAGGCGCTCGACAAGGTCCGGGAGCTGATGGGGCGAGGCTTCCGCGACATCTTGGTTGCTGATCCAAAAGGGCAGCAGACGAGCGGGACTGCCTTCGAGCGCTCGGTCGGCCTGGAATACGACTGAAACCATTCATGCCCAAAGATGCCCGAAGCGGATCACACAGCGGCCACCCTTGCCGGTCATAGCTGCGCTTCGATCAATCCTGGGCCGAACCCATGCAGAACCTGCGCGCCTCGTTCCTGACTGCCGTTGGCATCGGCCTGATTGTCCTCGCCATGGCTGGCGTAGCTGAGCGGGACATGCAGGCGCGCGTGGAGCGCGCACTGCTGCCCGCCGCCGTGGTCCAGACGGTGAGCAGCGCGTCTGCGACGCGGTAGAAGCCATTAGCGAGAACCGCAGAGCCGAATGGGGCGCGCGAGCGCGGGAGTTCACCACTGCCGACGACAGGCCGCCTGACCCTCAGACCCCGTCCCGCCGCTCGCCCCGCGCCACCTCGGCCATCATCTCGTCCGGCAGCGGCCGCTGCAGCTGCAGAGCCTCCTCGGCCGGCGCTTCGAGCCAGGTGCGCCATTCCTCCGCGGTGGTGAGCAGCACGGGCATCGCCTTCGGGTGTACCGGTCCGACCACGCCGTTCGCCTCGGTCGTCAGGAATGAGAACAGGCGGTGCTCCTCCTCGACGGGCTCGTCCCGCTTCGGGCCGCGCACGCCTGTCCAGGGCCGCCAGATCCCCGCGAAGGCGAAGAGCGGCCGGCTCTCATTGAGGGCGAACCACACCGGCGTCTTCCGGGGCTTCGTGTCAGCGTACTCGCTGAACGAGGTCACGGGCACGAGGCACCGATTCGCCGGCTTGAGCCAGGGCCGCCAGTAGGGCGAGGCGACGTTGCGCACGTTGGTGACCGGCTGGGTGCCAACCTTCGGCGGCGGTGGGAAGCCCCAGCGCATCATCGTCAGCACCCGCTCGCCGTCAGCGGCGTGCACGACGGGCGCCATCTGGTCGGGGAAGATCCCGGGCAGCGGCGGCAGATTGCCGGTCTCATCGCGGTCGACCGCGAAGGTGCGCCGGATCTCATCCTGAGAGCGGGCGGAGCTGTAGAGATTGCACATGGCCGGGATCGTAGCGGATCGGGCCCTGCCGGTCTCTTGATGCAGCGTGAGCGGCCTGTGACAACAGCCAAGGTGAGCGGACGGCGCGGGCGATCGGCATGAACGAGCAGGATGGGGCCGAGGAGCGATTTCAGGCCTGGGCCGCGCAGCAGGCGCTCGGCCCCCAGCCGCGGAAGTACGATCGGCCTGGCCGATGGGAGAACCGGATCTCTACCGCTATCGCAGTCGCGGTTTCAGCCTTGTTCTGGGCGGCCGTCCTGTTCGGCATGGTCCGCTGCGTCGGACAGGCGATGGCGCAGCCGGCCGGGCAGCCGTCGGTCCAGAACCCGTTCGAGCGCGGCGGGCCGCCGCGATCTGCGCCGGCGCCCGAGCGGCCGCGCAAGGTGCCTACCGGACCGGCCGACTCCGAGATCGTCAAGCGCCTGATCGCCGAATCGATCGCCGGCTATCATGGCCCCTGCGCCTGCCCTTACCAGCACGACCGCGCCGGCCGCTCGTGCGGCCGGCGCAGCGCCTACAACCGGCCGCGCGGGGCCAGGCCGCTGTGTTTCGAGGCGGACGTCACACCGGAGATGCTGGCGGCAGCTCGGTCTCGGCGGTGATTTCGTTTGTCAGCCCCGGACCACTCGGATGATTGACCACACCCGCTTCATCGCGGTGTCGGAGGATCGTCCGGCCGGGACCATTCCTCCGGCGCTCCAGCCCCTCATGCATGAGGCTGCGCGAGTGCTCGATGAGGGCGTAACCGACATCGTTCATCGCGTCGGCGGTCTGCTCGGACAGATTGGTTGCTTGGCAGGCGAGCTCCATAAGGGGCTCCATCTGCTCGACAATGATCCCGAGCGCCTGCACGAGCGAGGGCAGGATCGCCGCCACCTCATCGATCGTTGGGGGAGGCTTGGGGGGCATGGGGCGCCCCTCACTCCCGACAAACGGCGAGCGGTTTCGTTGGTGGATCGTCATCGCCGCCTACTCCTCTCGCCGCCGGTAGGGTTCGTTGCCGGGCGCACGCTCGATCGGTCCAGGACGCCGGGCAAGTGCCACCGGCCTTCCGGACGGATGATGACGAGAGGGTCTGCGCCGACGGCTATGGCGTCCGGATCCCGCGGAAGCTCGGCCAGCATCTCCGTGTATTCGTGATCCGAGAAAGCGAAGTCCTGGCCGCCGTCGAACGTCCGTGCTCCCGCCCGACGCCAGAACGGCATGAGGCGCTTTTGCGCGTGCCCGTAGACTTTCACATACCCCTTTTTGCGGCATAGCTCATGGGCCGCCCGGACGATCACGAATGCCATCCGTGAATTGCGGTACTCCGGCCTCACCGCCAGTCGTTCGACCTTCGCAAAATCTGCGAAGCACCGGATGCGCAACGAGGCCGCCGGCTCGTCACCCACGTAGCCGAGGAGATGCGTCGACGAGAGGTCGTTGCCGTCGAACTCCTCCTCCAGCGGACAGGCCTGTTCGGCCAGGAAGGCGACGGACCTGATCGCCATCACCTTGGTGAGATCGTCCAGCGATCGAACCACGGTGACCGTGTTCGCTTCGGTCGTGCTCGGATAGGTATCGTAGGCTGGGCGAACGGTGTCCTGCGGGCTCCGCCTGTAGATGTGGAACCCGCGCTGACCGGCTTCGTCGGCATCGAGCGGCTCGAACCCAACGGTATCGATCAGGCGGCGACCGGCCGCCGTCGGCCCCCAGGCGAGCAGATCCACATCGCTGTAGAGCGGCGTTGACATCTGTTGGAAGGCGAGCGCGACGCCGCCGGCAAGACGCCCAGGCGCATAGATCGCCCACACGTACAGTGCTGCAGGCTTTTCATGCTGGGCTGCGATGTAGTTTGGTGAAGGATTGGCACCGTCGAATTGACCGCCGAGCAGGGCTTTCCTGCCTTCGGATGTGAGCGGCAGCCACGCAATGAACCCTTCCGCACGAGGGTTGGCGCAGTCGTACTTATCGCGTCTTGCGAATGCGCTGAACGTTGAAGGATTGGCTGACATGACCCGTCTGACGACGTCAAGACTGGCTTGCGACCCTAGTTCTCTGCGGCAGACGTCGAACAAACGCTCGACCTCATCGATGCTGGGGGTGTAGATGACCACGTGACGCGAAATCCGCGTCACATCCATGTCGGCGAGCGCGCGGCGCGGGCGTGGAAGCCGCGTCGCCTGCTGATGGGCAAGAGAACCCGATCTTGCTAGATGAGATGACACCAGGAAGCCCCAAGTAGATCTAGGCGGAAACCTCCCGTTTGATTGCAGAAACAGAGGATCGTGTATGCGCAAGCCACAAGAACGGGGTGTTCTGAAAACGGAACACCCACCAGCCGATCGGCAGTACACGATGCCCGACTGGCATTCGCTCTGGATGCTGCTGGAGATCCACCGTTGTGGCTCGTTCCGGGCGGCCGCCCCACGGGTCGGGCTGTCGTTCAACGCACTGCGCAGCCGCATCAGCGAGTTGGAAACTACCTTGGGGGTGTCCCTCCTGACGAGAGGCGTGACCGGCATCAGGCCGACCCCGGAAGGCGCTAAGATCTTAGCTGAAGCGCAAAAAATGGAGGCTTCGGCCTATCAGATACTACGCGCAGGAGATTACTATTCGAGCGTCATCGACGGAGAAGTCAAGATTGCCGTCACAGAGGGCCTCGGATCTGCTTGGCTCGTACCCCGCATCATCGAGTTTCAGCGTCGGCATCCACGACTACGTATCGACCTTAGCTGCGGCATGACCTCGGCCGACGTGCTGAGAATGGAAGCCGATGTCGCAGTGCAGCTCACACGCCCGCAGGAAGCCGACTTGAAAGTGGTGCGGTTGGGATATCTCCACACGATGCCATTTGCATCCAATTCATACGCCAATAAATTTGGACTACCAACTCGCATTGAAGAAATTAGCGATCACACACTTGTATTTCAAATTTCCGAGGAAACATCCACGCTCTCGACATATGGGAAGACGCTTCCGGCGCTCCCCCGCGCACCTGCGATTGCAATCAAAACAAATGCGAGCAGCGCCCATACTCTGGCTGTCGCAAACGGGGCGGGCATCGGATGGCTTCCAACTTACGTCTATCCGTTGGGTATGGACCTAATCCCGATCGATTGCGGCCTCAACTTCCGCCTCGATGTGTGGCTGACATATCATCCCGATGTGGACCGCGTCCCTCGAATTCGCACTGCCATCGACTGGCTGCGCGCCTGTTTCGACGTCCGCATATTCCCGTTTTTTGGTGAAGAGTATATCCATCCCAGAGATCTGGCAGCACTCAGCGATCACAATGATATTTTCAAAATATTCCAGGGATTTGTGAATGATCAGGCGGAATGAACTCATGAGTGCGGCCGAATAGCCCGAACAGTCGGCACCTCGCTCAACCGGGTCGTGAAGCGCGGCGAGCGCATCTCAAACTTCGTCGACCAAGTGCGCTTCTCGACCAGCCCCGCCCGCGCCGGCACCACGGCGCCGCGCCCGAACCGGCTGTTGCAGGCGTCCATCGCCGCCATTAGCTTCCCTGACTTCTCCCGGTCGAGGGCGCCGAACAGGGGGCGGGGTGCCCCGTCGAGCGGCACGAGATCCTTCGTGACCAGCCCCGCCTTGCTGTAGCGCCACGGCGTCGGGCCCTGCTCCTTCCAGGTCTTCGCGACACCGTGAAGTGCCGCGTCGATCAAGTGCCGGGTGTCGTTCGTCGCCTCCGGCAGATGCACCACCGTCGAGACCGAGCGCATCGGGTCGCCGCGGTCGTGCTCGCTCGTGTGGTAGAAGACCGTGACGGCCGAGACGGCGAGCCCGTCGCGCCGCAGCTTCTCGCCGAGGCGCGTCGCGTGTGCCGCCACCGCCTGCTCGAGCACGCTCCGCTCGGTGATCCGGGACGAGAACGAGCGCGTCACCGCGCAGCCCTTTCGCCGGGCCGGCACGATGTCGAGCGGCAGGCATGGGCGGCCGCGCAGCTCGTGGATGATCCGCTCGCCGACGACCGTCAGCGATTGCCGCGCCGGCCGGGGATCGAGGTCGCGCAGGTCCGCCACCGTGTCGACGCCCATGGCCTCCAGGCGCGCCCGGGACGCGCGCCCGATGCCCCACACCTCGCCAACCGAGATCCCGACCATCCAGGCGGCGCGCTCTGCCTCGTCGGACAGGTCGCACACGCCCCCGAGCTCGGGAATGCTCTTCGCGATGTGGTTGGCGAGCTTCGCGAGCGTCTTCGTCGGCCCGATCCCGACGCAGGTGGGCAGGCCAGTCCATTGCCGGACGGTCGAGCGCAGGTCCCGGGCGAGCGCCACCCGGTCGCGGTCGCGCACGTCGGAGAGGTCGAGGAAGCTCTCGTCGATCGAGTAGATCTCCACGTCAGGCGCGAACTGCCGGTAGACCGTGTTCGCCCTCGCGCTCATGTCGCCGTAGAGCGCATAGTTCGAGGAGAACACGCGCACCTTCTGCCGCCGGCACAGATCGCGGATCTTGAAATAGGGCTCGCCCATCCGGATCCCGAGCGCCTTGGCCTCGGCGGTTCGGGCGATGGCGCAGCCGTCGTTGTTCGAGAGCACGATCACCGGCACGCCGGCGAGCTTCGGGTCGAACACGCGCTCGCAGGAGCAATAGAACGAGTTGCCGTCGATGAGCGCGATCGCCCGGCTCATCGCACGAGGCTCGCGCGAGCCTTCACATGGTGCCAGCGCACCGAGAACAGCAGCACGCCCCAGAGCAGGCCCTCCTCCAGATCCTCGAGGGCGAATTCCTGATCCATCTCCGGATTGTCGAACGTCAGCGCGAGCCGGTTGCCGGTCATCACCAGGCGCTTGAGGCTCATCTCGCCATTGACCACCGCGACCACGACCGCGCCGGAGGCAGGCGAGAGCGACCGGTCGACCACGGCCAGATCCTCGTCGTGGATGCCGGCCCCCTTCATGCACCAGCCGCGCACGCGCCAGATGAAGGTGGCGGGCGGGTTCGGCACGAGCCAGCGCGGCAGCTCCAGGGCGCCCTCGATGAAGTCTTCAGCAGGGCTCGGGAATCCGGCGCACAGGGTCGGGAGCATGAACGGGATCCGCACAAGCCCGCCTGCGTCCGCCGCCTCTGCACCGACCCGATAGAGACTCACGCGCGCCCTCCGTGTTAGAACACAAAGAGAACAAACAGGCTTGAGGTTCCCGGTCAAGGTCGCGCTTCAGGCCTGTGCGAAGTGGGGATGGGCGGATCGGGAGGCAGTAGCGGGATGCGCCCTCGGCCGGAACGTGCCGTGGCCGGAGGAGTGGAGAAGCAGGACGAAACAAGCTCGCCTTCAGGTCGGCTAATGCTGGCCATCGGAGTTCGAATCCCGAGCGCATGGTAACCGGCTACATCTTCGCTCCTGCTGACTTGCGCTTGGGATGGCTACATCATATCCAGAGGCTTCTTGTGTTCCAAGTGAATGCAGGTTATCCATCGCCAAATTTAATCAAAGGTCAAATATCGCCATGATGCATATGTTTTTTGGAGATTCGCATTCAAGGCAATTTGTGGGCACATCATGGGGAATATTTTGTCATTATGTGTTCTCTGGAGCAACGATCAAAGGACTTGGCAACAAGAACTCGACGACGGGGCACAATGAAATCATAATAGATGCTGTTTCAGCGCGAGCCCCAAAAACGCTGTTTTTTATGTTTGGAAGTGTCGACCTCGATTTTACATACGTAAAAATGTGTCACTCTAAATCAATAGATAAAGAAAATTTTATTGAAGAGCGAATCAAGATTTATTCTGAATTTTTGCAAAATGTAATAAAGACTGGAAAAAATATTGATAACATTTTTATTTTGGGACCACAACTATCTCCATTGAAGGGTGAGAATTTCTTTAGACAATCGTATAAACACGTCGAGATCGCAGAGGAGGAAATCAGAAAAACCGCTGCATTGTACCCATTGAGCGATCACGACAGATCATCTCTGGTTGTTGAATTTAATGATAAATTGGAAGTCAATCTGAAAGAAGAATTAAATATAAGAATGCTGCGCATAGATAAAGCCATGATGGGAGAGGATGGGTTAATCAGAGACGAATTTATTCCGGATGATATAAGTGATCATCACGCACGAACAGATAAGACTCAAGCAATATGGAGAACGATAATAAACGAACATGTAAAAATTCACACAATTACAGGATGATTTCAAGTTGTGAAAATCGTTTGGCTAAAATAATTGTTATCTGACCGATAAAATCCAATAAAGATTTGCATAACGGTCTGAAAGATAGACAATTACCCCGCTCGGCGGCTGCCGGCGGGGCTGAGGGCGGGCCTCGGGGGTCCGAAAGATCCGCCGGCTAACGGGCCGGCGGCGGGGCGAGTTCCGGGCGGTCAGTCGTGGCCGTGGTGGCGGACCTGCTCCCGGTCGATGCTGCGGAGCAGGTCGGTTTGCGCCGTCAGCTGCTCGCGCGCGGCTCGCTGACATTCCGCGATTCGCGCCAGGTGCTCGACCTGCTGGCGGCCGATCTCCCGCAGGTCCCGCATGATGTTCAGGTACTCGGCCGGGCCCTGCAGATGCACCATGGCATCGCCCACCGAACCGGGCGCGGGAGGCGGCACCTCGTGCTTGTCCTTGTTGGCCCGCAGCACCATGGCGACGCAGGTGACCGCCACGGCACCGCCGACGAAGACCTGCAGCGCCGGCATGGACGACAGCAGGGGCAGCAATGCGATCAGGTGCTCCATGCTATTTCATGCGCTCCAGCGCTGTGAGGGCCCTGCCCAGGCGGGAGCGGCGATCGACTGCGTCGAGGCGCGCCACGTAGCAGGAGATCGCCTCGAAAATGGTCAGGGTCCCGAAGACCGGGATGACGAAGCTGGGCGCCTCGGCGGTGAAGGCGTCGACCACCAGGGCGAGGGTCAGCTGCGCCATCACCAGGGCGCCGAGCCCGGAGCACACGGCCCGGATGTTGGCGCCGTTCGGCTTCGTCACCCCGTTGTTGATGTGGCCGTTGAGCCAGAGGGCGGTGACGCGCAGCACGCCCACCGCCCCGAAGAAAAAGGCCATGTTGCCCTCGCTGAACCCAAGATCGGCGATCGGCTTGAGCGAGGCGCGCTCCATGGTGTCGCCCGGCATCGCGAGCGTCACGGCGATCAGCAGCATCATGACCGCCATGGCCCATTCGAACAGGCGGTTGAAGCTGTAGGCGCCCGCCGGGTGGGCGGGCGTGCTCGGGCCGACCGGGAACAGCATGGCGGCGCCTCTACTGCGCCGTGACCTTGGGGCTCGGCACGGCGTCCGCCAGCGGAGCCGCCGAGGGTGCGACGGTGATCCGGTCCACCTCCGGCAGCGACGCCGCCGCCTTCAGCAGGCCGGCCGGGCGCCGGGTCCAGAAGCCGTAGGCGAAGCTGCCGATCGCCATGACGGCGCCGACGGCGGCGGTCAGGGTGCTGGCGTCGGTCAGGTACGAGACCTGTTCGGCGGTCAGCCACCCCTTCGCGACGAGGGCGCCGCCGACGAAGATGAGGAGCGCGCGGAAGGCGCTGGCGATCTGGATCGCGTTCATAGCCATGTCCTGATTGGGGGTGCTCGGCGGACCCGGCCGGCGCGGGTCGAACTGCCGCAGAATCTGCGGAGGTTGGTCAGGCCGTCAGCGGCTTGCCGCAGGTCGGGCAGGTCGGCACCGCCGGCGCCGCGGCGATCATCGCTAGCGCCTCCTTCCGGATGCCAGCGACGCGGCTCGACCAGCCCTTGCCGAAGATCGGCCAGGTCGACAGCGCCTTCAGGAAGGCCAGCCGGGCGTCGCAGAGCGAGCCGATCAGCTTCTGCCGATCCTGGCCCGCGACGGCCTTGAGGGTGATCGGGCCGATGTGCCCGTCATCCGCCACGCCGACGAGGCGCTGGAGCGCGATGGCGGCGCGGGCGGGCCCGCTGTTCACGGCCCAGTCGAAGACGGCGTAGTCGAGCCCGGCCGGGAGGTCGTCGCCCTCGATGACGTCCCAGTAGCGCTGCCGGTAGACGGGGGCGACCTTCGCAGGCGTCAGCGCCTTCACGTCGACCTTGGTCGCCGGGCGGCCCAGGACGGCCGACAGCGTGCCGATCGTCACGCCCAGGTTGGTCGGCCCACCAGGATCGGACGGATGATCGACGTACCCACCCTCGTGCTTTAGGACGAGCGTCAGCGCCCGCTCGAATGTGCTCGCGGTCATCAGGATCTCCGAATTATAAGGGGTGTCGCGGACCGGGCCGGGTGGCGCAGCGGTCGGGTCGAAGTCAGAGCGCCGCGGCGGCGGCCCACAGCGCGTCCAGCGCCTTATCGTCGTAGCCGAGCGCCGCGCCGAGCTGCGCCACCATCGGGTGGCCGCGCTCGAACGCCGTGGCGCCCGACAGCAGCATCCGGGCGGCAAACTGCTCGGCCGACGGAAGGGCCGCCACCGCCACCTCGATCCGCGCCGGCAGCGTGCCCGTCATCACCGCCGCCAGCGCCTCGCCCGGGTCGATCGCGCCGCCTTCCGCCAGCGCCTGGAAAAACTGCCGGTCCGACACCGCCGGCAGGCCTGCGGCCGGCGCGCGCGCGGCGAGCTGCGCCGCCAGGTCGTCGCGTTCCGCCACCGCCGCGTCCCGCTCCTCTCGGGCGGCCTCGGCCTCCGCCACGGCCGCGTCCCGCCCCGCCAGCGCCGCCGCGTCGATCCCCGCCAGCACCGCCGCGAGCGGGAACCCCGCGGCTTCCGCCTGCGCCGGGGTCAGCGCCGCGCTCGCCACGAACTGCGCCGCGCTCGCCCCCGGCGGCGTCACGTGCTGGCCCAGCACCACGTGCCAGGCCGGCGCCTCGGCCGAGCCCGCCGGCCGGCCGCGATACAGGAACTCGTAGAGAAAAGGTTCGCTCATGGGGTCCTCACGCTGCGATAGCACTGTCATCCGACAGCCGCCGCCAGTTTCCGTTGGAGTAGTACGAAATTACGCCCGTTCCAGCCCCCGCCGACTCGCCGACTTTTCGAGCATTTGAAACATAGATCAGCTCTCCCACCACACCAGCGGGAACGGTGCTTACCGTGTAAGATCCCGCGCGGATCTTTCCTGCCACCACTAGGCCATTGTTGAGGGTTGTCGTTCCGCTGATCGTCAGCCCGTTAGTTATAGTAATGGCACCGGTTGACCTGAGAATTCGAAAAGGTGTTGCTCTATAGCTTCCATCGTTGCCGTAGCTGTTAAGGAAGAAATCGCTTCCGTCTGCCTCGCCGCTATCGGCACCATTCCCGGACCCCCACGCCCAACGCGGGGAGCCGTTCGTGGAGGCCCTGTAAATTTTCGGGAGACCCGAGATGCCGTCCAGGGTAAACTCGCCCGATCGACTAGCCCCTCCAATGGTGCCAACGCCCGAGCACTTAAAATCACCCGCTACGTCCAGCCTGACCTGTGGAGCGTTAGTGCCGATGCCGACATTGCCGCCCATAAGGTACGAGAGGCCGGAGGATGTGATGACGCTAAGTTTGCTTCCATCTCCGGAGCGCAGCGCCATCTGTACGCTTAGGTCGGACTGCGTATAGAAACCCGATGCGTTGGCCCCATTCGGCGCAGATTGGGTAAGAATGCTCCAAGAGTTGTTTTGACTACTCACGACGTCGAGTGTTGCGCCAGGGGTAAGATTACCGATCCCGACCCGCCCGGAACCGGCTTGCATCGTGATGAGCGGGGTGGCTCGCATCCCGCCGGGCACGTAGAGCCAAGCCGTATCCTGGCCGTTGGCGAAGCCGGTCTTGGCAAAGAAGGATGTCCCGTTGGCCCAGGTCCCGTCGCCACCCTCGGAGATCGGGCCGGCGAAAGCATTGACCCGGATGCTTCCTCCGTAGGGGAATTCGAGGAAGCCGTTGGCCCGGATGTTCTGGTGCGCGACGTTATCCGCCGTGCCGAGCCCTATGGCAGTGGCCGCCGCCGCCGGAGTTGCGGCGGCGAGAACCGCTTTGCCGGTGGCGGCGGCGCTACCGATCAGCGCCGCTGTGTTGAGAGGAAGTCCATTGCCGCCGATCACGGGAGCCTCGCCATGTTGGCGGCGTTGGCCGCATAGTCGGCGGCAACGAGCGCCAGGGCGGCGCCAGGAGCTGAGCCGATGTCGTCCAGGCGCGCAGCGAAGCCCCGGCCATAGACGGTGCTCACGAAGCCCTTGGCGCCCATCTGCGCGAGGGCGTTAGCCCCCGGGGCTGCAAAAGCCTTGGTGTTCACGTATCCCGTCTCGTAGAAGGGCGCTCCGTCGAGATACACGACGAGCTTCTGTTGAGTGCCGTCGGGAGAGGTGACCAGCTCGTAAGCGTGCTGGTGCACCTGCTGATCAAACAACCGAGCGTGCAGGTTCGTGAAGCCCAAGTCTATGTCCACCCCGCCGAAACACACTTCCATCCGCACAGGATATGTCGGGCTGGCCGAGCTGCCGTGTGGCGCCAGGAAGAACTGACTGACGCCGCCGACGGTAATATCAACGATGCGGTTGTTGTAGTCCGCGCCCTGTATGCCGCTCTGGCGTGTCCAGAATGTATAGAGCGGTCGGGCCAGTCCGAAGGGGAAGAACTTCGCCGGAAACTCGATATATCGAGCCAGATAGTTCCCGTAGAAACGGATACCAGGGCCATTGTCCGGGTCTGCCGGGGCATCTCGAATGATAGCCGGAGAACCGCCATCCACGAAGTTCTTGCACAAAGCCCCGTTGAGGGGAGGTATCGTTGGCGGTTTACCGTAGGGGTCCGTAAAATCGAAGAAGGCCACGGTCTTAGCCGACATCGTGCCATCCCGGTAGAGTACGGGCATGGATGCCGCGTAGGCGTCGCCGTCAGCATCGAGCATTTCGTAAGGACCGGGCATCTCAGATCCATCCCTTGTTCTGCATGAACGTCACCATGGCTTGGGCGATGATGTCTTGCCCGCAGCCTGCCAAGTCGCGCGTGATGTGTATGGGGTCGTTTGGCTGTCGCAAGTAGGGACCGATCACATCGTTAGCCGTGAAAGAAACCTCGTCGGATCGGTTCTTCGAGACGAGCAGTTGCCTGAGGTCCTGGTTATTATTCTGAATATATTGATCCGGAAACTCGGCCTTGAGCATGGCATTGTACTCAGCGACTGCGATGTAACCGCTTGAGCCTTTAATCTCATTCGACGAGCCGAACATCGGCATCACCATGAAGCGCCGCGAGCGCGACTTGAGGTTGCGGCAGATGGCCCGCATATTGGTGAAGGCAGCCACGTGCTGGCTCATGTCGTTCGTGCCGCCGCCGATGATGGCGATGCAGTCCGCGTGGTAGGGGACCAGCACGCCGGTGTCGGACGTGATCGGATCGACTACCATGGGCACCGCGTCGGGCACCGCCACCGCCGAGCCAGCGGCAGACCGGGTGAAGGTCGCCGTCGTGCCATTCCAGCTCATCGTCCCGGGCACGCCCGCCAGCCGGCACCCCGTCTGGTCGGCCGCCCCGTTGGCGTAGGCCGAGCACGGGCCGGCGACGGAAGGCGTGAGCTGCACCGATCCACTGGCCGGGATGGTGCCTCCCACGGGTCGATAGCTGAAGACGAGCGCGCCCTGCCGGGCCGCGATCCCCGTTGTGGTTCGCCCGGACTTGCCCAGGTTGTAGACCGGAAAGTTGCAGCCGATGGCGCGCAAGGCCAGCGCCAGCCAGTTGTTGGCCTGTTCCGTGAGGCTGTCGCCCCACCGCACGATGGCTTGCAGCGGTAGCACCGAATGCTCGTCGGCCCGGTCGGGTGGCGAGAAATAGGCACCTCCGATCGCATCGGCCCCACCACCGGTCAGCCCCCGGGTCCGATCCGAGACCCACGTCACCATCCCGTCCGAGGTCCAGGAGGGGAACATCTCGTTGGCCCCGGGCGTCGAGAGGCGGAGCCGCCGACCCGTCGCCCTCTCCTCCGAGAAGATGCTCGGGCGCCCGCCGTTACCCGGATCGGGGGCGGCATAGATCACGTACCGCTGATCCGCGGGGACGATGATGGCCGGCGCCGGCTTCGAGGGCACGCCTTGAAGTATGCGCCTGTTGCGATCGACCTTGGCACTCAGGTAGCCAGAGCGCCGATATTCGACGGGCGGCAGCGACCGCGCGCCCGGCACGATCAGCGGGACGCCGAACTCCCACTCCATGCCCTTCGTCAGGCCGTGAACCAGCCTGTAGTTGCGGACCACGAGGGCTGCGGCATACTTCGAGCGAGCCAATTCGGATGGCCGCAGTGCTCGCATCCCCGGCACCGATACGGGGACGTTGAACTCGAAGGAGTAGTCCTTCTTCAGCCCGTAGAAGATGCGCTTCTTGGTATCGGCAGAGGCCGAGATGTATCCGGAGCGACCGTACTCCACGGGTGCCAAAAACTTGGCGCTCGCAAGCAGCGGCAGAACCGGCGCCACCGACTGATCGAACACGTCTCTCGTTGTCGCCTCGGCATCGATCCTGACACCGAGCGCAGTGTCCGCCGCCACCCGTGCCGCAGTTTCAGCGTCGATCCGCTGTCCGACCTGCGTGTCGCCATTTGCTCGGAGACCGGCCTCGGTATCGATCCGCTGGCTGAGTGTGGCATCACCCGCCACGCGAGAGCCCGCCTCGGCCGTGAGATCGGTGCGCAGGCTTCCGATCTGGCTGTCGTGCTGGCTGTCCTTTGCCGTGGATCGGGCGATCTCGGCATTCAGGTCGGGGCGGACGTTCGGGTCGGTCCCGGCCGTGATGTCGTCGATGCGCTTGCCCAGCGCCGCGTCGGCCTGGATCCGCTGGGTTCGCTCCTGGTCGAGCGCCTGCTGGAATTCCACCTGCCCGCCGGAGCCGATGTAGATCGGGAAGGACCAGTCCGAAGCCGAATTCGCGTTCGCCAGCTTGATGTACATCCGGACCGGGATCTGGTCCGTGGCGACGTAGACGAAACCGCGCGGCTGGTTGTTGTAGCCGTCGCGCTCGGCGAGCGTACCGGCGGCGTCGAATTTGAACGGACTGACCACCTCCCATTTCGACAGCAGATCCGCGAACCGCTTGTTGATGCTGATCGCCGAGCGCCAATACTCGCCCAGCGATAGGACGTTGAACGCTTGTTCCCCGGAGAGGGAGGCCGCCGGCCACGGCTGCTTGAGAGTGATCTGCGTCGGGCTCTGCCGGCTCGCGATCGGGACGGTCTGACCGCGGGCGCAGAACAGGTCGTTCTCCGCCGCGATAAAGTTCGTGGCAGAGCCAGTCACGACGAGAGACCCCGTCGCGACTGCGACGGAGGGAATGGGGTCGGCCATGTCGGTGGTCACTCTCCGGAGACGTGGGTCTCGACGGTCTCAGGCCGGGCTTTGGCGCCCGGCGCGGGGATCAAGCCTTCGCGTCCTCGGTGGGCGCGGCCTCATAGCTGATGTCGACGTCGGCGACGGTGAGCGCGAGGTTCATCACCCCGATGCCGACGACGGGCCCGGCATGCTGCACTGCGATCGGATCGCTGCCGCCGATGCGGACGGCGACCACCGCGCCGGCCGCGTTCTGGATCAGGGTGACGGGGGTCTTGGTGCTCTTGGCCATGACGGCTCCTGGGAGGCGGGACTTACTGCCCCGGGGGGAAGGAAGAATTCGAGGCCGGCCCCCCGCAGCGCGGCGACGACCTCGCTCTCGGTGGCGGCGCGGGCGATGGCGCCGGTGACCCGGGTTCGCTCCCGCTCGCGGGTGATGGTCTTGGTGCTCTCGGCGACGATGGCCTCGGCCAAGTCACGTGCCGTGGTGCCGCGCTCGGCGGCCTCCTCGGCGATCCACTCGCTGTTCTCGCCCGCGAGCACCTTCTCGGCTTCCTGCGCCTTGAGTAGGTCGGCCGGCTGCAAACCGGCAGGCCGGGACGTCAGGGCGAGGTTGGCGTAGTGGAGGGTGGCGATCTCTTTAGCCCGGGCTCGCACGGCATCGAGGTCCGGCCCGATCACCACGGCGCCGGCGGGCGCTTCCGGCACCGGCCCGGCGGTTTCCGGGACCGTCAGGGTCTCGACCGCGGGGCGCCGCGGCCATGCCTCCATGGTCACCGTGTAGGTGCCGGGCACCCTCATCACCAGATCGACCGCACCACCGGCGGTCGCAATCCCGGTGACCGGTCCCGTCACGGTGATGACCGTGTCCGCCGGCAGCGCGACGCGGGCCGGCGCGCCCGGGACCGGCGTCCGTGTATCGAGTTCGACCACCAGGTTGCGGCGGACCCGCAGAAGCGGTGCGGGTCCGGACAGGTCGACGTAATGGGTGTCCGGGCGCCCCTCGCCGGGGACGATGCCGCCGCGCTCGTAGCCCTCGGCGGCGATGTAGGTCGCCTCCATGCGACCCCACTCGGTGATCCGGCCATCGGCATCGTAGCGCACGAAGGGCATCGGCAGAGGCAGGAACGGGATGCTCACTTGCTCTCCTGCACGCTGATGAACACGCCGCCGATCCCGCGACTGTTGTCATCGACGACCATGTACGTGTGGCCGCCTACACCTGGGACGTCGAGGATCGGGTAGGCGGTAGGTCCGAGCCGGAAATAAGATGCGTTGACCTGAGGACTGGGGTCGAAGTCCATTGTGAAATTAGCGGGGATTGCACCGATCAGGTTCCCGTCTCGGTATATCTTAAGCGCGCCGGTATTCGTGCCGACCTGTGTAAAGCGCTGGCTTAGATCACCTGTGCGACTGGCAATGATGGAGACAGCGCCGGCTGTGCGAACGTTGATGCTGACGCTCGCTTGCTGTCCGCTGGACTGGGCCGAAACCACCGACGAGATACCACCGTCTTTGACGTTGATGTTGTCGACGGTCAGCGTTCCAATCTGCGCCGTCGTTGTAATCAGCGACGTCGTCGACACCATCCGGCTCGTAATCCCACCATCTACGAACAGGTCCGCCGCCAGCTTGAACGAGAACTTTGCGGAACCATCCAGGCCGCGGAAGCCAGTCAGAACGAAGCCGCCAACCTGATCGTCAATCTCGATCGTCACCCCATATTGCGCCTCGATGCCGTTGATCGACGTGCCGTAGGTGGTCAGGGTCGCCGTATGGCCGTCCTGGGTGGTCCGCAGGGCCTGGATGGATGAAGCCTGCGTCGAGAGCTGCCCGTCGACAACGTCGGCGCGGGTCGCGAGCGTGCTGGTTGCCTGGGCATTCGCCAGGATCTGTCCGCCCTGCCCCTTGATCGTGCTTTGCAGGCTGGTCACCTGCTGGGACAAGGTCTGGATACCGCTCTCGGTCAGGGCGACCCGGGAGGTGAGCCCCTGCACCGCCGTGGCCTGCCCGGAGAGGCCCAGGTCGGTGCTGTCGATCCGGCTGCGCAGCGCCTCGATCGACTGCGACTGCGCGGTGACGCGCCCGTCGACCACAGCGACGCTCGTGGAAAGCCCCTGGATCGCGGTGGCGTTGCCGACGATGTCGCCCTCGCCCAGGGTGAGCCGGGAGGAGAGCGCCGTGGTGATCTCGGCAAAGGCCTCCTTGTCGGACAGGCGCAGGGTCTCGGTGCGCTCGATCGCGGCGAAGTTGGCGCTGTTGCCGATCTTCAGCACGTCCCGCTTCTCGTATTCCGAGAGCTGCATCGTCGCCATGGCGTCGGCCAGGCGCTCGTGGGCGGCGGTCAGCTGCTGGATCGCCCCGCGGATCGTGTCATGGGCGGTGTCGAGGATCGCGTTGCCAGTCGCGGTGTCGAGGTTGAGCAGCCCGCTACCGAGATCGGCGATGGACTGGATCTGCTGCTGCGTCTCGGCCGAGAGCTTCTCGATCGTGACGGACAGGTCCTCGATCAGCCCGCCCTGGACGATCGGCGCCACGGTCGTGAACGTCGTCGTGATCCAGTCGCCGTGCAGACCGGTCCGGCCATAGGCCCGGGCCCGCACCGTCACGGGCTGATCGGTCTGCCGCATCTGGGCGCGGCCGCTTGAGGCGGGACCGAGCGGCGACAGCACCTCCCAGGTGGCGCCGCCGTCATAGCTGATCTCGACCTCGTAGGCCCGGGCGCCGAGGGTGACGGAGACGCCCCACACGACCTCGATGCCGGTCTCCACCCGCTGGCAGCGGGCGTGCAGGACCGAAATCTGCGGCATCAGCGGCTCGGCCATCGGATCGGCGTTCACCGGCGCCGGCGCGATGACCTGCTCGTCGAGCAGCTGCCAGACCCGGGCATCGTCCTTGACCATCTCGATCTGGACGTGGTCCGGGTCGCTCGGGATCGCCGAGCGGGCGACATAGGTCTCCTGGAGCTCGACGAGATCGCCGAGCACCACCGTGGTTGGGTCCTGCGTGTCGCGGGCGAGCACGTCGGCGAGGCCGAGGCCGGTCTGCGTCGAGAGCGCCGCGACGTCGTCGGGGTGCAGCTCGAGCCCCCGGGCGCCGACGCCGCGCATGCGCAGGATGCCCCACTCCCGGCCCTGGCGGGTGCGGATGGAGCCGTAGCCGTAGGCGGCCGGGACGTTGGCGGTTACGTCGAGCGTGAGGACGTTCCCGTTAGCCGACGCGACGCCATAGGCCTGCTTCCCGCGCAGGAACCACAGGTCGGACAGGATGTGGTCGCCCGGGTAGACGAGGCGGCCGTCCCACTCCGTCTGGATCTTGCGCTCGGCGCCGCGGAACACGGCGATGGCGGCAAGCCACGTTGCGTGCTTGAGCGCGTGGAGGCCGTCCACGATGCCGGCGACCTTGTAGCGCTTCGGGGTGCGGGTCGGCGCGCCGTAGCTGAAGCGGACCTCGTCCGGCCGCTTCGGGTCGCCATCGCGGTCGAACTCCACGATGACGTCGCCGCCCTCCACCTTCGTCTTGTAGGTGGCGCCGGAGGAATCACGCACGATCTGCCGGCGGGTGAGGATGTGGCGCGGCTCGGCCCGGCTCTCGTCACGGACGAACGAGTGCACCGCGCCCACCTTCACCGGGTCGGCGCGCAGCGGCAGCAGCAGCTGGCCGGCGGCTTCCCAGAACGAGGACACCTCCGGCAACGGGCCGTCGTAGGTGTCGTTGTCCGCCAGCAGGTTGGCGTAATAGAGCGCCTTCGCCGCATCCACGCTGTTCGGCTGGGCCAGGCCGTACGTGGACCGGACGAGGTCGCAGAACGCCCACACGGCCTTCGACGTCGCCTGCTCCACCCAGGCGCTACCGTTCCAGACCGGCACGATGCGAGTCGCGTCGACCATGATGTCGGAGTAGGCCGTGACCGTCAGGCCCTTCCCGGCCCTGATCCGCAGCACGATCTCGGTGGTCTCGGGCCGGATCCGGTAATCGTCCCGGTAGGCGGACATACCATCCCAGGTGGCACGGTTCTGCTGCTCGAACCCGACCGGGTCCGGGTAGGCGTTCTGCGCGCAGATCTCGTAGGTGGTGCCGGGCTCGGGCAGGCGGA
Source organism: Methylobacterium sp. DB0501 (assembly GCF_011043735.1). Classification (GTDB taxonomy): domain Bacteria; phylum Pseudomonadota; class Alphaproteobacteria; order Rhizobiales; family Beijerinckiaceae; genus Methylobacterium; species Methylobacterium alsaeris. Next base: position 167,610 of record NZ_JAAKGV010000004.1, on the reverse strand, counting down.
AATAGGCCGAGCGGCGCAGCGGGGTCGGGCTCAACGTGTCCGGCTTCTCGGTGCTGCGCTGGATCTCGAATTCCGGGCCGAGCACTTGGCCGGTGCGCGGGTCGATCTTCCGACCGTAGAACACGACCCCGGCGACCGTGCCGACCTGGCGCTGAGAGGACGACACCCGGAAGATCGCCGGGTAGGTCCAGGACAGCAGCGCGGCATCGGCGGTCACGCCCTGCGGGGTGAGCCGAAACCACGGCGTGCGATCTGGATTTCCGCCCGGCCGCGGCATCTCCTGGCCGGACACGCTGTTCGAGGTGATGACGTCGCCCGACGCGAGCTGCGAGACCTGCTCGTACAGGATCTCGACCGCGGTCCCGAGATTGCCGGCGGCGGTGCTGCTGAACGGCGCCTGCAAGCCGCCGTCCTCGCTCCAGAACAGCGCGTCGCCGACCCGGATCCGATGGACCCGGAACTTGCCGATGCCGAGCGTCATGCGCTTGGTCAGCACCATCGTGTCGCCGTCGTAGAGGAAATAGTCCCCCTGCGAGAGCGGCGGCGCGGACCAGCAGCGGCCGTAGAGCAGCGGCCGGCGCGAGCCCGGCTTCGGCACGTTGCCGCCGCCCGAGAGGCTGTAGAGCTCGGCCTGCTTGTTGCTCTTGCCGGCGCCCTTGGCCGCCTGCGCGGCGTAGCCGAGGGCGATGCCGCCGATCACGAGCCCGGCCTGGACGGCGAAGGTCGCGGTCGTGGTCGAGATCGCGAGTGCGCCCGCAACCGCCGGCGCGATGGCCGGCGCGGCATACGGTGCGATGGCGATGAGCGCGATCGACGCGATGGCCAGCCCGATCGACAGGAAGCTCTTGCCGAGCGGCACCACCGTGATCAGCACCACGTCGTCGGCGCCGACGAGCGTGCTCTTCCACTGCGCGCGCAGGCGCACGCTCCGGTCCGTCGGCTTGACGGCCTCGGCGCCGCGCCGGTGAACCGACACGATGAACTGCCGGCCCGCCGCCGGCCGATGCCGGGCGACGATCGTGGAGAGCCGACGGCGCCGGTTCGGCAGCCGGACGGGCTCGCCGCGGACCTGGCCGACGACGTTGGCGGTGACGACGAGGGTCATGCGTGGATCAGACCGGAATCAGGTAGGTGAGCCGCCACCGGTGCGCCTGCGCCAGTTCTAGCGGCGGATCGAGAGCCACGCCGTGCGGCTCGTCGGTGTGCAGGATCAGACCGCCATCCTCGGTGAGCCACGTGCCGGCATGTGTCTCGGCGCCGACGACCTTGCCCATCAGAACGAGGGCGCCGTCGACCGGCGCGGCGATTGGCTGCCAGGCGGCCCGGGCGGGATGGCTCGCCAGCACCCGCGCTCGCTCGCGCGTGTCCGCCACCAGCGCCGGATCGGCGACCGGCAGCAGGCGGTCGAACAGCGTCGCCTGGACGAGGCTGGCGAGGTGCCAGCAGTTGAAGGCATCGCGGTCATAGGGCCGGCCGCGGACGCTCCGGAGGAATGCAGCCCGGGTCACGTCGTGAACAGCCCGGGATATTCGTCGCGGTTGAAGAAGGCGTGGGGCCCGGTCGGGACGTTCTGCTGCCGTCCATCCGGCCAGGCGATCGTGCCCTCGGCCCGGTCCGCCGTGATGTCGAACGCCACCATCTCCATGCCCGACAGCGTGTCGTCGTCGGGGCCGGTCACCGCGTCGAGCCGGCCGGGCAGGACCCGGTACTGGCGGAAGGCGACCTTGATGGCCTCGTTGTAGCCGATCACGCCCTGCATCAGGTCGTGGAGCAGGTCGCTGACGTTGTCGATCTGGAGCCGACCATCGGTCGGGCCGTCCTGGTCGGCGCCGGGCGCGATCAACGCGAACGCGCAGAGGAGGTGCGGGACCTTCGGGCCGCCCTCGACCAGCGGCAGCAGGATCGTGTCGCCCGGCTCGCCGAGCTCGCTGTCGACGTTCTGGGCCAGCAGGATCGCCGCGTCGAGCGAGGCGTGATCGACCTCCACGGTGGTGATGATGATGCCCTCGGTGTCGCCGGAGGCGTAGGCCTCGCGTAGGGCTGCGCTGACAGTCACGGGGTCACCAGTCCTGGACGGTCAGGGCGAAAGAGACGAGGTACTCGAACTTCTTCGGCGCCGACCACGCGACCTTGCCCTTGATCTGACAGGTGCGGGTACCGACGCTCATGTCAGGCAGCAGCACCGGCGCGGTGAAGCGCCGGGCGCCCGTGTTCAGGTCGTTCAGGTGGAAGGCCTTGAACGCCACGAACTGCGTCGGCGAGAGGCGCAGTTGCATCGCGAGCGGTGTCGTGACGAACAGCGTTCGACGGCGGACCCGGTCCGGCCCGTCGTCGAACTGGGTCGACTGCGCCTCCGGATGCAGGCTGTCGGAACCGGCCGACGAGGCGAGCCCCCGCAACGGCGGGAGCCCGGCCGGCCAAGTGGGGAGCGCCATCAGCCGATCCGCGCCCAGGCACCGCCGGCCGCCTGCTGAAGCGGGCCACGGCCGTTGCGGGCGCGCCCTGCCAGCCCGCTCTCGACGGTCCGCAGCACCTGGTCATAGGAGCCGTCGGCGCGGCGCTGTGGCGGGCCGTCCGCCTCGAGCGCCATGCCCGGGGGCGTGACGAAGTTGATCGTCGGCGCTCCCCCACCCGCGCTCGCGGCAGGGGCGGCGCTGGGCATGGTGAAGCCGCCTGAACGGCCGACGTACCCTCCATCCGCATAGCCCGGAGCGCCGCGGTGCATGACCCGCAGGTTGTCGAGGCCGATCCGTCGCACGGCGTCTTGATCGAAGACGTACTCGCCCTTGTGGACGATGCCGGCCGCTTCGAGGCGAGCGCCCGATCCGGTCCACCCTCCGTCCGCGAACTTCGGCATCCAGGACGTCGCGCCGACGTCGACCCCGCCACCGCCGCTACCCTTGGCCGCCCCGAGAAGGCTGCCGAGAAGGCCGCCCGGCCCGCCGCCCTGACCCTGCATGCCGAAGAGGCTCGCGAGCGGACCCTGCCCGAACAGCGCAGCCTGAAGCGCCGCGCGCGAGATGTTCTTCGACAGATCGAGGAAGGAGTCCGACCACGAGCGGGTGCTGTCCACGAGCGGGTCGATGAGCGTGTTGCCCATGCTCGCCAGGCTCGACATCGCGGCCTGCGTCTGCCGTATGCTCTCGTTCAGGCGCAGGCCCTCGGCCTCAGCCGAATCCATTCCGAGTCCAGTGCCACGAAGGCGAGAATACACGGCCTGCTCCGATGCCGTGCGCCCGAGCTGTGCGCGGTCGAACAGGATGTCTTTGCCGATGCGGCTGTTCTCCAGGCTCGCCGAGGCCTTCGCGTAGGCGTCCGCCACATCGAGCATGGCCTGCCGCTCGTTGCGGGCGGTGTCCGTCAGCTTGTCGCTCTTGGCCGCCATCAGATCCTGGGCGGTCGTGAACTGCCGGCCGATCTCGGTGCCGCGCGAGATTGCGTCCGATAAAAGCTCCTGCACCTTGGCGCGCCTGGCCTCCGCCTCGGTCGTCTGGTCGGTCGCAGTGACCTGAGAGCGGAGGATGAAGGCGTCCCGCTCGGTGTTGCGGATGCCGGGCGCATTCTGGTTGATGGTCCGGTCGGCCCAGTTGAGCACCTGCCCGACGCTGCGCCCCTCGAGCACCTTGCGGTTGGCCGCGATCGCGTCGGCTGACGCCACCGAAGAGATGGGGGCGTCGGGATCGGCCCGGAGCGCCTTGACCGCCGTGGGCGACCCGAGGAACCACGCGAGATACTGATTCCGGTTGTTGGTGGGCAGGTCCGCACGCTCGAGCGCCCGCCGGTTTTCAGCCGCGAGCGCCTGGATGAGGGCGATACTGTCCTCCCGGTCGGTCCGGCGAGACAGTATCTGCTCGGGCGTCATGCCGGCGGCGCGATCCGGAAAGACCTGCGGGAACAGCCGCAGCCACGTCTTGTCGATGAACTGCCCCAGTCCGGTCGCTGTGGAATTGGGGTTGCGGGCGTTCGGATTGCCGCGGCTCTCGACGTTGATCATCGCCGAAATGAAGTCGCTCGACGCCGAGGTGCGCTCCGCCCGAACCTCGGTCTCCTTCCGGATCGTGTCGGTGTCGAGGTTGAGGGAGTTCTGCAATCCCTCACGCGCCAGGGCGTTCCTCAACGCGGCGTCCCGCGCCGCGGTTAATCCTGCGATGTCGCGAGCATCGGCGTTGCCGATCCGGGTCTCGTAATCGGCGCGCACTTGCGTGGAAGAGGGGCCAGTCGCAGGGATGCCAAGGCGACGAACCTCAGTGTCGTATTGCTCTTGTCGGCCAGCAAGGGCCCGGTCGACCGGGTTCAGGCGCTGCGTCGCAGCTCTGTTAGCGAACTCAGACGCGCGCACCTGGGCTGCGATGGTCGCGCTACCGAAGCGCTCCATGTCTTCGGTCATCGTGCGCAGCTGCGCCGACACTCGCCCGAACGCGCCCTCGGTCTCAGCCAGGGCCCGCGGACCGAGGCCGAAGGTGATTGGATCGGAAAGGGAGCGGCGCAAGCGCTCCGCCGTGCCCTGGAGCTTATCGAGCTGCGCCTGCTCGGGGTCGAGCGAGCGCACGAGGTCACCGATCTCCCGCGACCGCTGCGCCGTCTGGGCCCGCTCGGTCTGTTGTGCCTGCCGCGCCTGGATCCCCCGCAGGCGCGCGATCTCACCTCGAAGCTCGTTGGCCGGAGCGTCAATCCGATAGTCGAACAGACCGCCGAGCCGGCCGCGCAGGCTCTCGGTTTGCGCCAGCTGCGCCTCGAGATCCTCGATGCGGTCGGCGATCGGGCCGCCGGTGATGGCCTTGTCCAGCCGCTCGCCGATGGTGTCCCAGACGTTGCCGAACACACGGCCGAACGCCGAGGTCTTGTCGCCGAGGGTGCCGGTCAGCTCCGAGGCCTTGGTCAGGGCCGCGGCATAGGCGTCGAACCCGACGCGCTGGGCCGCCAGCCGGTCGCCTTGCTCAGCCAGCCGACGGACTGTCTCCCGGGTGCGATCGTCCAGGAAGCCCAGTCGCTCGTTCAGGGTGTCGAGCCCGCGGACCAGGTCCGGATTACCGAAGGCCTTGGCGAGATCGCCGTTGGCGTCGGCCGCGTCCTGGTTGGTGCTGGCGGCGTAGTCCCGCACGGTCCGGGCGAGGCTGGCATACATCTCGACGCCGACGCGTCCCGTGCTGGCATACTCGGCCGAGAACTGCCGCGCCTGCCGGACGGAGACCTCGCCCGAGGCCGCGGCCGCACGGGCGGCCGCATTGATCTGCATGGCCGTAGCACCGGAGGCCCGGCCGGCGCCGGCCAGCGCACGCTCGGTCTCGCGCATGGAGTTCTGGTAGGACACCACCGCGGCCGTGCCGGCAACCGCCGCGGTGGTGACGACGCCGATAGCGCCGCCAACGAAGCCGATGCGCGAGACGAAGCCGGTCACCGCCTCACTTGCCTGCCCGAGCGCGCCCTTGATGCTCGCCGAGCCGGGGCCGGCGAAGATGGGCGCGATCTGGCCGCCCTGCTGCAGCAGGATCGTCATCGGGCTCATGCCGCTCGCCGCCGAGGCGACGATGTCGGTGCCCTGGTAGAACAGACCCTGCGCCTGGTAGCTGGTGAGCCGGCCGTCTCCCTTGGCGCGCAGGTCGGTCACCTGCCGGGCGAAGGCGTCCTTGGTGCTCTGCACCGCCTTGGCGCCCTCGGCCTGGGTCAGCGCGCCGCTCCGCACCGCCTGCCGGATCTCGGCAAGCTGCCCCAGGTACTCGCGCTGAGCGGCGAACAGAGGGCTGTACTTGGCCCGCAGTCGGTCGAGTTCATCGCCATAGGCGGCGACGTCCGCGCCGCGGTTCGGCACGATCGTCTGGCCGTTGACCATCGCCTGCGCGCTGGCCTTCTGGGCGAGGCCTGCGCGCTCCAGGCGCTGGGTGCTGTCCTCGAATGTGCGCACCGCGGCAAGGCGCGCCGCCGCGGCCTTGTTGGCCGAGAGGGCGCCGATCTCCTCCGCCCGAGCGATGTCCGCCAGCGCGGCCGAGTAGCGGGCACCAGCCGCCGCCATCGGATCGAAGCGGCTCTGCAGCGTTGCCACCTCGCGCGACAGCACCTCGGTCCGGCGCGCCGCTTCGTCGGCAGCCCGCGCCTGCAACTCGAACACTGAGGCCGAATCGCGCGCGGAGCCGGTCGAGCCCTGGCCGACGCCGAGCACGGCGTTGATGTTCGCCTGCGCCCGCGCCTGCGTCTCCGCTTCACGGGCGGCTGCCGCCAGCCGCTGGAACTTGGCGGTCTGACGATCGACGGCTGCGCCGGCCGCGTCGCTGGCGGCGGCGATCTTCTGAAAGGCGGCCTGGCCGTCCTGGCCGGTCTCAGCCAGGACGCGCTTGACCTCGGCCCCACCCTCGACGCCGAGGCGGATGGCGACGCTAGTCGGCATTCTCGCTCTGCTCCTGGTAGGCCTTCACGATGACGGGCTCGACGTGCGGCAGGACGTCGGCGAGGAGCGCCGAGGTGGCGCCCATGGCATCGGCGAGCGCCAGCACGGCGCCGAAATCGAGGGCGTAGGGGGCGCCAATGCCGGCTCGGACCTGACCGCCACAGCGGCGGATGACGGCCCAGGCCGTCACGCCGTCATCCGTTGCTGGCGCGTGCTCGCGATACGGGCAGGTCTCGCATTCTACGCCGCAGGCGTCGCAGTATTCGGCGCCTCCGCCGAAGTGCCACTTGCAGAGTTCGACGATGCGTTTTTTTCCGCGTCCCTCGCGAGGGCGGGAGCGACGTAGAGGTTGTCGATCGCGTCATAGGCCGGCCAGTTCTCCATCAGGAGATCGACGGCCTCGCGGGTGACCGGGATCGGCTGCTCGTCGGCGTCGCCGATGCCCTCCCACTCCACGATGCCGCGCCGGGTGAGCTCGCGCACGAGGGCGATGTTGGCGCGAGCATCGACATCGTCCTGGTCCTCGTCGCGGAACACCTTGCCGACCGCTTCGCGGGCGACCAGCATCGACGCGACGGTGATCGGCCGGAAGCGGATCCGGACGCCGGGCAGGACATCGAGCCAGAACGAATCGCTCTGAGGGGCGAGCTTCAACATTAAAATTCCTAGGGGCTAGAATGAGATCGTTTGTTTTTACCGCTGGAACAATCTTATATTCCTGCCATGCGTTCGCGCAGGCCGTGCCTTCGAGCTACCCGGCAGGTGAGGCGGAAAGCTTGTGTTTGATTACGGCAACAAGACAGCTTCCAACAATATCTGGATCGACCCTGAAATCGGTAGAAATTACGACAAATACATTTCGCGCCACTCCAGCCTACAGATTTTATGATGTAAAAATGACTGTAGACTTGGCTGGAAGGTTTACATTATTTAAACAAACTTGCTCAGTAGGTCCATTTGGTGAGGTAAAAATATTCTAATCATGGAAATCAGTCGAGCCGCTTGAGGCGCCATTACAGCTTCAGTGTCACGGTGAGCAAAGCTAACGCACGGCAGGTGCGGACACCTTCCGTGCGATCCATCCCCGCAATCGCGGAGGCATGCCGTTCTACCGAGGGCCGACCCCAGAGGGCAAGAGATTTGCCGGCCGGAGCGCGGCCCGTACCGCGTTCAGTATGTCGCGACGTTGTTGATGAGCGTCGCGGTGACGGTCTTGTTGAGCGTCATGTCCTTGGCCGCCTGCCACGCGAACGTAGCCTGCACGCCGCCCGGGCCTGTCACCGGCGTCTTCGCCCGCGGCAGGTAAACGGCGTGCGCCTTGAAGACGAGCGACCGGGTAGCATCGGTGACCCACCCGAAGGTGAGCTCCACCGGCGCGCCCGACGTGGCCTGGTCGAGGAGCGTGGTGTCCTTGAACCGCACGGCGATGCTCCCGGACATGCCGACCATGCCGGGGTCGGCATCCTCGATCCGGCCGTCTCCGCGGATGACCTCCACTTTGTCGAGGTTGTTCGTGTAGGTGAAATCCGCGCTGACCACGGAGCCGAGCGCCGCGCCGGCGCGAGTGATGGCACCCTGGAACGGCGAGAACCGCTCGACCGAGGCCTCGGCGAGCGTGCCGGCGGCCGACGCCACCAGCTTGTTCTCGCCCTGAGCCATCAGGCCGAGCGTCGCGGTGAGCAGGCCGGAGCGCTGCATCTGCACCCGCATGGTGTTGCCGCGCACGCCGTAGTTCTGGCCGTAGCTCGGCACCTCCGGCAGGCCGACCTCGACGGTGCACGACGGCAGGGCGATGGCGCCGGAGGTGAAGACGTGCGTGGTCGTGCCGGTGTTCGTGGTGCTCGTCGGCTGGCCCATGAAGAGCTTCAGCCAGTTGCCGAAGTTGCGCAGGTCGATCGGCACGACCACGTCGCCGTCGTTGTTGATGACGTCGCGGGTCGGCGGCAGCGGCTCGCGGCCATAGCCGAGCAGGTCGCTGGCGATCAGGCCCTGCTCCTCGCCGAGGTTCGACGAGACGAAGGGGAGCTTCCGGAACCCGCTGGCGGGCGGGGTGCCGTAGGTGGTCTCGAAGGCAGCCGCCAGGATGGCGTTCGCTCCGCGCGCGCGAGCCATGGTTCTCTCCTCAGGGTTCAGTTCAGGGGGTCGGTGGTGCCGTAGACGGCGACGATCTCGACGAGCGCCAGGCGCGAGACGGCCGCGCCCTCCGCCGTCAGCGGCTCGGTGGTGGCGGCCTGCACCATCAGGTAGTCGCAGAGGCCACCGAGGGTCCGATCCGCCGCCACGGCCGCGCCGATGGCCTGCAGCATGGCGTCCAGGCGCAACTCGGCGCTGACGGTCCGGCTCTTGAGCGCCGCGACGTCGACCGGGATGGCGTGCTCGTAGATCCAGGTGGTGGGATTCAGCGTGACCTCGGGCTCGCCCGGGTCGCCGTCATCCATGTTGACGAAGCCGTTCGCCGGGATGGCCTCGGGCTTCACCTCGTTGCGGAAGTGGGCGGCCTTCGGGAGGGCACCTTTCAGCAGGGCTGAGACGCCCTGCAGTACCTGCTCTCGCTTGCTCGGCATCAGCGATTCACCGCGTAGACGGCCACGGGGATGGAGTAGGAGGCGCCGATCGCCAGGGCCGGCGCGCTCAGAACCGCCTTCACCTGGCCGGCGGCGGTCGGGAACAGGTGGTGCACGGCCAGACCCTTCGATGCCCCGGTGCCATCGGTGAGGCTCGCGAGGCTGGTCGGGTAGACCTCAAGGATGTCGGTGGTCAGCGCCCCGGCGCATGTGGCCGCCGGGCTGACCCGAATTCCAGCCGAGACGGCGAGCAGCATCGTCTCGCTGATCGTGGTGTTGCAGATGAACTGGCTGGATTTCGGACCGACCGGCCCGGGGGCGCCGGTCGCGCCAGCGGGCCCCTGAGCGCCGGTTGCTCCAGGCGCGCCCTGCGCGCCGGCTGGTCCCGCGGCACCTGCTGCCCCGGTTTCGCCTTTCGAACCCTGCGAACCCGCCGGACCCTGCGCGCCTGTCGGCCCGGGCGATCCGGCGGGACCGTTCTCCCCCTGCGGGCCCGTCAGCCCCTGCGGGCCGGCCGGTCCGGTTGGTCCAGCAACTCCCGGGCTACCTTGAGCACCGGCGGGGCCAGGCGGCCCTGCTGGCCCAGCAGCGCCAGCAACTCCCGCATCGCCTCTCGGACCTTGTGCGCCTGCGGCCCCTGCATTGCCCTGCTCACCCCTGGAGCCTTGTGCCCCCGGGTCACCTTGTGGCCCCTGAGAGCCGGGTTGACCAGCGGGGCCGGGCTCGCCCTTCTCGCCGCGCAGGCCGGGCGGGCCCGCGGTCCCGGGAACGCGCGCCGCGGCGGGAGCGGCCAGCAGCGCGGCGCAGAGCGCAAGGTGGAGAGCGCGCATCAGCCGCCGTTCCCGTACATGAGCTCGAATTCGCAGGTCATGCCGGACACGTCGGCCGGATAGCCGGGGATGGGCACGATCATGATGGAGACGATGCGGTTCGGGCCGCCCATCGGGTTGGCGGCGCTGCCCAGCGTCTCCGCACCGCGGCCGAACCGGGTGCCGCTGAACCGGTCGATCGTCCCCGTGCGGGAGGTGACCCGCGCCACGCCCGGGTACTCGGTCGCTACCGCAACCAGCGGCTCGAGCGCCGACACGCTGGTGATCCGGACGTCCGCCGCGGCGCACGGGTTATAGGCCCGGTAGGTGGTGGTGCCGCCCGGCTGGGTGACCAGGAACTGCTGAGGCGACGAGGTCGCCGGGAGCATGAAGCCGCTACCGGTCGCCCGGACGAACGGCATCACCATCGTCCGGTTCTGATCCGGGAACGAGACCACCTTGCCGTCGGCGCCGTAGATCGCGACCGGCTGCAACTGCACGCTCTGCGCGGCGCCCGGCGCCATGGTCGGCGGCGGCTCGGCCAAGGCAGGCGCGATGAGCAGCAGGAGCAGAGCGACGAGCGGAGCGAAGCGCGCCATGCGACGTCCTCGGTTCAGGCTTGCCAATTGGCGGCAATGGCCGCGGGCACACGCTCGGCCCAAGCGCGTGCCGTGGTGTCGATATCGAGCCGCTTGCGGAGCTTCGCCTGGCGCACCAGGACGAAGATCACCACGAACTTGCGGCCCCTCTCCGGGCCCGCCTCGCGGATCGCCCGGAAGCTCTTGCGCCGCTGGAAGCGCGCCGCCTGCCGCCGGTAGAAGGCATCCGCCACCAGCACGCCGCCGCTGCGGGTCGGGATGAAGCGCAGCTTGACGCCGGTCTCTCGCTCCCACGACGAGGGCGATAGGGTGTTGTCGGTCGAGCCCTTCGTTCGGCGCTTGGACAACTGCCGGACGCCGGCATCGGGCGTCGGGATCGCGAGGTACTGGCCGCCCTTGGCCTTGATCGTCACCCCGCGATCGAAGGCGTCGATCAGCTTCGGGGCGTTCGACGAGACGTAGGCCGCGGCGTCCGTGCTCTCGCCGGACTTCGGGAAGGCTTGGCCGCGCCAGGTGTTGGCGAGGCGCGGACCAAGCCCGGCTTCGCGCACCTCGGCGCGCAGATCCTCCTTCAGCCCGTCGGTGACCTTGCGCATGCCGGCGGTGACCGAGCGGGCGATCTGCACCTCGGTGCCGGAGAGAGCGCCGCGGATGTCCGGCGCCCGGGCGGTGAGCCTCACGGCTCCTCGTCCTCCGGATCGTCCTCGGCGATCGCCGCCACCTCGCAGGTGCGCACCAGGCGGTGGCTGTCGATCGTGGCGAGCCCGATGACCTCGAACAGGCCGCCGGGCTCGCCGTCCTCCACCCCTACCTCGAAGGTGTCGCCCTTGGCCGGGCTCGGCACCTCCGACAAGCGGACGTCGATCAGCATGGCATCGAGGTCGAATTGACCGCCGCCCGCTCCGACGATCCCCTCCGGCGAGCGCCGGCGGATCCGGACGGGCAGGCCATCGCCGGCACCGTTCGCCCGCCACACGGCGTCGCAGCTGAGGTTCGGATCCTCGAAGAGGGCGTCGACCGCCATCGACAGGACGCTCATCGCGCGGCGCGCTGCGCCTTGGTGGCGTCGGCCTCGGTCTTGGCCTTCGAAGCGTCGCCGCTCTGCTTGCCCTGATCCGCGCCCGCGGTGCCCTCGGCCTCGGCCGCCGGGGCATCGCCGCCGGTGTCGACATCTGAGCCCTCGGCGACCTCGTGCGTGCCGGCGGCGAGGGCCGCCTGCGCCTCGTCCCAGCCCATGGTGACGGGCTCGCCGCCCGTCTTGCCCTTCTCGCGCAGCCGCATGGCGTCGCTCCTCTGGATGATAGCCTGCTGTGCAGGCGTCAGGACGATGGGGCCGCCCAGGATCCCGGGCGGATAAGGGTCGACCTCGTCGGCGACGATCATGCGGATGGGCCGCGTGCCCCGCCTCAGTTCGAGGTGGTGCCGCGCACCAGCAGCGCCGGGCGCTTCACGAGCGGGAGCGGGTTGGACTCGGTGTGGATGTCCATGCCCTTGCCGAACTTCTTCGGCTCGAGCGGCGCCACGAACACCTCGGCGTCGCCGATCGCCGGCGCCTGGTTCACCGCCGACCAGAAGTCGGGCGGCGCCCAGTAGTTCGTGAAGGTGTCGGTGGTGCCGAGCGGGAAGAACCGCACGTCGCCGGCCGGGACGAACCGCTCCGGCACACTGGTGGTCCCGTCCTCCTGCACATAGGAGGCTGAGCCGCGGTACTCCTCGAAGGTGATGCCGCCGAAGGTGAAGCCCTTGCGGACGTCCTCGCGCAGGATCTGCGGCCCCGACTGGTAGTACTTGTAGGCCTCCTTCACGCTGGCGTGCGTGGTGAACTTGCGGAACCACTCGGGCGACGCGAGCGCGTGCACTCCGGTCATGGTCTCGCCGAGGAGGTTGTCCTCCATGTAGCCGGTCACGTCCTGGCACTTGCCGAGCACGTCGGTCGCCGCAGTGCCGAGCGCGAAGTCCACCACCTGCTGCGTCACCCCGAAGGCGGCGAACAGGTCGAGGATGACCGAACCGTCGTAGTCGCGGATCACCCCCTTGAGCGCGTCCATCCGCAGCTTCTCCAGCGTGATCGCGTGCTTGTTGCGCATCACGATCAGCTTCCGGTTCAGGAAACCCAGGACAGTCTCCAGGCCGACGATGCCGTTCGGCGTGAGCGCCAGCATGTTCTGGACATCGGTCGCCAGCACGCTGTCCTCGTGCGGGATGTGCGGCACGGGGAACGCCTTCGGCCGCTGCCGGCCGCGGGTGCCGAGCGTCGCCGGGGCGCCGCGCGGCCGGGTCGGCAGCAGGTTGAGCACGCCGTTCTCGAGGATCACCGTCACCGTGGTGGTGGCGATCGGCTCGGGCCGGAACAGCCCGAGCGCGTTGATGCGCCCATAGGCGTTCGGCACCAGCGTGATGTTGCCGGTGAGAGCGGACGCCGAGAAGGCGTCCTGGTTGAAGATATCGAGGATCTCGGGCATCGCGGTTCAGGCCCCCTGACGGACGATGATGCCGACCGCGCCAAGCTGGGCGTTCGCCGCTGCGCGCTTCGTGGCATCGTTGATGGTGGCCCCGTAGGTGAGGCCGGCGTGGCTCGCGATGGCGTGCCGGGACACGATCACCGCCTTGGCGTCGGCGCTCGTCGTGTCGACCGGGAACAGCAGCACCGCCACGGCGGTCTGCGAGCCGTCGGAGCCGGAGGCCGCGGCCGGCACGTACTTGCCGGTGGCCGTGACCTTGGCGAGCACGGTGCCGGAGACGAGCTTGCCGGAGCCCGAGGCGATGATCGCCGTGTCGCGGCTGCGGTAGGAGCCGTCCTCCGACTTCAGCCAGTCGGAGGCGACGATTGCGGTCTCGAGGAGGGCCATGGATCAGGCGTCCTTCTTCATGCCGGCGCGGCGGAGCTCGCGCTCCATGCTGCTGGCGGAGGCAATGAGACCGGCGTTGCCCGTGGGCGCCGGCGGGTGGGACGAGATCGAGGTCTTCTCCTCGGCGGCTACCAGCCTGTCGAAGAGCGCGGCCCGGGCCTGCTCCACGGTCTTGCCCTCGGCGAGCATCGTGGCGTCGAGGTCGGCCGGCAGGGTCGGATCCTTGCGGCGGGCGAGCGCGACGAGGTTCTTGATCTCGCCGGCCGCCCCGATCCGGGCCTTGGCCTGGTCGATCGTCACGCCCTCGGCGAGGAGGTTCGACGCCATAGCCGGGACGCCACCCTCGACGCAGAGCCGGGCGATCTCGGCCGCGTCGGAGCGAGCCACGGTGGCGGTCGGAGCGGGCGCCGGCTGAGGCGCCGGCTTGGTGGTGGGGGCGGGCTCGTTGCCCGCCTTCTCGGTCGCCATCAGCTTCTCCTTCTGGCGGGGTGGGGCGGCGGGCGCCGCGGCGGTCGCACGGGCACGGTTCGTCCACGCGCGCTGATCGGCCAGGGCGACAAGGCGCTCCGGCGGATGGGTGAAGAGGCGGTAATCGAAGGCGGTCGGCTCGGCCGGCACTGCATCGTCGTTGGCAGCCTTGGCCTGGACGCGGTCCGCATAGCCGCGCTCGACCGCCTCCTCGGGCGTCATCCAGATCTCGGCGCGCATGTCGGCGCGGGCCTCATCGGCGGTGTGCCCGGTGCGGTCGGCGTAGATGCCAGCCATCGCCGTCGCGAGTGCGGTCAGGCTGCGCACCGAGGCCTCGTGATCCGACACGGTGCCGAAGGTGAAGCCTGAGGGGTCGTGCACCATCATCAGGGCGCCAAGCGCCATGACGATCTCATCCCCGGCCATCGCGATGACGGAGGCCGCCGAAGCCGCGATGCCCTCCACGACGATCGTCTTGCGGCCGGTGTGCGCCGCGAGCGCGGAGTGGATCGCCGCGCCCTCGGTGGCGATTCCACCGCCGCTGTTGAGGCGGATCGTGACGTCTGCGCCGCGCCCGACCTGGGCCAGGGCCACGATGACGTCGGACGCGGTGAAGCACTCGTCCCAATAGAGGTCGCCGACCGTGCCCGAGAGCACGATCTCGTTCCCGTTGACCAGTACGGCCATGTCGGATCCTGTCAGGTTGTCGGCTGGGGCTTGGTCTGCGGCGCAGGGTCGGCCGGCGGCGCCGGATCGCTGGCCGGCGCAGTGTCGACCGCCTTCCGCCCATCGCTGGTGTAGGCGAGCCCCATTTCGTCGGCCCGCTCGTTGTCCGCCTGGTTCTCGGCGTCGATGGTCTCGGCATCGAAGCCGCCCTCGGCGACCTTGCGGGCGCGCGAAGTGAGACCGGCCTGGATCTCCTTCGTCTTGCCCTCGACGTCCTGCACCGGGTGAATGTACGGCCAGGCCTGCGGGACCCAGTTCGCGGCGTAGGCGGCGGCGCGCGGCATGCCGGCCGGCAGCTTCAGCGCGCCCGACATCAGGGCGAGATCAATCCACCGGCGCCAGATCGGGCGGCAGAACTGGAACACGACCTGATGGTGTTGCAGTGCCTCGACGCCGCGGCGGAAGTCGTTGAGGGCGGCACGCAGGGTGCGATCGTCGAGGGTGCTGTAGTCGCCGCTCAGGATCTCGTAGAGCAGGCCGCAGGCCGCCGCGATCTGGCGCTTGGCCTCCCGGACGAACATGTCGAAGTTCGGCCCGACGTCCTTCGGATCCGAGAACTGCACCTCCTCGCCGTCGGCCAGCACCTGCAGGGTGCCGGGCTCGAATTCCAGCGACACGGCGCCATCGTCATCGGCGCCGTCCGTCCCCAGCGGGCCGGATCCGGCCGGGCTGTCCGCCCCCTCTTCCATGGACCGCTTGATGAAGCCGACGAGGCGGGCGGCGTTCTTCTTGCGGACGAGTTCGGCGTCCAGGTAGCCGTCGAGGTCGTAGAGCGTGCGCAGCGCCCGGGCGAGCCAGGGTTCGCCGCGGTCCTGCCCGGGGCGCATCGCTCGATAGAGGTGCGCCACGTCGGCTGCCGGCACCTCGGCGAGTTCGAGGCCGGCCGGGGCCATCACGCCGTCGCCGGGGTGCTCCCGGTAGAGGAAGTAGCTCTGGCGCCGCCCGATCGCGTTGTAGCGGATGCCCTGGCGGATGTTGCTGCCGGGCTCGGTCTTGAGGTGGGGGCAGTGGTCGCCTTCGAGCACCTGCAGCTGCAACGGCACCGACAGGCCGTCCGAGAGCAGGCGGGTGCGCAGGCGGGTGAAGCTCTCGCCGCCCTCGACCATGCCGCGTACCGCGATAGCCTGCAGGCCGTAGAAGTCATGGGCGCCGATGCTGTCGGCCTCGTCGGTCCAGGCCAGGAACAGCGCCTGCAGCCCGGCCCGGAACGCGGCGTCCTCCTTCTTGATCCGGCGGGCCTCCGCCTTGGACAGCCCCTCGGTCGAGCGCGCCGCGGTGGAGCGCGGCACGATACCGGTGCCGACGATGTTGCTCACCAGCCGGTCGACCGCGGCGCCGGCATAGGGGTTGCGCCGGGTCTGGTCGCGGCTCTTCCGGCGCAGCTCGTCCAGCGCGTAGGTGATCGCGCTGTTCGGGCCGTAGCTGCCGACCCGCCAGGATCGCGAGCGCCGGCCGCGCCCGCCCGCGACGTCGTAGGCCGGGGCCTCGAGCGTACCGGCCGGCTCGCCGTCGAGATCCATGGCGACCGGCGCGACGTACTCGCCGGTGCCTTTCACCCGGAACCGGACCGGCGGCTGCACGCTCACCACCCGCTGCGCCCCGTCATCACGACCTGCCGGGCAGGCCGCACGACCGTCCCGCCGGTCGCGACCACCAGCGCGGTGATGTCCCGATCCAGGTCCCGGAGCGCCTTCTTCATCTCGTCGTAGGTGCGGTAGGTGACGCGCCCCGTATTGTCGGCGCCCTCGACGGTGAGCACGCCGCTCGCCATCGCCACGCGCAGCTTCACCCGCTGGGCGCGCAGCTTCACGAGTTCCTGTTCCGGCGTGTCGGCCATGCTCACCTCGTGGGCCTGTTGTTGACCCGGCTGCGCCGGACGGCGCGACGTTGCAGGTTCCGCGCGGCCAGGGTGCCGGCGGCGACCGCGGGCGGCAGCGGCGCCTCATCGGTCGCCGGGCGGGCCCGCTCGATGCCCAGCGCCGCCTCGAGGTCGCGCCAGTGCAGTTCCCGCCACCGGTCCCATCCGCGCATCGCGGCGAGGCCGCGGGCGTAGTTCGCGCAGTCCAGCACCTCGTTGCGCCGCCCGCCGATCGGCACCCACTCGCGCCGGGTGCGGCCGCGCGTGACGTGGGTGACCAGTTCCTCGGCGGTCAGCTGCTTGACCTGATCCTCGGGCACGTCGCGCGGCAGGTGGACGAAGCCGGCCGGGAAGGGGTTGCCCTCGGCCGGCCGTTGCAGGGCGAGGCAGCCCATCAGTTCCTGCTTGGCGAACGACGCGCCCACCCGGATCGTCTTCAGCCCGCGCCGCAGCTTCTTGCCGGCGGGGGTGGTGTCCTTCGCCCCCACGCCGAGGAAGGCCGACGCGTAGCTGTCCTGGCCGTCAACGGCGTGGACGTTGCCGCGCCCGGCCTGCGAGCGGACGAAGGCGTAGACCTCGGCGGTGAAGCCGCTCGAATCGATGCCCCAGTCCCGCACCGCCATCTCGGCGCCGGCCTCGTGCTGCCACGTCTCCTGGAACATGGCCTCGAGGTCGACCCATACCTCCGGCCGGTTCGTCGGCCCCGGCAGCACCCGGTGCTCGACCAGCCAGCGTTCCCGGTTCCGCCCGAAGCCCCAGACCCCGACCTCGAGGCGATCCTTCTGGACGTCGACCCCGGCGAACAGGATCAGCGCGGCCCGGCAGACCGTGCCCGACAGGTAGGTGTCCCGCCGGGCGTAGACGTCGTGCCAGTCCGGCGCGTCGGCGCCCTCCTTCCAGGTGCGGGCGAGCTGGGTGTTGAAGAAGGTCCGCAACGTCTCCGGCCCCCGTCGCAGCGCCCGCGCGAACTTGGCGACCGTCTCCCGGATCGTCTGCTTCGGTGCGTAGAGCTTCGAGGCGACGCCGCCGGCATGGTCGTTCGGTACCGCCTGCACGCCGCAGTGCCGGCAGAGCGCCCGCCGCACCCCGTGCGCCAGCGGCGCCCACCGCTCCGGCGTCTGCGGCTCGCCGCAGCAGGTGAACGACCGGGTCTGCCTCCACTCGACCTGCTTCAGCGCGACCAGGCGCTGGGCCTCGGTCCACGGCCGCTCGCAGGCCTCGCACTCATACCACGCCGTCTCGGAGCGGATCTTGCCGGCCTCGTCCTTCTCGAACCGGACCCGCTCCCATTCCAGCGACTGCCAGGTGCCGCAGCCCGGGTGGGGGCAGCGGACGAAGGCCTTGCGCTGGTCGCTCTCCTCGTAGCTCGCCTCGATGGCCGAGCGCCCGGCGATCGTCGGCGAGCAAGCCACCACCGTGAGGCTGTTCGCCTTGAACTCGGCCTGCCGCTCCTCGGCGAGGTCGATCGGCGGGCCCTCTCCGCCGGCGGACAAGGGGTACTTGTCGATCTCGTCGCAGACCAGGAGCCGGATCGGCCGCATCGCGAGGTTGGTCGGGCTGTTCGCGCCCACCAGGGTGATGTGCCCGCCCGGGAACTGCTTGTGCGACAAGGTCGCGCCGGCGTCCCGGGACTTGGCCTCGCCGAACAGGTCGGTCAGCACCTTGGTGTCCCGGATCATCGGTGCGAGCCGGTCCTTCGAGAAGGTCTCGGCCGCATCGTCCTTCGGGAACACCCCGAGCATCGGGCAGGGATCGACGTGGGCGAAGCGGCCGATGACGTTCTCGATGAGCGTCGTCTTCAGCAGCTGCGTGCACGCCATGAGCGTGATCTTGCTGACCCCGGGCTCGGTCGCCCAGAGCATCGGGCCGCGGGCGACCTCCACCCGCGACACGAAGAACTTGCCGCCGTTCGAGCTCTCCTTGCTGAGCTTCCGGTACCGCTCCGCCCACTGCACCACGTCGAGGTTCGGCGGCGGGGTCATGCCGCGCCGCCAGGACCGGCGTAGGCTGGTGACGTCAGCCGGCCTCGGGGGAGCCGAGATCGGGACTGCTGGGCTCGCCGAGTTCGGCGAGGTGCTGTTGGACATAGGTGGCGAGGACCTGGGTCAGCGTCCGGGCATCGACCTTCAGCGCGTCAGCCATCTCGATGCCGACCCGGGCCGGCCAGGCGAGCCAGGCGTCCCGCATCGCCCGGGCCTCGTCGAAGAAGGCGGCCTCGGCCTCGGCGCGATCGACCAGCTTGCCCTGCTTGGTCAGGTACTCCTGCCGGCGGAGCAGGCCGAGGTGGTTCTCCTTTCGCTGCGCCGCTGCGGCGAGCGAGAGATTCGGGTTCTCCGGGTCGAACTCGGGCGGCTCTTCATCACCGTCTGGCTCGGACCGGCTCGGCTGCGGGATCGCGCCCCTGTGGTCCGCCTTGCTCGGCCGCGGCGTCGGGCGCTCGCGCGGATCGAGCTCGGCTCGTGGCATGGTGCGGATCGGGCGGTGCGTCGTGCCGCCCCGGTTGGTGGCGGGGCGCTGGTCGAGGTTCCATTCGGTGGCCTCGACCTCGACCCGGCCGTCCGCGGCCAGCGCCAGCAGGCCTTGCCCCTTCCACTTCGTGACGATCGCCTTCGAGACGCCGCGGTGCCGAGCGAACTCGGCCTGGGTCATCGTGGCGGCGGGGCGTTCACTCGGGGCGTTCACCGTACACCGTTCACGGGTTTTGGCACTCTGGCGCTAGGAAACTCGGGGGCCCCGACCACCCGTATAGGTCCAGATCCCCCAGGGGCCCTGACACTTCGGGGCGGGAGGCGTCAGTCTCCACCACCGCTCGACCCGCCCCAGGACACGCCGCTGTCGTGGTGGCTGTGACAGGACGAGGTGTCGGGCTGAACTTTCCCTCAGGAGGCTTGTTGCCGACCTGCGCCTACGCACGCCGGAGTTCCCCATGTCGAAGATCATCACAGCCGATTTCAAATCGCGCCGGGACGCCGAGATGGCGGTCGAACACATCGTGCAGGAGCACAACCTTGATCGTAAGGCTGTCAGCATCGGACCGGCCTCAAGCGAGAACACGGCCGGGACGGAGGCGGCACGGGCGGATGTCGAGGACGGTCACCTCAAGTCCGACACGGACGGCGAGCCTGCCCTTCACGGGAAGGTCAGGGTGTCGGTCCAGGTGGATGATGCGAACGCCGACAAGGTCATGGATTCCATAAAGACCTTCCACGGTGAGAAGGTCTCCTGAAAGGGCATCTTACGCGGTCGTTCCATGCCAGCCGGTCAGCCGCATGGAACGACCTGGCTGACCGGATGGTCGGTCAGCTCAACAGCATCATCGGCAGCGAAGTCATTGTGGTGGTGCCGGTGGGCTGGCAGGGGGTGGGGCTCAACTGAGCCCCCTCACCGCGGGGCGGCCCTCTCGGCCGCTCACCCGCTCAGGTCCACCGTCGGGGCGGAATTACTGACTCGGCGGTCATTGGCGCCAAAGCTAACGCACGGCAGGTGCAAGAGCACTGCCGGGCGGACGTCTCCCGATATCATGCCACGTCCTTGAATTTCAATCCCAAGTTCCGCGCTGCCTTGTGGGTGCAGGTCGCCGAGTACGGCAGCGCCCCGATCTTCACCAAATGGCGGATCAGCGGCGGCACCTCCATCTGCGGGTCCGTCTGCCTCAGTGTGGCGTCGAACTCGCCCCGCAGGATGCGCAGACGCAGATCCTGCACCTCGCCCTGGTTCAGCACCGCCCACCGATCCGACGCGCCCCTCACGACCCGCTCCAGGCCGTAGATGCCGGCGACGTGCTGGCTCAACGGGTCGAGCCCGAACACCACGATGCGGGCCATCAGCGGGCGCTCGGCGACGATCCGCTTGCGATTCCGCACCCGCCAGAACCGGAGCATCGGGAGGACCGTGTCCACGCCCCTTCGGGCCATGGCGTCGCGCACCTGGATCTCGCAGCCAGGGTTAGTGACAGCAGCATGCCAGCGGACCGGGTTGGGCTCGCCGGCGGCCTGGCACATGGCAGCCTCGCGGCGACTGTCCCGCGGCCAACGGCAGCGATCACCAAGGCGCAGCGACGGCGCGGCCGGCAGCACCGGCGCGTCCGTCGCGTCACCAGCAGCCTGGGCAAGAGCGATCGAGCGGCGGGACATTTCAGACTACTCCATACTCAATCATGGCAAGGTCCACTCACGACGCCGGCGAACAGGATAAGCAAAAATTCAGGCGGCAATTAGTCGAGTTGCCAGGACATCACACCAGTCAGCCCCGATTTGCGTGGGTATCTCCACTCGCACGGTGGATATGTCGCGTCGAATTCGGTGAGCGAGGGCATAGGCGGCGGCCTGCCCAGCGTAAGCTGCATCAGAATCCCCAAACACGACGACTTCCTGAACGTCGGGTGGCGGCTCCCACTTGGCGAGCAGGGTGGAGTTGATTGCGGCCCAACACGGGATGCCGAAGAGAGACGCCGCGGCAAAAGCGGTCTCGATACCCTCGGCGATCCCGAGGACGGGGCCGGGATCGAAGAGGCGGATCGCGGCGCCAGCAGGGATGGGGCCGGGCATCATCCGGCGCGGATCGTCGACCGGCGCCTTCCTGCCGTCCTCGGTCAGGTAGGTGCGGTGGATCGTAGCCGGCGCGCCGTCGGGCCCGGTGACCATGGCGAGCATGGCCGGATGCCAGGAGGGCGTCTCGCCCTGGTAGCGGAGGCGGGTGACTGTGCGCAGGCAAGCCGGGATGGTCGCCAGGCCAACGCGCTGTGCGAGGTAGCGAGCAACGGGGTCGCCGGGCTGAACCGGAGCGGAGGACCGCCACAGCCGGTTCAGGCGCTCGCGGCAATCGTCGGCGGAGCGCTTTCCCCGCACTGGGCGGGCTGGGACCGTGCCCATTAGAGCATCGACGCGCTCGGCCACCTCC
This sequence comes from Methylobacterium sp. DB0501, assembly GCF_011043735.1. Classification (GTDB taxonomy): domain Bacteria; phylum Pseudomonadota; class Alphaproteobacteria; order Rhizobiales; family Beijerinckiaceae; genus Methylobacterium; species Methylobacterium alsaeris. The sequence continues at coordinate 146,456 of NZ_JAAKGV010000004.1, read as the reverse complement.
CTGAACGAGATGCCAAGCACCCGTATCGCCAGCGTCGGGCCGTCGCCGGGCCCGCAGTGATTGCAGATCCAGGTCCCTCGACCTTCGAGGTCGTCGAAACGGAATCGTGTCTTGCCGCTGCAGAGAGGGCAGGGGCCTTGCTTCGCGGTGAGGTACTTCCGATCCACCCCGAGGAGGGGCAGGAGTTCGGACCACCGACCGCTGGCGCGTTCACTCAGCGGCCTGGACATGGTGGACCTCCTGCTTCTTGGCGAAAGCGATCGCGCGAGACCGGACCCAGCTCAAGATTTCTGGGGTGGGCTCGACCTCCGGCACGTCCCGGTAGTGGTTGGGCCAGACGCCGGTCAGCTCGCGGAACTGGTTCGCCGCCCAGCCGGCGGAGTAGCCCCGGCGCCGCCCGACGAGCTTGAGCTGCCCGAACAGGTCGGCCTTCTCGAGCGTCTTGGCCCTGGCCTTGAGCGGCTTCACCTCGACGAGTTCGCCGTCCTCGCACTGGATCTCGCTCTGCTTCTCCGGCTTGAAGCCGCAGGCCGGGCAGGCATGGACCTTCGGCGGCTTGAGGAAGGAGCAGGACGAGCACTCCTTCGGCAGGGGCTCCGGGCGCTCCCTCGCGTCGCGCTTCTGGCGCTCCCGGCCGTCGTCGAGCCGGTCGTGGTGGATGTCGGTCACGAAGCCGAGCCGCAGGTGCGTGTCGGAATGGTCGAGGACCAGGCAGTCGGCCTTGCCCGGCGCTGTCCGCAGGCCCCGCCCGATGATCTGGACGAACAGCATCTCGGACTTGGTCGGCCGCGCCAGCACGATGCAGCGCACGTCGAGATCCACGCCGGTGGTGAGGCAGCCGACGCTCGCGATCGCCTTCAGCTCGCCGTGGGTGAACTGCCGGAACAGCGATTCGCGCTCCTCGCTGCCGGTGTAGGCGTCGATGTAGCCCGTCGCTACACCGGCGGCCTGGAACTGCGCCTGGAGGTGCTTGGCGTGCGGCCGGTCGACGGCGAAGATGAACGTCGGGCGGTTCTCACCGCGCCGGAGCCAAGTCTGGACGACGTCGGCGACGAGGCTGGCCTGGTTCATCGCCTCGCCGAGGTCGCCCTCGTGGTAGTCTCCGGCCACCGTGCGGACCTCGGACAGATCGGGATGCGACGGTGCGTAGACCCGGAACGGCGAGAGGTAGCCGGCCTCGATCAGATCGGCGGTGGTCGTGACCTGGATCAGGTCGTCGTAGAACTTCCCCAAGCCCTTCGTCCACGGCGTCGCCGAAAGGCCGACGAACGGGACTCGCTGCCAGGCCGGATCGCCCATCCACACGCCCAGCATCTCGAACCAGCGATGCGCCTCGTCGATCACGACGATGTCGAACGGCGGGATCGCCCGGCGCTGCAGGGTCTGGATCGACGCGACCTGCACCGGCTTGCTCGCATCGGTCATAGGGTGGCTGCCCTGGATCACCCCCACGTCGTGGATTCCCTCGGTGAAGAACGACCGGACGGTCTGGTCGATGAGGGACAAAGCGGGAACAACGAACAGGATCCGCTTGCCCTTCGCCAGCGAGCCCTTCACCAGCGCCGCGCCGACGACGGTCTTTCCGAAGCCGGTCGGGGCCTGGAGCATCGGGCGGCGCCGGCCGCTGCGGAGCGAGTCCCGGAGGCGGTCGATGATCGCGACCTGATGGGGGCGAAGCTGCCGGGTCATCGGTCGCCCCCTGCGGCAACGTCGAGATCGTCCCAGGCCGGGCTGTCCAAGCCGAGGGGGGAGCTTGGGCCGAAAGCGTCGTCGCCAAACGGGTCGAAGGGGGTGCCGGGGCGGCGGGTCGCGCCTACCTGCTCCACATCCTGAAACCTCTTCTCACGGCTAGGAAGAAGGTTCATGGTAGTTCTTGGTAGGTTCTTTCCCCGGCACGTGGTGCCGCTAACCTTACCTTCAGATGCCGCTAACCCGTCCTTGATATGCCGGTAACCATTTCCGGATTTAGCGGCATCATCTGCCGGTAAATCATGGCCTGAGGGGCGGGCCGGCTCGGGTCGGTCCATGGGATCGACAGCAACCGTGACGAGGTCGAAATCTGCCGCCAAGTTGAGGACGATCAGGTCCGAGGCGCGTCCGCCCACACCGTTGCCGCGGTGCGTCCGGGCGATGGCACCGGCGGCGCTCAACTCGGCCAGGACAAGGCGGATGGTGCGAACTGCGAGGCCGGTCTCAGCGGCCAGCGTCGCCTGCGAGGGCCAGCAGCGGCCCTCCTTGTCCGCGTAGTCGGCGAGCGCGTTCAGCACGACCCGGCAGGTGGTGCGCACGCGCTGACGCTTGGCCCATTTGGTAGCGACGACGCTCACTGCTCGCCTCCCTGCATGGAAGCGGCAACCAGATCGTCGGCCACGCGGTAGGCACGCTCGGCGGCGTCCGGCAGGCTCGTCGCCTTTGCGATGGTGGAGCCGCCGTAGCGGAGTAGGCAGTCGCCAAAATCGACCACCATCCGGTAGTCGCCTGCCTCACGGGCTCGGCGGACCAACTCGTGGCGGAGGGCGTACAGCGCCGCGTCGGCGGCGGCGTAGAGGCTCGGGTCGGCGCGAAGCTGTGTCTTGAGTTCGGGCATGACGAGACCGTTCCGAGAACCGCTGACGCGGTCGGTTGCAGGTTTCGGCGGATGGGAAGGGGGCTGGCGCCCTAGGCGCGGGCGGTCACGGCGGCGCGCGCACCTGCGCCCTCGGCCGCTCCTTGGTGGTCAGGTGGGCCCGGAATTCGGTGACAGGCGGCTCGGGTGCCGGCTGCAGCAGCGAGAGAGCCAGGACCGTGTCGCGGTGCGCGCGAGCCCGGGCCCGATTCTTCTGTGCCGCCTCGGTCAGGTCGCTGGTGGCGAGTGCGTCGGCGAGTTGTTCTTCCGAGCGGGCCTGGGCGTCGTACCAGCGGATGAGCTGGTCGAGCCGGGGGCCGGAGATCGGCCGATCGCTCACCAGGATGGTGATGGCGCACTTGTCCGCCATCACTCGGCCGCCTCCGGCAGGGTGACCGCCGAGGCTGCGGTTAGGATCGCACCCCGCAGCCGCAGGTTCTCGGCCGTCAGGCGGGAGACCTCATCCTCGAGCGCCAGGTGGTCGCGCTCGTCGCGGGCGAGGTGCGCTCTCATGAAGGCGGTGTAGGCTGCACCGACCGCGGCGTGGTCGGCCGGGTCCTCGCTGTCGGCGGCGATCCGCTTGGCGTCGACCCAGGCCCGGAACAGACGGTCCCGGTACGCGCGGGCCGGCGCGAACTCAGCGTCCGGCGCGACCGCGGCGAGGACGGGATCAGGGGTGGTCATGGATCACTCTCCCTCAGCCAGACGCCGAGAGCGGCCAGCCAGCGCCCGGAGCGCATCAGCATCCGCCCCAGCGGTTCCCGCACGGAGACGGGACACGCGTTCCGCCAGCGCTTCGAAGTCTGCTGCCAACGAGGCGTACTCATCTGATCTCTCCCGGGTGCGGGCCGCACGCGCCGCTCGGATCGCCTCGATCTCCGCGGCCTGGACGCACCGGGCCTTGCGGTACCAGAGGTCGAAGGCCCGCCAGTACGAGAGCCCGGCCCGCCGAGCGGCGCGGCCAATCTGAACCTTGATGCTGTCGTTACCGACCGGCTGCGCGATCTCGCGCAGACCCTCGGCCGCCTCAAGCAGGAACGCGGTCACGCGCTGCTCCCAAGACTTTTGGGACATCTCCCAATCCACCTCCGCCACGATCCGGGTCGTGACGGAGGTGCCAGATGAGGAGATGCCCCGAGGATGAGTTGACGGAGACGGAGGCCACGCTGCGCACCACCCTGGCAGGACCGGGCGCGGCGCGGGCCGCCGAGACGAGACGCAAACACAAGGAGCGGGCGCGCCAGCGCCGACGCCGGCACGCGCCCTGGGAGCGAAGCGCGCTCCAGTCCCGCCGCCGGCCCCGATGAGAGGAGCCGGTCATGACCGGACGCGAGACCGACCCCGATCAGGACTTCACGATCGAACTGCAGCGCATGGAGTTCGAGGACGACGACCCCTTCGGCCCGGAGACCTACGTGATCACCTTCCGGGTCGAGCGGGACGGCAGAGGATTCGACGTCAACGTCTGGCTGCTGGCCCACAGCGTGCCGACGGTCGATTTGATCAGAGCCGCGATGGTGCTGCTGCACGAAGTGGTGGCGAAGCTCACCGAGCAGACCAGGGCGTGGAAGGGTGGGACGGCCTGACCACGACACACGGCGGTTGAGAAGTGCGAGCGCCGGGCGGCGGAGGATTCGCGCGCGCCGTCCGGCAGCGCTACCCTGGAGTTGTCGAGGCGCCGTGGAGCGCGTCGAAGCGTTGTGAAAGTGAGGGGTCGGGTGGCTGCCCGACCCCTCGCGCCGATGCTCGCACTCAGGGAGACGACTTTGAGCAACGACGATTTGAAACTGCACGCCATGGTGCTCGCACTGCGAGCTACCGTTCAGGCAACGATGGTGCATCTCGCGGCGAAAGATCCGGTCTTGCGTGGCAAGATCGAGATCGATGCTGGCGAGTACATCAACAAGACGGTTGGCGAAGGCACCCCTCTCCATCAAGAGGCCCTGACTGCCCTGAGGATGTCGATTTTCAACTTTCGCTAGCATCATTGCGCCGCAGGCCTCGTCTGGCCTGCGGCGTGCCGCGGCGCGAACTCGCCCATGCGCTCGCGCTCAGCGTCAGAGACTTGAGCCCTCAAGTCATCCCATCTGCGCTTTCGATCGGCCAAGATCCGCGCATCGATCCGCCGATCCAGCCAGGAGAGGAGTGAGCGGATCAACATAGATCGAACTCTTTTGAGGAGGCTTCTTCCAATGGTCTATGAATGCCGTTAGGCCACTCAGCTTTTGGCGGCCAATGTCGCGAGAACCAAATCATTACCTGGGTATATTTTTTTACTGTGAATGTTCTAGTTCTATCGTCCAGTCTTTCGAAGAACCGCCAATCACCCGCGCAGCGCTGAGCCACGGTTGATGGGCTTATATTTGCGGAATGCGCCATGAACGTCGAAAAGCACATTCGCAAATTTTGCCTCAGGATCTCATCCATGGAGCACCGCGTGAAAGTCGGATTTCCGACCATGCTATCGGATTTTTCCGAGCAGGCAAGCGCGACAATGCGTCTGGCCCCACAGCGGGGCTCATGGGATAATCGGATATGACCGATACCACTCCGACATTCGACGCCGACAAGGCTCGGCTTAATATCGCAGCCCTGCTCGAAAGCACGGGTCGCAGCTCATTCTATATATCTGAAGAAATTGGGCGCAACAGAACATACATAGACGATTTTCTTCGTGGAAAAAAGAAATCAATCCCATATAAAGAGATTGTTGCTATTGCAACAAAGCTGGGTGTGTCACCAAATTTTATTGCAGGCATGCAGCTTCTTCCTGCTAACAATGATACAGACCTCTTTCTTCCATCTTGGGGCGGAGAGGATGAGCAGACTGCGGACAATTGGCTCAAAAGCTCTCCCGTGAAATGGAATGGATCGAGAATAGTAGCAACGACTGAGGATGATCCTTACCACTTTAAGCTGACAGTTGAAACTGGAGAGCGATCGTTCGCATTTGCCGAGAAAAATTATAATATACCAAGCTGGGCCAAAATTGATGCGATGTCCAAGGTCAATGTGAACACCGACGGCATACCCGAGTTGGACACCTCAATCCCAGAAATCGGTTATCCACAACCCGTAAAAACGCACCCGAAAGGCAGAATATATCAGCCAGGGGTAGTTATAGATATATGGGATATTCCGTGGAAATATCTATCAGACGAACTTAGGCTCGATCCAAAAAATTTAGATATTATAGCTATCACTGACAGTGCGATGACGGATCAAAGCGGCTCAGGTTATTTAGATGGGGATCGTGTATTTATAGATAGATCTGACTGTAATATTCGCAGGGGTGGAGTTTTTTGTATCACAGACCAGGATATCACGCTGGTGCGTCAGATTGAAATTGTACGCAATAGTCAAATCGATAAAATTAAATGCATTAGTTATAATCCTAGATTTGATAACTTCGAGGCCGAGCTGGGTGAGGATGTAAAAATTATTGGCCGCGTGGTGCTACGAATCGGCAAGCCGAGATAGGGCCTTGCTACCGATCCGATTGACGTGTCGGATTTTTCCGACATAATGGCCTTCGTGCATCGGAAAGAGATGCTGGAGGCCGCCCGTGCTGCCCAACCCGATCCCCGTTATCCCCATTCTCGCCGTGGCCGTGCTCTGGTGCGCTGGCCGCGCGCTCACCCACCAGACGGAGGGCTGAGGGATGGGAGCGCTCACCACCTTCGACTTCGAGACCAAACCGCTGCGCTTGGTCGATCGGAACGGCGAGAGCTGGTTCGTCGCCGCTGACGCTGCGATCATCCTCGGCCACCGGGATGCTGAGAAGCTGACCCGCACGCTCGATGACGACGAGAAGGGTACCCACACGGTGGGTACCCCTGGAGGCGAGCAGACGGTCGCCATCATCAGCGAGGCGGGCCTGTACCGGGCCATCCTCCAGCGCCGTGCGACGAACTCCGTCCCGTCCGAGATCCGGCAGGCCATCACCCGCTTTCAGCGCTGGGTCTTCCACGAGGTGCTGCCGAGCCTCCGCCGGACCGGCACCTACGCCCCGGCCGAGCGGTCCGATGCGCCCGGGGTCGCCACCGCCTTCCGCTCCTACTTCTCCATCGGCGAGCTGATCGGCCTCGACCGCAACCAGGCGGCTTTGGCGGCCAACCGCGCGACGCGCACCACCACCGGCATCGATCCCCTGGCGCTGATGGGCGCTACCCATCTCCTGGCACCGCAGCAGGCCCCGCTTCTCACCCCGACCGACCTCGGCAAGGAACTCGGCGGCCTCTCGGCCATCGCGACCAACAACATGCTGGCCGAGCGCGGCTTCCAGGAGGGGCGTCGCGACGCCAAGGACCGGCCCTACTGGGTTCCGACCGAAGCGGGCGAGCGCTTCGCCGTCTTCCTCGACACCGGCAAGAAGCATTCCGACGGCACGCCGGTGCGCCAGCTCAAGTGGTCGGCCGACATCGTTGCCGCCCTGCGCGAGACGTCTGCGGCCGACGCGCCCGTAGCCTGATCCTCTTCTTCCCAGTTCCCGCCCTCGTCGGCTGAGAGCCGGCCCGGACGGGCCACCCCGCGGGTCCTCGCCCGCCTTCTCCCCACACAGCCAGACCCATCAGGAGGCTGCTATGCTTCACGTTCCCGGTATGCCCGAAGGCGTTCACGTTTCATTCTCGCCGGAGAACCTGCCGGCGCCGGTTCCGGCCCAGACGGCCCTCGTCGGGGCCGGCACGCCTTCGGAGGCCCTGGCTGCGCTGATCCAGGCGCACGAACTGGCATATGCGCACGCTCTCTTCGCCGACACCTACGGCCAGCCGGACGCCGCGGCTCGGAAGCAGGCTGAGGAGGAGGCTTTCCGGGCGCTCCTGCACACCCCGCTTCACTCCGACGCCGACCGGGCCGCCTACGCCCTCGCCGTGATCGAGCGGCAGAGCAGCGCCCTCATAGTCGAGCGGTCCCTCGGCCGGGATCACCCTATGCCGGTCGCTTACCGCAACCTCCGCTTCGGCGAGCATGCCCGAGAGCCGGAGCAGATGCTCCACCTTGGGCGTCCGGCCAAGTCCGAGACCCCCACGGACCCGATCCTCACGGCGATCGAGGAGCAGCGCCGGCTCAACCAGGAGCATGAGAGCCTGCACAAGGTTTGCTGCGGCGAGCCGAACAACCACCCGTCTTGGGTGCCCGAGAGGCCAGCGCATGCCGCCATGTGGGATCACTGGCGCAACGTCGTTCTGAATACCGTCCCGCAGACCGCTGAGGGCTGCCGAGCGCTCGCCGCCTACGCCCTCGAATTCGAAAAGGATCAGGGTACCGGCTTCGAGGAAGAGGCGCCCGTCCTCTTGGATCTGATCGCCCGCTCTCCGCTGGCGACGTCGGCGGGTGAGGACATAGCAGCCTTCGCGATACTCGACGCCATCGAGCGGGAATGGGTGGCGCAGATGGCCCAGGAGCACGAGGAGCGCAACGATCTCAGCCAGCAGGCCGATGAGCGCGACGGTGTGAGGATAGATCGGAAGTGGGCGCTTCTGGACGCTGCCGCGGCACTGCCCGGTCACTCACGAGAAACCCGGCACGCAAAGGCACTCGCCCTCTCTTGGAGCGTGCAAAGTGACCTCTGGCGATCCGACTGGACGCGTGACCAATACCGGGCTGACGGTCGCCTCTTGCTCGACCTGATGAGCAGCCTCGCCGGCCAGGTTCCGGCTTCGCCAACCACGGCACCGAAGGTCACCGACCCCGAGACGCCGAACCTCGATCTATCCGGCTATTCGGTCCCGCAACTCTGCGCCCTGTTCGATGTCTACGATCGGGCGGAGGACCAATTCCACACCGCCGGATGGTGGCCGAAGCTCGGCGATGCAGGCTGTCAGCAGGTGACCGACGAGGGTGATCGCTGCATGGCGCTGAAAGGCGCCGTCGCTGACGAACTCCAGAAGCGCCAACCCGGAACCGAGAGCGACGCCGACGAGCGGGCCGAGAAGCTGTTGCGTCGCGCCGTTGTGAACGGAGACTGGGAAGGCATCGCCCGCCTGGCTTGCAGCCTCCGGAATGAGGTCACCGCCTTCCACGGGAAGCACTGACCCATGGCGATCGCCCTCAGCATTCAAACCCGGCAGCCTTGTGCTGCCGCCCCCTTCGGAGCGGTCCTCACGTCGCTCCACCCCGCCGCTGCCTGGGCCGGCCTGCCGCCCGAGACCCGGGACGCCCTCGGCACCACCCTCGTAGATCTCGTGTTCCAGGACTTCCTCTCGGGCGCTGCCTACGCCGAAGAGGACCGGGTGCTCACCGACGACGGTCAGCGCAGCGCCGCCATCGAGCGGGCCGAGCGTCTGCTGAACCGGATCTACGACGACGTCGCCGCCGCGCTGCCGGCGCTGTTCGGCCCGGCCGGTGAGAACCCGGCTTGGGTCGAGGACTACCGCGCTGGCCGCCTGACCATGTCGAACGAAGGGGTGCTGTCGTGATCTCTGCCCAGACCACCACCGACCCGCACGTTGCCTACCGGCATCGTCTCCTGACCGCCTATGCCTGGTTCGTGGCCTCCAGGCCGATTGAGGGGAGTTCGAATCCCTCTCTCTCCGCCCATAAGGCCGCGCAGGCGGTGAACAGGGCTAAGCGACACGAGGTTGCTCGCGTCCTTGCCTTGCCCGTTCCTGCGACGCTGGACGGCCTACGCGTCTTCGGTTTGGCGCTGGCACTGTCGCTTGAAGGCACCTCCGTTGAGGGCGACACCGACGTAGCTGCGGCGCGTGCGATCCTCAGCGCCACCCAGGAGGGCCTGCCGCCAGGATTCATCGGTTTCGGCGACGAACCGGATTACGATGACCGTGACCGGGCCGCATGGACCGGCACCGGGTCTCTCCCCGCATGGGCTCGCGACGGCAAGGCTGCGCCCGACGATGCCGACTTCCTGGCGGAGGGACGGGCATGAACGCGATCGGTCGCCTCCCGCCCACCCGCGGCCTCGTCGGGATCGACGTCCTGCTGATCGAGGGGCGGGTCATCCACCTCGACGACATTCCGACAGCCGAGGAGGGGCGCCAGCTTCTGGCGGTCCTCGACGGCGAGATTGCCAGGATCGAGGACCAGCTGTCCGCCGCCGATCTGCGCGGCGCGGATCCGGAGTGGCGCCGGCGCGCCACCACCGCGCACAAGCGCAAGCGCCGGATTCGTCCTCGTCTCCAGGAGCGAATCGGCACCCTTCGCCGGGCTGAGCGGGACCAAGCCCACTCCGCCGACACGCTCGCCGCCACCTCCGCTAAGGACGGCCGGCGGCGTGCCTTCATCCTCGCCGCTCAGCAGCTACTGAGCCACGAGGTCGTGACAGAGGTCTGGGCGCGGGCTGCCGAACTGAAGCCGGACCTGTTCACGGACAGCGGATCAGCCGAGGGCTCGGCATGACCGCGCCCGATCCCATCCTCGTGGCGATCACCGCCCATCGCACCGCTTACGATGCCTTCCAGGTCGCGCCCGAGGGCGAGGCGTCTGTCCTCGCCGAGGAGGCATACCGCGAGGCTGGTGACGCACTAATCACGACGGCGTGCACCACGGCTGCTAGTGCGCTGAAGCTCCTCGACCATCTGCGCTGGTGGCTTGCCGACGAGGCCGAGTTCGCCGAGGCCCACCAGCCGACCTATGGGGCCGCCCAGGTCCGCGTCGCCGATCTTACGGTGCTCGCCTGTACCTGCTGGCCGGTCGAAGCGGTCGAGGCGGATCCAATCTTCCCGGCCATTACCGAAGCGGTGAGCGCCGAGGCGGCTCACTCCGCCGCGCTGTCGGACCTCGATGAGAGTAACGACGCGCAGATGCGCCGCGCCAACGCTGCAGCCGATGCGAGTTCGGTTGCGTTCGAGGCGCTGACCAAGGTCACGCCCACCACCCGGGCCGGGCTGTTCGCTCTGGCCGAATTTTACGCCCGGGAGAGCGAGGAATTCGAGCCGATGTGCGCGGGTGGTCAGTATCTGCAGCACCTCGCGGCCGCTCTAAAGGGCAGTGATTCAACAGCCCTGATTTCGGGCACCTCGCAGGCGAAACATGCATCAAATCAGCGGCTTGTCTGCCTGATTCCGCGAACGGCTGTGCAGGCCGTCTCATCGGCGAGGGTGCAGTGAGGCCGCTGCGCTCAGCCGTAAGCCAAGACAGTCTCCGGCACGCGCCGAATGGCGTTGCGCCGGATGGTCCCTTTACGCAGCGCGGTCGCCGACGGATCGGCATCGCTACGACCGGTCGGCTGGCCTGCCTCCACCTCGCCGTTGGAGAGGTAGGTGTCGAGTGGCCTCATGACATCGCGAAAGAGGCCACCCACGCCAAGGGCGTCCGTCGCTTTAGAAAGCAAAACGACTGTTCGACTTTCCAAGATGAGTTGTTGGGGCGCCACTCACGGGCGCCATGTCTGCGCGCTTTGCGATTGGGCGCACGACACGTTCCCGCTGATCCCGGAAAGTTTGTACATCACCGAACCGCGAACGGTCATCCCCCCGGGCCGTCATCAGCTTCGCCGCCAATCACGCCAACAGCGACATCTTGACGGAGCTGCCGTAATGCCGCGCGCCCGAGCTTCTACCATCGCCAATCCCGTCGCGAGGCCCGAGCCCATGAACACCGCGTTTCTCCTGCTGGCGCAGTACGGTGGCGCGGCGGTGATCCCGATCGAGCGCGTGTGCCGGGACTATTTCTCGCACCTGACGCCCGAGAAGCTGGTGCGGAAGATCTCCGCCGGCGAGATTGCCCTGCCGCTGGTCCGCATTGAGGCGAGCCAGAAATCGGCCAAGGGGGTGCACCTGAACGACCTCGCGCGGTGGGTCGACGAACGGGCCGAGGCCGCGCGCAAGGAGTGCAGTCAGCTCTGCGGCTGATCGGCCGCGGTCACCACCACGAGCCAGGGCCAGCCCGCATACCGGTCACCCGCCTTGCGGATGTGCGTGTAGCGCTGAAGCGACGACCAGCTCTTGTGGCCGGAGACCGACGCCGCCAGCGGCACGGTCCGGCCCATCTCGAACAGCCGCGAGACGCCCTCGTGGCGCAGATCGTGGAAGGTGAGGTCGTCGATCCCCAGGAAGGCGCACGCCCGGGTGAAAGCTGCCGAGATCGCATCGGTGGTGTAGGGGAAGATCCGCTCTCTGACGCGCGGCTGCGCCTGAACGATCCGCAGCGCCTCCGGCGGCAGCTCGCACCAGACGTCGTTCCCGATCTTCTGCCCCGGGTTCTTCATGTCCCGGACCAGCACCCGCGAGCCCTCCTCGTCGAGGTCAGCCCAGGCGATGCGGGTGATCTCCTCCTGGCGCCGGGTCGAGAACAGCGCGAACGCGACGATCGCCTGCATCGGCAGGCTGCCGGGTCGCCGATGCCGGACTCCGCCGAAATGCGTCATCAGCCGGTCGAGCTCGTCGAGCGTGGGGCGGCGGCTGCGCATCTTCGACTTGGCGACGAGGCCGAGCTTCGCGGTGACCTTCCGGGCGTCCTGCATGCTCGAGGGATCGAGCTGGTAGCCCCACGCGGCCTGCGCGATCGAGAACACGCTGCCGAGGTGGGCGAGGTAGTTGGCGACGGTCTGCGGCTGCCGACCGGCGGATAGCTCCGTGGCGAATGCCACCACGTCGGCGCTGGTGATGGTCGAGCAGGCCTTGTCCGCGATGTCGAAGGTCTTGATGGTCTTCAGCACCTGCGCCTTGGTGCGCCCCAGGGCGCGCCGGCTCTCGGCCACGTACCTGTCGATCGCCGCGCCGAGTGTGGGGTCCTCGGCCTTCTTGCCCGACACCGCGCCGGGTGCGGACAGTTCGCGCTCCCGCTTCGCGATCCATGAGTTGGCCGCCGCCTTGCGATCGAAGGTCTTCGTCTCACGGTGGATGACGTCGTCCTGCCTGACCACCACCTGGGCGTGGTAGCCCAGGGATCCGTCCTTGCGCTTGCGCTCGACGATGGTTCCCACGATGCCCCCGGGCGCGCTACAGCATGGGTCGGAGGCGTACAGCATTGCTGTACTTTCGACAAGAAACCGGCTCAAAACGCCGGAAACGGGTTCAAATCGTACAGCATGAGGGTCGGGTCAGGTGGTTGCCATGGTTGAAAAAACGAGCAATTTCAGTCCTTGGCGCTTTTCTATAGCACCCATGATGGACTGGACCGACCGCCATTGCCGGGCGTTCCATCGCACCCTCTCGGTCCGGGCCCTGCTCTACACCGAGATGGTGACGACCGGCGCCGTGCTGCACGGGCCGCGGGAGCGGCTGATCGGGTTTGATGCGGCGGAGCATCCGGTGGCGATCCAGCTCGGCGGGTCGGATCCGGGCGACCTCGCCTCCGTCGCCCGCATCGCGGAAGGATTCGGCTATCGCGAGGTGAACCTCAATGTCGGCTGCCCCTCCGACAGGGTGCAGGACGGGCGGTTCGGCGCCTGCCTGATGCGCGAGCCGGCTCTGGTCGGTGACTGCGTCGCCGCCATGAAGGCGGCCGTCTCGGTGCCGGTGACGGTGAAATGCCGCATCGGCGTCGACGACCAGGACCCGGAGGCGGCGCTCGACGCACTCACCGCCGCGGTCCGGGCGGCGGGGGTCGACGCGCTGATCGTGCATGCCCGCAAGGCCTGGCTGAAGGGCCTGTCGCCGAAGGAGAACCGCGACATCCCGCCCCTCGATTACGCCCGGGTCCACCGGCTGAAGGCCGCGAACCCGGATCTGCCGGTCGCCCTCAACGGCGGCCTGCAGGACCTCGCGACCGCGAAGGCCGCGCTCGAACCGGTGGAGGGCCACGCCCTCGACGGGGTGATGCTCGGGCGGGCGGCCTATGCCGAGCCGGCCCTGCTGCTGGGCGTCGATCCCGGCCTGTTCGGCGTGCCGGCGCCGGTGGCCGACCCGTTCGCGGCGGTGGAGGCCTACGAGCCCTACATCGCGAAACGGCTCGAGGAGGGCCTGCGCCTGCACGCCATGACCCGCCACATGCTCGGCCTGTTCAACGGCCGGCCCGGGGCGCGGCCCTATCGCCGCCACCTCTCGGTCGCCGGCACGCGGCCGGATGCGGGCTTGCACACCTTGCGCGAGGCGGTGGCGCTCGTCTCCCGCGAGCCGGCGGTCGCGGCGGCCTGAAACCCGGACCTCAGGTCAGCTTGGCAGCCGGCCGGTCCGCGGGCATGGTCGCTTTCGAACAGGCTCGCGCCCGAGGGAACGACGGACCGGATGATCGCACTCGATGACGGGGCGCCTGCGCCGCTCGGCGCCCATTTCGACGGGCGCGGGGTCAATGTCGCGCTGTTCTCCGCCCATGCCACGGCGGTGGACCTGTGCCTGTTCGATCCGACCGGCCGGGTGCAGACCGACGTGGTCCGGCTGCCGCGGCGCACCGACGACGTCTGGCACGGCCATCTCTCGGGCGTGCTGCCGGGGCAGCTCTACGGCTACCGGGTGCACGGCCCCTGGGAGCCGGCGCGGGGCCACCGCTTCAACCCGCACAAGCTCCTTCTCGACCCCTATGCCCGGGAGGTCCACGGCCGGGTGCGCTGGCACGACGCGCTCTACCCCTACCGGCGCGGCAGCCACCGCGAGGACGTGCTCGACCGGCGCGACAGCGCCCCGATGATGCCGAAGGGCGTGGTCACCGCGCCCGAGGCGCCGGTCCACGACGACCCGCCTTTGCGCCACCCGCTGGTCGACAGCGTGATCTACGAGGCCCATGTCCGGGCCCTGACCCAGACCCATCCGGGCGTGCCGCTGCCCTGGCGCGGCACCTACGCGGCCCTGGGCCACCCGGCGATCGTCGATCACCTCGTGCGCCTGGGCGTCACGGCGATCGAGCTGCTGCCGATCCAGGCCTTCGTCGACGACCGCTTCCTGGTCGAGAAGGACCTGACCAATTTCTGGGGCTACTCGCCGCTCAACTACTTCTCGCCCGAACCGCGCTATCTCGGCCCCGCCGGCACCGCCGGGCTGAAGAGCGCGATCCGCCAGCTCCACGCCGCCGGCATCGAGGTGCTGATCGACGTGGTCTACAACCACACCTGCGAGGCCGACCATACCGGCCCCAGCCTGTCGTTCCGCGGCATCGACAATGCGAGCTACTACAAGCTGAACCCCGAGGATCCGCGCCGCGACATCGACTGCACCGGCTGCGGCAACACCCTCGACGTGGCGGTGCCGCGGGTGATGCAGATGGTGCTCGATTCCCTGCGCCACTGGGTCGAGGTCTACCGGATCGACGGCTTCCGCTTCGACCTCGCCTCGAGCCTCGCCCGCTCGCCCCACGACTTCACGCCGCGCGCCGCGGTGCTCCAGGCGATGGCGCAGGATCCGATCCTGTCCCGGGTCAAGCTCATCGCCGAGCCGTGGGACATCGGCATGGGCGGCTACCAGCTCGGCGGCTTTCCCGTCGGCTGGAGCGACTGGAACGACCAGTTCCGCGACGCGGCCCGCGGCTTCTGGCGGGGCGATGCCGGGCAATTGCCGAAGCTCACCCAGGGGCTGACCGGCTCCAAGGAAATTTTCTCCGCCTCCGGCCGGGGTCCTTCCGCCAGCATCAACTTCATCGCCTCGCACGACGGTTACACGCTCGCCGACGTCGTCGCCTACGAGGAGAAGCACAACGAGGCCAACGGCGAGGGCAACCGCGACGGCCACGGCCACAACGTCTCGCGCCATTACGGCGTCGAGGGGCCGACCGACGACCCCGAGATCCTGTCGGTCCGGGCGCGCCAGAAGCGCAACCTGCTCGCCACGATCCTGCTCGCGCAGGGCGTGCCGATGCTGCTGATGGGCGACGAGCGCTCGCGCACGCAAGGCGGCAACAACAACGCCTATTGCCAGGACAACGCCACCTCCTGGATGGATTGGGAGACCGATTACGGCGATCCGGGCCTCACCGACTTCGTGCGCAACCTGCTGGCGCTGCGCCGCGAGCACCGGGCCCTGCGCCGGCGAAAATTCCTCACCGGCGAGACCGTGGCGCCGGCGGGCCTGAAGGACGTGCACTGGCTCTCGCCCTGCGGTGCCGAGATGGATGACGGCGCCTGGGGCGACGGCGAGCGGCGGGCCTTCGGCATGCAGATCGGCAACGACGCGCCGGACGGGCGGCGGCTGCTGATCCTCGCCAATGCGGGGGAGGGGGCATTGGATTTCCGGCTTGCCCCGGTGATCGGCGGGCCTTGGACGCCGTTGTTCGACACGACCGTGGCGGATGGGCGGCCGGTGGGGCGGGAGGCGGTGCGGGGGGGCGGAAGCCTCAGGCTGCCGGGGCGGGCGCTGCTGGTGCTGGCGCGGGATGTGAGGTAGCGCGCCTCCCTCCGGGCCTGGACCTGGCTGCTTGATCGCGTGAACGATCGCAGCGGGTGAGGAACGCTGCTTGGCTCGGCGCCATGCGGGGGCCGGCCGCCGACATCGCGGCCACAAGAGCTCTGCTTAGGCCGGGGTCTCGCGAGATCGGGCAGCTCACCCGTGGCACAGGACGGGGGGCGGCGACGCAGGTCGCATGGAACCTCCCCGTCGATCCAGCCATTGTTTTGTGCGGTGCAACATGACCGCTGAGGAGCGATCATGCTCGGACCCGCCGACATCGAAGACATGATGCTGGAATTCGCAGTCGCGGAGGCCGCAGCCCATAAACGCGATCCGTCGGAGGGTTCGTACTGGCCGCCCGCGTATTGGTCATGGGGCGGCGGTCCGCGCACGCCCTACCCGCACGCGTCATATCCAGAAAGCGGCCCAATCGTTCCGATCTCCGATCAAAGCTCCAACGCGGCACGATCAAATCGTGTAACGCGATGAGTTGTCGGCAACCCAATCGTGATGCTGCGCTGCATATAACATAGTACATCTTTTATTTAAATGTCCGTATCCTCCTTGAAATCCGGTAATTCACCACGATATCGATGAGGTGCAGCAAAAAACCAACATGGTTTGTCGATTGAAGTCGACGTGCTTATAGAATAAATAGGCACTTTATGCATATCCAAGGTAATTCAGGGAAGATATCATGGCCGTCCATTCCAACACCGCGCCGAACAAGCAGGCCGAGCAGACTGAGAAGTTCACCGATGCCGTCAAGGCGAGCATCAACGAAGCCGGCGAGCAGGGCACTCAGTTCGCCGATGTTGCTCGCGACGGCATGAGCCGGATGACCAATCTCAATGAAAAGGCTGCCGAAAACGCCAAGCACATCCTCCAGAAGAACGTCGACACCGCCTCTCAGCAGGCCCGCGAGGCAGCGGATCGACTCACCCGTTCACTGGGGTTCACCGGGCAGGACAGCGAGCGCCTGTCGCGTCAGTCGAAGCAGAACGTCGAAGCGATCACGCGCTGCGGCACGGTTCTGTCTCAAGCCTACCAGGATGCTTCCCGCAACTGGTTCGAGCTGGGTCAGAAGCAGTGGCAACGCAACCTCGACGGCCTCAACAAGCTGATGCGCGCGACCTCGGTGCAGGAGTTCACCGCGATCCAGAGCGAGCTGGTCCGTGAAGGACTGCAGCACATGGTGCAAGACAGCAAGGCCATCGCCGAGGGCTCGGTCCGCGCGGTCGAGGAGGCCAGCAAGGCGTTTTCCAGTATTGCCCCGCAGGGTCCCACGGCTGTCCGCTGAAGTCGTGCGCCTCCCGGTTCATAATACCTGAAGAATCTCCAGAGGGGCGGCTCAGCCGCCCCTTCTCTCGTCTTGAAAGCACCGGTTCTCATGCGGCGCAGCACGGATTGCGCCATGTGCTTGCAAGTCTTCAATATGACGATGCTTGGCGTCGAGGCTCAAAGGTTGGCCGAGACTTGGCTCGATCTGAAAATAAAATTTGCCGTCTTCGCTAAAAATATAGTTGATTCACTAATAAAATATTAAAACCATGAATTATTATTTGCATTGGATATTCAGGTAATCGAATTTTTTACTGGGCTGTATTTTGCTCGGCGATCACGTCAGGCGGATGGTCGACGGTCGTCTCGACAGCGATGATGCAATTGCGTATCGCCTGCATCGGCTCGGCACCGCCCGGGTTGGAGAGGTGTCGAGGGTCGAAGGCAGCCCCATCGGTCGGGTCGACCGGAATTCGCCTCCGTCCCTCACCCCACCGGCTCGAACATCTCCCGCTCCGCCTCCACCACCGCGTAGATGTGCTCCGCCACCGCCCGGATACGGGCGAGGTCGCGGCTGTCGGCGTGCATCATCAGCCAGAAGCTGCGGGTGAGCGTGATCTCGTCCGGCAGCACGCAAGTCAGGTCGCCTCGCCCGGCGGCCATGAAGCAGGGCAGCACCGCGAGGCCGAGGCCCGCCACCGTGGCCTGGAGCTGCGCGTTGAGGTTGGCGCTGCGCAACCGCGCGCTCACCCCCGGCGCCACCTGGTGCAGGTAGTCGAGTTCCGGCGAGTAGAGCAACTCGTCGATGTAGCCGATGAAGCGGTGGCCCTCGAGGTCGGACCGCGTCCGGATCGGCGGGCACTGCGCGAGGTAGGCGGGGGCCGCGTAGAGCTTGAGGGCGTAGTCGGTGAGCTTGCGCCCGACGATGCGGCCCTCCGGCGGCAGGCTCAAGCCGATGGCGATGTCGGCCTCGCGCTTCGACAGGCTGAACAGCCGGGCGGTCGCCACGAGTTCGATGTCGAGTTCGGGATGGCGCTCGACGAGGCCGGCGAGGCGCGGGGCCAGGAAGGTGCTGCCGAAGCCGTCCGGCGCGCCGATCCGTACCGTGCCGACGAGCTGCGCCGCCGCCCGGCCGATTGCCGCCTCGCCGTGGATGATCGCCGATTCGACGGCATCCGCCGTCGCCACCAGCGCGAGGCCGGCCTGCGTCGCGGTGTAGCCCGAGGCACGGCGGTAGAAGAGCTTTTCGCCCAGGCGCCGTTCAAGCCGGTCGATGCGGCGGATCACCGTCGCGTGATCGACCCCGAGCCGGCGCGAGGCCGCCGAGACCGTGCCGGCCCGGTGCACCGCCAGCACGAAGCGGTAATCGTCCCACACGTCGCCTTTGGCGCCTTCCGGTTCCCGCATCCGCGCACACCCGTTCCGCTCCCACGCCCCTTCCGCTATGGGGATCGCCAGGGCAAGGTGGCCTCAACACATCTGATCCAGGGAGGATCCCTCATGGCGCGCGAAGTCGGGCACTTCATCGGCGGCGAGCACGTTCCCGGCCGCTCCGGCCGGTATTCCGACATCTACCAGCCGATGACCGGCGAGGTGATCGGGCGCCTGGCGCTGGCGAGCCAGGCCGAGATGCGTGCCGCGATCGAGAACGCCGCCAAGGCGCAGGTAGCTTGGGCCGCCACCAATCCGCAGCGCCGCGCGCGGGTGATGATGCGCTTCCTCGACCTCGTGGCCCGCGAGATGGACAGCCTCGCCGACCTGCTGGCCCGCGAGCACGGCAAGACGATTCCCGACGCCAAGGGCGACATCCAGCGCGGCGTCGAGGTGGTGGAATTCGCCTGCGGCATCCCGCACCTGCAGAAGGGCGAGTACACGGAGGGCGCCGGCCCCGGCATCGACATCTACTCGATGCGCCAGCCGCTGGGCGTGGTCGCCGGCATCACGCCGTTCAATTTCCCGGCGATGATCCCGATGTGGAAGTTCGCTCCCGCCATCGCCTGCGGCAACGCCTTCATCCTCAAGCCCTCGGAGCGCGATCCGGGCGTGCCGATGCGGCTCGCCGAGCTGATGATCGAGGCGGGACTCCCGGCCGGCATCCTCAACGTCGTCAACGGCGACAAGGAGGCGGTCGACGCGATCCTCGACGACGACATCATCCAGGCGGTCGGCTTCGTCGGCTCCTCCGACATCGCCCAGTACGTCTATGCAAGGGCGACCGCGACGGGCAAGCGCGCCCAGTGCTTCGGCGGCGCCAAGAACCACATGATCATCATGCCGGACGCCGACATGGACCAGGCCGTCGACGCCCTGATGGGCGCCGGCTTCGGCTCGGCCGGCGAGCGCTGCATGGCGGTGTCGGTGGCGGTGCCGGTCGGCGAGAAGACCGCCGACGCGCTGATGAGCAAGCTGATCCCGCGGGTCGAGAGCCTGAAGATCGGCCCGTCCACCGATCCGAGCGCCGATTACGGCCCGCTTGTGACCAAAGCCGCCCTGGAGCGGGTGCGCAACTACGTCGAGATCGGGGTCAAGGAAGGCGCCAAGCTCGCGGTCGACGGCCGGGCCTTCAAGATGCAGGGGTACGAGAACGGCTTCTACATGGGCGGCTGCCTGTTCGACCACGTGACGCCGGAGATGCGGATCTACAAGGAGGAGATCTTCGGCCCCGTGCTCTCGGTGGTGCGCGCCAAGGACTACGCCGAGGCCCTGCGCCTTCCCAACGAGCACGAATACGGCAACGGCGTCGCGATCTTCACCCGCGACGGTGACGCGGCCCGCGACTTCGCCGCCAAGGTGCAGGTCGGCATGGTCGGCATCAACGTGCCGATCCCGGTGCCGCTGGCCTACTACACCTTCGGCGGCTGGAAGCGCTCGGGCTTCGGCGACCTCAACCAGCACGGCCCCGACGCGGTGCGCTTCTACACCAAGACCAAGACGGTCACCCAGCGCTGGCCGTCGGGGGTGAAGGAAGGCGCGCAGTTCTCGATGCCGGTGATGCAGTAGGCAGCAATTCCCCCTCCCCAGGCGATCCCGGGCTTGCCCGGTATCGCTGCAAGTTGTGGGGAGGGGTTAGGGGTGGGGGTGGTGCCGGATAGAGCTGGGCGGTGCCTGCTGCACCACCCCCACCTCCAACTCCTCCCCACAAGGGGGAGGAGAGGAGCCAGGAGGAACCGCCGCATGACCCTGTTCACCCTCCCCGAGGACCAGATCGCGATCCGCGACATGGCGCGCAGCTTCGCGGCCGAGCGGATCGCGCCGCACGCCCTCGACTGGGACGAGCGCAAGCATTTCCCCCTCGACGTGCTGCGCGAGGCCGCCGCGCTCGGCATGGGCGGCATCTATATTTCCGAGGAGCATGGCGGCTCGGGGCTGACCCGGCTCGACGCCGCCCTGATCTTCGAGGCCCTGAGCCTCGGCTGCCCGACGGTGGCGGCGTTCCTGTCGATCCACAACATGGCCGCCTGGATGATCGACAGGTTCGGTTCGGCGAGCCAGCGCGAGCGTTTCCTGCCTCCCTTGTGCCGGATGGATCAGGTCGCGGCCTATTGCCTGACCGAGCCGGGCTCGGGCTCGGACGCCGCGGCTTTGCGCACCACCGCCCGGCGGGAGGGGGAGCACTATATCCTCAACGGCGCCAAGCAGTTCATCTCGGGCGCCGGCGCGGCCGATCTCTACGTCACGATGGTCCGCACCGGCGAGGCGGGGCCGAAGGGCATCTCGACCCTGGTGGTGCCCTCGGACGCGCCGGGCCTGTCCTTCGGCCCGAACGAGCGCAAGATGGGCTGGAACGCCCAGCCGACCCGGGCGGTGATCTTCGAGGAATGCCGGGTCCCGGTCGAGAATCGCCTCGGCGAGGAGGGCATCGGCTTTCGCATCGCCATGGCGGGGCTCGACGGCGGCCGGCTCAACATCGGCGCCTGCTCGCTCGGCGGCGCGCAAGCCGCCCTCGACAAGAGCCTCGCCTACATGGCGGAGCGCAAGGCCTTCGGGAAGCGCCTCGAGGAGTTCCAGGCGCTGCAATTCCGCCTCGCCGACATGGCCACCGAGCTGGAGGCCGCCCGCGCGCTCCTCTACGGCGCCGCGGCCGCCCTCGACCGGAAGGATCCCGACGCCACCCAGCGCTCGGCGATGGCAAAGCGCTTCGCCACCGATACCGGCTTCCGGGTCGCCAACGAGGCGCTCCAGCTGCATGGCGGCTACGGCTACCTGTCGGAATACGGGGTGGAGAAGATCGTTCGCGACCTGCGGGTGCACCAGATCCTGGAGGGCACCAACGAGATCATGCGGGTGATCGTGGCGCGCGGACTCGCCGCGGGCTGAGCCGCACGCTGTCCGCGGCCCCGTCGAGAAAAGCAGACTTCAACAGAGGAAACGCTGAGCCATGACGCAGATCGCCTTCCTGGGCCTCGGCAACATGGGCGGCCCGATGGCCGCCAACCTCGTCGCGGCCGGTCACGCGGTCACGGGCTTCGACCTGATGCCCGAGGCGCTCGACGCCGCCCGCGCCGCCGGGATCACGGTGGCGTCGAGCGCCGAGGCCGCCGTGCAGGGAGCCGAGATCGTCGTCACGATGCTGCCGGCGGGCAAGCACGTGCTCGCGGTCTACGACGCGGTGCTGCCGCAGGTCCCGCCCGGCGCACTGATGATCGATTGCTCGACCATCGACGTCGCCAGCGCCCGGACGGCGCACGAGAAGGCCAGGGCCCGCGGGCTCGCGAGCCTCGACGCCCCGGTCTCCGGCGGCGTCGGAGGGGCCAAGGCCGCGACCCTGACCTTCATGGCGGGTGGCTCTGCCGACGCCTTCGCCCGCGCCGAGCCGATCCTCGGCCAGATGGGCCGCAAGGTGGTGCATTGCGGCGAGGCCGGCGCCGGCCAGGCCGCCAAGATCTGCAACAACATGATCCTCGGCATCTCGATGATCGGCGTCGCCGAGGCCTTCGTGCTGGCTGAAAAGCTCGGCCTGTCGCACCAGGCGTTGTTCGACGTCGCCTCGACCTCGTCGGGCCAGTGCTGGTCGCTCACCACCTATTGCCCGGTGCCGGGCCCGGTTCCGGCCTCGCCGGCCAACAACGACTACAAGCCGGGCTTCGCCGCCGCCCTGATGCTCAAGGACCTGCGCCTGTCGCAGGAGGCCGCCGCGAGCGCCGGCGCCGCGACGCCGCTCGGCGCGCAGGCGGAGGCGATCTACGCCGCCTTCGAGGCGGCGGGGCAGGGGGGCACCGACTTCTCGGGCATCATCCGCCACCTGCGGGAGGCGGCACGGGACTGAGGACCCGTCACGCCGCGGCCGGCGCGCCGAAGACCTTGCGGCCATGGACTGTAAGGGCTTCGCGTCCGTCGGCGCCGCTTAGGACGGGGATATGGGGATATGAGCCGCGAGCGCGCGCCCGATCGCGTGGCGACACGGTAAACGACACCGGCGCATGCGGTGCCGGCCGATCCGTGGTCGACCGTAAGCCACGCCCCCCTATCCCGAATCCCCTTCCGCTTGAACTCCGGTCGTCCGGGCAGGTGGAGCTTGCGAAATCCCACGCGGGCGGTCGAACCGGACTAACGGCGCTCACCTGTAAGGATTCGAGAAGCGTCGAGCGGGATTTCGAATCTCGGCCCGTGGGGCGGGAGATCCGGACAGCCGAGCATCCGGTAGAAGGATTGGGCACGTCGGTTCTCAGGGTGGGTTCCGACCACCAGCCGAACGCATCCTCGTGCTGCGGCTTCCGTCCGGGCCGCTTCGATCAGCGCCTTGCCGATACCGGAGTTTCGTGCGTCGGGTACGACGAAGAGATGGTGGAGATCCATGGCGCGGGCCGCGTATTGGGCTTGGTACAGGCGGACGAGCAGAGCGTAGCCCACCAGTCGTCCCCCTCCCTCCGCGACCAGGGCGGTTGCCCAGGGTGACGAGGCGAAGAGGTCGGTCCGGAGGGCGTTGTCGTCGGTCGTCGCGCGATCGCCGTGATGCGCGGCCAGCTGATCGATCAAACCGGCCAGCGCGCGGGTGTCGTCCGCGACGGCGTGACGAACGACGAACGCGGCAGGGGGATGAATGAGATTGCTCGGCATCACCTCTCCGTCGGGGCGGTTGCCGCGAGATTTCGGCGCCCGATGCCTGCGATCGCGCTCGTTGCGGCTTTGTTACGAACCGCGCCTCCCGTGCTTTGTCCCACGGCATCGGTTCGGAGGGTAGGTCGTCCGATCGGCCGATCGACGCGACGACGAAAAACGGCCGCCGGGCCTATGCCCAACGGCCGTTCGAGAGGGGCGGGCCTTCAGCAGGCCCGCCGATGCGGCTCAGCCGATCGGACGATCAGAGGCCGTTGAACTTGTAGCTGAACCCGGCGCGGACCAGGTTGCCCTCGGTGGTGAAGCGCGAGGTGTAGGAGCCGCGCGGCTGGGCGCCGACGCCGCCATTCACCGCGAGCGCGGTGTTGTTGACGAGCACGTTGCGGCTGCCGAGGTCGTAATGCAGGTACTCGGCCTTGATCGTCACGGCCTGGGACTGCACGCCGAGCAGGCTCAGCAGGCTGAAGCGGGCCAGGAACGAGTCGGTCGGCAGGGCGTACTCGATGCCGCCGCCATAGGCGTAGCCGGTCGCGATGTCGTTGTAGCGGCCGGTATAGGCGAGGGCGAGCGGCGGGTTGGCACCGGCCGTGGTGTAGAAGTTGGCGCGGTAATCGACGCCGCCATAGGCGAAGCCTCCCATGCCGTAGACGAAGACGCGGTCGAAGGCGTAGCCGGCGCGGCCGACGACGGTGCCGAGCCAGGACAGCTCCTGACGGAAGGCGCTCGGATCGGAGAAGCCGTTATTCGCGGCGAGCTGCGGGCCGAGATAGAAGGTGTTCTTGTGGATGTCGGTCCAGGCCCAGTCGGCCTGGACGCCGACCACGAAGCCCGAGCCCGGCGTGAACTGGTAGTTGTAGCCGAAGCCGCCGCCGATATTGGCGAGGCCGTCCTGCTCGTTGCGCACCACCGGCGGGCGACGCAGGGTCGCGACGTTGCCGATCGTGTTGGTCGGCGTCACGTCGTTGCCGAGCGTGGTGATGCGCTGGCGGTCGGTGAAGGTGTAGTCGGTGTGCAGGCCGGCGTAGAAACCGGTCCAGGTGAAGACCGGCACCGGCGTGAAGACCGGCGGCGGAGCGACGCGGGCCGGCAGGTCGGCCGCGAAGGCCGCTCCGGTGAGGAGCGACGTCGCGGCGCCGGCGAGCATGAGCTTCTTGATCACTGGAATACGCCCCGGTTGAACGGATATATGGCAAAACCGTAGCTTCACCGTGGCCGGACGCCTATGACCGCCGCGCCACACCCGGCCTCCGACCGCCACGGTTTCCGAATTTTTTCCGTGCGCTGCCGCCAAGTCCCGGCGAGACCGGGTCCCAGCATGAACTGCCGGCGCCAGCGACCGGCCAACCCCGAGGATCCATGCCTGCACGAGACGAGTCGAGGCCCCGCGCCCTGATGATCCAGGGCACCGGCTCGGATGTCGGCAAGTCGCTGATCGTCGCCGGGCTCGCCCGCCTCTATGCGCGGCGCGGCCTGCGGGTGCGGCCGTTCAAGCCGCAGAACATGTCGAACAACGCCGCCGTGACGATCGACGGCGGCGAGATCGGCCGCGCCCAGGCGCTCCAGGCCCGGGCCGCCGGCGTCGCCCCCTCGGTTCACATGAACCCGGTGCTGCTCAAGCCCCAGAGCGAAACCGGCTCGCAGGTGGTGGTGCAGGGCCGGATGGTCGGCACCGCGCGGGCGCGGGAGTACCAGGACTGGAAGCCGCGGCTGCTCGCGGCCGTGGTCGAGAGCTTCGGACGCCTGCAGGCCGAATCCGACCTCGTGCTGGTCGAGGGGGCGGGCTCGGCCTCCGAGGTCAACCTGCGCCGGGGCGACATCGCCAATATGGGCTTTGCCCGCGCCACCGGAACGCCGGTGGTGCTGCTGGGCGACATCGACCGCGGCGGGGTGATCGCCAGCATCGTCGGCACGAAGGCGGTGATCGATCCGGAGGATGCCGCGATGGTACGCGGCTTCCTGGTCAACCGCTTCCGCGGCGATCCGAGCCTGTTCTCCGACGGAATGGGGCTGATCGCCGCCCGCACCGGCTGGGAGGCGCTGGGGCTGATCCCGCACTTCCCCGACGCCGCGCGGCTGCCGGCGGAGGACGTGCTGGGGCTGAAGGGCGCCGGCCGCACCGGACCCACGCTTCCGGGCGCCAAGGTGGTGGCGGTGCCGGTCCTGCCGCGCATCGCCAATTTCGACGACCTCGATCCCTTGCGGGCCGAGCCGGGGGTGAGCGTCGTGCTGGTCGATCCGGGCCGGCCGATTCCGCCCGAGGCCGACCTCGTGCTGCTCCCGGGCTCGAAGACCACGATCCCCGATCTCGCCTTCCTGCGCGCCCAGGGGTGGGACATCGACATCCTGGCCCATCGCCGGCGCGGCGGGCGGGTGCTCGGCCTGTGCGGCGGCTACCAGATGCTCGGCACGAGCTTGAGCGACCCGCAGGGCATCGAGGGCCCGCCCGGCACGGTGGCGGGCCTGGGCCTCCTCGACGTGGCGACGGTGATGACCGGCGAGAAGCGGCTGGCGGCGGCGAGCGGCGTGAGCCTGCCGGACGAAACCCCGTTCACCGGCTACGAGATGCATGTCGGCGAGACCGGCGGGCCCGACGCCGCCCGGCCGCTGCTGCGCCTCGCCGACGGCCGCCCCGACGGCGCGGTCTCGGCCGACGGCCTCGTCTGCGGCACCTACGTCCACGGGCTGTTCGCCGGCGAGGCCCAGCGCGCCCTGTGGCTCGGCCGCCTCGGCGCCGCGCCCGGGCCGGAGGCCTACGAGGCGGTGATCGAGGGCGTGCTCGACCGCCTGGCGGACCATCTCGAGGCGCATGTCGCTTGCGAGCGGCTGCTGGCGCTGGCGGGATGAGAGGCCGCTCGGCCGGGCGCCGGGCGGCGCACCGGTCGATGAAGCCCGACGCGTCGTCCCGGGGCGGCGAGAGCGGAGCCCGGGATCCAGAACCGCCGTATGGAAGGAGCGAGCGGCGCGCCGACCGCCTCGTCCCGACGAACCCGAGTGCCCGGAATCCGGGCTCCGCTTTCGCGGCCCCCGAATGACGCGGAGCATGGTCGATCCCTGTCCGTCACCGCGAAAAGACCGACCCTTCCGCCCGCACCGAACCTTACGAAACCGTCATCTCCCGCTCAGCATCGGTTAAGGCCTCACAGCGCGTCATGCCGGCTGGCGGCGGATGGCCGGGGAGGGGCGCACCATGACGGTCGATCCGCGTCGGACGGCGCTCGCCCTCGGGCGGTTCGGTCTCGGTGCCCGGCCGGGCGACCTCGCCCGTGAGGAGCCGGTCGAGGAGTCCCTGCGTCGCGAGGTCCTGGCCGGCACCGTGCCCCTGCCGAGCGGGCCGGACCTCTCCGCCACGCCGACGCTGCTCGCCGGACTCGGGGCCGAGGAGCAGGCGCGCAAGCTCGTCCGGGCGGGACCGCCGGACGCCGCGATGCCGGCAGGCCCGGCACCGCAGCCGATCCAGGAGCGCGTCTACCGGGCCGAGGTGGCGGCGCGGCTCGCCCTCGCGCAAGGCGCGCCGACCGGCTTCGTCGAGCGGCTGGTCTGGTTCTGGGCCAACCACTTCACCGTCTCGGTGGCGCGCGGGCCGCGGATGCGGGTCAGCGCCGGCGCCTTCGAGCGCGAGGCGATCCGCCCGCACGTGCTCGGGCGCTTCCGCGACATGCTGCTCGCCGCCGCCACCCATCCGGCGATGCTGATCTACCTCGACAACGTCGCCTCGGTCGGCCCGAACTCGCCGGCGGGCCAGCGCAAGGGCAGCGGTCTCCACGGGAACAAGGGTCTCAACGAGAATCTCGGCCGCGAACTCCTCGAACTCCACACGCTCGGGGCGGATGGCGGCTACGCGCAGGCCGACGTGACGGCGCTCGCCCGCATCCTCACCGGCTGGTCGGTGCAGCGCGACGGCCAGGCCGAGGGCCTGCCGGGCTCGACCGCCTTCCGGCGCGGCGCCCACGAGCCCGGCGCCATGGCGCTCATGGGCCGCACCTACCTCGATGTCGGGCCCGAGCAGCTGCGCATGGCGCTCGCCGACCTCGCGGCGCACCCGGCGACCGCCCGCCACGTCGCCCTGCGGCTCGCGCGCCACTTCGTCGCCGACGATCCGCCCCCGGCCCTGGTGGCGCGGCTGAGCCAGACCTTCCTCGACCAGGACGGCGACCTCGCCCGGCTCGCCCTCGTGCTGATCGAGTCTCCCGAGGCCTGGGACCCGGTGCCGCGCAAGGTGCGCAGCCCCCAGGAATTCCTCGTCGCGGCGACGCGCGGGCTCGCGCTGGCACCCGAGCCGCGGGTGGTGATGGGAGCGCTCGCGAGCCTCGGCCAGCCGTTCTGGTCGGCGCCGGCCCCGAACGGCTATCCCGACGAGGCCGGCGCCTGGGCCTCGCCGGAGGGCCTGCGCACCCGGCTCGACGTCGCCGCCCGGGCGGGCCAGCTCGCCGCCGGCACCGATCCGACGGCCTTCGCCGACGCGGTGCTCGGCCCCCTCGCCACCGACGAGACCCGCACCGCCCTGCGCCGGGCGGAGAGCCGGGCGCAGGGCATCGCCCTCGTCCTGATGGCGCCCGAATTCCAGCGCCGGTGAGCCTAGAGGGAGGTGAGCCTCATGAGCGACCATTGCGAATCCCATCCGAGCCGCCGCGCCGTGCTCGGCACCGCCGGCGCGCTGTTCGCCTGGGGCGCGGTTCCCCGCACCGCCTACGCCGCCCCGGGCTCCCGCGACGCCCGCCTCGTCGTGGTGGTCCTGCGCGGCGCCCTCGACGGACTGTCGGCGGTGGCCCCCCTCGGCGACCCGGCTTACGCGGACCTGCGACCCGGCATCGCGCTCACCCGCGACGGCAATGGGGACGGGAGAGCGGCGGCGCTCCCCCTCGACGGGTTCTTCGCCCTCCACCCGGCCCTTCCGACCTTCGCCCGGCTCTACGGCGCCCGCCAGGCGCTCGTCGTCCACGCCGCCGCCACCGGCTACCGCGAGCGCTCGCATTTCGACGGGCAGGACGTGCTCGAGAGCGGCCAGCCCGGCCCCGGCCACACCGCCAGCGGCTGGCTCAACCGCCTCGTCGCCGCCCTGCCGGCGGGAGAGGGCATCCCGCCCCGCACGGCGCTCGGGGTCGGCGTCGTGCCGCCGCTGATCCTGCGCGGACCCGCTCCGGTCCTCGGCTGGGCGCCGCCGCGCCTGCCGCGGGCGAGCGACGAACTCGGCCGCCGGGTGCTCGGGCTCTACGAGGCCCGCGATCCGATGCTCGCCGAGGCCCTCGCCCGCGGCCTCGACGTCGATGCCCTGACGAAGGGCGGTCCGAGGGAGGCGGGGGGCAAGGAGGCGGGGGGCAAGGAGGCGGGGGGCAAGGAGGCGGGGGGATTGCGCGGCCTCGCCGAGGGCGCCGCCCGGCTGATCGCGGCCGATGACGGCCCGCGCATCGCCGCCCTGGCGCTCGACGGCTGGGACACCCACGCCAACGAGGGCGGCGCCACCGGCCGCCTCGCCGGCCTGCTCGGCGGGCTCGACGGGGTTTTTTCCGCCTTCGCCGAGATCCTGGCGCCGCGCTGGTCCGACACCGCGATCCTGGTCGTCACCGAGTTCGGCCGCACCGCCCGGGTCAACGGCACCACCGGCACCGATCACGGTACCGGCACGGTGGCCTTCCTCCTCGGCGGCGCCGTGCGCGGCGGCCGGGTCCTGGCCGACTGGCCGGGCCTCGCCCCGGCGCAGCTGCACGAGGGCCGCGACCTCGCGCCCACCACCGACCTGCGGGCGGTCGCCAAGGGGTTGGCCGCCGACCTGTTCGGCCTGTCGCCGGCTGTCCTCGCCAGCCGCGTCTTCCCGGGCAGCGAGGGAGTGCGGCCGGTGCGGGGACTGGTGGTGTAGGCGGCACGCAGGTCTTCGCAGGCACGACCCGCGCCGCGCCTTGCCTCTCGGAGCCCTGTCCACACCCGCAAAGCCTCCTGCGCCCGCGCCCCTCCCGTACTCCCCCGCATCATTCCTGTGCATGCGACAGCCTCGGCCCGGACCCGTCGCAGCCTCGGAGCGTTTCCCGCACCAGACAAAGGGAGCGGGGGCCGATGGCGAAGCGCAAGGCGAGTCAGCGCGCGACTGTGGTGAGCGAGGAGAGCGTGGCGCCGCTGGTGCCGCCCGGTGCCCTCGCGGTGGCGCTGCTCGAGCTGCGCGACAAGGGCCGGCCCCTCATCCACGTCGCCCGCGATACCCGGCGGCTGGAGGAGCTGGCGGCGGTCCTGCGCGGGCTGGCGCCGGGGATCGGCGTCGCGATCTATCCGGAATGGGACTGCCTGCCCTTCGACCGCGCCTCGCCCTCCCGCGGCACGATGGGCGCGCGGGCCGGCGTGCTGCGCTGGCTCACCGACGCCGAGAACCTCCCGGACATCGTGCTCACCACCGCGCCGGCCCTGATCCAGCGGGTGCCGTCGCCGGAGATCTGGGCCGGCGCCCGGGTGGAGCTCGAAGCCGGCGACGCCCTCGATCCCGGCCGCCTGACCGCGGAGCTGCAGCGCCTCGGCTACATCCTCGACGACCGGGTGGACGAGCCGGGCGAGGTCGCGGTGCGGG
Organism: Methylobacterium sp. DB0501; assembly: GCF_011043735.1. Classification (GTDB taxonomy): domain Bacteria; phylum Pseudomonadota; class Alphaproteobacteria; order Rhizobiales; family Beijerinckiaceae; genus Methylobacterium; species Methylobacterium alsaeris. The sequence continues at coordinate 116,749 of NZ_JAAKGV010000004.1, read as the reverse complement.
GCCGCACCATCGACGTGTTTCCGGCCGCCGCGCCCCGGCCCTGCCGCATCGAGCATGCCGGCGGCACGGTGACGGCGATCCGCAGCTACGATCCGGTGTCGCAGCGCTCCCTCGACGAGGTCGGGACCCTGGTGGTCGATCCCGCGACCGAGATCATCCTGCCCGCCGAATCCCCCGTGCGCCTGCGGCCCTTCACCGGCCAGGAGCACCAGCTCCCCATCCTCTACGGCACGCTCACCACGGTGCTCGACTACGTGCCGGAGGCCCGGCTCGTGGTCGAGGCCGGGGCCGAGGCCCGCGCCGACGCCTTCTTCGAGCAGATCGCCGAGGGCGCGGCGAGCGAGGTGGGGAAGCGCGGAAAGGCGGTGCCGCTCTACCTCTCCGCCGCCGAGTGGAAACAGGCCCGCGAGGCCCGCGAGGTGGCGCAGGCCAGCGACGCGGAGGCCGATGCGGTCGCCGTGCCGGCCTTCGTGCGCGAGCGCCGGCCGGGCCCGGCCTTCTCGGCCTACCTGCGCGAGCGCCTGAAGGCCGGCGAGCGCGTGGTGCTCGCCGGCGACGCGACCGCGCTCAAGCGCCTGTCGCGCCAGGCGGCACGGGCGGGCGAGCGCAGCGTCCGGCCGGTCGCCGACTGGTTCGAGGCCGCCGCCGCGAGGGCCGGCGAGATCGTGGCGCTGACCGCCCCCCTCGATGCGGGCTTCCGGGTGCCGGACCTCGCTGCTACGGTCATCGCGGCGCCGGACGTCTATGGCGGCACCTCGGTCAAGCCCGGCGCCGGCCGGCCGGTGATCCTGCCGATGGGCGAGGTCGACCTGCGGGTCGGCGACGTCGCGGTCGACCGCGACCACGGCCTGTGCGTGTTCGAGGGGCTGGAGCGGATCGGCACCGGCGACGGCGGCGACACCGAGGCCCTGCGCCTGCGGTTTGCCGGCGACGCGATCCTGATGGTGCCGGTCTCCCAGGCCGACCGCATCTGGCGCTACGGCTCCGAGGAGGAGGCCGTCACCCTCGACAAGCTCGAAGGCGGCACCTGGTCGAAACGCCGGCTGACCACCGAGGCCGGGCTGGCGCGGGCCGCCCGCGCGATGCTGGCGGCGGCCGAGGAGCGCCGCAACGCCAAGGCCCCCGCCTTGGTGCCGCCGGAGCGCGAGATGGAGCGCTTCGGTGCCGGCTTCGGCTTCCCGCTCACGCCCGACCAGGCAAAGGCCGTCGACGGCGCTCTCGCGGATCTCGCCGGCGAGCGGCCGATGGACCGGCTGGTCTGCGGCGACGTCGGCTTCGGCAAGACCGAGGTGGCGTTGCGCGCCGCCGCCGCGGCGCTGCTGGCCGGGAAGCAGGTCGCCGTCGTGGCGCCGACCACCGTGCTGGTGCGCCAGCATCTGCGCACCTTCGAGCGGCGCTTCGCCCGCTTCGGGATCGAGGTGGCGCAGCTCTCCCGCCTCGTCGCACCGGCGGAGGCCAGGCGGGTGCGCCAGGGCCTCGCCGACGGCACGATCCGTCTGGTGATCGGCACCCACGCGCTCGCCGGACGCGGGGTGACGTTCGCCGATCCCGGCCTCGTGGTGATCGACGAGGAGCAGCGCTTCGGGGCCGCCCTGAAGGAGCGCCTGCGGACCATGGCGGGCGACGCCCACGTGCTGACGCTGACCGCGACGCCGATCCCCCGCACCCTGCAATCGGCGCTGGTCGGCCTGAAGGCGCTCAGCGTCATCGCGACGCCGCCGGCGGTGCGCCAGCCGATCCGCACCGTCCTCACGCCCCTCCACGACGACACCCTGCGGGCGGCCCTGCTGCGCGAGAAGGGCCGCGGCGGCCAGAGCTTCGTCGTCTGCCCGCGCATCGAGGAGATCGGCCCGATGGCCCAGCGCCTGACGGCGCTGGTGCCGGAACTCGCGACCGTCGTCGCCCATGGCGAGATGAAGCCGGCCGAGCTCGACGAGATCATGGTGCGCTTCGCCGACGGCGAGGGCGACGTGCTGCTCGCCACCTCGATCATCGAGAGCGGCCTCGACGTGCCGCGGGCCAACACCATGCTGGTCCACGATGCCGAGCGCTTCGGCCTCGCGCAGCTGCACCAGCTGCGCGGCCGGGTCGGGCGCGGTCAGCGCCGCGGCGTCACCTACCTGCTGACCCGGCCCGACCGCGAGCTGCCGCCGGCGGCCGAGAAGCGCCTGCGGACGCTCGAGGCCCTCGACCGCCTCGGCGCGGGCTTCGCCATCAGCGCCCGCGACCTCGATCTGCGCGGTGCCGGCGACCTCGTCGGCGAGAACCAGGCCGGCCACGTCAAGCTGATCGGGCTCGGCCTCTACCAGCACCTGCTGCAGCTGGCGCTGCGCGCCGCCAAGGGCGAGCCGGCGGAGGATTGGGCGCCGGAGATCCGCCTCGGCCTCGCCGGCGACGTGCCGGAGGATTACGTGCCCGAGCCCGAGGTGCGGCTCGGCCTCTACACCCGGCTCCTGCGCCTCGGGGCGGCGGAGGAGGTCGAGGCCCTGCGCGGCGAGGTCGAGGACCGGTTCGGGCCGCCGCCTGCCGGCGTGCGCGCCCTGTTCACCCTGGCCCACCTGCGGGTGGCGTGCCTGGCGCTCGGCATCGCCCGGCTCACCGGCGGGCCGCAGGGGCTGGCGGTCGATTTCCGGCCCGGCTGCGCCCCGGCGGCGATGCCGCTGACCGACGAGGTCACCGCCCGCGACGGGCGCCTCATCCTGCGCCGCCCCTGCGACGACCCCGACCGGCGCGGCGAGCTGGCGGCCGAGTTCCTGCACCTCATCCAGGAGGCCCGCGATATCCAGGGGCCCGCGACCGTCAGGGCGGAGGGGTGACACGTTCCGGGCCGGGATCTCATCCCGCGCCCGGAACGATCGGCCAAGGCCAAGGTTGACTCCCGTGCCCCGGACCGGGGCCGCCGACGAGCCGCGCCGCCATGGATAGACACGACCCGGACCGCCTGCCCGAGAGCGCCGCCCCCGACGAGGATTCCGGCGGGGCGCCGCCCGAGGACATCGTGCTGGAGCCCCTGGCCGACTTCCCCCGCATCGACCTGCGCACGCCCGGCGAGCCGTGGGAGAAGCGCCGCGCCGCCGGCAAGGCCCTGCGCGCCAGGGTTCCGCATGACGGCCACGGTCCGGTACCCCTTCCGGAGGACCGGCCCGACCCGGTGGCGCTGATCGAGGCGGCTCAAGCAGGGCGCCAGGAACGGCTGATCCCCCTGCGGGTCGCCCGGATGGCGAGCTCGCCCTTCGCCTTCCTGCGCGGCGCCGCCACGGTGATGGCCTGGGACCTCGCCCGCACGCCGACGAGCGGCATCGACGTGGTGATGAACGGCGACGCCCACATCTCGAATTTCGGCCTGTTCGGTACGCCGCAGCGCGACATCGTGCTCGACCTCAACGACTTCGACGAGGTCACGATCGGCCCGTGGGAATGGGACCTGAAGCGGCTCTGCGCCAGCATCGAGGTCGCGGCCCGCGACCTCGACGTGCCTCAACCGGAGCGCCGCGAGGCGGTGATCGCCGCGACCTACGGCTACCAGCACACCATGACCGAGCTGGCGCCGCAGGGCCCCCTCGACGTCTGGCACCGGGCGGCCCGGGCCGAGGAGCTGGATTTCAGCGGCATCGCCATCGACGACGAATCCCGCGCGGTCGTGGACCGCGCGGTCGAGAAGGCGCGCAAGCGCCACAACAAGAGCCTGCTCGCCCGGATCGGCGAGCGCCGGGTCGATGGCGGCTGGCGCTTCCGCCAGGAGCCGCCGATCCTGACCTGGGTCGATGCCGACACCCGCGAGGCGGTGACCGCCGGATTGGAGCGCTACGCCGAGACCCTGCCGCGGGAGCGCCGCTTCATGCTCAGCCGCTACCACGTCGTCGACGTCGCCCACCGGGTCGTCGGCGTCGGCAGCGTCGGCACCCGGGCCTACGTCGCCCTGCTCTGCGGCAACTCGGACCAGGACGTGCTCTTCCTCCAGGTGAAGGAGGCGGTGCGCCCCGCCCACGCCCCCTACGTCGCCGGCATGCCCGAGCCCTATGCCTCGCACGAGGGCGAGCGGGTGATCTACGGCCAGCGCCTGCTCCAGGCGGTCGGCGACCCGCTGCTGGGCTGGACCACCATCGACGACCGGCCCTTCTACGTCCGCCAGATGAAGAACATGAAGGGCGAGATCCCGGTCGGCTGCATGCGCGGGCAGCCCTTGGTCTACTTCTCCTGGGCCTACGGCGCGCTGCTGGCCCGGGCGCACGCCCGCACCGGCGATGCCGCGGCGATCGCCGGCTATTGCGGCCGCGACCGCCACGCCGACTTTCGCGAGGCCCTGGCCGATTGGGCGCGGGCTTACGGCGACCGGAATGCGGAGGATCACCGGTCGTTTCTGGAGGCGATCGCGGCGGGGCGGCTGGAGGCGGCGGAGGATCCGGAGATGTAGGGTCCGAGCCCGACCAGCCCGGTGACGGCAGGGCTCGATGGAAGGCGGCCCTCGACTGCCGTTCTTCAATGGGGTCCGGAGGCGCCTCATCAGGACCGGACGGCGCTTCGGAATGCCGCTGACAGCGCCGCGAGCCCATCGCGCGCCGGCCCATTGTGAATTCTCGTGTGCAGGAGGATCGGCAGGCGGGGGATTTCCGGTAGCCCAAGCTTCGCGCCCACCTCGACGACGCCGAGTGGCAGCATGCGTGGGGCGAGGGCGGCCACGCCCAGCCCCGCCGACACCGCGGCCGCTACGGCTGGGACGCTGCCGACGAAGGTCTCGGTCCAAGGAATGCCGGCGCTGTCGAGGAGACGCCCGGCCATGGCTCTTACGCCGCACGGTTCGGGCGACATGGCGAGCGGCAGAGGTTCGCCCCCGCGCGGATGCCAACCGGGGCCGGCGAACCATCCGAGGTTCTCCTCGGCCAGGGTCTCGCCGTCATCCCGGCCGACATGCGAGCGGGCGATGACAGCATCAAGTTCACGCCGATCGAAGCTTTGCAGCAGCTCGCCGGACGAGCCGATCCTGACTTTGATGACGAGTTGCGGGTCCTGGGCATTCATCCGCGCGATGAGAGCCGGCAGATCGGGGCCCGCGACATGGTCGCTGACGCCGATCGCGAGACGCTGTCGGGTCTCGCTGAAGGCGGCCAGGGCGCGATCGTGCGCCTCAACAAGGGCGCGGGCACGTTCCCAGAAGATCACGCCGTCCGGCGAGAGTTGCACGTAGCGCGGTGTCCGTTCGAGCAATTGGTGGCCGAGCCTGCGTTCGAGCCGCTTGATGCGGAGGCTGACCGCTGCCTGCGTCGCCCCTGTCGCCTCTGCGGCTCGTGTGAAGCTGTTCAGCTCGACGACGTGGATGAAGGCGCGCACGGCATCCAGGTCGAGTGATGGGGGAGTCATAACGTACCCTTATTACTGAAATTAACGCTAATAGCATATCGTTATTTCTCGGCCACGGCTACATATTCGCTGTGCAACGGGAGTTCATTCATGCCATTTATCTTCGTCTCAATGCGCGTTGGGAAATCAAAATTGTATAGGAGGGCGATCTTGGATGGCCTCTACCTTGCAATGCGGGAGACTTTCAGCGTACCGGAAGACGACCAATTCATGACAATCACTGAACATGACAACGACAGCTTTCGATACGGCGTGAATTACGGTGGGATCGATCGGAGCGATGATGTCATCTTTATCCAGATTAGTGCGATGAATACGAGGTCCATTGAGCAGAAAAAGGCGCTGTACCGCCGAATCGTCGAAAATCTTGGTGCGAATCCCGGACTACGTGAGGAGGATGTGTTCATCAACATCGTCGAGGGTGCCAGGGAGAACTGGTCCCTCGGTCGCGGCCTTGCGCAATATGCGTAATACCGACGGCCGTTGAAAACGACTTTTGGTATTGGTCTCGAATTTTCGACGCCCCGCCTCTGGCTCGGGGCTGGAATTCGAGATGGCTTACTAAGGACCCTGTCGATCTCGGGCCTGCCCGAGATCGAATAGATGCATCAGCATCTCGGTCCGTTAGTATAAGGCGAATCGAAGAGAGGGCTAGGCCGTTGCCCGCTCCGTCAGGCACCGCCGATACAGCGTGCTCCTGCTGATCCCGAGGCTGCGCGCCGCCCGGCTGACATTGCCGCCATGGGCGGCCAACGCCGCCCGCATCGCCTCCTGCGCGAGGGTGTCGAGGCGGCCGGCCTCTTCTCGCTCCCGCCGGGGCGCCGGGGCGGGCACGGGGCGGCAGGCCACTCCCTCGGGCAGGTCCTCCGGCCCCAGCACCTCCCCCGCCTCGGCCAAAGCCGCCAGCGCCTTCAGGCACGCCGCGAGCTGGCGCAGGTTGCCGGGCCAGGCGGCCTCGGCGAGCGCCGCTTCGCAGGCCGGCGACAGGGTCACGGCGCGGGACGGGCCGTCGGAGCGGGCCCACAGGCCGCGCACCAGGGCGAGGCGGTCCGGCCGCTCGCGAAGAGCCGGCAGCCGCACCCGGTAGGGGGCGATGCGGTAGAAGAGGTCGGCCCGAAAGGCGCCGTCCTCGACCATGCGGGACAGGTCGCGGTGGGTGGCGCAGATCAGGGCGAAATCGACCGGGATCGGGCGGGTGCCGCCGACGGGCAGCACCTCGCGCTCCTGCAGGGCCCGCAGCAGGCGCGATTGCAGGGCGAGCGGCATGTCGCCGATCTCGTCGAGGAAGAGCAGGCCTCCTTCCGCCTGGCGCAGCAGGCCCTTGGCGCCGTGGCGCGCCGCCCCCGTGAAGGCGCCGGGCTCGTAGCCGAACAGCTCGGCCTCGATCAGCGTCTCGGGCAGCGCCGCGCAATTCACCGCCACGAAGGCTTTTTGCGAACGCGCGCAGGCCGCGTGGGCGGCGCGGGAAAACACCTCCTTGCCGGTGCCCGTCTCGCCCTCGACCACCACCGGGATGCCGGCATCGATCAGCCGTACGGCCCGGGCGAGAAGCTTTTCGGAGGTGGGATCGAGGATCGGTGCGTCGGGATCCGGCGCTTCGGGGGGCTGGCGGGTCGGCTCGGCCGGCAGCCGGCGCCGCATCGGCGCCGGCGCGCCCTGGAGCCGGCCGAAGAGCGGCGCGCCGCCGGCATCCGTCAGGGAGAGCGGTCCGGGCGCGAGGCCGCCGCCATGGCTGCCCGCGTGCTCGGCGCCGAGGTCGCCCCAGGACAGGCCGAGCAGCGCCAGCCCGTGCCGGTTGGCGCCGACGAGGCGACGGCCCTCGAAGACCAGCACGCCCTCGCGCGGGGTGCCGAGGAGCCCCGCGTCGCGGTGGAGCCGCAGCACCTCGCAGCCGGCCGGCACCGTCTCGAACAGGCGATGCTCGATGGCGGCGACCGCGAGCCCGACGAGGCCGAGGGCGTGGCCCTGGTGGATCGCCGCCGGTCCCGTCAGGTCGAGGACGCCCAGCACCGTGCCGTCCGGGCCGAGGATCGGCATCGCCGCGCAGCTCAGGATGCGGTGCGGCTCGAAGTAATGCTCGGACCCCCGCACCTCGACCGGGCGACGCTCGATCAGCGCCGTGCCGATGGCGTTGGTGCCGGTCAGGCTCTCGTTCCAGGGCACGCCGGGGCGGAGCGCGACCTGCGCGGCGCGGCCGGCGAAGGAATCGCTGCCGAGGGTGTCGAGGATCAGCCCGTCGGCATCGGTGAGGATGACCAGGCTCCCGGTCGCCCGCGCCTCGGCGTGCAGCGCCTCGATCTCGGGCCGGCAGCGTTGGCGCAGGGCCTCGCTGCGGTCGAAGGCGGCCCGCATCTCGACGGCACTCAGCGGCTCGACCCTGGGGCGCTGCCCGAAATCGAGCCCGAGGGCGGCGCAGCGCTCCCAGGAGCGCAGGATCGGCGGCGGCGGCTCCGCCGCCCCCGGCCCGAAGGCCTGACGTCGCGCGGCGAGCAAGGTGCGGGGCGTGGTCACACGGCTCTGCATGCGCGGCTCGCCTCCCTGTGTGCCGACGCCCGGGCGGGGTGTCGCTGTTTGCGACAAGTGTCGCAGGTGTCGCGCGCCGGATCCAGCGCGGCGGCGGCCGGGCGGGGGCGGAATTTGGTCGAAGGCCGCAGGGCGGGGCGGCGAAACCCGATCGCGATCAAGGGCTTGCCGGAATCCGGCCGGCCCCGGGGCGGGGATCGTCCCCCGGCTGGCACGCTGGCTGCCGAGTGATTGCCGCCACGCCCCGCGAACGGGATCAGTGGGAGGAACGCATGAACAAGCCGGAAATCTTCGCCGAGGCCAAGACCAAGTCGCCGTTCTCGGCCCGCTACGACAACTTCATCGGCGGCCAGTGGGTGGCGCCGGTGGCGGGCCGTTACTTCGAGAACACATCGCCGATCACCGGCGGCGTGATCTGCGAGGTCGCCCGCTCGGACGCGCAGGACATCGAGCGGGCGCTCGACGCCGCCCACGCCGCCAAGGAGGCCTGGGGCCGCACGGCGCCGGCCGAGCGCGCCCGCATCCTGCTCAAGATCGCCGACCGGATGGAGGACAACCTCGACCTGATCGCGCTCGCCGAGACCTGGGACAACGGCAAGCCGATCCGCGAGACCACCCACGCCGACATCCCGCTCGCCATCGACCATTTCCGCTATTTCGCCGGCTGCGTCCGGGCGCAGGAGGGCTCGCTCTCGGAGATCGACCACGACACCGTGGCGTATCACTTCCACGAGCCGCTCGGGGTCGTCGGCCAGATCATCCCGTGGAACTTCCCGATCCTGATGGCGGTCTGGAAGCTGGCGCCGGCGCTCGCCGCCGGCAATTGCGTGGTGCTCAAGCCCGCCGAGCAGACCCCGGCCTCGGTGCTGCTGCTCGCCGAGCTGATCGGCGACCTGCTGCCGCCGGGCGTGCTCAACATCGTCAACGGCTTCGGCCTGGAAGCGGGCAAGCCGCTCGCCTCCTCGCCCCGCATCGCCAAGATCGCGTTCACCGGCGAGACGACCACCGGTCGCCTCATCATGCAATACGCCTCGCAGAACCTGATCCCGGTGACGCTGGAGCTGGGCGGCAAGTCGCCGAACATCTTCTTCTCGGACGTGGCGGCCGAGGACGACGACTTCCTCGACAAGGCGCTCGAGGGCTTCACCATGTTCGCCCTCAACCAGGGCGAGGTCTGCACCTGCCCGAGCCGGGCGCTGGTGCACGAATCGATCTACGACCGCTTCATGGAGCGGGCGATCAAGCGCGTCGAGGCGATCACCCAGGGCTCGCCGCTCGATCCCGCCACGATGATCGGCGCCCAGGCCTCCTCCGAGCAGCTGGAGAAGATCCTCAGCTACGTCGATATCGGCAAGCAGGAGGGCGCCGAATGCCTGACGGGCGGCGCCCGCGCCGTGAAGGAGGGCGAGCTCGCCGGCGGCTACTACATGCAGCCGACGGTGTTCCGCGGCCATAACCGGATGCGGATCTTCCAGGAGGAGATCTTCGGCCCGGTCCTGTCGGTCACGACCTTCAAGGACGATGCGGAGGCGCTCTCCATCGCCAACGACACCCTCTACGGCCTCGGCGCCGGGGTGTGGACCCGCGACGGCAGCCGCGCCTACCGCTTCGGCCGGGCGATCCAGGCCGGGCGCGTCTGGACCAACTGCTACCACGCCTATCCGGCCCATGCCGCCTTCGGCGGCTACAAGCAGTCCGGCATCGGCCGCGAGACCCACAAGATGATGCTGGATCATTACCAGCAGACCAAGAACCTGCTGGTCAGCTACTCGCCGAAGAAGCTCGGGTTCTTCTAAAAGACCTGAGAAACGATGCAGGCGCGGGATCCCCTCTCCCGCACCGGGGAGGGGAGACCCGCGCCGATATCGTCATGGTCATTCTCTCATCGCTCCGCGTCTCCTCGCGCCAAGGACGCCCCATGACCGTACCCCCACCCCGCGTCGCCGCCACCCCGGCCGCCCTCGACCTGATCGCGAGCTTGCGCGCCACGCACGGCGCGATCCTGTTCCATCAATCCGGCGGCTGCTGCGACGGCTCGGCGCCGATGTGCTTTGCCGTCGGCGATTTCCTCATCGGCGACGGCGACGTGCATCTCGGGGCGATCGGCGGGGCGGAGTTCTACATCGGTGCTCCGCAATACGAGGTCTGGAAGCATACCCAGCTCATCGTCGACGTGGTGCCGGGCCGCGGCGGCATGTTCTCGCTGGAGAACGGCTCCGGGCACCGCTTCCTCCTGCGCTCGCGGGTGTTCAGCGAGGCCGAGCGCGCGGTCCTGACGGCGTGAGGCCGTGGCGGGGCCGGCTCGCCCCGTGCTAAGCGCGGGGCAGTTCACCCGGAGCCAGGCCATGCCGACCCTGACCCATCTCGACGCCGCCGGCGCCGCCAACATGGTCGACGTCACCGACAAGGCCGCGACCGACCGCGCCGCCCGCGCCGAGGGCCTGGTGGTGATGAACCGCGAGACCCTGCGGCTGATCCGCGAGGGCGACGCCAAGAAGGGCGACGTGCTCGGCACCGCGCGGCTCGCCGGCATCATGGCGGCCAAGCGCACCCACGAGCTGATCCCGCTCTGCCACCCGCTGCTCCTGACCAAGGTGCGGGTCGAGTGCGAGCCCGACGAGACCCTGCCGGGGATCCGGATCACCGCGGAGGTGCGGGTGCAGGGCCCGACCGGGGTCGAGATGGAGGCGCTGACCGCCGTCTCGGTGGCGTGCCTCACCGTCTACGACATGGTCAAGGCGGCCGACCGCTTCATGCGGGTCGAGGGAATCCGGCTCCTGCACAAGAGCGGCGGCCGCTCGGGCGTGTGGCAGGCGGATCCCCAAATGGATCCCCGCGCGGAGTCCCCGGAGGCGGGCCGGTGAGCGCGCTCCTCCCCGTCTCCGAGGCGCTGGCGCGCATCCTGGCGGGCGCGACGCCCGTCGAGCCCGAGACCGTCGCGATCACGAAAGCCGCCGGCCGCACCCTGGCCGAGGACGTGCGGGCCCTGCGCACCCAGCCGCCCTTCGCCACCTCGGCGATGGACGGCTACGCCGTGCGCGCCGCCGACGTCGCCGGGGCCTCGCCCGAGGCGCCGGTCCGGCTCACCGTCACCGCCACCAGCGCCGCCGGCCACGGCGCGAGCGGGCCGGTGGGGCCCGGCGAGGCGATCCGCATCTTCACCGGCGCGCCGCTGCCCGAGGGCGCCGACACGGTGGTGATCCAGGAGGATACCGACCGCGAGGGCGACGCGGTGCTGGCGAAGGCCGGCAACCCGCCGGGCCGCCACATCCGCGGCAGCGGCCTCGATTTCCGCGAGGGCGACCGGCTGCTGGGCGCCGGCGAGCGCCTCGACGGCTGGCGGGTGGCGCTGGCCGCCGCCGGCGGCCATCCCACCCTCAGCGTCCGGCGCCGGCCCCGCGTCGCGGTGCTCGCCACCGGCGACGAGCTGGTGCGCCCGGGCGAGCCGGCTGCCTGGGACCAGATCGTCGCCTCGAACGGGCTGGCGCTCGCCGCCATGGCCGAGGAGGCCGGGGCCGAGGCGATCGATCTCGGCATCGCGGGCGACAGCTTCGCGGCCCTCGAGGCGGCGATCACCCGCGCCCGCGATGCCGAGGCCGACCTTCTCGTGACGCTCGGCGGGGCCTCGGTCGGCGACCACGACCTCGTCCAGTCGGCGCTCGGCCGGCAGGGGCTCGATCTCGGCTTCTGGCGCATCGCGCTCCGGCCCGGCAAGCCGCTGATGCACGGCCGCCTCGGGCCGATGGCGGTGCTGGGGCTGCCCGGCAACCCGGTCTCGTCGGTGGTCTGCGGACTGCTCTTCGTCCAGCCGCTGATCCGGGCGCTGCTGGGCGATCCCGAGGCCGGGGCCGACCGCAGCGAGCCTGGGTTGCTCGGGCGCGACCTGCCGGCCAATGACGGCCGCCAGGACTACATGCGCGCCGCCCTCGACACCGCCCCGGACCGGCTCCCGGTCGTCCACCCGGCCGAGCGCCAGGATTCCTCGATGCTCTCGGTGCTCGCCCGCTCCGAGGCGCTGCTGATCCGCACGCCCCACGCGCCGGCGGCCCGGGCCGGCGATCCCTGCCGCATCCTGCGGCTCGACAGGGGACTGTAGCCGGTCCCCTGCGGCCTCGTCGCGCGTCCGCGGTCAGTCGTCCGACGGCTTGCCGCCGGTCTTGCGGTCATAGGCGGTGATCGCCGCCCGGCACTGGGGCGAGAGCCTGGCGCGGTTGCGCGCGAAGCAGCGCTCGACCTCCGGGCTGTCCGGGTCGGCCCCGGCGCAGAGCTTGAAGTAGTCGCCGGCACAATTCATCTGCAGGCCCTGATCGTCCCGCTGGGCGAGGGCCGGCGTCACCGCCAGGATCGTCAGGAAGGCCGCGGTGGCGGCGGGCGCACGAAGCGACTTCGGGTTCAAAGCGTCATCCCCGCTGGAGAAGAGAACCACCTAGGTTAGGTGTCCCGGGCCGGCGGACAAGCGCGGCCAGGTCACACAGGCGAGGGGAGTCGCGCAGGGGGTGGACGCGCGCCGGCCGGACCCCGCATCGCTTGCCTCGCGAACCGTGGATCCCGGGCGGTCCCGCGGAGGTTCCGACCGAGGGCGAATGAGCGTGCGATGCGATCTGGTATAGTCAAGCTGGTGCTATACCGCCGCGCTCGGATTAAAGTTCGCTGAATACCGTTTTCAGATCGCATTAAAATCCACGGCTTTATTGCGGCGCCAACGAAGCAAGAGGCGGCTCACGATCGGGCGCGCCGCGGCTCCGGCAGGCATTCCGTCCGCCGGGGCGCGGCCCCGTCAGCCGCGAGGCAAGGCGGCGATGCGCGACGACGAGATCGACACCGACGCTCCGGCCGGACCGGAGCCGAGATCCCGCGGGCGGCCCGACGCCCGGGGCGAGCTCGATGCCGGCACCCGGCGCCGCCTCGGCCGGGCGTTGCGCGCCCACTATGCCGACCTTCTGAGCGCTCCGGTGCCCGAGCGCTTCGCCGCGCTCATCGCCGGGCTGGAAGCCGCATCGGCGGCGGACGCCGCCCCGGCCGAGAGCCCCGACGCCACCCCCGGATTGGAGGATGCGCGATGACCGGCATGATGAAACCTGTCGATCCCGAGATGCGCGTCCTGCTGCTGGGCGCGATCCCGGCGTTACGCGCCTTCGCGTTCTCGCTGACCCGCGACCTCGACCGAAGCGACGACCTGGTGCAGGAGACCCTGGTGCGGGCCTGGACCAAGGCCGACAGCTTCACCCCCGGCACCAACCTCTACGCCTGGCTGTTCACCATCCTGCGCAACCTGTTCTACTCCGAGCAGCGCAAGCGTAGGCGCGAGGTCGAGGATGCCGACGGGGTGATGGCCGGTCGCCTCACCGCCCTGCCGGACCAGGAGGCGCGGGTCGAGCTCTCGGCGTTCCAGGAGGCGCTGAGCACCCTGCCGGCGAGCCAGCGCGAGGCGCTGGTGCTGGTGGGGGCGCAGAACTTCACCTACGAGGAGGCGGCCGAGATCTGCGGCGTCGCCGTCGGCACGATCAAGAGCCGGGTCAGCCGGGCCCGGGTCCGCCTGATCGAGCTACTCGGCATGACCGGTCCGGACGACATCGGCAGCGACGGCGCGACGCTCGCGGCCATGAGCCATCTCTGATGGGCCACCCGTGTTGGGGCGCGGGCGGCCCGGGATGGGGCGGCGCGGGCCGCGCCGCCCCATCCCGATGCCGCAGCCCTGGAACCGTCCTTCGCCCCACGGGGTTTCGATGACCCAGCGGTAAACCGGCCCCGCCGCCGGCCGCGCCGCGCCGCCGTCGCGTGATGGAGTTGGTCCCGATGCCCCGCCCCTACGAAACCGTCGCGGACGCGATCCGCACCGCCCGCGCCATCGTGATGCAGGAAGGCAGCGCCCTCGCCGTGGCGGCGCGGGCCGGGGACGACGCCGCGGTCGATGCCGCGAGCTGCGACCTCGTCAGCCGCATCGCCCAGGCGATCCTCGACGCCGAGACCGAGGCCATGGCCCGCGCCCTCGTGGCGAGCGACGCCGTCCCGATGCGGCGGCTGAGTGCGTGAGGCCGCGGCCGCGACGCTTACCCGTTCTCGGCGACGCTGGCACCCTCCGACACCACCCCGGGGTTCCGCTGAGCGGCCCCGGGATGAGGGGGAGAGGTTGAGCTGTGACAGCCGGATCAATCCGCTCCGGCGATCCGCTCCGTCCTACGGACCCGCGCCCGTCACCCCCGCCCCCGCGGCGATCGCCGCCTCGTAGGCCGCGAGGCTCGGGGCCGTCGCCGGCAGGGCCGGGATCGCCACGTCGGCGAGCTGGCCGCGGGCGGCCACGAGCGCGTCGAGCAGGAGCGCGGTGTCGCGGGTGAACGGCAGCACGAGGCCGCCGCCGTCGGTGCGGATGCGCTCGGCCGGGGCGCCGGTGTCGAGGGCGACGACCGGGTAGCCGGCCGACCACGCCTCCGACAGCACGTAGGAATAGGTCTCGGGCCAGACGCTCGACAGGAACACGTAGTCCGGATCGGCCTCGGCGAGCAGGCGCGGCAGCTCCTCCGGACGGTACGCGCCGGTCACCGTCAGGGTGCCGAGCCCCTCGATCCGCTTCCGGTCGGCGACGCTGCCGATCACCGTGAAGGCGATTGGCCGGCGTTCCCGGGCCGCCCGCTCGGCCAAGGCCACGACGAGCTCGAAGCCCTTATGGGTGCCGATGCCGCCGACCAGCGCCACCCGGACGGCGCCCTTGCGCGGCCGGCGCGGCCGCCCGGGGGCGGCGTCCGGCGCGACGTCCGGATGCGGCACCACCGCGATGCCGGTGAGGCCGAGGCGGCGGGCGTAGCGCGCCGCGGTGTCGTGCGAGGGCGCGACGAGGTGCCGGGCGCCGCGCAGGATGCGCTCGTTCGTCGCCAGCCAGCCGTCGAGGCCACCGCCCATGAGCGCGTTCTGGTCGCCGTAATCGTAGGTGACCCCTCGCGTCGTGCAGTGGCGGCAGACGTCCGGCGGCGGCTCCTCGCAGTAGAAGTCGCGCCCGTCGACCAGGTGCACCTTCGGACAGTACCATTGGTAGTCGTGGAGCGTGACGACGTAGGGCCAGCGGCCGGAGAGCAGCCGGTCGAGGAAGGCCGAGTCGTAGCCGAAGCGCGCATCGAGATGGAGGTCGACGGCGACGCCCCGCGCCTCCAGCGCCTCGAGGAGCCCGAACAGTTCGTCCGGCTGCAGGGACAGGCGCGCGCCGGCGGCGTCGAGGGCGAGCGTCAGGTCGCTCGTCGGGCTCCCGGCCAAAGCCGGTGCGAGGGTGCCGATCTCGTGGTCCGGCGCCCGGGCGAGGCCGGCGACCTGATCGACGTAGCGCGCCGCGCCGCCGCCGAGCCCGTGGCCGACATGCAGGGTCAGGCGCCGCAGGCGCCCGGCGAGCAGGTCGCCGAGGACGGCGTTGCGCAGCGGGCGCAGCGGGTCGGCGGCGATGAAGGCGTCGACCTCGTCCTGGTACTCGGGATACAGGGCGACGAGCCGGTCGTGGTTGTGCTCCAGGATCGCCAGCCGCTCGGTCTTGCCGAACGAGACCGAGCCCTCGTGCTCGACGTAGGTGTCGGTGGCGGCGACGTGGATCCAGCCGAGGTCTCGGGCCGTCAGGCACCAATCGACCTCCTCGCAATAGCCCCGGCCCCATTCGGGCGAGAGCGCGCCGACCTCGTCGAGGGCCTGCCGGTTCAGGTAGAGGCAGAAGCCGACCCCCGTCGGCAGCGTGACGGGCAGCGGTGCCGCCGCTTCGAGGGCGGCGTCGATCGCCGCCGGCCCGAGGCCGAGGAGGGGCGCTTGCGCCTCCGGCATGCCCGGGAAGCCCAGGATGGTGGCGTTGTTCGACAGCGGCGTGGCGCTGGCGATGCCGGGCCCGCGGTGGCAGGCGCGGGCCAGCTTCTCCAGCGCGCGGGGCGCCAGCACCGTGTCGGCATTGACGAGGACGCAATCCTCACCCGGCTCCAGCAGGGCGAGGCCGCCATTGACCGTGCCGATGAAGCCGAGATTCTCGCGGTTGCGCAGGACCGTCAGGCCCGGATGCCCGGCCGCCGCGAGGTCGTCGAGGTACCGGGTGACCTCCCGGTCCGGCGAGGCGTCGTCGATCACGAGCGCCCGCATCCGGCCGGGGCTGAGCTGCGGCAGGAGCGAGGCGAGGCAGGCCTTGAGGTCGGACAGCCCGTTATAGACCGGCACGATCGCGCAGGCCGGGGGCGGCGTGCGGCCGGTCTCGGGAAGCGGCTCGGGCGCCGCCGGCTCGGCGACGACGAGGCGCGCGCCACCGCCGGGCCGGACCGCCGCGACGAGCCGGTCGCGCAGGGCCCGGCGCTCGCCGAGCGACGCCGACGGCGCGTTGGGCAGCAGCAGTGCGCGGGCCTCGGCCCGGGCGAGCTCGATAGTGCCGCGCAGGTGGCCGATCACCTCGCCCGCGCCGACCGGGCCGACCGCCAGGTCGGTGCCCGGCTTGAGGAGCCCGGGCGGGAAGGCGAAGGCTGCCGAGCGGCGGCCGAACCGCTCCAGCAGGTCGGAGCGCGGATGGGTCTCGACCTGCGCCACCTCCCGGCCGTTGCGGACCGCCCGGATGGTGGTCGGCCGGTCCGGCCCGGCGGCGTCGAACACCCAGCCGGTCACGCGGCTCGGCGCCTCGACGTGGAGGCTGGCGCGCAGCCGCGGGGCGTAGGCCCCCAGGCTGACGACGGTATCCCCGGCCCGCACGCCGATCGTGTGGGGCTGCCCGTCGAGGGCCCAGGCCGGCAGGGTGAGGCGGAAGCCGTTCCAGCCGCCCTCGCGCCCGCCGAAGCGCAGCTCCGGCCGGTAGATCCCGGGCCGGACCGGATCGCCCTCCAGGCCGTCGACGACGAGGTGCACGGCCGGCAGCGGCGCGGACGACAGCGACGAGACCCAGCCCGCCAGCACGCCGCCGACGATGCCGTCGAGGTGGATCGCGTGATGGCCCGGTCCGATCGCGATCCGCTGCTGCTCGGCGCGGCCCGGCTCGGTCACCGTCAGCCGCAAGCTCGCGGTCGTGTCGAACAGGGCCGGATCGAGGGGCGCGTGGAGGTAGGGGGTGCCGTCCTCCATGAAGCGGCGGTCGAAGGAGAGATCGTGCTCGCGCTCCCCGCCCTGGGCCAGGGTGAGCCCGGCCGCGTCCGGATCGGCCTCCGGATTGAGGGCGACCAGGATGCCGCAATTGTAGGCCCGGGCCCAGGCGACCGGGCCCGGGGGGGGCACGAACCACTGGCGCCCCGTCTCGGCGAGGCGCCGCGCGCGTTTGAGGATCGTCACGTCGCTATTGACCGCACACAGGAGGGAGCCGCCGGCGCTGGCCGGAGGCCTTTCTTCCTCCTAGCCGAGACCGGGGCCGTCTGCGAAGAACCGCGGCGTCACAGCGACGACCATCTTTCGCAGGGGGCGGCGGCGATGGCGGCGAGCACCCTGCCGGGGGCGATCTGGTGCAGCATGTGGCCAGCCCCTTCGACCGCGACGAGGCGGCTGCCCGGGATGCGGTGATGGAGCGCCACCGCCTGGTCGGCATGGGAGAGCAGGCGGTCGCCGGTGCCGGACAGGATCGTCACCGGCATCCGCAGCTCGGCGTAATGCGGCCGGAGCGCGAAGGCGTCCGGCACCAGCAACGCCGATTCCGCCGCCGCGCTGCGCAACTGCGTGGGCCGCAGCACCATCTCGACCGGGAAGTCGCGGGCGAAGCGCTCCGGCACCGGGGCCGGGCCGAACAGGCGATCGAGGATCCGCGGCCAGAGGAGCCGGCTCGCCACCGGCGCGATCGTGTGGCTGAGGAGGTCGCCGAGGCCCGGCAGGGCTTGCGGGCCGAAGAGCAGGCCGTCGATCCGGGGCGAGGGGAAGTAGTAGCCGGATTCGAGGATGAGCGCCCGCACCCGCGCCGGGTCCTGGAGCGCCAGCGCGATCGCCACCTGCGCGCCCCAGGAATGGCCGAGCACGACGGCGTCCACCACCCCGAGGCTGTGCAGGGCGCCGCGGATCAGCCCGGCCTGCATCGCCGGCGTCCAGATCCGGCTGCGCGGCCGTTCGCTGTAGCCGAAGCCCGGCCGGTCGATCGCGATGACCCGGTGCGTCTCGGCCGCCCGGTCGACGAGGCCGCTGACGAGCCAGTCCTGAATCAGGCTGCCATTGCCGTGCAGCAGCACCAGCGCCGGCCCGCTTCCGCGCTCGAAGACGTGCAGCCTAGTGCCGCCGACCTCGACGAAGCGCCCGACCGGCGGCGTCGCCCGTTCCGCCGCACGGGCGCGGCGGCCATTCTCGATCGCGCCGGCCCCCAGCAGGGCTGCCCCCGCCAGGGCGAGGCCGGCGGCCGGGGAGAGGGTGGGCGAGGACGGGGTGGGAGAGTGGGGCTGTGCCGTCATGTTGGCACAACCGCGGGGGAGGGGGGATGGTTCGGTGGAAGCGGACGGGCAAGCCGCCGTCCGTTCGTGTCAGGCGTCCGAGGAGATGGACGATACGGCTCGGAACAAGGGCGTGGGATCCTCTCTCCCACAGCTTGCAGCGGTACCGGGCAAGCCCGGCCTTGCCTGGAGAGGGGAGACCCGCGCCTCGCAGGGCCTCGGTCGGATCTCCCCGGCCCGGATCAGTACGTCCGGCCCGGCCGCGGACGGGAGCCGCGCCGGCTCAGATAGGCGATCAGCTTCGGCAGGACGAAGAGGGTGAAGATTTTGCGCAGCATCAGCAGGTCTCCTGTCGGGTCGGGTCGGCGCGGTGGTCAGCGCGAGCGGCGGATGAGCCAGCCCGCCGCGAAGGCGAGGGCGGCCAGGCCGATGAGGGTGTTGGTGCGGTGCCCCTCGGCATAACGCACGGCCTGCCGGCCGTATGCCTGCCCGCGGCGATGGACCGCGCGGGCGGCGTGGCGCCCGTCCTCGGCGAGGGCGTCGGCCCGCTTGCGGGCGATCTTCGCCGCTTCCCCGGCCCGCTCGCGGGCCTCGTGGGCGAGGTGGCGGCCGTCGTCGAGGAGGTCGTCCGCCTGGTCGCGGGCGCGGCCATAGGCGTACTGCGCGCCGCCGGCGACCTGGTTGGCGGCACCGCGCACCTGCCTGACGGGGTCTCCGGTCAGGCCGCCGAGGGCGGTCTGGACGCGGCCCTTCAGGTGACGCGACGCGCCACGGAACTGATCCCGGTTCATGCTGTCCTCCTGAGTTCTCGGGACGAAGGGGCGGCGGGACGGCCCCGCCGCCGTGACACGGGCCTTAGCGGCGGCCCGTGAGGGTGTCGGCGACGCTCTTCGCGCCGTCCTTGACCTCGCCGACGGTGCGCTGGGCCTCGCCCTTCAGCTCCTGGGCCTTGCCCTCGGCGACGAGGCGGTCGTTGCCGGTGACCTGGCCGAGGCCCTGCTTGACGTTGCCGACGGCCTCGTTGGCGATGCCCTTGAGCTTGTCGGTGGTGCTGCTCATCGAAATCTCTCCTTGGTTCGAGGGGGATCGGAGAAGGGGGCTCCCACCCGGAGGCGGGAGCCGGCTTTCGCCTCAGACGCGGCGGGCGGTGTAGTCGGCGCCGACCAGCTTCGGGGCGCCGAGGCGGCCGCCGAAGAACGCGGCGGCGGCACCGAGCAGCAGGGCGATCGCGGCGTAGAAGGCACCCTGCGTCGCGGCCGACTTGGCGGCGACCGTCGCGGCCTCGGCCTTCTGCTTGGCGGTGGCGACCGCCTGCTGGTACTGCTTCTGGTACTCGTCGATCTGCGCCTTGGCCTGGTCGGGCGAGATGTTCTGGGCCTTGGCCAGCGCGTCGGCGGCGCGGGTCTTGGCCTGCTCCTGCTGGGCGGCGTCACCGGTCAGCACGGCGCGCACGGCGGCCACCGCGGCGTCGCGGGCGGCCTGCGGGTCCTGGCCGGCGGCCTGCTGGCGCACCTTGTCCTCGATGCCCTCGAGCGGGTTCTGGACCTTCGACAGCGACGGGGCCGCGGCCTGGGCGGCGGTCTGCACCGTGCCGCCGACGAGGTTGCCGGCGCTGCCGAGCGCGCTCGACACGGTGCTCAGCGTGCCGCCGACGAGGCCGCTCGCCGCCGAGGTGATCAGGTAGATCACCACCAGGGTCGTCACCGCCCAGGAGACGAGCCCGTGCAGGGCGGCCGCGCCGGGCAGCGGCTTGCCGGAGAGCCGGCCCGCGATGGCGCCGCCGACGAGGGAGGCGACGATGCCGGAGATCACGAACCACAGGCCTGCGCCCATCGACACGGTCGAGGCGGCCGGGTTGTCGCCGGCATTCACGCCGACCGAGGACAGGCCGACGCCGACGCCGACGAGGTTGAGGATCACCTGCGTCACCAGGGCGGTCACGGCGCCGGCGAAGATGGCGCCCCAGGAGACCTGGTTGAGCAGGACCGCGCGGGTATCGGCCTGGGCCGTGGCTGCGAGCGGGGAGATGGGGGTCTGGAGGGTCACGTCGTTACTCCGGGTCGTTCAGGTATCGTAGGGTCTGTCGCGGAGTGGATCCTGGGCGGGACGGTCCCGGCTCCCGGCGCTCTCCTGCGCCGGGGCCGGGATGCGCGGTGTCCGTCCGCGCCGGGATCGGCTGCGCGGTCAGTCGCGGTTGGCGTTGACGAGGAGGCCGACGCCGAAGCCGACGAGGCCGGCGATCACCAGCGAGGCGAGCGGGTACTCGGCGACCTGATGGCTGACCTGGCGGGTGCCGCGGCGCAGGTAGTGGCTGCCGCGCTCGTAGGCGTCCTCGGCGTAGTCCCGGGCGTCCTCGGCGTAATCCTGAGCCCGATCGGCGGCGTGGCCCGCGTAGTCCTGGGCCCGATCCGCGGCGTGGCGGACGGAGTCCTTGGCCTGGCCGTAGGCGTTCTCCGCCGCGCCCTGCGCCTCGCGGAAGCGGCCCTCGGCGGAATCGCGGTGCGAGCCGGTCAGGTCGCCGACGGCGCCCTGGATCTTGCCGCCGAGCTCGCGGGCGGCGCCGGTGAGGCGATCGGTGTCGGCCATGGGAAGTCTCCTTCGTGTTCGTGGGGAGGATGCGGCGCCCCGCGCGGGGCGCCGGTTGACGTGTCGCGTCAGTCCTCGCGAGGCCCGGTCCCCCGTGGGGGTTTCGCCTCGTCCTTCTGACGCCGGCCCTCGGTCTCGACCCGGACGTCGCCGGTGAGCTTGCCGATGGCCTCCTTCACCGAGCCCTTGACCTGCTCGGTGGAAGTCTTTGGCGCGCGCTTGGTCATGAGCACCTCGTGACGACTGAGAAAACTCCGACCGACGCGAAAATGTGAGCCCTTCTCTCGTATTCAATGGTAGGAAAATACCGGTATGCTGAAATTCAGCTACCAGAAGACTGAAGCGGGAACCCGTGCTCGCGGCCCCACAGGATCACCTCCGTGCGGCGGTGCACGCCGAGCTTGCGGTAGAGGGCAGCGCCGTGGTTGCGCACCGTGTTGCGCGACAGGCCGAGCTTGCGGGCGATGCCGTCGTCGTCGAGCCCGCTGCAGATCAGGTTGAGGATCTGCCGCTCGCGCAGCGTCAGGTCGGGCACCGCGGCGCCCGGCGCCTCGCGGCCCGGCCGACGCAGGTTGGCGAGTTTCTCGATCAGGCCGCGGCTGAACCACGAGGTGTCGGCCATCACCGTCTCGATCGCGTCGAACAGCTCGCGCTCGGTGTGCTTGCGCTCGGTGATGTCCTGCAGGACCAGCAGCATGAACTCCGCGTCGTTGATGGTGACGCGCTCGGCCGAGACCAGGCAGTCGAGGTCGGCGCCTTTCTCGTGGCGCAGGCACACTTCCAGCCCGAGCACGTAGCCGGTGCGTGTCAAAGCCGCCTCGAAGCGCCGGCGCTGCTCGTCCGAGACCCAGAGCCCGAACTCGACCGGCGTGCGGCCGACCACCCGGTCCTCGCCGAAGCCGAAGACCCGGCCGAAGGCCTCGTTGACGCTGGTGACCTGGAAATCCTCGGCCCGGGCCAGCATCGTCGGGACCGGCGTGAGCCGGAACGCCTTGGCGAAGCGCTCCTCGCTCTGGCGCAGGGCCGTCTCGGCCTTCCGCCGCAATTCCAGGTCGGCGAAGGTGAACAGCATGCAGGGCTCGTCACCCATCTCCATCGGCTGGCCGGCGACGATGACGAAGCGGCCGGCGCCGTCGGGGAGCTCGAGCCGCGCCTCCATCTGCGGGATCGTGCCGCCCTCATTGAGCCGCGACACCGCGAGGTCGCGGTTGCGGGCATTGGCCAGCACGTCGACCTCGTAGACGCTGCGGCCGATCACGGCGTCGCGGGTGTAGCCGGTCATCTCGAGGAAGCCGGCATTGACCTTGACATGGCGCAGGTCGGAGAGCCGGGTGATGACGGCCGGGGCCGGGTTGGCGTTGAAGGTGCGCTCGAAGCGCTCCTCGGCCTCGAACTGGTCCGACACGTCCTTGAGGATCAGCGCCAGGCAGCTCGGCTTGCCCTCTCGGTCGGTGGCGACGAGGCTGCGCAGGGAGTGGACGAAGCCGACATCCGGCTTGTCGGTCCGCGTCACCTCGACCACCACGTCGTGGAAGCGCTCGCCGGCGACAACCCGCTCGATCGGGTAGTTCTCCGGCGCCCGGTGGTTGCGGTAGCGCAGCGCGAAGCGCTCCCGGTAGGCGTCGACCGTCGGGCCGATCTCGTCCAGGCTCTCGGCCCCGTGCATCGCCAGGGCGGCCTCGTTGGCGTAGGCGATGGTCTGGTCGGGCTCGACCAGGATCACGCCTTCGCTGAGGCCGGCGATGATCTGCCGGAGTTCATGCCTGTCGACGCCTGCTGTCACGGCTCGCGCAGTCCCTTCACGCTCGGCGGGCCGCCGGGATGGCGGCCTCGTCGCCGCCTCTCGGGCAGCGGAGCACAAACGGATCGCGCGCTAACGGGTTCCCGCGCGCCGGCGAGATTCACCGGTAAAATCGTATCATTGACGTAATTGGCAGCGACCAGAAATAAGTCGCACCATCGCCAGACCGGCGCGTTGCCCCACGGGATCAGCCTGTTAGGGCAATCGGTCTAATCCGAATTGAGTACCGTATGCGGGCCTCCTTCCGTGCGAACAGACGACGAGCTGCGCGAACCGGCCGCCGCATCGGACGCGGTCATCGCCCTGATGCGCTCGCATCTCGGCCACCTCCTGCGGCAGCACTATGCCGAGGTCGTCGATCTCGATGCCGGCTCGCGCCTCCGCCAGGTCCTCGCCCGGCTGACCCGGGCCCTCGATGCCGCCGAGGCCGGGCACGAAGTGTCGGCCGGCTTCAAGGCCGAACTCATCGACGCGGTGCCGCGGCTGCGCCGCTACGCCCAGTCGCTGGCCCAGCACGGTGCCGATGCTGACGACCTGGTCCAGCACACGCTGCTCAAGGCCTGGGAGCACCGGCGCCAGTTTGTTCCCGGCTCGAACCTCCCGGCCTGGCTGTTCACGATCCTGCGCAACGGCTTCTTCAACGGCCGCCGCAAGCACCGCCTGGAGGTGCCCGATCCCGACGGCGCCCACGCCGCCGGCCTCGCCAGCGCCGCCGAGCAGGAACACAAGGCCGGCTTGCGCGACCTGCAGGCAGCCCTCGACCGGCTCGAACCGGCGCATCGCGAGGCCCTGGTGCTGGTTGCCGTCGAGGGCATGACCTACGAGGCCGCCGCCGGCGTGATCGGCTGCCCTGCCGGTACCGTGAAGAGCCGGGTCAGCCGCGCCCGCGACCGGCTGGCCCTGGACCTCGACCACGCCTTCGGCGGCGTCTGACCGCGCATTCCCGTCCTTCTCATCCCCCCGATAGCCCGGTCCGGGCTTCCCCATCGTTCCGGCGCTATCCCCCGAAGCGTCCGGAACGGTCGCGGGCCGGGCACGGCACGGCTTCCCCCGTCCGTGCCCGGTCCCGTCGCTGCCGTACAGAGGAGACCATGACCCAGTTCCGCCGACAGGCCATCGCACCGATCCACGGCCTCGCGCAGCGTTTCGGGTTCGGGCCGATTCTCGGGTTCGCCTTGGCTGCTCCCGCCTTGGCCGCTCCCGCCGTGGCGGCCCCGGCGGCGAACCGCTTCGACGGCGCCTGGTCGGTGGTCGCGACGGCCGAGTCCGGGAGCTGTACCGGCCCCTACCGGTACCCGATCGTGATTCGGGACGGCATCGTCGACGATGCCGGGGGTAGCGGCGTCGACGCCTCCGGGCGGGCCGGGCCGGACGGCCGCATCGCCGGCACGATCCGCAGCGGGCTCGCCAGCGTCGCGGTCACCGGCCGCCTCCGCGGCGGCGCGGGCAGTGGGCGCTGGAGCCTGTCCGGGATCAGTCCCTGCGCCGGGCGCTGGACCGCCCGGCGCACGAGCTGACGGATCCTGTCGCATCATCCCGTCCAGTCGCCGCGGGCGCTTGTCGACTCCTTAACCATCCGACTTGAGCATTCGGTGCCGCCGATGCTCCGGTTCCGGGACGCGGGCGCGAGCAGGACGCCGCCCGGGCGCGAGGTCCACCGATGCCGGCATACCGATTGCGTGGGGCGGTCCGCGCCCCGGACGGAGAGATCGGCCCCCCGCTGATCGACGAGGTCATCACCGCCGCGGACCGGGCGGAGGCGGTGCGCCTCGCCAATGCCCGCGAGACGACGCCGCCGGACGAGCAGGTGAACGCCCTCTGGCTGGTCGACGAGAGCGACAACCTCGTCTGGTCGCTGCGCCTCGCCGACCGCGAGGGGTAGAGTTCGGCAAGCCGCCACTTCGGCATGCGTCGGACCCGCTCCGAAATAGGCAATCTCCTCCCTCTTGGCTTCCAGGCCGACCCCATGGATGCTTGGGCGGCGGAGCAACAGGGCGCGGGAGAATGCTGGACCAGCTCAAGGAGCCGACGACGGTCGGCGAGCCTCCCCGTCATATCCTTCCTGCCGCCAGCACGATGATCGGCATCAGCACGACGCTGATTGGGCTCGTGAAGCTGTTCGAGACGCACGATGGGCCGAGCCACGTGGATCAGTGCGCGGGTGTCGCGGCGGTGCTCTTCCTGTTCAGCGCCGTCACATCCCACGTCTCGGTCCGCGTGGAGAAGCGGACGAGGCTGACCCGGCTGCTCGAGCAGATCGCCGACAACCTGTTTCCGATCGGCCTCGTCACCATCACGGGCATCGCGGTGTTCTTCGCGTACGAGATGATCTGAGGACAAGATGGTCCTCGTGCGCCGGCGCACCACGAAAAGATTCGCCTCGCCGCACAACACACGCACGCAATCACCGACGGGTAAGAGCTCGCGCAACGCCGGCTGAATGCAGTCGCCCGGGAGGCTCGCATGGTCACGTCGAACCAGTTCCGCCGCATGGCCGTCGCCGCTTTCGTTCTCGGCCCGGCGCTGGCACCGGTGCTCAACCCGCTGCTGCCCTGATCGGGCGGCGCCACCGTTGCCGGGTCGCGCGGTCCGGCGAGGGTACGGCCACGACCGGATGCCACGGCTCGACCTTCGTCGTCGCGACGGGGTCTAACCCCGCCGCGCCCGTTCCCGTCCCGCCTCGATGATCGAGCGGATCCGGGCGGCCATGGTCTCGATGGAGAAGGGCTTGGTCAGGACCGCCATGCCGGGGCTCAAGGTTCCGTTGCCGAGGATCGCGGTCTCGGCGTAGCCGGTGATCAGCAGCACCTTGAGGTCCGACCGGGTCTCCCGCGCGGCTTCCGCCATCTGGCGGCCGTTCATGCCGCCGGGCAGGCCGACATCGGTCACCAGGAGGTCGATCTGCACGTCGGAGCGCAGCACGCGCAGGCCCGCCGCGCTGTCGCCGGCCTCGATCGCCGTGTAGCCGAGATCGTCCAGGATGTCGGTGACGAGCATCCGCACGGTCGGCTCGTCGTCGACCACCAGCACGGTCGCGCCCTCGTCCGAGCGCGGCAGGTCGAGGACGGTGCCGCCCTCGCGCTCCTCCGGCACCGCGCCGACGTGGCGCGGCAGGTAGAGGCTGACCGCGGTGCCTTCGCCGACGCGCGAGGCGATGCGCACCTGCCCTCCGGATTGCTGCGCGAAGCCGTAGATCATCGACAGGCCGAGGCCCGTGCCCGCGCCGATCGGCTTCGTGGTGAAGAACGGCTCGAACACCCGGGCGATCACCTCGGGCGGCATGCCGGTGCCGGTATCGGTGACGCGCAGGCGCAGGTACTCGCCCACCGGCATGTCGTGGCGGCGGGCGGCCCCCGCGTCGATCGTCCGGTTCGCGGTCTCGACCGTGATGCGGCCGCCGTCGGGCATCGCGTCGCGGGCGTTGAGGCAGAGGTTGAGCAGCGCGTTCTCGAGCTGCGAGGGGTCGACCAGGGCCGGCCAGGCGCCGGGACCGCCGATCACCTCGATGGCGATGCCGGGGCCGACGGTGCGCTGGACGAGCTCCTGCATGTCCCGCACCAGCCGGTCGACGTCGGTCGGCCGCGGGTCGAGGGTCTGGCGCCGCGAGAAGGCGAGCAGGCGGTGGGTCAGCGCCGCGGCGCGCTTGGCCGCCCCTTGCGCCGCCGCCATGTAGCGCTCGACGTCCTTGAAGCGGCCTTGGCTCATCCGGGTCTGCATCAGGTCGAGCGAGCCCGAGATGCCGGCGAGCAGGTTGTTGAAGTCGTGGGCGAGGCCGCCGGTGAGCTGGCCCACCGCCTCCATCTTCTGCGACTGGCGCAGGGCCTCCTGGGTCGCCGCGAGTTCCGTCTCCGCCCGCAGCCGGTCGGAGATGTCCTTGGCGAAGTGGAAGGCGCCGATCACCCGGCCGCTGCCGTCGCGCAGCGGCGAGTACGAGACCTCCCAGGCGGGCTTCGCCAGGTCGGGATCGCCGAACTCCTCGGTCACCGTGTAGGTTTCGCCGGTGAGCGCCCGGGCCATGAAGCCGCGCATCACCGGTGCCTGGTCCGGCGGGAAGAGATCGGGGAACACCTCGCCGATCTGCACGCGATGGCCGAAGATCCGGTAGAACTCGTCGCTGTGGGCCTGGTTGAAGGCGATGAGCCGGTAGGCGGTGTCGAAGGCGCAGATCGGGTCGGCGCTCGACTGGATGATGTCGCCGTAGAGGCGCAGCTCCGCCGTGCGGTCGGCGACCTGCCGGCCCAGCGAGACGGTGAGATCGTGCGAGGCAGCCTCGGCCCGCTTGCGCTCGGTGATGTCTGTGGCGGCGCCGTACCATTCGGTGATGCGGCCCTCCCCGTCGAGCACCGGCACGGCGCGGGACGAGGCCCAGCCGACCGAGCCGTCGGCGAGATGGACCCGGTGCTCCAGGCTGTAGGAGGTCTTGGTACGGATCGCGCGCTCGATCTCGGCCCGCAGGGCCGGCCGGTCCTCGGCCGGGATGTAGGTCTCGATCCAGTCGGAGGACGCCGAGGTCGTGTCGGCCAGGAAGTTGCCGCCGGAGAGCTGGTACAGCCGGCTCCAGTCGGCGCTGATCCGGTAGCGCACCTCGGAGGACGAGCGCACCAGGGCGTCGAGCATCTGCTCGCGCCGGCGCAAGGCCTCGCCGAGGTTGTGCAGGTGCTCGCGCTCCAGCGTGACGTCGAACTGCGAGGCGAAGAAATAGGTGAGCGCACCGTCCTCGTCGAAGACCGGCGAGATCAGCAGGCGGTTCCAGAACCGTTCGCCGTTCTTCTTGTGGTTGAGAAGCTCGATCTCGATCGCCACGCGCCGCTCGATCGCGTCGCGGATCTTCGCCACGTCGGCGCGGTCGGTCTCCGGCCCCTGCAGGAAGCGGCAATTCCGGCCCATGATCTCGGCGCGGGTATAGCCGGTCAGCTTGGTGAAGGCGGCGTTGGCGAAGATGATCGGGTTGTCGGACTGGCTCGGGTCGGTGATCAGCATCGGCATCCGCGTCGCGCGCACGGCGGCGGCGAAGGGATCGTGGCTCGGGGAGAGGCGGCCGATCTCGGCGTCGATCCGGTCGGTTTCGCGGCGATCAGTCACTGTCCGTCGCCCTCACTCGCGATCGTCCGGCGGCAGGCTCCCGCCGCCCCGGCCGCGCCCTACCACAGCGTGACAGGTTCGTGCACGATCCTGTTCGTGCTGCGGCGATCCGCGCGCGGCGCGCCATGCGGTCAGCCGGCACCCGCGACGACCCGCGCCACGCCCCCGGCGCAGGCCGTCATCGCCCGCAGGACCGTCTCGGGGGACAGCGTCTCGAACCGGTAGCGCGGCAGGCTGACGCTGATGCAGCCGAGCACCCGGCCGCGCGCCCCGCGGAGCGCCATGCCGTAGCAGCAGATGTCGAGCTCGTTCTCCTGCAGGTCGAGGGAATGGCCGCGTTCCCGCGTCTCGACGACCGCGCGGCGCAGGGCTTCGGGGTCGGTGAGGCTGTGGGGCGTTCGCACCGGCAGGGTCAGCCGGGCGAGGAGGGCGTCGAGCTCCGGCTCGGGCAGGGTCGCGAGCCAGGCCTTGCCGACGGCGCTGGTATGCAGGGCCACCCGGGTGCCGATGCGCGAGGCCATCCGCACGGTGCGGTGGCTCTCGAGCTTGTCGATATAGACCATCTCGCCGTGATCCGGCACCGCGAGGTGGACCGTCTCGTCGAGGTCGTCGCGCAGCCGCGCCAGGGGCTCCCGTGCCGCCTGGCGCAGGAGCGAGCCGTCGAAGGCACGGAAGGCCAGGCTGACGAGGCGCGGGCCGAGGCGCAGCACCCCGTCCTCGTCGGTCACGAGGCCTTCCGCCGCGAGCGCCGCCGCGATCCGGTGCACGGTCGGCCGCGGCAGGGCCGTGCGTTTCGCCAGCCCGGCGACCGTCGCCGCCTCGGGCGCGTCGGCCACCGCCTGCAGCACCCGCATGAACTTGCCGAAGGCGGCGGTGCCGGGGATCTCGGGGCGCAGCCCCGTCGGGTCGGCATCGTCTGGGCCCATGCGGCGGCCGATCCTCTTCGCGGGGTCAGGCGACGAGGTAGCCGCCGTCGACCGGCAGCACCACCCCGGTCATGAAGGCGGCGGCCGGGCTCACCAGGAAGGCCACCGCCGCCGCCACGTCCGAAGGAAGGCCCCAGCGGCCCAGCGGCGTGCGCGCCAGGATCGGGCCGGCCCGGGCGGGGTCGTCCTGCAGGGCTTGCGTGAGCGGCGTGGCGATCCAGCCCGGCGCCACCGCGTTCACCCGGATCCCGTCGGGAGCGTACGCGATGGCGAGGGATTTCGTCAGCTGCGCCACGCCGCCCTTGCTGGCGCTGTAGGCCGGCACCAGGCCGCCGCCGAAGAACGACAGCATCGAGGCGGTGTTGACGATGGTGCCGCCGGTCTCCGCCAGCTTCGGGCGGGCGGCGGCGCAGACCCGCATCGTGCCGGTGAGGTTGACCGCCAGCACCTCCTCGAACACCTCCGGCCGGTGCTCGTCGCCGCGCCGGATGATGCCGGCGCAGTTGACCACGATGTCGAGCCGGTCGCAGGCGCCGACGAGCGCGGAGACGGCATCCCCGTCGGTGACGTCGAGCTCGTGGGCGGTGAGCGCGAGGCCGTCGGGGATCGCGCAGGACGCGGCCCCGATCCCGGCGGCGATCACCCGGGCGCCGAGCCGGGCCAGGCCCTCCGCGATGCCGGCACCGATGCCGGAGGTGCCCCCCGTGACCAGGGCGGTGCGGCCGGCGAGCAGGCGAGGCGCGAAGGTACCGGCGAAGGTCTCGCAGGTCATGCCGTGCGCTCCGTCGGGATCAGGGTCTCGCCGCCGTCCAGCGGCTTGCCCACCGGCCGGTCGAGGAGCGCGCCGACCGTCAGTTGCGAGACGGCGGAGGCCGGCAGGACGGCTGAGAGCAGCCGGCCCATCCCGGCGGGCGAGAGTGCCGAACGGTCGAGGTCGTCGATGATCCCCGCCGTCGGGAAGGCGACGGCAACCCGCTGGATCCGGCGCGGGCGCGATGATTTGGCGAGCGATGATCTGGAGAGTGATGCGTTCATGAGTGGTGGTGTGCCGGACGCCATCGCGCTCCGGTCCTCCCGATTGTCATCAAGGCAGGGATTGGCGAGGTCGAACCGGCGGCTCCGCAGCGCTCCAGCGTCGTTCCGGGCTCCCCCGCACGGCACGGAATGACACGGAGGGTGAAAGCGTCGTCGAGCTGATCGCTATGGACCCGGATCGTCGATTTTCTCACCGGATGAACTGATCGACGTAATCCGCCCCCAGCCCGACCGCCTCGTAATGCGCCCGGCACAGGTCGATCTTGGTGAACACGTCCTCGTAGCCGGTATGCCGGCCCCACGGGTCGACGTAGTACATGCAGCCGTTGACCTGGAAATAGGTGATCATCTCCTCGACGCCCTCGTCGACCACGAGGGTGTGGGTCTCGCCCGGCGGCTCGAAGGCGTAGGCGCCTTCGCTCGCGACCCAGTCGTGCTCGAGGTAGCGCCAGCTGCCCTTGAGCACGAAGGCGTGGACCGGGCCGGGATGGCGGTGGCGGCTGAGAATGCCGGCCTTGCGGACCTTGAGGAGATTCATCCAGTAGCCGGCCGAGACGTTCAGGCAGAGCGGCCGGAACCACACGCTGTCGGCTTGGGGCACCCAGATCCGGTCGTCCTCGGGGATCGCCGGCGCCACCACCAGGTCGGGCCGGATCTCCGCCGGTTGCGGCCGCTGGTAGGGCATGCGCCGCAAGGTCGTGGCGTCGAGGCCGGCGACCGGGTCGTCCGCCGACGGGGCGCTCGTCATGGTATCCTCCCGATGTCCATATCATGGACTTATTGTCCGTCATGTGGATGGTCTTCGAAGGACGGCGCAGAGTCAAACCGTGGCTGCCGCATGTCAGCGTTGCAGCGGGACCCGCTCCGTTGCAGGGCTCGCCGGCATCGGGCATGTCGTCGCCGCATCGCCGGGCTGAGTTCCCCACGCGTTTCGGCCCCGTGCGTTTTCCAGGTTGATGGCTCGGCGAGTTGCGACCCACCGGCTCGCGCGGTGTGGACATCAGCGTCGCTCGAGCGTGCGGAGCCGAGCTCCGCCGTCGCGGTCTGACGATACGCTTTTGCGGAAGGGATCTTCCGGCGATGGTATCACTCGTGCCGTTGCGTCGGGTCGACGGCCACGATGGCGCCGTTCTCGGCGTAGACCGCCCCGAGCACGTTGCGGAAATGGTTCCGGACCTTGCCGTAGCACTCGCAGGCCGAGTGCTCGGCCTTGGTCCGGTCGAGGATGGTGATCTGGCCGCGGCGCACCGCGATCAGGCCGCGGCGCTGCAGCGCGCCGAGCACGCCGGTGAGGTAGGTGCGGCGCACGCCGAGCATCTCGGCCAGCATCTCCTGCGTCACCGGCAGGACCGGCGTGCCGAGCCGGTCCTGGAAAGTCAGCAGCCAGCGCAGGCAGCGCTCCTCGATCGGGTGGACGGCGTTGCAGGCCACCGATTGCAGCACCTGGGCGAGCAGGCAGTCCGAGTAGCGGACGAACAGGTCGCGCAAGGCTGGCGAGGCGGCCCGTGCCCGGGTCAGCCGCTCGGCGTCGAGGCGCAGCACGGCGCCGGTGACCTGCACCACCGCCTCGCTGAAGGCCGGCAGGTAGCCGTGGCTGACGACGCCCCCCACGGCGCCCTCGTGCCCCACCGTCGCGGTCTCGACCATGCGCCCGTCGCGCATGCGCGAGACCAGGGTCACGGTGGTCTGGTTCAGCGGGAAGGTGACGTGCGACACGTCCTCCCCGGCACGGAACAGCACGGTGCCGCGGACCCGGTGCCCGCGCTCCAGGTAGGGCGCCAGCAGGGCGCGGTCGTTCATATCGAGGGCCTCGAGCAGGAGGTTGCCCTCGAAAAGGCCGGTTTCTGGGGACCGCAACTCGTCCGGCGCATTCAAGGTCGTCGTCTCCGGAAAGCGGGGACTCGTCGCGGCAGATCCGGCCGGAGGGTGGCGGCCGCCCCGACGGCTGCCGAGCGCCGCGTGGGACATGGGATGGCACTTTTCGCGCCGTGCACCCTCGCAACCGGAGCGAGGCCTAATTTGATCTAACGGTTACGCACCGCGGTGTCTGTCCTGTTTCTGACATTGTGAGGCAGATTCAGGCCTATCCCGCATGGCCGAGTGCATGATCTCACTCGGCATTATATACTGCCCCCTACTATGTCATCATTCGAACTCATACAACTCTGTATCATTCTACTGGTGCAGGGGTCATCAACAATGTCTACTCTGCCTGTGCTTTTCCTCGAGCCGGCGGTAGGAACATCGTGACGATCTCTTATCAGGAAGTGGATTGCGCAATTGTGAGGCAGGTCGCAACAGATCGGGAGCATAGGAACGGGATCCGATCGTCGACAGCCTACCGTAGGGCAGTCGACCTCTACGGAGGTATGCGATCGACATTCCCAATCCGACCCGCCATCGTCAAGGTGCTTGACACTTACGCGAGAAATTAATTGACTTAAAGTAAGTGGCGCGCGGGCGGTGCGCTGCCAGATAGATCGAGCGCGCCAATCGATCTCGTGCAATTCAGACGAAGCGCAAAGGATTGCCTGCGTCCAATTCGCGCGCTGGCGCATCCGTGTGGATCGATATGCCGGCCCGTCCCGGGTCGGCTCCGGCAGGGCTCACGCGGGGGGCGACGCGGGCGTTCTCCGCCGACGGCGCCCGGCGCAACCTCAGCTGTCGAGTGCGAGAGCTCCGGAATGTCCCATCACCGAGCGGGTGAGCCGGTCGGCCCCGAGTTCCCCGCCGCTGTAACCCAGAAGCTCGGCGAGCTTGTCGCGGGCGCGGCAGACCCGGCTCTTCACCGTGCCGACCTTGCACTGCATCAGCGCGGCGGCGTCCTCGTAGGAGAGGTCGCCGACCGCGACGAGCATCAGGGCCTCGCGCTGCTCGGCCACCAGCTTGTTGAGCGCCGCCTGGAGATCCTGCACGTCGAGCCGGTCGCCCTGGTTGGGGGCGGAGGTCAGGCGGGCCGAGTACACGCCCTCGCCGTCCTCGACCTCCCGCGCACGCTTGCGGTGCTCCGAGTAGAAGGCGTTGCGCATGATCGTGAACAGCCAGGCGCTGAGATTGGTGCCGGCCTCGAACCGGTCGCGGTTCTGCCAGGCCTTCAGCATCGTGTCCTGCACCAGGTCGTCGGCGCGGACCGGGTTGGCGGTCAGGGTCAGGGCGAAGCGGCGCAACGCCGGCGCCGCTGCGAGCAGGTCCTCGCGGAACCGGTCCTTCTTCGGCGCGCCCATGATGGCGAGCGCCTGCTCGAGTCGCGCGAGCAGGTCGGCGAAGGCGGTGGGAGCCGGCTCCTCGGCGACCGCCGCGTAGTGGGCGCGCAGTCGCTCGCCGAGATGCTCCTGCACCGACAGGGGCAGGGCGGGGGCGGTCAGCGGCAGGGCGGGCCGGCCGCTCGCGCCCGGCGACGCGGCCCCGTGGGAGGCGATCTGGACGGAAGCAGTCTCGGCCGTGGCGGCGTCCGGTGGACCGGGGGGCGTGCTCTGGGTCATCAGGTCGTTCGGCTGGCGCGGGGATCGCGCCAAGCTAGACCATAAGCCACCCGGAGGCGAGGGCGAACCCGCTCCTCCAGCGGAAGAGCAATGATAGGCTTATGCGGTGTCGTGCAGGGTTGTGCCTCGCCGAGGGTCTCCCGCGCGGGATCGCACGGCCCTTTCCCCGGGCGGGCGGTCGCATGCCTCGACGACGGTCATGCACTCCTGGTCATACGCGGCAGATGAGCATGGCACGCGACGACTCATGCACCAATGAGTGCGGGAGAGTCCGCGTCGCGGGGCTGCATGGCACGCCCGAGCCAAGTGCAGGTCGAAACGGTCGCGACCGCTCCTCTGGCAGGCATCGATCACCATGTCGGCCGTCACGCTCGTCCCAGGGCTCGATCGCCGTGACTATCGCGAATGAGCGGCGGCCGGGTGATCTTTCGCTCAAGTCCGGCGCCCAAGCCCCGTTCGCCCACGGCCCGTTCGCCCAAGCCCTGCTCGCCCTCTCGCGGGATGAACGGCCACCCGGGTCGCGGCATGGCCGCCGCGGCCCGGGTGCGGCACGCTCCGGCACCGCGTCAGCGGCGGCCCTTCAGCAGCCAGCCGGCCAGGAAGGCGAGGCCGGCGACGGCCAGCACCGTCTCGGTCGGATGCGATTCGGCGCGGCGCAGGGCGGCGCGGCCGCGGTGATGCGCCTCGTCGTAGACCTCGCGGCCGCGGGCATAGGCGTGGCGGCCGCGCGTCTCGATCTGGTGGGCGAGGGCGGCGCCGTCATGCGTCAGCTCCTCGGCGACGCGGCGGCCGCGGCCATAGGCGTACTGAGCCCCGCCGACGACCTGGTTCAGCGCGCCCTCCGCCTGCGGCCGGACGCGCCCCGTCACGGCGCCGAACGCGGTCTGCCCGCGGCCCTTGATGTGGCGCAGGCCGCCCTCGATCTGGTCCCTGTTCATCGTGGTCTTCCGTCTCCGTTCGGCAAAAGAAAAAGCCGGCCTCCCGCATGAGGTGCAGGGGGACCGGCCCGATCGTTCGCTGGAGCGGGCCGGCGCGGCCGGCCCGCGCGCGGATCAGAGCTTGCTCTTCACCGTGTCGGCGGCGTTCTTGATGCCGTCCTTCACGTCGCCGGTGGTCTTCTGGGCCTCGCCCTTCAGCTCCTGGGCCTTGCCCTCGGCCTGCAGCTTGTCGTTGCCGGTGGCGCTGCCGATGCCCTGCTTGATGTTGCCGACCGCCTCGTTGGCGAGGCCCTTGATCTTGTCGGTGGTGCTGCTCATGGGAAGCTCCTCGTCTCGTGCAGTTCATCGCCTGCTCAGGTCTGACGAACCGCCGAAACGGCGCATTGTTCCGCTGCGACAGAGACCCTGCCCGGTTTCCGGGCTGGACCGCAGGGGAGGAACCCGCTAGGTCGCGCGCCCTCCCTTCAGCTCCGGCAGAGATTCGGCATGGCGGCCTGCGGCCTCGATTTCGGCACATCGAACACCACCCTCGGATTGACCGGGGCCGACGGGCTCGCGCTGGCGCGGCTGGAGGGCGAGGCGGTCACGATCCCGAGCGCGATCTTCTTCCCGCCCGTCGGCGACGAGGCGATCGGCCGGGCCGCCATGGCGGCCTATGTCGAGGGCACGCCCGGCCGGCTGATGCGCAGCCTGAAATCGGTGCTCGGCTCGTCGCTCCTGGAGGAGACGACCCCGGTCGGTCGCCGTCGGCTGTCGTTCCGGGCGGTGATCGCCCGCTACCTCGCCGCCGTGAAGGCCCGGGCGGAGGAGGAGGCGGGCGAGCCCCTGACCCGGGTGGTGCACGGCCGCCCGGTCCACTTCGTCGACGGCGATCCGGAAGGCGACCGCCGGGCCGAGGACGCGCTCGCCGCCATCGCCCGGGAGGTCGGCTTCGCCGAGGTGTCGTTCCAGTACGAGCCGATCGCCGCGGCGCTCGACTACGAGCGCGGGCTCGCCCGCGAGGAGGTGGCGCTGATCGCCGATATCGGCGGCGGCACCTCGGACTTCTCGGTGGTGCGCCTGAGCCCCGAGCGCCACCGGGCGGTGGAGCGGGCCGGCGACATCCTGGCCAATGACGGCGTCCGGATCGGCGGCACCGATTTCGACCGCACCCTCAGCGTCGGCGAGGTGATGCCGCTGCTCGGGCTCGGCAGCCCGATGCGCCGTCCGGGCCTCGATGTGCCCTCGGCCTATTACCACGACCTCGCCACCTGGTCGCAGATCAACCGGCTCTACGACGGCAAGACCCTGCGCGAGCTACGCTCCCTGCGCCGCGAGGTGGCGCGCCCCGAACTGATCGACCGCCTCGCCGCGGTGATCGAGGCCGAGCGCGGCCACACCCTGGCGATGGAGGTCGAGGACGCCAAGATCGCCCTGTCGGAGGTCGACCGGATCGGCCTGCCCCTCGGCTGGGTCGAGCCCGGCCTCACGGCCGAGATCGGCCGCCCCGACCTCGCCCGCCACTCCGCCGACCTCGCCCGGCGCATCGGCGCCTGCATCACGCGCTGCCTGCGCGAGGCCGGGGTGGCGCCGGACGGGATCGACGCCCTGTTCCTCACCGGCGGCTCGACCCGCCTCGCCCCGGTCCGCGCCGCCATCCTGGCGACGGCGCCGGAGGCCCGGGTGGTCGAGGGCGACACCTTCGGCTCGGTCGGCCTCGGGCTGACGGTCGAGGCGGCGCGGCGCTACGGGTGAGCGGGATCGCGGAACAGGGGGCCGGGGGCGGCGGCTCCTCGTGAGCCTCGCCCATTCCCGGCCGGCCGAGAGCCTGTCGTCGGTCTCTCCTCCGAGGAGGCCGTCGACGGGCGGCCCCGCTATGCTCCGCCCAGACTCGGCGCGTCGTCGCTGTCCAGCTGCTCGTTCTGCAGGAGGTCGTGCACGGCGGCGAGGCGGCGGGCGGCGCCGTCGCCGAGGGTGAGGCCGAGGCGCACGCTCAGGATCTCGATCACGATGATCTGCGCGATGATCGCGTCGGTGCCGACCCGCATCGTCGCGTCGCCCGGCACGTCCACCGCCAGCAGGATGTCGGCGGCCCGGTGCAGGGGCGTGCCGGTGCGGGTGATCGCCACCACCGTGGCGCCGGCCCGGCGCGCCACCGCGACGGTGCGCAGGAGCGCCGGCATGCGCCCGACATAGGAGATCGCCACCAGCACGTCGCCCGCCCCCAGGCACGAGGCCGCGGTCAGCTGGAGATGGGCGTCGGCGAAGGAGTTCGACGGGATGCCGAGCCGGAATAGGCGGGCGTGCAGGTCGTGGGCGAGGAAGTGCGAGGTCGCGCCGGTGCCGGCGGTGTCGACGCGCCCGGCCGCGCGGATCGCCGCCACCGCCGCCTCGATCCGGTCGGGGTCGAGGCCCGATTGCCACTCGGCCAGCATCGAGGTCACGCTGCCGACGACGTTGCGCACCACCTCCCCGGGGGCGTCGGTCGGCCGGACGCTGCGGTGGACGTAGGGCGTGCCGAGCGCCAGCGAGCCGGCGAGCTTCAGCTTCATGTCGCGCACGCCCTCGCAGCCGACGGCGCGGGCGAAGCGCACGATGGTCGGCGCGCTCACCCCGGCCCGCTCGGCGAGCAGCTCGACCCCGGTCTGGACCGCCCATTCGGGGTCGGCCACGATCATCCGGGCGATCCGGGCCTGGGTCTCGGGCAGCCCGTCGAGGGTGTCGCGAAGGCTGCGCAGCAGGTCGGAGGAGGACGCGGGCTCCGCCCCGCGGGTGTCCGGCGCCGCCTCCGCCATCACGCCGCCTCCCGCATCTCGGAGGCGTCGCGGAGGCAGGCGAAGCGGTGCCCGTCCCCGGCCTCGCGCAGCGGCGGGACTCCGTGCGCGCAGGCCTCGACGGCGAGCGGGCAGCGGGTGCGGAAGACGCAGCCCGACGGCGGCGCGATCGGGCTCGGGATGTCGCCCTTGAGCAGTCGCGCGATGCGGGCTGCGTCCGGATCGGCCTTCGGCGAGGCGGCGAGCAGCGCCCGCGTGTAGGGGTGACGCGGGCGCGCCGTCACCTCGGCGGTCGGCCCGATCTCCATGACGCGGCCGAGATAAAGCACCACCACCCGGTCGCAGAGTAGTTCGACCACGTCGAGGTCGTGCGAGATGAACAGCATCGCGAGGTTGAGCCGCGCCCGCAGGTCCTGGAGCAGGTTGAGCACCTGGGCCTGGACCGAGACGTCGAGGGCCGAGACCGGCTCGTCGGCGACGATCAGCGTCGGCTCGACGGCGAGCGCCCGGGCGATGCCGATGCGCTGGCGCTGGCCGCCGGAGAATTCGTGCGGGAAGCGGTCGAGATGCTCCGGCGGCAGGCCGACGAGGTCGAGGAGTTCGGCCATGCGCTCGCGGCGCCGGCCCCGGGCGAGGCCGTGCGCATCCAGCGCCTCGCCGAGGATGCCGGAGACCCGCAGGCGCGGGTTGAGGCTGGCATAGGGATCCTGGAAGATCATCTGCGCCCGGCGGCGCAGGGGCTTCAGGCGGCGCTCCGGCAGCGTCGAGACGTCCGCGCCGTCGAACCGGATCGTGCCGGCGGTCGGGTCGACGAGGCGCAGCGCCAGCCGCCCGATGGTCGACTTGCCGGAGCCCGATTCGCCGACGAGCCCGACGACCTCGCCGGGGGACACCGTGAAGCTCACCTCCTCCACCGCCCGCACCTGGGCCGGCGGGCGCCCGAAGCGCTTGGTCAGGCCTTCGACGGCCAGGATCGGCGCGTTGGGGATGCTCACATCTCCCTCCAGAACAGGCAGCGGGCGGCGCGGTCGGCGGCGATCGCCTCGAGCGGCGGCGGGGCGGTGCGGCATTCCTCGCGCACCCGCTCGCAGCGGGGCGAGAAGGCGCAGGCGTCGCGGATCGCCGCCGCCCGCCCGAGGCTGCCGGGAATCGAGCGGACGTGGCGGCGCCCGTCCGGGCCGCGGGCGGCCCGCGCCGGCAGCGACGCGAGCAGGCCGGCCGTGTAGGGATGGCGCGGATGGCGGAAGAGGTCGCCCACCGGCCCGGTCTCGACGATGCGGCCGGCATACATCACCGCCACCCGGTCGGCGATCTCCGCCACCACGCCGAGATTGTGTGTGATGAACAGGACCCCCATCCCGGTCTCGCGCCGCAGCCGGTCGATCAGCGCCAGGATCTGGGCCTGGATCGTCACGTCGAGGGCGGTCGTCGGCTCGTCGGCGATGAGGAGGCGCGGGTTGCACGCCATGGCCAGCGCGATCATCACCCGCTGGCGCATCCCGCCCGACATCTGGTGCGGGTAATCGTGCAGGCGCTTGGCGGCGGCCGGGATCTCGACCAGCTCCAGCATCTCCTGCGCCCGGCGCAGGGCCGCGCGCCGGTCGAGCTTCAGGTGGAGCCGCACCGATTCGGCGATCTGCTCCCCGGCGGTGAGCACCGGGTTGAGGCTCGTCATCGGCTCCTGGAAGATCATGGCGATCTCGGCGCCGCGTAAGCGCCGCACCCGGTCGGGCGGTGCCGCGGCGAGGTCGATCGTCTCGCCGGCCTTGCCCCGATAGAGGATGCGGCCCTTCGCGACCCGGCCGGCCGGGCGGGGCAGCAGCCCCATCACGGCGAGGCTCGTCACCGACTTGCCGGAGCCGGATTCGCCGACGAGCGCCACGGTCTCGGCCTGAGCGATCGCCACGTCGACCCCGGTCACGGGGGCGACCTCGCCGTCCTCGGTACTGAAGCGGACCTCGAGGCCCTCGATCGAGAGGAGCGGCTCGGTCATCTTGAGGGCTTTCGCATCACAAAGCCTTCCGCAGCTTCGGGTCGAGCATGTCGCGCAGGCCGTCGCCGAGGATCTGGAGCGAGAGGGCCGAGAGCACGATGGCGAGGCCCGGATAGAGGACGGTCCAGAAGGCCCGGTCGGCATATTGCTGGCCGGACGCGATCATGGTGCCCCAGGTCGGGATCTCCGGCGGCACGCCGGCGCCGAGGAACGACAGGCCGGCCTCGGCCAGGACCGCGTAGGCGAAGATGAAGGTCGCCTGGATGAGGATCGGCGAGGCGACGTTCAGCAGGATGTGCACCGTCAGGATCCGCGGCGTGCCGACGCCCAGCGCCCGGGCCGCCTCGACGAAGGGCAGCTCGCGCACGACCAGGGTCGAGGCGCGCACCACCCGCACCACCCGCGGCGTGTAGACGATGGCGAGCGCCAGCACGACGTTGCCGGCCGACGCCCCCAGCACCGCGACGAGGAAGATCGCGAGCAGGATGTCGGGGAGCGCCATCAGGGCGTCGACCACCCGCATGATCGGGCCGTCGAGCCGGCGGTCGTAGCCGGCCAGGATCCCGAACAGGGTGCCGGTGAGGCAGGAGGCGAGCACCACCGAGAACCCGATCCCGAGCGAGGCCCGGGCGCCGTAGATGATCCGCGAGAGCACGTCGCGGCCGAGCTCGTCCGTCCCGAGCCAATGCTCCGCCGAGGGCGGGCGCAGGCGGCGCACCACCCGCATCGCCCCCGGATCGAAGGGCGAGACCCACGGGGCGGCGAGCGCCACGATCACGATCGCGAGCAGCACCAGGGCGGCCAGCAGCACGAGCTTGCGCCGAAACAGGCGGCGCAGGAACAGGAGGGCGGGGGCGGACCGGGACGCCGTCCCGGGTGGGGCCACGGTGCCGGTCACGGGGCTGGTCATGCGGTCACCCGGGGATCGACGAGGCGGTAGATGACGTCGACCGCGAGGTTGATGAGGACGTAGAGGCCCGCCACCAGGACGAGCGCCCCCTGGATGACCGGATAGTCGCGCCGCAGCACCGCCGAGACCACGAGGTTGCCGATGCCGGGCAGGCCGAACACCGTCTCGGTGACGATGGCGCCGCCGATCAGGAGCGCGACCGTCAGGCCGAGCACCGTCACGATCGGCACCAGCGCCGTCCCGAAGCCGTGGCGCAGGACCACTCGGCTCTCCGGCAGGCCCTTGGAGCGGGCGGTGCGCACGTAGTCGTTCGACAGCACGTCGAGCATCGAGGCGCGGGTGAAGCGGGTGATCAGCGCCGAGTTGACGATGCCGAGGACGAGGGACGGCAGGACGAGGTGTTCCAGGCGTTCGCCGAGGCTCGCGCCGGGCGCGCCGTAGCCCGCCACCGGGAACCAGCCGAGGCGCACCGCGAAGAGCTGGATCAGGATCAGGCCGAGCCAGAAGCTCGGCACGTTGGCGGCCAGCAGCGCCAGCCCGCTCACCACCTGATCGACCGCGCGCCCGCGCCAGACCGCCGAGACGATGCCCGCCGGCACGCCGACGAGGGTCGCGATCGTG
Source organism: Methylobacterium sp. DB0501 (assembly GCF_011043735.1). GTDB lineage: Bacteria > Pseudomonadota > Alphaproteobacteria > Rhizobiales > Beijerinckiaceae > Methylobacterium > Methylobacterium alsaeris. Next base: position 76,404 of record NZ_JAAKGV010000004.1, on the reverse strand, counting down.
ACCGAGAACAGGGCGAGGAAGAAGGTCGGCTCGGCCCGGTCCCACAACACCGTGGTCACCGGCTGCTGCAGGAAGATCGAGCGGCCGAAATTGCCGGTGGCGATCTCCTTCAGCCATAAGCCGAACTGGACGAGGACCGGCCGGTCGAGGCCGAAGGTCGTCCGCAGGCGCGCGACGTCCTCCGGCGAGGCCTGGTCGCCCAGCATGATGGCGGCCGGGTCGCCGGGGGCGAGCCGGGTGAGGAAGAACACCAGGGTGGCGACCAGGAACAGCACCACCAGGAGGCCGCCGAGCCGGCGGGCGAGAGAGATCCACATCGGGCTGCCGCCTTTGTTCGATTCGACCGACGGAGGTGACATCCTCCATCGTCGTTCCGGGCTCCGCTGCGCGGCTCCGGAACGACGCGGCGGGTGTCAGGGCCGCTTGAGCCGATAAACGGCTCTCACCGCCGCCTTACGCCCCCTCGACGTTCCAGAAGGCCGGCCACGGCATCGGCGCGAAGCCCTTGAGCTTGCCCGAGAGGCCGGACAGGGCCGCGAAGTTGCCGACCCGGATATACGGGACCTCTTTATAGATGACCTCCTGCACCGGCCCCCACAGCGCGCCGCGCTTCGCGGGATCGGTCTCGGCGTTGAAGGCGGTGAGCGCGGCCTTCTTCGCCGGCGTGTCCCACCAGCCCGGGGCGCCGTCGCCGAGCTGCGGCGGCGTCAGCATCGGTTCCGGCAGGAAGGCCGAGTGCGTGATGTAGACGTCCCACAGGGCCGGATCGGCGCGGCGGGCGACCAGGGTCGCCCAGTCGACCACGTCGAGGGTCACCTTGAAGCCCGCGGCGCGCAGCTCCTCGGCCATGACGAGCGCGATGCGGTTGTGGAAATCGTACTGCTTCGAGTTGAGGATGCGGATCGGCGTGCCGTCGTAGCGGGCTTCCGCCAGCAGCGCCTTGGCGCCCTTGTCGTCGCCCTTGTCGTAGGCCTGGGTGCCGGCGGTGGAATAGAAGGGCGAGCCCTTCGGGAAGTGGCTGCCGGTCGCCTCGAAGAATTTCTCCTCGCCGAAGGCCGCCATCAGCAGCTCGGTGTCGCTCAAGGCCATCTGGAGCGCCTGGCGCACCTTGAGGTTGGCGCAGGGGCCCTGCCTGGTGTTCAGCACGAGGTAGGGGAAGCCGAACGGCATCGTCAGCACCGGCTTCACGCCCGGGCTCTTGGCGATGCGCCCGTTGCTCTCCACCGGCAGCTGGTCGGCGAAGTGGTACTGGCCGGCGACGACGCCCTCGACCCGGGTGTTGGCGTTCGGCACCGGGATGAAGCGCAGCTCCGGGATCGCGGCGGTGCGGCGCCCGGCATAGCCGCTCGGGGCCTCGCTGCGGGCGGCGTAAGAGTCGTGCCGGGTCAGCACCACGAACTGGTCGGGCCGGCGCTCCTTGAACCGGTAGGGGCCGGTGCCGACCAACTCGACGAGCGGGTTGGCGATCGCCTCCCGGGCCATGATGGCGGCGAGGCCAGAGGGCAGGGCGAGATGGGCCAGCAGCGCCGGGTTGACCGCCTTGAGGACGATCTCGACGGTGTGCGGGCCCTTCGCCGAGAGGCTTGCCAGCCCGGCGGCGATGCCCCGGCCGCGGGGCGTCATCTCCATCCAGCGCTTGAGCGAGGCGACCACGTCCTCCGCGTCGAGCGCCCGGCCGTTGTGGAGCGGCACGCCCTCGCGCAGGGCGATCGTGTAGGTCTTCCCGTCCGGGCTGATCGTCGGCAGGGACGCGGCCAGCATCGGCTGGACGGTCCAGTTCGCGTCGAACGTGTAGAGCGTCTCGAACACGTGCTGCATGATCGTGGCGACGAGGTCGGCCGTCGAGGTCATCGGGTCGAGGGATTGCGGCTCGCCCACCATCGCCAGGTTGACGCTGCCCATGGCGCCCCCTCCGGCGCCGCCGCCCTGTGCGAGGGCCCGCACCGGCACCAGCGGCCCGAGCGCGAGGCCGGTGGCGAGGGCGCGGCGGGTCAGGCCGGCGCGCGGGCGGTCGGTGGGGGCCATAAACGTCTCCTGCGATGCACTTTCTGTAAAATTATTTCACGTCGCAGGTGGGCGTCAAGCGGTCGGATCGCCGTCATCGCGACATAGGCTGGTTCGGAGTTGCGCCCTTCGCAGTGCTTGTGTAAATTTCTTTCGCAAATCCGACAGCCAGCAGATCCCGACAGCCAGCAGATTCCATGACCTTCGATCTCGTGCTCGCGGGCGGCCGCGTCGTCGACCCGTCCCAGTCCATCGACCGCGTCGCCGACGTCGCCTTCGCGGACGGCAAGGTGGCGGCCGTCGGCGAGGGCCTCCGCTCCTCCGCCCGGACGGTGCACGACTGCACCGGCCGCCTCGTCACCCCGGGTCTCATCGACCTGCACACCCACGTCTACTGGGGCGGCACGTCGCTCGGGGTCGACGCGCCGGCGCTCGCCCGGTCGAGCGCGGTGACGACCTTCGTCGATACCGGCAGCGCCGGCCCGGGCAACTTCCCGGGCTTTCGCCGCCACGTCGTCGAGCCGTCGCCGGTGCGTATCATCCCGCTGATGAGCGTGTCGTTCGCGGGCATCTACGCCTTCTCCAAGCGGGTGAATGTCGGCGAGAGCGGCGACCAGCGGCTCCTTTCGGCGCCCGCCGCCCTCGAGGTGGCGCTCGCGAACCGCGACGTGCTCGGCGGCCTCAAGGTCCGGGTCGGCCGCAATGCCGGCGGCACGTCGGGCATCGTGCCCCTCGACATCGCCCGGCAGGTCGCGGACGCGGCCGGCATGATGCTGATGGTCCATATCGACGAGCCGCCGCCGACGCTGGCCGACGTCCTGGAGCGGCTGCGCCCGGGCGATATCCTGACCCATGCCTTCCGGCCCTTCCCGAACACCCCGGTGACCGCCGACGGCCGGGTGCGCCCCGAGGTGCTGGAGGCCCGCGCCCGCGGCGTGGTGTTCGATATCGGCCACGGCATGGGCTCCTTCGCCTTCTCGGTCGGCCGCACGATGCTGGAGAACGGCTTCCTGCCGGACTGCATCTCGTCCGACGTGCACGCGCTGTGCATCGAGGGGCCGGCCTTCGACCTCCTGACCACGATGTCGAAGTTCCTCTGCCTCGGCATGCCGCTCGACGAGGTGATCCGCGCGGCCACCGACAACCCGGCTCGGGCGCTCACCCGCGCCGATCTCGGCACGTTCCGGGTCGGGGCGGCGGGCGATGCCTCGGTCCTGTCCCTCGAGACGGGCCGCTTCGACTACGTCGATTCGACCGGGGTGCATCTGTCCGGCGAGCAACGCCTGTCGGCCGCCGCGACGATCATCGACGGCGCCGTCTTCCACGCCCACTGAAGGACCGACTGATGACCCCCGAACAGAAGCTCGCCGAGCTCGGCCTGACCCTGCCCCAGGTGCCGGTGCCGGTCGCCAATTACGTGCCGTTCCGCATCGTCGGCGACCTGCTCTACCTCTCGGGCCAGGGCCCGAAGCGCCCCGACGGCACCTACCGCCCCGGCCGCCTCGGCCGCGACGCCACGATCGAGGAGGGCTACGCCGACGCGCAGCTCGCCGGCCTGCAGCTCCTGGCGGTCGCCAAGGCGGCCCTCGGCGACCTGTCGCGGATCGAGGCGGTGGTGAAGCTCTTGGGCATGGTCAATGCCGAGCCCGACTTCGCCGATCACCCGAAGGTCATCAACGGCTGCTCGGACCTCCTGGTGAATGTGCTGGGCGAGGCCGGCCGCCACGCCCGCTCGGCGGTCGGCATGGGCTCGCTGCCCAACGCCATGACGGTCGAGGTCGAGGCGATCCTCCAGATCGCGCCCTGACCCTTCGCGACGGGCGCCCCCGGAGGAGAGGCGCCCCTCGCCGGACCCCTGTGGACGACCGGCGAGGGGCCTGCTACCACCCTGACCGGCCAGGCCCCGTAGCTCAGCTGGATAGAGCAGCCGCCTTCTAAGCGGCTGATTGCAGGCTCCGCCGGACCCTTTTCCCCCTACGCGGAGCCGCCGCCGGACCGGCGGCCAAGCCCAACTCGGACGGCATTCGGACGGCCGGAACCGCGCCACAGGGCGCTCGGACGGCGTTGGGTGGCGTTTGGGGCGGTGGGCTAGCGGGACGTCGATTCGAGGGCGATCTTCGCTGCCGGCAGGTCCGGGCGCAGGCGAGGGCCGAGGCCCCTAGCGAACGTCGTGAGGCTTGTCGGGACCCCCTACGCCCACGGGCTGAGGCACCCAGCATAAGACACCGGCCACCCATGCCGTCGACCGCCAGCGTCAGGATCCCCGGCAGCCGCCTTGTCCGGCCGGGGCACCTCAAGGGCGGGAGCGCCGCGGCGGCGCCCGGGGACGTTCGCGAGCCCCTCGTCGCCTCTGTGTCGAACTCCGGCGCCCCCGCGCGAAGGATAGGTGGTGACCCTCCGGAGGCCGCCATGCCCGCCAACGCCTACCTCTCAGCCTGACCTCGCTCTCCCGGACGCGGCCGCATGCCGTCCCCGACGACGTGCGGGGATTCCGCCGCGAGGACCCCGCCGGCCGGTGCGCGGCCTGCCGCCACCATGCCCGCATCGAGGGACCGGCGCCGGCGACGCGCTACACGGGGGAGGCCGCGGTCGCGGACGTCTGCCTGGCGTTCCGGCGTGAGCTTCTCGTCGCCCGGCCGACGACGCGGCGGTGCGGGCGGTTCGAGGCGTTGCCGGCGCCCGCACTCCTTAACGGGGTCCGCCCGCACGGGGCGGGGGCGGACGGCCCGGGGCGCCGTCGAGGCCGCCGTCCATGAAAAAATCTGCGCCCTCAAAAGTTAACGTCGGGCCTCGGGCGGGGCGCCAGAATGTATTTTATACGAGTCATTTCGGAGAACGGACCGAGAACATGACTTACACAGAAGGCATTAATTCTTGGGATTTTATGGACTGCATTAATATTTCCAAGTGGTAAACGCAGATTATTGAGCATTGCGTCGAATTTTATGAAATCTATTCAACTAAACGTGATGCGCCCGTCGGCACGATATCATCATCAAGGGACGGGGGAGCACGATGCAGCGGACTATCCTGAAGGGCATGACCGAGGCCGAGATGGCCAAGCACATCGCCGAGGGCATCGAAAACCGCATGGCCATCGACGCCGCGCCGGACCGCACGGCCAAGCTGGCCGAGATCATCGCCCGCGGGGATCTCGTTTGGGCTGTTTGGCCCGAGACGGACAAGAGGAAGCCGAAGATCGCCGGCCACGCCCTCGCCTTGCTGAAGGGACGTCCCATTCTGAAGTACATGTCGGATAACAAGTCCAGCGGATACTTGGAGCAGATCACCATCATGCTCAACAGCCATTCGTCCGCGTGCGGGGCCTGCGGCCTGTACGGTGACGAGGCCGAGCCCAAGGCGTCTTAATCGGCCTTGGCCTTCCCCGCCCGCCGCTCGGCATCCCGCCGGGCGTAGCGGGCGCCCGCCTCGGCGGCATCGCGAGGCGGCCCCTCCTGACAGGGGGCCGCCTCGCGCAGCGTTTGGGCGAACCGCGGCGCGAAGGGGGGATGACCGGTCGGGGCGGCGGCCTCACAATTCCCCTCCGTCCTGCCCAGCGAACCCCCGACATTCAGGCGGACATGGGTGATGCCTGTTTACGCCCACACCACGTACACCCCGATATAAGAGTCCGTTGGGAAAGGGTGACAACAGTATATTTCAAGGTTATGCGGAATGGCAGCACGTCGTGAATGGCTTGATGGCTCGACCGTGGCTTGGACCAAAGAGAACAGGGCGCGGTACGATCGCCGCAATTAGAGATATCCGAGTGATTTGACACCCGACGAATGGCGCGAATTGGAACCCCTCCTGCCCGTCGCTCAAAGGATCGGCCGGCCACGGACCTACAGTCTTCAGGAGGTCATCAATGGCATCCTCTACGTGCAGCGGTACGGCATCCCATGGGATGCTTTGCCCAAAGATCTACCGCCGTCCAGCATCTGTTATGACTACTGGACTACTGGCGAGTTCTGGTCGATGGCGGCCATCTGGAACGCATCAATCATCATCTCGTGATGCGTGACCGTGAGAAAGACGGGCGCGAGGCCAGCCCGACACTCGCGATCATCGATGCTCAGTCGGTCAAGTGCGATGCCCCCCAAGGCGAGCGCGGCTATGACGCGGGCAAGAAAGTGTTCGGCCGCAAGCGACACCTGGTGGTCGACAGCGGCGGGCGTCTGTTGGCCGTCAGTGTGACACCGGCCAACGTCCAGGATCAGGATGGAGGCCTCGCCTTGGTCAAGCGTCTGGTGCGCCTTTATCCCTGGGTGGAGACCATTGTCGTCGATGGCGGGTACAAGAAACGGTTCATTGATGCCGTTCAATCCGGGTTGAGGCGTGCGGTCGAGGTCGTCCTTCGACCGGAGGGGGCGAAGGGCTTTGTTCTTCTGCCAAAGCGGTGGAAGGTCGAGCAGAGCATAGGTGCTCTCACGGGCTCGCGGCGCCTCAAGACGGACTACGAAACGTTCCTCCATGTCTCGGCAGGTGCGATGCTGTTCGCATCAATCGGCCGACTCCTCGCGTCAATTACTATGGATTAATTCTTTCCTAACGGACTCTAAGGATAGCTGCTCTCCCGAGAGGCTATCGATCCCAACCTAGAGGGGGAGCTTGCGACATCGCTCCGGAGTTTGCCGCGTGCTGTGTTGACCCGTGCTTTTGACCCAAAGCGGCTCCTCGCAAGCTCTGTCGGGAATGTCCGGTCGCGAGTAGATTGTGTTGAAAAACTCGGCTGTTGCGGCGGCGGGTGCGGGGTGATTCACTCTCGTTGTGAGGCGAGGATTGACGCAGATGATGGGTCCGCGGCAGGTCGAGCAGGGCGCTCTGTTCTACGAGTTCTCCCTCGATACACACGTTCCAGCCGATCACCTCCTGCGCGCCATCGACCGCTTCGTCGACTTGAGCAACCTGCGGCGGGACCTGGCGCCCTTCTATGCCTCAACGGGCCGGCCCTCGATCGACCCCGAGCTCATGATCCGCATGCTGCTCATCGGCTACTGCCTCGGCATACGCTCCGAGCGACGGTTGTGCGAGGAGGTCCACCTCAACCTTGCTTATCGCTGGTTCTGCCGGCTCGGCCTTGACGGCCGGGTGCCGGACCACTCGACGTTCTCGAAGAACCGGCACGGTCGGTTCCGTGACAGCGATCTGCTGCGCGAGGTGTTCGAGGTCACCGTGCAACGCTGCATCGAGGAGGGGCTCGTCGGGGGCGAGGGTTTTGCGGTCGATGCCAGCCTGATCCGGGCCGATGCCAACAAGCAGCGCTCTGCCGACGCCTCGGAGACCGTTGACTGGACCGATCTCGCCCGGACCCGCCGGTCAGTGCGCGAGTACCTCGACACCCTCGACGAAGCCGCCTGGGGAGCAGCGAGCGAGACCCAGCCGAAGTTTGTCTCCCGCTCCGACCCGGCGGCGCAGTGGACGGGCGCGCTGAAAGGTCATGCCTTCTTTGCCTACGCCACCAACTACCTGATCGACCTCGACCACGCCGTGATCGTCGATGTCGAGGCCAGCCGCGCCATCCGGCAGGCGGAAGTCGGGGCAGCCCGCACCATGATCGCGCGGACGCAAGATCGCTTTGGGCTGTGGCCAGCCCGGCTTGCGGCCGACAGTGCCTACGGGTCGGCTGAGCACCTCGCTTGGCTCGTGCACGAGCGCGGGATCGAGCCGCACATCCCGGTCTTCGACAAGTCCGAGCGCCGCGATGGCACCTTCAGCCGGTCAGCCTTCAGCTACGACCCTGCAGCTGATGCCTACACCTGCCCAGCTGGCCATCAGTTGCGGCCACGCCAGAAGGTCTATCGGACGCCGTTCCCGCTCGTCGATGACGATGGGATGATGCGCTACCGGGCGAGCCAGCGCGACTGCGAGCCCTGCACGCTGAAGCCGCGATGCTGCCCCAACACACCCGCCCGCAAGGTCCCACGCTCGATCCATGAAGGCGCCCGGCAGATGGCGCGCGACATCTGCGCCTCGGACGAGGGCCGCACCTCACGGCGTGAGCGCAAGAAGGTCGAGATGTTGTTTGCCCACCTCAAGCGGATCCTGAAGCTGGATCGGCTTCGGCTGCGGGGACCGAACGGCGCTCGGGACGAGTTCCACCTCGCCGCAGCAGCCCAGAACCTCCGGAAGCTCGCTAAGCTGATCCCGCTCCAGCAGCTGAGCCCGGCCTGATCGGCCGGGACCGCCCCCACGTGGGAGCGGTCTGCTCAGCCGATTGGTGCCCGATCCAGATCGGCCGCGAGTTTTTCAACAAAATCGGCGCGAAGCCGAAACAGGCGATGGTGAACTCCCGTGCCTTTCGGGCTGCCATGGCGACTCCTCCGAAGGCTCGCATGGGGCAAATGACCCTGTTCCGCTGCGATAACGTCACGGTCATCGTGCGGCGGCTGATTTCACGGATAGACAGGGGAGGGGAACCGATACCAATCAGAGAAGATAGGCTGACGGACTACGACCCGCTGCCTCTCAGGGAAGGGGAGGGGACAGTGGGCCGGTCGCGTCAACATCTGATTTTATTAGCTGGCAGGATGCTGCGCAGCCTACAATCCCCGCTCTGGAATAAAGCCTGCTCGGATCTGCTTAGGTATAGCTGGCCAGTGTGCGTACCAGGCGCCAAAAGCGCACTCTCGGCCGCCATAGGCGGCCCGGCATAGCCGAGCTATTTGCTTACCGGTCAGGCGCCCGCGCTGCATAAGCGCATCGGCTACAGCCTTGATAGCAGCGGCCCCCGGCTTAGACTGAACAAGGGCGGTGGCCCTTGCTTGGGACAGCTGTAAGATCTCCCGCTGTTCTTCGTGTGGCAAATCCCAGGCATCGACCAGAAACTGGGCATGTTTCATGTCCTGTATGCCGCCTGCCAACATACAGGCGCTTACCGACGCATGTCGGTAGTGTGCTTCAGCTATAAAGCCTGCGAAGCAATTAACAAGCTCCATATCTCGGTTGATGGCACGGAGATAATCGGCGCGATCCTGCTCCTCTGCAGATCCTGCGGTCGGTATACGCCCATACGGATAACCGTGGATATCATATCCCTCGACTATACCCTCGCAGCCGACGACTACTATGCCCTTACGATTTTTAAAGACCTTGCCGGCGCGAACCTCGTCAACGGTAAGGACCAAGGCGCGATCCGTTTTATGTCCGAAATACCATCGCGCAAGCGCGTGTCCGGCTTCGTGATGGCAGGTCAACCGGCGACGACCTTTCGTCCTTACCATTCGCCTAAATGCTCCTCGCGGGTGGCGTTCCGGCGCATGCGGAATGAGATGCCCTTGCTTCAACATCATATCGGAGCAACTTAAGCCTGCGTAGATGGATTTGGCACCCCTTGATTTGTTGATTATGGTAAATGTCTTATCAGCAGCACTGAATACCAAATTTGTTGCCGCTTGCTTTGCTGCCGTGAGTACATGTTGAGTCGTGAATGCGTTTCTGTTGAAATTTTATTTATAGTATCGGTCAACATCTAATTTAGCGGCGATACTGTGGTTGAAGAAAGGGGCCCTTCCCGGTGATGGACGGCGCGGCGTCCTCAAAGGGCTCGCGGGTGACACGGTCCACCGGTCAGGTTCTCTCGTTAGGGTAGGCGAGCGCACGGCCGGCGGCCGCGAGGATGGCGCAGGGCTCCCGGTGAGGGCCGTCGGCATGGGGCAGTTCTTCGTGCCAGCCGACCTCGGCCACGCCGTCCCGGGGCCATTCCCTGAGGAGGCGCTCGCCGTCGGGGCCGCCGTAGTCCGGGCCGACGGAGGCGTGCCCGAACCGCGCGCAGGAACCCGAGACGAGGAAGAAGCCGGGCAGCGTGCGGGCGACGAAGGCCCGGGCGGCATCGAGGCTGGTGATGTAGGGCGGGACGTCGCGCAGGGCGGTGGCGCTGTCGCGTATGCATCCGCCGTGCGCCAGGACCTCCAGGACCGCGTCGAGGACAAAGGCGGCGGTCTCGTCGCTCGCCGGGGCCACGAGCTCGATCTCGACGCGGCGGAGGTCGCTGGCGCGGCAGGCGCGCGCGGTCGCGGCCGCCTCGCCCCCGGAGAGGGCGAGGCCGACGAACAGGTCGTCGTTGGCAGCGCCCCGGGCGGTCTCGGGATTCCCGCGGGCCAGGAGCGCGCGGTACTGCTCGATGGCGGGGAAAGCGACGACGTTCACGGGCGGCTCCGTGCGCGCTCGGCGGCTCGGCGCTGCTGACGGGTCACTTTGTCGGTGGACGGATATGGGCGCTGACGATCCAGCCGTGCAGCAAATGCCCTCGCGTCGGCCGCGATGCCCGCCACCCATTCCGGTTCTGACGCCGGGGGCGGTCCCTTCGTCGCGGTCGCCCGGAACATGGCGGCCAGCTCGGGCGTGCACAGGAAGACGGCCTGTCCGTCGAGGAGCCAGCCGCTCGGCGTCGCGGTCATCTCACGGCTCCGGACGCGGGCGCCGCGGCGAAGCTGCGCCAGGGCCGCCTGGTCCTCGCAGTAGATGCCCGGCCGCAGCGCGTCGGCGCGGATCTCGCCGTCGGCGTCGCGGTCGGCGGCGGTCCAGCCGGGCTTGTGCCAGAAGGTGCCCATGGCTCAGGCCCCCAGCGGAAGCATGGCGGGGCGGCCGCCGATGGCCGAGGCAGCGGCGATGAAGGACCAGTAGACGCGGGTCGCCTCGTCGGCCGGCACGCCGGCGGCGGGCGTCAGGACGACGTCGGGGCGGGAGCCGAACGTCAGGACGACGGCGAAGCGCTGCTCGGGCTCCGCCTGTGCGGCGGCCTCGGGCTCGTCCTCGACGATGCCGAGGCAGAGGCTCTCGACGATGCTGTTAAGCTGGACCTTGAACCATTGGCGGTCACGCCGGACCCGCTCGAACGCGGTCAGCTTCTCCGGCGCTACCTTCCTCGGGATGTCGACGTCGAAACGCGCCCTGGCTCCGTCGTTGCGCGTCGCCGCGAGGGCAAATCCCGCCTCGTCGGAGCGCTCGATCTCCAGGAGGAAGCAGTAGCCGGCCCTCTTAAGGAGGGCGTCCTCCGCCGCGTTGAACGCGGCTTTGATGAAGGTCTCGTCCGGAACCCGAATGCCCGCGCCCATGTCCGCCTCGCGAATCCGCCACTCAGGGGAGGCTATCGATTCGCGACGCGAGGGACCTACCGGCCCGGCGGAGGGGACCTTGACGGCAGGTTAATGTCGCCCTACAAACGACATTGCGACGACGGCTTAGCCGCGTCATCCACGACGAGCGGGATCGAACCATGGCCACAGCCACCATACAGACGCAGCGCGTCGACCTTTCCGCGCTTTTCCGCGACGCCTGGCGCCTCGCGCGTGCCGGCGCCATTGCATCGGCGTGCTCGGTGCGCCTCTGCCTCGGCAACGGCCTCCGTATGGCCTGGGCCCGCGCCCGCGCCGCCCTGGCGCGCCGCGCTGCCGCCGCCGCTCTCCGCGAGCTCATCGCGGATAACGACCGCCTCATGCTGGAGACCCAGTCCGAGATCGACGCCGGGTGGGGGATTTTCGCTCCCTCGCCTGAGGAACTCCGCGCCCAACTCGCCCGCCTCCACGACCATGGCATTGCCATGCGGGACGAGCTCGCCGAGCTCGAAGGCGCCGCAGCGGCCCCGCAGCAGGCCGACGGCGGCGCGCCGGAGCCCGTCGAGCCGTCCGCGCCCGCTCCGGTGCAGCTATGCCTCATCGCGCATATCGCGAGCCTGCCGCCAGTGCCCCCGGCGCAGCGCGTCATTGAGGAGGCTCGCGAGGCCGAGCCCACGCCGGTCGTCCCGCAGCCCGAGCCCGCCCCGGCTCCCGAGCCTGACCTGTCCACCGTCGAGGGACTCGCTGCCGTCCTAGTTGGACGGCGGGTCGTCATGCCCCTCATGGGGTGGGACGCTCCTTACGAGGTCACCGGCGTCGAGCGATGGGAGTCCAATGACGGGAAGCTGGTCCGCGACTACGTGAACCTGGATGTCACCGGGGTGAAGCCGAGCAAGGGACCGGTGAAGCTCTACGTCGACCGTAAGGGCTGCGGTCGCGGACCGTTCCTCGACACGAAGGCGGGTCGAGCCTACTGGGCCTACGGCTTTTTGTGCAACAGCGGAAGCAAGCACTGCAACGCGGACGCTATCGTCCGCGAGATCCTCGCTCCCATCGCTCTTTGAGGGAGGCGGTCATGACGACCAAGATCTCTTTCGACAACGACTACTACACATACGACGACGGCCTGCGCCTCATGACCGAGGGCGAGGTCCGCTACAATGGGCGCTTCGTCTGCCGCGTCGGCGTCTACCGCCGCAGCGAGTACGACCGGGCCTACGTCCGCGAGGCCACGGTCCTCGTCCCGACCGGGCCGACCGCCCGCTCGATGACGGCCGAGAAGCTCCGCACCGCGGTCGAGCGCCGGCTCGACGCCATCGACGCCTAAGCGCGACGCTGCCTTCTCCCCCGTCGTAGCCCGGCGGGGGAGCGGGGAGCGCCGACGAGCACTCCGTCGCCACGGTTTCCGGGCGTCCTGACGAGAGGGATCACGACAATGAGCCAACTTGATACCGCCCTGCTCACCGTGCAGCAGGCCGAGACCGTGTGGTGCCCCGAGGCCCGCAGCCCCGACACCGAGCAGGCCGATACGCCAGTTGCCGGGGTCAACCGCACGTTCAGGGGAGGCGCGGACAGCGGCTCCACCTGCCTCGGCGATTTCTGCGCCTTCTGGCGTTGGCACGACAGCGGCAGGCGCCACCAGGCGCATCTCGCCCGGGTGAAGGCCAAGTGGATCGAGGACGCGGTGATCGGCATCGGCGCCGGCGGGCATGAGACGGTCGGCGGCGCGTGGGGAGGGATGCCCGGGGATAACCGGGACTGGCACCTCGATGAGGACGAGGGCGAGTGGTACCTGCCGGCCCCCTCGCTTCCGCCCCGGGGCTACTGCGGCAAGGCGGGGCATCCCCGTCAGGCAGCGCTCATCGAGATGCAGACAGAGCTCCTGCAGCACCAGCTCAACGAGGCCCGCCGGGCCTGAGGTCCCTCGCTCCCGCGAGTGCTAACATCCGAGGGGCGGTCCTGACCGGGGCCGCCCCTCATCGATTCCCACCCCCCGCAGGATTTCCCGCCGTGAAGATCGTCTTGAAGCCCATGCCCCAGCCCGACGACGGCGTCTGCATCGGGACGCTCGACGGCGTCCCCCTGACGTATCGGGACCAAGACCTCTACGCAGGAGAACGCCACGTCACGATGGCGGAGGTTGGATCCGCCTTCGTCGATGCCGTCAACGAGGCGGCGACAGCAGTGCTCGGCCATGAGTGGGTCTCGTCGCTCGCCCGCCTAATGCAACTCAACAAGAGGACGACGAGCCGGGACCGCATCGCGAAATTCGGACTCCCCGAATACGTCTGTCTCTTCCTCGGCCAGGCCGCCGCGCATTCCCATCCCCGCGCCCTCGGGCATGCGCTCATGTGCGTCGAAGAGATCCAGGAAGCGAATACTGTCGAGCGCTATCACACAGGTCGACCGTCGCAGATCGACATCATCGGCCGGGACATGGACGCGAAGGAAACGCTGCGGCGTGCCCTGGCCGCCGTCGACGAAGTGCTCGCCGAGCGCGAGGCATTCCGGTTGGGGAAACGGAGCTCGTCGTCGTTAACTAGCGAGTAAGACATGCCGGGGTACACCGGCGTTTGAACTGCGCGCCCACGGCATCCGGGGCGTACGGCCATGGAGACCGATCATGACGAGCACCCCCCTTGATGAGGGGGCGCGGGCTTGCGCCGTCGAGAGATATCTCTCGGGCGAAGCCGAGGCGCCCCGCCGCGGCAGCTTCCCGTTCGCGCCTGCCGCCCTCCTTCTCGCCGCCCGCTACGGCCGGCACATCCCTTCGCTCCGGAACGCGGCCGCGTTCGGCGAGGACATCCGCGTCGTCGGCATCTACCGCGCCCTGCGGTTGTCGTTCGATTCGTACGCCCATGACGTGAAGCGGGACCGTCGGGAAGCCGAGCAAACTCTGGCCGTCCAGGTCTGCGCGGCGTTCGACACCGTCACCGGCTGGCTGCGCGAGAGCAGTTTCTCCGCAGATTTCGGTTTCGACTACTCGGACGAGCAACAGGACGTCGACGAGCACCTCCGCCTGCTCGCGGGCGTCCTGGCGCTCTGCCTCTGGGAATGCGGCCATCCTCCGGCGCGCGAGTACATCCGCGGGCTGCTGCCGGACCTGCTCGGCGGGCCCGACGGGTACCGCTATGTCCGGGCGAGCGTTGGCATGGCCGAGGACGTCCACGCCGCGCTAGATTGGAGGCCCGGCCGCGGGGCGATGGGGGCCTTGCTGATCACGCTCGCCCGCGGCGGCCGCCTCGTCGGGGACGCGTCCCGGGGGGCGCCCGAGACCGAGCCGGCATTGGTGACTGAGGCCCGCGAGAAGGCCGCCGCGAAGGTGGCGAAGACGGCGCTGGAGACGGGGCCGAGCTTGCTGGTGCTGGCCGGCGTCGAGCATTTGCCGGGCCTGGCGAAGGCGGGCGAGAGCCGGCCCGGCGGGGCGACGGGTTCGACGCCGAGGAACGAATGGGCCCCGATTGCCGGCCGGCGGCTCCGCCTGGTCCCTGTCCCGGACCTCGCCGCGGCGCGGGCGACGCTCGCCGCCGAGTTCCCGGACGACACGGCGGTCATCGACGCGATCCTTCGACCGCTCGCCGGGCGGGCCTTCGTCGCCATCCCGCCGACGCTGCTGCTGGGGCCGCCCGGCACCGGCAAGAGCCGTTTCGCCCGGCGGCTCGGCGAGGTTCTCGGGCTGAACGTCACGGTCTACGGGTGCGCCGGGGTCAGCGATTCCTCGTTCATCGGCACGTCGAGGCAGTGGTCGACCGGCCGCGCCTGCGTGCCCCTGCAGGCCATCCGGCGGGCCGAGGCTGCGAGCGTCCTCGTCGTCCTCGACGAGCTCTCCCGCGCCGGGACGCGAGCGGACAACGGCAAGCTCGTCGACGGCGTCCTAGCCCTGACCGAACGGGAGACCGCGCGGGCGTACCAGGACCCCTACCTCGAATGCCCGGTGGATCTCAGCGCCGTCTCCTACATCGCGACGGCGAACACCCGCGTCGGCCTCGACGCGGCGCTGCTCTCGCGGTTCCGGGTGCTGGAGATGGGGCCGCGCACGTCTGCCTCGCTCCCGGCCCTAACGCGCGCGATCTTCGCGGACATCCGGGCCGAGCGCGGCCTCGACGACGCGTGGCTGCCCGGACCCGATCCGGAGGAGGAAGCCGTCCTCGCCGCGCATTGGCGGGACGGCAGCGTGCGGACGCTCCGTCAGCTCGCCGAGGGAATCGTCGCCGCGCGCGACGCCCTCGCGACGCGCATGTGACGGGAGGCGACTATGTGCTGCCCCTCCGCCCGCCTCGACACCGTCCCGTCCGAGATCTCCGACGCGGCCGCACGCATCCAGGCTCTCTGGGAGTCCGGCCGCGTCTGCCCGCACACCGGCCGCGGCCTGCGGGACCGCGTCCTCGAAGCAGGCCGCCTCGCCGCGGCCGGGCACGTGTCGGCCGACGACGCCCGCCGCGTGGCCTACGAGGCCGAGAACGTCGCGGCGGCGTTCGGCCCGCTCCGGAGGGCGTCATGACCGTCGACGTCTACTGGAACCGGCGCCTGCGCCCGCGCGCGTGGTCCGTCCGGGATGGCGGCCGCGTCTCCCGGTACGTCCGGGAGATCACCCTCATGAACGTGCGCTTCGTCGTCCATCCCGCCGCCGTCGCCCGCGTGCAGCGCCTGCGCCAGCGCGCCGTCTGCGCCTACGCCAGGGGGATTCCCTGCGAGGCCCCCCGGTACCCGTCGGCCATCCGCGTGCGCTTCGACCCCTACGACGGCCCCCACTTCGTCACCCCGGACGGCTTCGTCGTCCTGAAGGCTTCCCTCGTCCACTTCCTGGAGAACGGCCAATGCTACGCGGTGCTCTGATCCTCGCCCTGGCGCTCGCCGCGGCCCCGGCCGCCGCGGTGGAGCCCGCCCGTTTCCCGCAGCCCGACGACCGGTGGCTCTACGACGTGCGTGTGCCCGCCGGACCCCACAGGGTGCGGTTCTCCCGCGTCGACGCGGTCCCCGGGCCGGCGCAGGGCTGGCGCGTGACGGTGACGTGCGGCCTCATCGACACGCGCACGGACCGCGAGACGACGCAGCTCACCGCACGCGGCGAGGCTGGCCGCGGGCGCATGGTCGCCATTGGCGGCGGGTGGGATTCGCCTAAGCCGGGCGCGAGCTTCATCATCGACGAGCGCACCGAGGCGCGGAAGAGCCAGTTCACCGACGCGCGCTGCGCCTCCGGACCGGGCGACCTTTCATCCGGCGACTGACCCCCCATGCAGGTGACCTATGACTAAGATCCCTTTCCCAAAGCTTCCCGGCCCCGACCCGTACACGGGGTTCGATACGACAGACCTAAAGACTAGACAGCGCATCGCTGGATTGCAGAAACTTCGCAATTATCTCTATGACCTGTGCGTCAAGGAAATGCACCCCCGCGATGGGTATGCCATCATGGAGCTCGTTGATAAGCGCATCGCAGTCTTAGAGGATCTCGACCGCGAGGAGCAGGAGGCCGCCGCGTACTGCACGTATGCGCGCCCGGAGGACCATGCCGATTTAATGGCGGATCTCCCCGCTGCTGGCGAACGCCTGCACGCTGCCTGGGAGGCTGGGCTTCTGCCGGACTTTATGGGGCGCGGCGGCAGAAAGATTATGCTGCAATTCCAGGATGCCCTCAGGCGGGGCGTGCTGACGGTGTGGAAGGTTGACGATCTGCGGCGCTGGATTGCCGAGATTGACGAAGCATACGCTCGCATCCCCGCCAAGGGTTCCAAGATGTCGACGAAGACCATGCAAGAAGGTTGACATGGCTTGCAGCTTGCGCCTGCCGCAGGGCACCCCACGAGTCGTCGACGCATCCCCCAGGCAACATCCGAAAGGCCAATCGACGGCGGGGGCGTGACAACCTGAACCAGAGCTCTTCCAAGAGAAACGGGGTCCCCTGTGCGGATGGGTCTATATAAGGGTCGGGGCGAAATTGGTCCTTTCGGGGCGGCGGGGTTCCGGTTTTCGTACCGGTGCCTCATCAGGCCACGCAGGAGGTGGGCTTGGCAACTGGCGTGACAACTCGAACAGGGATGTTGACGAGGGGAGCGGGGCGCCTTGTGCGGATGGGTCTATATAAGGGTCGGGATAAGGCATGGTCGGTCGGAGACCCGCGGGTCGGGGTTGCCCCTGTCCGGTTCCGTCTAGCCTCGCGGCGAGGCGCTCCGGCGACCCGGCGTGACAACCTCGAACCCCGAAAACCTGCTCTTTGCGAAGACGAAATACGTGTCTCAGAGTTGTGGTGTGCGGATCGGTTCATATAATGGTCGGTGGGGAATGGTCCCCGGAGCCCCGTCCTCTCCGTGTCGGCGTCAACCGAGATCTTCGAAACTCTTCGCCGTGAGGCCGCGGGCTTCACGCGCCACGTCCACCGGACGACGGGCGCGCCGGTCACGCCCCAGGCCGTGACGATGTTCCTTGGCGAGGCCGTGAAGCGGTACGTGTCCGCCGGTGGCGTTTCCGAGTTGACCGACGCGGTCATCGCGGACACGTGCCGCAGCATCGCCGCGTTCTCCGTCCGCCAGCCGGTGCGGGTCTACAGCGACGCGCGTCAGAGGCTTTTCCGGGCGATATGCCCGAAGGCGAAGGCATGGGCCACGGCGAACCTTCGTGCCCAGTGTGCGGCAGGACGGGACGTGCAGGTCGTGGAGGTCGACCGCGTCGGGCTCGGGGCCTACGTCGAGCGCGAGACCACTGCCTTCGTGGCGGTCCCCGGGCAGGCGTGCAGCGACAAGGAGCGCGAGGCCGTTTGCGCTGCACTGACCAAGTACTTCGGGCGGATGAAGCCGGGCCAACAACGCCCGGTCGTCCGTCCGAACCGGACGACCGCAGGGATGCAGGAGACGTCCTACCAGGTTGAGACCGTCGTGGGCTACGAGGACGCCTTGGCGGCGGAAGACGGGAGGGCGGCCCGCCTACTCTCTATCGATGCCATCCTGGCCCGGTTGCAGTCGGACCACATCGTCATGTCGGGCGGAACGACGCCCGAAGGCTTGATCGATGTAACGACAATGGTGGGCTTGAAGGGCGTCACGCGGGCATCGGTCCGCGGCGCCGTCGAGCGCCTAAGGGGCCAGCCCCGCCGCACCGCCGCCATCGACCGCCTGAACCCCACCGCCAGGGACCTGGCCGGCGCCCTCGAAGCTGAGCTTCCGCAAGGGCACGTCTCGGTCGTGGAGGTCGACGCCGTCTGCCAGAAGCTGTGGGCACCGTCGCGGACGCCGGAGGGACGTCGCCAGCACGTCCGCCGCCTGCGCGTCGCCGCCGAGGCCATCGAGACCGCCGACGTCGGCCTGCACATCGCCGTAGTCGGATCGCACGTCGTCGTCGGGCGCGGCCGCCGACTCCCCGAGGCCGAGGAGCTCAAGGGCTTCGTCGACAGGGCCGTCGCGCACCGGCGCGGAAGGAAGGGCGTCACCGTCCTGTCCCGCGGCCTCGTGCCGTCCCGGCAGGGACTGTGGGGCACGGTCGAGGGCGAGGTCGCCAAGAGCGTGTGCCGCGTCTCCGCGTCCCAGGCAGGTCACGACGACGTTTGGACCACCCTCGCCGCCGTCGGCAAGACCGGGGCAGCGCAAGATTTTTCGACGGTCTGGGATGCCGCCGGCGAGCCCGTCCAGGCCGATTCCCTCGTCCTCGCTGACGCGGTCGAGAAGGCGGCGCGGAGCGACGTCTACGGACGGCTCTCGAAACAGGCGCAAAGCGGTGTCGATCTCGTCCGCACCGTCGTCAACCACGCTCGCGAGGTCGGGCTCGATCAGGCCTGGGCGCTCTATGCCGCCAAGGGCGAAATGGCCGCCCGCCTCCGCGATACGCGGCACGCCGGTGCACGCGAGCGTATCCGTCGCATCGGGGCGGCGCTCAGCAAGGCCCCGTGTGTCGAGGCATGGGAAGCGGCGATTTTGGTCGATGCCTACGCATCCCGGCCTGGTCGTCGCCACCGCCATCCGGTCGTCGTCATGCCCCGCGCCCCCAAACCCGTCGCCGCCCCGGCGCCCGCCCCCAAGCCCCAGTTCTACCCAACATACGTCGCGGACGCGGTCCTCAGCCTTGAGATGGCGGAGGAGGTCTCAATGCACTGGTCCCGGAACCGGGTGAGGGAGGCGTTCCGCGCCCTCCACTCGGTCTACCTGGGCTACGACGTCGAAGACACGAAGCTCGTCGTTCTCGACGACCTGCCGCGCCCTTCAACAGTCGAAGAGGTCACCGAGGGCATGCGGCGCATCCTGCGTTGGTGGAAGGCCTCCGAGTTCGTCATGGTGGCGCGCGTCGACCAGGACCTGCATGGCGCCATACAGGCAGCCATCATGGCCGCCGGCCTTGCCCTGCGCGAGCACGGCGCCTGCGCCCTCTACCATGCCGCCAGCACGCTTTCGACGATCTGCATCTACTCCTCCAGCGTGGAGGCCCTGCAGGGCCTGCCGCGCCGCCTGTCGCACATCCAGCAGCACCTGCGCTGGTCGCTCGCGCAGGCTCCCTCGGCGGCCTGATGCCCCAATGGGGGTTGTCCGCTGCATGACGGGGCAGCCCCGATGCCGGAGCCATGCGCCTCGCCACAGCCTTCCTCGACGCGCTCCCAGCCGCTACTGCCACATGGCGACCCGATGCCATCGTCAGCACCTATTCCCCGTTCCAGCCGATGTAGGCGCCTTGGGGGACCGTGGCTGCCTCTTGCCTTTCTCGATGCAGAGGGGTCTGCCACCGTGGAGCCCCCTTGTCCTGCTCGCCCGCGAGCCTCAAGGGTTGGGAGCATGCAGCATCGCCTTGGACCGGCCGGCGCGGGCCTCGGTCAGTCGTCGCAACGTCGTCGTAGCGAGGGCGTCGTGCGCCTCGTCGGGGATGGGGTACACCGAGCTCGCGTTGATCTCGCAGAGCACGTAGGTGTCCTCGCCGGCCGCATCCTTCGGCCCGAGCAGGAAGTCGGCGTCCCAGACGGCCGGCAGGTCGTCCGGCCCCAACACCAGCCGTTCCGCCATCTCGGGTATCCACGCCGCTTCCATCAGGCCGCGCAGGCGCTGGAACCGACCGTCGTCCGGTCCCGAGTAGAGGCGTGGCGGCGCGCGCCCGTGCTCCGGCGGGGCGAGCGCGGTCACGTGCTGGGCACCGAATCCCGCGACCCGCGTGCCGCTCACGTAGCAGCGGACCATCCCCTCCAGGTGCCGCGCCTGGAACGGCTGGTCCACGAGGGTGCCGCCGGCCCCGAAGTCGGCGGCGCGCTCGGCCAGGAACGCGTCGAGCGTCACCGTGCGCCGGGTCCGGTCGCGCGCTTCCTGTGCCAGGACGTCGGGGCCCGCGGCGCGCTCGACCTTCCAGACGCCGATGCCGCCGTTGCCGCGGCTGCGCTTCAACACCCGCGGCCCCTCGGCCACGCGCCCGGGAAACCCCGCCGCGAGGGCGGCTTGGCTCGCGTAGAGGTGCGTGTCCGTCCCCCAGCCCATCTCCCGCGTCCGGACCAGCACCTCCTTGGTGCCGATCCGGTCGACCACGTCAGGGTGGCCGCTGACCAGGACGCAGGCGGCGGCCACCTCCCGCAGCACAGCGTCCAGGGCGGCGCGGCCCTCGCCGGTGTCCTCCGCCACCGGGTTCACCCAGACCAGCGCCGCGTCCGTCGTCAGGAGCTGGGCCCGGAAGGCGTCGGCCTGCCCCTCGGCCCAGACGGCGGGCTCGGCGGCGAGCCCGTGCCGCTTTAGGGCGGCGAAGACCGCCGCGAACCGGCTGGTCTCGGGGCGAGCCTCGGCGCGGGCCTGCGCATCGCCCCGCCAGACGACTGCGACCTTGAAGGGAGGGGAGCCGGAGTTCGCCATCCGCGTCAGCCCTTCGCAACCTTCACTCGGTCGAGGGCGTCCCGCAGGCCCTTGGCCAGCTTGCCCGTGTCGTCGTTCGCTCAGAAGTGCATGAAGAACAGCCGCGGCTCGTCGTCGAGCATGTGGTTGTGCAGCGCCGTCACCTCGATGCCGCTCGCCCGCAGCGCCTTGATCACCGGGTTCACCTCGTCGGCGGTGAGCACGAAGTCGCCGGTGACGGCCGCCTTGCCGCCGCCGGTCGGCTGGAAGTTGATGGCGATGGCCGATCCCATGGCCTCGGGGACCACCATGCCATGGTCCTTCGGCGTCTCGGACCGCGGCACGCTCACGGCGTAGACGCCGCCGTTGACCTTGCCCTTGCGCCCGATGGCAGCGTCGATGGCAACGGTGTCGAGGTCCGGGTCCGGCGCGGTCGCCTTCGCCGGCACCGGTCCCTCGCCGGCCGAGGCCGGTTCAGTTTTCCCGGAAGGCGGGGAGCCGCCTGCGGTCTCGCCGCCGATGGGTGTCCGGCTGGCCCCGAGCGCCCCGGCCAGGACCGTGGCGAGCTTGCCGGGCTCGCCGTGCCCCGAGACGTGCATGTAGAGGGTGCTCGGCGAGGCCCGCAGCAGGTGGTTGTGAATGGCGGTGATCTCGACCCCGTTCTCGACGAGGCGCCTCATCACCGGGCTCACCTCGTCCTCGGTCAGGACGAGGTCGCCCATCACCATCACCTCGTTCCCGCCCCCGTGCCGCACGAAGGCGAGCCAGGAATCCAGGGCGAAGGACGGTTTTAGTTGCATACCGTCGAGGGTGACGTTCAGGTCGGGCCGGGGCAGGCCGACGCAGTAGACCCCGCCCGGCATGGCGATGCCGGGCTTGCCGAGCCCGGTGGCGATGGCGTTTTGCCAGGGTTCGCCCGCCGACGCGGCGAACGCGAGCGAGACCGTGCCCAGCACGGCGAGGGATGCAAGCAAGCGGCGCATGGTTGTCTCCTCTCTGGGTTTCGCGTTCCCCAGCGCCGGCTGGCCGGCGCCTGCAGCACACCCTCCTCGGGCAAGGTCCCTTCGCCGTGCCTTAATTCGATGCAGTCCCCGGCCATCCAGACCTCAACGCAGGGCTGGCTATCGAGGCAGAGCCCGTCGCCGTCGATCCGCCACCGCGCGGCGCGGGTCCGCCCGAGCGACACCACGCGCAAGCCGCCTCGCTCGAAGGCATAGGCCCAGTGCACGTCGTCCGTGACCTCCTTGCCGACGAGACGAGCCCGGATCTCGGAGCCGGACAAGCGCCGGAACGTCTCGCCGGCGAACGCCGGGCCTTCCATGACGACGAGTATGACGGCCAAAGCAGTGACGCGTCCGGCGCCCATCAGACCAACCCCGCCAGGTGCAGGGCCACTCCGGCCACGGCGCAGGCCGCTAACGTTGGGACCATGCCGACCTTGAAGCGGAACACCGCCAGCACCGCCGCGGCCGCCAGGGCGAGCGCCCACGGGTTCAGGCTCGACGGCACCGGCACGTCGAACCGGATCGGCCCGGTCGTGAACGGCCGGGTCTCGGCGAAGGCGGTGTGCAGGGCGAACCAGACCGCGAGGTTGAGGATCACGCCGACAGCCGCCGCGGTGATGGCCGAGAGCGCGCCGGCCAAGGCCCGGTTGCCGCGCAGGCGCTCGACGTAAGGGGCGCCGACGAAGATCCAGAGGAAGCAGGGCGCGAAGGTCACCCAGGTGGTCAGCAGACCGCCCAAGGTCCCGGCAAGCAGGGGCGGCATCACGCCCGGGGACCGCTAGGCGGCAAGGAATCCCACGAACTGCGTGACCATGATGAGCGGGCCTGGTGTGGTCTCGGCCATGCCGAGGCCATCCAGCATCTCGCCGGGCTTGAGCCAGCCGTAGTGCTCCACCGCCTGCTGGGCGACGTAGGAGAGCACCGCGTAGGCGCCCCCGAAGGTCACCATCGCCATCTTGGAGAAGAACACCGCGACCTGGGCGAAGACGTCGTCCGAGCCGAGGGCGAGCAGGATGGCCGCGACGGGAACCAGCCAGATCGCTCCCCAGACGAGTAGCATCCGCAAGGTGTGCCCGGCGGCGGCCCGCTCTCGGGGGAGTTCGTGGTCGTCGAGCAGGAAGGGGCCCGCCACCGCCTTGCCGCCGGCCCCGTGCCCGCCGGCCTTGAACTGCGGCAGGCCGGCCCGGCCGCCGAGGTAGCCGATGACCCCGGCCGTCAGCACGATCAGCGGGAACGGCACGCCGATGAAGAAGATGCCCACGAACGCGGCAGCCGCGAGCTCGACCATGACGGGGGCCCTAAGCGCGCGCTTGCCGATGCGTATCACGGCCTGGAGCACGATGGCGAGCACCGCCGCCTTCAGACCGAAGAACAGGCCGGCGACGAGGCCGACGTTGCCGTAGAGCGCATAGACCCAACTCAGCGCCATGATGGCGAGGACGCCCGGTAGGACGAACAGGCCGCCGGCGACGAGGCCGCCGCGGGTGCCGTGCATCAGCCAGCCCACGTAGGTCGCAAGTTGCTGCGCCTCCGGCCCCGGCAGGAGGGTGCAGAAAGTCAGGGCGTGCAGGAAGCGGTTCTCTGAGATCCAGCGCCTCTCCTCGACGAGGACGCGGTGCATCACCGCGATCTGCCCGGCCGGGCCGCCGAAGGAGAGCGCGGCGATGCGGGCCCAGACCGGCAAGGCTTGCGCCAGTGTCACAGGCGGCGGCGCGCCCTGGGTGATCACGCCCGGCCCGGGAGCGGTCTGGATGCGAGCAGTACCGGCCATGGTCACGCCTTCCCCTTGGTGCGGTCGCGTTCCCAGGAATGGCGCTCCGCCGTCGCGTCCCGGCACCAGCGATAGAAGGCGTCGTAGAGAAGCATCCCGGCGTCGAGCTGCTCCAGGTCGTCCGCGTGTATGCGCGACAGTCCAAGTCTGCCTGTACGCATAACAGCTCCAGTTTGACCCAATTGGGCTACAACGGGAGCTGTTTTTCACCCAAAAGGCCCATCCATTCGCTAGTTTACACCCATATTGCTTAGGACCCGTCTGGTTGCCGCTGCTGAGCGGCTCGCTTCCGAGTTGCAGCACAACGGCCTCCGCAGCAAGGACCATCCGAATAATTTCGGCTATCGGGAAATTTAGGGTGATACCCGTGTTTCACGACTCTCCGTCGCGGCGGCCGTCCCGGGGTGAGCCGGGCGCTTCACCGCCGTCGGCCGGAGCACGAGCCCCGGTCGACGGCGGTGGCCGAGGCGCGACACCGCGTGGCCCGGCCCGCTGACGCTGGACGTGCCATCGGACCCAGAGGTGACCTCCGGGTGCGGTCGGCGGACGCCAAGGGCCGCCGATTTGATTTCCCGATGAACCGCCCGCCACGTCCCCACCTGTCGCAACCGCGCGAGCGCGGCCGCATTGGGCACGCCCGAATCCTTCCACAGGCTCGAGAACGCCTCAGAGCATGGGAATGGCAGGAGATCCTTCTCCACCCCGCCCTTGGGCAGGGAGCCGTTCAGGCGCGCCGCGCGGGTGCGCGCGCCAGTCCAGTTCGGCCAGGCCGCGCTGCCCGATCTCGGCGGTCGCCGCGCAGGCCTCCGGGAGGGCGAAGGTCACGTTGCCGATGGTTGTCGAGTAGCCGGCCCACACGGTCACCAGCGACGCCTCGCGCAGGCCCAGCCTGTGCTCCAGCATCGCCTTCAGCCGGTTCCGGTCCCACGAGTTGAGCTTGTGGTTCAGCGAGCGCGAACGCCCGCCGGAGCGGAGCTTTCCGAGCCCCTCTTCCATCGCGACCAAGCCGACGCCGTGCACCTCGCACAGGCCCACGGCCAGGCCCGCGACCTTCGCCAGCGCCTCGGTGACGAGCTCGGGCGAGGCGCCGCGCGGCAGGTCGAGACTGACCAGGCGATGGTCGATGACATGGGTGGCGGGGAGGCTGCGCAGGTCGCCGCGGTTCTTGACGACGATGAGGCCGATCAAGCCCGGGTTGAGGTCGATGCCGAGGCAGCGGCCAGGCAGTGCCGTGATGGCTTGCCCCCACTCGGGGTGGACGGGGCGGCGGACGTCCGCCCAGCGGAACGGAGGCGGCTTCCAGCCCTCGCCGCGCGGCCGGCCGCGGGGCTTGTGCCCCTTGGCGGCGAGGCGGGCGTCGTCGTCCTGCTGGAGCGTGACGCCGGCCGGCAGGCGGCGCAGGTCGGCGGGGTCAAAGATCACCGACAGCCTGTCGTGACCGAGCCTGAACTCGACGTTGATCTCGCCGGCGGCGGCGGCGAGCGCGGCGACGGCGCGGAGGAGCTCGCCGCGCTTGCCGCGCATCTCCGGCAGGGCCAGGACGACCGCGTTCACCGTCGAGACGACCGAGGTCGTGGTGATCACGCCGCCCGTCGGAGAGGCGGTGGGCGGCGACCTGGGCGTGGAGGCGCTGCTGACGCTGTCCACCGGCGAGCGCATCCCGAACGTCCGTCCCGCCTCGCGGCGCGAGCGCGAGATCCGCGTCTCCCGCCGGGCGCTGGCACGCTGCCGCAAGGGGTCGAACCGGCGGCGCAGGTCAAGGCGCGGCTGGCGCGGCAGCTTCGCGCCGTGGCCAACACCCGCGACCAGCATCTCCACCGCATCTCGGCGCGGCTGGCGCGCGAGCACCCGCTCGTCGTGCTGGAGGACTTGCGCATCCGGAACATGACTCGCTCGGCCGCGGGAACGGTCGAGGAGCCGGGGACGAACGTCGCACAGAAGAGGGGGTTGAACAGGTCCATCCTGGACGCGGGATGGGGCAAGCTCGTGCAGTTCGTCCGCTACAAGGCTGCCAGGGCCGGTGGCGAGTTGGTCTGCGTCGATGCTCGGAATTCGTCGCAGGAGTGCCGGCGGTGCAAGGCGGTGGCGGCGAAGCCGCTGTCGCTGCGCCGGCACGTCTGCCCGTGCGGGCTGGACGAGCACCGCGACGTGAACTCGGCCGGGGTGATCCGGGACCGAGGTCTTGCGGTCAAGGCCGCAAGCGAGGGGGGGTCAGCCCCTCGGGGACGCCGACGTGGGCCGTCGGGCCGTGCGTCGTGCCGGGACGCTCCTCGCCGCCTGAGGGCAGCGCTGGAGAACGTTAGGAGGGGTCATCAACCCCGAATGACGAATGACCGAAATTTCCGGGTCATTGAGACGCCTGTACGCCCTCTCCCGGGTGCCGACCGGCCCGTTGCGGTAGCAGGACGATGAGCGCCACGATGAAGGCCGCGATCACGGCGGAAGCGAGCGGCCGGCTCAAGTTCAGCCCGCCGTTGGCGACCGGCTTGTCAAGGAAATCGCCCACCGTGGCCCCGAGCGGGCGGGTCAGGATGAACGCCGCCCAGAAGAGCGTGACGCGCGAAACCGAGGTTCGGTAGTACAGGGCGATGACGACCGCGAGCGCCGCCGCGAAGACGAGGGCGCCGCCCTCGTAGCCGAGGCCGCCGGTGTCTGCGAGCCAGTCGCCGAGCGCGGTGCCCAACGTCTGCGAGAAGGTGATCGCCCCCCAATAGAACGCTTTGACCCGCGGGGTCGAAACAGTGTCCACCGACACGGTGCCCTCGGTCGCGTACCAAAGCCCGAGCACGGCCGCGAGGCAGGCGAGGAGCAGGGTCGACCCGCCGGTGTATCCGATGCCGAGCGACCGGTCGGCGAAGTCCGCCATCGTCGTACCGAAGGTGGTCGAGGCGACGATCGTGGACCAGTACAGGACTGGGTGGAACCGCTTCGCCATGACCTGTGCGACCACGAGGCCGACCAGCACCAGGGCGAATAGGACGGTTCCGGCGAGGTAACCCCAGGCGAGGGTCATGGTGACGGTGTCGCCGCCGGTCTCGCCGAGCGTGGTGGCCAGGATCTTGATGACCCAGAAGCCGAGCGTGACCTCGGGTACCTTGCTTAAGGCGCGTTCACGGACGTCGTTCATCGGGTTGGATCCTTGGGCTGGAGGTGGGCCTCAAGCGGCATCGGACCCGACCGCATGGCGACCGGCCCGCTGCGGTACGAGGAGCACGAGCGCCACCATGGCGAGCGCGAGCACGCCGGAGATCGTGATGTCGTCGGTGCCCAGGCCGCCCGATGCAGCGGGCTTGTCGAGCGAATTGGCGAGGGTGGCGCCGAGCGGCCGCGTCAGGACGAACGCCGTCCAGAACAGTATCGGCCTGGAAACGCGCGTTCGCAGGTAGAGGGCCGTGACCACGGCCAGCGCGACGAGGATGAGGAGCGCGCTCCCGTTGTACCCGAGCCCGCTGCTGTCAGCCATCCAGTCGCCCAACGCGGTGCCGAGCGTCTGGGAGAACATGACCGTGGCCCAGTAGAAACCTTCGGCCTGCGGGGATCGCACCGTCTCGACGGCGACCGTGCCGAGCGTGCGCTTCCACAGGATCAGGGTCGCGACGACCGATCCGAGCAACACCAGGGACCCGCCCGCGTAGCCGATGCCGAGGGACCGGTCGCAGAAGTCGGCGAGGGTCGTGCCTGCGAGCGTCGTCGCGGTGACCACGGCCCAGTACAGGAGCGGCTGGAAGCGGTCCGCCCGGACCTGTGCGGCGAGCAGCACCGCCAGGGCGGCTCCGAAGATCGCCGTGCCGGCGAGATAGCCGAGGCCGAGCGTCAACGTGACGGCGTTGCCGCCGACCTCGCCCAGGGTCGTGGCCACGATCTTGATGGCCCAGAACCCGGCGGTGGCTTCTGGCACCTTGGCGGGTTCGACGTGTCCGGGTCGCTCGGTCGGTTGCATCGGGCTGCCGTGGGAAAGCGAGGGCTGGCTCACGCGGTGTGGGTCTGGTCGATGATGGCGAGCAGGTCGTCGACCGCGCGACGGCAGGCGGCCGGATCGGGGTTCGACGCCCGCAGCGCGTCGAGGGCGCGGTCGATGGCCTTGTCCACGACGTGCCAGTCGGCGGCGGCTCGCGGCTTCAGGCCGGCCTCGGACGCGTCCCAGGACAATTCCAGGTCCTTGATGCGGGTCTTGGCGGCGGCGAGGTCGCCCCGGTCGGTCATCGTCTTCACGTCGACGACGATGGTCCGGAACTTGGAGAGGTCGCCTAGCTTCGAGGCCGCCATCGCCTCGGGCGTCGCTCCGACGGCGGCGTCCTGCATCGCCAGCAGGCCCAGGGGGGCGGCCGTGGCACCGATGACCGTCGCGGCGATGGCGGCGAGGAGGATGTTTCGCATGGTCGTTCGCTCCGTGTCGTGCGGCGTTGGAAGGACTGGAGGATGGCGATGCGGGAGGCGGCGGACGGTCAGGCCCGCCGCTGTCCGGCCGGCTCGCCAGGGCGGCCGGAGACAAGGCTCAGGGACGTAACCAGGGCGACGATGACGGCGAAGAAGGCGAGGCTGGTGGAGGCCGTGCCGAACCCGAGGCCGCCGTATTCCCGTGCCTGCGACAGCAGATCGCCCAGCGATGCGCCAAGGGGGCGCGTGACGATGTAGGCGAGCCAGAAGGTCGTCACCGGGTTCGCGCCGAGGCGCCAGGCGAGGGCGAGGGCGGCCAGGATCGTGCCGAAGATGACGACGCCGAGATTGAAGCCGAGCCCCAGCGCCTCCGTGGCCAGGTCGCCCGCGGCTGTGCCGAGCGCGAAGGTCAGGAGTATGGCGAGCCAGTAGAACGCCTCGCGGCGCCGGGTCACGATGGCGTGGATCGAGAGCGTCCGCTCGGTCGCGTACCATAGGGCGAACACGGCGGCGAGGGCGGCCGCGAACACGCCGGTGCTGACGAAGAGGCTCACGCCGAGCTTGTCGGTCAGGATGTCGGTGACCTGCGTGCCGACCACGCTGACGAGGACGACGGTCGACCAATAGGTCCAGGGCACGTAGCGCCGCTCGCGCACCTGCAGGGCGAGGACGGCCGCGAGGAGGCCGGCCGTGATGGTGGCGGTAACGGCGGCACCCAGGCCGACGTTCACCGCGAGGTAGTCAGCGCCGGTCTCGCCGACGGTCGTGGAGAGAATCTTGATGACCCAGAAGGCCGCGGTGACCTCCGGTACCTTGTTCAAGGCCTGGCGCTGGATCTCGCTCATCCCCGTCTCCCGTCCGTCATGGTCGGGCACGGTGATAGCGCGCCAGAATGAGGGCAGAATGAGCTTCGTCCGGAGGAGCCGCGGGCTCGGCCTCAGGCCGGCAGCCTGACGGTTGCGAGGGTTCCCTGCCCGCCACGTCGGTTTTCAACCGTCAGGCCGAGATCATTGCGCTCCGCGATGCGGCGGGCGATGGCGAGCCCGAGCCCCGTGCCTTCGACATCCGGTGGCGCGGCCCGGAAGAAGCGCTCGAACAGGCGGCCCTCGCTTCCCGGCGGCAGCCCGCAGCCGGTGTCCCGAACCGTGACGACGCACGCACCGTCCCGGTTCAGCAGACGGACGTCGACCTGGCCTCCCGACGGCGTGTAGCGCAGGGCGTTGTCGACCAGGTTGGCGAACAGGACGCGGACTTCGTCCTCCGACGCGTGAAGCGTCGCGGGTGTCTCGATATGCACGCCCAGGTCGATGTCCTTGCGCTGGGCGACCTCGACGTGGTCGGCGACGCAATCGAGCAGCAGCTGGCCGAGGTCGACGGATGCAGGACGGGCTTCGGCACCGTCGTCGAGCCGGGCGAGACGGAGTAGTTGATCCACCAGCCGGTTCACCCTCCGGAGGCCGTCCGCCAGCGCCATACGCCGCTCATAGCTCCCGCCACCGGCCAGCCCGCCGAGGGAGTCGAGTTGGATCTGCATCGCGGCGAGCGGCGTACGCAGTTCGTGCGCGGCGTCGGCGACGAACCGCTTCTGGGCGGCGAGAGCGGCTTGTAGACGCAGGATGAGCCCGTTCATGGCCTCGACGAGAGGCGCCACCTCCGTCGGCACGCCGCGGGTCGGCAGGGGGCCTTGGGCGGCGGCACCGCGCCCGGCGAGGTCATGCACCAAGCCGTCGAGCCGCCCGAGCGCCCGGTTCATCGCCCAGCCGACGACGATCCAAGACAGCGGGACGAGGAGCAGCAGGGGGGCCACGGCACCGAGCGCCGCATTGCGTGCGAACTCCGCCCTCACGACGTCGCGCTGGGCGACCCGGACCGTCGTTGTGCCGTTGGCGGTCGTGTAGGTGCGCCAGAGCTCGCCGCCCATGACGACGTTCGCGTATCCCGTGCGGCCGGGGTGGCGGACGTCGACGCCGCGGTCGTCGCGCAGGACCTGCCCGTCCTTCCAGATGGTGACGGCGAGTTGGTCCTCCGGGTCCTGGTCGGCGGCGGGCGGCGCGTCCGCGTCCGTTAGCCCGGGACCGGCGTTGAGGGCGACTTGCCGCAACTGCCCGTCGAGGAAATCGGCCGCCTCGATCCGCGCGAGGGCATAAGCCGCGACCATCGCGGCCAAGCCGATTCCGGCAAGCAGGGCGGTCATCCAGCCGAGCGTCGTGCGGCGCAGGGAGGCGGCCCTCATGGCTTGGGCACCATCCAGCCTGCGCCGCGGACGTTGAGGATCACGCCCTTGCCGACCTTGCGGCGGACCGTAAGGATCAAGGCGTCCACCGCGTTGCTCTCGACCTCCTCGCCCCACCCGTAGATGCGTTCCTCGATCTGCGCACGAGAGAGGATGCGCCCCGGTCGCTCCATCAGGGCGTGCATGAGGGCGTATTCGCGCGCCGACAGGACCGCGACGGTCCCGGCGTGGGACAGGACGTGGCTTTCCGTGTCGAGTTCGGTCTCGGCGGCCACGAGCCGCGCGCTCGCCTGCCCGGCCCGACGGCGCAGGATGGCCCGCATCCGGGCGAGCAGCTCGCGCAACTCGAACGGCTTGACCAGGTAATCGTCCGCCCCGAGGTCGAGGCCTGCGACGCGGCTTTCGAGGCCGTCCCGCGCCGTGATGATGAGCACCGACGTGTCGATCCCGGCCGCCCGGGCGGATCGAAGCACCCGAAGTCCGTCCCCGCCCGGCAGGCCGAGGTCGAGCAGCGCGAGCGCGTGGCCGCCGTTGAGCAGGGCCGTCTCGGCCTCGCCGCCGTCGCGGACCCAATCGACGGAATAGCCCTCGGCCGAGAGGCCGTTCGACAGCCCTTCGCCGATCATCCGGTCGTCCTCGATCAACAGCACGCGCATCGGTCGGTCCGTCCGGTTTCGAGCCCTCGCCCTGGACTGCGCCGCGACGCATCCCTTCCCGCCGGCTTCATCCTAGATAGGCGACGAGCACGGCCCCGGCGGCGATGAGGGCGACGCCGAGCCAGTTCGGCGGAGATAGACGTTCGCCGAGGAAGACAACCCCGAAGACGGCCACCAGCACGACGCTGAGCTTGTCGACCGGGGCCACGCGGCTGGCCTCGCCGAGCTTGAGGGCGCGGAAGTAGCAGATCCATGAGCCGCCGGTGGCGAGGCCCGAGAGCACCAGGAACACGTAGGTCCTGGCCGAGACCGACCCGACCGGTACCCACTGGCCCGTGCCGACCAGGATGGCGCCGAGGGCGCAGAGTATGACGACCGTGCGGATGAAGGTAGCGAAGTCGGAATTGACGTTCTCGATGCCGACCTTGGCGAAGATCGCGGTCAACGCCGCGAAGGCGGCAGAAAGCAGCGCCCACAGCTGCCAGGATCCGAGCAACGTTCTCATGCCGTGTTCCCCTCGATGCGGACCTGCCGCGACGCAATCCTCACGGCCCCCGACAGACCATCGGATGAGGGATGTCCGGCACCCGACGCCCCCCCTGAGCGTCGCCGTTCCAACGCTCGCCGTGTGGTTCCTAATTCGCCGTGGACGGCCATTGCCGATGCAGGTCGTCGATGACGAAAGCATGCTCGTGCCGGCCCTGACCGATCCCCCGCACGTGGGGGTGGGACGGGTCAAGGTCCGCGTGGGCATGTGCGACGACGTCCGGGTCGGATGCAGGCCAAAGCATGGCCGCCGCCGCGACGCCCGCGACGGTCAGGGCGCCGAGTGCCGCCAGGGTCGCGGGCATCCCGACGGCGGCGCCGAGGCAGCCCGCCAGCGGGTAAGTGAGGAGCCACGACGCGTGCGAGAGCGCGAACTGGGCGGCGGAGTAGCAGATCCCAAGGACGAGCCAGGTCCCGAGCAGTACCGGCCAGCCGATGGCCCCGCACCAGGTCAGGGCAGCGACCCCGACGAGGACGACTCCGA
The DNA here is from genome assembly GCF_011043735.1 of Methylobacterium sp. DB0501. GTDB lineage: Bacteria > Pseudomonadota > Alphaproteobacteria > Rhizobiales > Beijerinckiaceae > Methylobacterium > Methylobacterium alsaeris. The sequence continues at coordinate 44,488 of NZ_JAAKGV010000004.1, read as the reverse complement.
GGAAGGCCGCGGACGGCAGCATCACACCCCTGTCGGACAGGCGGTCCAGGACCCGCGGTAGGACCAGGGCGGCGGCCATCGAGCCCGCGCCGAAGGGTCCAAGGGCAAGGGCGACGTCGTGCTGGGGGCGTCCGAGCAGCGCCTGGACGATTCACGGTATTGACGATGACCATGGCGCCGGCCGCCGCGACGGCGAAATTCAGGGCGAGCAACCCGCGCAGGCGCGGTGTCGCCAGGAAGATCCGCCATGCCCAGTTGGCACTCGATACGGAGACGCCTAAGCCTCAGTGACGGGCCGGGCACCGAGCACAGAAAAGGCGTCGGGCGCGCCAGGTCCGCGGGACCTCTGCTCTCCGTCACCAACACTCGATAACTGATAAATGGTCGCATCGGACTTCAACCAAGAGATCTACGCAAATCTTGGACGAATGCCTTCGCGAGCGCCGGCGCCTCGGCCACCACCTCTTCATAGAATTTGGCCCCCACGGAGTTTGCCTGAAAATAATCCGGGGGCAACTCACCGATTGTCGCCGCGATCTCCGCGAAAACCTCCTCCCGTTCAGGGGCTGAAAGTTTTTGCATGAGAAGGATCATCATGGCGATGGTCGATGTTCTCAGAACCGCGAGCATCGCCGCTGTCGTCACAGCAAAATGGTGCGTCTGTAGATCATTCATCGAAAAAATCTTGCATATTCAAGCATCATTACTCAGGCCTCACTTCATGAGGCGCTTGAAGTATTGGAGAAACAATACGGCCAGAGGCAATCCGATACAGATCGCTATCATCATTCGATCCGCGGCTTTGCGGACGTATGGCCTGACCCGTCGCTTGCGCCGAGGATTTGGCGCCCACTCGGTCTGTAGCCGCGCCGATTTCTTGCTCATGCCGGATGCTCGCCGTCACACCGGCAGGCGCGCGGCCTCGGCCGAGAGCGCCTCGTCCTCGACCTGGACGGTGACGTGCTCGATACCGTGTCGCTCCTTCACCAGACGCCGGACCGCGCGGATGAGGTCGGGTCCGGCGGCGACGTCGTCCATGACCACGTGGCCGCTCATCGCGTCGAAGCCGGAGGTCAGCGTCCAGGCATGAAGGTCGTAGGCGCGCCGCACGCCAGGCATCGCCTCGATCTCCGTTCGTAGCGCGGCAAGATCGACACCCGGAGGCGTTCCCTCCAGCAGGATGTGAAGCGCCTCGCTCAACAGGCGCCAGGTGCGCGGCACGATGAACAGGCCGATGCCGGCGCCGACCAGCGGATCGACCCATCGCCAGCCCGTCGCCATCACCACGAGGGCCGCGGCGATGACGCCGACCGAACCCAGCATGTCGGAGAAGACCTCGAAGTAGGCGCCCTTAACGTTGAGGCTTTCCGACGATCCGCCCGCGAGGAGCCTCATGCTGGCGAGGTTCACCCCGAGGCCGACGAACGCGACCAGCATCATCGGCCAGCCGAGGATCTCGGTCGGCTCGAAGAAGCGCCGGTAGGCCTCGTACAGAATGTAGGCCGTCACCCCGAGCAGCACGACGGCGTTGGCGAGGGCCGCCAGGATCTCGAAGCGCATGTAGCCGAAGCTCTTGCCCGGCGACGGCGCCTTGGCCGCGTAGTGGATGGCGAGCAGCGACAGCGCGAGGCCGCCGGCATCCGTGACCATGTGGGCGGCATCGGCAAGCAGCGCGAGGCTGCCGGTGAGCAGGCCGCCGACGACCTCCGCGGCCATGTAGGTCAGCGTCAGGGCGAGCGCCCAGGCGAGGCGCCCCTTGTTCCTGCCCGCCGACGAGCCCGCGGGTATGCCGCCGCCGTGCGCGTGTCCGTGTCCCATGTCGCTCCCAGTCTTTCGTTGCCGTCCCGGACCGGCCGCCTCAGGGGCCGGAGGAGCCGATGAGCGCGGCCACGTGCGCGCCGGCGGGGTGTCCGGTCGCGGCGAGGTGGGCGGCCGAGCAGGCCGCGTAGCCGGGACCGAACGCCGCCATGACGAGCTCGTGCCGCCCGTCCGGAGCCTCGCGGCTGGCCAGGAGAGCCCGACCGCCGGGCCAGAGCTCGGAAGCGGCCGATGGCCCCGGTGTCGGCTCGCCGTAGCGGCGCACCCCTTCGTCGTGGATGGCGCGGCGCACGCGCGCGAGTTCCTCGCCCGCCAGGGGGAGCCCCACCCAGACGACCTCCTGCAGACCCTCCTCGCGGCAGACCACCAGCACGACCTCGGCCGTTGCCGACCCGACGGCCGGCCGCCAGCCACGCGGGTAGTACAGCGCGGTCAGGTTGGCCTCGCGGTCGGCCTTGAGCGGGCGCGGCACGTCGGCGACGGGCCCCCACGCGAGGCCGAACGGAGCCTCGCCGACGCCTCCGTCCGCGCCCGGAGCCGCACCCGTCAGCGCGAAGAAGGCGAAAGGAGCCGCCAACCAGGTCGGGACGCGTCGCATCTCGTCTACTCCGCCGCCTTGAGGTGTCGTGGCCCCGGCTCCCGCGGCCGCTCCGCGACCTTCGGGACGACAACCTTGCCGAACCGGGCGTACAGGGCCGGCAGCACGATCAGGGTCAGCAGGGTGGCGCTGATCAGGCCACCGATGACCACGGTGGCGAGCGGCCGCTGGATCTCGGCGCCGGTCTCGGTGGCGATGGCCATGGGCACGAAGCCGAGCGAGGCGACCAGCGCCGTCATCGCCACCGGCCGCAACCGGGTCATGGCGCCCTCCAGGATGGCCTCGCGCTTCGGCCGGCCCTCCGCCACGAGCTGCTTGATGAAGGTCAGCATGACGAGGCCGTTGAGGACCGCAACGCCCGAGAGCGCGATGAACCCGACCGCCGCCGGTACCGAGACCGGCATGCCGCGCAGCCAAAGCGCGAAGATGCCCCCGGTGAGGGCAAGCGGCACCGCGCTGAACACCAGCAGCGCGTCCCGCGGCGAGCCCAGGGCCGAGTACAGCAACAGGAAGATCAGGAAGAAGCAGACCGGTACCACCACCATCAGCCGCCGCTTGGCCGAGGCGAGGTTCTCGAACTGCCCGCCCCAGGTGAGGTAGGAACCCGGCGGCAGCTGCACCTGGCTTCCAACCTTCGCCTGCGCCTCCGCGACGAGCGAGCCGATGTCCCGCCCGCGCACGTTGGCCGTGACCACGACCCGCCGCTTGCCGTTCTCGCGCGAGATCTGGTTCGGTCCCTCGGTGACCGAAAAGCTCGCAACCTGCTTGAGCAGGACCGAGCTCGCCCGGCCGTTCGGGCCAGCCGGCAGCGGCACCGGGATGTTCTCCAGGGCCTCCCGGTCCTCACGGACCTTGTCGGTCAGGCGCACGACGATGGGGAAGCGACGGTCGCCCTCGAACACGACGCCGGCGTCCCGTCCCCCGATGGCCGCGCCGATGACCTCCTGGATCGCCCCGGTGCTCAGGCCGTAGCGCGCCGCCTCGGCCTTGTTGATCTTGATCTCCAGGAACGGCAGGCCCGCCGTCTGCTCGACCTTGACGTCCTCGGCGCCGTCGATGCCCTTCAGGACCGCCGCGACCTGGTTGGCCGCCTTCAGCATCGGCTCGAACTCGTCGCCGAACACCTTCACGGCGAGGTCGCCCCGGGTGCCGGCGAGCAGCTCGTTGAAGCGTAGCTGGATCGGCTGGGAGAACTCGTAGACGTTGCCGGCGAGCGCCCCGACCGCCTTCTCGATCTGCTCCTGCAACTCGGCCTTGGACAGGCTCGGCTCGGGCCACTCCTCCTGGGGTTTCAGGATGACGAAGGTGTCTGAGGAGTTAGGCGGCATCGGGTCGGAGGCGACCTCGGCGGTGCCGGTCTTCGAGAAGACGTAGGCCACCTGCGGGAACTTCGAGACCACCTTCTCGACCTTGAGCTGCATCGCCTGCGACTGGGTGAGGGAGGTCGATGGGATTCGGGTGGCGTTGAGGGCGATGCTCTTCTCGTCGAGCTGCGGGATGAACTCGGTCCCGAGGCGGGTGAACAGGATGCCCGCCCCGACGAGCAGCAGGAGCGCCGCGCCGACGAAGACGAACGGCGCCCGGACCGCCGCGCCGAGCACCGGGCGGTAAGCGGCCTTGAGCGCCCGGATGATGAGGTTGTCCTTCTCCGTGACCTTGCCGGTGATGACGATGGCGATGAGCGCCGGCACGAAGGTCAGCGACAGCACGAAGGCCGCCACGAGCGCGATGATCACGGTCAGCGCCATCGGCTCGAACATCTTGCCCTCGACCCCCGTGAAGGTCAGGAGCGGGACGTAGACCAGGATGATGATCGCCTGCCCGTACAGGGACGGCTTGATCATCTCCTCGGCCGAGGCGCGGACCGTCTGGAGGCGCTCCTCGGTGTCGAGCCCCCTGCCCAGCTCCTGCTGCTTCTCTGCGAGGTGGCGCAGGGCGTTCTCGGTGATGATCACCGCCCCGTCGACGATCAGCCCGAAATCGAGGGCGCCGAGGCTCATCAGGTTGGCCGAGATCTTCGCCTCGACCATGCCGGTCATGGTCATCAGCATGGCGACCGGGATGACCAGGGCCGTGATGATGGCGGCCCGGATGTTGCCGAGCAGCAGGAACAGGATGACGATGACGAGAGCCGCGCCCTCGGACAGGTTCTTCACCACCGTCTTCACGGTCGCCTCGACGAGCCGGGTCCGGTCGAGGACGGTCTGGACCTCGACGCCGGGCGGCAGGCTCTTGCGGATCTGTTCCATGCGCGCGTCGACAGCGGCCGCCACCGTGCGGCTGTTCTCGCCGATCAGCATCAGGGCGGTGCCGACGACGACCTCCTGGCCGTCCTCGCTGCCCGAGCCCGTGCGCAGGTCGCGCCCGATGCGGACCTCGGCGATGTCCTTGATCCGCACCGGCACGCCGCCCCGGGTGGCGACGACCACGTCGCCGATCTCGTCCATGCTCTCCAGGCGGCCGGCGGCGCGCACGACGTAGCCCTCGCCGTTGTCCTCCAGGTAGCGGGCGCCCTGGTTGGCGTTGTTGGCCTCCAGCGCCCGGGCGACGTCCGAGAAGGACAGGTCGAGGGACGCGAGCCGCGTCGGGTCGGGCTGGACGTGGTACTGCTTCTCGAAGCCGCCGATGCCGTCGACCCCGGCCACGCCGGGCACGGTCTTGACCAGGGGGCGGATGATCCAGTCCTGGACGGTGCGCAGGTAGGCGGTCTGCTCCAGTTCGGTCTTCAGGCGCTGGCCCTCGGGGGTCAGGTAGCTGCCATCGGGCTGCCAGCCGGGCTTGCCCGCCTTCGAGACCGTGCGCTCGCCGGGCTTCGCGTAATGGATCGACCACATGTAGATCTCGCCCAGCCCGGTCGAGATCGGCCCCATGCTGGGCTCGGTGCCGGGCGGCAGGTCCCGCCTCACCTGCGCGAGGCGCTCGGCGACCTGCTGGCGGGCGAAGTAGATGTCGAGCTTCTCCGCGAAGACCGCGGTGACCTGCGAGAAGCCGTTGCGCGAGAGCGAGCGGGTGTACTCAAGGCCCTTGATGCCCGCGAGCGCCGTCTCGACCGGGTAGGTGACCTGCTTCTCGATGTCGACGGGGGAGAGCGACGGCGCCGTCGTGTTGATCTGCACCTGGTTGTTGGTGATGTCGGGCACCGCGTCTATCGGCAGCTTGGTGACCGAGTAGCCGCCGAAGCCGGCGGCCAGCAGCGACAGCAGCAGAACCAGCCAGCGCTGGTGCACGGAGAAGTCGAGGATACGGCTGATCATGTCGGGCTTCCTCAATGGTCGTGGTCGGCTTCGCTCTTCCCGAGCTCGGCCTTGAGGAGGAAGGTGTTGGCCACCGCGATGGTCTCGCCGGGCTTCAGGCCCGAGACGACCTCGAAGCCTTCGTCGTCGGAGCGCCCGAGCTCGACCTCGCGCTTCTCGAAGCCCTCGTCCGTGCGGACAAAGACGACGCGCTTGCCCTCAACGGTCTGGAGCGCCGACTTGGCGACCCGCACCGGCACTTGGTCCGTCGCGGTCTCGACCTCGGCGGTGACGTAGGTGCCAGGCCGCCAGGCCATGTCCTTGTTGGGCAGCGAGACCACGACCCGGGCGGACCGGGTGTCGGCGTTCAGCAGCGGGCTGACGAACACCACCTTGCCCTGCTCGCTGCGGCCGCCGCGGTTCACGGTGACCCGCGCGCCCTCCCGGACCTCGGCGAGGTCGGAGGTCGGTACCGCGAGCTCGATCCAGACGGTCGAGAGGTCGGCGACGGTGTAGACGTCGGCCGGGTCGCCCTCCTTGCCCACCGCCGTGCCGACATCGACCTTGCGCTCCACGATGCGGCCGGCGATGGGCGCCCGCAGCTCGTACTGGCGCAGCGTCGAGGCGTTCGGCGTCGCCTCGTCGCGTTTCTGCGCGGCGGCGACCTCGGCGGCGTTCAGGCCCAGCGCCGAGAGCTTCTGGCGGGCGAGGTCGACGCGCAGCTGGTTCTCCTGGAACACGGCCTTTGCGTTGTCGAACGCCGCCTGGGATGCCGCCGCCGACGCCACGAGTTTCTGCTGGCGCTCGAAGTTGATCTTCTGGAGGTCGGACTGGACCATCGCGGTGAGGTACTCGCTCTTGGCGTCGGCGACTTCCCGGCTGTCGAGGAGGGCGACCACCTCGCCCTTCCTGACGTCGTCGCCCAGGCGCTTGCGCATCTCTGACACCGTACCGACGACGCGGGCGGGGACGCGGGCGATCCGGTCCGTGTCGGGCGTGATGGTGCCGGGCACCAGGACGTGTCGCGAGAGCGTCCCACCCTCGGCCTTGGCGACGCCGATGTCCTGCCCCTCGACCTGCTCGGCCGTCATCTTGACGTGGCCTTCCTCGCCCTCCGCCTCGGAATGCTCGTGCTCGCCGTGAGCGTGGGCTCCCTTGACCTTCGGCGCGGCGGCCTTGCCGTGGTCGTGGCCGTCGCCTTCGGCATGGTCGGCCTCGTCGTTCGGCGTCTTCCCGCCAGGGGGCGGGCCGGCGGCGAAGGTGAGGATGGCCGGCGGCAGCCCGGCCGATGTCAGGAGGCCGCGGACGAACGCAGATACGGCGGGGACGGCGGCGCCGACGACGACGCCGGCGGCCACGAGGACCGCGGTGATGAGGATGCGCATGAGACCTGCTCGGCCGGGATCGGGCGCCGTATGGACGGACGCGGCAGTCCCGCTTATGTGGCGTGAGGAATGGCCCGGAGCGCGGGCTCCGGGTTCGGGACGCGCCTCTGCGGCGTCACCTCAGGCGCGGGGGGGCCTCGGCAGGCGGTCCGGCGAGACGGAGGAGACCGTCTGGCTCAGGTGCGCATAGGCCGGCCGGCCGACTCCGAAGACCGGCTCCGAGAAGTCCGCCACGGCGGGTGCCGCCTGGTGGCAGCCACAATGGAGGTGGCAGGCCATGCCGGGGTCGGTCGCGCCGGTGTCAAGCGCGGCCTCAAGGCTCGCGATCTCCGTGACGTGCCTGACGCCGCCATCGTGGTACGCGACGTCGGCGGCGAGGCCGGCGGCGGGCGCGACGAGAGACAGCGCGAGGGCGAGGGAGAGCAGGCGTGCGGCGAACGCCCACCATCCCCGTGCCGCCCACCGGCGGCTATGCCCGCGAACTGAACCCATCTCCGGCCTTATGTGCGATTCACCCCGGATCAGGCAAGGCATCGCCCTGGCCCCTTGACCCCGGTCTGAGCAGAATTTGTCGCCGCCATGCGAGGTCTGCCGCGGTCACGACGCGAAAGCGGCCAAGCCGTTTCTCGCTCGGCCGACACGAATACCGAGCGGTAAAATCCGGGGACGGTTTCGTGGTAGGCCGCATTCCCGGCACGACCACGAAACATGGAGATCCTCGGATGAAGATCACGCTCGCCGCCGCTGCCGCCGTCGCCCTGGCGCCGGTCGGTGCGCTCGCCCGGCACGTGGACGTCGGCCCCGGCGGGGTCGGGGTTCACGGCGACGGCCACCACCGCGATGTCGACCATACGCACACCAGCGTCGAGGAGTACCATCGCGACCGGCCGGTCGTGCACGAACACCATGACGACCATCACGAGAAGACCGTCGTGGAAGTGCACCGCCACTGAGCGCCTGACATCACGACGGGGCCGGGCCGGCGGGCGGTGACCTCCGGACCGGTCCCTCGCGTTTTAGGACGTTGGCGAACCTGGAGTGACGGCTTCCTGAACGGCGGTCTCAGGACCTGTTCAACCGCCGCCGCGCAAACCGCTGCATTAGGACCCCCCGGAGGAGACAGCGATGCGACGGCACCTTGCAGGCTTGATGGCGGCGGCCATCCTCCTCGCCCCGGCCGCGGCCTCGGCCCAGTATTACGAGCGCGGCTACGGCTACGGCTACGGCTATGGCGAGCGGCGGCCGCACGACCATGTCGACGTCTACCGCTACGGCAACCATGACGACGTCGTGGTCCGGCACCATCACCCGCGCCGCGAGGATTACGGGCCTGGCCGGTTCGAGCAACACCATCACCATCACGACTTCGACGACTGAGGTCGCCGCTTGGCGTCGTGATGCGCGAGGGGTCGGCGCATCGTGAACGACGTGCCGGGCAGGCTCGGCGAGCGCGTAGCCGATCCCCGCGGCCAGGAGCGCGAAGACGACGAGCAGGGGCAGCATCCGCATGTCCGCGCCTCCCGCCCCCGCGGCCTGCCCGGCGAGCTCACTTCTTGCCGGGCTTGTCGTGGCTGTGCCCGTGGGCATGCCCGTCGTTGTCCGAATGCGCCGGCTTGCCGTCGGGCCGCTTCTCACGGGCCTCGCTGACGCGCGGGTCGTCGCGATGGGCCGGGCCGCCCGACACGCCACCGGTGTTCGGGACGGCGCGCTCGGGGTTCGAGGCATTGCCGTGGCCGTCCACGGCGAAGGCGGACCCCGTGGCCGCGGCCAGCATCCCGGCGGCGAGGACGGCGGCGAGCGTGCGCTTCATCTGTCGGTCTCCTGTTCGGCGCCGACCGCGTCGGCCGCTTCGAAGACCGAGATAGCCAAGCCGTTTGTCTCCGGGACGCCGCGTTCGTGACGAAGTGTGTCAGCCGCCGCGCCCAGCCCGGGGCACGCGGATCTCGGCCCGCAATCCGCCCTCCGGCCTCGTGGTCAGGATGAGCGTGCCTCCCTCCGCTTCCACGGCCCGCCGCGCGATGGTCAGGCCAAGGCCGGTCCCGCCCGAGTTTCGGTTGCGCGACCCCTCCAGGCGGGTGAAGGGTTCGAAGGCGCGGGCGACGTCGCATGCCGGGATGCCGGGCCCGTCGTCGTCGATGCGCATGACCAGCGCTGTCTCCTCGGCCGCCAGGGCGATGCGCACCCGCGCGCCGTAGCGCACGCCGTTGTCGACGAGGTTCTCCAGCGCCCGCCGGAAGGCGACCGGGCGCACCGTCGCCAGGGCCCGGCCGGGTCCTCCGTATGCGACCGCCCGGCCGGCATCCGCGGAGGCGTCGGCGACCCCCATCAGGATGCTCGCGACGTTGGTGACCTGCCGCGGCTCCGGGTCGGCGTCGCCCCCCAGGTAGGCCAGCGTCGCGTCGACCATCGCCTGCATGTCGTCGAGGTCGGAGGCCATGGCGCGGCGCCAGGCCGGGGCCTCGACGTGGTCGAGGCGCAGGCGGAGTCGGGCGATGGGCGTTCGCAGGTCATGGGACACGGCGGCGAGCGCCTGCGTCCGCTCGCCGACCAGCCGGTGGATGCGCTCCTGCATCGCGTTGAGGGCACGGCCGATCCCTCGGGTCTCGTCGGGACCGATCTCGGGAACCCGGACGGAGGCGCCGTGCCCGATCCGTCCGGTGGCCCGGGTCAGCTCCCGCAAGGGGCCGGCGATCCGGTGCATCAGGACGACCGCGGCCACCCCGACGAGGATGGCCATGGCGGTGGCGAGCGAGGCCCAGGGCGCGACGGGAACGAGGCTCGGGGCGTGCGCGGACCGGAAGGTCAGCGCGCTCCCGTCCGGAAGCGGGATGATCCCGCGCAGGTCCTGCCGGTGGAGCGGCTCGTCCGGCGCCTCCAGGTTCAGGGCGAGCCCCGCCCCGAGGACCGGTTCGAGGGCGAGGAGGCGGTCGCGCAGGTCCCGGAGCGCGGGATCGGTCGCCCCCGGGGGGCGAGCCGGCGCCGGGGCGTCCCAGCCGATCTCGAAATGGTTCGACGAGAGGGCCTCGGCCTCGTCGGCCCGCTCCTCCGGCGGGCGCCGCGACACGGCCTCGCGCGCGATGACGAGTTGGCGGGCGACCTCGGTGGCGAAGGCCTCGTCGGCGGCGGCCGCCGCCGAGAGGCGGTAGATCGCCAGCGCGCCGCCATGGACGAGGAGCACGGCCAGGAGCAGGACGACGACGGTGCGCCCCTCCAGGCTGCGGGCGAGGCCGAGGACGCCCCTCATGTCCGCTCGACCTTGGCGGCCAGCATGTAGCCGGTGCCCCGCACCGTCTTGATGACGGGGGCCGTCCCCGCGGGCGGTTCGAGCTTGCGCCGCAGCCGGCTGACCAGCGTGTCGACGCTGCGGTCCGACGGCGCGGCGAGCCGCCCGCGGCCCATCTCCAGGATCTGCTCGCGGCCGAGCACCCGGCCCGGGTGTTCCAGGAACACCAGCAGCAGGTCGTGCTCGGCGCCCGACAGGTCGACGGCGGCGCCTTCGGGATCGGTCAGGGCGCGGCTGCGCAGGTCGAGCCGCCAGCCGGCGAAGGCGAGGGATTCCGGCCGCGACGCCGCGCTCGGCACCGGCGCGAGGGTCGACCGGCGGAGCACCGCCCGGATCCGGGCGAGGAGTTCCGGGCGCCCGAACGGCTTGGCGACGTAGTCGTCGGCGCCCAGTTCCAGGCCGAGCACCCGGTCCGCCTCCTCGTTGCGGGCGCTCAGCATGATGACCGGGACGGTGCCCTTCGCCCGCAGGGCCCTGAGCAGGTCGAACCCGGACGCGCCCGGCAGCATGACGTCGAGGAGGACGAGGTCAACCGGCGTGTCGGGCAGGAGCGACCACATCTCGGCGCCGCCGCGGCAGCCCGTGACCCGGAAGCCGCTCTCCCGCAGGATGCGGCCGACGAGCACGCGCATGCCGTCGTCGTCCTCGACGAGCAGGATGTGGGCCTCGTCCGGGAGGGACCTGGTTTCGCCCGCGGCAAGCATTCCGGATCCAGCCTAGCCGATCATCCCGTCGAGCAGGAGCAGCAGCAGGAAGCCCGCGAAGAACATCGCCGTCACCCAGGGGCGGTCCTCGGTCTCGTGCGCCTCGACGAGGAGTTCCTCGGTCACGAGGTACAGCAAGGCGATCAGGCCGAAGGAGAGGAAGCCGGCCTGGACGGCGGCGGGCAGCGAGCCGACGGGCCCGCCGAGCAGGGCTCCGAGCGGGAGCAGCAGCACGAGGGCGGCCGTCAGGCCGACCACCTTGCCCTTCGACGCGCCGCCCTCGCCGAGCTCGTTCGCCACGGTCAGTCCCAGGAACAGCACCTCGATGGTCAGCGCGACGGTGAGCAGGATGCCGGCCTTCGCCCCGGCCGCGAAGGCGATGCCGAGGACGAGGCCGTCCACCAGGATGTCGATGCCGGTGACCGACATCAGCCCGGCCGGCCCCTTCACCCGCTTCTCCAGGATGCGGACGAGGAGCATCGCGGCGACGCCGAGCGCGCCCCCGGCCAGCATGGCCCAGGGCGATCCGGCATGCTTGAGGTCTGGCAGGATCTCGCCCGCGGCCGCCGCGAAGACGACGCCCGCGGCGAAGTGCTGGATGGCGCTGACCAGGACGGGGCCCGGCCGCAGGTTGACCGCCGCCGCCGCGCCGACGACGGCGGCCGCGGCGGGGATCAGGGTATAGGACCAGGCTTGCATGCCGCGCTCAGACCACGTGGTCCGGAGCCAGGGCGCAGGCGGTGGCCTCGCTCGTCTCCACCTGGAGGGTCGTGTGGCCGATGCCGAACCGCTCCCTGATGCCGGTGGCCGCCGCCATCAGGAAGGCGTCGTCGGGACGGCCGCCGGGCATAAGGAGGTGCGCCGTGAGGCAGGTCTCCGTGGTGCTCATCGCCCAGATGTGCAGGTCGTGCAGGGCCGCGACGCCGGGCAGCCCTTCGAGGTGGCGGCGGACGGCGACCGGGTCGATGCCCGGCGGGACGGCGGCGAGGGACAGCGTAAGACTGTCGCGAAGGAGTCCCCACGTGCCCCAGACGATGACGGCCACGATGGCGAGGCTCACCACCGGATCGAGCCACGTCCATCCGGTGTAGAGGATGACGAGGCCGGCGATGACCACCCCGGCCGAGACGGCGGCGTCGGCCGCCATGTGCAGGAACGCCCCGCGGATGTTGATGTCGCCCTTGGCCCCGGAGGCGAACAGCCACGCGGTGATGCCATTCACCAGGATGCCGATTGCGGCCACGACCATCACGGTCTTGCCTGCGACCGGGACGGGCTCGCCGAACCTCTGGATCGCCTCCCACGCGATGGCGCCGACGGCGACCAGCAGGAACACGGCGTTGAAAAGGGCCGCCAGGATCGACGAGCCCTTCATCCCATAGGTAAACCGCGCGCTCGGGGCGCGCCTGGCCAGCACCGTCGCGATCCAGGCCACGATGAGGCCGAGCACGTCCGAGAGGTTGTGGCCGGCATCGGCGAGCAGGGCCACCGAGTTCGCCAGGACCCCGTAGGTCGCCTCGACGGCCACGAAGCCGACGTTGAGCGCGATGCCGATGGCGAATGCCTTCCCGAAGCTTGCGGGGGCATGGCTGTGCCCTGGCCCATGGGAATGCCCGGCATGGTCGTGACCCGCCTCGCCGTCGTGGTCATGCGATCCGTGGTCATGTCCTGCGCGTGCGTCGTGCGATGTCATGGTCGTCCCTGTATCCGTCTTGGTCTGTCCGCGGATGGGTGCGCACCTTATCCGGACGCCGCGGTTCGCGTCGTGACGGCGCCTTCGCGATACTCCGCCCAGGCCTGCCGCAGGATCTGCACCGACGAGGTCAGGAAGATGCCGGCCATCACCGCCGCGACGGCGAGGTCGGGCCAAGCCGACGCGGCCCCCCAAACACCGAGCGCAGCCACCATCACCACGACGTTGCCGATGGCGTCGTTGCGCGAGCACAGCCAGACCGAGCGCACGTTGGCGTCGCCGTCCTTGTAGGGGCGCAGCAGCAGTACCGAGCCGAGGTTGGCTGCCAGGGCCATCAGCCCGATGACGCCCATGACCTCGGCCTTGGGCACCCCAAGCACCAGGACGTGGTAGGCAGTCGAGCCGAAGACCCAGACCGCCATCACGCTTAGGGACAGCCCCTTGGCGAGCGCCGCCGTGGCCCGAGCCCTGAGGGACGCTCCGATGACCGCGAGGCTCAGGCCGTAGGTGACCGTGTCGCCCAGGAAGTCGAGGGCGTCGGCCTGTAGCGCCTGCGAGCCGGCGAGGTGCCCGGCGGCCATCTCGGTCAGGAACATGGCGCCGTTGACGGCGATGACCGTCCACAGCACGCGCTTGTAGCGCAGGTCGACCCCGTCGAAGACCGGCACGCCGCCCGAGCAGGCGCAGGTGCCTCCGGCGTCGCCGTTGGCGTCGGACCGGGCCGGTTCCACGTCCGGTGAGTGGGGTGCCTCGTGCGCCTTGTGGTCGTGGCCCGTGCCGCAGCAGTGGTCGGCCATGGTCCCTCCTTCCGGAAACATCGGAAGCTCCTACTTCCTCTAGCGGCTAGAGGAGCAAGGCCGAGAATGGATTTCCCGATAGGCGAGCTGTCGCGGCGAGCCGGCGTGCTGGTCCCGACCGTGCGCTACTACGAGCAGGTGGGTTTGCTGCCGCCGGCGCCGCGGACGGAGGGCGGCCGCCGCCGCTACGGGCAGGCGGACGTCGAGCGGCTGGCCTTCATCCGGCACGCACGCGAGCTTGGATTCGGGATAGAGGCCATACGGGAGTTGTTGGCGCTCGTCGCGCAGCCTGACCGCCCGTGTGCCGAGGTGGATGGGATCGCCCGGCGCCACCTCGTCGGGGTCGAGCGCCGGATCGCGCGGCTCACCGCGCTGAAGGCCGAACTGTCGCGCATGATCGGGGAATGCGGCCATGGGCGCGTCGGCGAGTGTCGGGTCATCGAAGTGCTCTCGGACCACGGCCTTTGCGTCGACGACCGCCATTGACGGCTTGCCCTGGTGGGCCGCCTAGGCTCCCCGGGGCGCGAACAGGATTAGGCAGCTTCCCACCAGGCACACCAAACCGCCGATGAAGTCCCATCGGTCGGGTCGGTGGCCCTCGAAGCCCCATAGCCAGAGGATGGCGGCGACGATTTAGATGCCGCCGTAGGCCGCGTAGGCGCGCCCCGCCGCCTCGGTCTCCACGAAGGTCAGCAGGTAGGCGAACAGCGCGAGCGAGGCCATGCCCGGAATGAGCCACCATGGGGACTTGTCGAGGCGCAGCCACGCCCAGGAGGCGAAGCAGCCGGCGATCTTGGCCAGGGCGGCCGCTGCAAAGGCGGGATAGGTGAACCTGGGTGCTTGTGCGCATGGCCCGTACGCGCCGCCAAACGGTGACAGCGGCAGGCGTCGCCGGTACTGGCCATCGCGCATCGGCCCGGTCTTTCGCCGGATCGGCCTCGGCGTGCGTGACCGCAATTTGGCGTACCCGACGCGGGAGCTCGCGCGCGAGGGCAGTCTTCCGATAGGGCGTCATCTTCCGCCATGCGCGGATCTCCGGGACCGTGCGGCCGCAGCCGAGGCACCAGCCGGTACGCCCGTCCCACTGGCAAACCCCGGTGCAGGGATCGTCCTTCCTCATGCTAGGGCCTCCCCGCCACGCGACGCATCGGCCGCTGGACGTAGATAGGATACCCCCCTATGTATTGCGAGGACGAGGACGCCATTCATGGCCCACACGATCAAGGACAGGACCAAGCTGCTGGCGCGGGTGCGCCGGATCAAGGGTCAGGCGGAGGCCGTCGAGCGGGCCCTGGAGGCCGAGCACGGCTGCGCCGACGTGCTGATGCTGGTCGCCTCGGTGCGCGGGGCCATCAACGGTCTGACCGCCGAGCTGATGGAAGACCACATCCGCCACCACGTCGTGAACCCGGACGCCGAGCCTGACGCCGAGCGCGCCCGGGGCGCGGCCGAGCTGATCGAGGTGGTGCGGACCTACCTCAAATGACGAGAGCCGCCCCTTAACATCTTCCCCGCCCTCAAGGACGGGGATTTTCGGAGACTGTGAGATCTCGTCCAGTTGACGCTTCATAGGGCCGCTGATGCAAACCCTCCACGTCCAGCAACGCGCTGTTCGCACGCCGTTTGATGACGATGGCGGCATTGATGTCGGCGTGGTCGGTGTGACCACAACTGACACAGACGAAGCGCGCTTGGCTCTCACGGCTCCGAGCGTCAACGACATCACATGCGGCGCAGGTTTGGGATGTGAACCGGGCGGGGACGGTCACGACCTGTCCACCCCTCTCCTCCATCTTGTAGGCCAGGATCGTCGCGAACTGATGCCAGCTCGCGTTCAGGATCACACGATTGAGGCCCGCCTTCTGGCGCACTTTGCGGCCGGGCTCATCCACCGTCCCGCGAGCCGAAGCTGTCATCCCGCGGGTGTTGAGATCTTCGAGCACGGCGACGCCGAACCGGCGCGCGATGTCGAGCGCGACGCGATGGTGGAAGTCGCGTCGGATGCGAGCCTGCCGAGCCTGGAGACGGGAGACGCGGGCCTGCGCCCGACGACGACGGTTCGAGCCACGCTTGCGCCGGGCAACGACCTTCTGCGCCTTTCGCTTATGAAGCTCGATCCGCTCCAAGGTCTCAGGGAATCGCAACATCTCGCCGGTCGAGAGGGCAAGGGCCGTCGCCACACCTCGGTCAATGCCGACCCTCCCAGGGCACGGAGCCCGAGCGTCATGCGCGATCTCACGCGCGAAGCTGACGTGCCAGCCGGTCGCGTCGAGGCTCACCGTGGCGTTCTTCAGCGTACCCTGCATGGGCCGGGTATCGCGGAACTTGACCCACCCGAGCTTCGGCAGGCGGACGGCGGACCACTTGGCGTTCAGGCGCTTCGTCTCGACCTCGCGGCCGGGGAAGCGGAAGCTGTCGTTGAGGCCGCGCTTGCGGGGCTGCGGATAGCTCGCCCGGCCCGCGAAGAAGTTCTGGAAGGCTTGGTCGAGGTCGCGCAGCGCTTGCTGCTGGCACGACACATAGACCGCCCTGATCCAGTCGAACTCGGCCCGCAGGCGGGTGAGTTCGGCGGCTTGCCCGACGTAGCCGATCCGGTGCTTCCGGTCCCACGTCGCGCGTTGCTCCAGAGCGAGGTTGTAGACGAGGCGGCAGACGCCTGCGAACTGCCGGAGCAGAGCATCCTGCTCGGGCGTCGGGTCCAGCTTGAAGCGGAAGCCGCGGGCGATCATCCCGAGAAATTACAGGTTGGTCTCAGGAGCCGCAACATGGAAATCCGTGAGGGCCGACACGTCGTGTATGCCCTCCATGCGCACTTGGTCTTTGTCACGAAATACCGCCGCGACGTGCTCTCGGCTCTGGCGATCCGCGACCTGACGGCGATCTTCGCCAAGGTGTGCGGCGACTTTGGGGCCGAGCTTGTCGAGTGCTCGGGTGAGGACGATCACGTCCACCTGCTCGTCACCTATCCACCGACCGTCACGCTATCGAAACTCGTTAACAGTCTGAAGGGTGTGTCGAGCCGCAGGCTTCGCGACACGCGCCCCGAGATCTCGGGTCGCTACCACCAGGGCGTTCTCTGGTCTCCGTCGTATTTCGTGACGTCTTGTGGCGGCGCACCGCTTTCTGTGGTCGCCCAATACGTCCGACAGCAGCGAGAGAATGCGCGGCCTCCCCGGCCTGAAGGCCGAGGTTTCTAGGATATTTTGATGAGAATGTGTCCTGCGCAGACGCGCGCATGGATCGGCATCACCGAGGCTGCCCGGGCCGAACGAGACGGCGCCCACGCGGCGGGACGGCGTAACCCGATGCGTGCCGCCGCCATTCAAAGCCTTTGGGAACGCCCAGTCTCGGATCGCGTCCCGCCACCGTGGCTCGACGGATCGAAGCCAGATCCAGGTCCACATACAGCTGTCCGCCCGGACTTCCGACCGGCTCGGATGAAAGGTCGCCGCCCGGCGGCCTCATCAAAGGACCCTGGGCATCGCACGGGGCACGTCGGTGGTAGAGACTGCTGAGCCAGGCTCATTTCGGCAGGCGCCGCGCCTTCCGAGCCGCCCGTCGGGGGCAGCCGGCGCGCGGCGTCGATGTCTCCGAAGGACCGGGGCGAGGCCACCTCGCCGCGGGTCACGCCCATGGCCTCGTGGCCGGGTTCGCCGGCCGTCCTCGCCGGCGGTGGGGCCGCCGGGGCGCTCGGCTCTCAGGCTGGCCAGTTCGCTGGGCGACCCAGGAAGCCGCGGCCCGGCATGCCGCGGAGCCATGTCACGAAGGCGCTCACCCGCTCGGGCGTGAACTGGTTTCGATGGCCCTGCGTGCTGTGCACGAGATCGCGCAGTTCCTGGGGGACCAGCGGGCCCGACCCGCCCCAGTAGGCGTATTCGCGCCCGAGAAGCACCCTGTCCGTCCGACCGGTGTCGCGCACCAGGTTCGGCAGGCTGGTGACGCCCCCGGGCTCGCTATGGAAGGAATCCGCCTGGACGAAGGTGCCGTCGGCCGAGCGGCGATAGATGTTGTCGCCGTAGATCTGCATGCGGCTGCCGGACATCACGGGTCGCTTCGCGCCGAAGCGAGCGTCGTCCCAATACTGGTCGAAGGTGAGGATCTCGTCGACCCGCATCCAGTAGACGACACGGTCCTTGATCCCGTTCGGGATCGAGCCAGTTCCGACCACGAAGTCCCCGACGCTCGCGTGCTGCCGGATCAGCGGTTTGCACGCGCTCAGCGTGCAAACCCGGTGAAACGGATTGGGCGCGAACCCGAGGTCGTGGTCGATCACGTAGGAGTGGACGCGCACGCCGGCCTCAGCACTTGTTCCGCTTGGTCTGGCGCTCCGCCCGCGGCTGGGCGTCGGGCTTCAACCACTCGGGCTTCGCGTTCCTCCGCGGGAAGGCGCCCCGCAGGCTGCCTGCATCCCAGGGAACGGTATCCCCGCCGTAATCCTCGAACGCGCGCGGCAGCGTCTCGTCCTGGGTTCCAGGAGGCCAGATCCCGATGACGCGACGACCCAGGGCGGCGGCCCGCTGCATCACGCGCGCCAGCTCCTCGTCCGCCAGGCAATCGGGAGACAGCACGATCACCCCCAAGTCCTCGTCCGGCGTCTCGGCGTGACCGGCCGCAACCTCGTCATCCGCGGGTGCGGGCTCGCCGTCTTCCGGCGCAACGGGATCCTCGACGTGCTCGCCGTCTTCCCCCTCGTCGTCCTCCCCTTCGTCGGGCTCGACGACGGCGACCTCCTCGTCCACGACCTCGCAGCCCGCCTCGGCCAAGAGCTTGAGCAGGGCCGTGCGTTCCTCGTCATCGACAGGACCGAGCACGCAAACCTTCGGCATGTGCGGCTTCTCCCCGGTGCCCAGGTCCTTCCGTCGCGCATTCCGCCCGGGAGCCTGGCTCAGTAAAGCTTAGGTGGTCAGCCGCGGTCGGTATGGCAAGGGTGCGTCCGCCGCGTGTGTGGGAACAGGCAACCCTGGACTGAGCGCCGGAAAGGGCCGACGATGGCAACCTGAGGATATGCCAACCCGGAGCGGGGAGGGGACATGGATACGGCGCCGCTTAGCCTGAACGGTTATCAAGCCGGGGCGGTCCGGACAGACCGGACGCAAGGGAAGGGCACCGGCCTCGACCTGGCCGTGCTCGGCCTCTTCGGCGAGACGGGCAGCCTGCTGAGCGAGACCAAGAAGAAGCAGCGCGACGCGCGGTCCTATCTCGGCTACGAGGCGAGCGTCGTCGAGGAGATGGGCGACGCGCTCTGGTACCTGGCCGTGATCGCCGATCACGCCGGGCTGCGCTTGGGGGATCTCGCCGGCCGGGACCTCGCCGGGGGACCCGAGCCGACCTTCGCGGACGTGCAGCCGCAGCGTGCCTTGCCTTTGCACGTCCCGACCGTCGCCTTCGAGCACACCCTGCTACAGCTGGCCGGGGCCGTCGGCCGGCTGGCCGCGCTGGGGGCGCGGGGCGACCTCGCGGGAAGCCCGGACCTCCTGGAGCGTCTCTCGGCAGTGTTCGGCCTTCTCGTCGCGGCCGCGAACGAGGCCGGCGTCACCCTGGAGCAGGCCGCCATGCGCAACCTCGCGAAGGCCGAGGACCGTTGGCCGGCGACGCGCGTGGCCCCGCCGCTGTTCGACGAGGCGTTCCCGGACGAGGAGCGCCTGCCCCGCGCGTTGACCATCGACATCTTCGAGCGCACCGGCGGCAACGACAGGCGGTACGTCGTGCAGCGATGCAACGGCATCTTCATCGGCGACCGCCTGACCGACAACATCATGAAGCCGGACGATTACCGGTTCCACGACGCCTTCCACTATGCCTACGCCGCCGTCCTCGGCTGGTCGCCGGTGACGCGCGCGCTGTTCCGCCTGAAGAGGAAAAGCGAGGCCCGCGTCGACGAGGGGCAGGACGGAGCGCGCGCGATCCTGATCGAGGAGGGCGTGGCGACCTTCGTCTTCGGTGAGGCGAAGCAGCTCGGCTTCTTCGAAGGGCAGCGCCCGGGCGACCTGGGCTTCGCCTTCCTGAAATCGGTGAGGCAATTCGTGCGCGGCTACGAGGTCGAGGCCTGCCCGCTCTGGCTTTGGGAAGAGGCCATCCTCGCCGGTAACGAAGCGTTTCGTTTCTTGCGGGAGAAGCGCCGCGGGCGCCTTCAGCTCGATCTGGTCGGGCGGAAGATGCTGGTCGAGGACCTGCCGACATGACACCTGGCGCCTTCATCGATGCCCTCGCGGCGCTGCGCTTCCGGGACACCTTCAACCCTTACGCCGAGGCCTGCCCGGACCACGACGGCGTCGATGCGCCCCAGGTCCGGCGTGAGAACCTTCGCCTCGTCCTGGAGGCGGCCCTCGCCGGAGGCGTCGACTCGATCTGGATCGCGCGCGACCTCGGGTACCGTGGCGGGCGGCGCACGGGCCTGGCGCTCACGGACGAGGCCCACCTCTCCGCCCATGCCGGCCTCTACGGTCAATTGCCGCTGGCGCGGGCAACCCGCGGCCCCGCGATGACCGAGCGCACGGCGACGGTGATCTGGCAGGTTCTCCGGGACCTGCGGCGCCCGGTCTTCCTCTGGAACGTCTTCCCGCTCCATCCGCACGCGGCCGGCGACCCGCTGTCCAACCGCTGCCATACCCGTCGGGAACGGCAGGCGTCCCGCCACCTCCTCGAATGGCTGGTGTCGGAATTGCGGCCCCGGGTCTTGGTCGCCATCGGGAGGGATGCCGAGGCAGCGTTGGCGGACTTGGGTATGGCGGCCGAGCGGGTCCGGCATCCCAGCTACGGAGGGCAAACCGAGTTCGTCGCCCGCATGGGCGAGCTGTACGGCCTACCCCTCAAGGTGTCTCACGAGGTGCAACTCACGCTGAGCTGAGAGAACCGGGAACCGCATCTCCGGGTCGTCGACGGCTGGCGCCCCTGGGCATGATGCACCGTCCCTCGCTTCGCGGACCGGCCTGGGATCACGCATCGGAGCCCATGATTTGCCGGGACGATCTCGCGGGCCCATGCGGTCGTGGATCGCCGGGCTCGATGCGCTGATGCACCCACGGTCCTGGCAGGAAACGCCGAAGCGCCACACTCCACCTTGGGTTTGACGCCTATCTAGTCTCCGCGCGGGGAAGGGGACGTGCGACAAGGTTCGATTTGATTGCGGTGTTCGTGCGCGCCTGCTCTCCGACGCCGGAGCCAGGCGCCTCGTCATGCTCCATGGCGCAGGCCCTGCGCCGCCACTCCGCTGAGACCGATGCCTTCCTTCCGTGTGCCCCGCGCGGACCGGGTGGGACGGGCTGCCCGCTTGGGAGCACCGGGGCAGGGGCGGAGCCCCTGGTCCTTCGGAATGCCCGTGCGCCAAGACGGTCAGCGTTCGCCATCCGCGATATCCGGTTGCGCAATCACCTCAAGGAGACGCCCTCCATGGAGACGTCCACGGCCGTATTCGGCCGCAAGACGCCCAAGCTCGGACCGGAGTGCCGTGAGCAGGGCGATCCGCCGGTCCGTTTCGTCCCTGTGGCGCAGGGCCAGCCTGGCAGCTTCCTCGGGCGAGCCACTATGCCCTGTTCCCAGTTCGAGGAGTTCGCGGATCGCATCGACCTCCAATCCGAGTTCTCTGGCCTGTCGGACGAAGCTCAACCGAACGACGTCCTCCTCAGTGTAGCGTCGCTGCTGGCCCTCGGTTCGAGCCGGGGCCGAAATGAGGCGGTTCTGCTCATAGTACCTTATCGTAGGTATCCGCACGCCCGAGCGTCGCGACAGTTCACCGATTGAAATCGTCACCCGAAGGCCTCTCCCACTTCCGAGTGCGTGGACCTTAGCGCATGAGGTGGGTGGAGGACATGGTCCGAGTTCTCCGCTTGCGGTGAGTGCCATGTACCCTTACCCTGTAGCGGTACACCCATGGCCAAAAGCGGCTATGGTCGGAATGGCCGCCGTCACCCTGAGGCCGACACGCCCCAGGCCGACGTCGCCAGTGGCGTCGATCCGAACGGTTTCTTCGGCAATGGCCCTCATCCTTGGCGCGCGCCGGTGGATTGCCAGGCGCGGCTTCGAGCGGACCTATCCCGTCCTGATGCGGGACCCGGCCTGCACCGAGCCTCTTATAGCCGCCCTTGCTCCCGAGGCCGGAGAGCGCATCCTCTATGTCAGGGGGCCGCAGGCCGAACCCGTGCTCGGGCTCGCGAAGAGGTTTCCGGGTACCAAATTCGTCGGCTTGGAAGCGGACGCAGAGCGCGCCGCCGCGACCCGGGCCGATGCGGCGGCGGCGGGCCTCACGAACGTGAAGGCGTTCGCGTACGAGGCCCACGGTCGCTTGCCGTTCCCTCCCGCCTCCTTCGACAAGGCGGCTTCGGTGATGGCCCTGCATTCCGAGCCACCGGAAGGAAAGCTTCGGATCGCGCGCGAGTTGTTGCGCGTCCTGCGGCGGCAAGGAAGCCTGCTCGCCTCGGATCTTGATGCGGCGCGTGGGGCGCAGGAAGGCGCCTTGGTCAAAGTCGCGTCCATGATGCTCGGCGAGCCGCGTCTCCAACCACACACGGACGGAACGTGGCCCGACATCCTTTCCGAAGCTGGCTTCGCGCGCGTCAAGCGCCTCGGCTCGCATTCGGTGCTCGTCGCAAGAGTGGCCCTGGTCCGGGCATCCAGGCGCTGAGACGCTGCCATCATGCCACCGTTGATGCCGGGCGCCTGCACCTTGACGGAATGTCACGCACGAGGCGCTGGAGATCATCGGTCGAACAGAGCGCGGGGCCCGCCCGAAGGCGTTCGCAGTTGCTGGCCAATGGCCGTCATCATCCGTCTACCGCTTGCCAGGACGCTCTCGCAACCAGGTTCCCGACCCGAGCGGTGACAGCACAGCGTTCTACGCCTAGGTCCGTTTGACTTGCTGAACGCGGGTCCCGGGCGGCGCCTCATGGGCCTTTGCCCTTTGGGCAAGGTGACGGCCATCGACCGCATCCGGCTGCCGGAGCGCACGGCGCATGCAAGGTCAGACGCCGGCCCGCTCAGTGCCCCACAACCCGTTCGGCCTGTTGCATTGCGAGGCTACGGCGATGGCCTCCCGCTCCACGGAGGCGAGCTTCTCGGGAGGCTTGGCGACGAAGCTGCGACGCAGGCTCTTCTGGTACCGGAATCGGCTTGCGTGATGGCCAGGGTCGGCGCTTTCGTCCTCTTCACGATGGCTCCGGCGTTGGGCGAAGGCGACCCGGTACGTAGGGCCGAGCCGATCCCGCGGTGGGCGGAACTCGTACCGGCGCGGCCGCTCATCGGGGCGGGTCGAAGCTGAACGGGTAGCTCAGCGTGTGCTGGATTCCGGCCACGAACCGGAAATCCTGGTTGCGGTCGCCGCCGAACCCGACGCCGGCGCTGCCCGAGAGGACGGTTTGGGGCGTCAGCAGGTAGCGGACACCGACCTCGGCCATGTTCGACGCGCGCCTGCGGTCCCTGTCCGTCTCACGGTAGACATCCGCGACGACGACCAACTCGTTCGTCACGGGCTGGCTGTAGGCCACGCCGACGCGGTAGCGGTCCGTCCTCTCGGCATCGCGACCCGTGAGCGGGTCGAAGTTGTGGAACCAAGACGCGTTGAAGTGGATCTGACGCGGCACGTAGGAGAATGGCGACGTTCCTTCGGGGTCCGGCGTTCCCAGCGACTTCGTCGCGAGGAACTTCAGCTCGGTCTCGGTCCCGCCGTTCCGATACCCATAGGGTCGGCTCACGCCGGCCGCCACCGCGAAGGCCGGCAGATAGAGGCTTTCCGTGTTGAGGTTGTAGAGGCCCTGAACCGTGGCGGCACCCTGCTTCGTCTCGCTCGCATCGCCAACCGCGTATGGCGTCTCGACTGACAGTTGGAAGTTCTTGGTCGCGCCCCACTCCACGCGCGGGACCACGAACAGGCGACTCCGGCCGTCAGGGTCACTCCGGGGAACCCTGTCGTAGCGGAGGTACCCCTGGATCTCCAGGCCGTTCTCCTTGATCGGGTAGGCATCCTCGATGACGACGGGCAGGCCCTGTTCGAGGTTCGTATGGTCGGCGGCTCGCACCGGGAGGGCGTCGCAGGCAATGATGGCGAACGCGGCGGCCCCGGCGGCCAGGCGCACGTGATGCTTCATGACGGAGTTCCTGTCGGGCGTCGGGGCAGTCAGCGGGAGGCGACGCGGGCGGCGCCCAGCGAGGGCTCGACGCCCATGTCGATGGGAGCGATGTCGGGCATGCGCTCGGCCTTCCGTCGCCAGTTCGCCTCCATCGTCTCGGTCATCATCCGCGGCGTCTCGCCCGGTTCGGTCGCGCCGGGCATCATCCTCATCCCGGGCGCGACACGCATTATGGCGTCGTGCAGAGAGCCCGGGATCTCGCCCGGCTCAATGCCGAGCCGCCCGTTCTTCATCATCTGCTGCATGACGGCGGACTTCTCCGCCTTGGATAGCCCCCCAGGGTACATCATGGGCAGCATCTCCATAAGCATGTCCATCATGATCATGCCCATGGCGCCCTGTGGCGAACGCACCCAGTTCGGGTAGGTGCGCGGGTCGTATGCGGGATGGGGCTCGCCGAACTTGCGGGCGTAAGCCTCGTCCCCCGGTTGGTACCCCATGGCCTGGATGACGCGGTACATCTCGGCCCGCTTCTCCTCGACGGACCAGCCCTTGTAGGCGAGGATCGAATAGGCGATGCCGTGGAGCATGTGCAGATTGTCGAAGATGTTCGCGCTCTCCGGGGTCATGCGAGAGTAGCGCGGCATGATCTCGCGCGAGAGCACCATCCGGCCCGGGCGGTTCGGGATGACCTCGCGATGCATGACGTCCTCCACGCCCTTGATGGCGGCCTCCTGGTCCTGGTTGCCCGAGATCATCTGCGCCTCGTAAACCGCCGGGTGCCACCAGTGCGCGACGTAGAATAGGCTTTGGTCGAGCGGATAAAAATTCCGGAAGTAATTGAAGTAGGGCTTCATCATGATGCCCGCGCGCCGCATCGTCAGCTCCAATGGCGCCGGACTACGCGGGACACCCTCGGTCTGCATGGTCAAGTAATACTTGACCGCACGATCTGTCCAAGCCTTCTTCTCGGCCCACGGGATCTCACGAAAGGCCATCACGTCGTAAGTCTGCTCGTGGTGCATATGCGTCCAGTCGATGGTCCGAAACAGCGTGTGCATCGCCCGGTCGACATAGGACGAGTAGTACGGCATCTCCGGCTCGGTCGCCGGCGGGTTGAGCAGCCACTCCAGAGCTTCCTGGTCGAAGCGCGCATCGACCGCGGCGTGGTCCTCGAAGCGCGTCAACTGCAGCAGGTCGTGTTGCTTCGAGTGGAAGAAGTGCATGCCGGCCCCGATGCGGTAGGCCAGGTTGTGCCGGTAGAAGAATGCCAGGTTGTAGGGGCCTCGCAGGAAGTCGACGCCGTTGCGCTGTTCGAGCGCGAACGCCCGCCTCGCGCCCGCTCCTTGCGCCGCCAGTGCGACCGCGGATGCCGCGGCGCCACCCAGGAACGCTCTCCGCGTCGCCATCCTCATTTGTCCCCTCCAAGATTATACCCCAATGGGGTAAAACCGTCGGGAACCGGGGTCAAAGGCTATTCACCCGTGATCCCTTGGGCGGTTCTCATCGGGCCGAAGTGTTGCCTCACCGCCACTCTTGAGGGCGAGGGACAGGGCGGGCCTTGTCGGCCATGCGCCGGCTTCCGCCGCCTGGAGGTGTGCCGGGACCGATCCCCCCAGTCCGCGGCGGCTGGTCGGCCTGCCAGGACCGAGCCGACCATCGCTATGCATGGCCCAAGGCCCGCGGCCGTTCCAGGGCCGCATCGCGCTTGGACGCCAGGGGGCGTACAGGTTGTGCCGCCCGCGGTCCCGCGGCGCCGGTCGGCCTTCGGGACCGCGCATGCGTCCGGGCCGCAACGCCGGGATGCGGCACGAGGGGCGACCCGGTCGTGGCAGGGCGCTCGCAGCGCCTGACATCCGACAGTCCTGCCCTCGGCTACACGATCCTGCCGATAAGGCTGCCGATCTCGTCGGCCAGGCGCTGCCGCTCCTCCTGCGAGAGGTTGCTCGCGACGGAGGCTTGCACCAACCCGTGCATATGGTCGCGGATCATGTCGGACTGCACTCGGCGCAACGCGGCGATGACGGCATCGATCTGGTGCGCGACGTCGACGCAGTATCGCTCCGTCTCGATCATTTGCTGGATGCCACGCACCTGCCCTTCGATGCGACGCAGCCGGGGGAGTTGCTGCTTGTGGTTGACCGTGATCCCACCGTGGTCCTTTTCGGAACCCGACATGCTGCCTTGCGCCTCTGATGGGACGGGCGGCCGCCGGCCCAGGGTTTTGGAACCATACCCTGCCAGGGTATGTTGCCTCTTCGTCGTGGGCCCGCTCCGCGCGGGCGGGCCCACGCAGCCATAGTAAGGCTTGGCCGAACGTCCAACAATGCGAGCGACACAATGCACCAGATGAGACCGGACATGCAGGCATGCATCGACGAGTGCCTGCGCTGCTACCAGACCTGCCTCGGCATGGCATCCAACCACTGCCTGCCCGCCGGCGGGAAGCACGTCGAGGCGGAGCATCTTCGCCTCATGCTCGCCTGCGCCGAGATCTGCCGCACCTCGGCGCACTTCATGCTCCTCGGCACGAGCCATCATAAGCACACCTGCCGCGAGTGCGCCGACGTGTGCGAGGATTGCGCGCGGAGCTGCGAGCAGGTGGGCGATATGCAGCACTGCGTCGACCAGTGCCGCCGCTGCGCGGAAAGCTGTCGGAAGATGGCGGCCTGAACCGCTCGTCCGGGGCGGCTCAGGACACGGCCGCTCGGCGGCATTCCCTGCGCGCCGCCTCGTCCCGGTTGTCCCGCCGGCCCTTCTGACCGATGCCCTGCCCGGGCCGGCTTGGGAGGTGTCAGGTGCAATCGCTTCGGGCCTCATGGCACATATCACTGCTCCCGCGCCCGGACAGCCGAGCCGGCCAGTCCGCCGGAGGGATCCACCAGGCTTCGCGGCGAGTTCATCGGTTCGTCGGACGCCATCCTTGTCGGGGCCGGGCTGGCCCCGGGCTGCGCCAGGCTCTCCGGCATCCCAGAGGCTCCCCGCTCGCCTTCATGGGCGTGGAGGAATTGCGAGGAAGGCCGACCAGCTCGTGCCGCGTGCCGCTGGGACCACTGGCGGCGCAGCGTCCTCGAACGGCGTCGCCACGGCCAGCGCACCGCCGGCCCGCGCGGGGCGAGATCCCCGCATGCCGACGATGCACGTACAGGCACGGTGCCGGACCGTCAGCGCCCGGGCCCAGAACATGCGGATGGGCGGGACCAATCGGCGCGGCGGGACCGCCTCGCCTGCGTGGCGGTCGCCGTGGGCGGCCCCCGGGTCTCGCGCCGTCGGCCCCGGCCTTGATGCGCAACGGACGCAGGCCGCAGTGCGCCCGTCACCTTGCGCCGCGGACTCGCCCACGGCAGTCCGCTTCTCATGTGTGCGGGACCGCCGGTTAGGAAAAGCTTCACGGGATGAGCCGCGGCACTGATCTCCGGGAGCTGCTATCGGCATGCCGCCTGGGCGCGTGCGCCCCGCCATCACCGACGCCTCTCGCATCTGTTGCACGGTTGCGACACCCTCCCGCCATCATCGGAAACCCTGCCTGCGCGTCCACGGCCCTGTGGTGCCTGATACCCCGACCAGGCATATTCGGGAGCCACGACCACCAAGCCCCCGAATATGACGAACGTGAACGACGCCTGGATCGGCAATCTCATCCGGCACTGGCGCGAGGACCCAGGCGCCTCCTACAGAACGTGGTTCCTGTGGGAGGAGCGCATCAAGAACTTCCGCTCGATCCGGCGCGGCATCCAGGCGGTCATAGACGAGATCCGGTCCGACACCTTCGGCAACGCCTACCGCGGCTCCTCGCTGGAGACCATCGTCTCCTCCATCGCCGAGCAGCGCCAGGTGTTCAAGGGCGCCGACCATGCCTTCCTCTGGAAGCCCAAGCTTCGCATCCCTGACATCTACGAGGATCGGGCCAACCAGCTGGCCTTTGGGCGCTTCCTCGACGCCTGCCTTTGCTGCAACGCCGAGGCGCAGGTCCTGGCGGCCATCCGAACGCTCGACCAGTCGCGCATTAAAGGGCTTGGCCCGGCCGCGGCGAACCTGCTGTACTTCCTGCATCCGACCGTGGCCTCCCCGTTCAACACCGCCATCGTCAAGGGCTTCAACGCGCTCATGGGCGCCAACGTGAAGCTCGGCAGGTGGGACGAGTACCTCGCGATGCGCCAAGGCATCCTTGCCCTCAACGCCGCCCACCGGACGCTCCTGTCGAACGACCTCGGCGCCGTGGCCGGCTTCCTGTTCGACGTCGGGTCGGGGCGCTACCCGCTTCCCGAGCGGGATGCCACCGGGGCGCTGGAGCGATGGCGGGAGGATCTCGAACGCGTGCGGGCGGAGGCGGCCGGCGCCGCCTCGAAGGCGGCCCAGGCCGCAAGCGAGGCCGACCATACCCACACCGAGATCCAGGGCTGGCTCCGGGACCTCGGGCTCGCGCTCGGTTTCGACGTCTGGGTCGCCTCGAATGACGGGGGCCGTCCTTACGCAGGCGGCAGGCTGTCCGACGGCTGCCTCGACCGGTTACCCGAACGGCTCACCGCCAACGGAACGGCCGAAACGGTCCGGCTCATCGACGTGATCTGGCTCGAAAAGGCGAGCAGGGACGTGGCGGCGGCCTTCGAGGTCGAGCATACGACGAGCATATACTCCGGGATCGTGCGGATGCTCGACTTGGCGCTCGGCGTCGAGGGCGGGACGGCCCGCAACCTCTTCCTCGTCGCGCCCGACAACAGGGAGGAGGACGTCCGGGCGCAGTTCGCCAGACCTGCCTTCTCGCGTGTGAGCGAGCTGGATCTTCGTTACCTGCCGTACAGCGAGCTGCGGGGGCATCGCGAGACCATCGCGCGCTTCGGAACCGGCCTCAAGGGAGTGCTGGCCATCGCACGGCCGGTCGGCGCGCCCAGGTGATGTCCAGGCCGCGCGGCCCCTCTCTCCGGCCTAGTGAGACATCACGAGCGTTCGTGCCGGCCGCGCCGGCCAAAGCCGACTCGGGCACCCCGTCCCCTCGACGACGCTGACTTACGCTTGGCCCCGGCTGCTTCGTAAGGCGCATCCGGGCAAATCGCGGGGGATGCGGACAACTACCGCCTTGGGCCGGTGGCCACCTTTCCGCGGTCAACCTGATCGGGCATCCACCCCGGTGGTCGACGCCGTCAGCACCCCGCCGCGACGAAGGGCCCACTCAAGAGTGGGATATACCCCGAGGGGGTTCGGGACACGTATTCCGAACACCTGCCCGTTTCCTGGAACCAGGTGTCAAGGCGTCCGGAGCGGCGGGACCGTGGCAATCCGTTCCGACGCGGAGCGCACGGCGGGGCCTGCGTCAAACCGCCCCGCGCCGCGGTAGGGATGAAACAGCTTCGCGGGCGGGGTGTTGGAAGCCTGCCTACCCCGATGGGGTATAGGCGGATGCGCAACCCGGGCGGGTTGGCTTCCGATTCTTGGCTCATCGGCAGGAGATCCCTCATGTCGCATCGCTCGCACCACCAAGTCCCTGCGAACGACCACAACGTTCAGGAGGACTTCGGCGACTACCGATTGCTCATCGGAGAGCGAGATCCCGACGCCTACCCCGGCACCGGCCGGATGGACATCGCCTTCGGCCGAGGCGGGAGCGACTATCTCGCCGGCCGAGGCCAAGACGATGACCTGCAGGGCGGCAAGGGCAACGACGTCCTCCTGGGGGGCGCCGGCATGGACCACCTCGACGGCGGCAAGGGAAACGACGTCCTGATCGGCGGCGGGGCCGCGGACGCATTGCGTGGCGCCGAAGGGAACGACTATCTCAACGAGGGCGTCGGACACGGCGATCTTGAGGGCGGTCCCGGCAACGACATCCTGACAGGCGGTCCGGGAGGCGATGCCTTCGTCATCTCGCCCGACAGCGGCAACGACGTCATCACCGACTTCTCCGCCGGTCCCGGCATCCTGGACCACCTCGCGGTACGGGACCTCGCGCCCGAGGACCTCAGATTCCAAGACACTTCCGCCGGTGTGAAGATCAGCTGGGACGTGACCGGGGGCGAGGGCTCGGTCCTGCTGGCGGGCGTCCGGAAGACGGACCTCGCGCAGGACGATTTCATGTTCACGGACGACAGGATGCTCATTCAGCCGACGAGCGCGGACGCGGACCACGTCACCGCCTTGAGCTACGCGAAGGACGAGGGCTTCAACCTCGGTGCCCCGAACCCGGGGAGTGACACCGGTTCCGCAAACACGTTCCGCTTCGACGAGTTCAACGTAAGGGAAGGCTCCAGCCAAGCCGATACGTTCCAAGGCACCGGCGAGCGGGACTACTACTTTGGCCTAGGCGGGAACGACCTGCTGTTCGGGGCTGCCGGGGACGACGATCTACGCGGCGATGCCGGCGACGACGTCCTCGACGGCGGTGCGGGCCAGGACGACCTCAGGGGCGGCGCCGGCTCGGACCGGTTGTACGGCGGCGATCAGGCCGACAACCTCATGGGCGAGGACGGCAACGACAAGCTCTACGCCGGCGCCGGCCACGACATGCTCGACGGCGGCAAGGGGAACGACGAGCTGAACGGCGGCGACGGCGCCGACGCCTTCATCGTGGGACCCGATACCGGGAACGACGTCGTCACCGGCGGCTTCGACGCCGGCCCGGGCGCCTTCGACCATATCGCATTCCGGGACATCCTGCCGAGCCAAGTCACCGTTGCCGACGGGGTCTCGGCGCACGACGACGGGCACACCGGCGTCCTGGTCAGCTGGCAGACGGACCAGGGCAACGGGTCGATCTTCCTTGAAGGCCTGACGAAGAGCCAGATGGCCCAGGACGATTTCATGTTCAACGCGGACGACGGACGGGCAGGCGCCTTCGTGAACGACCCGGCCATCACGTCGGTCGGCTCCCAGCTCATCTTTCAATAGCCGGCGATACCTGCGGCTGGCGAGCCTCACCTGCCACGGTGTCTGAGGCAGGATGGTGCCCGCGGCACGGCCGCGAGCGCCCGACCATTTCCCCAAGCCGCCGGACCGTGCGTTCCCACGCCGGCCTAGATCCCCGGACCACCCCGTAGCAGGGCCGCCACGATGAGCCGCATCGAGAGTTCGTCCACCCCCGGGGGTGCCGAGGTCGGGGAGGAGGGGGGAAGGCCCGCTCCGCGGGGCCGAAGCCGCGCTTCCCGCGGTCGGTCTGCTCAGCGCCTTCGCCAACCTCCTCCGCCTGTCGACGACCATGCGGGGCGGGCGTTCGCGGAGGATTGACGCCGTCGACATGCGGGCCACGTCGCCTAGGCGTCCCAGGCCACGGAGGGGCCCTGCCTCGGGTGGGGGCGGTCAGCAGGAGAAGGGAATGGAGCGGATGCCGGCGCAAAGCCCAGTCCTGGGTGATTTCGGGTTCGTGGCCCTCGTGCTGCTCATGGCCATGGGCCTTGCGCTGCTAGCCGTGGCCGCGTTCGCGCGCGCGCCAACGCGGACCGTCCGCGCTCCCCCCGCGTGGGCGCAGTTCCGCTTCGGTTACGCGGTCTACGCGCTGATCTTCCTCGCCTTCGACATGGAGATGATCTTCATGTACCCGTGGGCGGTCGTCTTCGCCGACATCGGCATGAGCGCCTTCCTCGACATGCTGGTCTTCATCGCGCTCCTGTCGGCTGGCATCGCCTACGCCTGGGGCATGGGCGGGCTGCGATGGGAGTAGCGGCGGCCTTGGCGGTCCTGGGCGCCCTGCTCGGGGGGGCTGCCCTGACGCTCGCGGTCGAGCACGCGTTCGTTCGCATCGACCAGGAGGCCGGCCCGGCGCGGCACACCGAGCTGCGGCACAACCTCCAACTGCCCAACGCCGACCGATGGCTGCTGCCGGCCGGTCCGGTCGTGGCGCTCGCGGGCGTCGCGCTCGCCATGGTCGTGCTGCCCCTCGGCCCCGGGTTGATCGGGAGGGACCTCGGCATCGGCCTCTTCTACGTCATCGTCGTCGTGGATTTCGTGGTGCTGGGCCTGGCTCTCGCCGGCTGGGGCGCGAATACCCCCGAGGGGGTCGAGGCATGCTACCGCATCGTCGCCCAGCTCGTGGCGTACGTCGTGCCGCTCGGGCTCGCCTACGTCGGCGTGATCATGATGGCCCGTTCGTTGTCGACCGTAGTGGTGGTCGACGCGCAGCGCGGCCTCTGGTTCGTCGTCCTACAACCCTTGGGCTTCCTGCTCTACGTCGTCACCGGGCTGATGCAGTCGTATCGCGCCCCGTTCCTGGAGCCGTTCGCGGCCTCGCTGGGCGGCGGCGTGCTCGGTGTCGTGGGCGGCTGGTCCGCGCTCGTGTGGCGGGTCGCACTCGCCGGCGTGCTCCTGGTCGTCGCCGCGGTCGGGGCGGTGCTCTATCTGGGAGGTCCCTCGGGTCCCTGGCTCCCGGGATGGGCCTGGATGCTCGCCAAGACGTACGGCCTGATGGCGCTGATGCTCGGGCTCGGGCGCCTCGTTCGCCCGCTCTCGACGGCGGAGACGCTGGCCCTCTCCTGGAAGATCCTGATCCCACTCGGCCTCGTCAACGTGCTCCTCGTCGGCGGCCTGATCCTCCTCGGGGTGGGGCCCGGCGCATGATGGCCGCCTTCGATATCCTTGCCTTCGGGGCCTGCTCCTTCGTCGCCGTCGCCGGCGCGCTCGGCATGGCGACGACGATGAGTATGTTCCGCTCCGGCATCTTCCTGATGGCCTCGTTCATCGGCGTCGCCGGCCTGTTCATCCTGCTGTCGGCCGACCTGATCGGGCTGCTCCAGGTCATGATGTACATCGGGGGCTTCCTCGTCATGATCCTGTTCATGGTGCTGGTCATGCACGATCCCGGCGGGGCGATGATGGCCGGCATGGAGCTGTCCCCGCTGGAGCGCTGGTTCAGCAAGGGCCTGGTGCCGCGCGACGAGGCCACAAGCGCGGGACAGGACGACCCTGCGAGCGGCGAGGGCCGCAGCCACGCCGGGAACCGGCACGAGGGCCATGCCATGCCGCACGGCGAGGGACGGCACGGCCACGCGCGCGACCACGGGGGCGGTGCCATGCCACACGGCGCCCACGGCGGACATGCGGAGCACCGGCACGCAGACCACCAGCACGGGGATGGCGGCCACGGCGGAATGGACATGTCCATGGTGACGCCCGTGCGCCCCCTCGCGGCCTGGCTCGCAGCCGCCGCCGGGGTCGTCCTAGTGGGCATGCTGTTCCTGCGGCCGGCTTGGCCCGTGACCGACGCGGTACCGGATCCCGACTCGGCCCGGCGGGTCGGCAACCTTCTCATGGACAAGTACATGGTCGCTTTCGAGGGCGCAGGCTTCCTGATCCTGATTGGCATCTTCGGCGCCGTGCTGCTTGCCCGGCCCTCGACCCACCCGGACGACCCCTCGCGCGCCGCAAAGGCCGCCGTCGACGCGAAGCCGGAGGCCATCCGGGACGACCGATTGGCTCCGCTCGCGGAAGCGGGCGGCGCGCCCGAACCGGAGCACCACGGGAGCCACCACGGACACGAGGACCACGTCGGATGACCGTGCCGCTGACCGCCTATCTCGTCGTCGCCGCGCTCCTGTTCGCCATCGGCGTCTACACTGTCGTCGCCCAGCGCTCGGCGGTCATGGTCCTGATGGGGGTCGAGGTGCTCCTCAACGCCATCGGCCTGAACGTCGTCGCGTTCTGGCGCTTCACCGCGCCGACCGACTACTCCGCGCAGGTCCTCGCCATCCTGGTCGTCACCGTGGGGGCTATCGAGATGGCCATCGGTCTCGCCCTCGTACTGCTGCTCTACCGGCAGCGCCGGACCGTCGAGGTCGACGCCTACACCGACCTGAACGGATGACGGCGCTCCTGGCCATCCCCCTCCTGCCGCTCCTCGCGGCAGTCACGGCCCTCGCCGCCGGCCGGCGCCTGCCATGGGGCGGCGGCGAACTCGTGGTCGCCGGGGTCGCCCTCTCCCTCGTCGCGCTCGCGCTGGTCCCAACCGGGGCAACGATGACCGTGAGCTGGTTCGAGAGCGGGGACTACCGGCTGACCGTCGGGCTCGCGGCGACCCCTCTCACCCGGTTCGTCGCGATGGTCGTCGCCGGCGTCGCCGTATGCGTCGCCACCTACGGGGTCGGATACATGGGCGGCCGCCCGGACCGGCCCCGCTTCTTCGCCGAACTCGGCCTGTTCGTAGGGGCCATGCTGGCCCTCGTCCTGGCGAACTCCCTCGCGCTCCTGTTCGCGGCCTGGGAGATGGTCGGTTTGGCGTCCTTCCTGCTGATCGGCTTCGAGCACGCCGCGCCGGGGGCCGCCGGTGCAGCCTCCAAGGCGTTCCTGATGACGAGGGCCGGCGACGTCGGCCTCCTGCTCGGATGGTTGCTGGCGCTCGCAGCCACGGGGACCACGGACGTCGACGCGCTCGCCGGGGCCGTCGAGGCGGGCAGGGTCGCTCCCGGCGCGGTGACCGCGATGGCGCTCCTCATGCTCGCCGGCGCGCTCGGCAAGAGCGCCCAGCTGCCGTTCTCCGCGTGGCTCCCCGACGCCATGGTCGGGCCCACCCCGGTCTCGGCCCTGCTGCACTCGGCCACCATGGTCGCCGCCGGCGTGTTCCTCGTCCTTCGCCTCGACGCGGTCTTCGCCGCGGCCCCGCTCGCGATGGCTGCCCTGTTCTGGGTCGGTGCGGTCACGGCGGTCTTCGCGGCGCTCGTCGCGACCGCCGAGGCGGACCTGAAGCGGGTGCTCGCCTGGTCCACCTGCTCCCAACTCGGCGAGATGATGGTCGCGCTCGGCCTCGGCGGCGCCCGCGCCGCGGCCTTCCACCTCGCGGTGCATGCGGCCTTCAAGTCAACCCTGTTCCTGGCGGCAGGCATCGTGCAGGAGCGGGCGGGCACGCGCGCGCTCGACCGCCTGGGCGGTTTCCTCCGCGCCCTGCCCCTCGCGGGAGCCGCCTTCCTCGTCGCGGCCCTCGCACTCGCCGGCGTTCCGCCGCTCTCCGGATTCTGGAGCGAGGAGGGCATCCTCGCCGTCGCGTCGCAACACGGTCCGGGGGCGGGGGCGCTCGTCGTGCTGCTCGTCCTTCTCGGCGGGACCTACATCGGTCGCGCGGGGACCGCAGCCTTCCTAGGCCGGCGCCGAGACCGGGCCGGGACCGGCAAGACCGCCTGGACGATGCGCGCGGGCACGCTCGCGCTGGCGCTCGCCGCGGCGGTACTCGGCTGGCTGCTGGCCGGCAGCCTCGGCGCCCTCCTGCCGTTCGAGGCCGACCCCGGGGCGGAGGTCTCCTTGCGGAACCTCGGCATCGCGGCCGGCCTCCTCGGCCTCGGCATCGGGGTTGCCAGGGGAAGGGGCGGATCACCCGCGCTCGGCCCGTGGCCGGCTCGGCTCGCCGCCGGGCTTTCGGCGGCCACGGCGGCCCCGGCACGCTGGACGACGCAGCTCGCCCGGCGCCTCGGACCCCTTGAGGACGCGCTCGACGCGGCGGCCCGACGCGTCGCCGGGTGGACCTGGGGCGCCGGCGAGGCGGCCGGTCGCATCGAGGTGCGCGGCTTCGCACGCCTGGGGGACGGGCTCGCGGCTTGGCTGGCCGCCGGGGGCGAGCGGCTCCGCGCGCTCCAAGCCGGCCGCCTCTACCTCTACACGCTCGGCCTGTTCGCCTGGGCCACGGCCGCCCTGGCGGCCGGCGCCCTCCTGCTCTGGCCCTGAACCCGAGTTGACCCGATGCTCACGGCGACGATCTTCCTCCCCCTCCTGACGGGCCTCGTCGTGCTGGCGTTGCCGCGCGGCCGCCCGGGTCTCGCGCGTCACGTCGCTCTCGGCGGCGCGATCCTGACGCTCGCCGCGGCGCTGGCGCTCTGGGCCGGATTCGAGCCAGGGGGAGGCCTGCAATGGCGGGCGACCCTGCCGTGGATCCCGTCGGTCGGGGCGGCGTACGACGTCGCCGTCGGCGGCCTCTCCCTGTCGCTGATCCTGCTCACCGCCCTCCTGCTCACGGTGGTGATGGTCTACGTGCTGGGCGAGCACGACCGGGCGCACGCCCACGCCTTCCTCTTCCTCCTGCTCGCGACCGGGCTGATCGGATTGTTCGCGGCGCAGGACCTGCTGCTGTTCTACCTGTTCTTCGAGGTCGGCCTGGTGCCGATGTACTTCATCGTCGGCATCTGGGGCGGGGAGCGGCGGCGGTACGCGGCGCTCAAGTTCTTCCTCTACACCCGCGCCGGCAGCCTCGCCATGCTGCTCGGCTTCCTCGCCCTCTACCTCGCCATGGAGCCCCACACCTTCTCGCTTCCAGCCATCGTCCAGGCGCGGCCGCTGGACCGGACCCCGCTCGCGGGCGGCCTCGTCTTCCTGGCCCTCCTCCTCGGGTTCGGGGTGAAGCTCCCGGTGGTGCCGCTGCACAACTGGTTGCCCGACGCGCATGTCGAGGCGCCGACCGAGGGCAGCGTCGTGCTGGCCGGTCTCCAGCTCAAGATGGGCGGCTACGGCATGCTCGCCGTGCTGCTGCCGACCCTGCCGGACACGGTCGCACGGTTCGGCTGGCTTCTCGTCGCGCTGGCGTTGGCCTCGCTCCTCTACGGGGCCCTGGCGGCGCTGGCGCAGTCCGACATGAAGCGGCTCGTCGCCTACACCTCCGTCAACCACATGGGCTTCGTCACGCTCGGCGTCGCGGTGGCGGCGCTGGCCGGCAACGAGGGCGTGCGCCGGCTGGCGCTCAACGGCGCCGCCGTGCAGATGGTCAGCCACGGCTTCCTGACCGGCGGCATGTTCCTGCTCGTGGGAATGCTCCAGCACCGCGCCGGCACGCGGGAACTCGCCCGCTTCGGCGGCCTGATCGGCGCGATGCCGGCCTTCAGCGGGCTGTTCGGCCTGCTCGCCTTCGGCTCGCTCGGGCTCCCGGGCCTGTCCGGCTTCATCGCGGAGTTCCAGGCCATCGGCGCCGCCCTGCAGCTCTCCGCCTGGGTCGCCGCGCTCGCCGTCCTCGCGCTCGTCGTGACGACCGCGGTCTACCTCCGGTTGATGACGGGCCTGCTGATGGGTCGGGCGCCGCCCGACATGCCGGCGCTGCCGCCCCTCACGGCGGCCGAGGCGGGCGCGGCGGGGGCGCTCGCGGCCCTGGCGGTCGGCATCGGCGTCCTGCCGGCCGTCCTCGTCGCGCTGCTCGACGGCACGACCGCAGCCCTGGCGCACCTTCCATGACCGGCGGGCAGACGATGGGCGGCTGCATGGATCTCGGCGCCGTCGCGCCCGAGATGGTCCTGGCGGGAAGCGCCCTCGCGCTGGTCCCGGTTGCCGGCTGGGTCCGGGGCCGGTGGCGCCGCCTGCCCGCCGCCGTCGCGCTCCTCGCCCTGCTCGTCGCGATGGGCCTGACCGCGCCGATGCTGACGGCCCCGCCGCGCGAGGCCTTCTGCGGCACATACGCCGTCGATCCGTTCCGGGGCTTCTACCAGTTGGTCATCGAGGCCGGCGCCCTGGTGAGCCTGCTCGCGCTCGGGTCCCACTTCCGCGGGAGCGAGCAGGAACCGCACCACCCGGTCGCGCTGCTCATGGCGACCGTCGGTGGCATGGGGCTCACGGCGGCGACGGATCTCGGCCTCATCATCCTGTTCCTGCAGATGGTGAGCTTCCCCTCCTACCTGCTCGTCCTGCTCGTGCGGAGCGACGGACCGGCCCAGGAGGCGACGCTCAAGTACTTCCTCTACGGCGCCGCCGCGCTGGCGGTGATGGCCTACGGCCTCACCTTCCTGTTCGGCCTCACCGGCAGCCTGAACCTGCGGGCCATCGGGGCGGGGTTGGCCGGCGCCGACCGGGCCTGGGTGGCGCTGGCCTTCGGCTTGGTCCTCGTCGGCTACGGCTTCGAGATGACGCTGGTGCCGTTCCACGTCTGGGCCCCGGACGTGTTCCAGGGCGGGACGGCCCCCGCCTCGGGCTTCGTCTCGGTCGTGCCGAAGGTGGCAGCCTTCGCCGGCCTCATCCGCTTCCTGCTGGCGGCGATGCCGGACGGCCTCGCCGCCTGGCCGACCGTGCTCGCGCTCCTGGCCGCCGCGACGATGACCTTCGGCAACCTGGTGGCCCTCCGCCAGGCGAGCCTGAAGCGCCTGCTGGCCTATTCGAGCATCGCCCAGGCCGGCTACGTGCTGATGGGGGTTGCGGTGGCCGGGCAGGCCCCGGACGCCCTGCCGGCCATAGGCTATTACCTCGCGGCCTATCTCCTGATGAACCTCTCGGCGTTTGCGGTGGTCGCGCAGGTCGAGCGCATGACCGGGAGCGACGCCCTCGCCGCGATCCGCGGCCTCGGACGGCGGGCGCCGGGGCCAGCGGCGGCGCTGGCGCTCGCCCTCCTGTCGCTCGCGGGCGTCCCGCCGTTGGCGGGCTTCGCCGGCAAGGTCTTCCTGCTCGTGGCCGCCATCGAGGGCGGCTTCGCTTGGCTGGCCGTGGTGGCCGCCGCCAACATGGCGGTGGCGCTGTTCTACTACGCGGCCGTCATCGCGGAGACGTACTTCAGGGACCCGGACCGTGCCGAGGGGCCGGCATCCGGCTCCGGCTACGCATGGGCGCTCGGCTTGTGCACGGCAGGGACGCTGGGCCTCGGCATCGCGCCGGGCCTGGGGCGCGGGCTGGCACAGCTCGGCGCGACGCTGCTGCGGTAGGAGCGGCCGTGCCGGAGGGTGAGGGAGGTGCCGCCTCCCAGGGGCGCCCGGCCATGCGGGATGGCGTCGTCGCGCGGGGCCGGACGCCATCTCGCGAGGCTCCGGCGCTCGCCGGCTTCGCTCAGGCCGCCCGAACGGTCCGGTCGCGCGCTGACCTCTCCGTCGCGCGATCCCCATGCCCCGCCGGCCCGAGGGCCTTGGTGACCTCCTCGAAGCGCGCGCTCGCGTCGGACCAGGCTTGGGCGAAGTCGAACAGCTCGCGCATGGCCGGGGCGATCTCCTTGTAGGCGGCCAGGGCTGCGACGAGCGCGCCGAGCGAGAGCTGACCCTGCACGACGAGGTAGCCGCCGATCGAGAAGAAGAAGAACGGGGTGAGGTTTGAGGTGTAGTTGTAGAGGCCCTTGAGCCGGCCCTTCAGGTCGTTGATCTCGATGCGCACCCCCTCAAGCTTCCGGGCCTGCCGCATCTGCCGGCTCAGGTCGGAGGGCTCGCACGCCTCGCGGCCGGCCTGCCGCGCGAGCGCGGGAGCGGTGAGGAGCGCCCCCAGCTCCCGCGTGGCATGCACCCTTTGCCGGACCTTCGCGTTCAACCGCCCCTGCAACCGCGGCAGGATACTCAGCTGGACCGGCAGCATGATCAGGGCTGCCATGGCCAGGGCGGCGTTCTGCAGGAGGAGGAACACGATGCTGGTCACGAGCGTGCCACCTTGGACGAGCGGCACCACCACTAGGCTGCCGCCGAAGTAGCCGATGGGCTCGATCTCCTGGACCGCGACGGCGGCTAGCGTGGCCCCCCGTTCGGGGGAGCGCTCGCCGCGCGCGCGACGGACGACGGCGAGGCGGAGGCGGCGCACGAGGCGCTCGTTCACGCGCCCCCGGACCCGACTGACCGCGTACTTGGCGAGACCGCTGAGCGTGAGCACGGCCAGGTAGCTGGCGCACAGCGCGAACAGCAGCTCGATGCGGCCCAGATGGAGGCCGACGAAGGCCATCTTCGGGTGACCGTCGCCCGCGTCATCGGCAAGCGCGTGGTTGATGATGTGCTTGGGGATCTCAAGGAGGAGCCAGGCCGCCGGCAGCGTCAGGACGGAGAGGAGCACGAGACGGACCTGCAGCCGCGACGTCGCACGCACGACGTAGGACTCCAGCCGCGCCGCCACGGCCGGACGAGAGCTCGGCCGTCCCGGCTCGTCCATGGCCGCGGCGGGTGGCGGAAGCGCCGCCATCCCGCGGGTGCGATGCCACCGGGCGGCGGCCCAGCGCAGGCCCGACCGGGCAGCGAGCCAAGCGGTCCAGCCAGGCGCCACGACGAGGACCAGGACGGTGACGAGGTCCACCCACCAGTGGGTGCGGGTGTGGTCGAGGCCCAACGTCTGATGGATCAGGTCGTGGATGATCGGCGGGGTAAGCAACGGGTACTCCTGGCGACAAGGCTCTGGCGGTTGTCCGGGCAGAAGGGCGCAGCGCGCCTAGCCCGAATACCTCCGAATAGGCTAAGGCCTGCCTCTCCCGGGACCGCCGGAGGGGCGTCCGGCAGAACGAAGGCCGATCACGTTGGCTCCCTTTCCGCGGCCCGCCCGCATGCCTGGCGTAACGGCCAAGCTCTGGACGGCGTAGGCTACCGCGAACCGCAGCGCGGCCGTTCCCGACCGGGCGATTTGGGGACCAGCCCCTTCAGCCCGGTCTTGAACCGCCAGGACTGACGACGAGCGTTCGTGCATCGTCCGCGACGATGCGGACAACAGCCAACGCGTCGCGGCCGCGCTCTCCAAGCGTCCCGTAGAGGCCGGCCACCTCGGGCTCCCTACGGACGCGTAGGGCTTCGTCGATGATGCGATGCCACTCCGGCTGGAAAGTGATCAACCCATACAGGCCGGCGTTGCTCTTCGAGGGTACGACCTCGGTTGCGAGTACGTAATGGAGCCGGCACATACCGAGGACGAACCGTTCGACCCCGTCCGCCGCGAGGAGTGTTTCGTCCGCCGTATCGGGTCCGAGCCATATGCCCCAGCATCCATTGGCGCTGGCCAGGGCCCATCGTTCGAGATGGGCCGCACCACGCCAGAGCCCGGTGCCCGCGCAGAGTGGACCGCGAACGGTGACTGCGCTGGCCCTTAGGACGCTCCAAGTGAGCGGATGCTGGTCGTGGCACCCGGACTCGAAAAGTCGCCCCCGCTGGA
The DNA here is from genome assembly GCF_011043735.1 of Methylobacterium sp. DB0501. Taxonomy (GTDB): domain Bacteria; phylum Pseudomonadota; class Alphaproteobacteria; order Rhizobiales; family Beijerinckiaceae; genus Methylobacterium; species Methylobacterium alsaeris. Next base: position 4,161 of record NZ_JAAKGV010000004.1, on the reverse strand, counting down.
CGCAGGGGCTGTTCGGGACGGCAAGCGGGCCGGCCCGCAGGTCGTTCCAGGTCAGGTAGATGCCGTCGAGCGCCGGGGCCGGCCAACCGAGCGCGAGGTCGGCGTGGGCCTCGGCGAGGGCGGCCAGCTCCCCCCGCCCCGGGCGAGCCAGGGACACCGCCACGAAATTCACGTCGCTGAGCGGGGGCCGGAAGTCGCCCATGGCGGCGGAACCGACGAGGTACAAGGTCTCGACGAACTCCGGGACGACGGCATCGACCAGGGCGAGGTAGGCGTCCGCGACGCCGAGTGCGAGCGGGTGCGTGGTCACGGTCTCCACGGGCTCATGCGGTTGCTCGGAGGGGGAGGGGGCACGTCCCCGGCTTCGACTGCGCCGGGCCTGCACGCCGCGGGTTGGGCGAGGTCCGTCGGCGAAGGATGGCGATGCGCAGGTCACGGCCGCGTCTCAGCCGAACCGCGCCGCGCGCAGGCGCAGGGCGTTGCCGATCACGCTGACCGACGAGAGCGCCATCGCGGCCGCCGCGATGACCGGCGAGAGAAGGATGCCGAGGAACGGGTAGAGCAGTCCGGCGGCGACCGGCACGCCCAGCGCGTTGTAGATGAAGGCGAAGAACAGGTTCTGGCGGATGTTGCGCATCGTTGCCCGGGACAGGCCCCGGGCCCTGACGATGCCGAACAGGTCCCCGCGGAGCAGCGTAACGCCCGCGCTCTCGATGGCCACGTCGGCGCCGCCGCCCATCGCTATGCCCACGTCCGCCGCGGCTAGGGCCGGCGCGTCGTTGACTCCGTCACCAGCCATCGCCACGACCGCGCCGTGACCCTGGAGCGTCCTGACCACCTCCGCCTTGCGGTCGGGAAGAATCTCGGCCTCGACCTCGTCGATGCCGAGCGCCTTGGCGACGAACTCGGCCGTCGTCCGGCTGTCGCCGGTCAACATGACGATGCGCAACCCTTCCTCCCGAAGCCGTCGGAGGGCCTCGAACGTGCTCGTCTTGATGGGGTCCTCGATGGCGATGACGCCGGCCGGCTTCCCGCCCACGGCGACGAGGACCGCCGTCGCGCCTCGGCTCCGCACCTTCTCGGCCCGCGCCTGGAGAAGCGCCACGTCCGTCGCATGCTCCTCTAGGAAACGCGCGTTGCCGATGGCTACGCGACGCCCCTCGACCGTGCCGAGCGCCCCCTTGCCGGTCGGTGCCTCGAAGTCGGACGCCACGGCGCCCGGGACGACGCGCGCGTCCGCGGCCCGGACGATGGCGAGGGCCAGGGGATGCTCGCTCGCGCGTTCGACCGCGGCGGCGAGGCGCAGCACGTCGGCGTCCGTGAAACCGGGGGCCGGGAGCACGCCGGTGACCTTGGGCCTGCCCTCGGTTAGGGTCCCGGTCTTGTCGATGACGAGCGTGTCGACCTTCTCCAACCGCTCCAGGGCCTCGGCGTTCTTGACCAGCACCCCGTCCCGGGCGCCGCGACCGACCCCGACCATGATCGACATCGGCGTCGCCAGGCCGAGGGCGCAGGGGCAGGCGATGATGAGGACCGCGACCGCCCCGAGGAGCGCGTAGGTGAAGCGTGGCTCCGGCCCGAAGGCCATCCAGGCGACGAAGGCGAAGGCGGCGACGGAGATGACCACGGGGACGAACCAGGCCGCCGCATCGTCCACCAGGCGCTGGACGGGCGCGCGCGAGCGCTGGGCCTCGGCGACCATCGCGACGATGCGGGCCAGCGTGGTCTCGGACCCGACTCGCGTTGCGCGCATGACGAAGCCCCCGGTCGTGTTCAGGCTCCCGCCCACCACGAGGGAACCGGGCTCCACCGAGACGGGGAGAGGCTCGCCGCTGATCATCGACTCCTCCACCGCCGAGCGCCCTTCGACGACCTCGCCGTCGACCGGCACCTTCTCGCCGGGCCGGACGCGCAGGTGGTCCCCGACAGCCACCGCCGAGACGAGCACCTCCTCGTCGGCCCCTCCCGTCCCGAGACGCAGGGCCTTCTGCGGGGCGAGGTCGAGCAGCGCCCGGATCGCGCCCGAGGTGCGCTCGCGGGCCCCGTGTTCCAGCACCTGCCCGAGCAGCACCAGGACGGTGATGACCGCCGCGGCCTCGAAGTAGGCCGGCACCGCCCCGTCATGGCCGCGCAGGCCTTCGGGGAAGAGCCCCGGCGCCACGGTCGCGGCGACGCTGTAGAGGTAGGCCGCGCCGGTCCCGAGGGCGATGAGGGTGAACATGTTGAGGCGGCGGTTCACCAGCGACTGCCAGCCCCGCTCGAAGAACGGCCACCCCGCCCAGAGGACGACCGGCGAGGCGAGCAGCAACTGGACCCAGTTCGAGGTTTGCAGGCCGAGGCGGTCGACGAGGCCGGTCAGATGTCCCCCCATCTCCAGGGCGAAGACGGGCAGGGTCAGGACGAGGCCGACCCAGAAGCGGCGGCTCATGTCCTTGAGCTCGGCGTTCTCGACCGGACCGCTCGTCGGCGTGAGCGGCTCCAGCGCCATCCCGCAGATCGGGCAGCTGCCCGGTCGGTCGCGGCGGATCTCCGGGTGCATCGGACAGGTGTAGATCGCCCCGCCAGGGGCTTCCGGTGGCCCTTTGTCAGCCGCCAGGTAGCGTGCCGGCTCGGCCACGAACTTCGCGCGGCAGCCCGCCGAGCAGAAGTGGTAGGTCGCGTGCTCGTGCTCGGCATGGTGGGGCGTGACCGAAGGGTCGACCTGCATGCCGCAGACGGGGTCCGTCGCGGTTTCCCCGGCAGCGCACGCCGCGCCGTGGCCGTGACGGTTCCCGTGGGCATGGTGCGCATGGTGGGCGTGGGCCATGGGTTCAGACCTCCAAGCTGCCGCCGACGGCGGGCGGGACCGGGCTGGAGCGGACGTTCACGTGGCTTGCTCCGACAGGTTCTCAGCCGCCGCGCATGATGCGGTCGATGCGCGCCCCGATGCCGCGGACACGCGCCGCATGCTCGGCCCACAGGCGCCGAGCGATTGCCGAACGGGGATCGCTTTCCGTGAGGCGTGCCGCGGAAACCCCGCGGACGCTCCCCCGGAAGGAGGGTGAGGCGGTCCCGGCGAGGGAAGCGTCGGTCGCCGCGAGGCGGACCCGCACCCGCTGGCAGTACGTGGCGGAGCGCGGGCTCATCCGCTCCTCGCCGTGACCGGCCCTGTACTTCATCAGCGTGCGGCAGAGATCGCCCTTCGTGAGCTTCCAAGCTTGTGCGAGGTAGGCGACGCCGAAGCGGACGTTGGTCGCGGGATCGAGGAGGGCCCCGGCGGGACCCGTGTGACCGAGCATGGCCGCGGTCGTCGGCCGGACCTGCATCAGTCCGAGCTCGCCGACCCCGCCGACCGCGCCGGCATCGTACCCGCTCTCCACGTACGCGACGGCATCGGCGATGGCCGGGGGCACTCCGCGCGCTTCGGCCTCGCGCGCGAGCATCCGCCGATAGCTGGCCTGATCCGACGCCGTGCGAGCCGCATCGCCCGCGGATGACGTTACGGTAGGGGCGGACGCGCCCGCGGGCGCGTCCCCGACGGCGACCGCCGGGGATGAAAGGAGGAGTGCCGCGCACGGGACGAGGAACAGCCGGGGACGAGGCAGGACGAGGGCGCTCGGCACCCCCCCTCGCATGCCGGCGGCCGCTTCCGCGGACAGGGACGCCGCCCTCGTCGGGGATGATTGCCTCATCGCGGCTTCCGGAAGCGCGCGACCCCGAAGGGCGGCAGCTTCATCTCGGACATCGAGCGCATGCCGGTCGCGGTCATCCGTGGGTTCCCTTTGGGGGTGAGTCCGTGGGCGGGCGGGGTTTGGTTACAGGGCTCGCGCATCACCGCCCTCCCGTGTCGCGCTTGCCGCCCATGCCGGGCATGGTCATGCTGGGCATGCGGGAGTGGTCCATGCCCTCCATGCCGCCCGAGCCGGACCTCGGTGTCACGGCGCGGTTGAGCTCGCGCCAGTCCTTGGGATCGACCACGTCGTAGCGCGTCACGCCCGCGGTGACCGCGGAGTAGCGCGGCGCGCGCACGGCGGCGGCGGGGTTGGCCGGGGCAACCAGCCAGTCCGGCGCGGCGGTGGGCACGCAGGCCGCGAGCGGCAAGGCCGTGAGCGCCACGGCCGGCCTGAGGAAGGTGAGCATCGCTTCGGATCCCGAACGGGGGCTGGCGGCCGCGCTCAGGGG
>NZ_JAAKGV010000039.1 GCF_011043735.1 Methylobacterium sp. DB0501 | reverse complement strand
GGTGCGCCACCGGGTGCGAGCGATCCAGCTCAAGCAGTGGAGGCGCGGCCCGACCATCTACCGGGCCTTGCTGGCGCTGGGCGCCAAACCCGAGGGCGCTCTGCCGGTGGCGGCCAACAGCCGCCGCTGGTGGCGCAACAGCGGGATGGCGCTCAACGGCGTGCTGACCCTGGCCTGGACGGACAAGCTCGGCCTGCCACGTCTCGCCTGACCTCAACTCCTCGAACCGCCCGGTGCGGACCCGCATGCCGGGTGGTGTGGGAGGGGAGCGATCCGTAAGGATCGCCCCCTATCCCGATCAGTGCCCCTCGAACTCGATCAGGGTGCGCACCGGCAGGTCGAGCGCGCGCAGGCGGTCGGCGCCGCCGAGTTCCGGCAGGTCGATGACGAAGCAGGCCGCCACCACCTCGGCGCCGATCCGGCGCAGCAGCTCCACCGCCGCCGTGGCGGTGCCGCCGGTGGCGATCAGGTCGTCGACGAGGATCACCCGGTCGCCGGGCTTCACCGCGTCGGAATGGATCTCCATCTCGTCGGTGCCGTATTCCAGCGCATAGGCGATCGAGACCGTGGTGTGGGGCAGCTTGCCCTTCTTGCGGATCGGCACGAAGCCCGTGGAGAGCTGGTGGGCGATCGCGCCGCCGAGGATGAAGCCCCGCGCCTCGATGCCGGCGACCTGGTCGATCCGGCCGCCCGCGAAGGGATGCACCAGCTCGTCCACCGCGCGCCGGAAGGCGCGGGCATCGCCGAGCAGGGTGGTGATGTCGCGAAACACGATGCCGGGCTTCGGGTAGTCCGGGATCGAGCGGATCGCGTCCTTGAGGGCGGACAGGGTGCGCGGGTCCATGGCGGAGACCTTCGGGTTCTCGTGAGTTCGGGCGGGGACCCGGACCGGCTGGCGCGGTCCGGGCAGGCGCGTCAGCCGCCGACCTTGCGCAGGAGGGCGACGAGCTCGCGCTGCAGCACCTCGTTGCCGCAGGCGACCGAGCGGGCGGTCATCGGATCGGCGCCGCCGTCGGCGCTGCTGACGAAGCCGCCGGCCTCGCGCACCAGGAGCAGGCCCGCGGCCATGTCCCAGGTCTGGAGGTCGCGCTCCCAGTAGAGGTCGGCGCGGCCGCAGGCGACGGCCGCGAGGTCGAGCGCCGCCGAGCCGGTCTGGCGCACGCCGCCGGTCACCGCCATCACGGCGGCCAGCTCCTTGAGCAGGCGCGGATGGCTGCCGCGGCCGAGATAGGGCGAGCCGTAGAGCGCCAGGGCGTCGGCGAGGTCCTGCCGGGCGGCAACCCGCAGGCGCTTATTGTTGAGGAACGCGCCCTTGCCGCGCTCGGCGAGATAGAGCTCGTCCTTGATCGGCTCGTAGATCACCGCGGCGACGATCGTGCCCTCGCGCTCGAGGCCGACCGAGATGCAGAAATGCGGCACGCCGTGGAGGAAGTTGGTGGTGCCGTCGAGGGGGTCGACGTGCCAGGTATGGGTCTTGTCCTGGCCCTCGATGACCCCGCTCTCCTCCATGATCAGGCCGTAGCCCGGCCGCGCCTTCATCAGGGCTTCGCGCAAGGTCGCCTCGGCCTTGCGGTCGGCGGCGGTGACGAAGTCGCCCGGCCCCTTTCGCGAGACCTGCAGGTTCTCGATCTCGCCGAAATCGCGCTTGAGCCCGCGCGCCGCCTTGCGCACGGCATCGACCATCACGGTCATCAGGGGGGAGACGATCATCGGGCGGCGGCTCCCGGGTTGCGGGTCGAGGTCATGGCGGATCCTGAGATGGCGGGCGCGGGCGCCCGGCGTGACGGAGTGAAACGATCAGAGCGGCCCATACCTCGCCGGCGCGGGCCGCGTCCCTGGTGGTTGCCTCTAAGCCGCATCGGGCGGCGTGTCACATCGGTTGGCGCAAGAAAATGCGGGCCGGGTCGTCCGGGCTCCGGTCGTCGGGGCGCGGATCACGGCTCGCGCCCGTCGCCTTCGCGCAAGGCCCGCACCAGGCCCTCGGCGTTCCCGCCCTGGAGCAGCGGCACCAGGGTCCGCACCCGCTCCGGCGGCAGGTCCCACCAGGCGGTCTCCACCAGGCCTGCGACCGTCGCGGGCGGAAAGCGGTGCCGGATCACCCGGGCCGGGTTGCCGGCGACGATGGCGTAAGGAGGCACGTCCCGGGTCACGACCGCGCGCGCCGCCACCACGGCGCCGGGGCCGATCGTGACCCCCGACAGGATCAGGCAGCCCGAGCCGAGCCAGACATCGGCGCCGATCGCCACGTCGCCGCGGGAGGCGTGGTAGGCCTCCGGGGCGTCGAGATCCGGCCACAGGCCCGTCATGGCCGCGAACGGGTAGGTCGAGACCCAATCGGTGCGATGGTTGCCGCCGAGCAGGATCTCGACCTTGTCGGCGATCGAGCAATACGGGCCGATCGACAGTCGCGCGCCGGATTCCGGGAAGCGAACCTTCGGCCTGCCGTAGGAGTACGGCCCGATCCGGAAGCCGTACCGGGACGCGAGCTTGGCGAGGTGCAGGCGGGTCTCGTTGTGAGGGTTGCGCCCCTGCCGCAGGCGGTGCAGGAAACCCCTCACCCGCGGGCTCCCTGATGAGGCGCGGGCGGGATGGCAAGCCCGACTTTTTGGGCGATCCGGGGAGACAGCGCGGTGAGCAGCAACATTTCGGACGATCTGAAGAGCGGCGCGCTGTTCTATCACCGCAATCCGCGGCCCGGGAAGCTGGAGATCCAGCCGACCAAGCCGCTGGGCAACCAGCGCGACCTGGCCCTCGCCTACTCCCCCGGCGTCGCCGCCGCCTGCGAGGCGATCGCCGCCGATCCGGAGGAGGCCGCGACCCTGACGACGCGCCAGAACCTCGTCGCGGTGGTCACGAACGGCACCGCGGTGCTGGGCCTCGGCGATATCGGGCCGCTCGCCTCCAAGCCCGTGATGGAGGGCAAGGCGGTCCTGTTCAAGAAGTTCGCCGGCATCGACGTCTTCGACATCGAGCTGAACGAGAAGAACGTCGACAAGCTCGTCGACGTGGTGGCGGCCCTGGAGCCGACCTTCGGCGGCATCAATCTCGAGGACATCAAGGCGCCCGAGTGCTTCGAGGTCGAGGAGCGCTGCCGGGCCCGGATGAACATCCCGGTCTTCCACGACGACCAGCACGGCACGGCGATCATCGTGGCGGCGGCGGTCCTCAACGGCCTCGAATTCGCCGGCAAGCGGATCGAGGACGTCAAGATCGTGACGTCGGGTGCCGGCGCGGCGGCCCTCGCCTGCCTCAACCAGCTCGTCTCGCTCGGCGCGCGGCGCGAGAACATCTTCGTCACCGACATCGAGGGCGTGGTCTACCGCGGCCGTGAGGCGCTCATGGACCGCTGGAAGTCGGTCTACGCCCAGGAGACCCAGGCCCGGGCGCTCGCCGAGGTCATCCCGGGCGCCGACGTGTTCCTCGGCCTCTCGGCCGGCGGCGTGCTGAAGCCCGAGATGCTGGAGCGGATGGCCGAGAAGCCGCTCATCATGGCGCTCGCCAACCCCTATCCGGAGATCATGCCGAACCTCGCCGAGGAGAAGCGGCCGGACGCGATGATCTGCACCGGGCGGTCGGACTTTCCGAACCAGGTCAACAACGTCCTGTGCTTCCCCTACATCTTCCGGGGCGCTCTCGACGTCGGTGCGACCACGATCAACGAGGAGATGAAGGCGGCGGCCGTGAAGGCGATCGCCGGGCTCGCCCGCGAGACCCCCTCCGACGTCGTCGCCCGCGCCTATGGCGGCGAGGCGCGGCCGTTCGGCCCGCATTCCCTGATCCCGAGCCCGTTCGACCCGCGCCTGATCCTGCGCATCGCCCCGGCGGTCGCGAAGGCGGCGATGGATTCCGGCGTCGCCAAGCGCCCGCTGCCGGACGTGCAGGCCTATGCCGAGTCCCTCGACCGGTTCGTCCACCGCTCGGGCTTCATCATGAAGCCGGTCTTCACCAAGGCGAAGGAGGATCCGCGCCGGGTCGTCTACGCCGAGGGCGAGGACGAGCGGGTGCTGCGCGCCGTCCAGGCGATCGTCGAGGAGGGGCTGGCCAAGCCCATCCTGATCGGCCGCCCGAGCGTGATCGAGACCCGCCTGAAGCGCTTCGGCCTCGCGATCCGGGCCGGGCACGATTTCGAGCTGATCAACCCCGACGACGATCCGCGCTACCGCACCTACGTCCAGACCTACATGGACCTCGCCGGCCGCCGCGGCATCACGCCGGACGCCGCCCGGACGCTCGTTCGCACCAACAACGCGGTGATCGGCGCGCTCGCCGTGCGCCGCGGCGAGGCCGACGCGCTGATCTGCGGGCTGGAAGGCCGCTTCGAGAGCAAGCTCCGGGTGATCCGCGACATCATCGGGCTCGCCCCGGGCGCCCGGGACTTCGCGGCGCTCAGCCTCATCGTCACCTCGAAGGGCGCCTACTTCCTGGCCGACACCCACGTCCGGCCCGACCCCAGCGCCGAGGAGATCGCCGACGTCGCCATCGCCTGCGGCGACACCGCCCGCCGCTTCGGCCTGTCGCCGAAGATCGCGCTGGTCAGCCACGCCGATTTCGGCTCCTTCGACACCGCGTCCGCCCGCAAGATGCGCCAAGCCCTGGCATTGCTGCGCGAGCGCGCCCCCGACCTCGAGGTCGACGGCGAGATGGCGGCCGACACCGCCCTGTCGCAGGCGATCCGCGACAGGGTGCTGCCGGGCTCGCGCCTCAAGGGCGAGGCCAACGTGCTGATCATGCCGAACCTCGACGCGGCCAACATCGCGTTCCAGTTCTCCAAGACCCTCGCCGACGCCCTGCCGGTCGGCCCGCTGCTCCTCGGCCCGGCCCAGCCCGCCCACATCCTCACCCCGTCGGTGACGGCGCGGGGCATCGTCAATATCACGGCGGCGGCGGTGGTCGAGGCGCAGGGGAGCGAAGGCGTGAAGGTCGAGGCGGACAGCACGGCGGAGGCGGGGACGCCGTTGGTTTCGGCGTAATCCGAATGGGGCGGCCCGGCGGGATGATCGCCGGGCCGTTATACCTCCGCAGGGACGCTGCTTGGCTGTGTGCGGGTCTGCTCCCGGTCCCTCGCGGCCATTTCGGATGTCACGCTTACGTGTCGGAAAACAGGTGTTTTCCGCACATCCGAAGTGGCCGGCTGGGCATGCCGGCTCGCCCCTGACAATGCCCCATGGGCTGCTCCCGACCCTTTGTAGACGTTGATGCAGGACTGCCGGGCAATACCTATGCATGCTTGAGGAACACCTAAACTTGTCCAAGTCACCTGGTACTTTCGACAAGGGAGCGGACCGCTCCATCCTTGCCTATGGAGCTCTGATGGCAGGCTTTGCAAGCATGCTGGTGGGTGGATTTGGTCTTAGGTCGTATCGTGAAGAGAAAATGATACATAATATGCCTCATATTTCTGCAACAGTTCTGTCATATGAATACTTTAAGGGTAAATATGTTGCGGATATCGCCTTTGATAAGAATATATTAAATGATATAACAAATTGCAAAGCCCGGGTAAATATTCCCGTCGATCACAAAAATCTACATATTGGCTCGACCGTTCAGATCATTGCTCCTAATAATTCTTGTTATGGTCCGGTTGTCGTCGGTCCACGCTACACTGTAGTACTTTTATCTTTCAGTGGTGCATTTATCTTGATCTCACTTATCCAGGCTGTCTTGGCAGCACAGAGCATGTCGCGACCACGGCATACGAACGATAATCAGTGAGCTCTCGCATAACGTCCGTTTCCACCCATAGCAGTCGCCGTATAGCCCGCTGAATTCTTCAACAATATTAATTGGAAATGAAACACATTTATCTTACCGCGACCTATGTTTTCGCCAGCGATAGAAAATAAACAAGATTGCTGCGTAGAGTATGCCAACCGCCAAGAACGCTTGCCCCCACCACGGATTATCCTTTGCGAGGCGAGACATCACGAAAAGCGGAACGCATACGAGGAGGTTTAACGCAAAGCCAAAATCAATGTCGTGCCGGTGCCAGAGCCTTGCGAGCCGCACGCAAATTGGCGACCGACTAGCCTCAACCTTATCCACTTTTTCGCGGCCCATCATCGCCTCATCAATACTCGAAAGGTCGGACTCCTGCCGGGAGTGCCCACTCGTCGGGACAGCCTGAACCAGTCTACTTCCGCTTTCCACACGAACCAGTTCCTCCTGCTGCATACCGTACCCCTCAAGAATTTGCTTAATCAGGGATCGATGCTCGCGCAAAATAGGAGTTAGTCGGCGCAAGCCTGAAGGGTCGGGCTATGCGAGTACATACAGCCGACGCGACCGCTCCCGGAACGCCGACAATCAGGAGGGACAGGCTGATGTCAGCTCTGAGCGTCAAAACTGCTGCTGTCATCGCGCTGATAGCACCTATTGCTCCAGAAACTGCATATAGTTTCCAATTTGTAATAATGAAGCTGGATATAATTGCCACGCATCCACCGGCGATAAATGCAGTCCTAGTGAAGTGAATATAAGCAACGGCCAGAGTTATAGGGACGGCAATAATATTACCAAATGCCATCATGAGGCCTCCGATGGCAGGCCCGATCATCGCAAACAGCATTGCATTTAATAACACTCCGATTGTATAATGTATCCAACTACGCCCGTGCGGAGCGCATCGTATCCAAGAAGGGAACGCGGGCATGTTGAGAAGCCTAATGACAGAGTTGAAATGATGGGAATAATCCTACACAAGGAGGTAAACGTACTGTGCATCTAAATCGAGCAATTTTCTATTCAGAACAGATTTAAGACGTGCCAGCACGCAGTCGGAACGACGGCTTGCCACCCCAAGCGGTCATTTCAGGCCTCAGGCTCTGCTGTACGGCAAACAGGTGTTTTCCGACATCTAAGGTGGTCGGTCGGGCGTGTTGGCTGACACCTAACGCTGACGGGCGCTTCATGGGTCTGCGCCAACCCTCAACGGTCCTTCGCACGGTCAAGCTGATGGAGTTTTGACCCTAACACTACGGTTGCAAGCCGCTTTCCAGCGAGCGTCGAGCGACCGTGGCTCATGTGAGCTGGACCCGCCGATGTCGGGCCAAATCGGCGCTTGCAACTGTAGTGCTAGCTGGCGCTGGAGAGGAACCCGGCTAAAATGCTGCGACTTTGATTCAGAATTTCTATTCGGCGGTCAAATAGTTCGATCTGCTCGGTTAGAATGCGTCTTAAATCGTCACAGGGAGTGAACAATGGATGGTCACTCTGCACGCACGGGAGAAGTTGCTGGATCGTTCTTAGGTTAAGACCGGCGGAACCAAGAAGACGAATGCGCTGCGCCGTTTCTGCGTCGGCCTCGCTGAAGTCTCGATAGCCTGATCCGGTCCGTGTAGGACGCAGCAAACCCTCAGCTTCGTAATAGCGCAGCATACGGACGCTAATGCCGGTGCGCTCAGCTAGCTCGCCGATCTTCATGAAAATGCCTCTTGACCCTGACAGCGCTGTCAGGGTTTAGCAACATAGCCGGTCGCCGCAAGGGCTGCCTCTCGAGGTAACCGGTATGAAACAATATCACCTACAGCATGCTGACGGTGCGTCTTCGATCTTCGAAGTAGAAGTGCCTCTGCCCGAGCCAGGTGCCGGTGAAGTCCGCCTGCGGATGGAGGCGTCCAGCCTCAATTATCGCGACCTGTTGATACTCGATGCTGCCTCGAAGGGCGGCCTGAACGGTCGTATTCCGCTCTCGGATGGCGCGGGCATCGTCGAGGCGATAGGCGATGGCGTGCAGAACTTTCAGGTCGGCGACCACGTCGCGGCTTCCTTCTTCCGCGACTGGCTCGATGGACCTTTCCGCCCTGGGTACATGCCATCGGCACATGGCGGCGCAGAGACTAACGGGATGCTCGCCGAATATGTCGTGCTGCCGGCTACCGCGTTAGTACGAGCGCCTAGCCATCTGTCATCAGTCGAAGTCGCCTGCCTACCCTGCGCGGCAGTTACCGCATGGCATGGTCTTGTCGTCCGTGCAGGTCTCCGGGCAGGTGATACCCTGCTGATCCAGGGAACCGGCGGTGTGGGCCTATTCGGCCTGCAATTTGCTCAAGCGATCGGCGCGCGGGTCATTCTCCTGTCTTCGTCTGACGAAAAACTCGCGCGGGCGAGGGAGCTGGGCGCGAAGGTCGGTATCAACTATCGAACGACTCCGGAGTGGGACGCCGCGGTTCTGGCGGCAACAGACGGCGAGGGCGCCAGCCATATCCTCGAGTTAGGCGGTCCTGATACATATGAACGATCGATCCGAAGCGTTGCAGCCGGCGGACACATCGTTCAGGTCGGCGTCCTGACAGGTTTCGGATCGACGCCTGATCTAATGCGGTTACAATGGCAGAATGCTGATATCCACGGCGTCACAGTTGGTTCGGTCGCTCACTTCCGCGCGATGAACCGCTTTATCGGCGACCATCAAATCCGCCCAGTTATTGATCGGATTTTTGCAGCATCAGACATCAATGATGCGCTCGCCCACCTCCGGAGCGGTAGGCATTTTGGCAAAATCGTTGTGAGATTATAGCTCGTTACCTGGCTGACCGATTTGGGTCGCTTGCAGAACGTCTGCTTCGGGCGGGGAGGTCAAGGGCCGCTCCCCACCTCATGCGGTCGTTCCGACCCTCAGACCTAGGTGGTGCGGTAAACATGTGTTTGCCGGCAGTGGGAGCAGCCAGCCGCGAAGCGCAACGACCGTCACCGTAGGAAATATGCGACAAACCCTGTCGGATTGATGTTATGTGCGAAAACGGGGTTTGAGGGGTTTTCCGCACATGCTGTTTAGGGACATGCGGGCGTCGACCGCCGATTTCCACTTTCAGCGGCATGTCCCACGGTCAAGCTAATCGTCCTTACTTCCCCATCTACCCCCGCGGCTTCGGCGCAGCCTTCCCCGCCTGGCCCGGCGGCTGCGCACACCCCGCCTGCTTGCCCTTGGCGCCGTCATCCTTGCCGCCCGGCACGAACATCGCCGAAACACGCCCACCGGCAACCGGGTCCATGTTCGCCCGGCCGGTATTCATGTCGTAGACGAGACGCGAGCCGCGGGTGACGTTCTGGCACTGGCTCAGCACCACGTTGCCGGTCAGCACGACCCGGTTCGCCACCCGGTCGAACACCGCATTGTCGCCGCTCGCCACCTGGTCCTTCGACACCACCGTCACCGGGCCGGCGCAGACCACCTGGCGGATCGCGCTGCCGTCGGTCGGATCGGAGGATTTTTCGGTTTTCTCCACCTTGGGCTCGGGCTTGGCCTCGACCTTCACCGCCTTCTCGGCGGGCTTGCCGTCGGTGGGCTTGGCCTCCGCCGGCTGGGCGATGGACGCCTTCGCGTCAGGCTTCGTCTCTGAGCCCTTGGCCTCGGCCCCCTTGCCCTTCGGATCCTTCTCCTTGCGCTGGTAATGCACGGTCATGCTGGAGCAGCGGATCGTGCTCTCGCCCTGCACCGCCACGACGTTGCCGGCGAAGATCGCCTTGTTCTCGCGGTCGAACACGTCGAGCCGGTCGGCGTCGATCTTGATCGGCTCCTTGCCGCCGCCGCTGCCGAAGGCGCCGAAGCCGGAGCCGGCCTCCTTCTTCTTCGCAGCGGCCGGGGCGGGCGTCTCGGCCCGCGGCGAGGAGGGGAGGGCGAGGGCGACGACGGTGAGGCAGCCGAGCGCCGCGAGGGCCGGGAGACGGGGACGCACGGGCTCACTCGTCCTTGATCTGGGCCTCGGTGGTCCGCAGCGGCGGAGCCTCGTCCGAGGGCGCGTGGTTGGAGAAGACCGCCTTGACGTTGCCGACGAACGAGATGGTCTTGCCGTTCTCGGTCACGTCGAGGCCGTCCGCCTTGATCGAGCCGGTCGGCATCGTGACGGTGACCGCCTCGCGGGAGGACATCGTGCCGGCCTTGAAGTCGACATGGGCCGAGGTCAGGCGTGCCTCCTGGCCCTTGTCGGTCCAGAGGCGGATGTGCTGGCTCAGGTCCAGCGCTTCCTTCTGGGTGTCGAAGATGCCGGCCGTCGCCTCGATATGGGCGAGCCCGCCCGATTCGTCGGTGGTGAGGCGCCCGAGCATGCTCTGCAGCTCGATCACGAAGGGCTTGCGCACGTCCTGCAGGGCGGCCTTCGCGGTGACGACGTAGGGCCGGTTGTCCTTCGAGCGGTAGCCCGAGAGGCGCGGGCTCTCCATCGTCACCTTCGAGCCCGAAACGCCGATCGAGCCGAGGCTGACCGAGACGCCGAGATCCGCGAAGGGGTTGAGCCAGGTGCCGACGACGATCGCGAGCCCCGCCGCGCCCGCCCCGAGCGGGATGGCGCGGCGTAGCCAGCGCACCTGGGCGCTGTGCCGCCGCGCCCGGGCATGGGCGCGCAGGCGCCGGGGGTCGAGGCCCGGGGACGGGATCGCGTCGAGCGGGGAAGCGTGCTGCAAGGTCGTGGCCGCCTGCATCGTGCCGACATCCGGCGCGGGGCGCGCGGGACTTGAGTCCCCATGCCCCGGCGCGGTGTCGAAGTTATGGCCGCGAGGTTAACGGAACCGCCAGGCTTCCGTCTCGCGCTCAGCTATGCGCGAAGATGTCCGTCTCGTCCCATTCCAGCAGGTCGAGGCGGGCGCGGGTCGGCAGGAAGTCGAAGCAGGCCTGGGCCATGGCGCTGCGGTCCTCGCGGGCGAGCATCATGTCGAGCCGCTCGCGCAGGGCGTGGAGGTGCAGCACGTCGGACGCCGCGTAGTCGATCTGCGCCTGGGTCAGGGTCTCGGCGCCCCAATCCGAGGATTGCTGCTGCTTCGACAGATCGACGCCGACCAACTCGCGTACCAGGTCCTTGAGGCCGTGCCGGTCGGTATAGGTGCGGGCCAGCCGCGAGGCGATCTTGGTGCAGTAGACCGGCCCCGGCATCACGCCCAGCCGATGGTAGAGCACCGCGAGGTCGAAGCGGGCGTAATGAAAGATCTTGGTGACCGCGGGGTCGGCGAGCACGCGCTTGAGCACCACCGGCTCGGGGCCGACCTTCGGGATCTGCACCAGGTCGGCCTCGCCGTCGCCGCGGGAGATCTGCACCACGCAGAGCCGGTCGCGATGGGGCTGGAGGCCGAGGGTCTCGGTGTCGATCGCGATGGCCGGGCCCGGCACGTAATCGTCGGGCAGGTCGCCGCGGTGCAGGCGGTGGGGCATGGGAGGGGTGTCCGGGGGAGCGTCGTCGTGGCTGCCCCGGCGCCTATCACCCCGCTCCCGAGCCGGCAAGGATGCGGTGCGCTCAGCTCTTCTGACGGGCGATGACCTTGTCCTTGATGTCCTCGTAGACGTTCGACGGGACGATCTTCTTCGACAGGAGCTCGTCCTTGCCGCGATAGGGGCGGCCCTTGATGATCGCCTCGGAGCGCGCCGCGCCGATGCCCTTCAGGGTCTCGAGCTCCTGCTTGCTGGCGCTGTTGAGGTCGAGGAGGGCGGGCTTGCCCGCCTGCGCCGGCTGGGCGGCGGGGGCCGCCTTCGGGGCCTCGGGCGCCTTCGGGGCGGTGGGCGCCGTCGGAGCCGGGGCGGTGGGGGCCGGCCGGGTCGCCGGTGTGGGCGTCGCCGGGGTCTGGGCGAGAGCGGGGCCCGCCGCGAGAAGGGCGGTCAGCGCCAGGGCGCGGGTCAGGCGGGGAAAGCGCGTCATCGGGACAGCTCCGATCAGGCCGCCCTCGGGCGCCCGGATCTGGGCTGTCCGGAGCGGCTGGGCCCATCATGCGACCTCCGCCGTTGAACGTCAGCTTAATAGGTGTATGACGCGGGTGAGCGGATTTCTGGGACCGGTCCCCTAGCCAGGGCGGCGCGTCTCCTCTATAGACCCCGCTCCGATCAGGATCGCGACGCGCGCGGCGGCTCCGCCTAGGGGCCTCTACGCGCCTGTTTTGTTGCACGGGAAGTAGTTCCAATGGCCGTTCCGAAGCGAAAGACCTCTCCGTCGCGGCGCGGCATGCGCCGCTCCGCCGACGCCCTCAAGGCCCCGACCTACGTCGAGGACAAGGATTCCGGCGAGCTGCGTCGCCCGCACCACATCGACCTGAAGACCGGCATGTACCGCGGTCGCCAGGTCCTGAAGGTCAAGTCCGACGCGTGATCCGGCGTAGCGGCGCTTCCGCGCCGCTCAAGGACCGGCACGGGATGACGGCGCCCCTCGCGGGCGCCGTTCTCGTTTGGGGGCACGACGAGAGCCGCCAAGGGCCGGGAGCCGAGCCGGCCCGGAACCGTGGTGGCCTTCCGGCATGGCGGCTCCCATCGCCAGCGCTTGTTCGCCCGGCTCGCCGAGGCGGGCCGGCAACCCGGGCGGATCCTCCCGGAGATGAGGTCGTGCCACGCCATCATCGCCTGCGTGGCGGCCGCTCCCGGGGCGGCGGTCGCTCCGGCCGAGTGCCGGACCATGCGGTGCTCGGCGCGACGGTGACGCATCATCCCCTGCCGGCTCCCTTGCGACGCAGCCGGTGGGGGAGGGGGTTGAGGGCCGACGGTCCTCGTCCCCTCCGCGTCATCCCTGGACCCGCGGAGGGGCCGGATGCCGGGCGCATGCTCGATGCACCTGCCGCGGTGAACGGCGTGTCACGACATCTCGCCGTTCGCCGCGTACCGCGCCGATGCCACCCGCGACCGGTCGAGCCGCGAGGGCCGCAGGTTCCCGCTCGGCCCGTCAATCAGTTGCACCAGGAAGGTCGCGAGGGGCCGGGCCGGCACCGGCGGTACGGGAGACGCGGCTTCGGTCGGGACCAGGGCCCGGCTGGGCGTGTCCGGGCTCGGGACGGGCGTATCGGGATGGGACATGGCGGGGGCTCCGCGAAGCGACGACGGGTCAACGCCGCAAGCCGCCTGCCGTGTTCCCCGGCCGAGGCGACTACTTCTTGGCCAGGGCCTCGAGCCGGCTCTGCATCTCGGCCATCTGGCGCTTCAGGTCGTCGAGCTCGCCCTTGGGCGCGGCGGCCGCGACCGGGGCCGACGCCTCCGCCGGCTTGTCGCCCGGCGCGGCCTGGCCGCCGGCGTTGAACGGCGTGAACATCCGCATGGCCTCGTTGAAGAAGCTCATGTTGGCGCGGACCTGCTCCTCCATCGCGTGCTGGAAGGCGGTGGGGCCGAAGGTCTGGGACATCTTCTCCCGCAGGCCGTCCTGCTCGCGGGCGAGGTGGTCCATCGAATATTCGAGGAAGCTCGGCACCATCGCCCGCATGCTGTCGCCGTAGAAGCGGATCAGCTGGCGCAGGAAGGCCACCGGCAGCAGGTTCTCGGCGCCGGCCTTGTTCTCCTGCTCGAAGATGATCTGGGTCAGCACCGAGCGGGTGATGTCCTCGCCCGACTTGGCGTCGTAGACCACGAAATCCTCGCCGGCCTGCACCATGGCGGCCAGGTCCTCGAGGGTGACGTAGGTCGATGTGCCCGTGTGGTAGAGACGCCGGTTGGCGTACTTCTTGATGACGGTGGGTGTCGACTTGCCGCTATCCGCCATCGGTACGCTGTCCCCCTGTTGGCGAACCCGGCGGGAGCTAGACGGCGCCGGGCGAGCCGAATTTTCACCGGTTCTCATGATCGGACCTTAAGGCCTTCGTGTGCTGGCGAAAATAGCAATCTGCGAGCCGTCCACGCAAACTGGCCGCGCTGCCAGCGCGATCGGGGGGCGCGCACGCCTTGACTTCCCGCATGCCAACGCTTTCATCCACCGCAACGTACGGGACATGCCGGCATCGGCAGCCTGCGACGCTGGGCGAGGATCGAGAGGAGAGGCGTATGGCCGAGAAGGCAGACATCGTCATCGTGGGCGCCGCCCGCACCCCGGTGGGCTCGTTCAACGGGGCCTTCGCCACCGTGCCGGCCCACAAGCTCGGCGCGGTCGCCATCAAGGCGGCGCTGGAGCGGGCCAAGGTCTCCCCCGAGGAGGTCGACGAGGTGATCTTCGGCCAGGTGCTCGCCGCCGGCGAGGGCCAGAACCCGGCCCGCCAGGCCGCCATGGCCGCCGGCATCCCGCAGGAGAAGACCGCCTGGGGCCTCAACCAGCTCTGCGGCTCTGGGCTCCGCACCGTCGCGGTCGGCATGCAGCAGATCGCCAACGGCGACGCCGACATCATCGTGGCCGGGGGCCAGGAATCGATGTCGATGGCCCCCCATGCCCAGTACCTGCGCGGCGGCCAGAAGATGGGCGACCTCAAGCTCATCGACACGATGCTGAAGGACGGCCTGATGGACGCCTTCAACGGCTACCACATGGGCAACACCGCCGAGAACATCGCCCAGCAATGGCAGCTGACCCGCGAGGAGCAGGACGCCTTCGCGGCCCGCTCGCAGAACAAGGCCGAGGCCGCCAAGAAGGAAGGCCGCTTCAAGGACGAGATCGCCCCCGTCACCGTGCCCGGCCGCAAGGGCGACGTGGTGGTGGATGCCGACGAGTACATCCGCGAGGGTGCGACGCCCGAAGGCATGGCCAAGCTGAAGCCCGCCTTCTCGAAGGACGGCACCGTCACCGCCGGCAACGCCTCGGGCATCAACGACGGCGCCGCAGCCCTGGTGCTGATGTCGGCGGCCGAGGCCGAGAAGCGCGGTCTCAAGCCGCTCGCCCGCATCGCCTCCTGGGCCACCGCCGGCGTCGACCCGAAGATCATGGGCACCGGCCCGATCCCGGCCTCGCGCAAGGCCCTCGAGAAGGCGGGCTGGAAGGCCTCCGACCTCGACCTGATCGAGGCCAACGAGGCCTTCGCGGCTCAGGCGCTCGCCGTGAACAAGGACCTGGGCTTCGACGATTCGAAGGTCAACGTGAACGGCGGCGCCATCGCCATCGGCCACCCGATCGGCGCGTCGGGCGCCCGCGTCCTCGTCACCCTGCTGCACGAGATGCAGCGCCGCGACGCCAAGAAGGGCCTCGCCACCCTGTGCATCGGCGGCGGCATGGGCGTCGCCATGTGCCTCGAGCGCTGAAACGGCCTCGAGCGCTGAAATTTTATCCTCGAGATCGGGACGGCCGGGAGCCCGGCCGCCCCACCTCAGTTAGTACCTAAGAAGCGGGACGGCACCCGCCATAATTGTGGAACGGCCGCCTTCCGTAACGTATCCACGGGGCGGCGCCGAGGGACGGATCGCTCGAACGCGCAAGAGGAGAGGGCAGACATGGCTGAACGCGTCGCACTGGTCACCGGCGGCACCCGCGGCATCGGCGCCGCGATCTCGAAGGGCCTGAAGGAGGCCGGCTACAAGGTCGCGGCGAATTACGGCGGCAACGACGAGGCCGCGCAGGCCTTCAAGGACGAGACCGGCATCCCGGTCTTCAAGTTCGACGTCGGCGACGCCGCCGCCTGCGAGGCCGGCATCCGCGCCGCGGAAGCAGAGCTCGGCCCGATCGACATCCTGGTCAACAATGCCGGCATCACCCGCGACGGCATGTTCCACAAGATGACCTTCGAGCAGTGGCAGGCGGTGATCCGCACCAACCTCGACTCGATGTTCACCTGCACCCGTCCGCTGATCGACGGCATGCGCTCGCGCGGGTTCGGCCGCATCATCCTGATCTCGTCCATCAACGGCCAGAAGGGCCAGATGGGCCAGACCAACTACTCCGCCGCCAAGGCCGGCGTGATCGGCTTCGCCAAGGCGCTGGCGCAGGAGAACGCCAACAAGGGTATCACCGTCAACGTGATCGCCCCGGGCTACATCGCCACCGAGATGGTCAAGGCGATCCCCGCCGACGTGCTGAAGGCCAAGATCCTGCCGCACATCCCGGTCGGCCGTCTCGGCGAGGCCGATGAGATCGCCCGCGCGGTCGAGTTCCTGGCCGGCGAGCAGGCGGGCTTCATCACCGGCTCGACCCTGACCATCAACGGCGGCCAGCACTTCGTCTGATCGGGGTGGGGCGTCCCGGACGGGGCGCCCCTTCCTGACATGCGCGGGCATGGCGCGCCTTGCCGAGGATATCGGTTCCTCCGTGAGTCGGTCACCGCGAGCGACGCGCCCCCGCGAGAGGGCGACCAACCCTCGAATTCGCTTGGCGCTGAAGGCGAGACATCACTCGAGGTCGACGTCCGCAACCATGCCCGCGATCCCCGGGGCGGCCTTGCGTCGCCTGACTCCACCCCTTCGAACCGCCCGGTGCGGGCAGGCCGGGTGGTGTCGGACGGGGAGCGGTCTGCCCTCGCCGAATGCACCTAACTGGGAACTCGTCGCGCGAGGAAGTGCAAGGGACTGATAGAGTTGTCGATCTCGACGGGCTGAACGCGCCGTCTCCCGGATCGCGCTGCGGAACAAGACATGCGGCGGGAAACGTGCCTCAGCTGCGATCGTCCTGATGCTTCATGGCTTTGAATACGCGCACGCGCCTGGGTGTTCCACCGCCGTCATCGACCGTGGGTTTCACCGGATCCGGGCCCGACTGGACTTTGACACTCGGCCCGTCGGACCGGGGAGATGAAGTGGACGGGCCCGATGACTCAGCCCGTTTCCTGACGCGAGCGTCCAGCTCGCTCGCGCTGATGAACTGCCAGTTCTGATCGCAAACCCATACACTGTCGGCCCCGAGCTTGCGACGGTCTTCCGCGAGTTCCAGCGCCCCCTCGGGCGAGCCCCGAAGCGTATAGATGTGAACGCGGTCGAACCGAGCGACCACCCTGAACAGCATCGTGTGAATCCTTCGAACGTACGATCTACAACGCAGGGTTCAGCTGCTCAAAGCGGGGCCGTTGCGGCAGCGAAGCATGGACGTGACAATAGTCGCTTGGAGGGCATGTCGTTGCAAGACGCTGTTGTCGCAGCTTTGTAGCCTATCATCGCAGGGAAGCCTGAGAGGCGGAACGAGCGCTCGTCGACCATTCTCACCGGCACGCCTCGCCGGTACGCCAGGACGCCTCTGCCGCGCGGGCCGCGTCCGGGAGGCGCGGTGAGTTGCATTTTCTCATCATCGCAATGCGTTGAGGGGGTCGGATCCTGGCGCGCTTGCCGCAGGGGGGGCGTGGAGCGTCCTTTCTGCTCAGGAAGGCGGGATGATCGCCGCGAGTTGAGCGGCAAGGGCGTGGCGTCGCTCGAATCGCTGGATGGCGGTGGATCGTGCCGCCTGTCGCAGCCACAGATACTGTTCGGGATAGCTGAGAGCGCCGACGACCGTCCGTCCCAACAGTCCAGCATCGAAGAAAGGCACGAGAAGGCCGTTTCGGCCATGCTCGATCGCGTCGCGCAGCGGTTCCGTGTCCGAGCCGACGATCAGACAGCCTGCGCTCATCGCTTCGACGAGGGACCAGGACAGCACGAACGGATAGGTCAGATAGACGTGGACGCGGGAGACCTGCAGCAGGCGGAGGTAGTCGGTGTAAGGCAGGGGGCCGACGAAATGCACGCGCGCGAGATCGAGCCGGTGCCTCACCTCCGACAGAAAGACCTCCTTCCACGAGCGTCTGTCCGGGGACGTCGCCCCGTAGGACACCCCGTCATTGCCCGCGATGACCACCTGCGCTTGGGGGCGCGCAGCCATGATCGCGGGAAGAGCCCGTAGAAAGACGTGGATCCCTCGCATGGGTTCGAGGTTGCGCGCCACGAAGGTGAGGACTTCATCGCCTGCGGCGAGCATCCTGCCGTTCGGCAAGCGAAAGCGTGCCCGCGCGTCGGGTTGAACCGATTGCGTATCGACGCCTTCGTGAGCAATCACAATCTTCGATTGGAATTCACGTGGATAGGTCGATCTCTGCCACGGTGTCGGTGAGATCCCGACATCGCTATCGACCAAGGCGAGCAGTTGCGAAGAATTCTTGGCACGTAAATGCGTCAGCCCGTCGACGCCGAGAAGAGGAAATTCGGGATCGAAATTGACGTCCCCGCCCGCATCGCGATAGTAATATTCACAGTATACGACGAAACGAGCCTTTGGATATTTTGCGCGAAGGGGAAGAGTCTCACCCCAGCCGCTATGCGCGACGATGACGTCTGGAACGAAGCCTGCGCGATCGAGCGCGTTCAGGGCGTACAGCACCTGCTCGGCCCGGCGTGCCTCACGATCGAATCGACGCGCGAAGGGATGGACTTCGGCGCGGCCGATATCCTCGAACTGATAGCGCTCCAGGCGAACCCCCGGCAGGTCGCGCGCGGACGCGGCTCCTACCGCGGCGACGCGATTGCGCGGGTCGCGCGCGAGATGCTCGGCGACGAACCGGAACTGCGCTGGGAAATTGTTGTGAACGAACAGGAAATCCATCGCGGGTGCAGCCTTCGCGAGCCCGTCCGTGTCGGTCAGCGCCAGCGCAGCAGATCGGACTGATCGGTCCCATGAAACAATGGGGCGATGGATGCGAGATCCGCCTCCGGCATGAGGGCCAGGGCCCAGATATCGAAGAAGCGGCCTTTACCGATACGGACCTCGGTGAAGCCGGCATCGAGGCCGACACGACCCAGACGCTCGGCCGTGAAACCTGTGTTGTGAGCCATGAAGCGATTGCCGGCGCCGATGGAGGCAGAGTGACCGAACATCATATCGAGAGGGGTGATCGGTCCCGCCGGGGATACGTACACGACGTGATCCATCTTGCCTTCGGCGACGAGTTGCGCCACAGCCTGAAGATCTGGGCACGTAATCAGCGCGAAGCCATCCGGCTTCAGAATGCGCGTGAACTCACTGAATGTTGGGAGAACCTCATGTGCGTGAAGGTGCTCCACGTTGTGCGACGACCAAACTGCATCGAAAGAGGCGTCCGGCGCGAAGGCACGCATGTCGGTGACAGACCCGATCAGGTCGGGTGCCACACGTGCATCAATATCGAGGCGGACCTCGCTCCATCCATGGTTGCGAAAGGCGGGATGCAGCTTGTCCCTATCGAAAGGTCCGCTACCCGTATTGAGGACACGTCTTTGCGTTGTCCGGCGCGATGAAGAGATGATCACTCGTGTTCTCGGTCTGGCTGCCAGCGCGACGCGAATCGTGCGGCAAGCGAACATAGAGCAAAGCTTGCGGCGATGACAGGGACAACTTCGGGCGTCGCCACTTCGGTGTTGTCCAGCATTATCCTGCCGCAGGAACCCATCGCCCGGCCGTGCGAATCAGATCCGCACCATTGCCGGAGAGCCCGGCAGGGCGCCATGAAACGGGGAGGCCAAGTATCCCGAGGGGGATCACGTAGCTCATCAGCGTCCCTCGTACCGTCCCGTTCCCGCCTGGAGAGCATGCGAGATTGCGGCGCTCGTGGCCGGTCCCAGTGTCGCCACGACGCCAACCAGGAGGATCGTCCAGCTGAGCCAGCCGGGCCTCTCGTCGATCCGCATGAAGCCGAACAAGGCGATCGGTAATCCGACGACGACTCCCACCGCGACGGCAACCAGCTGATAGATCAACCCTTCCCCCGTCGACATCGGGCCCGCGAGCCGTGCTGTTCCACATCAATAACCCAACTGCTGCGCGCGCCGCGCACTCGGGACGACCTCTGGGTCAGGAGCAGCACCATCCCGCCACAGGATCGGCACGGCGGTGCCCGGGGCCTGTAGACCTGCTCCGGTCATTTGGACCATAAACTCTACCGGTTGTCACCTCGTCGTGAGCGGGGCGCCGGTCAGGCCGAGGCTTGCGGCGGAAGCGAACTCACCGATCCATGCGCGCAGCGTCGGTGCGCTCCGATCGTTCGAGCCGAGGCAGGACAGGACGGGGCGGGGCAGACAGGCGGGGCGCGCGCGACGAGCTTTTGAGGGGAAAAACTTGAACATGTCCGGTCATAGCTCTATGCTCTCCTGCGATGTAGACGCCGCTAGCTAGTAATTAATAGCTTCCGGAGCGAGGAAATATTTTGAAAGAAGCCGATATGAACGATGCCGCGCTCGAGATTTACCAGGCAATCAGTGATCTGAACAAGCGGTTGAAGCAGGGAAGTTTTACTGATATTGCAGAAGCGGTTGCGCATAATTTGGGCAATCAAGAGCTTCATACCATTCTTTCGTCGATGCTCGTCAATGCCAGCCTACGTCACCGCAACAGCGACCTGACGCATCGCCTCGTGAATGTGGAGCGCATCGAGACCTCGTCCATGAGCAGCATCCAGATGCCGGTCGGGATGGTGTCGAGCGACGGTTCGGCCATCCTGGGCAGGGATGGCTTCATGTTTCTGATCGGAGGGTCCAACGACGTTCTTGCCCAATATGCCCCGACGCGCCCTGGCGACCTCGACGTGGCAACGCAATGGATCGCGCTCGTTGACAATCGTCTCGAACGCGCCGCTCAAGCCGGCGTCCGATTCCATCAGGTCATCGTCCCTGAAAAAATTTCGATCCTTCCGGATCTGTACCCGACGCCGATCTCAAGCCCGACCCGCCTGCTCGATCACATCGAGGCCGAAATGCGGGATCGTCACGGGAGCGCCATCTACACCTCCGTGCGCGGGATATTCTGGAGCCTCGCAGACCGGACGATTGCTTGCCGTCGAGCCGACAGTCACCTATCGCCTTATGGTACTTATTTAGTTTTCAAGCATCTGATGAATGAGTTGTTCGATCTGCGCATCCCCGCCTATCGATTCGACAAGGCAACGGCGACGATCGGCGATTTGTCATACCGGATGATCGGGCTGTTTGTGCCCGAGATATTTTACGAAGTCGATACCGCAGACCTGCCGCATTTTTGTGACGGGGTAGAAAAATCGGACGAATATATTCCCGAAGACGGATCTCATATGGGGCGTCGGCAGATCTGGAAGAATCCGAAGGCGCCCATCGACGAGAAGGTCGTTGTCTTCGGCAATTCATTTTTCAGTTTCGCCGAGAACGGGCAAGGTACGCTGTCCTGGTGGTTCGCAAGGTGGTTTCGGGAATTTCACTTCGTTTGGACCAACGAAATCGATTGGGATTATGTGGTGAATGAAAAGCCCGGTGTTGTGTTTTGGCAGGGAATCGAACGATTTCTCGGAGTTATTCCCCAACAATGACACGATTCATGCATGCGGTCTCCGGTTGTAGCACGTCGAGCGGCCGTGCGTGATCGTCGGTGACGTGGGCATGGTGCATCTTGTCGAGGAAGTGCTGAGACGAGAAGCTGTCCAGAACCATGCCGGGTTTCGGTAGAATCGTCTGAGCATGAGCAGTTTTCTGGCATCCACATTGCTCAACCATGACGCCCCAGGGTCATCGCCCGCAGCCTGCTCCGAGAGACGAGCCTTCTTCCCGGACAGACCTCAAGAGGCCGGCCTGTCGTGCATGACAACCGGGTGTGATATGTCGGACGGATGAGGCGCCGCCCTTAAGGGACCAGCAGCGTTTCAGGTCGATACCAGTGGCCGAAGCGCATCGGCTGCGTGAGGAGGGCGTCGGTGGCGGTACATTTGAGGGTCGTTGCAATCGGTTTGTCGCTCGGCTTGGGCGGCTGTTTCGGGATCGGGCAATCGCGCGAGCCACACACGCTTGCGCCGGCCTGGGCGGCCTATCCAAGCGCGGTCGATGCGGCTTATCCGAATGCGGTGGATTCCGCTCCTGACAAGCTGCCCGAGAGCACGTGCAAGACGCTTCTTACGTCGAGAAACTCCGTCGATCCATTGTGTGTTTTGTCGAATTCCAGCATAAGCTATCGTAAACCGCAAAATATCCGCGAACCGCGACAGCGATTCGCCTCTATATCGCCAGCTGCGGCTGTTCCAACATTGGGCTCGGCCGCGCTACCTCTCGCATTGGAGAACGCGCCCAGCATTCTGGCTAAAGTTGCAGTGATGCAGGAGATCCACAAGCGCAATTCGGCGAAGGCGCGTGAGAAAGAGCGGGCAGACGAAAAGCAGATCAAGCGTATCACAGCCTCGATTTGCTCCGGGTGCTAAATGTGGGATCTTTCGGTTAAAGGCAGCGGCGCAGTTCGGACGCAGCTCAATGCACTTGCAAAGGCGCTGCGCCCGACCGTGCGATTCGCCGGCGGCGCTGCCGCTGTTCAACGATTGCCTTCGCGTCCATGACGCCCTTCTCCCCCACCCCACCCGAAGTTGCGGCAGCGAGCGGCAGCAGCAGCATCGGATCATCGGGCGAATGTCGCGCGCTTTGAGCGACTTCCGCACTTTACAAGGTGAGGGCCAGCGAAAGCGGTGCCGGCTTCACCGGCACTGGACGAGCGGGAGCAGATCCTCGAACAGCGGCGCGGTGACCGCTTAGCGATTGGCCGGCAGGCTCGGCAGTTCAGGAGGCCAACCCCTTACTTTTTCCCCTACCCCGTCAGGCTCATTCCCACGAGGGGCCGGTGCGGCAGGTTGGGAAGGGCCGGGCACGTCATCAGCGCGTGGCGATCCTGCCCGGTCCACGAGGGGCTCTCGACGCGGGTCGAGGCCGAGTTTTCCCTGATCTGCTGGTGCGCTGCCCGCACACCCAGCGCGGCGTGATCCCCCGGCGAGTCCCCGCGCGCCCACCGGCCATGCCCCAGCGTCCGACAGATGCCGGTTGTAGCCAAAAGCCGATCCATCCGTGACCCCGCACGGACGGACCGGCTCTTCTGTCACGACACGCCCGCTTTGTCGGGTTGAGGTGGATCGGATCGCGGGTGTCTCTTGAATGCGGGCCAGCCGGGGGATCCTCGTCATCCAGACCGCCGGTGATGGCCGCGCTGGGGTGGCGGAGTATGGTGGGCAGGCCGCAACATCAAGGTCGACCGGATCGAGGTGGTGTTTGACGCCAGGCAAAGATAGCAGCGCCAGAACGCCTGCCCAGACCCGCCTGGACGCCATGACTGGTGTGATTGATCAATTTAGATTATTTTCTCTGATCCACTTAAGATAACTGTTGGCACGAAAAGGGTTAGGATAATCTTCCTGCAGATCAGGTCGTTTACGGTACAGTACACGATGTTCGTATTTGATGGGTGTGCCATCGTTATATGAACCATAAGCCCAGTATTTACTAAATATAGGATCTTCATATTTCTTTAATCTTGACTGGTACCATTTAACAATTTCAAAAATAGCTGTACTCGATCCGGAGTAGCGGTCGATCATTGCTTCACCGACATCAGTAATTTTTGTGAAATGGTAGAACCTCAACAATGAATCACCCGCATAGAGGGTTCCGTCGTGGTCAAACGTAATGGGTCGGGAACTGATGTTCCAGCTTGCCACATTGTACCCGGGATCCCTCACGATCTCGACGCCCTCGAAGAAAGCCGGCACGAGATCGCACCAACGTTGATCGGTATAAATACCTTCTGACGCAATTTCGAAACAGAAAAATTGCAGCCGTTCCCGCCACCATGCGGCGAAGCGCCGTCCCTCCGTACTATTTCTCACGCCTAAAAATCCTAGATTGTATACGCCATGTAAGAGAGAACTGCGCTCGTTCTCCCACATGTATTTTGATTTTTCTTCGGGATTAATTAAATGAGGAGTCAGTATCATATTGGCATTTTGCAGTCTCTGCACCAACGGTAGAAGGCTGTTAAATATAGCAATGTCTGGATCGATATATAAAACAATATCAGCACCAGAGTCGAAAATTTTTTCCAGGAAAAAGCCCTTTACAGCTGTGCAAATTTCAACAATGTTGTGTCGAAATATCCAGCTTTCTCGATTGTCGATCCTCAAATCCTTCAACCAGAGCACGTGGTCGAACCCATGGTCGACCATGTCGAGCTTGTAGTCTGCCGGCTCGAGATCCGAGATACATAGCCACAGCGTCCAGTCCGGGTGGTGTGCTCGTAGCGTCTCGCTGAGCACCCGCGCCCTCGACAAATAAGAGAAGGTAATACTTGTATAGCAATGCACTTGCGACATATCCGTTGCCTATCACTTGCCGAGGAAGGAAAAGCTGGGCTTGTTCAGTTCAATTGATCCGACAGATACAGGCCGCAATCGATAATTGCGTAGTTGGTCATAAGCATTTCCTGACGAGAAAAATTCCGTCAGATCTTTTTTGCTGGTGAGAAGAATTCCCGATTTGAACTCTTCAATGAGCTTCGCCGCGTTCCCGCTGTCTCTTCGGCCCACGATGTATGTTCCAGCCAGCACTGACTCCAGGGTGCTGAATGAGAACGTTTCAAAGCATAATGACCATTGGATGACTATATCAATATCGTTTTCAAGAAGAGCGTCGATCATCGCTGAAGGGTTTTGAGAGGTGACGGTTGTCGGCACAAAATGGATCGCGGGAGTCAGCTCGCCCGGGGAGGTTGCAAAGTGAAAAAAGTTGTATCGGGGATCGCGCCGGCATGCCTCCGCGAGTTCATGAAACACATGCCAGCCCTTATGAGCCGAGGCCATGCCCACGAAGGCGACTTTTGCGGGACGCCCGACGGCCTTGTCGCGGGCCCTGGTGCCGAATTTCGGATGGGCATGCGGTGAGACGATGGCCCGCCCGGTGGTGTAGCTGGATTTCGCTTGCCAGAAATCGCGGACCGTCTCTGACGGAAAGATCACGTCCGGCTTGAGGATATCGAACAGCAGGCGTATCGCTTTCAGGTGTTCGATCCGCTCACTGCCATACACACAAACGGTGCATGACGCCGATTCGGACTTGGGCGCCCAACAGAATTCAATATCGTTGCGCAATAGCGCATAATTCGTGCATAGCGTGGAGCAGTCGTGAATCCAGAACGAGCTGCCCTGCGGCCTGAGAGCGGCATGTAAATTCGATATAAATTTCAATGAAAAGCCGAGAAGGGAGTGAATAATGAAGTGGATGTCGACGGCTGACCCTGTCGCACGTTCGGACAAACATGCAATGAGATCAAATTTGGTTGCATGCCCAACCCTATCCCCATCGATAATGATTGTAACAAGTTCCTCGTTGTCTTCAGATTTTGGGTTGAAATAAAGGGTAGGACGAGCAGGAGAAATATGAACGTAGGAAATTCCTGAGGCATTCGATTCTTTTTGTTCCTGACCGATGCAATTCTGGATACCCCCATAATTTCCGGTATAGTCGTCATGACTAAGACTTAAAATGACGCGGTTGCGACTATTTGGAATCAATCGTTCAATATATGTTTTTAGAACGTCGCTCTTGAGGGCGACGCGATGCGAAGCTTGCTTAAGATCGTTGGCGGCGCGCGCCCCCATGGATCGAGCAGAAGAGATGATTCTCGACTCGATAAAATGCTCTGACTTGACCTGCCGGCCCTCCGATTTTCCGACGACGATATAGTGATAGAATGGATTGACGCCAGCAGTTCTGACGTCAGGATTGAGACGAAGATATTCTCGCACGTCGAACTGCGCGGTCGGATTACGCCCCTCATGCCATCCTTGGGCGACGAAATGGGCGAGCGGGTCAACCCCAGCTGCGGCGATATCGGAATACGTTCTTAAGTAGTACTCGCGATCGAAGTAAGGTTCGATCATCGATCGTTGAAAGTTCAAGGCGGCTGCATCTGCGCCGGTAGGGGCAATGTCAGCTCTCAGTTCTGGCGCTGATTTCTCTTGGGAGTGTTGTTTCTCAAGCAGATATTGGTAAAAAGGGTTTACCCCGGCGAAGCCTATATCCGGCCGACTTTTCAAGAACTCCTCGATGTCGAACCAAGGGGTCGGATTTCGATTTTCACGCCAGCCGTATTCAAGAAAATGGTCGAGCGGATTGACCCCGCTTTCCGCAACGTCGCCATTTTTCGACACGTAAAAAGTAGAATCGAAATGCGCTTCTACGAGTTTGCGTACAACATCATTTGTGTTGAATGTGCGGATGTCTTCGATGGCATCATCATTGCTCGACGGCGCGTGCTCGTTCTTGATAAGATACTCATAGAACGGGTTGATATTGTTCTTAAGATAACTCTCATTTTTGTCAAGATAATACTTGCTTCGAAACCAAGAGGTTGGATTGCGCCCCTCACGCCATCCATATTCCAGAAAATGGTCGAGAGCGTCGTGTCCGACTTGTGCAACGTCTGGATTTGTCGAGAGATAATAAATAGTGTCGAAATGTTCGGCGACGATCGATCTTTCGAGGGATTTTTGATCTGTTTCTGCGATTTCTTTCTGAGGTTGATTGCCTTCGGCATCCCTCTCCGGCGTTTTGCCAACCGTTCGAATTATGCGACTGACAAAATTTTTCATGGACCACCGACGTTTGCTAGGTTCCGCTGCTGAAAGTGCGCCAAACTCATCCGAATATGCCGGCGCATTCCTTATCTGAGTGACATGAAGTCGTGCAATGCAAGAGGCGTGCTCGGCAGGCGGAGCAAGCCCTGTCGCTGACGTGGACGGGGCACTTCAAGATTTTCGTCACACCAATCGACTCCGCGCGCCTGTGCCCGGGCCCTCAATCCTACGGCAGCATTTTATTGTCAAGGCTAGTCGAATTGATTGCGACTAAAACAATGAGTCGAACTATGAAATATCGTATATGTTGTAAAGATTCGCACATGTACTGTAAATAAGAAGTATTAAGTGAAAAAATTGTATTTTGTGCATTTGCCACATCATATTCAAATTCAATCTCAAAATTATAACGATATCATAGGTTGTATATTTCACTGAAAAAGCAGGTATCATGGCATGGCTGCCAACCACAGACAGAAACCCTGATTCTGCGGATTCCTGTGGGCCGAGAAAACCTCTCCCGCTCATTCCCCGTGCTCGATGCCGGTCACCTGTGCAGCATGGTCGATGGCGGAGTCGCCGGGCACGGGCGAGCCGAAATATGGTTTTGTTCAATTCCGTTTCCCGGCGCGCTCTCTTCGAAGCCCGCTCGCGCCGAAACGAGCCGCTTGCCGCAGCCTGGGCATCAGCGAAGGTCGGGATTTCACTGTTTCTGATACTGCTGGCGAGTGCAACGCGTCAGACAGCTTGGCTTAGCAATAATCTGCCATGTTGGAGCATCCTAGTTTTCGTTTGCTGAGGCGAGCGGGAGCGCCGCAATGGATGAGCTCGGGTCGAAGGCGTGGCTTGACCACTTAGAGGTATGGCTGGCTCCCTTTCTGGCCGCCTTGCCCCGTGCCTGGGGATTGGGATTGCCCCACAGAAACGGGGCAATCCCAATGCCCTGCTTGCGGAGCATGGCGACGGTGACGAAGCCCGCCTCTTCCAGCCGGTTGCAGGCGAGAGCTTCGCGCGCCCGTGCCGCCATCGTCTCGTACTGGGCGACGCGCCGCTCCCGCAGGTCGGTCGGGATCGCTCCGTGCGTCAGCCGTCCCTGTCCTTCATCGTCGAGGATCGTCCCGTAGAAGTCCTGCACGAAGCGGGCGAGTTGGTCGTCGGTCAGCATCGGCGTCGCGCACAGGGCCGTGAACAGGCTCTCCGAGGCGAGGTATACCCGACAGGTTCTCGCCTTGGCAGCACGAAGGTCGGTGGTCGCGAGGCTGCGCACCAGTTCCTTCAGGCGCAGCCTGGGTCTGAGCGTGTCCGGCACGCGGCGTCGAAAGTGGAAGATTCGTCCCCGGAGGACGACGTTGGCGATGGACCTCACTCCGCTCCCTCGCCGCCCGGGCGGGCGGCCTGTGTAGCAGCGGAATGGTGCAACCGGCTCACTCCGCAGGGCGGCTGCGCGAGAACGTGAGCGATCTGAGTGGGTTAGGTGAAAAGGTGGCTGGGGCGCCAGGATTCTCAGCCAAAACCGAAGGGGTACGACATCAAGGGGTTAAGCCCCCGATCACCCGTCTTGAGCGGCATCGGACCTAGGAAATGGACCATCGGATTGGACCCTGGTCAACGCTCGGTTTTAAGCGCTCCACAGCCTGTAGAAATCGGCGGCGGATCCGCAAAGCGCCGTAAGCCGACCTTCCGTCGGCAGGCGCCGAACCGCCGCTCTGGACCTGATACGGACCCTCACGACGTCCACCTCGGGGCATTCCACAGCGCCGGCTCTCTATGAATAGCTTACTTGAGAAAGTCCGTTTCGAATGGCCTCTGACAGTATATAGAATAGATTGTAGATCACGGTGGACAATAAGATTCCAACCGAACTGCCCGAATTAAGTGAAGAAAGCGACGTGACTATTTGTGCGCCAAGAGGTACAACCCGGCAGGCAGAGCCAAAGAAAAAATTACAAGAGCGATTCTCAGCGAAAGAGGCACCATATCCTTCCAAGTAAATTTTCGCTGCTCGTTAATCCATGCTCTCTCTTGCTGTGCGAAAAACTTGTAGTGTGTGAACCAATCGGAAAAGAGTATCTGCTTGCTGATTGATGCAGCATAGAAACTGCTCTCGAGTTCTGCGAGGCGAGCGTGGCTTTGCTCCACGTCAGAACCACCTTGGACTTCATAATATAAATCTCGAAGCTGGTTGTAAATTTGGGTCAGCTTCCGGCCAACCTCATCATATTCTTTACTTCGATAGGCTGCGATATAGACGTTGCACAGTCCAAGCACGGCCAAGCACGCTGAGGGTACCTTTGCGGAGAGGGGCTCCCAAACCAGCGCAAATATTCCGACCGCGCTTGATATGAAGCCGATCCAACCCGGCACTTTCTCGACAAGATCGAAGGTTGCAAAATGCTTCTTCGCGCCGAACCCTACGTTGTAGCCGGTGTTGGCTATCGCCTTAAGAAGACCAGCTCTGTCCACCGGATATCCTACTCGGTTATGGGAACGTGAATGCGATCTTTGGCGACGACGACGCCGTCTTTCACGGCGTAGCATTCTACAATATGGTCGCCCCGAAAGTTGGTCCTTTCTATCTTCTCCAGACGGCCGTCATCCGGTACGATCTCGCCTCGGATACAATCACGTCTCACGGCCGTGGGACCTCTATTGAGCACCTTCCACAGCAACGTGAAAGGCGGAGGTACGTCGGTATCAGTGACGAAGAATTTCAAGTCCTTCTTCGCCTGGAGAACGCGGCTCGCGGCAAGCAAGCTGCGTAGGAGGGATGGGCGAAAGCCATCCTGCTTCACCTCGCACTCCAGTTCGATATCGAAGCGGATATCGATTGGGTACATGTCCTCGATAAAGCGTTCGGTGTTTCGAGCCTCGTAGCCCCCAGACTTGAGAGCGGACTCGAAAGCCGAGTCCGCAGCCGTGGTTGCAACGGGTCTGGGCGGGAAGTTCGATCCGAAAACTTTGCGCCAGCGGTCGTTGCGGTAATCCTGTGTTTCCGCCTCGATCGCTTTCAAGCAAAGATCGTACGCCTTCCCTGCCTTTCTGCGAAAATCCTTCTTTACCTTGACACGCTGGCCGCTCCCCAGTGCGGCGTAATAATCTTGCTTCGGCTGATCCTTGAGAAATGCAAAGAAATCTCGGCTCATCCAGTCGTAATATAGGTAGCTCTTTCCGTCGTAAGCGTCAGTCTTGTGTGGATGGCTCCCGCATTGCAAGCGGCGAATTGAGCTTCTGACGCGTTGGTCGGGTGCAGTCTTGTGTCCGGCCTGTTGATGCAGTCGTTCATGTGACCGCTGGCCCTGATGGTATCCGCGAGCTGGGTCCCACTCTGCTTTGCGGGCTATCACGCCCTGGTGTCAAACGGCATCGGAACGGGACCCCTGATCGGCGTCCAATCGGGACCCTTTGTTGCGCGTGGCGCGACGCCCCTGATCAGCCCGGCGAAGCGGGTCGGGGTGGCGCAGCCGGGCTGAGCAGGGGTCCAGGATGAGCTGCGCGCAGACCGCCCTCACGCCCGGTTCTTGAAGCGCCAGCTCTCGTTGCCGGTCTCGACGATCTCGCAGTGGTGGGTCAGTCGATCGAGCAGTGCCGTCGTCATCTTGGCGTCGCCGGCAAACACGCTTGGCCACTCCCCGAACGCCAGGTTGGTCGTC
>NZ_JAAKGV010000038.1 GCF_011043735.1 Methylobacterium sp. DB0501 | reverse complement strand
CGGGCATCGAGCCGTCGGTCGGCAGCGTCGGCGACTCTTACGACAACGCCTTGGCGGAGACGATCAACGGCTTGTTCAAGGCGGAGGTGATCCACCGGCGTGGCCCCTGGCGCTCCTTCGAGGCGGTCGAGTACGCCACCCTGGAGTGGGTCGACTGGTACAACCACCGTCGCCTCCTCGCGCCGATCGGCAACGTCCCTCCCGCCGAGGCCGAAGCGCGCTATCATACCCACGTCGGCGACCAAGCCATGGCCGCCTGACCCAAGACAATCAGCCTCCGAAAAACCCGGAGCGGTTCAGTCGCGGCTCAGACAGCTTGACTGATGAGGCGAGCGAAGGGTGACCGGCGGGTCGACGCGACGGTCTCACCCGCCAGCCGGTCGACGATCCGGCCGATGTTGAGGGTGGCGGCGGTCAGCACGTGCTGGAGGTGGACCCTGGCCAGCCCGAGCTAGCGGGCCCGCCGCAGATGCAGGGTCCGCACGCCCAGCGACAGCGTCCCTTCGATGCCTGCCCGCCAACGGTACTGCTCGGCAAAGGCCTCGTCGACCTCTCGCGCTCGCGCGGTCTCCGACGCGGCGTGTTCCTCGCATCGACGCGGCGTGAGCAAACGGCGCGGGGCGCGTGTACTGGCGAGCAACAGGTCGGCATCGACGTAGCCGGTATCGACCAGGTGCGTGTCGGGGAGAAGATCGTGGGCTGCCAGGTCGGCATGGATCGACCCGAGTGCGTCGCGGAAGGCCAGCCACTCCCGCAGGATCGATGCTTCGTTTATGACGGTGCAGCATACGGCGGCGTAGATCATCGCAGCCCCCTTCGATCGTCTCGGAATCGCGCCTGCGGCCCCCACGACGAATGTCCGCCTGCAAGCGTCACCGCACGGTCGGGTGAGGCTCTATTGGACCAGCTTGCCCAGCTCGCGGCCGAGTTCCAGGAGGACCATGTCCACGAGGCGGAGCAGGAAGGGCTTGCGCGCCGTCGCGATCACCTCGCGCGCCGAGATGCACAGCTCGGCCGCCCTATCGAGAGGATGCATGTCCGGGAGATGCATATCCGGGAGATCCTGGGCGATCGACGGAGCCTGGCCGTCGAGCTTGCTGTTCGTGATGTCGACGATGACGCCCCGCGCCCGCATCGGGCGCCCCTGCGCATCGTGGTAGTAGCGGGCGCGGACCAGGGCCCACTTCTCGACGCCCTCCTCGGGCTGCGTCCGATACTCGGCGACCAGGATGCCCGTTCCCTGCATCGCGCCTCGGATGGCATCGTTCATCCAGTCGCGGTCACCCGGGTGATGTCCGGACACGAACATGTCGAGGCTGCAGCCCGAATAGCTGGCCGATGCGGAGTCGATCCCATACAGGCTCGCGACGATGTCGTCGCAGTAGATCCGGTCGTTTGGTATATCCCAATCCCAGCTGCCGACAGCTTGCGGAATATCGACGAAACGCGGCCGTAAATCCTCTTCGGTAAGCAATCTTCCCGATGCGCCCATGTGGCCCCCATGCCGGCGAGAACGATCGATCATTCAGGACGTCACTGAATATACCGCCGTCGGATGGCTGTCTTCAAATTTTTATCTGTGGCAAGTCGGGCAAGCTCTGCCGACAATCGAAAATATATTGAAATTTTGTCGCGACTTAGCGAATGGTGAGTGAAGCGTGCCTAGGCTGAGGAGGAGGCGCAACTATCTGGTGTGCCAGCGTTTGGGGCGCAGCCGTCGATGGGATGCGAATACAACCATAGGGTTTGCTGATCGTAACATGCGTTTAGTCGGGTTGCGTGCCTGCCAGATCGCGACGGGATTTTACGTTTCAGACGATCGGCGCGTGCGCTGCAGGTGCAAGGCGATCGAATCCGGCGAGGATTGTCGCGGTGACGAGAGCAGGACCACGGCTGTCATGCGGTCGACTGTCCGCCGGCCCTGCTCGTCTGCGAAAATCCATCGTTTTCCGGTAACGAAAGTCGATGTCCTCGCGCCGGTCTCTGCGTCCGCCGCGGGCAACGACGCGGGTGTGGCAGGGCGCGCGGCGGCGCCCTGCCCGGCTCGCGCCCGTCAGGCGGCGAGAGCGCGGCTCTCTGCCGCGGGCTCGGCGGAGGCCTGCAACGCGTAGACGCCGTCGCCGGCCCAGTGGCTCGCGGGCACCAGCGCGACCTCGAGCGTCACCTCGCCCCGCGCCCCCGCCCACAGGGAGGACGGCAGCACGGCGCTGCCGTTCGTCCAGCGCCAGAGGTCGCCCGCCTGCCCCTGCACGAAGCTGAAGCCGGTCGCTAGGGCCGGATCGTCGAGCGCGACGTCGCGGGAGAAGCCCAGCCCGTCGCGCACCGACAGGCCCCGCAGCGGCACGCCGAGGCGGCGCCGGTCGCCCGACCTCGCATCGAGCAGGTAGGGGGTGTAGGTGCGCGACATCAGCTGCAGGCTGCGCGTCCCGGCAGGGAGCGCGAAGCGGGTGACGTCCCCGCTCGCGAACGGCCGGATCACCGCGCCGTCCGCCACGAGGTGCAGGTCGGGATCGCGGGAGATGATCCAGCCGAGCGCGCCCGCCCGGGTGGCGAGCTGGGCGCGCACCGCCGCGACGAGCGCGCCGCCCTGCACCAGGGGGCGGCAGAAATCGGCGTGGCTGCGGGGCGCGAAGTCGGGGTGGAGCGTCACCGGGTCGCTGCCGTTCTCGAATCCGGAGCGCACGCCGGTGTCGAGGAAGCTCTCGGCGGGCAGGCCCTCGGCGAGGAGGACGTCGTGGCCGTCGAGCTCGACGTGCCAGTAGGTGACCTCGTCCACTGGCACCTGGGCGATGGTGGCGCCGTTCACCAGGTGCTTGATCGGGATCAGCACCTCCGCGAGGACGCTCACGCAGACGGCATGGTCCGGCGAGAGCCAGAGGTCCCGCTGCGGCAGGCCTTCGCCGAAGGCGCCGGCCAGGACCCGCACCGGCCAGACGGCGTGGGGGTCCCGGTGCCGGTCGCAAGCGACCCGGCGGCGGCCGATCCAGCGCACCGGGCGGTGCGCGCCGGCGGCGGTCAGCACGAGATCGCCCGCCGCCAGCGCCTCGACCGGAACGTCGCCGTTCGCAGTGCGAATCAGCGTGCCGGTGGCAAAGCACGGGGTGTTCGGCCCGACCGGCGCGGTCACGTTGGCGGTGGTGACGGGGGTCAGCACGCCGAGGACCGGCGCCGCCACGCCAGACACGCCGATCGTCACAGGCGTGACCAATCCGCCGCCGGTCACGTTGAAGTAATAGACGTAGTCGTCGTTGTCGGCCGGGCTGTAGCCGAGATAGGTTCCCGTCGCCCCGACCGCCGTCACGCCGGCGAGGTTGAGATTGACGCCAACCGTCGAGTTCGGCTGATCGATGCTTCCATTGATGGTGACTGGCGTCGCGCCGGAAAGAAGGTTCGTTCCGGTGAAACCTCCGGCTGCATAGAGCCCGGTAGTTGCCTGACTGGCGTTGAAGACTGTGTTGTCGAAGGTGACGGCCACAGCAATTCCCCCATGTGGTTGGCCCGGCTATCAGCGCAACCTCGAGTTGAGGTGTCAAGCCGAGAACACGCAGCTTGGCGTTGTAGTTGGGAGAAAAAATCGCGTGTTGCGAGCAGGTCACAATCCTCTCGGCCGCGGCCGGAGCGTCGGCGGCCAGATGCGCTCGCCGGAGGCCGACAAAGCGCAGGAGTCTAAATCTGGGATTGCAAAAAAATTTTTGTGCAACCAACATGGGCCAACCCACCGATCCGGGCCACGCAGACGTCGTCGCTTGTGCGCACGTCGCCGCACCCTGGTTCCGCACAAATAGTCTTGCATCAGAGAGTTCACAAAAGGAACTCGCATGTCCGCATTCGGTACAGAGACAGCCATCATCAGTCTCGGCGTGTCGTGCCAGACGGCGTGGCAGATCGATCGACACGTCGATCTCCTGTCTGATCTGCTCGGCGAGCCGCTGGTGAAGGCGACCGGACCGTTCGACTGGCTGATCATGCCGCCGGCGAGCTTCGCCGGCTGGATGGCCGCGGGTGGGCTTTTCCCGGACCACCCCGGGGAGATCGTGGTCCATCCGAATTTCTACTGGCCCCGGCACAACCTGCATTTCTGGCACGAATTCACCCGGGACGACGTGGTCGCCCTCGACGAGACGTTCGCG
The DNA here is from genome assembly GCF_011043735.1 of Methylobacterium sp. DB0501. Lineage (GTDB taxonomy): Bacteria > Pseudomonadota > Alphaproteobacteria > Rhizobiales > Beijerinckiaceae > Methylobacterium > Methylobacterium alsaeris. The sequence continues at coordinate 30,207 of NZ_JAAKGV010000038.1, read as the reverse complement.
CAGACGAAGACGAAGTTCGCCTACCTGCTCGACAGGTTCTCGGGGCTGAAGACTTTTCGACGCTGCCTGATCTTCGTCTCGAACACCCAGTCGAACCTCGACGAAGTGGTGCGCGTCTCGCCGACGATGAACTTCCATTTCGGACGCGAGGCAATGGCGGCGTTGACGCAGGCGGTACAGGACACGATCGGACCGGCCGGCGAGGTCCATTTCGTCACCGACCGCGACGGGACGGGCGCCGATCCGGATCCCGCCTACCGCATCCACCGGCTCGACCACGACAACCCGCACGTGCTCGGCGACGACGCGGCCTGGGCGGCGGTCTTTCGCGCCGCAATCCGCCCGCGGACGGCATCCGCCCGCGAGGCCGCCTGAGCGCCGTCAACGACCCCCGCACTTCCGACCATTGCCCTCCTCCCGCTCGGAACGGATGCCCTCCCCATGATCGAGAGACCGCTCACCATCGTCGTTACCGGAACTGTCGAGGACCGGCTCAACACCAATGCGGCGATCAGGACCTACGTGGCGCGAGGTTTGCGCGATCTCGGACCGCACGCTGTAGTTGTGCACGCAATCGGCTGCGAGGCGCTGGCGGGGCTGCGTGGGGCCGACCACGTGAAGGCCGATCTGGTGCTGGCGGTGGGCGGCGTCGCGGTCGATGCGAGCAACCTGTGCCGCTTGCGCCGCTTCGCCGACCGGGCCGGGGCGGTCCTCGCCTTCTGGCTCCACGACGATCCCTACGAGTTCGACTACGCCTTCCGCCTGCGCGGCATCGCCGACATCGTGTTCAGCACCGACCGCTGGGCGGCGATGCATTACGGCGACGTGCCAGCGGCGCACCTGCCCCTGGCGGCCTGCCCGCACACCCATCTGCGGCCGGTCGATCGGTCGGCCCCGCGCGATCTCGCGCTGTTCTTCTGCGGCTACGCCTACCAGAACCGCATCGATTTCCTGCGCGAGGGTGCGCCCCTGCTGCGGCGCCACCGCACCGCCGTGTCCGGGGACCAGTGGCCGCAGGACCTGACCTTCGCCCGCAACGAGCGCCTGTCGCCCTCGGCCTTCGCCGAGACGGCGGCCCGCGCCCTCCTCACCCTCAATATCGGCCGCGATCTCAGCATCGCCAATGCGCGGTACAACCTGGCGCCCTCAACTCCAGGACCCCGAACCTTCGAGGTCGCCCTGATGGGCTCGGCGCAGCTCTTCGTCGCCGAGAGCCTGGAGGTGCTCGACTACTTCGAGCGCGACCGTGAGATCATCCTGATCGACGGCGCGCGCGACCTCGAGCGCTGGCTCGAACGGGCCCGCGACGAGCCCGACGCCCTCCTCGCCGTGGCGGCCCGCGCGCAGGAGCGGGCCCTCAGCGAGCACACCTACGCGCAGCGGGCCGAGACGCTGCTGGGCGAACTGCGCCTGCTCGGCCTGCTGCCGCGCCGCGGCGCGGCGCCGGGGGCGCCGCCCCTCGCGATCGCGGCCGAGTAGGCGTCGAACCCGAAGCGACGAACCGAAGACGACGAAGCGAAAACCGGCCGATCCGGCGCGGCAACGGGCGGGCGCAACGCCCGTCCCGGCCGCCACACCATGGGCACGTCATGAGCATGACATTCCGCGTTCTCGTGCTGGACACCGCGGCGCAGACGCACAACTCCTACATCGCGCTGGCGATCGTCGACGCGCTGCAGCGTCACCCGGCGGTGGAGTGGGTGAGCCAGGCCGATTACGGCAACGCCATCGATCTCTTCAGGCGCGGGGGCTGCGACACCGTCCTGGCGCTCGGCGGGTCCGGCGGCGACCTCGCGGTGCTCGGCCGCCTCTGCGCCATGGCGGCCCGCTCGGTGCTCTGGACCACGGAGGATCCCTACGAGCTCGAGGAGAATCGGCGCGTCGCCGCCCCCTTCGACCTCGTCTTCACCAACGATCTCGGCGTCCTGCCCGCCTACGGGGCGAACGCGCACCACCTCCCGCTCGCGGCAAGCCGCCTCTTCCACGACCTCGCCCCGATCCGCGACGACGACGCCTTCCTGTACGACGTCTGCTTCGTCGGCACCGCCTGGCCCAACCGGGTGCGGACGATCAACCGCATCATCGACGGGCTCGACCGGCCGCTGCGGATGAAAATCGGCCTGCCCACCAACCCGCACCTGCCGCCGGTGGTGCTCGGCGACGGGTCGCTCCTCACCAACTGGCGGGTGCCGAATCCCGAGCTCGCCCGCATCGCCAACCGCAGCCGGATCACGCTGAGCCTGGAGCGCAAGTTCTCCTCCGCCCGGGCCGACCAGGCGAGCGGCACGACGCCGCCGCCCCGCCTGTTCGAGAACGCGCTCGCGGGCGCGTTCCAGATCGCGCTCGGCGGCCGGGCCGAGGCGACGCGCTACTTCACCGAGGGCGAGATCGCGGTCTGCGACAGCGAGGACGACCTGTTGTCGGCGATCGCCTGGGCGCTCGACCACCCGCAGGAGCGCATCGCCATGGCGCAGGCCGCCCGCGTGCGGGCGAGGGCCGAGCACCTCTACGACCACCGCGTCGCCGCGATCCTCTCGGCGCTGACCGGCGTCGCCGCCCCGGCTCCCGCGCCGGCCGGCCTGCCTGCGGCCCGCAAGCGGGTCCTGCTCGTCACCCACAACGTGGCCGGGTATCGTCCCGGCGGCGGGGTCGAGGTCTACCAGCAGGAGCTCGCCGAGGGTGCGACGGCCTTCGACGTCTACACCCTGTATCCCCGGGTGGTCGACGGCGCCGCCGCCTACACGCTGATCGCCCACCGCACCGGCGAGCAGCACCTCTACGGCGTTCCCCACGCCGCCGGCCTGGAGACCCTCCACGACGCCGCGCACGAACGGGTCTTCGAGCAGATCCTGGTCGAGAACGACATCGACCTCGTGCATTTCCAGCACCTGATCGGCATGCCGCTCTCGCTGCCGCTGATCGCCCGCGCCTGCGGCGTCCCCTCGCTCTACACGCTGCACGATTTCTACCTCGTCTGCAGCCACTTCAACCTGCTCGACTATCGCGGCGGCTACTGCAACATCGCCGGGCGCTCGCCGACCGAGTGCGACATCTGCCTCTCGGCGAAGGGCATCCCGGCCGGCGCGCAGCAGCGCCGCCGCAACTTCGTCGCCCGGATGATCGAGGCCTTCGACGTCCTGGTCGCCAACTCGCCCTTCACGGCGAACTACCTGCGGGCGATCTACCCGGAGGTGCCGGCGGAGCGGGTCAGGATCGTCGAGATGCTGACGCCCGCGAGCCACGGGAGGCTCCCGGCTGCGGAGAGGCCCCCGGACGGCACCGCCCTGCGGGTCGCGGTTCCCGGCAACTTCACCCGGCCGAAGGGGGCGGACGCGATCCTGCGCGTCCTCACCGCCCTGCGCGACGAGCCGGTGGAGTTCCACATCCTCGGGGCGATCCCCGATCCGGACCTCGACCGGCACCTGCGGGCGCTGGCCCTGCCGCGTGTGACCATCCGCGGCGGCTACGCGGCGCAGGACCTGCCGCGGCTGATGGCCGGGATGGACGTCTCGCTGCACCTGTCGACCTGGCCCGAGACCTACATGATCTCGCTCAACGAGGCCCGGGCCGCCGGCGCAGTGCCGGTGGTCTCGGATCTCGGCGCGCCCGCCGAGCGGGTGCGGGACGGAATCGACGGCTTCAAGGTCTCGCCCGACGATGCCGGCCACGTCTGCGACATCCTGCGCTCCTTGAGCCGCGACCGCGAGCGCCTGGGGGCGATGCGCGACGCCGCCTCGTCCTGCCGCAGCGTGTCGCCCGCCGAGCACGTCGCCGCGCTCTCAGGCGTCTATCGCGGGCTGATCGCCGGGAGCCCCGTCCGCCCGCCCGCGGTGACGCTCCGCCCGGAGCGCGACTACATCCTGAGCCTGCGCGCCTGCGGCCTGCGCACCAACACGCCGTCCTGGGTCCAGGACGGCAGCGGCTGGGACGCGCCGCCCCACCGCCCGGCCCGGGAGGCGCACGCCCATACCCTGTGGCGCACCTTCCCGGCGCGCTTCGCCCATCTCGCGCGCCTGGAGCCGGCGCACGACCCGGTCCGCCTCAGCATCGACGCCGTGCGGGGCGACCACCAGCCGGCGGAATGGCCGCTTGTCACGCTGCGCCGCGCCCTCTCGCTGCGGGGCTGGGCCTTCGTCGAGGGACGCGGGCGGCCGCTCGACGTGATCCTCCACCTCAAGGGCGAGGCCCGGGAGATCTACGCGGTGAGCCCGCCGGTGGCGCGCGGCGACGTCCGGGCGCATCTCGCCGCGCCCGAGGCCGAGGCGAGCGGCTTCGCCTTCGATCTCGACCTCCACGACCTGCACCCGGGCGTCTACGCGGTCCGCCTGCTGCAGGTCTACGACGGCGTCGTCGCCGATCTCGGCCCCCTCGGGGAGGTCGCGGTGACGCGGGGCGAGGCGCAGGCGGGCCCCCGAGACCCTACCCGAGACCCTGCCCGTGGTGAGGCGCCGGTCCCGGATCCCGACCCGACCCGCGGGGCCGGATACGTCCGCACGGTCCGGGGCGACGGCGCGATCACCCGCTACGATCCCGGAGCCGCCGCGCCGGACGGATCGCTCGGCCTGGAGGGCTGGGCGGCGGACCGAGCCGGGCGGCGGGTGCTGCCGGGCGTCGCCCTCGGCCTCCTGCAGCCGGGCACGACCCCGGTCTGGATCCGGGCGACGCGCTGCCGGGCACCCGCCGCCCTCACCGCCGCCGACCCGCTCCTCGCTTTCGGGGGATTCCGGGCGCAGGTGTCGCCCGGCCTCGCGGCGCCCGGCCTGTACCGGGTCGTCGTCGCCCAGTCGGACCGCCGCGAGACCCTGCTGCACGAGACCGGGCAAGCCGTGCTGATCCGCCCCGATCGCGTCGTGGTGCCCTGCGGGACGGCACCCGTCGCCGAGGAGGCCGACCGCGCGCCGCCGGAGCACCGGATCGCCCTCGACGAGGTCGAGACCGGACCGGGCGACGCGGCGGAGGGCGACCGCCACCTCTACCTGCGCGGCTGGGCCTGGGTGCCAGCCTTGGGCGGCGCGGACCGGATCGCGCTCGACCTCGTGGGGGCGCAGGCCTCGCTCCGCGCCGGGCTCTCCCGGATGCGGCGCGACGACGTCGCCGAGCATCTCGGCGTTGCCGAGGCGGCGTGGGCGGGCTTCGAGGCCCTGGTGCCCTGCGGGGCGCTGCCGCCCGGCCGCTACGCAGCACGGCTGCGCTACGGCGCCGGCCCGGACGCGGCCCTGCTGCCGCTCGACCTCGTCCTCGACCTCGCCCTGCCGCTTGCCGCCTGAGGTCCCCCTCAAAGCCCCGCCTCAACCCTCGCCCCGCGCTGCCCGAGAGAAGACAGGACCATCCGCATGACCATCAGCGTCCACAAGGCCCGGCACGGGCTCCTCGCGCATTACGCCGAGGACCGCGTCATCGGCCGATCCCTGCGCCATTACGGCGAGTGGGCCGAGGAGGAGATCCACCTCGCCTCGCACTTCGTCCGGCCCGGCGACGTCGTGCTCGACATCGGGGCGAATGTCGGCAGCCACGCGGTCGCGTTCGGCCGGATGGTCGGCGAGACCGGCCGGGTGATCGCCATCGAGGGGCAATCCCGGGCGAGCGACGTGCTCGCGCTCAATATCCGCCTCAACGGGATGGACCGGATCACCCGGATCGAGGGGCTGATCGGGCGCGAGACCCGGGTGATGCGCCTCGACGCCGCCGCGCAAGGGGGGGCCGACAATCTCGGCTGCGTGTCGTTCCGCGGCGTCGTCGGCGCGCCGGAGACCGAGCGGCCCGCCCTGCCGGTCCCGCTCTTCACGGCGGATTGCCTCGCCCTGCCGGCCTGCCGGCTGATGAAGATCGACGTCGAGGGGATGGAACTCGACGTGCTGCTCGGCGCGACGAGCACCATCGCGCGCCACCGGCCGGTGATCTACTTCGAGCAGACGAGCCCGGTGAATTTTTCCGAGATCGTCGCCCTCCTGACCGGGGCCGGCTACGGCCTGCGCTGGCACGTCGCCAACCCGTTCAACCGGCGGAACGCCAACGGCGACCCTCTGAACATCTTCGGCGGCACCTGCGAGGTCAACGTGCTGGCCGTCCCTCAGGAGCACGCCTGGGCGCTCCCGCCCGGCCTCGCCCTGCCGCCGGTCGAGGGCGACCGCTACGACCCGCCGCCGAGCCCGACCGGCCTCGACGGCTGGAGCCTGCCGGAGGACGCCTATGCCACCCTGCCCCCGGTGCTCCACCGCGCGATGATCGCGCTGCCGGAGCCGGAGGGCTTCGTGTCCCGGCACGATCACGACCAGCTCGAGCTGCGCTTCCGCGATCTCGAGCGCGACCGGATCAAGGCGCAGGAGATCATGGATCACCAGGCCCGGATCATCGCCGGGATGCAGGCGACCGCGCCGGCGACGGTGCAGGTCGCTGCCCGCCTCGCCGGGGAGCTCGAGCCCGCATGATCCTCGCCGAGCCCCGCCCCGCCGCGGTCGCCGCCCGCGACATCCTGCTGATCGGCCACAGCCACACCCAGTGCATCGTGGCGGCGCTCCAGGCCCGCGCCGCCCCGGTCGGCTGGGGCATGATCGGGCTGCCCTCGGGCGGCAGCCCGGTGGTGGCGACGGACGACGGCATCCGCCTCGACCCCGCGATCGAGGCGGACCTGCGCCGCCGCATCGGTCCGGGCACGCTGTGCATCTCGACGATCGCCGGCAACGCCCACAACGTGCTCGCCCTGATGGCGACGGAGCCGCCCTTCGACTTCCACATGCCGGGGGAGACCGGATCGCTCCTGCCCGGGGCCGAGCCGATTCCCTACGCGACCATCCGGCTCTCCGTCCGGCAGATCCTCCACGAGGGCGACCTGTCGATGCTCTACGCCACCCAGGCGGCGGTGCCGGAGCTGCGCTTCCACATCGAATCGCCGCCGCCCTTGCGCGACGAGGCGCTGATCCGCGCCAGGATGGACCCGTACTTCCTGGAGCGCCATCCCGCGGCGCGGGTGGCCGATGCGCGGCTGCGGCTGAAGATGTGGCGGCTGCACTCCACCCTGTTCGCCGAGGCCTGCGAGGCACTCGGCCTCACCTTCGTCCCGGCGCCGAAGGCGGCGATGGACCCGGACGGCTTCCTGCGTCCCGAACTCGCGCACCCCACCAGCTCGACCCACGCCAACGAGGCCTACGGCGCGCTCGTCGCCGACCAGATCGAGAGGCTCGCCCGATGAAGCATCCCTACGAGCAGGCGCCGCCCTACACCAAGTGGCGTCACGCCGTGGCCGCGCCGGCGGCCGGGGCCGTCGATCCGGGGATCGGGTTCCCGTTCCGCCTGAGCCGCCGGGACCGGGTCGCCACGGCGGGAAGCTGCTTTGCCCAGCATATCGGGCGCGCTTTGCGCGCCCGCGGCTTCTCGCACTACGTCGCCGAGACCCCCCACCCCTTCGTCGCCAACGTGGCGGGTCCTTGTGCCTACGACCAGTTCTCGGCCCGCTACGGCAACGTCTACACCTCGCGGCAGATGCTGCAGCTCGTCCAGCGGGCCCTCGGCCTGTTCGAGCCCGCCGACCGCGCCTGGTCCGGGCCGCTGGGCAGCTGGCACGACCCCTACCGCCCGACCGTGCAGCCCGGCGGGTTCCTGTCGGTCGAGGAACTGGAGACCGACCGGGCGCGGCACCTCGCCTGCGTGCGCCGCCTGATCGAGGGGCTCGACTACCTCGTCTTCACCCTCGGGCTCACCGAGGCCTGGGTGTCTGCGGTCGACGGCGCGGCCTACCCGCTCTGCCCGGGCGTCGCCGCCGGCCGGTTCGATCCGGCGCAGCACCTGTTCGTCAATCTCGGGGTCGACGAGATCGTGGCCGACGTCGAGGCGTTCCTGGCGCTGATCACCGCGGTCAACCCCGCCGCCCGGCTGATCCTCACCGTGTCGCCGGTGGCGCTGGCGGCGACGGCCGAGGACCGGCACGTGCTCGCCTCCAACACCTATTCCAAGGCGGTCCTGCGGGTCGCGGCGGAGATCCTGGCGCGCCGGCACCCGGAGACGATCGGCTACTTCCCGTCCTACGAGATCATCACCGGCATCCAGAGTCGCGGGGCCTACCTGCTCGACGACCTGCGCTCGGTGAGCGACGAGGGCGTGGCGCAGGTCATGGCGAGCTTCGCCCGCAACGCCACCCGGGAGGCCGAGCCGCCGCCCGCCGCCGCCCCGCCCGTCCCGCAGCAGGACGTCCTGTTTCGCGACCTCGCCCGCCTGATCGCGGCGGAATGCGACGAGGCGATGCTCGGCGCCTGACGTTCCGCACCGATCGCGGGCAAATCGACCATCACGGATTCTGCACGCAACGACCCACGGGGGCACAATGACCGTCCTGCATGTCCAGTCCGGCGCCACGATGAAGCATTTCGACTTCCAATGGTACGCCCAGCAGAACAACCTCATGATGAGCAATGCGCGGATCTCGACGCATTACGAGGAGGTCGGCCGGCAGCAGGGATTGAGCCCGACGCCCTACTTCGACGCGCGGTGGTACGCCGGCGCCCACGGTCTCGGCGTCGCGGACGCCATGTCGCCGTTCGAGCATTTTGCGCTTCTCGGAGCCGGGGCGCTCGCGGACCCGCACCCGCTGTTCAACGCGAAATGGTATTGCTGGACTTACATGGACGGTGACAACAGCATCCATCCGCTTTTCCACTACATCGAGACCGGCTGGAGGCAGGGCAACGATCCGCACCCTCTGTTCCGGGGGCAGTGGTATGCGGAGAGATATCTCAAGGAGATCGACCACATCGATCCGTTCTACCACTTCCTGACCGAGGGGCACGACCGCGGCTGCCAGCCCAACCCGCTGTTCGATACCAGCTGGTACGGCGATACCTACCGGATGGGGCGCACCGCCAACTGCCTCGTCGACTACATCTACGGCGGCCACGCCGCGCGCGACCCGCACCCATTGTTCGACTCGCGCCACTATCGCGACGCCGTCGATTGCGGCGGCCTGAGCCCGCTCGAGCACTACCTGACCAAACAATCCGACATCAGCCCCTGCCCGATCCTCGACGTCGAGTTCTTCGGCAGGCGCGCCCGCCGGCACCGGCGCTACCGGGAGGTCGCGCATCTGCCCGCGCTCGTGCAGTATATCGAGCTGTCGCGAACCGGCAGCATCGATCCGCACCCGCTATTCTCAACGGCGTTCTACGTCGAGCAGAATCCCGACATCAAGGAGACCCGGGTCGAGCCGCTCACGCATTACGCTAGGTCGGGCGCGCGGGAGGGCCGGCAGCCGCATCCGCTGTTCGAGCCGGACTATTACCGCGAACAATATCCCGACCACCCCGACGTCAACCCGCTGGTCGACTACCTCGCCGGCCTCGCCGAATCCGGGGCGCGGCCGCGGCGTGGCGGCCGGGTCGACACGGTGACGCGGCCGCTCCCACCGAGCCGGACCGTCATCGACATCGCCGATCTCGGCGCCCTCGGCGGGCGCCTGCCCGACGATGCCGCGATCGGCGTGTTCGCCCACATCTTCTACAGCGATCTCAGCGATTACGTCGCGCGCTACACCAACAACATCCCCGGCAACTGCACGATCTACATCTCCACTACGACGCTGAGCGACGCCAAGCGGATCAACGCGGTCTTCGCCGAACGGTCGCTGCACCCCTTCGTCATCCGCGTCGTGCCGAATCGCGGGCGCGATATCGCGCCGCTCGTGGTGGCGTTTCGCGACGTGCTCAGGACGTGCGACGTCGCGCTCCACATCCACACCAAGAAGTCGAAGCATTACGACGGCGGCTTCGACCAGTGGCGCGACTACCTGTTCGAGGCCAACCTCGGCACGCCGGCCGTCGTCGCGGCGATCCTGTCGGCGCTGGCGCGGCCGGAGATCGGGGCGGTGGCGCCGGACCATTACGGGCCGATCAAGCCGCTGATCCAGTGGGGCGGCAATTTCGACACCGTCTCGCGCCTGTTCCGGCTCTGCGGCGAGCGGATCGGCACCGAGGCCGTGCTCGACTTTCCCAGCGGATCGATGTTCTGGTTCAAGCCGAAGGCGCTCGAGAAACTGCTCGCCCTCGACCTCGACTATTGCCACTTCGACCCGGAGGCGGGCCAGGTCGACGGCACCCTGGCGCATGCGATCGAGCGGAGCTTCTTCTCCTTCGTCGAGATGGCCGGGTACGAGTGGGTCGTCCAGAGCCGATCGGCCAACGACGCCTCGCCCGGGCCACACCGCGCCGACCGCCCGATCGGCAACCGCTTCCTGCCGACGGACCGCGACCTCGGCCTGACCCGCAAGTATTATCCGGAATGCACCGGATACCTGGTGCGCCCGAGCCCCGTCACCAAGCCGCGGCTCAACCTGCTGATCCCGCTCATCGACCAGAAGAAGGGCTATGCCGGGATCGCGACGGCGCTCGAGGTGTTCGCCGCGCTCTGCGGGCAGCTCAAGGATGCGTTCGACGCCCGGATCATTGTGACCGACGTCAGCATCGGGCATCACTACGAGCCCCCGCCCTCGTTCGAGATCGTCTCGCCGCTCGCGCAGGACGTCGCCGGGAGGAACACGATCGTCGACGCATCCCGGCGCTACGACTACCCTGTCTTCTTTCGCGAGACCGACATCCTGTTCGCGACGGCGTGGTGGACGGCGAGCGGTGCCCTCGACATCCTGCGCCAGCAGGCCGAACTCTTCTCCGTCCGGCCCGAGAAGTTCCTCTACCTGGTGCAGGATTACGAGTGCGGGTTCTACCCGTGGTCGACGAAATACGCGCTGGCGGAGCGGACCTACCGCCAGCCCGACACGGTCCTGCCGATCTTCAACACCGGCCTCCTGCAGGAGTTCTTCGAGGCGAACCATCAGCTCACGGGTGGCTACGTCCTCCATCCCGGCATCAACCGCACCATCGACCGCCACATCGTCCGCGACACGCAGAAGGAGAAGATCGTCCTGCTCTACGCCCGGCCCCATGCCGAGCGGAACTGCCTGCACTTCCTCGACATGACCGTGCGCACGGTGATCGACGCGGATCCGGAGTTCTGGAGCGACTGGCGCTTCGTGGCGATCGGCGAGGATTTTGACGCGGGCGAATTGCGCTGCACCGACCGCATCGAGATCCTCGGCCGCCTGTCCCTCGCGCGCTACGGCGACCTCGCCTCCCGGGCGGCGCTCGCGATGTCGCTGATGATCTCGCCCCATCCGAGCTATCCGCCGCTCGAACTGGCCCATGCCGGCGTGCGAGTACTGACGAACAACTACGGCAACAAGGACATGGCCCGCCTGCACGACAACATCACAGCGTTCGTGTCCTTCGATCTCGATGCCGTCGGGCAAACGTTGCGGGACATGGCCGGCGCCTGGACCGACGACCCGGCGGTCGGCTGGCGCGGGGAGGACAGGGCGGGCTGGTTCTTCGGCGGCCACACCAATCTCGGCACAATGATCCCGCGGCTCGCCGACGAGGTGCGCGGCCTGCGCATGCGTCGCGACGGGGCGTGAGGACCGGGGGCTGGGGCCGGGTCAACCGAGGGGTGCCTGGTCGTCTCCCGCAGCGTTTTACCCTCCGCGTCATCCCGGGGCCGCGCTGCGGAACCCGGGATCCATAAACGCAGACGCCGGGCGAGGCGGCGCGCGTTCCGACATCCTTCTACATCTCGTGTTTATGGCTTCCGGGTTCTCGCTTGCAGCGAGCCCCGGAATTGCTGGAGGTGGACCTTGGCCAGTCCAAGGTAGCGGGCTCTCCGCAGATGCAGGGGCCGCACGCCCAGCGACGGCGTCCCTTCAATGCCCGCCAGCCAGCGGTCCTGCTCGGCAAAGGCGCCGTCGGCCTCTCGTGCGCGTGAGGCTGCGTCCGGCCCCCCAGGATGTGCGTGCTATCGATGCGCCGACGTCCGCGCGCCACCAGGAGCCGGCGCTCGCGGCACAGGGCCAGGAGCGTGTCGAGCAGGAGCGACTCGGCGTGGCCGGCCACGGGCGGGAGCGGAACTCGCTCAAGACCGAGGCGTCGAAGCCCGGGTCGGTGAGGTCGAGGCCCAGGAGGTACTTCCAGTCGATGCGGCCCCGCGCCGCCTCGGTCGCGCTGGCGATCCGAGAGGTTTTCGGAAGACTGCAGCACGGTGACGAGAGCCAGCCGCCAGGACGCTTCGGCCGGGCGGCCACGGGCGGAGACCAACGCCGTGAACTGTGCATCGGTGACCACGGTGCCGAGCGGGATTGCCCCGTTTCTGTGGTTCTTGCTCGTTTTGCGTGGATCAGGCGGCCAGAACCATGTGGCGCTTCAGGAGTTCGAGGCCGGCCCGTCCATAGCACTGGCGCTTGATGAGCTTGAGCCGATTGACCTGGCCTTCCGCCTGGCCGCTGCTCCAGGGCTCCGTTAGGGCAGCCCGAACGGCAGCGCTGTCCGCGTCCAATCCCGAGGCGAATGTCGCGATGGCAGGAGCGTCGCAGGTCCGGGTCTGGGTGATCCAGGCGGCGAGGTCAGCAGCCGCTTCTTTGTCCTGGTCACCGGCGACGGTCTTGCCCTTCCCGGCGGCGCGTACGAGTGCGGTGAAGCGGCGGGCCAGACCCGCGACGGCCCGCGCGGTGTCGTCCTGCTCGACGCGTCTCACCACAGCTGCGTCGCTCGCATCCAGCCCCGAGGGTGGCTGGACGAGCAACCACGCCAACTGCCGTGCGGGCGGCAATGGAGCTTCCGTGCCAGGCCGCTGCGATGCACTGGCCCTCGCACAGAGGGGCTTGCGGCCTGATCGGACCGGCCTCGTCCGGCGCTCGGCGACGAAGCGGTGCACCTGCCGGCTCGTCCCCGGATAGCCCTGCTCCCGGATCTCGCGCCACAGGGCGTTCGCGTTTTCGCAGCCCTCGTCGATCCGAGCCGCCAAGTCCGCGACGTGCGGATCAAGCAGGCTCGGCTCGGCACCGTGAGGCAGCCGCGCCGGGACCGCTTCGGCGCTCGCATATTTGCGCAATGTCGCACGAGCCAGCCCCATGGCACGGGCGATCCCGAGCAGGGGCTCCCCGCCGGCATGCCGGCGGCGGACCTCGTCGTAGACAGCCTGCCATCGCATCCGGCTCCGTGCACCCGCCTCCAGTTCCGGCGTGCTGCGGGCGAAGGCACGGTCGCGCCGGGCGGGACGAACGGCCGAGCCAGGGAGGAGTGGAAGGTTCCGCAACCGGGCATGGGCGCTGTGGAGCCAGCGTTCGACGGCCTGCCGCATGGTGGTGAGCAGGTGCCAGCGATCGGCGACCTGCTGCGCCTGGGGAGCTCCGAGGCTTGCACCTCGGGCATACTCCGTCGAGCGATCCCGGGCGACGAGTTCGACGCCGGAGTGCCGTTCGAGCCAGCCGGCCACCGTGGGTGCCGTGCGATCCGGGAGGAGGTCGATGACGCGGTGACGGCCGAGATCGACGACGATCGTGCCGTACCGGCTGCCCTTCCGGATTGCCCAGTCGTCGATGCCGATCCGGATGGGAGCCGGCGCGTCAGGCATCGGGATGCGGGTGACGAGCCGCAGCACGGTCGCGCGACTCGCCGGCATGTGGAGGTGCGCGAGGAGACGGGCGCCGCCCGCACCGCCGCAGGCGAGGCCGACCCTGGCTTGCGCCTCGCCAAGCCGTCGCGTGCGGCGGGCGCGGGGCGCGAGGAGGTCTACAGGCGTCTCGGCGAAGGTTCGGCGTCGGCAGGTCGGGTTGAGGCAGTAGAACCGCCGCACCTCGATGCGGAGCGTGGTCCGCGATGCCGAGAGCGGCAGGTCGGCGGGATGGCGCTGGTAGCGGCTATGGATGGACCGGCTCGCGTGTTGGCAATCAGGACACCGGCTGCTGTCGGCATCCAGCCTCACTGGGATGACGAGGTGATCCTCGTCGCGTTCAGCGAACCGCGCAACGCGGCACTCGGGGACGGAAAAGGGGATGTCCATGCCACCCACGATAGGGAGGCCGGGCGACCCTATCATCGGCCCGAGTCAATCCACCACCGTCCACGCAAAGTGAGCAAGAACAACCGATCCGGGGCAATCCCAATCCCAGACCTCGTCACCTCCATCACCTCGCGAGACTGGACAGAGGTCAAAGTTTAAGGCCGTTGGTATAAGACGATTCGCGCGGGCGGGCCCACCCCTTGTCCTGCGGAGGATCGCCTCCCTTCCGCCCGCGCGTTCGCCCCGCTTCTGCAGGCGGTCGGCCCGCCCTCCACGTCCGCGCCTCGCGCTCGACGATCGCGGGCCCTGGGCTCACGGCGTCGCCGGGTTGCCTCTTCCCAGCCGGCGCGAAACCCTGGCACCAACTGTCGCCGCCCGCACCTCCCTGGAGGGAGATGTTACAGTCTTGTTTCCCCTAACAAGCCACGCCATCCGCGGCGCTCGATCTTCGCATCGGAATTCATAGCGTTGCCAAGGGCAGAACGCACAGAAACCATTCCTATTTAGTCCAGTCTATGTTATAAATTTGAATATATTACTTATTTATATTTCTGCGCATTATATCATTTGGAATATCCGGAGACATTACCTTGAGATCCGACACATAATGGCAACACGCATCCGACCAAGCGAATCCAGGACGAAAAAGTTCACGATTTACGTAGGGTACCGCGCTACAAGCGCTAGGCGTCCGATTCGGGTAGCGGAGATATTGCGTGTCGATGACGGTCCAAAAGGTGAGGCGGCGCGGAATATTTTCCAGCCCATCGCATCGGATCAGCTCCGCTGTCTGTGCTTCGACATTTCTCGTCACGCTGTCCGCCGCGCCGGTCTCGGCCCAGACTGCCTCCCAGATCACCCCGCCCTCGTTCAGCCCGCCGCTCCAGCGCCAGGGCGGCGCCATCGCGATCCCCGAAGGCGCCGGCCTCCAGGCACCCCCCGGCGCCGAGAACCTCTCCGTGCGCGTGCGCCGCCTCGACATCCAGGGCGGCCTGCCGGCCCTGGCCGCCCCCACCGCCGCCATCGAGGCACGCCTCTCCGGCCGCACCGTCTCCGCCGCCGAGATCTTCGCCGCCGCCCAAGCGCTCGAACAGGCCTATGCCGCCGCAGGCTTCGCCCTCGTGCGCGTCGTCCTCCCGGCCCAGCAGCTGCGCGACGGCGGCGACGTCCGCCTCCTCGTCGTCGACGGCGTCATCGAGCGCGTCGACGCCTCCGCCCTCCCCCCCGAGATCCGTGGCCGCGTCGCCGCCGTCCTCGCCCCCCTCGTCGGCACCCGCGGCCTCACCCTCGCCCTCCTCGAGCGCAAGCTGCTGCTCGCCGGCGACACCCCCGGCACCGTGCTGCGCTCCACCCTCGCCCCCGGACAGGCGCCCGGCGCCAGCGTCCTCGTCGTCGAGGCCCGCTACAAGGCCGTCACCGGCTTCACCGGCATCGACAACGTCCTGGCCGACACCCTCGGCCGCTACACCGCCTCGCTCGGCATCGACCTCAACTCCCCCACCGGCCACGGCGAGGTCCTGTACTTCCGCACCTTCGGCCTGCCGACCACCGGCGGCACCGCCGCCTTCCTGGGCGCCGAGCCGCGCAACCGCGCGCTCGCCGCCGGCCTGATCCTTCCGCTCGGCACCGACGGCCTCACCCTGACGCTCGAGACCACCGACACCCGCACCACCCCGCGGGCCCTGCCCGGCACGGTCGGCTTCGCCTCCGAGTTCTCGCGCTACTCCGCCCGCCTGCGCTACCCGCTGATGCGCGCGCGCGACTTCACCCTCAACACCGAGGCCGCCTTCGACGCCCAGGAGGAGCGGGTCGCCATCCGCGTGCCGATCGAGGCGCCGTTCTCCCTCGACCGGCTGCGCGTCGCCCGCGGCGCGACCGACTTCCTGTGGTTCCTCCCCACCGAGGGCGTGGTCACCGGCCGGCTCGGCGCCTCGTTCGGCATCGACGGCCTGGGCGCCCGGGAGGCGCCGCTCGCCGGCGCCGGCCTGCCGGGCCTGTCGCGCCAGGGCGCGCGGCCGGAGTTCCAGAAGTTGGAGGCCGCGCTCGCCGTCACCCAGCCGCTGGCCGAGCACCTGACCCTCGACCTCCGGGCGCGGGCCCAGACCTCGTTCAACCAGGCGCTGGCCCGCGCCGAGCAGATCGGCCTGGCCAACCTCTCCGGGCTCTCGACCTTCGATTCCGGCCTGCTGCAGGGCGACGAGGGCTTCATCACCCGGGGCGAGCTGCAGTTTCCCTTCATCGTGCCGGTGACCCTGCCGTTCGGCCTGCCGTCGATCCCGGCCCTGCAGGGCTCGGGCCTGCCGCCGGCGGACGCGGCGCCGGGGGCGATCGTGCTGAGCCCCTACGGCTTCGGGGCGTTCGGCCTGGTGCGCCAGCAGAACCCGACCGCGTTCGAGCGGCCGATGACCCGCGGCCTGTCCTACGGGGCGGGCCTGCGCATCGCGGCGGCCCCCTCCTTCAGCTTCACCAACGCGGCGGTGACGGTGGAGTACGGGCGCGCCGAGCGCTCCGACCGCCTGCCGGCCGACAACCGCCTGACCTTCAGCGTCTCGCTCCAGTTCTGAGGCGACGCGCCTCCGTCCCTCCCCGCCTCCCGCTGACCCATGTCCTCGCCCCGTCGCCGCCGTACAGGCGCGCAGGGCACCCGAAGGATCCGGCTGATGCCCGTCGCCCGCCTCGCCCACCCGCTCCTCGTCGCCCTCCTCGCCTCGACGGCGCTGGTCGGGATCGCGCCCGCCCGCGCCCAAGGGTTGCCGACCGGCGGCCAGGTCGTCTCGGGCGGAGTGACGATCGGCACGCCCCAGAACGGGGCGCTGGCGATCACGCAGTCGAGCCAGAACGCCATCGTCAACTGGCAGGGCTTCTCGATCGGCCAGGGCAACCGGGTCGACATCCGCCAGCCCGACGCGCAATCGGCGATCCTCAACCGGGTGACCGGCGCGACGCCCTCGACCATCGCCGGGCAGCTGACGGCCAACGGGCAGGTCTACCTCGTCAACCCGAACGGCATCACCATCACGCGCTCCGGCCAGGTGACGGCCGGGGGCGGCTTCGTCGCCTCGACGCTCGGGATCTCGGACGAGGACTTCAAGGCGGGCCGGCGCCAGTTCCGCGGCTCGGGGGCGTCCGCCAAGGTGACGAACCACGGCACGATCACGGTCGGGCGCGGCGGCTACGCGGCGCTGATCGGCGGGCAGGTGTCGAACGGCGGCCTGATCGCGGTGCCGATGGGCAAGGTCGGCCTCGGCTCGGGCGAGCGGGCGACGCTCGACCTGTCGGGGGACGGGTTCCTGCAGGTCGCGGTGCCGACGGGCGCGAAGGGCCGCGGCGCGCTGGTGTCGCATTCGGGCACGATCTCGGCGGATGGCGGGTCGGTGACGCTGACGGCGGCGGCGGCGCGGGACATGGCGCGGCAGGCGGTGAACCTGTCGGGGACGGTCGAGGCGCGCTCGGTCTCGGGGCGCAACGGCCACATCACGCTCTCGGGCGGGGACGGGAGCGTGACGGTCGGGGCCGGGGCCCGGCTCGACGCCTCGGGGGCGGGCGGGGAGAAGGGCGGCCGCATCCAGGTGCGCGGCCGCCACGTCACGGTGGCGGGCACGCTCGACGCGTCGGGCGCCCGGGGCGGGCGGATCGGCCTGAAGGCGACGGAGGGTCTGGCGCTGACCGGCACGCTGGCGGCGCAGGGCCGGACCGGCCCGGGCGGGCGGGTGGTGGCGACGGCGCCGGAGATGGCGCTGAGCCTGGCGCGGATCGACGTCTCGGGGGCGACGGGCGGGGGCGTGGTGCGGCTCGGCGGCGGGCGCCAGGGCGCGGGGCGTCTGGCTCATGCGCAGCACGTGACGATCGATGCCGGGACGGAGATCCGGGCCGACGCGACGGGCGCGGGCACCGGCGGCGACGTGGTGGTGTGGTCGGATGCGAGCACGCGCTTTGCCGGCACGATCAGCGCCCGGGGCGGGATCGAGGGCGGCGACGGCGGGCAGGCGGAGGTGTCGTCGAAGGGGCACCTCGCCTACGAGGGCCTGACCGACCTGACGGCGGCGAAGGGCGCGTTCGGCACGCTGCTGCTCGACCCCTACAACATCACCATCTCGTCCGGGACCGACAGCAATCCGACCGGCTTCACGGCCACCGGCAACGACTCGGTGATCAACAGCACCACGCTGGTGACGGCGCTCGGCAGCGCCAACGTGGTCGTCTCGACCGGGAGAAGCGGCAGCCAGGCCGGGAACATCACCCTGGCGGCGTCGACGCCGTTGGCCTGGAACACCGGCGCGACGCTGATGCTTCAGGCAGCCAGGACGGTGACGCTCAACAGCAGCATCACCGCGCAGGTCGGCGGGCTGACGATCGCGGCGGGCACCGGCACGTCCACCGCCACAGCCGATCTCTCGGTGGCGCGGTTCATCCTGACGAGCGGCGCGTGGGTGCAGAACACGGCGACGCTGCCCGGCTTCGCAGCGGGCGACTTCCAGATTTTAGGAGGCTCGTTCCTGCGGGCGGCGGGCGGGGCGGGGACGTCGGAGAGCCCGTACCTGCTGACCGACGTGTACGGTCTGCAAGGGATGGGCAGTGCGGCGGTCGCCCAGGGAGCGAGCTACCGGCTCGCCGGCGACATCGACGCCTCGGGCACCGTGAATTGGAACCAGGGCCAGGGCTTCAACCCGGTGGGCACCCCCACCTTGCCCTTCCTCGGCAGCCTGGACGGCGCGGGCTACACCGTTGCCGGATTGACCATCGCGCGCCCCACTATGGGGAACGTCGGCTTGATCGGCAAGCTGGCGCAGGTCGGCACGGTCAGCCAGATCGGCCTTGTCGGCGGCAGTGTCCGTGGCTCCTACGCGACGGGCGGCCTGGTTGGCTTCAACAGCGGCACGGTCAGCGAGAGCTACACCACCGGCATGATCTCAGGCCAGGACGCCGACACTGGTGGTCTGGTCGGCTACAATACCGGCACCATCGATCGGAGCTACGCGACCGGCACCGTGACAGGAGCCGGGAATGTGGGCGGCCTGGTCGGCACGAATGCCGGCGCCATCATCAGTCAGAGCTACGCCACGGGCGTCGTCTCGAACAGCGCCTACAACACGGGCGGTCTCGTCGGCCTCAACAACGGCAGCGTCTCCCAGAGCAGCGTCTCCAACAGCTATGCGACGGGCAGCGTCTCCGGTCGTAACCAAGTCGGCGGCCTTGTCGGCTACAACTACACCAATGGCACCATCGATCAGGGCTATGCGTCGGGTGCCGTGTCCGGAACCGAATCCGTCGGCGGCCTCGTCGGCTACACGTTCGGCTCCGTGACGAACAGCTACTGGGACAAGATCAGCACAGGCCAGGCGACGAGCGCCGGGGGCACCGGCCTGACCGCGGTGAACGCCCGCACGGCTTCGAACTATGCCGGCTTCGATTTCTCTACGGTCTGGTACCAGGCCGGGGACATGCGGCCGATCCTGCGTTCGGAAGCCGCGACCGCGGACGCGAACGGGATCGTAGCCGTCTCGAACATGCACCAGCTCCAGCTCATGGGGGCCAACCTCGCCGGCCAATACCGGCTCACGGCGAATCTCGACGCCGGCGCGACCGACAGCACGGCGGCCTCAGCCGGCATCTGGGGGGCGGGCGGCTTCGTGCCGGTGGGGACGAACGCTAACCCCGTGACGGGTGGCCTGGACGGGGCAGGCCACACGATCACCGGCCTGACCATCGCCCGATCCCAGAGCTACGTCGGGCTGATCGGTTATCTCGGGACGGGAGCGCGCGTGACCGGCATCGGCCTCGTCGGCGGCAGAGTCTCGGGCGTGGGCTCCGTCGGCGGCCTCGTCGGCTGGAACAACGGTGGCACGGTCAGCCAGTCCTACACGACCGGCAGCGTCTCGGCCTCGGGTAATTCCGTGGGCGGCCTCATCGGCAGCAACAATGGCGGTACGGTCAGCCAGTCCTACACGACCGGCAGCGTCTCGGCCTCGGGTAATTCCGTGGGCGGCCTCATCGGCTACAGTGTGAACAGAGGCACGGTGAGCCAGTCCTACGCGACCGGCAGCGTCTCGGCGACCATCAGCAGCGTGGGCGGCCTCATCGGCGCCAATCTCACCGGCAGCGCCGTCAGCCAGTCTTACGCGAGCGGTCGCGCGTCGGGCAATTCCTTCGTCGGCGGACTCGTCGGCAACAACAACGGCGGCACCGTGAGCCAGTCCTACGCGACCGGCGGCGCCGCGGGCCTCAACACCTACGTGGGCGGCCTCGTCGGCTTCAATAGCAGCGCCGGTTCGGTGAACCAGTCCTACGCGACCGGCAGCGTCTCCGGCGCAAGCTCCGTCGGCGGCTTCGTCGGCTTCAACCAGGGCGGCACACTGGCGAACAGCTATTGGGACATAACCAGCGGCGGGGCGACCGGCGTCGGCGGCGGCTCGGCCGGGAGCGTCATCGGCCTGACCACCGCACAGGCACGTTCCAGCTCGGCCTATACCGGCTTCGACTTCTCGACCGTCTGGTACCAGGCCGGCGACATGCGGCCGATCCTGCGCTCGGAGGCCGCCACGGCGGTCAACGGCGTGACCGCAGTGTCCAACTTGCACCAGCTCCAGCTCATGGGGGCCGACCTCGCGGGCCGCTACCGGCTGACCACGAACATCGACGCCGGCGCGACCAACAGCACGGCGGCCTCAGCCGGCATCTGGGGGGCGGGCGGTTTCGTGCCGGTCGGCGACGGCGCCCCCTCGTTCACCGGCAGCCTGGACGGCGCGAACCGCACGATCACCGGGCTGACCATCGCCCGGCCGAACTACGACCCGCCGACCGGCCTGTTCGGCCGGCTCGGCCTCGGGAGCCGCGTGGCGAATCTCGGCCTCGTCGACGTGAACGTCACGGGCAAGTTCAGTGTCGGCGCTCTCGCCGGCGTCAGCGCCGGCGCGGTGAACGGGTCCTACGCCACCGGCACCGTCTCGAGCTCCGCCAGCTATGTGGGCGGCCTCGTCGGTTATCTCCTCCGCGACGCCTCGGTCAGCCAGTCCTACGCCAACGTCCCCGTCTCAGGCACCAGCAACGTGGGCGGCCTCGTCGGCTACATCGAGGGCGGCGCCACGGTGAACCAGTCCTATGCCGGCGGCACCGTCTCGGGCACCAGCAACGTGGGCGGCCTCGTCGGCGGCAGTGCCGGCATGGTGAGCCAGACCTACGCCAGCGGCGCCGTCTCGGGCACCAGCAACGTGGGTGGCCTCGTCGGCATCAACTATGCCACGGTGACGAAGTCCTACTGGGATACGCAGACCTCCGGGCAGGCGAACGGTATCGGCGCCCACGTGATGGGGAGCGCCACCGGCCTGACCACGGCGCAGATGCAGGATCTGGCGGCGTTCCGGACCAACCTCGCCGGCTTCGACTTCGACACCGTCTGGGCCCCGCCGAACCAAGCCGGCCAGGGCGGGTTCTCCACCGCCTTCTACCCGCAGCTCTACGCCAGCTCCGCCGTCGTCGCCGTGACGCCGGTCTCCGCCAGCCGCAAGTACAACACGGCCAACCCGGACTTCGTGGCGACCTATGCCGGCCTCCGCCCCGGCGACTTCATCACCAAGCTCGGCACCTTCTCGACGAGTGCGACCCAGACCTCGCCCGTCGGCACCTACGCGGTGACCGCCTCGGGGACGGCGGTTACCAGCCCGGCGGGCACCGCCTACCGCGTCGTCCTGGTTCCGAATGCGGCCGGCCTCACCATCATCCCCTCCACGGTGACGGCCACGGCCTCGCTGGTCGGCAGCGTGTCGAAGACCTATGACGGCACCACCGCGGCCGTCCTGCTGCCGACCAACTACAGCCTTTCGGGCGTGGCGCAGGCGGATACCGCCGCCGTCTCCGTCGCCGGCACCGGCGCGACCTTCGACAGCGCCGGGGTCGGGACCGGCAAGACCGTGACCGTGTCGGGCCTCGCTTTGTCGGGCACGGCCGCCGGCAACTACGTGCTGGCCGCGACCACCACCTCGGCAGCGATCGGCACGATCACCCGAGCCCCGCTGACGATCACCGCCAAGGATACGAGCAAGACCTACGACGGTCAGGCCTATGCCGGCGGCAACGGCGTCTCGTATACCGGCCTCGTCAACGGCGAGACCGCGTCGGTGCTGGGCGGCAGCCTGATCTACGGCGGCACGGCGCAGGGCGCCGTCAATGCCGGCTCCTACGCCATCGCCCCGTCCGGCCTGACCTCGGGCAACTACGCCGTCACCTTCACGAACGGCGCCCTGAGCGTGACCAAGGCGCCGCTGACGATCACCGCCAAGGATACGAGCAAGATCTACGACGGCCAAGCCTATGCGGGCGGCAATGGCGTCTCGTACACGGGCCTCGTCAACGGCGAGACCGCGTCGGTGCTGGGCGGCAGCCTGACCTATGGCGGCACGGCGCAAGGGGCCGTCAACGCCGGCTCCTACATCCTCACCCCGTCCGGCCTGACCTCGGGCAACTACGCCGTCACCTTCGCGGACGGCGCCCTGACCGTTGGCGCGAAGACGCTCGAGGTAACCATCGGCGGCACCGCCGCGAAGGTCTATGACGGCACCGTCGCCTCCGGGCTGGGCGGCCTCACCTACACCCTGTCGGGCATCGTCGGCACGGACGCGGTAACGGTGGCGGGCACGAGCGGAAGGTACCGCTCGGCCGATGTGGGCACCGACAAGCCCATGCTGGTCTCGGGCCTGACACTCTCGGGCGCTGCTGCCGGCAACTACCAGCTCGCCAACCGGAACATGGCGGCCCCCGTCGGCACGATCCTGCCGGCGCCGCTGACGATCACCGCCAAGGACGCGAGCAAAACCTACGACGGTCAGGCCTATGCCGGTGGCAACGGCGTCTCGTACACCGGCCTCGTCAACGGCGAGACCGCGTCGGTGCTGGGCGGCAGCCTGATCTACGGCGGCACGGCGCAGGGCGCCGTCAATGCCGGGTCCTACGTCCTCGCCCCGTCCGGCCTGACCTCGGGCAACTACGCCGTCACCTTCGCGGACGGCGCCCTGAGCGTGGGCAAGGCCCCGCTGACGATCACCGCCAAGGATGCGGGCAAGACCTACGACGGTCAGGCCTATGCCGGTGGCAACGGCATCTCGTATACCGGCTTCGTCAACGGCGAGACGGCCTCGGTGCTGGGCGGCAGCCTGACCTACGGCGGCACGGCGCAGGGAGCGGTCAATGCCGGGTCCTACGTCCTCGCCCCGTCCGGCCTGACCTCCGGCAACTACGCCGTCACCTTCGCGGACGGTGCCCTGAGCGTGGGCAAGGCCGCGCTGACGATCACCGCCAAGGATGCGGGCAAGACCTACGACGGCCAGGCCTATGCCGGTGGCAACGGCATCTCGTATACCGGCCTCGTCAACGGCGAGACCGCGTCGGTGCTCGGCGGCAGCCTGACCTATGGCGGGACGGCGCAAGGCGCGGTCAATGCCGGCTCCTACGCCATCGCCCCGTCCGGCCTCACCTCGGGCAACTACGCCGTCACCTTCGCGAACGGCGCCTTGAGCGTGACCAAGGCGCCGCTGACGATCACCGCCAAGGATGCGGGCAAGACCTACGACGGCCAGGCCTATGCGGGCGGCAACGGCGTCTCGTATACCGGCCTCGTCAACGGCGAGACCGCCTCGGTGCTGGGCGGCAGCCTGACCTATGGCGGGACTGCGCAAGGCGCGGTCAATGCCGGCTCCTACGCCATCGCCCCGTCCGGCCTCACCTCGGGCAACTACGCCGTCACCTTCGCGGACGGCGCCCTGAGCGTGACCAAGGCTCCGCTGACGATCACCGCCAAGGATGCGGGCAAGACCTACGACGGTCAGGCCTATGCCGGTGGCAACGGCATCTCGTATACCGGCTTCGTCAACGGCGAGACGGCCTCGGTGCTCGGCGGCAGCCTGACCTACGGCGGCACGGCGCAAGGCGCGGTCAATGCCGGCTCCTACGCCATCGCCCCGTCCGGCCTGACCTCGGGCAACTACGCCGTCACCTTCGCGGACGGCGCCCTGAGCGTGGGCAAGGCCCCGCTGACGATCACCGCCAACGCGGCGAGCAAGACCTACGACGGTCAGGCCTATGCGGGCGGCAACGGCGTCTCGTATACCGGCCTCGTCAATGGCGAGACCGGGTCGGTGCTCGGCGGCAGCCTGACCTATGGCGGGACGGCGCAAGGCGCGGTCAATGCCGGGTCCTACGTCCTCGCCCCGTCCGGCCTCACCTCGGGCAACTACGCCGTCACCTTCGCGAACGGCGCCTTGAGCGTGAACAAGGCCCCGCTGACGATCACCGCCAAGGACGCCACCAAGACCTATGACGGCCAGGCCTATGCCGGCGGCAACGGCGTCTCGTATACCGGCCTCGTCAACGGCGAGACCGCCTCGGTGCTCGGCGGCAGCCTGACCTACGGCGGCACGGCGCAAGGCGCGGTCAATGCCGGCTCCTACGTCCTCACCCCGTCCGGCCTGACCTCGGGCAACTACGCCGTCACCTTCGCGGATGGTGCCCTGAGCGTGAACAAGGCCCCGCTGACGATCACCGCCAAGGATGCGGGCAAGACCTACGACGGCCAGGCCTATGCGGGCGGCAACGGCGTCTCGTATACCGGCCTCGTCAACGGCGAGACCGCCTCGGTGCTCGGCGGCAGCCTGACCTATGGCGGGACGGCGCAAGGCGCGGTCAATGCCGGCTCCTACGTCCTCGCCCCGTCCGGCCTGACCTCGGGCAACTACGCCGTCACCTTCGCGGACGGCGCCCTGAGCGTGGGCAAGGCCCCGCTGACGATCACCGCCAACGCGGCGAGCAAGACCTACGACGGTCAGGCCTATGCCGGTGGCAACGGCATCTCGTATACCGGCTTCGTCAACGGCGAGACGGCCTCGGTGCTGGGCGGCAGCCTGACCTACGGCGGCACGGCGCAAGGCGCGGTCAATGCCGGCTCCTACGCCATCGCCCCGTCCGGCCTGACCTCGGGCAACTACGCCGTGACCTTCGCGGACGGCGCCCTGAGCGTGGGCAAGGCCGCGCTGACGATCACCGCCAAGGATGCGGGCAAGACCTACGACGGTCAGGCCTATGCGGGCGGCAACGGCATCTCGTATACCGGCCTCGTCAATGGCGAGACCGGGTCGGTGCTGGGCGGCAGCCTGACCTATGGCGGCACGGCGCAAGGCGCCGTCAATGCCGGCTCCTACGCCATCACCCCGTCCGGCCTGACCTCGGGCAACTACGCCGTCACCTTCGCGGACGGCGCCCTGAGCGTGGGCAAGGCCCCGCTGACGATCACCGCCAAGGACGCCACCAAGACCTATGACGGCCAGGCCTATGCCGGTGGCAACGGCGTCTCGTATACCGGCCTCGTCAACGGCGAGACCGCGTCGGTGCTGGGCGGCAGCCTGACCTACGGCGGGACTGCGCAAGGTGCGGTCAATGCCGGGTCCTACGCCATCGCCCCGTCCGGCCTGACCTCGGGCAACTACGCCGTCACCTTCGCGGATGGTGCCCTGAGCGTGAACAAGGCCGCGCTGACGATCACCGCCAAGGACGCCACCAAGACCTATGACGGCCGGACCTTCTCGGGCGGCACCGGCGTCACCTATGCCGGCCTCGTCAACGGCGAGACCGCATCGGTGCTCGGCGGCAGCCTGAGCTACGGCGGCACGGCGCAGGGGGCGGTCAATGCCGGCTCCTATGCCCTCACCCCGTCCGGCCTGACCTCGGGCAACTACGCCGTCACCTTCGCGGACGGCGCCTTGAACGTGGGGAAGGCTGCGCTGACGATCACCGCCAAGGACGCGGGCAAGACCTACGACGGCCAAGCCTTCTCGGGTGGCAACGGAGCCTCGTATGCCGGCTTCGTCAACGGCGAGACCGCATCGGTGCTCGGCGGCAGCCTCAGCTACGGCGGCGCGGCGCAGGGGGCGGTCAATGCCGGATCCTACGCGATCACCCCGTCCGGTCTGACCTCGGGCAATTACGCCATCACCTTCGCGGATGGCGCCTTGAACGTGGGGAAGGCTGCGCTGACGATCACCGCCAAGGACGCGACCAAGACCTACGACGGCCAGGCCTTCTCGGGCGGCAACGGCGTCACCTATGCCGGCTTCGTCAACGGCGAAACCGCATCGGTGCTCGGCGGCAGCCTGAGCTACGGCGGGACTGCGCAAGGTGCGGTCAATGCCGGATCCTACGCGATCACCCCGTCCGGTCTGGCCTCGGGCAACTACGCCATCACCTTCGCGGGTAGCACGCTGGGCGTGAACCAGGCCGCGCTGACGATCACCGCCAAGGACGCAACCAAGACCTATGACGGCCGGACCTTCTCGGGCAGCAACGGCGTCACCTATGCCGGCCTCGTCAACGGCGAGACCGCCTCGGTGCTCGGCGGCAGCCTGACCTATGGCGGCACGGCGCAAGGGGCGGTCAATGCCGGATCCTACGCGATCACCCCGTCCGGCCTGACCTCGGGCAACTACGCCATCACCTTCGCGGACGGCGCCCTGAGCGTGAATAAGGCGCCGCTGACGATCACCGCCAAGGATGCAGGCAAGACCTACGACGGCCAGGCCTTCTCGGGCGGCAACGGCGTCACCTATGCCGGCCTCGTCAATGGCGAAGGCTCGTCCGTGCTGGGCGGCATCCTGAGCTACGGCGGCACGGCGCAGGGGGCGGTCAATGCCGGCTCCTACGCCATCACCCCGTCCGGCCTGACCTCGGGCAACTACGCCGTCACCTTCGCGGACGGCGCCCTGAGCGTGGGCAAGACCCCGCTGACGATCACCGCCAACGCGGCGAGCAAGACCTACGACGGTCAGGCCTATGCGGGCGGCAACGGCGTCTCGTATACCGGCCTCGTCAACGGCGAGACCGCGTCGGTGCTGGGCGGCAGCCTGACCTACGGCGGCACGGCGCAAGGCGCGGTCAATGCCGGCTCCTACGTCCTCACCCCGTCCGGCCTCACCTCGGGCAACTACGCCGTCACCTTCGCGGACGGCGCCTTGAGCGTGGGCAAGGCTCCGCTGACGATCACCGCCAAGGATGCGGGCAAGACCTACGACGGTCAGGCCTATGCCGGCGGCAACGGCGTCTCGTATACCGGCCTCGTCAACGGCGAGACCGGGTCGGTGCTCGGCGGCAGCCTGACCTATGGCGGGACTGCGCAAGGCGCGGTCAATGCCGGGTCCTACGTCCTCACCCCGTCCGGCCTCACCTCCGGCAACTACGCCGTCACCTTCGCGGACGGAGCCCTGAGCGTGAACAAGGCCCCGCTGACGATCACCGCCAAGGACGCCGGCAAGACCTACGACGGCCAGGCCTATGCCGGCGGCAACGGCGTCTCGTATACCGGCCTCGTCAACGGCGAGACCGCGTCGGTGCTCGGCGGCAGCCTGACCTATGGCGGCACGGCGCAAGGCGCGGTCAATGCCGGCTCCTACGCCATCGCCCCGTCCGGCCTGACCTCGGGCAACTACGCCGTCACCTTCGCGGACGGCGCCCTGAGCGTGGGCAAGGCCGCGCTGACGATCACCGCCAAGGATGCGGGCAAGACCTACGACGGTCAGGCCTATGCGGGCGGCAACGGCGTCTCGTATACCGGCCTCGTCAACGGCGAGACCGCCTCGGTGCTCGGCGGCAGCCTGACCTACGGCGGGACTGCGCAAGGCGCGGTCAATGCCGGGTCCTACGTCCTCACCCCGTCCGGCCTGACCTCGGGCAACTACGCCGTCACCTTCGCGGACGGCGCCTTGAGCGTGAGCAAGGCGTCGCTCACCGCCTCGATTGGAGGCGCCGCGATCAAGACCTATGACGGGACCGGCGCGGCGTCGACCGGCGGCGTGACCTACGGCCTGTCGGGCCTCGTCGGCTCGGATGCCGTCACGGTGGTGGGCGCGGCCGCCGCTTACGATTCCACCTTGGTGGGCACCGGCAAGACGGTGTCGGTCTCGGGACTTTCGCTCTCGGGTGCAGCCGTCGGCAATTACCTACTGGCCGCGACCACCGCCTCGGCGGCGATCGGCACGATCACCCGGGCCCCGCTGACGATCACCGCCAAGGACGCGAGCAAGACCTACGACGGTCAGGCCTATGCAGGCGGCAACGGCGTCTCATATACCGGCCTCGTCAACGGCGAGACCGCGTCGGTGCTCGGCGGCAGCCTGACCTACGGCGGCACGGCGCAGGGAGCGGTCAATGCCGGGTCCTACGCCCTCACCCCCGCCGGCCTGATCTCGGGCAACTACGCCATCACCTTCGCGGACGGCGCCCTCTCGATTGCGCGGCGGTCGATCATGGTGACGGCGGACGCGCAGAGCCGCGTCTACGGCGATGCTAATCCGGCCCTGACCTACCAAGTCGGTGGGCGTGGTCTCGTCAACGGCGATGCTCTCAACGGTGCCCTCGCCACCACGGCAGACGCCCGCAGCAGCGTCGGTGCCTACGGCATCGGCCAGGGCAGCCTGGCCGCCAGCGGCAACTATGCCGTGAGCTATGTCGGGGCGGATCTCGCCGTCACAGCTCGGCCGCTGACTCTCACGGCGGACGGACAGAGCCGCGTCTACGGCGATTCCAACCCGGCCCTGACCTACCAGGCCGGCGGACGCGGCCTCGTCAATGGCGACGCGCTCTCGGGCGGGCTCGCCACGGTCGCCGATGCCCGCAGCAGCGTCGGTGCCTACGGCATCGGCCAGGGCAGCCTGGCCGCCAGCGGCAACTATGCCGTGAGCTATGTCGGGGCAGACCTCGCGGTCACGGCCCGGCCGCTGACCCTCACGGCGGACGCGCAAAGCCGGGTCTACGGCGACGCCAACCCGGCCCTGACCTACCAGGTCGGCGGACGCGGGCTGGTCAACGGCGATGCTCTCACCGGCGTCCTCGCCACCACGGCAGACGCCCGCAGCAACGTCGGTGCCTACGCCATCGGCCAGGGCAGCCTGGCGGCTTCGTCCAACTACGCGGTGAGCTATGTCGGGGCGGATCTCGCCGTCACGGCTCGACCGCTGACCCTCACGGCGGACGCGCAAAGCCGCGTCTACGGCGAGGCCAACCCGGCCCTGACCTACCAGGTCGGCGGACGCGGGCTGGTCAACGGCGATGCTCTCAGCGGTGCCCTCGCCACCACGGCCGATGCCCGCAGCAGCGTCGGCGCCTACGGCATCGGCCAGGGCAGTCTGGCGGCTTCGCCCAACTACGCGGTGAGCTACGTCGGGGCGGATCTGGCGGTCACGGCTCGGCCGCTGACCCTCACGGCGGACGCGCAGAGCCGCGTCTACGGGGACGCCAACCCGGCCCTGACCTACCGGGTCGGCGGACCCGAGCTGGTCAACGGCGACAGCCTCACCGGTGCCCTCGCCACCACGGCCGATGCCCGCAGCAACGTCGGTGCCTACGGCATCGGCCAGGGCAGTCTGGCGGCTTCGCCCAACTACGCGGTGAGCTACGTCGGGGCGGACCTCGCTGTCACGGCTCGGCCGCTGACCCTCACGGCGGATGGACAGAGCCGCGTCTACGGCGATGCCAACCCGGCCCTGACCTACCGGGTCGGCGGGCGCGGTCTCGTCAATGGCGACGCGCTCTCGGGCGGGCTCGCCACGGTCGCCGATGCCCGCAGCAGCGTCGGTGCCTACGGCATCGGCCAGGGCAGCCTGGCCGCCAGCGGCAACTATGCCGTGAGCTACGTCGGGGCGGACCTCACGGTTACGGCTCGGCCGCTGACCCTCACGGCGGACGCGCAAAGCCGGGTCTACGGCGATACCAACCCGGCCCTGACCTACCGGGTCGGCGGACACGGGCTGGTCAACGGCGATGCTCTGAGCGGTGTTCTCGCCACCACGGCAGACGCCCGCAACAGCGTCGGCACCTACGCCATCGGCCAGGGCAGCCTGGCCGCCAGCGGCAACTACGCGGTGAGCTATGTTGGAGCAGACCTCGCTGTCACGGGCCGGCCGCTGACCCTCACGGCGGACGCCCAGAGCCGGGTCTACGGCGATACCAACCCGGGCCTGACCTACCAGGCCGGCGGACGCGGGCTGGTCAACGGCGATGCGCTCAGCGGCGTCCTCGCCACCACGGCAGACGCCCGCAGCAGCGTCGGCACCTACGCCATCGGCCAGGGCAGTCTGGCGGCTTCGTCCAACTACGCGGTGAGCTATGTCGGGGCGGACCTCGCCGTCACGGCTCGACCGCTGACCCTCACGGCGGACGCGCAAAGCCGGGTCTACGGCGAGGCCAACCCGGCCCTGACCTACCAGATCGGCGGACGCGGGCTGGTCAACGGCGATGCTCTGAGCGGCGTCCTCGCCACCACGGCAAACGCCCGCAGCAGCGTCGGCACCTACGGCATCGGCCAGG
>NZ_JAAKGV010000037.1 GCF_011043735.1 Methylobacterium sp. DB0501 | reverse complement strand
GCCTTGGCATCGCCAAACAAGCATTCGATCCCCCAGCGTCGCCGATAGAGCTGGAGCGCACGTTTGGGTTTGGCGGTGTTGGTCATGACGATCAACCATTCGCCGCTGGCCAATCGCTTGGCTGCCAGCTTCACGGTCAATGCCGTATCGGGCAGGACGAGATCGAGTGTGTGGATGGTCCGCCGCGCCCGCTTGTTGCGCAGCAGGCTCTCGATCGACCACGGTCGTCCGTCCGGGAGGCTCATGGTCAGTTCGGATCGGACCCGGATGGCAAACGGGATCTCGGCTTCAATGAGAAAATTGAACCACGCGGCGCCAATGAACTCGCGCTCGGCGAGCAGGAACTCGATCGATCCAGGCTCGAACAAAGCCAGGTACTGCTTGAGGAGTGCGATCCGCTGAGCCGTGTTGCTGTTGCCCTGGTGACGTAGCACAGTCCAGAACAGAGGCACACGGAAGCGACGGGTGACGATGGCGAGCATCAGGATGTTGACATCGTGCCGGCCAATCTTCCAGTTCGTGCGATCGAGCGCCAGGCACTTGGGGCGAGCCAGGTTGAGCATGCGGACGACGAGCGCGGCGATGACAGCCTGATCGAGGCGGACATGCTGGGAGAAGCGTTGCAGGCGGCGATACTTCGACGCGTAGCAGGCTGATCCGCGACAGTGGCTGGCGATATGAGTGAGATTGACGCTTCGGCCGTGGATCAGCCCGATGATCAGGGTGCCAAGGGTCTCGAGACGGGATTTGCTGAGAACAAGATGGGTCGATAGGCTCGTCACCAGGGCGGTGCGCAGGCAACAGGACATCGGAGGATCCTCTTGGCGGAGAATCCTTCAGTCCACCGCAGCGTACCGCCCACAACCAGGGCATCAACCGTAGCTGTGCCAGCCTCGCAGACGCCATTGTCGTGTACCGTGGTGCAACGCGATCGGGCGCCGCTCGAGCCGGCGCGGCGTCTGAGCGAAGCCGAAATCCGCATTGCGAAGCAATCAGTCGGATTTCGTATGATGCTCCGCCGCGCTGTTCCCGGCCTCGACTGACGAACATGCCGCCATGGCGCGTGGCTGGGGGATGATTCAGCCGGTGGCGCCGGCCCCGAACGTGC
Organism: Methylobacterium sp. DB0501; assembly: GCF_011043735.1. Classification (GTDB taxonomy): domain Bacteria; phylum Pseudomonadota; class Alphaproteobacteria; order Rhizobiales; family Beijerinckiaceae; genus Methylobacterium; species Methylobacterium alsaeris. Next base: position 34,302 of record NZ_JAAKGV010000037.1, on the reverse strand, counting down.
CGTCCGCGAAGGTCGAGCGGCCCTCGAGCGCACCGTATTGCAGGTAATGCGTCAGCGGATCGATCCCGGCCGCCCGCACGTCGCCGTAGGCCGCGAGGTAGGCCGTCGAATCAAAGCTCTTCGACGGGTCGCGGCCCTCCTTCCAGCCGTATTGGTCGTAATGCATCAGCGGGTCGATGCCGGCCGCCCGCACGTCGCCGTAGGCGGCGAGGTAGCCCTTGGTGTCGAAGAACGCGTTCGGATCGCGCCCCTCGCGCCAGCCATACTGCTCGTAATGCCGGTAGGCGTAGTCGAGCGTGTCGCCGCCGCTGCGCAGGGCCGCCGCCGATACGTCGCCATAGGCGAGGAGATAGTATTCGGCATCGAACGAGCCGCGGGTGAACGAGGCAGTCGGGCCGATCGCGGCATCGATCTGCCGGCCTTCGGCCCGGCCGTATTGCAGGTAATGGGCGAGCGGGTCGATCCCGGCGGCGGCGACGTCCGGATTGTTCTTGAGATAGAGCCCGGTATCGAACGCCGCCGACGGATCGCGCCCCTGCCGCCAGCCCGACTGGTCGAATTGCTGCAGCGGGTTGGTCCCTGCCGCGCGCACGTCCGGATTGGCGGCGAGGTAGCCGTTGGTGGAGAAGTAGGCGTCGGGGTCGCGGCCCTCGCGCCAGCCGTACTGGTCGTAATGCTGCTCCGCGTCGATGCCCGCTTCGCGCACGTCGGGATTGCGGATGGCGTAGAACGCGTCGCCGACCAGGAAATTCCGGTCGATGATGTCGCCGTAGAACTGGGCGTAGTCCTTGCCGGAGACGATCCGGCTGGCATCGGCCAGCACGGGGGTGTCGGTGAGGAGGAGGTTCAGGTCCTCGCCGTAATGGGTGAGGGGATGGTTCTCCGCTGCCAGGGCCCCGAGCGTGAGGAGTCCGGCGGCGCGCACCGGGTCGCTGTTGCCCGGCGCCGCCGCGGCTGCCGCCGCGGCGAGGATCCCGGCCTCCACGAAATCGCCGATATAGGTCGGATCGCCGACGCGCCGGATCGCGTCCGAGTAGAGGAACCCGTCCTCGACGTTGATCGGGGTGGCGCTGTAGTTCCCGACGGGATCGCCGAAATCGACGTAGTTGGTGAGGGCACCGGCCCCGCCGAACGGGACCGAGTTGGAGGGCAGCCCCGGCGCCGCGAAGGTCGTCCCGTCGAGGCCCGTCCGCGTCGAGGCGTAGGACGCCGCCGCGGCCCCCAGGGAATGGCCGGTGAGGTGGACCTGGCCGGCCTGGATACCGTGGGCGTTCGCCGCCGCGAGCACCTGCTGGGTGAAGGTCGCCGCATCGCGTAACGCCTGCGGCACCACTCCCACGAAGAGGCTCACATCCGCTTCGAGCTGCGCCAGCAGGAAGTCGGGCCGGATGCCGATGCCCGAGACGTCGGTGCCCTCGACAGCAATGATCACCTGCGGCTGGGCACCGGGAATGAGGAAGGCCGCACCGTGAAACCCGCTCGGAAGCAGACCGGAATCGAACTGTCCAGTCTTGTAGTAGAACGGCGTCAATCCGACCGGGATCGGCGGCAGCGCATTGCTGTCGCTGTAGCCGTAGACCCAGTTGGAGGCATCGAAGAAATTCTGCGTGGTCGGGGCCGGCATGGCATTTCCTCCGCGTTGCGTAGAATTTTCCGCAAATTATTTCTTCTTGATGGTTGCTTGCTGCGCCATTCGATCGGGCAAGTGATGACAGTGCCTGCTTTCGTCACTCGGCGCCAGTGCGACTTCATGATGAGAATAGTGTTGGAACGGCCGAGCTTGAGCCATGCCGGGCGTATCGGCTCAGGGATCCTCCCTCGTCCCGGACCATGCCGCAGCAGGACCGGGCATGGCCCCGCCGGGGCATGAATCAGGCATGGGCCCCGCAGGGGCATGGGCGAAGGCCGCGCGCGGATCGGGCCGTGCCCTACTCCGCCGCCGCCAGCGGCTTCGCCACCTCCTCCAGCGACTTCCTCTCCGCCGCCACGCCCCAGATCCCCGCCACCGCGCCGGCGGCGATCATCAGCACGGAGGCGAGCAGGTAGCCGCCGAGGATCGCCGTGCGGGAATGGCCCTCGATCAGCACGCCGAACAGGGCCGGTCCCACCGCCCCGACGGAGGTGCCGACCGCGTAGAACAGCGCGATGGCGAGCGCCCGGATCTCGAGGGGGAACACCTCGCTCACCGTGAGATAGGCCGAGCTCGCCGCGGCCGAGGCGAAGAAGAACACCGCCATCCAGCATAGGGTCAGGGTCGTCGCGGTGACGAGTTCCTGCTGGAAGGCGACGCCGCTGATCGCCAGCAGGACGCCCGACATCCCGTAGGTGAGCGCGATCATCGGCTTGCGGCCGACCGTGTCGAACAGGCGCCCGAGCAGTACCGGCCCCATGAAGTTGCCGGCCGCAAAGGGCAGGATGTACCAGCCGACCCCGTCCGCCGGCACCTGGTAGAAGTCGATCAGGATCAGCGCGTAGGTGAAGAAGATCGCGTTGTAGAAGAAGGCCTGGGCCGACATCAGCGCCAGGCCGACCCCCGCGCGCTGGCGGTAGGTCTTGAGCGCGGCGAAGACTTCGGAGAGCGGCGTATGGCTGCGCTGGCGTAGGCGCGCCTTCGGGAACGGGCCGCCGGACAGGACGTGGCCCTCGGCGCGAAAGCGCGCCTCGATGCCGGCCACCAGCATCTCGGCCTCCTCGTGCCGCCCGTGGGTCATCAGCCAGCGCGGGCTCTCGGGGATCCAGGTGCGCAGGAAGAGGATGATCAGCCCCAGGAAGGCACCGAGCCCGAAGGCGACGCGCCAGCCGGTATCGGGCCCGAACAGGGCGGGATCGAGCACGATCAGCGAGGTGCCGGCCCCGAGCACGGCGCCGAGCCAGAAGCTGCCGTTGATGACGAGGTCGGTCCAGCCCCGGGCCCGGGCCGGGATGAGTTCCTGGATCGTCGAGTTGATCGCCGTGTACTCGCCACCGATGCCGGCCCCGGTGAGGAAGCGGAAGAGACAGAAGCTCCACAGGTTCCAGGACAGGCCGGTGGCGGCGGTCGCCGCGAGATAGACCGCGAGCGTGATGAAGAAGAGTTTCTTCCGCCCGAGCCGGTCGGTGAGCCAGCCGAAGCCGACCGCCCCCAGGACCGCGCCGGCGAGGTAGCTCGACGTGGCGAGCCCGATCTCGGCATTGGAGAAGTTCAGCGTCGGGCTCGCCTTGAGGGCCCCGGCCAGCGCCCCGGCCAGCGTCACCTCGAGCCCGTCGAGCACCCAGGTGATGCCGAGCGCCAGCACCACCAGGGTGTGGAACCGGCCCCAGGGCAGCCGGTCGAGCCGGGCCGAGACGTCCGTCTCGATCACGCCGCCGGGGGCGGCGCGGGGGGTGAGGGAGCGCGTCATCGGGGCCTTTCGGGCGCGGGCCAGACCATGTCCCGTCAACATGGCCCGCCGGGGCGCGGCGGAAACCCGCAACGCCCCGGAAACCTTCGGCGCGAGCCCTTCACCCCCGTCCGGCGGACCCTTCCGCGCCCGGTCCCTCGTCGCCCGGTCCCTTGTCGCCCGGACCTCCGGCGGCGCCGACCGGCTTGAACACCCCCGTGGCGGTCGCCACCACCCGCCCGGCCTCGTCGCGGATCTCGGCGTCGCAGAACAGGATCGACTGCCCGGCCCGTGTCACCCGTCCCTCGGCGAGCAGCAGGCCGTGGCCCGGCGAGAGGAAGCGGGTCTGCATGTCGAGGGTCACCACCGGCCGGCCGGCGGTGAGCCGGGCGACCGTGCCCATGGCGATGTCGAGGAGGGTGCAGAGGATGCCGCCATGGGCGATGCCGAGGTTGTTGCCGTGCTGCGGCCCGAGTTCCAGGCGCAGGCGCGTGCGCCCCTCCACGACCTCCAGCGCCTCGATGCCGCAGAGCCGGGCGAACGGGATGTCCGCCCCGTAGATCTTGCCGTCATCCGCCCCGTCCATCCGTTCTCTCCTCCGCGTGTCGCACCTATGCGGAGAGTTCGCCGGCCTGGCAATTCGCGCTATGAGGGCTTCATGAGCGCCCAGACCCCCTCCTCCTTCGTCCGGACCCGCTGGTGGTGGGTGCGTCACGCCCCCGTGCGGGGCGACGGCGGCCGCATCTATGGCGGCGGCGACATCGCCTGCGATTGCGGCGACGCCCACGTCTTCTCCGGCCTCGCCCCGGTGCTGCCCCGCGGCGCGGTCTGGGTCTCGAGCCATCTCGGCCGCACCCGGCAGACCGCCGAGGCCCTGTGGCAGGCCGGCGACTTCACCACCGACGGCGCCGTCCCCCGCCTCACCGCCCTGCCGGCCCTCGCCGAGCAGAATCTCGGTGCCTGGCAGGGCCGGGACCGGGCCGGCTTCTTCGCCGAGCGCCAGCCGCTCGCCGCGAGCTACTGGTTCGCCCCCGCCGACGAGCGCCCGCCGGACGGCGAGAGCTTTTCCGAGCTGTACGACCGGGTGAGCGCCGCCATCGCCGAGCTGACCGCCGAGCATCGCGGCCGCGACATCGTGGCGGTGGCCCATGGCGGCACGATCCGGGCGGCGATCGCGCTCGCGCTGAACCTGCCGCCGCAGGGCGGCCTCGCCTTCGCGATCGAGAACTGCTCGCTCACCCGCCTCGACCATTACGCCGGCCCGGACGAATCGGGCTGGCGCGTCGGCATGGTCAACGCCCAGCCCTGGCTCGGGGCGGCGGAGGGCGGCCCGGCGGCCTGACCCCGGGCAAGCGGGGCCATACCGGTTTTTCAGTGCCGCCCCGCCTTCCCCGCAGTTGACAACCGGGTCCCCTTGTCCGGACCATGCACCCGGGCGCCCTCGACGGCGTACCGCACGAACGAACGTCTCCGACGAAGGACGGACCGGGTGAGGACAACGCTTCTGGCGGCGGCCCTGGCCGTCTCGGTGCCGGGTACCGCGTGGCAGGGGGCGGCCTGCGCGCAGCAGGCGCCGGCCGCGAATGCCCAAAAGGTTTCCGCGAAAGTCTCCGACGGCGTGGTGCGCCTCGGTTTCCTCCTCGACATGTCGGGGCCCTATGCCGACGTGACCGGGCCCGGCAGCGCCGCGGCGGCCCGTATGGCGGTGGAGGATTTCGGCGGCACGGTGCTCGGCGCGCCCGTCGAGGTCGTGGTCGCCGACCACCAGAACAAGCCCGACATCGCGGCGGCGACGGCGCGCGCCTGGTTCGATACGGATAAGGTCGATGCGATCCTCGACGTGGCGGCCTCCGCCACCGCGCTCGCCGCCGCCGACATCGCCAGGGCCAAGAACAAGGTCATCGCGTTCAACGGCCCCGGCGCGGTGCGGCTCACCAACGAGGCCTGCTCCCCCGTTTCGGTCCACTGGGCCTACGACACCTACGCGCTCGCCCATTCGACCGCGCTCGCCACCGTCAAGGCCGGGGGCGATTCGTGGTTCTTCGTCACCGCCGACTACGCCTTCGGGCAGGATCTGGAGCGCGACGCGGGCGCGGTCGTGAAGGCCAATGGCGGCAAGGTGCTCGGCGGCGTGCGGGTGCCGCTCAACACCGCCGATTTCTCGTCCTTCCTGCTCCAGGCGCAGGGCTCGGGCGCCAAGGTGGTCGGGCTCGCCAATGCCGGCGCCGACGCCACCAACGCCATCAAGCAGGCCGCCGAGTTCGGCCTGACGCAGGGAGGCCAGAAGCTGGCGGGCCTCCTCGTCTACATCAGCGACGTCCACGGCCTCGGCCTCAAGGCGACGCAGGGGATGCTGCTGACGGAAGGCTTCTACTGGGACCTCAACGACGAGACCCGCGCCTGGTCGAAGCGCTACTTCGACCGCGTCGGCAAGATGCCGAACATGTCCCAGGCCGGCGTCTACTCGACGGTGATGCACTACCTGAAGGCTGTGGCGAAGGCCGGTACCGACGAGACCGCGCCCGTGATGGCGGCGATGCGCGAGACCCCGGTCGACGACTTCTACGCCCGCGGCGGACGCATCCGGGAGGACGGCCGCATGGTCCACGACATGTACCTCTTCGAGGTCAAGAAACCCGAGGAATCGAAGGGGCCCTGGGACCTGTACAAACTCGTCGCCACGATTCCCGGCGAGCAGGCCTTTCAGCCGTTATCCGCATCCCGCTGTCCCCTGGTGAAGAAATGATCCCGACGGCCGGACTCCATCGACCGACCGGCCCCCGGCCGTCGGCCGGCGCGACGGCGCGCCGCCGCGCGGGCGGCGGACCGTTTGCGCGGCGTCAGCAGCGAGGGCAACAACGATGACGATGCGCTGGCGCCGCCGCCCGGAGGGCTCGACCTGGGGCGATTTCGGCCCCGACGACGAGCTCGGCCGGCTCAACCTCCTGACGCCCGAGAAGGTGCGCCAGGGGGCCGCCGAGGTGCGGGAGGGCCTGACCTTCTGCCTCAGCCTGCCCCTCGACTTTCCGGGCGGCAACGTGCTGAACCCCCGCCGCCATCCGCCGCAGATCCGCCCGACGGTGCGGGCGAGCGGCCGGCCGAACATGAACTTTCCGGTCTGCGAGGAGGTGCCCGACGCCACCGACGTGATCAGCGACGACCTCGCGGTGCTGCACCTGCAATACTCGACGCAGTGGGACAGCCTCGCCCATGTCGGCTCGCTGTTCGACGTCGAGGGCGACGGCACCCCGCGCCCGGTCTACTACAACGGCTTCCGGGCCGGCTCCGACATCACCGGCCCGGCGACGCCGGAGGAGGCCGGCGCGCCGTCCCGCGCCCAGGCGCTCGGGATCGAGCGGCTCGCGGAGCGCGGCATGCAGGGCCGCGGCGTGATGATCGACCTTCACGCCCATCTCGGCGATGCCAGGGTGGCGGTCGGCTACGACCGGCTGCGGCGGATCCTCGATGCCGACGGCGTCACGGTCGAGCCGGGCGACATGGTCTGCCTGCATACGGGCTTTGCCGAGCGGCTGCTCGGCATGAACCGCAATCCGGATCCCGCGATCGTCCACGATCTCTGCGCCGGGCTCGACGGGCGCGACCGACGCCTCCTCAACTGGATCACCGATTCGGGGCTCGTCGCCCTCATCGCCGACAATTACGCCGTCGAGGTCCATCCGGCGCTGCCCGGCGACGGCTGCTGTGCCACCCTGCCCCTGCACGAGCATTGCCTGTTCCGCCTCGGCGTCAATCTCGGCGAATTGTGGCACCTCACCCCGCTCGCGACCTGGCTGCGGGCGAACGGGCGCCACCGCTTCCTGCTGACGGCGCCGCCCCTGCGGCTGCCCGGCGCGGTCGGCTCGCCGACGACGCCGATCGCCACGGTGTAGGCGGGATGATGGGCCCGATCGTGCGGGCGGAGGTCGCGCGGTCGGGGCCAAGGCGGCCTCGCAACGGCGAGCCGACCGGGCACGACCTGTTTCATCCCCGCCTCGTCATCCCGGGCCCGCGCCGCGGAACCCGGGATCGATGAACGCCGAGACTTCCGGATGAAGCGGGACGCCTGTCGCCGGGTTCTGCCGCCTCGGCGGTCATGGGTTCCGGGTCCTCGGCCGCGCCGGGCCGCGGGACGACGATGCGGGGTGGGACATGCGGCAGTGGAATGCCGGCCCTCCGCCAAATCCATCAGAAGATGTCACGGGAGAACACCATGAGCGAGATCGCGGTCGTCGGAGCCGGGCTGATGGGGCACGGCATCGCCCTGGTCCTGGCGCTCGGCGGGCACACGGTGCGGCTGACCGATAGCCGGCCGGAGACCCTGGAGCGGGTGCCGGGCCTGATCGCCTCCGCCCTCGACACCCTGCGCGAGGCCGGCGCCGTCGGGCCGGACTGGACGCCGGAGCGCGCGGCGGACAGCATCCGCCTCGAACCCGACCTCGCCGCGACCGTCTCGGGGGCGAGCCTCGTCATCGAGGCGATCACCGAGAACCCGGAGGCCAAGCGCGCGCTGTTCGCCGAACTCGACCGGCTCTGCGATCCCGGGACCCGGATCGCCAGCAACACCAGCTACCTCGACGTCTTCCCGCTGATCCCGGAAAGCCGGCAGAAGAACGCCCTGGTGATGCACTGGTACACCCCGCCCTACATCGTCGATCTCGTCGACGTGGTGCCGGGGCCCCAGACCGACCCGGCCGTGATCGAGGAGGCGCGCGCGCTGGTGCTCGGCCTCGGCCAGGTGCCGATCGTGCTCAAGCGCTTCATCCCCGGCTACGTCGCCAACCGGATCCAGTCGGCGATCTCGGCCGAGGTCTACCACCTCCTCGACGAGGGCGTGGCGTCGGCCCGGGAGATCGATGACGCGATCATTCACGGCCTAGCGCTGCGCATCCCGATCCTCGGCCACCTCGCCAAGGCGGATTTCACCGGCATCGAGCTTCTGCGCCACGCGCTGGCCAATGCCAGCTACAGCCCGCCGCCGGCCCGCACCCGCTCGGACGCCGTCGACGACCTGGTGGCGCAGGGGCGCACCGGCGTGATGGCCGGGAAGGGCTTCTTCGACTGGGGCGGACGCGACCCGGCCGAGCTGTTTCGCGATCGCGACCGCCGGCTGCTCGCCCTCAAGCAGGCGATGAAGCAGGTCGGCCGGATGGAGGGCGCCTGAGCGGTCGACCGGCGCCGCGGCGGCGCTATAACCGGAAGCCGTGAAGGCGCGAGGCGAGGCGGCGGCCCATGTTCGAGTTCCCGGTCCTGTTCGGCGACATCGGTGGCACCAATGCGCGCTTTGCCGTGCAGGAGAAGCCCGGGGCCGAGCCGGTGGTGCTCGCCCACGAGAAGACCGCCGCCTTTCCCGATCCGAGCGCGGCGATCCGCGCTGCCCTGGAGAAGAGCGAGGTCGCCCCGCCCCGCTCCGCGATCCTGGCGGTCGCCGCCCGGGTCGACGGCCCGGCGGTGCACCTCACCAACGCCCATTGGGTGATCGAGGGCGAGCGGATCGGCCGCGATTTCGGCCTCAGGAGCTGCCGGGTCGTCAACGACTACGTGCCGGTGGCGGCCGGCGCCGCCGCCCTCGACCCGGCCGGGCGCGACAGCACGATCCTCGAACAGATCGGCCCGACCCTCTGCCCCGACGGCGGCGCACGCCTGGTGCTTGGCCCCGGCACCGGCTTCGGCGCCGCCGCCCTCGTGCCCTACGGCAAGCAACTCGCCATCGTCTCCACGGAAGCGGGACACGTCGATTTCGGGCCGAGCGACGACGAGGACTTCGCGTTCTGGCCGCGCCTCGCGCGGATCGAGGGCCGCATCACCGTCGAGTCCCTGCTCTCCGGCCCCGGCCTCACCCGGCTCCATGCCGGCCTCGGCGGCGGCGAGATGGACCCCAAGGACATCACCGAGCGCGGGCTGTCGGGCGAGGATCCGGCGGCGCAGCGGACGCTGCGGGTGTTCTCCCGGCTGCTTGGGCGGCTCTGCGGCGACCTCGCGCTGACCTTCCTGGCCACCGGCGGCGTCTATATCGGCGGCGGCATCGCGCCCCGGATCCTCGACGTGCTGAACGAGGGCGCCTTCCGCAAGGCCTTCGAGCACAAGCCGCCGTTCTCCGACCGGATGTGCAAGATCCCAACCTGCGTCATCACCATCGCCGACCCGGCGCTGACCGGCCTTTCGGCGCTGGCCTGCCAGCCCGACCGGTTCGCGTATGACGGGCAGCATTGGACGGCGTGAGGATTGGGCCCACCCCTCAATATCCCTTCCACAACCCCGGCGTCGCCAGTTCGACCAGATGCCCGTCCGGATCGCGGAAGTACAGGCTGACACCGCCCCGCGGCCAGGTCGTCCGTCCCTCGATCGCGATACCGTGCCCCGTCAGATGCCGCTCCCATTCGGCCAGCGCGGCGGCCGGGATCGACAGGGCGATGTGGAGCGGGCCCGAGCCGTCATGGGGCGGGATGGTGCCGCCGGGCGTCGGCACCGGGCGGAGCGAGCCGCCGCGGGGAAACAGCAGCAGGACGCCGCGCCCGGCGACGTCGTAGGCGCGCATCCGGTGGTCCTCGTGCAGGCAGGGCAGGCCCATCGGCCCGCCCCAGAACGCGGCCGCCCGCGCGAGGTCGTCGACGTAGAGGACCGTTTCGAGGATTCCGGCGATCTCCGGCATGATGCCACCTCCTGCCGGAGGGAACGCGCGGGCGTCCGAAGCGGTTACGCCGCCGCCGGGTTGACTGCCTCCTCGGCGAGCTCCGACAAAAGCTCGTCGGTGTTCTCCTCCTCGATCAGGGTCTCCTTGATCAGGCCCTCGGCCTCGCTGAAGCCCAGCTGGCGCGCCCAGGCCAGCAGGGTGCCGTAGCGAGTGATCTCGTAATGCTCCACCGCCTGCGCGGCGGCGATCAGTCCGGCATCGAGAGCATCGCTGCCGGAGAATTCCTGCATCACCTCTTCGCCCTCGGCGATGATGCCCTGGATCGCCTGGCAGGTGACGCCCTCGGGCTTCTCGCCGACGATCCGGAAGACCTGGTCGAGGCGCTTCACCTGCTCGCGGGTCTCCTCGACATGGACGCTCAACGCGCCGCGCAGCTCGTCGGAGCGGGCGGCCTGGGCCATCTTCGGCAGCGCCTTCAGGATCGCGTTCTCGGCGAAGTAGGTATCCTTGAGCTGGTGCAGGAAGAGCGCCCGGAGGTTCTTCTCGTCGTCGGCCATGGTGATGCTCCCGTGGGGTACCTGGTGCCCCGGCAACTCGCCGGTGCCCGGCTTCGTTCCGATGCAGCGGCCCCGGCGATCACGGGTCGGCGACCGGGTCTGGCGGCGGCACGGGATCATCGCCATCCTGAGCACCGGGGGCGTGGAACCGCGGGAGATGACCCCGATGACGACGTTGTTCGACGAGCGGGAGCGCGCGGCCGAAGCCCTGTTCGCCCTCGACGAGGAATTGCGCTTCCTCGCGATCGCCCGGCGCAACAAGATGCTGGGCGCCTGGATGTGCGAGCGGTTGAACCTCACCGGCGAGGCGGCCGAGGCCTACCAGCGGCGCCTGGTCGAGGCCGGCGCCGCGTCGCATGCGGGCGACCGCTCGCCGGACGAGGCCCTGGCCGACCGGTTGCGGGCCGACCTGGCGGCCCGGGGCGTCGCTGCCGACGACCTGCCCGGGCTGATCGCCCGCTACGGCGTCGAGGCGGCCCGGACCGTGCGCGAGCAGGCGCGGGGCTGAAGCGCGGAGTTCGTTCACCGGCGCGGGATCGTCCAACCCATCCCCGCCTCTGGCACACTCAATGTCATCCCGGGGCTCGTCGAAGACGAGAACCCGGGAGGACGATGGATAACGGCAGGTGCGTCGCGACCGGTCGGACGCACCCTTCAGAAGAAGGTCGGCCGTGCGCTGGCCGTATGTTCCTTCAGCACCGCGCCGGTCGTGGTATCGACCTCCTTCATCAGCACGTCGTAGCCCCACAGATCGGCGAGGTGCTGCAGAACCCGCCCTGCATCGTCCTTGTTGAGCAGCACGCGGTTGAGCACCTTGTGGTGCAGGATCAGCTTGCGGTCGCCCTCGAGGTCGACATCCACCACCTCGATGTCGGGGTCGAGCCAGGCGACGTCGTATTGCCGCGCGAAGGCCCGGCGCAGGCGGCGATAGCCGCGCTCGTCGTGGATCGCCTCGACGCGGAGTTCCGGCTTGTCCGGGTCGTCGGTGACGTGGAACAGCCGCAACTGGCGCATCAGGCGCGGGCTGAGGAACTGGGCGATGAAGCTCTCGTCGCGATAGTTGGCCCAGATGTCGCGCAGGACCTCCATGGCGTCGCCGCTGCCGGCGATGTCGGGGAACCAGGCCCGGTCCTCGTCGGTCGGCTCGGTGCAGATGCGGGCGATGTCCGTCATCATGGCGAAGCCGATGGCGTAGGGATTGTGGCCGCCGTAATGCCGGTCGTCGTAGGTCGGCTGGCGGATCACGTTGGTGTGGGATTGCAGGAATTCGAGGTAGGCCGCCTCGTTGATCTGGCCGGTCTCGGATAGCCGGGTCATGATTCGGTAGTGGTTGTAGGTGGCGCAGCCCTCGTTCATCACCTTGGTCTGGCGCTGAGGGTAGAAGTACTGCGCCACGTGGCGGACGATGCGCAGGATCTCGCGCTGCCAGGGCTGGAGCCGCGGCGCCGCCTTCTCCAGGAAGTAGAGGATGTTCTCCTGCGGCAGCTCCAGCAACGCCCGGCGGCGCTCGGCCTGCGGGTCGGGCTTTCCGGACTGGGTCTTGGCCGGCAGGGTGCGCCAGAGGTCGTTGTACATCCTCTCCTGGTGCTCATGGCGCTCGCGCTCGCGGCGCTGCTCGGAGGAGAGGTCGGGGCGCTTCTTGCGCGGGTAGCGGTGGACACCCTGGTTCATCAGCGCGTGGGCCGCGTCCAGCACCGCCTCGACGGCGTTGTGGCCGTAGCGCTCCTCGCACCGCGTGATGAAGGTCTTGGCGAAGTCCAGATAGTCGAGGATACCCTCCGCGTCGGTCCACTGGCGGAAGAGGTAGTTGTTCTTGAAGAAGTGATTATGGCCGAAGGCGGCGTGGGCGATGACCAGCGTCTGCATCGTCGCCGTGTTCTCCTCCATGATGTAGGAGATGCACGGGTCGGAATTGATGACGATTTCGTAGGCGAGCCCCATCAGGCCGCGGCGATAGCCGGCCTCGTGTTGGGCGAAGTGCTTGCCGAACGACCAATGCTTGTAGAACAGCGGCATGCCGATCGACGCATAGGCGTCCAGCATCTGTTCGGTGGTGATGATCTCGATCTGGTTCGGGTACCAGCTCAAGCCCAGCTCCGGCCCGGCGATCGCCTCGCAGGCGTCGTGGATGCGCCGGATCGTGTCGAAATCCCAGTCGTTGCCGGTGAAGAGAGGGGTGTTCCTGGCGATCACGGCCGGGCCGGCGGGCCGCGCGTCGAAGGTGGTGGAACTCATCGGGCGTCGGACCTCCCGGTGCTTCGCGCATCCCCCGGCGGGATGCAGACCTTCAGTTCGGCGGTGCGGCCCGCGGGCGGGCCGCACCCTCGTCACGGCGACGCGGCTTTCATGGCGAAGCCGATTCCTGGCCGGCCTTGCGGGCGAACAGCTCGCGGAAGACCGGGTAGATGTCGCGGCGGTGGTTGACCTTGCGCATGGCCAGAACCGAATTGGTCTTGGCCACCGGCTCGTAGGTGCGCCAGAGCGTGGTGCGGTGCTCGACGAAGCCGGCCCGCGGCCCGCCCTCGTCGCCGACCTCGAGGTAGGCGAAGTACTGGCAGGCCGGCAGGATCGACGAGCGCAGCAGGTCCTGCGAGGTCGCGCCGTCGCTCGACACGTTGTCGCCGTCAGAGGCCTGGGCGGCGTAGATGTTCCAGTCCTCGGGATTGTAGCGCTCGGCGATGATCCGCTTCATCTCGACCAGCGCCGACGACACGAGGGTGCCGCCGGTCTCGCGCGAGCCGAAGAACGTCTCCTCGTCGACCTCCTTGGCGTGGTCGGTGTGGCGGATGAAGACGATCTCGACGTGCTTGTAGCGCCGGGTCAGGAAGATGTGCAGCAGGATGTAGAACCGTTTGGCGAGGTCCTTCATGTGCTCGGTCATCGAGCCCGAGACATCCATCAGGCAGAACATCACCGCCTGGGCGACCGGGCGCGGATAGGGCTCGAAGCGCCGGTAGCGCAGGTCGATCGGATCGACGTAGGGGATCCGTTGCGAGCGGGTGCGCAGGCGCGCCAGCTCCGCCCGCAACTCGTCGAGGATCACCGCGTCGGGATCGCTGGCTTCGAGCGCCCGGATCTCCTCCTCCAGGGCCTCCAGCTCGAAGGCCTTGGGCCGCTTGAGGGCGATGCGCCGCGACAGCGAGTTGCGCAAGGTGCGCCCCAGCGCCAGGTTGGCAGGCGAGCCGGTCACCGTGTAGCCGGCCCGGCGCAGGGCCTCGGTCGCCACCACGGCGAGGCGGCGCTTGGCGAGGTCGGGCAGTTCCAGGTCTTCCAGGAACAGCTCCAGGAATTCCTCGCGGGTGAGGACGAAGCGGAACGTGTCCTCGCTGTCCTGGCCGCCGTCGCCGGCATCGCCGCTGCCGCCCCCTCCCCCGGACCCGCCGGGCGGGCGCTCGATCAGGTCGCCCTCGATATAGGTCTTGTTGCCGGGCAGGATGTGGTCCTGGATCCCGGTCGAAGGGTTGCGGGTGAATTTCGGCTCGCGCACCCCGTCGACCGGGACGGTGACGTTGCCGTCCTTGCCGAGATCCTTGATGTCCTTCTCCCGGGCCGCCTCGCGCACGGCGCGCTGTGCCACGTCGCGGACGCGGCGCAGGAATCGCTGCCGGTTCGCCAGGCTCTTGCCGCCGGGATTGAGGCGTCGATCGATGATGTGCATCCGCTTCGCGCTCTCCGATCACGCCATCTTAACCTGCCGGGTCGGTGTCCCGCCACCGCTCCTCTGGGTGGAGGCCCGCGGGAGATGGCTCCCGCGGGGTTGGTCAGGCCTTCGGTCAGCCCGCCTGCTTGACGCGCATGTACCACTCGACGAGGCGCCGGACCTGGCGCTCGGTATAGCCGCGGTCCCTCATCCGCTCGACGAACTCGCCGTGCTTCTTCTCGGTCTCGCTGTCCTTCTTCGAGCCGAAGGAGATCACCGGCAGCAGCTCCTCGACCTGGCTGAACATCCGCCGCTCGATCACCTCGCGGATCTTCTCGTAGGAGGTCCAGGACGGGTTGCGCCCGCCATGCTGGGCCCGCGAACGCAGGGCGAACTTCACCACCTCGTTGCGGAAATCCTTCGGATTGGCGATGCCCGCCGGCTTCTCGATCTTGGTGAGTTCCTGGTTCAGCAACTCGCGATTGAGCAGCTGCCCGGTCTCCGGGTCCTTGAAATCCTGGTCCTCGATCCAGGCATCGGCGTAGTCGATGTAGCGGTCGAACAGGTTCTGGCCGTAATCGTGGTAGGATTCGAGATACGCCTTCTGGATCTCGTGGCCGATGAACTCGGCGTAGCGCGGCGCCAGCTCGCCCTTGATGAATTCGAGGTAGCGCTTCTCGGTCTCGGGCGGCAGCTGCTCGCGGCGCAGCGACTGCTCGAGGACGTACATCAGGTGGACCGGGTCGGCCGAGACCTCGGTGGTGTCGTGGTTGAAGGTGGCGGCCATCACCTTGAAGGCGAAGCGGGTCGAGATCCCGTCCATGCCCTCGTCGACGCCGGCGGTGTCCTTGTATTCCTGCATCGAGCGGGCGCGGGGATCGACCTCGCGTAAGGACTCGCCGTCATAGACCCGCATCTTGGAGAAGACGTTCGAGTTCGCGTGCTCGCGCAGGCGCGAGAGCACCGAGAACCGGGCCAGCATCTCCAGGGTGCCGGGGGCGCAGCGGGCGGTGGCCAGCTCGGAGCCCGAGACCAGCTTCTCGTAGATCCGCTGCTCCTCGGTGACGCGCAGGCAGTACGGCACCTTGATGACGTAGATGCGGTCGATGAAGGCTTCGTTGTTCTTGTTGGTCTTGAAGCTCTGCCACTCGGCTTCGTTCGAGTGGGCGAGGATGATGCCGGTGAAGGGAATCGCGCCGATATTCTCGGTGCCGACGTAGTTGCCCTCCTGCGTCGCGGTGAGCAGGGGATGCAGCATCTTGATCGGCGCCTTGAACATCTCGACGAATTCGAGGATGCCCTGGTTCGCCCGGTTGAGGCCGCCCGAGTAGGAATAGGCGTCGGGATCGGCCTGGCTCAGGGTCTCGAGCTTGCGGATGTCGACCTTGCCGACGAGGGACGAGATGTCCTGGTTGTTCTCGTCGCCGGGCTCGGTCTTGGCGATTCCGATCTGGCGCAGGCGCGACGGGTTGACCTTGACGACCTTGAACTTCGAGATGTCGCCGCCGAACTCATCGAGGCGCTTGAGGCACCACGGGCTCATCAGCCCGGTCAGGCGCCGCCGCGGCACGCCGTAGCGCTCCTCGATCATCGGCCCCATCGTCTCGGGGTCGAACAGGACCAAGGGGCTCTCGAAGACCGGGCTCATCTCGTTGCCGGCCTTGAGCACGTAGATCGGGTGCACCTCCATCAGGGCCTTGAGCCGCTCGGCGAGGGACGACTTGCCGCCGCCCACCGGCCCGAGCAGGTAGAGGATCTGCTTGCGCTCCTCGAGGCCCTGCGCGGCATGGCGGAAGAACGAGACGATCCGCTCGATCGTCTCCTCCATGCCGTAGAACTCGGAGAAGGCGGGATAGGTACGGATGGTCCGGTTCATGAAGATCCGGCCCAGGCGCGGATCCCGCGCCGTATCAATGAACTCGGGCTGCCCGATCGCGTCGAGAATGCGCTCGGGCGCACTCGCGTACATCAAGGGGTTGTCACGGCAGGCGTCGAGATACTCGGAGAGCGTCAGCTCCGAATCCCGACGGGACTCGTAGCTGCGCGCGAAAGTTTGAAAGAGGTCGCTCGCTGACGGCATTGGCATTCCGGACCCTCACGACATCGCCAGGATCATCCTGTCCCGCCTCGGATGCAATCGATATCCCCATGTTTGTCGCAGCGCGGCGACGTTTGGAGGGGTGCGGAGGCGGGCAGGAGCCTGTATGCAGGCCGGCTGCGGGCAAGGCGCGTGCCGAAGCGGCCGGGAAAGTCGTAAGTGCGCCAAGGCCGAAGCCGGTGACGCACCGGCGCTGTGCCGTAAAGGACACGCCTGTTCCGGTTTCTCCACACCCCCCGAAGCGCCGTCGGACTCCGCGAGACGGATAAGGAACGCCGGCGGCGTCACCGCCGTTCCCGCTTCGTTTCGTATCCCGCGCGGGGCGCGGGGCCGGCCTGCCTCAGAGGTCGGTGGTGTCCTTCTTGGCGCCGTCCTTCGGCGCGTCCTTGGCGCCCTCCTTGGTCCCGGCGGGGCCGACCGTCAGCTTGATGGTCTGGGTGCTCACGTTGCCGTCGGTGCCCTTGATCTCCACGGTCACCTCGTCGTTGCCGGTGAACCCGGCCTTGCTCTCGTAGAACAGGGCCTGCACGTTGGCGTCGACGTTCGGGCAGCGATAGGTGGCGGGCGTCTTCACCTTGCCGGCGCGCTGGATCAGGGCGCCGTTCTTCGGCGGGCTCGTCACCTTCAGCTCGGGCTGCGGCCCGAGCGAGCAATCCTTCTTCAGGTTCGGCACCATCACGAGCCGGACCTGCTTGCCGGAGGCGACGGTGTGCTCGCGGACCTTGGCGGCCTGCGCGAGGACGGGGCCGGCGGCCAGCACGGGCCCGGCGGCCATCAGGACGGCGAGCGCCAGGGTCGGGCGGAAGGGGCTGGTCCGAGAAAGGCGAAGCATGGGGCTGATAGCTCTCCGAGGGGTGCCGGCCGCATGTGGGGAGCGGGCCGGGCGCCGTCGAGGGCCCGGGATGCGGGTTCCGTCGGGGAGCGCCGCGTCAGTGCAGCACCAGCATCACGAACAGGTTGAACAGCCCGAGCAGCGCCACGCCGCCGATCCAGATCCAGTAGCCCCGGCCTTCGACCGGATAGTCGCCGATCATCACGCCCCCTCCCCCGGCTCGTCGCCCTGCGCCGCCTGCAGCACCGCCAGGGCGGCGCCCGTCACCCGGGCAATCTGGGCCGGCGTGAACTCGCCCGCAAGGGCCGAGGCGAGGCCGCGCTCGATCCGCGCCCGCTCGCCGGCATCGCCGATCGGGTCGGCCGGGATGTCGGCGTCGCGCAGGCGGCAGGCGTCCCGGATCGTGTCGGCGGCCCGGCGCAGCACCGCGCGCTGGTCCGGCGTCATGTCCCAGAGCGGCTGGCGCAGCCGCGCGATCACCCGCTTGGCGTCGCGATAGTCGCGGTCGACCACGGGGATCGCCTCGATCTGGCTCACCAGCAGCACCAGTTCGAGCACGTCGGCCGTGGCTTCCGGGCAGGTGCGGACGACGCGCATCAGCCGCGCGATCAGCTCGGTGGTCGGTGAAGCGTGACGGCGGGGTTCGGCCATGTGCGCGTAACGCGGCGACGGGGCAGCGGTTCATTTCGCGCCGGCCGCTCCGGATCAGCGATCCGGCTCGGTCCGCGCCGGCGTCAGGCGCGCCAGCTGTCGCCGGCACGCGCGCAACTCATCGAGCACCGCATTCAGGCTCGCCCGGTCGGCGCGCCCGAGCGGCGTCGGGGCGGCGTCGACCTCCGGCTCCTGGTCGGATTCGACGAAGGCCGGGGCGACCTGCTCGCCGCGGCCGACCGCCTGGACGAAGCGCATGCCGCGCTCGCGCAAGATCCGCTGGGCGCCCCGGATCGTATAGCCCTGGCCGTAGAGGAGGCGGCGGATGCCGCGCAAAAGGTCGACGTCGTCCGGGCGGTAGTAGCGCCGGTTGCCGCCGCGCTTGAGGGGGCGGACCTGGGTGAAGCGGGTCTCCCAGAACCGCAGCACGTGCTGGGGCAGGTCGAGGTGCTCGGCGACCTCGCCGATCGTCCGGAAGGCACCGGGCTCCTTTTCAGGCAGGAGCGCTCGGACGGGGGCGTCGCTCCCGCCGGATCCGGACAGCCCCTCGTCCTCGATCGGCATCCCGGTCATCGGCCCGATCCTGCCTCAGCCCGCGCGGAGGCGGCTCACCCTTCGTCGTCGTCCGGGGCGGCATCGCCGTTGATGCGGGCCTTCAGCACGTTCGAGGGCTTGAACACCATGACGCGACGCGGCTCGATCGCCACCTCGACGCCGGTCTTCGGGTTGCGGCCGACCCGCTTGCCCTTGTCGCGCACCACGAAGGAGCCGAACGAGGACAGCTTCACGGTCTCGCCGGCCGAGAGGCAGCCGCAGATCTCCGACAGCACCGTCTCCACCAGGGCGGCCGATTCCGTCCGCGACAGGCCGACCCGCTGGTAGACGGCCTCGCTCAGATCGGCCCGCGTGACCGTCTTGCCTGCCATCGTGCTGCTCCCCCGGCGGCTGAATCGCGAAATAACGTATGTCTATGATCGCGCACGCTAATCGGCGATGCGCGCCGGGTCAACGGGCGCCGGGCGGGTTCCCGGGTACTTTGTCGGAAGCCTTGCCGGGCGAGCCGACCGAGGGGACTTGGCCCAGGGACTTGGCCCAAGGGAGTTGGCCGAGTGCGACCTGCCGGTCCGCCCGGCCGGCTTACCAGCGGATCAGCGCGCTGCCCCAGGTGAAGCCGCCGCCGATCGCCTCGATCATCACGAGGTCGCCGCGCTTGATCCGGCCGTCCTGGCAGGCAGCATCGAGGGCCAACGGGATCGAGGCCGCGGAGGTGTTGCCGTGGCGATCCACCGTCAGCACCACCTTCTCGCGGGCGATACCGAGCTTGTCGGCCGAGGCCTCGATGATACGCCGGTTGGCCTGGTGCGGCACGAACCAGTCGAGGTCGTCGGCGGTGGTGCCGGTGGCCTCGAAGGCCTGCGCGATCACGTCGGTGACCGAGCCGACGGCGAAGCGAAACACCTCCTTGCCGACCATGCGCAGCTTGCCGGTGGTCCCGGTCGAGCCCGGCCCGCCATCGACGTAGAGCTTCTCGCGGTGGCGGCCGTCGGCCCTGAGCTGGCTCGTCAGCACGCCGCGGTCTCCGGAGTGACCCTCGCCGGGTTGGGCTTCCAGCACCAGGGCGCCGGCGCCGTCGCCGAACAGCACGCAGGTGGTGCGGTCCTCCCAGTCGAGCAATCGCGAAAAGGTCTCGGCGCCGACGACGAGGGCGCGGGTGGCCGAGCCCGTGGTCAGGAACTTGTCGGCGGTGGCGACCGCGTAGACGAAGCCGGCGCAGACCGCCTGGAGGTCGAAGGCGGCGCCTCTCTGGATGCCGAGCCCGGCCTGGATCTGGGTTGCGGTCGACGGGAAGGTGTGGTCCGGCGTCGAGGTCGCGCAGATCACGAGGTCGATCGTCGAGGGATCGATGCCGGCATTGCTCAGGGCGTTCTGCGCCGCCTTGATGCCGAGGACCGAGGTGGTCTCGTCGGGTTCGGCGATGTGGCGCTGGCGGATGCCGGTGCGCTGGATGATCCAGTCGTCCGAGGTGTCGACCCGGGCGGCGAGGTCGTCGTTGGTGACGGTCGTCCGCGGCAGGTAGGAGCCGCAGCCCCGCACCACCGAGCGAAGGCGGGTCATGATGCGTCCTCCTAAACCGAAGCCTGTGCCGGCGTCGCGTCGAGGCGCTCCCGGATCGTCCGCATCAGGTCGTGGCGGGCCATGTCGTAGGCGAGATCGACGGCAGCGGCGAAGCCCTCGGCGTCGGCGGCGCCGTGGCTCTTGATGACGATGCCCTCGAGCCCGAGGAACACGCCGCCATTGGCCCGGCTCGGGTTCATCTTCTCGCGCAGGGCCCGGAAGGCGCCGCGGGCGAACAGGTAGCCGATCTTCGCCATCAGAGTGCGGCCCATCGCGCCCTTCAGGTATGCGGCGATCTGCTTCGCCGTGCCCTCGGCGGTCTTCAGCGCGATGTTGCCGGTGAACCCTTCCGTCACCACCACGTCGACGGTACCGCGGCCGAGATCGGTGCCCTCGACGAAGCCGTGATAGGCCAGCCCCGGCAGGTCGGATTCGCGCAGCATCCGGGCGGCCTCCTTGACCGCCTCGTTGCCCTTCATCTCCTCGGTGCCGACATTGAGGAGCCCGACCGTCGGCCGGTCGAGGTCGAACACGATACGGGCCATCGCGGCGCCCATCACCGCCATGTCGACGAGGTGGTTGGCGTCGGTGCCGATGGTGGCGCCGACGTCGAGCACCACGCTCTCGCCCCGCACCGTCGGCCACAGGCAGGCGATGGCCGGGCGCTCGATATGCGACATCGTCTTGAGGCAGATCTTCGACATCGCCATCAGCGCGCCGGTATTGCCGGCCGAGACGGCGGCATCGGCCTCGCCGTCGCGCACTGCCTGGATCGCCTTCCACATCGACGACTTGCCGCGGCCGGAGCGTACCGCCTGGCTCGGTTTCTCGTCCATCGCCACCGACACAGTGGTGTGGCGGATCTCGACCGCGCCCTTCAGGCGCGGCTCGGCCGCGACCAGGGGAGTGAGCACCGCCTCATCGCCGAACATCAGGAAGGTCGTCTCGGGGTGGCGCTCGCGGGCGAGCCCCGCACCGGGCACGACCGTCGAGGGGCCGTGATCGCCGCCCATCGCGTCGAGCGAGATGCGCACTCTCTGGGACATGGGGGTGTCGAACAGCCTCTTAACGATCCGCCGGGGACAGGGGAATGACGCATGGGGCGATGCGCGGGTCCGCGGCGCGGCGGAAAATAGCGACCCGGCGCCGCGCCGCAAACGAATTCTGAAGCCGTTCGTCCGGCGGCGGCGTCAGCCGTCGTTTCCCTTCAGGGTCTGGAGCGCGGAAAACGGCGTCTCCTCCGCCGCCTCCGCCGGCGGCTCGAAGGCGACGCCGTCTTTTCGCGGATAGGGATCGAGGCCGAGCGCCAGGAACTCGGCCGTCAGGCTGCCGAGGTCGATGCGGCCGTTGACGATCGGATCGGGGATGTCGGCATCCTCCGCCGGCGTGCCCGCGAAGGCGTCCTGGTCGGCGAAATCGACGTCCACCTTCTCGGTGACGGTGCTGTCGAACGGCTCGAGGGTGACGACGCAGGTCTGGGTCACCGCCGCCTCGACGGTGCCGGTGACCTGGAGCCGGTGCAGCGAGCCGGAGAGCCGGAAGGTGCCGGTGAGCCGCGCGATCCCCGGCAGTCCGAAATCGCGGGCGAGCGCGGCGCGCTCCGCCTCGGTCGCCTCGACGGTGACCGGCTGGCCGGTCTTCAAGGTGCGCTCGACCAGGGTCGGGCGGGAGAACGGGCCGACGCTGTCGGGGGTCATGGGGGCTCCTTTCCGGATGCTTGAGGCGGGCGGAGCGGGCGCGGCAGCCGTCATGGGCGCTCTCGCGCGGTCGGGCCCGATCGTCCCGAGATGCCCTTCGGTCCGCCCCGGCGCAAGGGGTAACGGCAGGAGGTTCAAGAGGATATCGCCGTGTCAGACCTGCGACGGGCCACCGGCGAAGCGCGACGGGTCGGGCAGGACCGGGCCCTCGGCCATCAGGGCGTCGAGATCGGTCGCCGCGAGGCCGGCATCGGCCGCCGCCACGTAGTCGGCGAGCCCGTGGGCTGAACGATCTCGCGCGGCGTCCGTCTCCTCGCGCGCCAGCACGTTGCGGGCGAGCACGACCGCGAGCCCGTCGCGGTCGCCGGCATCGAGGGCGGCGTCGTAGGCGGCGGCGCGGCCGTAGAAGGCCTGGGCCAGCTTCTTCATGCGCTTCGAGACGCCCATGTCGCCGACGCCCAGCTCGCGCAGGGACGAATCGAGCTGCTCGAACACCGAGTTCACCAGATCCTGGGCGATGTCGGCCGCCGGGGGCGGCAGCCGCCGCAGGTGGCGCAGCACCAGCACCACGTGCAGGCACAGGGCCTCGAAGCGGCCCTCGACCGTGTCGGGCACCCCGAGATCGAGGTAGAGTGCCGGCACCCGGGCCCCGGCATTGATGCGGATATGCAACGCCTCGATGGCGCGGATCCGGGCATTGTCGCGGCGGAAGGGGTTTCGGATCATCGGGGTGTCTCACGCCTTCCGCACCGCCCCGCCCGTCCGCGAGGCTTACAAACTCTGTACCGGCCGGGATCGCCGTCGCAGCGAGGCGACGCGTCGCCCCATGGCGGAAGCTCAGCCGTGCCGGAACCTCAGCCGTGCCGGAAGCTTGGCCGTGCCGGAAGCTTGGCCGTGCCGGAAGCTTGGCCGTGCCTTGCCAACGCCACAACCCCGGGGTACGGCAACGGTCGCTTCTTGCGCAAGGCCGCCTTCCGGTCGGCCGTCACACCGTCCCGCACATGTCTCCCGAGGTCTCGATGCCGCGCCGCTTCACACCGTCGCTCCTCCGCCTCGCCGCGGCCGGCCTGATCGGTCTGTCGGCCGCGGGCTGCGTGATCGGCGAAGAGTTCCGGCACGGCTACATCATCGACGACGCGGCCGTCGCCCAGGTACGGCCGGGCGCCAGTGCCGATCAGGTGCTTCAGCTCCTCGGTACGCCGACCACCGTCTCCACCGTCGGCAACAAGTCCTGGTACTACATCAGCCAGAACACCCAGCGCACGGTGATGTTCATGGGCGAGCGCCCGAAGGACCAGCGCGTCCTCGCGGTGTACTTCAACGCCGGCTTCAAGGTCGAGCGCGTGGCGCTCTACGGCGAGCAGGACGGAAAGGTGTTCGACTTCATCTCCCGCACCACGCCGACCAGCGGCGGCGAGCAGGCCTTCCTCGGCCAGCTGATGCGCGGCCTGACCAAGTTCGAGCCGTTCGGCAACGCACGGTAAGGGGCGCTCCCCGCCCCGGTCGCTCCCCGGCTCAAGCCCGGGAGCGGCTGGGGATGGAAACCCGGTCGGAGTGACGCTGATCCGGCGCCCGGGCGTCGCCTCTCCCACCCGCGACCTCGTCCCGAGATGCGAGCGAAGCAAGCCTCGAAGAAGGGCTCCGGAGATCTCCGGAGCCCTTCTTCGAGGCCGACCGTTCTTCGATCGCGCACGATTCCCCTTCGCCGGCACATCAGGACGAGGTCGCGGGCGGGGGAAGCCTGACCTGAGGGCCTGACCCATTCACGCCTCAGGCCCCGTCGCGTACCACGGGCTCGCAGGATTCACTCCGCCGCCGCCCGTTCCTCCTCACCCCCCAGGAACCCGCCGGACTGCCGCGCCCACAGCCGCGCATAGAGCCCCCCGGCCTTGACCAGGTCGGCATGCCGCCCTTCCTCGACGATCCGGCCGCGGTCGAGCACCACCAGCCGGTCGAGGGCCGCGATGGTCGAGAGGCGATGGGCGATGGCGAGCACGGTCTTGCCCTGCATCAGCCGGTCGAGGGAGCCCTGGATCGCCGCCTCGACCTCGGAATCGAGGGCCGAGGTCGCCTCGTCGAGGATCAGGATCGGGGCATCCTTGAGGATCACCCGGGCGATGGCGATGCGCTGGCGCTGGCCGCCCGACAGCTTGACGCCGCGCTCGCCGACCTGGGCGTCGTAGCCGCCGCGCCCCTTGTGGTCGGTGAGGTCGCGGATGAAGCCGTCGGCATGGGCTGCGCGCGCCGCCGCGACGATCTGGCTTTCCGTCGCGTCCTCGCGGCCATAGGCGATGTTGTCGCCGATCGAGCGGTGGAGAAGCGAGGTGTCCTGCGTCACCACGGCGATCTGCCGGCGCAACGAGGCCTGCGTCACCCCGGCGATGTCCTGGCCGTCGATCAGGATGCGACCGCCCTCGACGTCGTGCAGGCGCAGGAGCAGCGAGGTGAGCGTGGTCTTGCCCGCCCCGCTCGGGCCGACGAGGCCGACCTTCTCGCCCGGTGCGATCCGCAAGGTGAAATCCTCGATGATCCCGGCCTCGGCCTTGCCGTAGTGGAAGCTGACGCCCTCGAACCGCACCTCGCCGCCCGTCACCGCAAGGTCGCGGGAGCCCGGCCGGTCGGTGAGCGCGTGGGGCAAGGCGATGGTCTGCATGCTCTCCTGGACGACGCCGATATTCTCGAACAGCCCGCGCACGGTCTGCATCACCCAGCCCGACATCGCGATCAGCCGCAGCACCAGGGCGAGGCCCGCCGCCCCCTCCCCGGTCGTCATCTGCCCGCGCGACCACAGGGCCAGCACCACGCCCGCCGTCGCGACGATGAGGATGCCGTTGAGGAGCGAGAGCGTGCCGGTGACCGCGGTGATGAGCCGGAACGAGTGCAGGTAGGCGTCGGTGTGATCGACCGTGGCCGCCTGCACCGCCGAGCGCTCCTCGCGGTCGCGGGCGAACAGCTTGACGGTGAGGATGTTGGTGTAGCTGTCGACAATGCGGCCGATGAGGGCCGAGCGGGTATCGGCGACCTTGAGCGAGCGCGCCCGGGCGCGCGGCACGAAATAGGCGGTGAGCCCGGCATAGGCCAGGATCCATCCCAGCACCGGCAGCACCAGCCACGGGCTGATCGAGCCGAACAGGCTCACCGCCGTGACCGCGAAGATCGCCACGTAGAGCAGCGTGTCGATCACCACGATGGCAAGCTCGCGCACCGCCACCCCGACCTGCGTCACCCGGTTGGCGAGCCGCCCGGCGAAATCGGCCTGGAAGTACGACAGGGCATGGCCGAGGGTGTAGAGATGGGTGCGCCAGCGGATCAGGCTGGTCGTCTGCGGAACGATGAACTGGTTCGACAGGACCTCGTGCAGCCAGGACAGGATCGGCCGCGCCACCAGGATCAGGAGGGCTGCCAGCATCAGCCCGGTGCCGTGGTCGCGCCACAGGGTGTCGGGGCCGGAGCGGGCCAGGATGTCGACGAACCAGCCCATCAGCAGGTAGAGCGAGGCCTCGACGCTGCCGGCGGCGAGCGCCACCACGAACAGGATCGCCAGCGGCCCCCGCACCGGCCGCAGGTAGAACCAGGCGAAGCCCGCCACCGTGCCGGGAGGGCGCTTCGCCTCGTCGAAGGCGGCGAAGGGGTCGATGCGGCGCTCGAGCCAGTCGAGGATCATGCGGGTTCCCTGGGGATGATGCCGCCTGAGCTATGAGGTCGGCGCCCGCCGCCAACCGGGGGGCGATGCCGCAGGCCGCGGGAGGGGCTATGCCGGGACGCGCGAATCGACCGTCCCCGACCGGAGATTGCCGGATCCATGCTGCGCCTCGCCCTCTACCAGCCCGACATCCCGCAGAATACCGGCACGATGCTGCGTCTCGCTGCCTGCCTCGGCGTCGCCGTCGAGATCATCGAGCCGGCGGGGTTCGACGTCTCGGACCGCCACCTGCGCCGCTCCGGCCTCGACTATCTCGACCACGTCGCGATCACCCGCCACCGCTCCTATGCCGCCTTCGACGCCTGGCGGCGCGAGGCCGGGATCCGGCTGGTGCTCGCCACCACGCACGGCTCGGTGCCCTACACCGCCCATGCCTTCAGGAATGGCGACTGCCTGATGGTCGGGCGCGAATCGGCCGGGGTGCCGGAGGCCGTTCACGCCGACGCCGATGCCCGGGTGGCGATCCCGCTGCGCCCGGGGATGCGCTCGCTCAACGTGGCGGTGGCGGCCGGGATGATGCTGGGCGAAGGGTTGAGGCAGGTCGGTGCGATCTGAGACCTTGGCCCGGCCCCGACGCTGTGGGATGACACCGTTCATGACCGACGCCGCTCCCGACATCGCCGCGCTCAAGACCGAGGCGACCACCTGGTTCTCGACCCTGCGCGACCGCATCTGCGCCGCCCTCGAGCGGATCGAGGAGGAGGCGACCGGGCCGTTCGCCCCCGAGGCCGGCGGGCCCGGGCGGTTCGAGCGCACGCCCTGGGAGCGCAAGGACCATTCCGGCGCGCCCGGCGGCGGCGGCACCATGGCGATGCTGCGCGGCCGGGTGTTCGAGAAATGCGGCGTCCACGTCTCGGCGGTGCACGGCGAGTTCGCCCCCGAGTTCCGAGGCCAGATCCCGGGCGCGGCGGAGGATCCGCGCTTCTTCGCGACGGGCATCTCGCTGATCGCCCATCCGTGGAACCCGCACGTGCCGACCGTGCACATGAACACCCGCTTCGTGGTGACGACGAAGACCTGGTTCGGCGGCGGGGCCGACCTGACCCCGGTCCTCGACCGGCGCCGCACCCAGGAGGATCCCGACACGGTCGCCTTCCACGCGGCCTTCGAGGCGGCCTGCGCGAAGCACCCGGCGGCGGATTACGCCCGCTACAAGGCCTGGTGCGACGAGTATTTCCACCTCAAGCACCGCGACGAGCCGCGCGGCATCGGCGGCATCTTCTACGACTACCACTGGACCGGCGATCCGCAGGCCGACCTCGCCCTCACCCGGGAAGTCGGAAACGCGTTCCTCGGCGTCTATCCCGAGATCGTCCGGCGCAACCTCGCGACGCCCTGGACCGAGGCCGACCGCCACGAGCAGCAGGTCCGCCGCGGCCGCTACGTCGAGTTCAACCTGCTCTACGACCGCGGCACGATCTTCGGCCTCAAGACCGGCGGCAACGTCGCGTCGATCCTGTCCTCGATGCCGCCGACGGTGCGCTGGCCGTAAAAGCGCCCAGGTGAAACCCCTCCCCGATCTCCTCGCCGTCGTTCTGTGGATGGGCGGCGCCCTGCTGTCGTTCTCGGCCACCGCCATCGCGGTGCGCGAGGTGGCGCCGGCGCTCGGCCTGTTCGACATCCTGGCGGCCCGGGCGGGGGCCGGGGTGGCGATCGTCGGGGCGGTCGCGCTCCTGCGCCGCCGGCCTCTCGCGCCGCGACGCCTGACGCTGCACCTCGCCCGCAACCTCGTCCATTGGGGCGGCAACTACGCCTGGTCGTACGGCGTCACGCTCCTGCCCCTCGCGGTCGTCTTCGCCCTCGAATTCACCACGCCGGCCTGGGTCACGCTGCTGGCGGTGCTCATCCTGCGCGAGCGGCTGACCGCGAGCCGGGTCGCGGCGGTCGCCCTCGGCTTCCTCGGCGTGCTGGTGGTCTTGCGGCCCGGCGTCGCCGCGTTGCAGCCGGCGAGCCTGGTGGTGCTGCTCGCGGCGGTCCTGTTCGCGCTGACCGCGGTCGCCACCAAGATGCTGACCCGGACCGAGAGCGTGCTGTCGATCCTGTTCTGGATGAACCTGATCCAGCTGCCCCTCAACCTTGCGGCGGGCCGGCTCTTCCCGGCCGTGCCGGTCCACGCCTTCGAGGGGCGGCACGGGCTGGCGCTCGCGGTCCTGTGCCTCGCCGGCCTGACCTCGCATTGGTGCCTGACCAGCGCCTACCGGCGCGGCGACGCCATCCTGGTCATGCCGCTCGATTTCCTGCGCATCCCGCTGATCGCGATCCTGGGCTGGCACCTCTACGGCGAGCCGCTCGATCCGTGGCTGTTCCTCGGCGCCGCGCTGATCGTCGGCGGCATCGTCTGGAACCTCACGGCCGAGGCGCGGCGACAGGCCCCGGCCGTCCGGCCCGAAGGGGCTTGACCGAAACGCCCGGCAGCGCCTTCATCGGCGCATGCTGCTGTCCTTCTTCACCGAGCTGCGCGCCGCCAAGGTCCCGGTCTCGCTGCGCGAATACCTGACCCTGCTCGAGGCCCTCGACCGCGACCTCGCCGACCAGCGGGTGGAGGATTTCTACTACCTCGCCCGCACCGCCCTGGTGAAGGACGAGCGCAACCTCGACAAGTTCGACCGGGTGTTCGGCCGCGTCTTCAAGGGCGTCGTCACGGTCGGCGAGGCGGTGGAGCCGCAAGCCATCCCCGAGGAGTGGCTGCGCAAGCTGGCGGAGAAGTACCTCACCGAGGAGGAGCGGGCGCAGCTCCAGGCGCTGGGCTGGGACAAGCTGTTCGAGACCCTGAAGGAGCGCCTGGCCGAGCAGAAGGGGCGCCACCAGGGCGGCTCGAAATGGATCGGGACGGGGGGCACCTCCCCCTTCGGCGCCTACGGCTACAACCCGGAAGGCATCCGCATCGGCCAGGACGGCAACCGCAACTTCCGGGCGGTGAAGGTCTGGGACCAGCGCACCTTCAAGGACCTCGACGATTCGGCGGAGCTCGGCTCGCGCACCATCCGGCTGGCGCTCCGGCGCCTGCGCCGCTTCGCCCGCACCGGCGCTGCGGAGGAACTCGACCTCGACGGCACGATCCGCGAGACGGCCCGCCACGGCATGCTCGATCTCCGGTTGCGGCCGGAGCGCCGCAACGCCGTCAAGGTGCTGCTGTTCCTCGATGTCGGCGGCTCGATGGACTGGCACGTCGAACTCGCCGAGCAGCTCTTCTCCGCCGCGCGCTCGGAGTTCAAGCATTTCGAGCATTTCTACTTCCACAACTGCCTCTACGAGACGGTCTGGAAGGAGAACCGCCGGCGCCACACGGAAGGAACGCCGCTCCTCGACGTGATCCGCACCTACCCGTCCGATTACCGGGTGGTGTTCGTCGGCGACGCCGCGATGTCGCCCTACGAGATCGCGATGGCGGGCGGCTCGGTCGAGCACTGGAACGAGGAGGCCGGCCGGGTCTGGCTCGAACGGGTCTTGAACCATTTCCCGAAGGTGGCCTGGCTCAACCCGGTGCCGCAGGCGCAATGGGGCTACACGCAGTCCAACGCGATGATCCGGCAGATCTTTTCGGACAGGATGTACCCGCTCACCCTGGACGGGATCGACCAGGCGACGCGGGCGCTGCTGCGCTGACGCGTCATCCGGCGTTCTGCACGATCACCCCGTACCAGCCGAGGCCGCGATAGGTCTCGTAGCCGGGCGTGCGGTGATAGGCGACGAGGCCCTTGGCCTCCCGGGCCGGGAGGACGCCGCTGACCGGGTCGGCGAGGTCGAGCCGCAGCCGCTCGCTCAGGGTTCCGGTCCCGTCGCTGGCGGCGATCACCGTCTGCGCCGCATCGACGAGGAGCACCCGCGTGCGCGCCCGGTCCTCGGGTGCGACCCGCACGCCCTGAACGATCGCCCGCGCCTGCGGCTGCCAGTCGAAATGGATCGCCAGCACGCCGAGCGGCCGGCCGGCAGCCTCGCCGCCCTCGCGCACGCCGGCGCAGTAGGTTGCCACCTGCGCGCCGCCGAGACGCGGCTCGACCCGGATGTCGGCGGCACTGTAGTCATCGCCCGAGGGGAGCGCGACGGCCTGCCGGAACCACGGCTCCCGCGCCACGCTCTGGCCGCGCAGGCCGGGGAAGCGGTCGGGCCGGCCGGTGGCGATGATACGCCCGTCGAGGTCGCACAGCCAGAGATCGAGATAGACCGTGTAGGCCGACAGGATCACGCCGAGCCGCTTCTCGGCGAAGGCCACCGCGGCGGGATCGGATGCGTCGGCGCAGGCAACGACCGCCGCGTCGGTCGCCCACCAGCGTACGTCGCAGGTCCGCTCGTAGAGATTGCGGTCGATCAGTTCCACCGCGTTCAGGGCGAGGTCAACCAGCCGCTCCCCTTGCGCCCGGGTCACCAGCCGCGACACCTGCTCCTGCAGGTCGACGATGCGCCCGTCGACATCGGCATCGAGTTCCCGGGCGAGCCCGGCGATCGCCTCGCCGACGGCGCCGACCTCGTTGGCCACCACGGTGAAGCCGCGTCCATGTTCGCCGACCCGGCTGCTCTCGATGCGGGCGTTGAGGGCCAGCATCTTCACCTGCTGGGTGATCCGGCGGATGCGCTGCGTCTTGTCGCGAGCCACCCGGCGCAGGGTCGTCGCCGCGGCGGCGATGTCCGACAGGGCGCAACCGGCGCCTGTCCGGTCGTCGCTCGCCTTCAGGGCCTGGTGGGTCAAACGCGCCTCCCCGGTCCGGTCGGGCCCGGACGCAGGGTCATTATCGAGGCGGTCGTTTAAGAAATTACGGCTCGGCGCGGTCTAGGCCATTTGCCGAACGACTTGCCTGTTCGACCCTGCCCAGTGTCAGAGCTTGTGATCCAGGCCCGAAGGCGGAGTTGCGCCCCAGTCGATCCGCTCTCGCGGCATGGATTTCGCTGCGGAACCCTTCACCGCCCGTCCGCTTCAGCCCTGGCGGGCGGGGGTGACGACGGTGAGGCCGTCGAGTTCGGGCTTGAGCCGGATCTGGCACGACAGGCGGGAGCTCGGCCGCACGTCCGAGGCGAAGTCGAGCATGTCCTGCTCCATCGGCTCGGCCGGCCCGACGGCCTCGGCCCATTCCTCGCCGACATAGACGTGGCAGGTGGCGCAGGCGCAGGCGCCGCCGCATTCCGCGTCGATGCCCGGCACGTTGTTGCGGATCGCGGTCTCCATCACGGTCGAGCCGACCTCGCCCTTCACGGTGCGGGGCGTGCCGGCGGCATCGACGTAGGTGATCTGGACCATCTGGGACTCCGGAAGCCTCGAGCGCGGCCGCGGATCGGACGAGGACGCGGCGGGGTCTGATTGGCGGCTGCCGTCCCGGAATGCAAGCGCGCCGTGCGTCGCGCGGCACTCCTGCCGCCACTTGCCGGCCTACAGGAGCGCGAGGGTCTCCCGCACCGCCTGCGCCAGCCCGGCCTCCAGGCCGCTCGCGGCCGCCGCGTCGCCGGCCCGCAGGGCCGTCTCGATCCGGCCCGCCAGCATCGCGACGCGCATCGCGCCGACGCCGAGTGCCGACCCCTTGAGGGTATGGGCGAGGTCAGCCCGCGCCGCCGCGTCGAGGCCCGGATCGGTCAGCCCCGGGACCAGCCGGGCGCACTGGCCGGCGAACAGCGCCAGCACCTCGCGGGCCAGCTCGTCGTCGCCGAAGGTCTGATGCGCCAGGTGGGCGCGGTCGAGGAGCGTCTCCATCGCGGGGTCTCCGGGACGGGTGGGAGCGGGGTCGGATCCGACCGTCAGATCACGCAGGATGTGCCCCAACGCAAGGCTTCCGGTGCCGGCGCCTGTGGGCGGACGGTTCCGCGGCCTTCGGTGGATGCCTGTCCACAGCCCGATCGCGCCCGGGCCGCCCGCCCGCTCCGGCGGCCAAACCCGAGATTTCGCCGCGGGATAGCGGGGGTCGGAGCCCCCGGCCGGACACATGGTAACCATTTCGTTAAGCTTTTTGGGAGGGTTCGTGCCGTCCGGGTATCCGGCTGGTACTCCTTGCGTCTAAGGTTCCCGTGGTAAACCGCTGAGGATCGCGTCGGCTGGCGGCACGGCGCGGGTTTCGCGGATCTCGGGGATGATGCGGCGCGGCGACCTGTGCGGGTCGCCCGGCGGCGTTCACGGCGTAACGAGGCGTTCGATGGCGACGGAAAAGAAGCTCAAGGATCCGGCGGAAGCGGCGCTGTCGGCGATTGAGCAGGCCCTGAACCTGGACCACCCGGCAGGGGGACAGGACACCCGGTCGACCGACGCCTCCTCGCCCGACGCCCAGGCCGGCACCAGCCGGGTCGAACCGCGCCTGCCCGACGTGCACGATGCCGATCCGCTGGCCGACCCCCTGACCAATCCCGCCGCGCGCGAGCCCGGCTTCGACGGCAGCACCCTTCCCGGGCCCCGCGACGGTCGCCGCGAGGGCGGGCTCCTGCCGCCCGACCGCTCCCTCGTCGCCAACGACGACCGCCGCAGCGTCGGCACCCTGCAGCAGACCCTGCGGGTCGAGCCGTCCCGCGGCCCCTACCTCGTCGCCACCCTCGCCGCCCTGCTCTGGCTGTCCGGCTTCGCGCTCCTGGCCTGGAATCAGTCCGGCGGCGACTGGCGCGGCTTCGTCGCCGGGGTCACCGGCCTCCAGGGCGCCATCGGCGCCGCGGCGGTGCTCGCCCCCGTGATGCTGTTCTTCATCGCCGCGATGCTGGCGGTGCGGGCGCAGGAGATGCGCCTCGTCGCCCGCGCGGTCGGCGAGGTCGCGGTGCGCCTTGCCGAGCCCGAGGGCTTCTCCACCGACGCGGTCCTGACCATGTCGCAGGCGGTCCGCCGCGAGGTCGCGGCGGTCGGCGACGGCGTCGAGCGGGCGCTCGCCCGCGCCGGCGAGCTGGAGACCCTGGTCCGCGGCGAGATCTCGACCCTGGAGCGGGCCTATTCGGACAACGAGATCCGCATCCGCACCCTCGTCGACGAGCTGGTGGCGCAGCGCGAGTCGATCGTCGCCAATGCCGAGCGGGTGCGCGGTGCGATCCAGGGCTCGCACCATAGCCTGACCCAGGAGCTCGACACCGCCGCCGAGCGGATCGTGACGGCGGTGGACGGCGCCGGCGAGCGGGTGACCGCGGCGCTCGGCGCCCGCGGCGACGCGATCACCGCGGCGATCGGCGACCGGGGCGAGGCGGTCACGGCGGCGCTCGCCGCCACCGGCGACCGGGTAGTCGAGGCGGTGGCCGGCCGCGGCGACGACCTGGTGCAGCGCCTCGTCGCGACCAGCGAGGGCGTGAAGACCGACCTCGGCAGCGTCGGCGACACCCTGAGCCGGGCGCTGGAGAGCCGCGCCGTCGAGGTCACGGAGGCGTTCGAGCGCACCGGCGGCCTCCTCACCCGGACGCTGGCCGAGAATGCCGGCGACGTCGCCCGTACCCTGGCCGAGACCGGCGCCGGCGTGATCGAGGCTCTCAACCGCGAGGGCGCCCAGGTCCGCGACGCGTTCGAGCGCTCGGCGCAGGGCCTGGAGGAGCGCTTCCTCGCCCGCGGCAGCGACCTCACCGAGCGCTTCGCCGAGACCGGCACCAGCATCACCGAGCGTTTCGCCGCCTCCGGCAGCGCCATCGCCGCCCACATCGCCGATC
The DNA here is from genome assembly GCF_011043735.1 of Methylobacterium sp. DB0501. Taxonomy (GTDB): domain Bacteria; phylum Pseudomonadota; class Alphaproteobacteria; order Rhizobiales; family Beijerinckiaceae; genus Methylobacterium; species Methylobacterium alsaeris. The sequence continues at coordinate 1,429 of NZ_JAAKGV010000037.1, read as the reverse complement.
GCGGCATCGCCCTGCGCGAGGAGATCGAGCTGGCCGGCACCGGCGTCGCGGCGGCCATCGAGGCCCGAGCGGCGGAGGCCGAGGCCGGCCTGTCGCGGGCCAGCGACGGCGTCATCACGGCCTTCGGCGAGAAGGCCGCCAGCGTGCGCGACGATCTCTCGACCCTGGTCGAGGACGCCGCGCAGGCGCTCGGCGTGCGCGGCGCCGACCTCACTTCCCGCCTCGAGGAGACGATCGGCCGCGTCGAGGAGGTGCTGGTCGGCCATGGCGGCAGTCTCGAACGCAGCCTGGACCAGACCGGCGAGCGCGTCGCGGCGCTCGTCGCCGCCCGCACCGGCGACGCCGAGGGCCGGATCGGCGAGGCCCTCGACGGCCTCGCGGCGGCCTTCGAGGCGAAGAGCCTCGGCCTGATCGACGGCCTCGACGCCCGCACCCGCGAGACGCAGGCCGCCCTCGCGCTGGCCGCCGAGGCGCTGCAGGGCGGCTTCGAGGCCCGCACCGCCGATGCCGGCGAGGCCCTGCGCCGCACGGCGGAGGACATCGCTGCCGATCTCGACGCCCGCGCCGCCGCCCTGGCCGAACAGTTCCGCAAGGCCGCCGAGGCCGCGACCGGCCATGTCGGCAGCCACACCGAGGAAGCCGCCGCCGCCTTCGCCCGTGCCGCCGACGAAGCCGGCCGCAGCGTGGCCTCGCGCGCCCTCTCCCTCGATGAATCCCTGCGCGGCACCGTCGACGGCCTGGCCGGACGGGCCGAGGAGGTCGCCTCCGCCATCGCCGCCGCCGCGGAAGCCGCGACCGGCCATTTCGATGCCCGCACGCTGGCGGCGGCCTCGGCCTTCGCCAGGGCGGCCGACGAGGCCGGCCGCCTCGTCACCGAGCGCACCGAGACCACCGACGCCACCTTGCGCGCGGCTGTCGAGCACCTGACCCGTCAGGCCGAGGACGTCTCGGCCGCCATCGCGCTTGCCGCCGAATCCGCCACCGGCGATTTCGACGCCCGCACGTTGGCAGCGGCTTCGGCCTTCGCCAAGGCGGCCGACGAGGCCGGGCGTCTCGTCGCCGAGCGCACCGAGACCACCGACGCGACCTTGCGCGCGACCGTCGAGCACCTGACCCGCCAGGCCGAGGATGTCTCGGCGGCGCTGGCCCTTGCCGCCGAATCCGCCACCGGCGCCCTCGACGGCCGCACCGCCGCGACCTCCGCCGCCTTCGTGGCCGCCGCCGAGGAGGCCGGCCGCCTGATCGGCGAGCGCACCGAGACTGCCGACGCGTCCTTGCGCACCGCGCTTGCCGGCCTCGCCGAGCGGGCGGAGGCTGCCGCCGCGGCGCTGACCGCCTCGGCCGACACGGTGGGGGACGCGCTCCAGGGCCGCTCGACGGAAGCCGCCGAGATCATGCGCCGGGCCGCCGAGCAGGCGACCGGGGCGCT
>NZ_JAAKGV010000036.1 GCF_011043735.1 Methylobacterium sp. DB0501 | reverse complement strand
TCGTACTTTGCAGCCAGGTCGGTTTGTGAGAACGCCTGGCTGACCCAGATAACTTGCTGAAGGCCCTCGTCCTGGCAGACTTCGAGCACGACCTGCTGTGTGTCCCGCCCGGATGCCGGCAGTTTGTCATGGAAGTAGAACAGAGCCGTTATATTGGCCTCGCGGTCGACCATTGAGGGCCGCGGTACGGTCGTCACAGGACCCCAAGACAGCCCGAACGGAGCCTCCGCGGCCTGTGTGGCGACCTTGCCGCTCGACCAGAGAAAAGCCACCGCGAGTACCAAGTAGATCCTCCTTCGTCCCGCACCGCTGCTCTCGAAAGTGGTGCGGTGCGGGCCGGGTCCTGGACTTCGCCTGAGACTTGAGGGCTTCCCGAGGGACATGACCGTCTCACTCTGCGGCTGACCTGAGCGGTGGATAGGCGCGATCTTTGGCTTCTTTCACTGAAGGTGTCGGGGTCTCCCTGCCGCCAAAACGTGCGTAGAGCGCCGGCAGCACGATGAGCGTGAGCAAGGTCGCGCTGATCAAGCCGCCGATCACCACGGTCGCCAGCGGGCGCTGGACCTCGGCGCCCGTCTCGGTGGCGAGCGCCATCGGCACGAACCCGAGCGAGGCCACCAGAGCCGTCATGGCAACGGGGCGAAGGCGGGTCATCGCTCCCTCCAGGATGGCCTCGCGCCGGGGTCGCCCCTCGGCCATGAGCTGCTTGATGAAAGTCAGCATCACGAGACCGTTGAGCACCGCCACGCCCGAGAGCGCGATGAAGCCGACCGCGGCCGGCACCGAGAACGGCATGCCGCGCAGCCACAGGGCCGCGATGCCGCCGGTCAGCGCCAGCGGCACCGCGCTGAACACCAGAAGCGCGTCCCGGGGTGAGCCCAGGGCCGAGTAGAGCAGCAGGAAGATCAGGAAGAAGCAGACCGGCACCACGATCATGAGCCGCTGCCGGGCCGAGGCGAGGTTCTCGAACTGCCCGCCCCAAGCGACGTAGTAGCCTGACGGCATTTGCACTTGGCGCGCGACCTTGGCTTGAGCTTCGGCCACAAGCGAGCCGATGTCGCGCCCGCGCACGTTCGCCGTGACCACGACGCGCCGCTTGCCATTCTCGCGGGAGATCTGGTTTGGCCCTTCCGTGACCTCAAATCTCGCCACCTGCTTCAGGAGCACCGAGGCAGCACGCCCATTCGCGCCGGGTGGCAGCGCGACAGGTAGGTTTTCGAGAGCCTCGCGATCTTCGCGCACCTTGTCGGTGAGCCGCACTACGATGGGGAAGCGGCGGTCGCCCTCGAAGACGACACCCGCGTCCTTGCCGCCGATGGCCGCTCCGATGACCTCCTGGATGGCCCCGGTGCTGAGCCCCAGGCGCGCGGCCTCTGTCTTGTTGATCTTGATCTCGAGGAAAGGCAGGCCTTGCGTCTGCTCGACCTTGACGTCCTCCGCGCCTTGTGTGCTCCGCAGGATCGCGGCGATCTGATTGGCTACCTTGAGCATCGGCTCGAACTCCTCGCCGAAGACCTTCACGGCGAGATCGCCCCGGGTGCCGGCGAGCAATTCGTTGAAGCGCAGTTGGATCGGTTGGGAGAATTCGAACACGTTGCCCGCGAGCTCACCCACCGCCTTCTCGATCTGCTCTTGGAGCTCGGCTTTGGACAGCTCCGGATCCGGCCACTCGTCCTGCGGCTTGAGAATAACGAAGGTGTCCGACGAGTTCTGCGGCATCGGGTCGGAGGCAACCTCGGCCGTGCCGGTCTTCGAGAAGACGTAGGCCACTTGCGGGAACTTCGCGACCGCCTGCTCGACCTTGAGTTGCATGGTCTGCGACTGCGACAGAGAGGTCGAGGGGATACGCAGCGCGTTCATCGCGATGCTCTTCTCGTCCAGCGTCGGGATGAACTCCGCCCCGAGCCGGGTGAAGAGCAGGCCTGCCCCGACCAGCAGCAGGAGGGCGGCCCCGATGAACGCCATCGGGGCGCGCACGGCGCCCACGAGTGCAGGGCGGTAGGCCGCCTTCAAACCGCGGATGATGAGGTTGTCCTTCTCGGTGACCTTGCCGGTGATGACGATGGCGATCATCGCCGGCACAAAGGTGAGCGACAGGACGAAGGCGGCGACCAGTGCGATGATGACGGTCAGCGCCATCGGCTCGAACATCTTGCCCTCGACGCCCGTGAAGGTGAGGAGTGGCACGTAGACGAGGATGATGATCGCCTGCCCGAACAGCGACGGCTTGATCATCTCCTCGGCCGAGGCCCGCACCGTAGCAAGCCGCTCTTCAAGGTCGAGCTTGCGCCCGAGCTCGTGCTGCTTTTCTGCCAAGTGCCGAAGTGAATTCTCGGCGATGATGACTGCGCCGTCGACGATGAGGCCGAAGTCGAGCGCGCCGAGCGACATCAGGTTGGCCGAGATCCGCGCCTCGACCATGCCGGTCATGGTCATCAGCATGGCGACCGGGATGACGAGCGCCGTGATGATGGCGGCGCGAATGTTGCCGAGCAGCAGGAACAGAATGACGATGACGAGCGTCGCGCCCTCGGCGAGGTTCCTGGCCACGGTCTTGACAGTGGCCTCGACCAGCAGCGTCCGGTTGAGCACCGTCTGGACCTCGATGCCGGGCGGGAGCGAGCGTCGGATCTCATTCATCTTGGCGTCGACTGCGGCCGCGACCGTGCGGCTGTTCTCGCCGATGAGCATCAGGGCGGTGCCGACCACGACCTCCCGGCCGTTCTCGCTACCGGAGCCGGTGCGTAGATCCCGCCCGATGCGGACCTCGGCGATGTCCTTGATCCGGACCGGCACGCCCCCCCGGGTGGTGACGACCACGTTGCGGATGTCGTCCATGCTCTCCAGCCGGCCGGCCGAGCGCACGACATAGCCCTCGCCGTTGTCCTCCAGGTAGCGGGCGCCCTGGTTGGCATTGTTGGCCTGGAGCGCTCGAGCGACGTCGCCGAAGGACAGGTCCAGGGCGGTCAGCTTCGCCGGATCTGGCTGGACGTGATACTGCTTCTCGTAGCCGCCGATGCCATCGACGCCGGCCACGCCAGGCACCGTCTTGATCTGCAGGCGGATGATCCAGTCCTGGATCGTACGCAGATAGGCCGAGCGCTCCAGCTCGGTCGTGAGCCGCTGGCCCTCCGGCGTCAGGTAACTGCCGTCGGATTGCCAGCCCGGCTTGCCATCGACGACGGGCGCACCTTCGTCGGGCTTCTTGTAGTTCACCGTCCACATGTAGACTTCGCCCAGGCCTGTCGAGACGGGACCCATCTGCGGCTCGGCCCCGGGCGGCAACTCGTCCTTCACCTGGGACAGACGCTCGGCGACCTGCTGGCGGGCGAAGTAGATGTCGAGCTTCTCCGCGAATACAGCGGTGACTTGCGAGAACCCGTTGCGTGACAGGGAGCGGGTGTATTCCAGGCCCTTGATGCCGGCGAGCGCGGTCTCGACCGGGTAGGTGACCTGCTTCTCAATGTCGACTGGGGAGTAGGACGGTGCGACTGTGTTGATCTGCACCTGATTGTTGGTGATGTCCGGGACCGCATCGATGGGCAGCTTCGTCAGCGAGTAGACGCCGAAGCCCGCCGCGAGCAGGGACAGGAGAACCACCAGCCAGCGCTGGTGCACGGAGAAGTCGAGGATGCGGCTGATCATGACTACCCTCCCGCTCAGTCGTGGTGCTCGGCTTCGCCCTTGCCGAGCTCAGCCTTGAGGAGGAAAGTGTTCTTGACCGCGATCTCGTCACCGGAGGACAGCCCGGACACGATCTCGACGGACGTGTCGTCCGCCTTGCCGGTCTTGACGTCGCGGCGCTCGAAGCCCTCGGGCGTGCGCACAAAGGCAACCTTCTCGCTGCCCATGGTCTGGAGCGCATCGCGCGGCACCAGCACTTTCACGTCGTCCTGCCCGATCTGGATCTCTGCCGTGACAAAGGTGCCCGGTCGCCAGCTGAAATCCTGGTTGGGTAGGGCGGCAATGACCCGAGCGGAGCGTGTCTCGGCATTCAGGATGGGGCTGACGAAGATGATCTTGCCCTTCGCTCGTTGGCCGGCATCTTCGTCGCGGGGAGCGATCAGAACCCCAGCACCCTCCTTGACCTTGGCCAGGTCCGTAGTCGGCACCGCGAGCTCGACCCAGACGGTGGAGAGATCCGCCACTAGATAGAGGTCGGCGGGATCACCCTGGCCACCCACTGTCGTGCCGACGTCGACCTTGCGCTCGACCACGCGCCCTGTCAGTGGCGAGCGCAGCTCGTAGCGGCGCAAACTCGACTGGTTCGGTGTGGCCTCATCCTTCTTGGCGGCTGCGACCACCTCGTCCGCATTGAGGCCCAGCGCCGAGAGCTTCTGCCGGGCCAGGTTCAGCCGTAGCTGCGTCTCGGAATAAGTCGCGCGCGCCTGGAGGAACGTGGCCTCCGCCGAGATCCGTTTGTCCCAGAGCGCCTGCTGGCGGTCGTAGTTGGTCTTCTGCAACTCGGTGTTGACCGAGGCCGTCAGGTACTCGCTCTTGGCATCCGCCACCTCACGGCTGTCGAGGACGGCCACAACCTCGCCCTTCTTCACGGGGTCGCCGAGGCGCTTGAGCATCTCCGCGACGGTTCCAACGACCCGGGCTGGCACGCGCGCGATCCGGTCGGTATCCGGCGTGATCGTGCCCGGAGCCATCAGGTGCCGCGAGAGCGTACCACCTTGAACGGGTGCGACCGCGATCTCCTGGTTGGAGATCTGCTTCTCCGACATCTTGATTAGTCCCTCGGCGGCGTGAGTCTCTGCCTTCTCGCCCGCGGGCTTCCCCACTTCTGCTTTCGAGGACTCCGCTTGGCTGTCCACCGCAGGCTCCGCCCTCGTCAGACCCGTCGCCGCCAAAGCCCCTTGGACGATCTGCGACACGCGTGGCACCGCACCACCGAGCGCGACGCCGGCTGCCAGCACAATCAAAATAAGAAATACGCGCATGGCGCTGACCTCGACTGGACCGTCGGATGGCTGCACTGGGGCGCGGCCGACCGGTCCCAAATCCCACATGATCCTAACGCCCAGCGCCTGGGGAAGGCGCGAGCGACCACACCCCACCCTTGCGGTGGGACGAAGTTAGGCCCGAGGAGGTCTGCGAAGGGGGCTGGCGGAGCGGGAGGCGAGCGGCTCGGCCTGGACGGGATAGGCGATCCTGTCAGCCGTCCGAAGAAGTTCAACCGTGTCCGGCTCGGCCCGCATCACCTGGTGACATCCGCAGTGGAGGTGGAGCAGAACGCCCCCGTCCGCTTTATCGTCCGAACTCGTTTCGCTTGGAGCTGGATGCGCTGAGAGCGTCAACAAGCCATCGCTGCGAAGAGGGCTTGCCGATGCGGGAGAGTCGGGAACGACGAGGCAGAATGCGAGCGCGAGGGCGACCAGGCATGCAACCACCGCACGTACCAACTCGCTCGTCCATGGGTGCCGCGGAGCATTCATCGCAGCCCTGATCTACGATCAACCGCACGCGGATACAAGGTCTGGCTCTCTGGAGAGGGAGCATTTCAAACCATGAGGTCGGATCAAGTCTCGCGGTCGCGGTGTTTTGGGGCCGCGGGCAGGGGGCGGTCTCGCGAAGCCGTTGAAAGCTGCGCTGTCGTGGGACTGCCCTCCTGGTCTGGAGCAGCCTCGTCACGCTCGCCCCCACCGCTGCGGCGTGCGGCCTGTTTCAACGGCACGAGGCAGCGCAGTGTGAGATAGGTGACGAGGCTCAGGATAGCAGCAATGTCGTAGAGGCCATAGCCTACCGCCGCTCCTAGCGCACCCGTCGCCCAGAGGCTCGCCGCTGTCGCAGTGCCGGAGGCACGGCCGGCATGTTTCAGGATCGCGCCGCCCCCGATGAAGCCTACGCCCGTGATCAAGCCCTCCAGGATGCGGGCCTGTCCCGTCGACTCCGCACCGAGCACGCGGATGGCGACCAGCACGAAGCCGCATGCGGCAACCGCCACAAGCGGGAAAGTCCGGATGCCAGCCGAGCGCTCCTCTTGCTCGCGATCCCAGCCGATCGGGACCGCGAGCGCATAGGCGATCGCGAGATTGACGACGTGTGACGCCACCTCCCAGACGCTGAGGACCGTAAACTTCATCGACGCGAGACCTCCTTTGATAAGGAATGTTGCTACTTTGTAGCACGCAGGCCGCGATCTCAATGTCAGATCCGGGCTCTGTGCGGAAAGGCCAAGTTTCATGGTACGCTGACCGGCTGCTGTCCGATCACGGGTTAGAAGCGGCGCGCAAATCGCCTTCAGGCAGCGATCTCCTCGATGATCAGCATGCCCAGGAAGCCGACGAAGAACATCGCCGTGGTCCAGGGCTGCTCCGGCACAGTATGTGCCTCCACGAGCAGCTCTTCCGTGACGAGATACAGAAGTGCAACGAGGGCGAAAGCAAAGAAGCCGGCAAGATAGGGACCGGGCAGAGCGCCAACCGGCGTACCCAGGACTGCGCCCAAAGGTAGCAGCAGCGCGAGGCTGGCGACAATGCCAATGACCCGAACCGCCGAGCCGCTTGTTTGCTTCAGTTCGGATGCGACCGCAAGCCCGAGAAACAGCACCTCGAGCGTGAGAGCACCTGTGAGCAGCAGGCCCTGCTTCGCCCCGGCTACAAAGCCGATGCCGAGCACGAGCCCGTCGACTAGAATATCGACACCAACTGTCACGATGAGGCCCAGAGATCCCTTCGCCCGCTCCCCCAAGCGCTTGATCAGGAGCATCACGGCGACGCCGATGGATCCGCCCACGATCACGGCAACCGGGGATTGCTGATGCTTGAGGTCGGGCAGGATCTCGCTCGCGACCGCAGCGAACAGAACACCGGCCGCAAGGTGCTGGACGGCGCTGGTGACCGAGGGGCGGGGCTGTCGCACGACGGCGACAGCAGCCCCCAGTATTGTGGCAACGGCCGGGATGAGCGTGTAGGTCCAAGCTGACATCGGGCCCTATAGTTCTGGTGTGTGGATAGAAATACGATGGCACGCGTCGCTGACCGGCTCAGGTCCGATCAGACATGCAGCGTTTTTTCCTCGGCCCGAAGTGCCGAATCCTCAACTTGGATCGTGACGTGATCAACTTTGAACTCGTTCGCTAGAATTTGCCGCGCCTGGCGCAGCACCGGAGCGACTTCATTCATCTGAGACACCACCAGGTGCCCACTCATCGCATCGAGGCCCGAGGTGATCGTCCAGACATGGAGATCGTGGACTGCTACCACACCGGGGATCTCGGCCAATCGACGCTGCAGGAGTGTGACGTCGACCTGCGGTGGCGTCCCTTCGAGTAGGATATGGGTGACTTGACTCAGCAGGCTCCAGGTCCGCGGCACGATGAACAGGCCGATGCCAGCTCCGACGATCGGATCGGCAAGCCGCCAGCCGGTCAACATCACGATCAGCGCAGCCACGATTACGCCGAGCGAGCCCAGCATATCGGAGAGAACCTCGAAGTAGGCGCCCTTGACGTTCAGGCTCTCCGACGAGCCGCCGGACAAGAGGCGCATGCTGATCAGGTTGACGATCAGGCCGACGGCCGCCACCGCCAGCATCGGGCCGCCGATGATCTCGGGTGGATCGACGAAGCGGCGGTAGGCCTCGTAGAGGATGTAGACGGTGAGAACCAGGAGCACGACGGCATTGGCCAGCGCCGAGAGGACCTCCGCACGCAGGTAGCCGTAGGTTCTCTGCGGTGTTGCGGGGCGTTCCCCGAAGCGGATGGCAAGAAGCGCCAGTGCGAGACCGCCCGCATCGGTGAGCATGTGGGCGGCATCGGCCAGAAGCGCGAGGCTGCCGGTGATCAAGCCCCCGATCACCTCCGCAGCCATGTAGGTCAGGGTCAGTCCGAGCGCCCAAACCAAGCGCCCGCGATGCCGTCCGGCAGCCGAGCTGCCGAGAGCCGCCCCGTGATCATGCCCTGCACCCATTCCAACACCTCCTTCTTTGGCTGAGCGATCACACCACCTCGGACAAGCGGCTGCGAGACAAACCTCATCGCCGCTCCCGCTCGAGGTGTAGCAATCGGAATAAGGTGCCGCAGGCCGAATTCTGCCTCCGCACCGGTGCGGTGAAAGCCGATCACGCTGGCCCAGCCTCCTTCATCGAGACTGAATTGATGTGATCCGTCGACCCGCACAGACGTTCGCCGCCGCGCGAGGTATGAACGAGCGCAATCACGCCGTCGCAGGCTCGATGCCTGCGCCCAGGCGCACGCTACCGCCGCCACTCGATATGCTGCCTGCGCGGAAGAAGCCGAGCAGGCGCAGAGCATTCGCGGTGACGATCATGGTCGCTCCGGTATCCGCCAGGATGGTGATCCACAGACCGGTGAACTCGAGCACGCTCGTGACGAGGAATACCGCCTTCAGGCCAAGCGCGATGGCGATGTTTTGACGGACGTTGGCCATGGCAGCCCGTGCCAGACGGATCATCTCCACAACGTCTGGGATCCGGCTTCTCACGAGCGCAGCATCGGTGGTCTCCAGCGACGCATCGGAGCTGGAGACCATCACCACGCCGACGCTTGCCGCGACGGCGCCTCGTTGATGCCGTCGCCCACCATCATCCGGCATCTGCTCGGTGCGGTACTCCAGCCCTAGGACGTTTGCAATGGCCGCGCCCGTGCGCGCATTGTCCTCGGAGAGCATGATCGGGCGGATGAAAAATCCTACAAATCGGCAATTGTCGATCTCGCATGTAGATCAGCACCGAAGTGAGTCCCAGGCCTGATCGAAAATAGGCCCTTGAAGCTATATTGGAAACGGACGTCGAGATGGGATCCCGATCAGCGCAGATCGGCTCCCACTCAGAACTCGCTTTTTGCTTTGAACCAAATGCGTCAGATTCATCCCTGATGTGAGCCACTTCGGTGCTGATCTACAATCAGGCCGGGGTCCTTGGCGCCCAGCTTATTCGGAGCGGCGCCGAGGGAAACGGCGAGTTCGGTCATGGCCGCCCCGGCGAGGCTGGTTACTGTCAAGCTGACGACCAGCGCCAGAACAAGCGCGAGCATGCGGACTGGGGTCGCCCACCAGCCCGCGGCCACCATGCCACACACGACAAGATCTCGATGCTGTCGAAGCCCGCCCCAGCATGGTGCTGGAGCGGGCCGATCACGGTGCGTGAGATGGGGGAAATTGCACCGTGACGGATGGGCCACAGACATGCAGCGGCTCGGCTGCGAGCGCATAGCCGATGCCTGCGGCGAGGAGCGTGAAAGCAATCAGCAGAGGCAGCATCCGCATGGTGGCGTTCCCTCCATCAAAGCGGCCTCACGCCATCGCGTCAATTCTTGCCGTGGCTGTGCCCGTGGTTGTGACCGTCCTTCTCGGAGTGCGCCGGCTTGCCGTCGGGGCTCTTCTCCTGCGCCTCGCCGACCCGTGGATCATCACGGTGAGCTGGCCCACCCGAGACGGAGCCGGTGTTCGGGACCGCGCGTTCCGGGTTCGACGCGTTGCCGTGCCCGTCTAAGGCAAAAGCGGGCACGATGGCGGTGGTCAGTCCTCCTGAGACGAGCGCGGCAGCCAGTATGCGGTTCATCGATCCGTCTCCAGCTTCGGTGCGGCAGTGGCCGCGTCCAACAGTGATGTATCCGAGCCGTTTGTCTTCCAGTCGCCGCCTTCGTGACAAAGTGTGTCAGCCGCTGGGATCGACCCGGGGCAAGCGGATCTCTGCCCGTAGACTGCCCTCGGGCCTATTGGCTAGGTGGAGCGTGCCCTCCTCGGCCTCGACGGCGCACTTCGCGATGGTCAGCCCGCGTCCTGTTCCGCTCCTGTTGCGATTGCGCGAGCCCTCCAACCGGGTGAAGGGCTCAAAGGCGGGGCAACGTCTCCGGACGGGATACCCGGACCGTCGTCGTCGACCCGCATGATCAAAGTGGTCGCTTCGATCCTCAAGTCGATCCGTGCTCGCGAGCCGTAGCGCACCCCATTGTCAACGAGGTTCTCCATCGCCCGCCGGAAGGCGACCGGTCCTACCGTTGCCCCTACGCCGACACCGTACTCGTGCGCCTGGGTCACTGGATCACCGACTACAACGAACACCTTCTCCATCGAGGGCTCGGCATGCGCTCGCCTCGCGAGTTCATCCGTGCTCAAAAGCAGCTTGCCTCGTGTCCGGTCTGACGGGGGCAACCCCACGTTCGCGGCCCCTGTTTGAACGCGCAAGCCCTGCACGCAGTGCCGCGCAATCGTCCCGTACATGACACCTCCGCCATGCTGCGGAGCCGCCGTTGCGAACTGTCCGGACAGTCCCGCGTTGTGGCCGCACAGCTTCGCGGCTGCCCATCAATCGACAGGAGACCTCATGTCCCGGATCGCCCTCTCCCTCGCGCCTCTCCTTCTTCTCACCGGCTTCGCAGCGGCTCAGACGAGCCCCACGACGCCTGCGTCGCCCCAGAGTCCTACGGCTGCTCCGCGCGGCAATGCGGAGGCTGCCCATGGGACTAAGGGTCACAGGGAGCGCGAGCACGAGGGCCTGCAAAACGTCAAGGTCTCTCTTGCCCAGGCCCTCGGCACGGCCGAGAGCAAGGGACCGGGCCGAGCGATCGAGGCGGACTTCGAGAACGAGGGCGGGAAGCTGTACTATGAGATCAAGGTGCTGGGTAGCGACGGCAAGCTCATCGATCACCACATCGATGCGAATTCCGGTCAGGTGATCAAGAGCGACAACCACCCGATCGAGAGTTGGTTCGTCCGTTTGAAGCCCGCCGACGTGCAGAGTGCCCCCACGACGCTGAAGCAGGCGGTCGCGACCGCCGAGCAGAAGGCGGGCGGAAAAGCGGCCGAGGCGCAGATCGAGCGCGAGGCCAGCAGCGTGCAGTACAAGGTCACGGTCATGACTGGCAGCCAGTCGCAGGAGATTGTGGTGGGCGCCGACGGGAGGATCATGCCGAACAAGTAGGCGTGGGTTGGCCGGGCGGAGGTTTGCGCTCCGCCCGGATCAGAGCGTTCAGCGAGCCGCGGCCGGGGGGCGGTCCTCCCTCGCAGGCGCGCTGTCCTCGGTTTGCAGCCCCTCTGTGAGGAGACCGGACGGTGCCCCAGTGATGGCACTGCGCAGGAGCGCGGCAAGCCGGCGTCCATCGACCAGGAACAGGATGCCCGCCAGCCCGAGATAGAGCCAAGCAAGCCAGGTCAGCGTCGCGATCGTGCGGGCCTCATCGTTGCGGTAGACGAACGCCAGTCCGACCTGGACGGCGAACAGCCCGGCCAGCGCGAGCGCGGACCGGAAGCCGAGGCGAAGCCGAAGCAGCAGCGCGATGCCGAACAGGGACTGTGCCGCGGTGAGGAAGAACTCCTCACCCTGGCGGGCATCGAGCGGCAGGGGACTGAGCGAGCCCGCCCCGACACTGAGCGCCAGGGGCAGCATGCCCACCAGCAAGGTCCACTGATTGATCTTGTCGCTGATCATGGCGGTCAGTCCGTCGCCGGCCCGGTTGGCCCGCACGAACAGCACGGCCACCGCGATGGCGGGGGCTTCGCTGGCCAGCGGCGCCAGCCACTGGATCAGCAGGAACTCGTTAAGCCCGATGGCGCGTCCGGTGCTGACCATCGCCTCGGCGAAGGGCTCGGCGGAGGCCAGGATCACGACACCGGCAAACGCCACGAGCCCCGCGATGGCGGCCCATTGTGCGCCGGAAGAGAGGCTGTTCAGGGCAGCGGCTGGGCCCGGCTCCTCCACCTCATCCGGACTGTCGCTCTTTTCCAGGTTGCGCACGCGCCAGACATAAGCGCCGAAGATGGCGGCTAGGATCAGGAAATCGACGAGCGAAATGCTGCGCTTGAGTAGAATGACGAAGGCGTACAGGCTCGCCAGCAGCAGGAAGCCGATCTCGGTCGCGTTGCCGGGGGCGAGATCGACCGAACGGTGGCGGTCCTTGGCCCAGTGCAGCACGACCATGAGCGGCCAGGCCAAGCCGACGAGCATGCGGTTGGCCCCGGTCATGTTGGCGGCCGCGTACTGGACGTATTGCGACTGAGGGCCGGAGACACCCGCCATGTAGGCGTAGTAGATGTCGACCGCGTATTCCGGCAGCACCGTCACCAGGGCGACCGCGGCCAGGATCAGACCCTGCGAGATGTGTGCCTCGGCCGTCTCCGCGCCCCAGGAGAGCAGGAAGCCGGCCGCCAGGATCGCGACCCCGAATGCGGCGACGTCGACGAAGGGGCTCGGCCGCCAGCCGACCAGGCGTAGCACCAGCGCCGGCAGGGTCGCCGCGACGGCAAGGGCGACCAGGAGCAGAAATCGTTTCATGCCGGTGATCTCCTTAGAACCGGGCGCTCCTTGCTGTGCTGCGCGCTTCAGCCCTGCACACCGGCTCTCCGGTTGAAGGTCAGGACGCGGTAGAGGTACAGCGCGAGCGCGAGGATCAGCACACCGTTCCCGATCGGCTCGATGAAGCCGGCGACGGCGCGATAGTCCGCGCCCAAGCGATAGCCGGCCGTGGCCAGCAGGCCGGTCCAGATCGCGCTTCCCATGGTGGAATAGGCCAGGAAGGGCACGAGCGGCATGCCGGCGACGCCGGCCGGAACCGAGATCAGGCTCCGCACGCCCGGGATCATGCGGCCGAGAAAAACCGCGCCACCGCCGTGGCGGACAAACCAAGCGCTAGCGCGTTCAACCTCGGCCGGGCTCAAGGTCAACCAGCGCCCGTGCCGGGCGGCAAAGCGCAGCAGGCGCTCGTGCCCGAGCCGGCGGCCAACCCCGTACCAGATCAGGGCACCCGCGAGCGACCCGGCCGTGCCACTGATGACCACGCCCACGAAACTGGTCTGCCCGCGTGCCGAGACGAAGCCGGCAAGCGGCATGACGAGTTCCGAAGGGATCGGCGGGAAGACGTTGTCGAGGAGCATCAGCAGGAAAACGCCGAGTGAGCCGCCGCGCTCGATCGTGGCGAGGATCCAGTCGAACAGGGCACGTCTCCCCTCGAGCTTGCCGGACGAAGCTGCAGGCCGGTCTCGGCGTGGGTCACAGCGGGAACGCGTCCGGGCGACATGGGTTCACGCGGCAGCGTTCCCGTTCTAGCTCAGAGTCCGGTTCCAGCGGCCAGACCGGCGGCGATCGGGCCAGGAGAGAGCAAGGTCCAGCGATGCACCATCCGTCGCATACAGCGCCCGCGCTCGCGGGCAGCGAGGGGCTACTGCAGCCCGGCCGGACGTGCTGGCGGGTCGAGCGGGCGGCGCGCTTCGCCCCGATCGTCGACGCGGCGGACTACTTCGCCCACCTGCGCAGCGCCCTCCTGCGCGCCCAGCATTCTGTTCTGTTCGTCGGCTGGGAGTTCGACACCCGCATCAAGCTCGATCCCGATCACCCGATAGCGGGCCTGCCAGAGGAACTCGGGCCGTTTCTGTCTGCTCTCGTCGAACGCCGCTCCAGCTTGAGCATCCGGGTGCTGCAGTGGAACTTGGGCATCCTCGGCACGCTGGCGCGTGGCACGACGCCCCTCTATCTGCTGAACTGGATGCGCGCCCGACGCTTCCAATTCCGGCTCGACAGCGCCCATCCGGTCGGCGCCTCGCATCACCAGAAGATCGTGGTGATCGACGACGTGCTCGCCTTCTGCGGCGGCATCGACATGACGGACGATCGCTGGGACACCCGCGCGCACGCCGACGGGGATGTGCGCCGAGTGCGCCCATCGGGACGCGCCTATGCGCCGTTCCACGACGCCACAGTGGCGGTCGACGGTGCTGCGGCTGCCGTGCTCGGTGCTCTGGCGCGGGAGCGTTGGTATCGGGCCACTGGCGAGCGACTTACGCCGCCTGACCGAACCGATCACGATCCCTGGCCCGACAGTCTGACTCCGGTGCTGCGCGACGTGGAGGTCGGGATCGCCCGCACCGAGCCACCCTATCAGGGCCGTCCTGGCGTGCGCGAGATCGAACAGCTCTACCTCGCCTGCATCGCGGCGGCGCGGCACACGCTCTACGTCGAGAGCCAGTACTTCGCCTCGCGCTGCATCGCCGAGGCGATGGCGGCGCGGCTGGGAGAGCCCGACGGACCCGAGGTCGTCGTCGTCAATCCCGACCGTGCCATGGGCTGGCTGGAGGAGACAGCCATGGGGCGCGGGCGCAGCCGTGTCTTGGCGCATCTCCGGTCCGCGGACCGCTTCGGGCGCTTCCGCCTCTACCGCCCCGTGACGGCAGCCGGCCAGCCGATCTACGTTCATGCCAAGGTGTTGATCGTCGATGATCGCCTGCTGCGGATCGGCTCGTCGAACTTGAACAATCGCTCGATGGGCCTCGACACGGAATGTGATCTCGCCGTCGAAGCGGTGCGCGAACCGGTAACCGCACAGACAACAGCGGCAGCGATCATCGGCTTGCGCGATGCGCTTCTCGGCGAGCACCTCGGCGTCGCGCCAGACGACATCGCTCGCACTCTGGCTCGTACAGGTTCGCTGATTGCGACGATCGAAGCGTTACGCGGAGGTCGCGGGCGCACCTTGGTTCCCTTTGAAGTACTAGCCGCAGGAACAATGCAGCCTTTGAGCGAGGGCGAGCTTCTCGATCCCGAGCAGCCTGAGCCGGTCTGGAGAGCTATGCTGCACGCGCTTGCCGATCGGCCTCGCCGTCGCGCTCATCCGCAGGGACACGGCCCGGGACGGAAGGGCGTCTCAAGCGAATGACAGTTCTTAGACTTTAAGCAGTAAGCGCTCGGTGAAGGCCGCCTTGTGTCTGTAGTGCTTTGCTCTGGATACAGTGTCTGGCGTCAGATGGCGCTGTATCGGCCCTGTGTCTGGACCTATGACCAACTCTCCTCATGTCGTCGTTGCGGGCACGCGCCGCGTCTGGTCGCCCGAGCAGAAGCGCATCATCCTGGCCGAGGCGGACGATCCCGGCACGACCGCCTCGGAGGTCGCCCGCCGGCACGGTCTGCACTCCAGCCTGCTGTTCCGATGGCGGCGCGCCTTGCTGGCCGAGCGACAGGCCTCGGCTGCGGCTGCCCCGCCAAGCTTCATCCCGCTCGCCCTGCCGCCTCCGGCCACGACGGCAGACGACGTGCCGGCCAGGTCGGGCCTGATCGAGATCGAGCTGTCGGGCGGGCACCGGGTGCGGGCCGCAGCCGGAGCGGACCTGACGCTCCTCCAGGGCGCGATCGCCGCGCTGCTCGGCCGATGATCCCCGTCCCGTCCGGCTCGCGCGTCTGGCTGGCCACCGGGCACACCGACATGCGCAAGGGGTTCGACGGGCTGGCCGCCCTCGTCCAGGACCATCTGGCGCGCGATCCGTTCTCGGGCCAGGCCTTCGTGTTCCGCGGGCGGCAGGGCCACCTGATCAAGGTGCTGTGGTGGGACGGCCAGGGCCTGTGCCTGTTCGCCAAGCGCCTGGAGAAGGGGCGCTTCGTCTGGCCGTCCACCGCCGGTGCCGCTGCTGCATTGACGCCGGCCCAGCTCGCCATGCTTCTGGAGGGGATTGACTGGCGTGCGCCGCTGCGCACCGACCGGCCGACGATCGCGGGCTGAGAGCGGCAGACTACCGAGGCGGCTACGTCGGGTGCCAGAACCGGTGGCGACGGCCCTTGGCGAGAGCTAAGCTGTTGGCATGGCTCTCGATCTTGCGACGCTGCCCGACGACGTCAACGCGCTCAAGCGTCTGATCGTCGGCCTGGCGCGCGAGGCGGTCCATGCCAGCACCCTGATCGAGAAGCTGCGTGGCGAGCTCGCCCGGCTGAAGCGGGCGCGGTTCGGCACCTCGTCCGAGAAGTTCGGCCCGCGCCTCGAGCAGCTCGAACTGGCCATCGAAGCGCTGGAGGTCGACGAGGCCGAGCGTCTGGCCGGCGCGTTGGTCGTCGCCGAGGCGAGGGAGGCCGCACGGCTCAAGCCCGCCCGGCGGGACCTGCCGGCCCACCTGCCGCGCGAGAGCGTGGTCCACGCCGGTCCCTGCGCCTGCCCGGCCTGCGGCGGGAGCTTGCGCCGGATCGGCGAGGACGTCACCGAGAGCCTCGACTACGTGCCGGGCCGGTTCAAGGTCGTGCGTCACATCCGCGAGGCGTTCGCCTGCCGCGCCTGCGAGCAGGTGGTCCAGGCACCGGCTCCCCACCATGCGGTTCCCCGCGGGCGGGCTGGTCCGGGGCTCCTGGCCCACATCGCGGTGGCGAAGTTCGACGACCACTTGCCGCTGTATCGCCAAGCCGAGATCTATGCGCGCGACGGCGTCGATCTGGCGACCTCGACGCTCTCGGGCTGGCTCGGCGCGACCGCGGCCACGCTGCAGCCGCTGACCGAACTTCTGCGCCGGGAGGTGATCGGGGGCTCGGACGTCCTGCACGGCGACGACACGCCGATCCCGGTGCTGGCGCCCGGCACGGGCAAGACGAGCACCGGACGGCTGTGGACCTACGTCCGGGATGAGCGTCCCCACGGCGGCGCCCGCCCGCCGGCGGCGGTGTTCTTCGCCTCTCCCGACCGTCGAGGCGAGCGCCCGCTCGCCCACCTGGCGGCCTTCTCCGGCGTGCTGGTGGCCGACGGCTATGCCGGCTTCAACGGGCTGTACGAGGCCGGGCGTGCGGGCGGTGCCCTGACCGAGGCGGCGTGCTGGGCGCATGTGCGACGCAAGATCTTCGACGTGCACGCCGCGACGGGCTCGGCGCTTGCGGCGGAGGCGCTGGAGCGGATCGGGGCGCTCTACGGGGTCGAGCGCGACCTGCACGGCAAGCCGCCTGATGCTCGTACCCGCGAGCGACAAATGCGGTCGAAGCCGCTGGCCGAGGCGCTGAAGGCGTTTGCCGAGACGAGCCTGGCCCAGGTGCCGGGCCGGTCCGACCTGGCCAAGGCGCTACGCTATATGCTGGCGCGCTGGCCGGCGCTCATGCGAACCTTCGACGACGGCCGTCTCACCCTCGACAACAACGCGGCCGAGCGGGCGCTGCGCTGCGTGGCGGTCGGGCGCAAGAACTACCTGTTCGCGGGATCAGAGCTGGGCGCCGAGCGGGCGGCGGCGTTCTACACGCTGATCGAGACGGCGAAGATGAACGGGCTCGATCCCGAGGGCTACCTGCGCGATGTGCTCACGCGCATCGCCGATCATCCGGCCAAGCGCTTGGCCGATCTGCTGCCCTGGAACTGGATGCCGACCGGTAGAGCCGAGCAGGCCGCCTGACCAGTGGCTCCGTCACCGAGCGCTTACTTTAAGCAGGTCGATGGTGCGCCTGTTGAGGTCATCGAGCGTCGCAATCACCTTCAGATCGAACTCGTAGGTGCCCATGGCTGCGCGCAACCCAGCCATCTCAGTGACGGGATAGACGTTGGGCATCTCGAGATTGCCGCTCACATCGGCAGTGGGGTAGTCAGGGTGACTTCTGTCGAGGAGGCGGCGTTATCGGCCAAAACCTCTCAGCTTCGAACTTGGATGTGTGACAAGAATCACTATTATGCGCCCCTAATAGCAAGACTCAACATGCGATCAAACGCCTTTGTGACTCCGATATTAAGGTTATGCTGACGCGAAACATCGTTTGCCTTTAGCATCTCTTGCTCAAGACTGACGGCGCTTGACGTTTCTAGAACATCCCAGCCTTCCCGAGACTGCATTGTCCGCACAGGAGCATCGCTCGCCAAAATGCTGGTATGGGCAGAGGCCGTGACTGCCAATTCGAGGTGAGTCTGAGCCATCACCTGAGAAAATGGTACCACGTCCCTGGCCTTGTATCCCGGTGTGTTCGCGTTCGCGACATTACCCGCAATGGTTGCCTGCCGCACGGCAAGATAGCGTGCCTGCTTCGATGCCAGATCGAATAGGTAGACCTCAGTCATGTCGCTAGCTCCAAGCTTTGCACCAGGGTCGGAACGCGAGCCACGCGCGCTCCTCCAAACGAAGGTGTAGGTTCATAACCTTGCATGAGGCTGTAATGGTAGCGAGCAGAGTGCCGAAGAGCATCGCCTTGGTCTTGAGCGCGACGGTGGCGACGACGTAAGCGTTCGGTGAGGCTTCCTTTTACCCACATCCTGGCGATGTCCGCGCGACGGCGGCTCCGAGCGCAATGTCGGTGAGCCGTGCAAAGCCGCGCCACATGACGAGATTGCCGGGCGGCGGAGCGCGTGAGCGAGCGAGATAGCCGCCGAGGCTGCGGTCCATCTGTCCGACGAGCCGGTGCAGCCGCTGCTCGAGGCTGGCATCGGCGAACGTGCTTTCGGCGAGTTCCTCTTCCCATCAGCACCGTGTGGCAACGGGCATGGAACACCTCGTCGTCCAAGGGTTCAGAAGCCCTTCAATCACGGGTGACGCCGATCGCGCAACGATCCAAGCTTGACCCTGAGTGTAGGTAAAAGGAAGCATCGCCGAGAGCTTACTGTTTCGGAAGAGTGGCGTTTGATTCAATCCGCACCAAGCTCGGCGGCGCAGCCAGGGCCGGACTGGCTGCAGCACGGCGGCGCACACTACCAAAGCGCCACGCATACGCTTTGATCGCCCAACGCGCTGCATCCCAACAACATTCCGTTACCAAACAGGTAGAGTGGGAGAGTGACAGTATATCAATGGCCCGATCAGAAATCCGTGTGCAAACGCGCACTGAAGAAATGGGCAGGCCCACGATCTCTGTTGTAGCCCGGGTTTGCCACAAACTGATAATCCAGTGACAGTGCTACATCTCTGGTCAGGCTGACGGAGTAATACGTCTCCAGGATGGTCTCAGGCCTGTAGCGGAGCTGGCCCTCGCCGATGACGAGGCCCAGACCTCCCTTCGCGAAGAATTCCCTATGCGAGCGGGAGATGCCGTTGATCGCCGCCCCGATGCCGACGGCATCATCGGATCTTCCCCAGGTCGTGCCTTTGAGCGAGAAGCCGCCGGAGGCGCTACGGTCGATATCGGCGAAGGAGAGGCTCTCGTTGCGGCCATCAGAGGCACTGATACGCGCGAACATGCCAAGCGTTGGGCTCAAGGCCTGCTCAAGGTTGATATAGCCACCGCTCTTGTTGCGATTTTTCCGGTTCGCCAGTGCGGCCGTGTTCGCATCTGGGAATGCGACCGGATCCAAGCCCGTGAGCGTCACCGCTTCTCTGTAGTTTGCTGAGCGTCCCTCGTTCGAGAACGCTCCAAACCGGAGCCGGCCGGCTTGGTCGAGGACACTATAACGGACTTCGAGTTCGACATTCAGGCCACCTTTCTGAAGGATGCGTGGATCGAGAACATTACTGCTCGGCTCCTTTGGCACTTGCGCATAGGCGGCCCGGACTGCAAACTCCTTGCGGTTGTACTCGACGACTACGCCTTGCGTGTAGCCGGCAAGATTGGCGGGAAAGTCCCAGGCTGAGGAAGCCCAGAGCGCCCAGTTGAAGAAGTCGACGCGAGGATCGTGGGCATAGACGTTGCCATCGAAGAAGTCACCCATCGCGAACTTGCCAGCAACCACCGTGATCCGCTCCACATCACGCTGAGTTGCCACTTGGTTCGGCCCATCGAGCACATCTTCCGTCTCACCGCCGAGGCCGAAGGTCTGGCGCACAAAGTAGCGGCTTGAGCGCAGCTTCGGAAATGGCGCGCCGGCCTTCTGCGCCTCGCCGTTGACGAACCCTGCCACGCCAAGTGTCCGGCTTAGACCGAAGCCTTGACTGAACTCAGGGTTATAGTAGAACTCGGTTCCCTCCGTGATCTTAAAACCCAGGAAGGCGGTCGCCGTTGTTGTCTGCTGTGCCTGATGCGGCACAAGGCTCTGTGGCCCAAGGTAGGGCGAGCGGAAGCCTGATACGCCCTGAGCAACTAGCGTCGTTTGTCCGTGTAGCGAGAAGCGGCCGGTGTCGCCGTTGTCTGGGTCATGCAGAGCCGCCTCATGCGGTTCTGGGGACAGGCGCAAGCCTTCCGGGAACCACATCAGGCGCGCCATCATCTGGTGCGAGGTAAAGTTCGCTTGGGTCGTCACCGGCCCGCCCGTACTACCCGGCACGATACCAAAGCCAAAACGGCTGCTGTCACCTAGATCGATATAGCGGTAGTCGATACCAACGGCGAAATTCGGATGGATCGCGAACTGCGCGCCTGCACCCAGCGTAAAGCCGAGGTAGGACATATCCCGCTGGGAGGCTGCAGCTCCATTGCTGGCGAGATTTGGATAGCTCGCCAGGAAGCGTGCGTTCGCACCCGCTAGTCCGAAGGTTGCGTAGACGAGGTAGCGATCGAAGCTGTAGCCGAAGCGAGCCCGCAGCATGCCATAGAGATCGGTTTTGCCGCGGATCAGATTGAAGGCCGGATTGATGTCCGCGTAGCCGAACCCGGGCACCGTCGAGGCCACAGGCCGCTTCAGGTTCGCGCCATCAATACTGACCTCAAGGCCGTAAATCCAGGAGCCCTGCTGCCAGTTCCAGCCGCCGAAGACGCCACCGACAGCGGTGGTGGCCTCACGCCCTCGATCGCTCCGGCCTGTTGCATCGCCTGTTTTGAAGGCTGGAACAGCGCCTGCGCCAATCGTAGTCGGACCGAAGTTGTAGGCTCCATAAGAACCACCGGCGCTGCCCTCGATGCCAGCGTAGCCCCCCGACCAGCCGACGAAGGCTGGGAGTAAAGACGAGCGCGGTTCTACGGCCGTTCGATCAGCAGCTCGCCCAGGTGACACGGCATTGATGACTATCGCTAGGACGCTAAAAACTGTAGCGATCGGCGCTCGTCTGGGTGCGGAAAAACAGCGTCGCATTTGTGATTGGACATTATAATTCATCAGATGCTACATCGATTAGCGCACACAAACCTGACGAGCCAAGCTTCGGCCAAACTCTTAATTTTACCACCCCCTTCACCAAAATTCCTTGAAATTCACTCCATGAGTGATGTCAGCCATCATGCACTTGGCATGCTTACCATTGAAAATTGTCATTCGTATGACGGTGGAGTTATCCGTCAGTTGTTCAGTGATCCGCCCCTATTGAAGTGGTTCATCGGCGAGTTTGGTGCATCAGGCTGCGAGGAGGAAACGGGAGCTATGCGGGAGAATGGGTGACGCGGTTTGGGTGAAGGCGGCGTATCGAGGCGGGTGTCGAGCCTGCCAGAACCTCTCGTTGAGAGCGATACGCCATGGACAGCCCTACCAACATCGTCCGGCTTCGTCAGCCTGAAGAGATCGACGATCCCCTGACCGAAGTGCTGCGGTCGGGTGCCCGCCGCCTGCTCGCCCAAGCGGTTGAGCTCGAGGCCGAGGCCTTCCTGAGCGCCATGCAGGATCTGCGGCTGCCGGATGGGCGCGCCCGTCTGGTCCGTCATGGGCACGGCCCCGAGCGCGCGATCCACACCGGCATCGGCCCGGTGCCGGTGGCGCGGGTCCGCATCCGCGATCGTGGTGCGACCAGCCCCGAGGAGCGGATCCGGTTCTCCTCGGCCCTCCTGCCGCGGTGGGCGCGGCGCAGCCGCAGCCTGGATGCGTTGCTGCCGGTCCTGTACCTGCGCGGGATCTCGACCGGCGATTTCCAGGAGGCGCTCGCGGCCCTCCTGGGCAAGGACGCGCCGAACCTGTCACCAGCGGTCGTCACGCGGCTGACCGCGACGTGGGCCGACGAGTACGCCCGCTGGCAGGCGCGCGATCTCTCGGCGCGCCGCTACGTCTACGTCTGGGCCGATGGCGTCTACCTGCAGGCCCAGATGGAGGAGCAGGCCGAGTGCATGCTGGTCCTGATCGGCGCCACGCCGGAAGGCAGGAAGGAACTGGTCGGCTTCCAGGTTGGGGTGCGCGAGAGTGCGCAGAGTTGGCGAGAGTTGCTGGTCGACGTGAAGCGGCGTGGGTTGTCGGTGGCGCCGACGCTGGCCGTAGGTGACGGGGCTCTGGGCTTCTGGAAGGCGCTGGACGAGGTCTTCCCCGGCACGCGTCACCAGCGCTGCTGGCAGCACAAGACGGCCAACGTCCTCAACAAGGTCCCGAAGTCTGTGCAATCGACGACGAAGGCGGATCTGCGTGAGATATCCGGGGCGTCGACGCGGGCGGAGGCCGAGGTGGCGATGGATGTGTTCGTGGAGAAGTACGGAGTGAAGTATGCCCGTGCGAGCGAATGTCTGACGAAGGACAAAGAAGTTCTGCTTGCATTCTACGACATGCCGGCGGAACAATGGGACCATCTGCGAACGACGAACCCGATCGAGAGCGTGTTTGCGACAGTCCGGCATCGAACGGTGCGCACGAAGGGGGCGCTCTCGCCCACGACCGCCAAGCTGATGGTGTTCAAGCTCGTGATGGCTGCGGCGAAAACCTGGCGGCGGCTGAAAGGCGAGAACCAGTTGCCGAAAGTGGTGGCTGGCGTCATCTTCCGGGACGGGACCGAGGTTACCGCGAGCCCTGATCACCGCGCCGCCTGACCAACCTCGTCACCCAAATCCCCGCATAGCTCCCTCGGCGAGGACGCCGAGCTCATCGCCGATAGGATGCACGCTCTGCTGTCGCCAATCTGCTCGATCCTGATGCCGTCCGATCCGCTCCTCACCTTCGTGGCCGAGGCGCTGGCCGAGGAGGCTCATATCCAAGGGTTCACCTATGCGGGTCACTGCACGATCCGCGGCGTCGCGAAGCGTTGGGCGGGGCAGGAGATCTGGCGCGAGCCCGGGATAGACTATGCTGCGCAGGCGCGGATGGCGCGACGGATCGAGGTCAAGCGGTTGAAGCGGGCGTTCGATGCCGCACTGCGCCGCATCGGCAGCCCGTTCCCCGGGACGGATACGGTGGCCGCGGCACGGGCAGCGCCGCATCTGCCGGAGGGACGGCTCAGTGAATAGCGCCCCTCCGCCACCACCCAGGTCGAGGACATCCGCCTCATCGTGATCGTTCATGGACCGCACGGCCCGGCCGGCACGCGGATCTCGGAAGCGGCAACCCGGGCGCTCTATCGGATGCTCGGTCAGCATTTCGAACCGGGGCGATTTGACGGCAACGGTTAATCCGTGCCTCATGACACGTTAACGTGGCCGGGCACGCTGCCCGAGTCGCATCACCGGAGTTTCCCGCCGCCGCAGTGAAACCCTGAAAAGACGAGACCCCCGGAAGCCCCTGGCAGGGCGACCGAGGGTCTTGAGCCCCGAGGGGGCCGATCCAGTCACTAAGCAAGACGGATCATCCCCCGAAATCGCTGCCTCGTCAATCCGGAACCCGCTTCCGGAAACGATGGTGCTTTATCTGGGAACCGGGCGCATCCGACGCGACCCGGCTCGATCTGCCGCGGCCTCACCCTGAGGCCGACCGATGACCTATGCCGAGATGAAAGAGGCGATCGCCCGGGCGCTGCCGGCGATGCTGCCGGCCCTGCGCGAGCAGCTCTACGCGCTGAACGCGGCCGAACGGATCGACGACCGCGAGGCGGGCGAGCTCGACGACGCGATCGAGGCACGGCGCACTGCCGGCCGTGCGTCCCCCGCTGCCGCGCCTCTGCCCGCCCCCGCTGTGCCGCTCGGTTCTGTAATGGAACGCGCGTCGATCTTCCCGCCCCGGAGCCGTCCCCGCATCAGCGACCGTCCGGCCGCGAAGCTCCGCCGCCGGCGCGTCGCCTATTCCGGTCCGATCCCGCCGGGTCTCGCCGAGCGGTTCACGGTGGGCGAGATAGCGGCACTGGGTATCGTCGCCGACGAGATCGCGGCCAAGGGCCGGTGCGACCGCTCGGTGGCCGAGATCGCGCAGCGGGCCGGGGTCTGCACCCGCCTCGTTCAGAGGGCGATCAAGGAAGCCCGCCTGCAAGGCCTCATCTCCGTCGACGAGCGCAAGCAACGCGGGGCCAAGCACCTGACGAACGTGATCCGCGTCCTATCCCGGGAATGGGCCACGTGGCTCGCCCGCCGCTCCAGGTCGAGGTGGGTGGGTGAATCGAAGGTCACCCCTGCGGATACGAATCGATTCTCTTCTTCTTTGAAGGAAGGGGCGGCAGCTCGCGGAAGCGTCGAAAGAGGTTTTCGAAGGGGGGATTCCAGATCCGGTCAGCCCGGACGACCGGCCGCGGGGTTCCGATTCTAGCCTGAGACTGACGCCACCCCTGGAATCGAGAACGCCGGACCCTGGTGAGGATCCGGCGCTCGGTGAGGGATTCGGGATCAGGTCGCGGCGATCAGCGCTTCGTGTTACGCCGGCCGTCCTCTGGCACGAGGGAGAGGTCGAGACCCTCGGCGTAGCCCTTCGCGGCGAGCGCCTCGATCACGAGGTACTTCACCGACACCTTGCGCTTGGCCGATTCCATCTTGAGCGCGAGCCAGATGAGATCGGGCACCTCGAGCCGCAGCGGGCTCACGGGGCCATCGTACATCGCTGGGGCGGGCGGCGGCGCGGCGGGGGGGGCGACAGGCGCCGGCTCCGCGGCAGGCTCGGGCGGCGGCGCGAGCGGGCGGGCGAACCCGGCCTCGGCCCCGCCGGCGACGAGCTGCGCGAGATCCTCGGGGTTCGTTCGCGGGCGCGGAGCGCGGCCGAGCGGGATGGATTTCGCGGGCGTGGACATCAGGCGGCGGCCTCGGACGGGGTGATGACGGCGAGGATTTCATCGAGCGCGCGGGCGATCTCGGCCGCGGCCTTGGGGTCACCGTCGGGCTCGAGCGGCGTCAGGCCGTTGAAGTGCATCGACTGGTAGGCGTTCGGGCGCCGGATCGTCTCTGTCGTGAGCACCGGAATGCCGGCGTCAACCACCTCTTGGCGCGCGTGCTTGGCAACCCGGCTCGCGATCGTCGCCATGCCAGTGAAGATGACGCGTGCCGGGATGGGCCGGCGCAGCATCTTCTCGGCCCGCTTCACCTCAGCATGGGTGCGGAACACCTCCTGCAGGTCCATGCCCGAGATGCCCGAGGGGATCACGACGATGTCGCTCTCGGCGATCGCGAAGGTCACGGCCTTAGAGGCGGCGCCTTCAAGGTCGATCACGACGAGGGCGTAACGCTCGACGGCCTCGGCTATCCGGTCTTGCATGGTCGCTTCCGTAACGCCGGCGATCACGTCGACGCCCCCTCCCCTGCCCTCGCGGTCGGCCGCCTCGCGCCAGGCGCGCACGTGGCCGTTCGGGTCGGCGTCGAGGATGACGACGCCCGCGCCGCGCTGGGCGGCGGTCGAGGCGAGGCAGATCGCGAGCGTCGTCTTGCCGACGCCTCCCTTGGTCGAGCACAGGCTGACGACAGGCATGAGGGCTCCTTCACGGATGGGCGGGCGCCGGCCTGGGCGGATGCCGGCTTGGGCAGGTGAGCGGACAGGCGCACGCCCAAGCGCCCAGATAGGCGTAAGGGCGAAGTCACAACAAAGCATGAAGGCGCGCAGGCGCAAAGGCGGGACGGCTTAAAGGCGCACGCCTTGGCGCCTTTCTGTCAGCGCGCCATCATGTGCGTAAAGGCGATTGATCCAGAAGGCGCAAGGACTAGAAGGCTCATATACGCAAATGCGGAAAGGCGCGCGCCTAAATGTACATTTGATCAAGATGCAGGGTTCTCGGACCGGATCCGTTTCCCCGAACGCCCGATCCCTTGTCCGCTGGGTGCACCCTGTTGAGACAGGCCTATGACACAGCCGTGGGCGTCTCAACAGGGTTGCAAATAGGGGCTTGAAACAGATAGGATTGAACCTCTAGACCCTGGTGAGACGAATCATGGGTAGGATCGGCTACGCACGCGTCAGTACCACGGACCAGGACCTCTCCCTCCAGCTTGCCGCCCTCTCTGCCGCAGGGTGCGGGGTCATCCGGTCCGAGAAAGTCAGCGGATCCACTGTCACCGGTCGCGCTGAGCTGCGCACCGTCCTCGACTTCATCGGCAACGGCGACACTCTCGTGGTCACCCGCATCGACCGCCTCGCCCGTTCCCTCGGCGACCTTCAAGACATCGTCCGCGAGCTCAAGGCCAAGGGAGCCTCCCTCGTCGCCACCGAGCAACCGATCGACACCGGCACCGCCGCCGGCAAGGCCTTCCTCGACATGCTCGGGGTGTTCGCCGAGTTCGAGACCAACCTGCGGCGCGAGCGCCAGATGGAGGGCATCGCCAAGGCCAAGGCCGCCGGCGTCTATAAAGGTGGCAAGACCCGCATCGCCGTCGACGAGGTACAGCGCCTGGCAGGGGAGGGGATGGGACCCTCAGCGATCGCCCGGCAATTGGGGATCGGCCGGGCCAGCGTCTACCGCCTGCTCGGCGCGAGCAAAGCCGTGGCGGCTCCGGATGGCTGAGGACGCAGCTGACCACGAGTGTAACGCTTTGCTTGACAGTGACGCGCAACGCGTTACACTCTCGGCATGATCAAAAGCTTCCGCAGCAAGGCGCTCACACGCTTCTGGACCAAGAGCGATGCGAGCGGCCTGCGGCCAGACTGGGTCCGCAGGATCGACCGCCAGCTCGTGCTGCTCGATCAGGCGACCCGTCCAGAGGACATGGACATCGTCACGTACGGCTTCCACGCCCTCTCAGGCGACCTGGCCGGCCGTTACGCCATCACCGTTTCGCGCAACTGGCGCCTGACCTTCGCGTTCGACGGCCAGGATGCCACCGACATCGATCTGGAGGATTATCATGGCTCCTGAGGTTCGCCGCGACCCCGGTCGTCCTCCCATCCATCCCGGCGAGATCCTGCGCGAGGACGTGCTTCCCGCCCTTGGCATGCCGGTGTCCACCGCGGCTAAACACCTGGGCGTCACGCGCCAAGCCCTGCATCGCGTTCTTGCCGGCTCTGCTGCCGTGTCCCCGGAGATGGCGCTGCGGATCGGCAAGTTCTGCGGCAATGGTCCCGACGTGTGGCTCAAGATGCAGGCTGCCCACGATCTCTGGCATGCGGCTCGCACCGTCGACGTCAGCACAATCCCGACGATGAACGCGGCCTGAGAGCGGCCTGCGCGGTCACAGGGGGCGAGTACGGCCCCTGGAACAGGTCACCCATGGCCTTGCGCCGGAACAGGGTGCGCCAGCGCCAGCGCCGGCGCTGATGCTCGTCGCGGTCGTGCAGCATGTGGCAGCGCTGGCAGAACGCCGCCAGATTGGTGTCCTCGTTGTTGGCGGTGTCGTGGTCGCGGTGCGCCGCGGCCAGCACGACCCGAGTGATGCGGACCCGCGTGAGCAGGTCCTTGTCGCGCAGCCGCTTCCGCAGCCGGCGGCCCTGACCGTCACGCCAGCTCGCGATCTCGGCGTCCCACCATCGCCCATCCCCGAGACGGAAGACGCGTTGCAGGTGGGGGCGGGCGCATTCCTCGCATCGGCCCTGTGCGCGACGGAAGCGGATCGCGTCGGAGAGCTGGGGCCAGTCGATGGGATAGAAGAAGCGGTGCTCGCGCCGGATCGGCATCCCTGCTCCTCGACCTGGCGGGCCTTCATGCCGAAGGAGCCTATCACGTTCCAGGGTTAAGCTCTGCCTTACGCTCACCACGCGGTCCGTTCGCTGCGGCCGGAGATCCTCATCATCACTTGGGCCCGCAGTTCGCGATCCATCGTGCCGGCACCAGACGATCCTCACGCTCGGGTACGCGGCCATCACACGGGCATGTGTTCGATCAATTTTTACATAAGCAGCTTGCCAAAATTGAATGCCCGCTATGCGATCCATCTCGGCGTCAGGAGATCGCAACGCATATGACTCGTCTTGTCCGTACGATAGGAAACCGCGTCCGCCAGATATTCCACGATGCGGTGCGATCTTCAGCCCGGTTAGCCAACGAGTATCACAAGGCGGGGATCCCGTTCTCGATCGTCGACCGCGACAGTCGATGGGCTGCGGAGGCACCAGGCTACCGCGCAAGGGGTGTACATGCGCGCGAATGCCCCATCGTGCTCGTTCCAAGAAAGCAGTTCGCGTATCTAACATTCATCGATGCTGCTGTCCAAGCTGCTTATCTCCGGGGCAATCTAGTAGATATACATGCGAAGGATGATGCTCATCTAAACAGAAACGATTATCTTAGAGATTGGGTGTATCGGTTCCAGCAATCTTGGATCGCTGTCGTCGTGCCGGAGCGTGCCAAAGATTTTCTAGCTCCTCGGGCGGTAGGCGAGTTCTTGCTATCCGAACCAATCGAAGATTTCGTCAAGGCGCGGAAGCTGGACCGCGAATTGTACAACGTGGTGGCAGATGCCTCGAAGGGGCACGCTCGGCTCGTGCTTGAGCTGCCACTTCCCACCGTCGTGCCGTTCTTCCTGCGCCTCTGGAGTATCGACGCCGACGATCTCGTCTTCCGGTTGCCGGAAGAGGAACGCCTGCCCGAGGCGGCCGCACAGCCGTGAGCCAGATCGGCAGCTTCTGGCGCGGCGTCATCGTGGTCGTCCTGACCATCGCCTGCCTCGCCGTCTACTACCCGCTCGCCTTCATCGTGCAACACGGGTTCGACCCGACCAGTTGGCACGATGCCCTGCTTCTTCCTCAGGAGTGGTTTGAGAACCTGCAGCACAAGGTCATCCTTCCCTGCATCGGCGTCTACGTCGATATGGCCCGTGGCGAGCACCGGGCCTTTGCCGACGGTGGCATCGCCGCGATGGCGATCCTCGCAGTTGGCGTGGTCGGCGGCGGCAGCTTCTTCGTTCTGAGTGCCCCGCAACCAGGATTGCGTGATCCTCGCACCGTCCTGGGTAGTGCCCGCTTCGCCAGTGCCGCCGAGCGCGCCGCGATGGCTCGCGGCCTCGAGCTCGGCCTCGATCCGATCACCAGCAAACCTGTTCGGGTCCAGGTCGAGGGCAACCTCCTCTCCATCGCCCCGCCGCGGACCGGCAAGACCTCAGGCCTCATCATCCCCAATCTCGCCATGCCCCCGGACCTCGGCGTCTGGGACGGGCCAGCCGTCGTTATCGATCCCAAAGGCGAGATCTATCGTGCCGTCGCCAATCGGCGCCGGCGCCTCGGCCGCACCGTGCGATGCCTCGACCCCTTCAACATCGTCGGGGGAGGCGATCGCTGGAACCCGCTCGCCACCCAACCCGCCGACGATCTGCTCTACCTCCAGCACCTCGCTCGTCTGCTACTGCCAGGGTCCGCAAGCGCGAGCGAGAGCAGCCAGTTCTTCCGCAACCGCGCCGCCGTCCTCTTCCTCGGCGCCGTGCTCGCCGCCCTGCGCTCGGATCAGCGCACGCCGCTCGCCGCGGCCGGATACCTGAAGGACCTGCCCGCGCTCGCCGCCGCCCTGGGCAACGCCAACGATCTCGCGACGCGGGCCGTGCGGGCGTTCGTCGCCAGCGAAGCCAAGAGCAAGGAGGATGTGATCTCGACCGCCGAGCAGGCCTTCGACTGGCTCCTCGACGAGCGCATGCAGCGCCTGACCGGCCAGCCGACCTTCGCGCTCGATGAACTGCTTGGAGGCGACACCGACCTGTTCATCGTCGTGCCCTCGGAAGCCACCGACCTGATCGCAGGCTTCCTGCGCTGGCTGTTAGCCGATCTGTTCACGGTCGCCCGCCGCCGCCCGGACCCGCAGCGCCGCCGCATCCTGTGCTTCATCGACGAGGCCGCTCAGCTCGGGCGCTTCGAGGCGATCGTGCGGGCGGCCGGCGAGCTGCCCGGGCACGGCATCAGCCTATGGACCTTCTGGCAGAGCCGCCAGCAGATCATCGACACCTACGGTGAGGCCGGCGCTCACACGATGACCGACACGGCCGAGATCGTGACTGTCTCAGACCTGCCGGCGGTGTCGGTGGAGGAGCGCGAGCGGTTCTCGCGCATGCTCGGGCGCTACACCGCCCGGCTGCCTTCGACCAGCCAGACCAACGGCGTCGAGGATCGGGGCTCGACCTCGCAGGCCCTGCAAGGCGTATCGCTCGAGGACGAGACCGGGCAGGACATCCTGGCGGCGGACGCTCTCGTCGTGTTCGCCAATGGTCGGCGCTACACGCGCCACCCGGTGCGGCTGTGCAAGACCCGGGCGTTCGATGACCCGCGCTTTGCCGGCCTGCTGACCGGCATCGCTCCGGTCGGGAAATCCTGACTAAGAGCGCCTAACAGAACCGCTCGATCTGGTGGAGGGTGATGAGACTGGCCTGGAGGAATGTGAAGGCCTCATAGATGTCGGCGCGCCGTTCGTAGCGGATAGGCAAGCGGCGGGCGCGGTTGAACCAGGCGTGGCTGCGCTCGACCACCCAGCGATGTCGCCCCAGCCTGTCGCTCCTCTCGATGCCGCGCCGGGCAATCCGCGGTCTGATCCCGCGTGCTCGGCACTCCTGCCGCCGCACTCTGGCATCGTAGGCCTTGTCGGCGTGCAGCTTGTCGGGGCGACGGCGCGGGCGTCCCCGCCGCCCGCTGTGCAAAGGCGGGATCGTGTCCAGCGTCGGAGCCATGAGCGGGCTGTCGTGGCAGTTGGCGCCGGTCAGGACGAGGCCGAGCGGCGTGCCGCGCGCGTCGGTGACGAGGTGGCGCTTGGTCCCCGCCTTGCCCCGATCCGTCGGGTTCGGGCCGGTGGCAGATCCCCTTTTTTCGCCGGCACGCTCGCGCTGTCGACACTCGCCCGGCTCCAGTCGATCTCGCCCGCCGCATGCAGGCGTTCAAGCAAGACCTGATGCAAGCGCCGCCACACACCAGCCGCCTGCCAATCGCG
Organism: Methylobacterium sp. DB0501; assembly: GCF_011043735.1. Taxonomy (GTDB): domain Bacteria; phylum Pseudomonadota; class Alphaproteobacteria; order Rhizobiales; family Beijerinckiaceae; genus Methylobacterium; species Methylobacterium alsaeris. The sequence continues at coordinate 13,355 of NZ_JAAKGV010000036.1, read as the reverse complement.
CAGCCGGCGCCAGCAGCTCATGCCGGAGCCGCACTTCATCTCGGCCGGCAGCATCTCCCAAGGAATGCCTGAGCGCAGCACGAACAGGATGCCGGTCAAAGCGGCGCGGTCGTCCAACCGAGGACGCCCACCCTTGGGGCGAGGCGGGTGCGGCGGCAGAAGCGGGGCGATCGCAGCCCAGAGATCGTCGGGTAGAAGCGGGCGAGCCATACCAGCCCAACGCCCAGCCGCCCCGATCGTGCCGTTCTGTTAGGCGCTCTAAGAGATGCCCCTGAGAGAGCCTTGGCGCTCCTCAACGGAGCGCGAGGCAATCCTGCGGGACGAGGGCCGTGGCGTAGCCGGCCCGAGGGGCCCAGAGCGCGATACGAACCGTCGCACCCTCCCGCCCGCGCAGGACGGCCCGCGTGCCGGGTTGAAGGACGAGGGAGCGGCTGCTGGCGTCAGGCATGACGAGCCGGACAGACTCGCATGCCCGGGTGACGACGACGCCCCGGCCCGTATGCGACCAGGCGAGCCCGATGGTCGCGACGAGCGCGCCGGCGGCCAAACCCGAGACGACGAGGTGGAACGGGTTGGGACGCCACCGTGCCAGGCGCAGGCGAAGCCGTGCGGGCAAGCCCCGCTTCAGTCCAGACATCGACCGGGCTGCAGGCGCCAGCGACACCCCGACCTTCTCACGCAGGCGCCGGCGATCGGCCCGCGATAGGATCGGATCGTCCAGGGCCGCCAGCTGCTCGCGGGGTGTCGGTTCAGCGAGCGCCCGCGTTAGCCGCTCGGCGCTCGCCTGTTTCACCCGGTCTTTGGACTGATCGGCGGCCGCCTTCGCCTCGCTCAGACGACGATCGAGCGTGTCACGCCGACTTGGCATCGGACTTCGCCTCGGCCTTGGCCTCGATCAGCCACCGAGCGGCGGGCTCCACGGCGCGCATCGCCGCGAGCCGGAAGGCGTCGAGCTGCGCCCGGGTACGCAGCGCCATCGCCACATCCGGTTCGGCGCCCGGCAGAGCCAGGTGCTTGGCCAGAGCCTCTTCGTCGAGTTGGGGGATCAGCGCGAGCCCGAGCGGGCGCGTGATCGGCAGGGCACGGGTCGCGAAGGTGAACTTCGCCAGGCTCGTGACCGCTCCAGCGCCCTTGGTGAGGTCCTTGATCTCGCCGGCCTCCGGTTCGCCGTGCACGTGGTTGACCACCAGGAAGCGGTCCTTGACCCAGCCCTTGCCCGCCGCGACCACCGCCCGGGCGGTGGCGTAGGCTTCGTCCTTGTGCGCCACCACGACGACCAGCCCCAGGGCCTTGCCGCGGCGGGTGAACGCGCCGGCCATCTGGCCGAGCGCCTCCAGGAAGGCGACACCGCCGTTGGCGCCGATGTCGACGATGGCCGGCAGCGGCTCGGTGAGCAGCTTGTTGAGGGCCGGATCGTACTCGGCGATGGCGGCCTCGCCGCCGGTCTCGTCGAGGCGCTTGCGCTCGGTGCGGATCTGGAAATGACGCACCCGCTCTCCGAGCTCGACGAGGTGGCGGCTCGACTCGATCTCGTAGACGGGCGCGTCCGGTACGCACTCGGCCAGAGCGCGGGTGACAGTCGACTTGCCGATCGCGCTGGTATCCTGCGCGACAAAGAGGATGCGGCTCATGCGGGGTCTTTCCTGAGAAGCTTCTGGACGGTGACCAGCGCCTTGAGGCGCATGTCCTCGGCCGACGGTAGGGGATCGGACCCGTCGGGATCGTGGGGGGCGGCGAGGTCCGAAGAGAGGGCGAGCGGCTCCACGGCAGATGGGAGCGCAGGATCGGGAGCCTCGCCTGCAGGACGCTTCTCACGGTCAAGGTCGGGACGCTGAGCCCTCACCCGATCCGCGGCCGCCCGGCGGATGCGCTCGCGGCGCACGCTGGCGATGAGGGCGGTGAGACGCTTGCCGGTGATCGGCCGCAAGGAGGCGCCGGAACCCTGCATCACGCCCTGCGCCGCGAGGGCCGCGGCGATGTCGACCCAGCTGGCGCCGTCGCGATGGAGCTGCTCGAAAGCATCGAGATGCTCGCGCACGAGCGCCATGCTGCCATGGCCGCGCCGGCCTGCAGCCTCGGCCCGCTCGGCGGAGCGGCGCTTGAGGTCGCGGCGCAGGCGGGAAAGATCGAAGGGCGGCATGGTGGCCGTCCTAGCAGGTGAGGATTGAAGGCCAGCTTGAGGGGATGGGCGGTATTCGGCGTATGGCCACAAGGGACCGGTAAGGACCACCAAGGCCCACACGAGGACCAGCAAAAGCCTAGCGGAGGACCACGAGGAGAGAGGATCACACCGCACGCACTGAAGTGCCGTCCCGTTAACCCTCGACCCTGATCCGCCTCGCCGGCGCCGCCGCGCCCATGCCAGGGCTGCTCGTAACGCCCCTCGTGCCGGATCCGCCGCCGCATGACAATCGACGTCACCCTCTCGCTCACCATCCCGGCCGCTCTCGCCGCCTCGCTCCGGCAGGAAGCTGCCCAGCGCGGCTGGACGCCCGAGAGCCTCGCCGTTGACTGCGTCGCTCAGCACCTCGAGGCCGCCCTGCGCCACCGGGTGGTGCTCGAGCGCATGGAGCAGGTCGACGCCGCCCTCCTGCAGCTTGCCCAGACCGTCGGCCAGATCGAGGCGGCGGCCGAGGCCGTCGAACCCGGCGCCCTGTGCCGCTACCGGCCCGATCGCGATCCGGCCGGGACACTGTGACTGCCTCGCTGCAGCGCCTGCGGCCCGGGCCCGAGGCGTCGGCCTACTACCTGACCCAGGCTCAGGACGAGGCCCGGCCGGATCGCCGCGAGGCCTACTACCAGGCCGAAGGCAGCGGGGTCTGGTGGTCGAGCGGTGGGAGCGTGGTGCGCCACGGCGCGGCAATCATCGGCGCCTCCTTCCGCGATCTCTGCGCCGGTCTCGACCCGAGGACCGGCCGCCCTCTGGTGCGCGGCGCCGGTGCCGGTCACCATGCCGGAACCGATTGCACGATGACGGCTGGGAAGGCCGTGAGCGTGCTCTGGGCGGCGGGAGATGCGGATCAGCGCGCCGCGATCGAGCAGGCGCACCGGGCGGCGGTGGACGCGGCCCTGCAGTTCGTCGAGCGCGAGGGCCTGATCGAAGTGCGCACCGGGGCCGGCGGGCGCGAGCATCGCCGTCCCGCGGACCTCATCGTGGCGACCTTCGACCATTATACCACCCGCGAGGGCGATCCCAACTTGCACACGCACTGCGTGTTGTTGAATGTCGCCGGCAATCCAGGGGAGAGCGGCGGTCGCTACAAGTCGTTGCGCCACCTCACGACCGACCCCGCCCGGCTGTTCGAGCAGCAGCGTGGCGTGGGCGCCGCCTACCGGGCGGCCCTAGCTGAGCAGCTTTACGCCCGGTTCGGCTGGCGATTTCGCCCGGCTGGGGACGGGCAATGGGAGGTGGCGGGGGTCGCCGAGAGGGTGCTGGAGACGTTCTCGAAGCGCTCCGCCCAGATCCGTGAGCGGGTCGGCTCCGAGGCGACGAGCGCTCAGCGTGAGGTAGCGGCCCTGGCCACGCGGCGAGCCAAGGACCTCTTGCCGAGCGGTGTCGAGCTCGAGGCGCGCTGGCAACGCGAGCTGGCGGAGCTCGGAACGGATCCCTGGCGAAGTGCCCGTGAGGCAGCCCGGGATCCCGAGCTCGCGCAGCGGATCGAGCCGGAGCATGACCTCGCGTTCGATCCGCCCGAGATCTCTGGCGCCACGCCGGTCGCCCGAGCCGCCTCGAGGCTGCTGCGGCACGAGAACGTGATCACCCGGGCGGCGCTGTTGCAGGTCAGTCTCGAGGAGGCGAGCCTGCACGGGCTCGGCATCGGAGCCGTCGAAGCCGAACTCGCGCGACTCGAGCAGGACGGTACCCTGGTACGTCTGTCCTCCGCCACGCTCGAGCCGAGCCAGGGAGCGTGCTGGACCACGCCGGGAATTGCGGCCTGCGAGGCGGCCTTGCTACGCGCCGCCGAGCGACCGCGGGAACGGAGGTGGATCAGCCCTGAGGCAGTCACTGCGGCGCTCGAACAGGCTCCCCAGCTCGCGCCCGAGCAGGCCGAGGCCGTGCGCCTGGCCGCCGACACGGATGGGGTGTCGCTGATCGAGGCGGGCGCCGGCACCGGCAAGACCACTACGGCTCGCGCCCTGGTGGAGGCGGCCCGGATCGCCGGACTGAGGGTGGTCGGGCTGGCGCCATCTTGGGTGGCGGCCGACGAGCTTTCGCGCAGCACCGGCATTCCCGCGAAGGCCATCGCGCGCTGGCGCCACGATCAGGCCCGCGGCCCGGCAGCCCCGGCGAACCATGACGCCGTCCTCGGGGTCGACAGCCTGGTTCTGGTCGATGAGACCGGGATGGTCGGCACGCGCGACCTCGAGGCCGTGCTGAGCGCGGCGCGCGCAGCGGGCGCGAAGGTGGTGTTGTTGGGTGATCGGCGGCAACTCGCTTCGGTCGCAGGGGCAAGCGCACTGCGGGCGGTAGCGGAGGTGTGCGGTCGCCAGGCCGTGCTGGAGCAGGTGCGTCGGCAGCAGGTGCCCTGGCAGCGAGCAGCCTCGGAGCTGATGGCGCGGGGCGAGACCGAAGCGGGGCTGCGCGCCTACGCGGCGAAGGGCTGCGTCGAGCTCGTCTCCGGCTCGGAGGCGGCCCAAGTGAGGGTGATCGCGCTGTGGAGCGAGTTGCGCGCGCGACACGGCGAGGACGTGCTGATCGTGACCCGACGCAACCGTGATGCGGCGGCACTGAACCGACTCGCGCGGGAGGTGCTGCGGGCCGAGGGGCGGCTCGGGCCCGATCTCGTCGAGGTGAGCGCGCTCGACCGCGAGGAGCGGCGAGTCGCGCTGGCGCTGGCGATGGGCGACCGGCTGCGGTTTGGCGAGACGCTGCCGGAACTCGGGGTACGCAACGGCAACCGGGCCGAGGTGCGGGGGGTAACGGTGGCGGCCGACGGTCAGGTGAGGGTGCGCCTGGAGCTGGAGGACGGGCGAGTCCTAGAGGAGGTTTGGGAACGGCTGGCCCGTGCGCCACGGTTCGGTCCGCGCCGGCTGCCGCGGATCACGCCCGCGCTGGCCGGCACGGCGCATGCCGCGCAAGGCCGGACGAGCGCCGCGGCGGTCCTGTACGTGGGCAGCTCCGCCGAGGCGCGCGAGACGTACGTGGGTCTGACGCGCCATCGGCATGAGGCGCGGGTGGTGGTGGAGCGAGATCGCCTCGACGCATTGTGCCGGCAGCGACAGGCAGATGCACGGCTAGCCCCAACAGCGTCTGTGCTGCTCGAGCGGCTGTTCGCGGAGGCGAGCCGCTATCGGGAGAAGGCGAACGTAGCCGATTTTGTGGCCGACCGGCTCGCGTTTGTGCGCAGCGGGGTGGTGGACCTACGAGAGCCGGAGATCGGGCTCGGGATCGGACGGGCGATTACCGCGGCCCGAGTGCTGGCCTGTGCCTTGCGTCAGGTGGACCTGACGCCGCGGCGTGACGAGCTATTCTCACGGCTGCTGGCCTGGCGGCACGATGCGGAACGAGCACGGCACCAAATGAAGCGCATGCCCCCGAGCCGCGCCGACATCCCCGTACCGCGAACGCGGGACGTCTCTCCCGAGCGCTGAAGCCGGGTTGCCTATTAGCCTTAGGGAAGGGCACGCCGCGGCCGGTGAAGATCCGAATGCCCCTGGCCTCAGGCGGCGGGAATGTCCGTCTGGGAAAAGTCGTTGCCCTTGAACAGCAGCGGCTCGCCCGTCGCTTTCGCCAGCGCGTACGCGAAGCAATCGCCGTAGTTCAGGCCCGCCCTGTGACGGCCCTTGCCGAAATCGAGAAAGCCCTGGCGCGCTAGCTCGCCCTGCTCAACGGTGAGCGGTTCGATGACGATGCCGGCCCGGCGCAGGAAGGTCTCGGCCTGCCGCGTGCCCTCCGGTCCAAGCTGACGCTCGACGACAATCGCGAGCTCGAGCCAGGTTGCGACGCTCATGCGGCAGGTCTCGGCTTCGTGGATACGTTGGACGAAGGTCTCGGCCTCGGGCTCTCGGTAGAGGATGGCAATCAGCGCTGAGGTATCGAGGATCATTTCGGTAGGCCGTCCTCGTCGTAGAGCAGCTCGCTGTGCGGGAGGTAGGGGGACACCACGTGAGCGGCGGCACGATCGGCAATGGCAAGCAATTCGGCGATGCTCGCGCGTGCTCTGCGGCGCTCAATCCGGGCGAGGCGGTCGCGAAGGGCCTGCGTGACGACGTGGGTCATGGTCTCGCCGGTCTCGCGGGCGATCGCCCGCGCCAAGCGATGGGCTTCAGGATCCTTGATGTTGAGGCTCATGCCGTGCGATCAGCCCTCGAAAGGTAGAAATTTGTTTTGGTTTCTACCATACCGTCTGGAAACCGCCAGTGAAGTGCCTCGAAGCGAAGAGGCCTCTGCCCGTCGTCGCTTGCAGTGCAGAGGCTCTCGTCGCCGGTGCAGCTGACCCACAACGCCCGTGGCCGCTGGGCCTGATAGGGCGGATGGCCCCTGCTCATGGCATCGGTGTACCAGAATGAGGCCGCTGGTTCTCATCATCAGGAGCCGTCTACCCCATCAGGCCCGTCGGTGCTCGTCTCATCCGATCAGCCGCACGGCTTTGCCTTTGTCGATCTCGGCCTCGTTGTAGTAGCGCGCTGCCTGCTGCACCGAACGGTGCTGCGACAACTGCATCGCTTCGGGCAGCGGCACACCCTGTTTTCCGGCCTCGGTCATGAACCCCGACCGTAGTCCGTGGGCTGAGAACAGGGAGGGGTCGAGCTCGGCCCGGGCACAGCGCCCTTTCAGGATCGCGTTCACGCTTTGCGGGTCGAGCGCCGTCGCACCGAGCCGCCCCCAGCGGTCGATGCGCCGGAACACCGCCCCGCTCTCGATCCGCGACAGCGCCAGCCAGTCGATCAGAGCCCTGGCCGCCCGCCCGATCACCACCACCCGGGCATCGTCCTCCGCCGTCGTGGTCTTGGTGCGCCCGAGCCGGATCGTGAGCTTCGGCACGGTCGGGCTGTCCGGGTCGGCCGGATCGCGCGGTACCGGTGCCTCGCGCACCAGGTCCTCGACTCGCAAGCCCACTATCTCGGCCCGGCGTCGGCCGCCGGAGGCGAAGGCGACCAGCAGCAGCGCCCGATCGCGCACGTCGACAAGGCGATGCTCGTACAGGCAGGTGGCGAGCAGTTTCTCGATCACCGCGGCGGTGACCGCCCGCTGGCTCTTGCGGGTGCGAGGCCGCCGGTTCGCCCGAACGGCGAGGGACAGTGCAGTGCGCAGGCGCGGCGCCTTGAACGGCCCTTCGACGGCGCGGAAGCGATGCAGGGTCGACCAGTGGGCGAGGCGCCGGCGCACGGTCGAGACCGCGTGCGGACCAGTGACCCGCAGCAGGCCGCGGGACCGCAAATCATCCTCGACGGTGCTGGGCATGCCGTGACGCGGATCGTTCTCACGCTCGGCCGGATCCCAGAGGTGATGGGCGACGAATTTCAGCGCCAGGGCCTCGGTCGCCGGCCAGGGCAGAGGGTGGCCGGTGGCCGCGAGGCACCAGGCCTCGAGGTAGCCGAGGTCGGAGGCGAGCGCCCGCAGCGTGTTGGCGCCCATGCCGGAGCGGGCGAGATGCTTGAGGGTGGCGGCGTCTTCGTCGGTGAGGAGGAGGGCGAGGCGCTCGCGGGCATCGAAGGGGAGGAGCCCGGCGAGGGCGTCGAGGTCGCGCTCCCGGGCGAGCGCTGGATCCGGGAGGAGGGCAGGGGCGGGATCGGCCATGGCGGACGGGGCAGCAGCAGGGGATTTCGTCGCATTCAAGCCGATTTCCGCGCCCGCGTCCATGATCATCGATAAGGAGATATTATCAATGGTCAGAGCGTTCGTCGCGGGCTCATACAAGTGCGCGAAGCGAAATCTACGATCGCTTCCATCATGACGGATCGGTACAATCCCCGCAATGGCTTACCGTCTGCCCGAGCCGCTCCCCTGGGCCGCCCTCGCCACGCCGCTCGCCGCCGCCGAGGACGCCCTCGCTCGTCTCGACCAGCTCCTCGCCACCAGCCCCATCCGCCACGGATGGTGCGCCCGCACCGATTTCGCCGACGCCTGCGCCAGCCTCGCCCTCCAGGGCGACCTCGTCCTCCTCGAAGACCTCGTCCTCCACGATGCCGGCCGCGACCGCCACGCCCCTTCCCAGGAGCTCACCCGCGCCCACGCCGTCCTGCGCACCCGCCGCCGCATCGCCGCCGCCGAGCCCGGCTGGGCCACCAGCCCCACCGGCCTCGCCGCCCTGGCCGAGGATCCGGATCAGGCAGGCGATCAGGACATGGTCCCAGTGCCAGTCCCGCCGATCGACGCCGCGGACGGGGAGGGGGATTTTGCGGACGTCGACGACGCCTTCTCCGCCGAGCTCGCCGACATCGACGCCCTGATCGCCCGATCCAGCCGCCTCCTCGCCGACACCGGAGCGGTGAGGGAGAAGTCGCCGCTCGTCTACGATCCGGCCTGGGGCGAGACCGACCGCCTCGCCGCTTGGCGCCACGCCGTCGCCGACACCCGCACCCTGCCGCCCGTCCTCGCCGCCACCGTCGCCTATGATGCCTGGGCCGCCCTCGAGCCGCTTCAGCACCGCGCCTGGCTCGGACCTCTGCTCGCCGCCGACCTCCTGCGCGCCCGCGGCAAGGCCCGCCACCACTTGCCCGCCCTCGCCAGCGCCCTGCGCCGCGTGCCCCGCGACCGCTGGCTCGTGCGCGATCCGCTGACCCGCTGGCTGACAGTCCTCGGTGCTGTCACTGCAGGTGCCGAGCACGGCATGAGAGATCACGACCGCTGGATGCTGGCGCGCGAGGGGCTGCTGCTCAAGGTACGGGGCAGGAGGGGGAGCTCCAGCCTGCCCCGCCTGATCGACCTTGTCCTCGCTCGCCCGCTGGTCTCCACCACCACCATCGCGGACGAGCTCGGCGTCACGCCCCGCGCCGCCCAGACCCTCGTAGCCGAACTCGGCCTGCGCGAGCTCACCGGGCGAGAACGCTTCCGGGCTTGGGGGATCTTGTAAGCCGAGTACCACCAGAGGGTATGAGATCCATAAGGTGCGCGGTTGCAGAAGCTACCGTGCATGCCTGCGACTTGGTGCGACAAAATACTGACGTACAGGATTATCTGTCGGATTGCCGGGGGCCACGAACCTGTGAGGACTTGCCCAACGTCGGCGATCCTCCATAAAGCTTTGCGTGGTTGGATCTGCATGGATCCTGGTAGCAGAAAGAATTGACGTGTCGGACGAGCCCCAAGCCCCACAGTCTGAACTCATCGATCTCGCGGCTGATATCGTGTCGGCCTACGTAAGCAAGAACAACGTTCCAGTCGCCGAACTGGCCGGCTTGATCGCCTCTGTCTACGCTTCGCTGAGCGGTCTCGGCCAATCAGCCGCCACGCCGGTCGAGGATCACAAGGTCACACCGGGCCGAATCCGCAAGTCTGTAACCCCGGACGCCATCACCAGCTTCATCGACGGCAAGCCGTACAAGTCGCTCAAGCGGCATCTGACCTCGAACGGCCTGACCCCCGACGAGTACCGCCAGAAGTACGGCCTGCCGCGCGACTACCCGATGGTGGCGGCCTCCTACACAGCCCGGCGGTCCGAGCTCGCCAAGAGCCTCGGTCTCGGCCAACTCCGCCGTGATCGGGCTGACGCCGGGAAGGCGGCTGAGAAGCGGGCCAAACCCGATCCCGTCGTCACCGCGCCTGTCGACGCTAGGCCTGCACGCCGCAGCCGGCCGAAGAAGGCCGAGGCCAGCGCATCCGAGTGACGTGGGATCCCACCAACCCGTGGCGACGGCAGCGTGCCCGATGCACGCTGTCGCTCTCGGGCGTGCTCCTCGTTGCGGGAGGTTTCGTGATCGCCGGGGTTGGCGTGTATTTCGCCCTCGAGGATGTCGCGATCCTCTGGATCAGGTAGGTGCGCCCCAGTCCAGGGTTGTGCGGCTTGGTGCGATGCTCGATACGCTGTTGTTGCTCGATCCTGAACCGAGCCGTGCAGTAGGAAAGCATTCGATGTCGCACCAAGAACAGGGCCTCTCGACCACTCTCGTTGAGCTCGCCGCCGACATCGTGTCGGCCTACGTGTCCAAGAACTCCGTTCCGGTTGCGGAGCTGCCGAACCTGATCGCGTCAGTCCACACCTCGCTGACGAACTTGGGGCAGCCAGCTTCCGCGGAGCCGGAGAAGCTGACGCCGCCAGTGCCGATCAAGAAGACGGTGACCCCGGATTACATCATCAGTCTTGAGGACGGCCGCCAGTACAAGTCGCTCAAGCGCCACCTGTCGACCCGCGGGCTCACCCCCGAGGAGTACCGCCGCAAGTGGGGCCTACCGCACGACTACCCCATGGTCGCGGCCACCTACGCTGCCCAACGCTCCGAGCTCGCTAAGAACAGCGGGTTGGGCCGGCCCCGGAACGCAGCCTGAGGTCCTTCTCAGCCACCCCCCTGTCGATCAACATCACGCACAGCCTGTTGGCAGGGGTCTTGGCATGAAGCCGCGCCGCGACGAGCATCAGCGCCACCGCTGGCTCACGCTATACCGGCGCAGGACCATGAGCGACCCGTTTCGAGCTATGCGGAGATTTGGGTGACGTGGTCAGTCAGGCGGCGCGGTGGCAACTGGTTCTCGCCCGTCAGCCGCCGCCAGGTCTTGGCCGGTCGTGGGCGAGAGTGCCCCCTTCGTGACGACGGCTGGCGACAGGTTCAGGGCGTCCTTACTCAGAAGGGCGGCGAGCGCCTCCTGGAAGTCGCCGATCGAGATCTCGCGCAAGTAGAGGACCGGCAGCAACGCATCCAGGCTGCGGGTGCGGCGCACCCACCGCGGCAGCAGTTCGAGAAGGGCAACACGCACCAAACTGCTCCCCACTAAACCAGGGCAGGTTCATGGTTTCAACAGAGCAACACCTGCCTAGATGTGCCGGCGGAGCCCGTCGTTCACGATCCGTGGGGCTCCGTGACGCACCACACAGCTGCATTACAAACGCGGGAGGAAGACTTTAATCGGTACTAGCAACTTCCACTCCCTCCCATACGCACAAACGATTGTTCATTTAAAAATTAGTGAGTGATATATTTATGTTGATGATTTTCGCAGACGGCGATACAAAGCGTGAGCTGCGTCCATGTAGTCCTGATTGGGATTTTTTTCACAAAAATCTCTCAGAAATTCTACCTGTTGTTGTAGAGAAAAATATGGAGGGCTAAGATCAAGGTCCTCGTCCACTCCTTGAGGAGCTCGGATCAGCGCCCCGCTCATGAATCCCTGCGCCCAGGCAAAGTAGTCACGCTGGATTGCCGGTGTTTCCCTAACATCCAGATTGAAGCGAACACAAGTCGAGGCGCCTAATCCGACGATCTTGACAGTTTCAGAATGAGCATGGCTTATATTTATACAGATAGAAGCTGCAACATAGATATTAAAGATAAAATACTTCATTTTTTTATCCAGAAAAATTAATTGCTGATCATCAAAAATCATTTCTGTGATCTTAGATCATATCCAGCGCCTGAATTTGAAAATTTGAGCATTGCCGCGTGCTGCATCTAGTCTCTCCTAAATTACAGCTATGCGTCGTATCACGCAATCACCTTTAGAGACGCTCGTCCGCTTGGCCGCATGATATCATTGCTTTCGGCCACGAACTAGGGCCATGCGACCGATCCAGAGGGAGTGCTCTGACAAGCGCCGCACCCCAGAAAAGTCGGCTTCCAACAGGAACTTCGGCCATGCTCCGGATGTATGCGGCCTGATCGCCTCCGAGCCATAGAGCAGTTGAGTAATCTTCAGGATTACATCCTCGCGCGAGGTCTTAGGCTTGTCGATATCGGCTACTAAGATGGTCCCTCCACGTCTTGTAATCCGCCTGAATTCTCTCAAGTTCTTGGTTTTATCCTCAGGAGACAGGGAATGTAGGTTGAGCACAATCGCCACTTTATCGAACGATCCCGCAGCAAGCGGCATCATCCTAACGTCCTCGAACGTCATGGCTTTGTAGTTTTGCAAGCATATCAGGGAAGCTTGCTTCGAGGATTTCGCGACTCTACGCTGGCTATAATCGACAGCGACAAATTGCGCATCTGGAAAGCGGTCTGCAAAGCACAAGGCCCGCGATGAGCTTCCAGGCCCGCAATCGAGAATGCGTTCGCCCGGTTTCGGTGCGAGCGCCTCCGCAAAAGGCGCACACCATTTCAAGTCATCCAAAAGGCATCCATCGACAACCATACGAAAGGCCCCCGACACCATTTTGCCGCGGATCTGGAAGCTTTTTGAAAACCCATCGTGGATGACGAACTCTTTGCTCTCAGTGTAATATATACTATGTTGGATCTTTTCTGACATCGGTATATTGCCCAGTTTGTGTTGCTATTCCCGACCAAGGCTGTGTATTTGCAATATAAATTAGCTATATACGACTGGTACATTTCGATACCGTCGGCCATCCGCGGTGTGCGAGTCGAACCAGAGGCCGTCGGCCTGATCTTATCGGAAAGGATCACAGCGCTGCCGATGCCGTTTGACATGGTGATATGAGCGATGAGGCGGTCCACCACCTACACCACGCCATAGGAGAAGGTATAGACATCGCAGTTGGTACGCTCGCAGACGCGCGCTTGCTCGCGTGCTTGTTGGGCGCCATCACGTTGACTTGGGCATATGCCTGAGAGGCGATCACCCTTGCCGGGCTGCCTCGATCTGGATCTGGACCAAGCGACGCCGGCCCGGATCCGATCGCGCAGCTGCTCGACTCTCATGACAAAGCCCCAAATTTTCCTGGAGAAGGTGTCGCAAGGGTAGATACGGCGAGGCGTCACTGGGTTGGTGTGTCCAGCAGGGTGGAGGTGTGTACCGATGCTGGGTGCCCTGTGCTGGTTTGGTGCGTGGCCGAGCACCTTTCGTACTGTTCGCCAGTGGCGATCATGATTAGCCGCTTGCGGCCGTCTTCAACTGAGCGGACTGCCAGGATTATGTGTCCGCTCGGCCAGACGACGGTCTCTAGTCTGCCATCCTTCACAGGCTCTCCATGACGTCGAACCCCTTCGCGGTAGATCAGGTCGTACTTTGCAGCCAGGTCGGTTTGTGAGAACGCCTGGCTGACCCAGATAACTTGCTGAAGGCCCTCGTCCTGGCAGACTTCGAGCACGACCTGCTGTGTGTCCCGCCCGGATGCCGGCAGTTTGTCATGGAAGTAGAACAGAGCCGTTATATTGGCCTCGCGGTCGACCATTGAGGGCCGCGGTACGGTCGTCACAGGACCCCAAGACAGCCCGAACGGAGCCTCCGCGGCCTGTGTGGCGACCTTGCCGCTCGACCAGAGAAAAGCCACCGCGAGTACCAAGTAGATCCTCCTTCG
>NZ_JAAKGV010000035.1 GCF_011043735.1 Methylobacterium sp. DB0501 | reverse complement strand
TCCACGCCATGGGCGTACGGATCTCGCTCGACGATTTCGGCGTCGGCTTCTCGTCGCTCGCCCGGGTCCGCGCCTTCCCGTTCGACCGCATCAAGATCGACGGCTCGTTCGTGCGCGACGCGGTCGAGCGGCCGGATTGCCGGGCGATCGTCGGCATCGTGTCCGAGCTCGGGCGCCGGCTCGGCATCGAGACGGTGGCGGAGGGCGTCGAGACCCCGGCCCAGCTCGCGGTGGTGCGCGAGGAGGGGTTCACCGAGGCGCAGGGCTTCCTGTTCGGCCGCCCCGTGACCGGTCAGGCCGTCGGGAGGGGCGTCAGGCGGTCAGGCCGTCGGGAGGGGCGTCAGGCGATCGGCCCGGTGTGCTTCTCGAGCAGCGCCCAGGCGTCGTCGCCGAACTTGCCCTTCCACTCCTTGTAGAACCCGGCCGATTGCAGCTTGGCCTGGAACGCCTTGGTATCGACGTCCTGGATGGTGAGGCCGCGGGCGCGCAGGTCCTGCTCGGTCGTGCCGCTGCGCTGGGCCATGTCCGCGCGCTGCGCCACGGCTTGCGTATTGAAGTGCTTGGCGATCACGGTCTTCACGTCCTGCGGCAGGCCGCGCCAGATCTTGCCGTTCGACAGCAGCCAGAAACCGTCCCACATGTGGTTGGTCTTCGAGAGGTATTTCTGCACCTCGTAGAGCTTGGCGGTGTCGATCAGGGTCAGCGGGTTCTCCTGGCCCTCGGCGATCTTGGTCTGCAGCGCCGAGTACACCTCCGCGAAGTTGATCGTCATCGGGGCGGCGTCGAAGGCCTTGAACATCGAGGTCCACATCGGGCTCGGCGGGACCCGGATCTTGAAGCCCTTGAAGTCCTCCGGCTTCAGAATCGGCCGGGTCGACGAGGTGGTCTGGCGGAAGCCGTTCTCCCAGATGCGGTCGAAGGCGAAGAGGCCCGACTTCTCGATCTGTCCCCGCACATGGGCGCCGAGATCGCCGTCCATCGCCGGCCACAGCTTGTCGTAGGAACTCCAGGCGAAGCCGACGCCGCTGATCGAGGCCGCCGGCACCAGGGTGGCGAGGATCAGGGGCGAGAGGGTGAAGAATTCCAGCGCGCCGGAGCGCAGCTGGCTCAGCATGTCGGTGTCGCCGCCGAGCTGGTTGTTGGGAAACAGCTTGATGTCGACCTTGCCGCCGGTCTCCTCCCGGATCCCGTCCGCCGCCTTGGTCATGTAGACCGTGAGGGGGTGGCTGATCGGGGTGTTGTTGGCGGCCTTCAGGCTGAACTCGGCCGCGTGTGCCCGGGTGATGCGCAGCACCGCCGGGCCCGCGACGGCGCCGGAGACGGCGAGATGCAGCGCGCGGCGGCGCGTGAGCGTGGTCATGGCGTCCTCCTGATTGTCCGCGCCTGGCGCGGACCGAATTCCCGTCGCCCGCGTCTCCTGCGCGGGTCCGTCGAGGCTTAAAGCACGTTTTCTCCGCTCCGGCATCCGCCCTCGGCGATCCGTCTGCCCCGGCCCGGCCCATCCCCTGTTCCGCGGCCGCCGAAATGCTCTAAGGAGAGCGCACCGCGTTCCCGCGGGCGGCGCTTCGACCGGGTGCCGCTGTCTCGCGTCCGCGCCCGTGGGGGCCGGCCCGAAGGTTCGCTTTGCCGCCCGTCATGCCGCTCGTCCGCTCGATCCTGTTCACCGTCACGTTCTACCTCGTCACCGCCGCGCTCCTGATCGGCGGCCTGCCGACCCTCGCCAACCGGCGCAGCGTCGTCTGGCTCGCCCAGACCTGGGGCCGGATCACCCTGAAGCTCCTGCACGCGATCGTGGGCCTCAAGGTCGAATTCCGCGGCCTGGAGCACCGCCCGGCCGGGGCCGTGCTGGTCGCCGCCAAGCACCAGTCGGCGCTCGAGACGGTCGCGCTCGTCACGGTGCTCGACGACTTCTCCTACATCCTCAAGCGCGAGCTGATGTGGCTGCCGCTGTTCGGCTGGTACCTCGCCCGCAGCGAGATGGTGGCGATCGACCGCTCGAAGGGCTCCCGGGCGCTCGCGCTGATGAACGAGGAGGCCGCCGCCGCGATGGCCGACGGCCGTCGCCTGATCATCTTCCCGGAGGGCACCCGCCGGGCCGTGGGCGCACCGCCGGCCTACAAGTACGGCGTCGCCCACATGTACGACCGCCTCGGCGTGCCGTGCCTGCCGGTCGCGCTCAATACCGGGGTGTTCTGGGGCCGTCGCCGCCTGACCTACCGGCCCGGCACCGCGGTGATCGAGTTCCTGCCGGTGATCCCCCCGGGCCTGGCCCGGGACGCCTTCCTGCCCGAATTGCAGCAGCGCATCGAGACCGCCTCCGACGCCCTGGTGCGCGAGGCCGGCGCCCCCCGCGGGGCGATGCGGGCGTAAGGGACGTCAGGGTGAGACCTGAACGTCCATTCATCGACTTGAGCGCAGCCGTGGCACGTCTCCCCGGCAAATCGTTAACTCTTCGTAACCTGTGAAACGATTTCGTCCTCTCGTGCATTTCAAGGGCCTCGCAAACAGGAGGCTATGATGCGTTGGAGCATGGTGGCTGGCGCCACGATCCTGTCCCTCGGTGCCCTGGTCGGCACGGGAACGACCGCGGAAGCCCGTGACGGCTGCGGCCCCGGATTCCACCGGAACTGGCGCGGCTGGTGCCGCCCGAATCTCGGCCCGCGGGTCTTCTACGCCCCGGTCGTCGGCTACCGGACGGTCGTCGTCGGCCCGCGCTGGGGTTACGGCTATCGCCGGGTCGGCTGGCACCGGCCCTGGGGCTACGGCTACCGTCGGGTCGGCTGGCACCGGGGCGGCTGGGGGCGTCCCTGGGGCTATGGCGGCGGCTGGCACCGCGTCGGCTGGGGCGGCGGCGGCTGGGGCCATCACGGCTGGCACCATCGCTGGTGAGTGAGCGCGCGGCGGCCGGTTTTTCCGGCCGTCGCGCCCCTGGCGTCTTGAAGCGCCGAACCCTCATCGCCAGATCTCTCATACCGGCGGCTGTAGACAACGACTTTAGTCCCGTCCTCGAATTCTCGATGCCAAGTCCGAGGTTCCGGACTTCCGGGCTTGGCATCGGAAATTCGAGATGGATCAACGGTCCCCCGATCTCGTGCGTGCTCGAGGTCGAACCGAAGCGTCGGCATCCTGGAACGGCGGGATCGAACGTCGATCGTTCGCGCTTGACGGACCTGCGGAATCGGAACTAGGCTGGAACAAATGGCGAACAAACGAGCCCTGTCCTGGTCTGTGGCGATGCGGGACATCCAGAACGACCGCGCGAGGAGAATGGACGTGCGTGAGGAGCGCCTGAGAACGGCCACCGGCCTGCGCGGCACCCCGGCCCTGCCGCTGAGCGCCTGGCGCGGTCAGTCGGGCCGCCGCTACGTGGTGGGCATCCACGCCCTCAACGACGACCCGGCGGAGGTCGGCGAGGCAGTGGTGATCGCGGTACGCCGCGGCGGCGACGGTACCGCCGAGCTGGTGGCGGTGGCCGCTGCCGGCGACAACCCGCGCGAGCGCCTCGCCTGCGGGTGGCTCACCCGTGCGCGCGCCCGCGGCGCGACCGAGATGCACGTCCATCGCCTGGCCGAGAACGCGGCGGCGCGGCGCGCCGTGGTGGCGGATCTGGGCGGCGCGGTGGCGTAACCCCGTTCCCGCTCCGGCGAACCGACACCCTCCCCATCATTCCGGGCGCCGGCCTCGGCTCCGGGATGACGGGGAGGGTGTCACCAAACCGGAAAGGCGGACGGTATCCGCACTCGTCCGGTCAGTAGATCGGCCCCGACGACCAGGTCGGGCCGATCGGCAGCGGCTCCGGCACGGCCCGAGGCTCGGCGGCCAGGGACGGTCGCGGGGCGGGGGAGGGCGGCGGCGCGTAGGCGTGAACCGGCGCGGGACGGGACGCCGGGGAGGGGGCCGGCGTATGCGCGACCTTGGTGCCTGTCTCCCGGGCGCTCGTCGGCGACAGGCCGTAGGGATCGTCCTGCTCGATATCGATCGGCGCCGGGTCGGGGGCGGGCTGCCAGGCCGGCGGCTTCTTGCGGATCGGCGAGAGCGGGGTGCCCGGCGGCGGCAGCTGCGACTCGTACTTGATCAGCGGCTTGCAGATGCGGCGCAGGCCCCGCGGGTCGTGCCGCGCGAGATCGAGGTGCAGGTGGTCGTAGTGGTAGATGTTCGATCCCGGTGCCAGCACCGTGGTGAAGTGGTTGCACGCGCCCAGGAACACTTCGCGCAGGAAGCCCTGCTCGGCTTCGGTGCCGCGCCAGCCGCCTTTCACCGTCACCACGTATCCGTCGGCGAAGCGGAAAGACATCACGTCGACGGCGTTGCCGAACGAGTGTTCCGAGAGCTTCGCCCCGACCTGGTTGTTGCGGCCCCGGCAGGAATAGGAGCCAGAATTGATCTCGGCCACCGGCTGGCCGAAATAGATCTGCGCGGCCGGCTGCACCGTGCCGGCGAGCCAGGCCTCGACCTCCGGGATGATCGGGCAGGCCAGCGTCATGCGCTGCTTGAGCGCCACGGTGCCGCCGGCGAGCCGGGTCACCCGGAACGGATGCACCATGCCGCAGACGCCCGGCCCGTCGATCTCCTTGACCGGCTGGATGTCCTCGCTCGGGCGAACGAGTTTCTGGGCGAGGCAGACCTCTTCGGCCTGATTCCGCCAGGGTTCGCGCTGCTCAAAGCGGTTGAGCGCGCATCCGGTGAGCCCCAGTCCGAAGAGCGTGAGGGCTGAGAACGCTACGATGCCACGACGCATGGTGCGTAAGATGCGCACGATGCCGTAAACGCCGCGTCAATCCTCGCCGTCTGCCCCTGGCCCAGGATGGAGCGATGCCCGCCGCCCCGCGCGATCCCCATTCAGGCGAACCGTTTGGCCCCCGCGACGCAGAGCACGACGAGGCCGGTCACGGCGATCATCGACGGGGCGACCGGCTCGCCGAGCAGCAGCCCGGCGAGCGCCAGGCCGAGGAAGGGCTGGAGCAGCTGCAGCTGGCCCACCCCGGCGATCCCGCCCCGCGCCAGGCCTCGGTACCAGAACACGAAGCCGACCAGCATGCTGAACACCGAGACGTAGGCGAGCCCGAGCCAGGCCGGCGCGCCGACCCCCGCGACGCCCGCAGGCCGGGTGGCGAGAGCGAGGACCAGCATGGCCGGCAGGGAGAGCACCAGCGCCCAGGAGATCACCTGCCAGCCGCCCAACCGGCGCGACAGGGCCGCGCCCTCCGCGTAGCCGAGCCCGCAGAGCAGGATCGCGGCGAGCATCAGGACGTCGCCGGCGAGCGAGGCCGGCCCGCCCTGGACCAGCGCGAAGCCCGCCACCGCCGCACTGCCGACGAGCGAGAAGGCCCAGAACGCCGCCCGCGGCCGCTCCCCCCCGCGCAGCACCCCGAACAAAGCGGTGGCCAGCGGCAGAAGGCCGATGAACACGATCGAGTGGGCCGAGGTGACGTGCTGGAGCGCCAGGGCCGTCAGCAGCGGGAAGCCCACCACCACGCCGAACGCCACGATGGCCAGTGAGGCGAGGTCGGACCGCGCCGGCCGCCGCTGCCGCAGGCCCCAGAGCAGGGCCGCCCCGAGGAGTGCCGCGATCACCGCCCGCGCCGAGGTGAGGAAGAGCGGCGAGAAGCCGCCTACCGCCACCCGGGTCGCCGGGAGCGAGCCGCTGAAGATCACCACTCCGAGGAGCCCGCTGCCCCACCCGTCCGCCGATCGCGGCATCATTCGCTTCTCTCCCGGACAGCGACGTTGCACGGCAACAGCCATACGGCCGTCCGGCTGGCCCACGAAGGCACAATCCCATACGGTTTCCCCGAACTGTATGGGTGGCACGAGCCGCACGATCGAAGGATCTGCAATGACGGAAGGCGGGCGCACGGCCGCGGTGATGCAGGCGATCCGCGGGCGGATCGCGTCGCGGGGGCTGGCGCCGGGGGAGCGGCTGCCGTCGGTCCGGGGGCTCGCCGCCAGCATGGGCGTCTCACCCTCGACCGTCATCGAGGCCTATGAACGGCTGGCGGCCGAGGGGGTGGTGCGCTCGCGCCCCGGCTCCGGCTTCTACGCCGCCTCCGCCGCCCCGCCGCCGACGCTGGCCGAGATTGGTCCGCGGCTCGACCGGGCGGTCGATCCGCTCTGGGTCTCGCGGCAATCCCTCGACGGCGAGCCCGACATCCCGAAGCCCGGCTGCGGCTGGCTGCCGGCGGAGTGGATGCCGCTCGCTTCCCTGCGCCGCGCCGCCCGCCACCTCGTCCGGGCCGAGGATGCGGTGCTCACCGATTACGGCGCCACGCGGGGCCCGCTGCGCCTGCGGCAGCTGCTGGCCCGGCAATTCGCCGAGGAAGGTTTGAGCCTCGGCCCGGACCGGATCCTGCTCACCGGCTCCGGCACGCAGGCGATCGACCTGATCTGCCGCCTGCTGGTCCGGCCCGGCGACACGGTGCTGGTCGACGATCCCTGCTACTTCAACTTCCAGGCGCTGCTGCGCGCCCACCGGGCCGAGGTGGTCGGCGTGCCCTACACCCCGGCGGGGCCGGACCTGGAGCGTTTCGCGGACGCCGCCGCCGCGCACCGGCCGCGGCTCTACGTCACCAACGCCGCGCTCCACAACCCGACGGGGGCGACGCTCTCGCCCCCGGTCGCCCACCGCATCCTCAACGCCGCCGCCGTCCACGACGTCACCATCGTCGAGGACGACATCTTCGCCCCCTTCGAGCCCGAGCCGTCGCCGCGCCTCGCCGCCCTCGACGGGGTGGAGCGGGTGATCCGGATCGGCAGCTTCTCCAAGACCCTCTCGGCCTCGATCCGCTGCGGCTACGTCGCCGCCAAGCCGGAATGGATCGAGGCGCTGATCGACCTTCAGGTGGCGACGAGCTTCGGCGGGGTGAGCCCCGTCGCGGCGGAACTGGTGGCGGGCGCGGTCGGCGACGGGGCCTACCGCAAGCACCTCGAGGCCCTGCGCCGTCGCCTCGCCCGGGCGCGGCGCGAGGCCGCCGAGCGGCTGGCCGATCTCGGCATCCGGCCCTGGCTGATGCCGCGGGGCGGGTTCTATCTCTGGTGCAGCCTGCCCGATGCGCTTGACGCCGCGGCCGTCGCCCGGGCGGCCCTGCGCGAGGGCGTGGTGCTGGCGCCGGGCGACGTGTTCAGCGTGTCGCGCACGGCGTCGCAGCGCATGCGCTTCAATGTGGCGCAGATGGGGGATCCGCGGGTGATGCCGGTGCTGAAGCGAGCGCTCGCCGCGCCGGAGGGGTAGGGCGGCGACGCGATCCCGCGTCCGGCCGGCTCTCGAGCCGAGAGTCTGTCGGTTCCGCACTGGGGACCGATGCGGTGGATGTCGAGCGTGTCGACGGGACGATTTCCAGCCGGGCGAGCGAGGACGCTACGAGCCGAGCTGGTGGTGCGGGCGGTCGGACTCGAACCGACATATCCGTGAGGACGGCGGATTTTGAGTCCGCTGCGTCTACCAATTCCGCCACGCCCGCGCGCGGTGAAGCCCCTCTCCTGTGCCGTGCGAAGCGGGAGCGTGTCAATCCCGTGCGGTGCGGCCGTTGCCCTGGCGATGCGAACCGCGCTGCTCCCTGGGAGGCGCTTCCTTCGCCGGGGCCGTCTCCGGGGCCTCGTTGATGCCCGGCGCGATCCCGGGGGCGATCTGCTCGGCGCTCGGACCGGCCTTCGGATCGGTGACCGGCAGGGTCGAGACGTCGCGCGTGCCCTTCACCGTCGTGGTGACCCCGGCGGGCGCCACGCCCGCGCCCTGCGGCCGCTGCGGACCGATCCGGTCGACGAAGGCGCTGAACACGTCGCGCAGGCGGTCGCCGTGCTCGGCATAGGCGCCGACCGAGACCGTCGCGGTCATGCCGGCGACCAGCGCCAGGTTCGGCGGCACCTGCTCGATGCGGATGCGCACCGGCACCCGCTGGGCGAGCCGGACCCAGGTATAGACCGGATCGACGCTGGGGAGCCCCTGCGTGCTCGCCGCGGCGTTCGGGGTGCTGATGCCGCGGGTGATGCTGTCGACCCGGCCGCGGATCGGCTCGGCATAGCCCATCAGTGCCGCCGTCGCCGGGTCGCCGACCCGGATATGGCCCATCTTGGTCTCCTCGAAATAGCCGTCGATCCAGTACGAATCGGAATCGATCACCGAGATGTTGCGGGTGCCGGCGGTGGCGTAGTCGCCGACGCGCAGGAGCAGGTTGGTGACGTAGCCGTTGACCGGGCTCTTCACCTCGGTACGCTGCAGGTTGACCTCGGCCTGCGCCGCTTGCGCCTGGGCCGCGGCGAAGGCGGCCTCCGCCTGCTTGGCGGTTCCGGCGAATTGCTGCTTCTCCTCGATCGAGGTCGAGACGGTCGTCAGCGCCTCGCGCCGGGCGGCTTGCGCACGCTTGACCTGCAGGTCGGCGGCCCGGTTCTCGACGTCGGCCTTGGCCGAGTCGAGCGCGACCTTGAAGTCGAACGGATCGATCACGTAGAGCACGTCGCCCATGTGGACGAACTGGTTGTCGACCACGCGCAGTTCGGTGATCTGGCCCGAGACCTGGGGGGCGATGCTCGACACCTGCACCCGCACCCGCCCGTCCCGGGTCCAGGGCGCGGTGACGTAGTATTCCCAGACGATCAGGGCGGCGGCCGCGGCCAGCACCAGCACCACCAGCGTGGCGAGGATCCGCAACAGCCGGCGTCCCCGGGTCGTCCGCTTCACCGCCACCGATCCCCTCCTCATGGGCTGTCCGGTCGATCGCTTCGCCATGCGGGAAGCGGCTTCGCCCAGGCGCCGCGTCTCACACCAGCACGATCAGGAGCGCCAGGATACACACGTAGATCCCTGCCTCGGCCAGCGGCGGGTTGGCGAAGACGCGCTCGAACCGCATCAGCCGCAGGAGCGGCCGCACGGCCAGCAGGATCGCCAGGGCGGCCGCGGCGTAGGCGACGAAGGGAGAGACCAGCACCCCGCCGATCGTCAGTTCATGAAACATCGCCAGCCCGCGTCCCGGCCCCCCACAGGCCGAGGCGCCGCAGCACCCGGCCCTGCCCCTCGACGACATAGGACGCGGTGGTGAGGTCGGCCACAACCCTCGTCGCGGTGCGGCGCGATTCCGCCGGGGCCGCACGGGCGGCGGCCAGCAGCGCGGCGCCCGCCCGGCGAAGCGGCTCGGCTTCGGCCCGCCGCAGGGCGGCGCGGGCCTCGTGCACGGCGCCGTCATAGGCCGGTACACCCGCGAGCCGGTTGAGGCCGGCCTGCGCGCCGGCTGCGGCGGTGTCGAGGGCGGCGAGCGCGAAGGCGTGGCGCAGGGTGGCGCGGCGCACGGCGCCCGCGGTGCCGCCCCAGCCGGCGAACTGCACGACGCGGTCGGCATCGAGGTTGACCCGCTCCTCAGCCTCCTGCGGCTCGCCCGACAGCGCCTCGATCACGTCGGCCCGCGCGGCCCGGAGCGACCAGCGCCGGCGCTGGGCGTTCGAGGTCGGCAGCACGATCCGGATCACCAGGAACAGGATCAGCCCGGAGACGCAGAACAGCACCGTCGAGTTGATGTAGGATTCCGGGTTGTACGGTTGCGGGTTCGCCGGCGCCAGCACGACGGGGAAGAATACCAGCAGGATGAAGCCGAGGCTCGCGGTCGCCGGCCGCAGGCTCAGCAGGCAGGCGACGATGATGACCGGCGCCATCGCGATGGCGAGGAGCGGGAAGCCCTGGCCGCCGTCGAGCACGATGAACTCGACGATGCCGGCACAGGCCGCGGCGAGCGGCATCCCCCACAAGGCACCGGTGGCGAAGCCGACCGGGTTCGGGTTGATCGAGGCGAGCGCCGCGAAGGCCGAGACCTGGAGGAGCGCCGCCGAGGTGGCGGGCCAGCCGCTCAGCACGAAGAGCGCGGCGCTGATCGCGATGGTGATCACCACCCGGGCGGCGTTGCGCAGGGCGTCCGGAAAGTCGCGGTGCACCGGCAGGCGCATGTCGCGCAGCGGCTCGCGGCCGGTCTCCAGCGCCTCGATGCCGTCCTCGGCGAGCCGGTCCTGGCGCAGGAGGTCGATGGCGCGCCGGTGCAGCAGCACCGCATCGGGGTCCGCGTCGCCGCGCGCGGCGAGTCCGTCGAGGCGGGCCACCAGGGCGGGCAGGGCGTCGCGGTCGCCGTCGAGGCCGGCGAGCACCCGTGCCCGCAGGCCGTCCGGGTCGCCGGAGCGCGCGACGCAGAGCGCGAAGGAGCGCGCGGCCGCCACCGCGGCGAACAGGGCGGCGACGGCGCTGCGCGCCCCCGCCGCCCGGTTCTCGCCGTCGTGGAACTCCGTCGCGACCACGCCGACCGCGTCGCGCGGGGCCGCCACCAGGCGCATCGTGTCGGCGGCGGTCTCGGGCCCCGGATCGCCCTCGCGCACGGCCCGTCGGACGAAGTCGCGGACTGCGTCGCGAGCCTTGGCCATGCCGGCGCTGAGGTCGGGGAAGACGTAGGGCGCGCCGAGCGCGTCGTTGATGAAGGTGATCGACACGACGCCCAGGGTGATCGCCGCGACGCGGGCGACGCCGGATTCGAACACCGATTGCGGCGCGTCGATGTTGTTGATGGCGATGATCGCCACCGTGTAGCCCGACAGCATGGCGCCGTAGGCCTTGGTGCCCTGAAGGTAGTTGGCGACGAAGACGCAGAGCCCCATCCAGAGCGCGAAGGCCACCAGCATCTCGACCCGGTCCTGGCCGAACAGGGCGGTGAACAGGATCGCCACGGCGAAGCCGACCAGCGTGCCGAGGAAGCGATAGGCCGCCTTCGACAGGGCCTGGCCGCGCCGCGGCTGGGCGAGGATCGCCACCGTCACGGCGGCCGACGACGCGCTCTCGAGCTGGAGCCAGAACCCGGCATAGAGCGCCAGCATCATGGCGAGCCAGATCCGCAGGGCGTAGGCCCAGGAGGAGAGCGGCGGCGGCTCGATCCGGTCGAGGATCGCGTCGATCCAGGTGCGGCGCCCGGTGGCCTCCGCGGCGTTCACCTCGGCCATCGTCCGACCTCGCGATCGATCGCGCCCGATTGGGATGCACAATTCGAATTCGATGATAGGCTGGGGGCAGCCGGGCAGCGACCCGGCCCGCGGCCGCGCGCCGCGCCAGAACGACCAGCCGAGGAAGCGCCGATGAGCAAGCCAGAGATCCGCGTCGCGACGTTCGCGGGCCCCGGGGCGGAACCCGTCATCCAATCGGTGCCCTGGCCGAAGGTTCCGCGCAAGGCGGCGCTCATCAAGGTCGGCGCCTGCGGCGTCTGCGGCACCGACCAGCACATCCTCAAGGGCCATTGGCCGAAGCCCCTGCCGTGGCCCTTCACGCTCGGCCACGAGATCGGCGGCGTCATCGTCGAGAAGGGCGACGAGTTCACGGCCGACTTCATGGAGAAGCCGCTCCAGGTCGGCTCGAAGGTGATGATCCCGCCGCTGATGCCGTGCGGGCACTGCTATTACTGCGTCCATTACCCGGAACAGGCCAACAAGTGCCTGACCCCGGTCTATTACGGGCGCTATCTCGGCTTCGACAAGGCGCCCCACCTGTGGGGCGGATGGGCCGAATACGTCTATGTCGACCTCGAGATGCTGCCGGGCACCAAGGTCTACAAGTTGCCCGACGACATGTCGCTGCGCCTCGGCGCGCTGTCCGAGCCCCTGACCTCCTGCATCCGCGCCTTCAACCGGGCGACCAAGGCGGGCGGCTTCAAGTGGGGCGACACCGTCGTGATCCAGGGCTCCGGCCCGATCGGCATCCTGGCGGTCGCGGCCGCCCAGGAGATGGGCGCCGGCCGGGTGATCTGCGTCGGCGCGCCGGAGGAGCCGCGGCTGGCGCTCGCCCGCAAGTTCGGCGCCGAGGCCACCGTCGACATCACCGAGGTGACGACGCCCGAGGCCCGCATCGCGGCGGTGCGCGAGATCGTGGGCGGCTTCGGTGCCGACCTCGTCATGGATTGCTCGGGCCACCCGAGTGCCGGCCCCGAGGGCATCGAGTTCCTGCGCGACGGCGGCACCTATGTCGAGATGGGCCAGTTCACCGATGCGGGAAAGATCGAGACCTCCTGGCACCGGATCTGCTCCAAGGACCTGAACGTGCTCGGTTCCTGGGCCTTCACCGGCAACGACCTGCCGCTGGGCGTCGACATGCTCTACCGCGCCCGGGACAAGTATCCGTGGCTCGAGATGCAGACCGTCTATCCCTTCACCCAGGAGGGCGTGTCGCAGGCGGTGAAGGACGCGATGGCGATGAAGACCGTGAAATCGACCATCGTGCCGTTCCCGGACCTGGTCGCCTGAGCCGATGGCGGGACGGGCGCGAAGGCGATAGGTCAGGGCTCCCGATTCGTGGTTGCCGGAGCCCATGCCGTTGCGTCCCGTTCTCCTCGCCGCCCTGTTCCTCGCCTGCGCGCCGGCCCTCGCCCGGGCGCAGGTGGGTCCCCAGCCCACCGGGACCTGGCTGACCCCCGGGCGCGATTCGCAGATCCGCATCGCCCGCTGCGGCGCCGGGTATTGCGGCACGATCGCCAAGGTGATGGCCGGCGAGACCAAGGACGTGAACAACCCCGACGCCTCGTTGCGCGGCCGCAGCCTCGTCGGCGTGGCGCTGACCCGCGACATGCGCCCGGCCGGCGAGGGCTGGGAGGGCTCCCTCTACAACTTTCGCGATGGAAAGACCTATTCGGGCAAGCTCGCCATGAAGGGGCCGAACGTGCTCGAATTGTCGGGCTGCGTGCTGGGGGGATTGATCTGCAAGAAGCAGCTGTGGACGCGGGTGGACTGAGGGGCGCCACGCCCCCGAACCCTCCCTCCCCTCCGCGGGGGAGGATTGATGCGCGGGCGCCGACCGCCTCGATCTACAGAACCGCCGCCCCCGCCCGGTTCGCCACCCGGATCTGCCACAGGCACAGAAGCGGCGTGACCACCAGCTCCATGCCCAACGCCGCCAGCATGGTCAGCGACGGCACCCCGGTCAGCCACAGCCCGAGGAGCCGGGACAGGCCACCCAGCACCACGATCATCGTCAGGAAGCGGAACAGCGACATCCTGGTCTCGATGCCGGGGATCGTCGACCAGAACAGCAGGCCGATTCCGAGCAGCAGGCCCGACAGGTAGCGGAAATGGCTGTCGGTCGAGACGTCGAAGGCGCCGCCGCCGAGGCCCGCCTGGCCGAACAGCACGCCGTAGAGCCCGCCCAGAACCGGCACCAGCCCCGCCACCGCCACCACGCGCTGCAACGCGCGCCGCTCCGTCTCCAAGGTCATCCCGACAGCCTCACCGTTGTCCCCGGACAATCCGTCAAGGGACCCTCGGTTCAAGAGCACGCGCGGTTCAAGGGGACGTGTGGGTCACCAGTGGTGCAGCACCACCGCCTCGGCGAGGCAGGCCGGCTTCTCGGCGCCCTCGATCTCCACCGTCACCCCGTAGGTGGTGCGCAGGCCCCGCGGCGCCACGTCGAGGGCGGCGGCCACCCGCACCCGGCCGCGCAGGCGGGAATTCACCACCACCGGCGCGGGAAAGCGCACCCGGTCGAGGCCGTAATTCAGGCTGAGGCGCAAGCCCTCCAGGCGGCGCACCCCGGCGATGAAGCGCGGCACCAGCGACAGGGTGAGGTAGCCGTGCGCCACGGTGGCGCCGTAGGGCGAGTCGCGCGCCGCCCGCTCCGGATCGACGTGGATCCACTGGTGGTCGTCCGTCGCCTCGGCGAAGCGATCGATCATCGCCTGGTCGACGGTGATCCACTCGCCGACCCCGATCTCCTGCCCGATCGCCGCCCTCAGGGCCTCCGGCCCGTCGAAGATCTCCATGCGTCCTCCTCCCGTTCGCCGCCACCTTAGGCCGGGCCTGCGCGCACGGCCACGCTCGATCGGGGATTGATACTCCGGTGGCGTGTTCCGCCCGGTCCCGGAGTCGATTTGTCCGAAGGAGGGCCGGCAGTGGGCCAGGAGAGCCTGTAGGTCGCGATCGCGGGCATCGGCAACTGCGCGTCCTCCTTCGTGCAGGGCCCGACCCATCACCGCGAGGCCGGCCACGGCGAGACGGTGCCGGGCCTGATGAGCCCCGATCCCGGCGGCCACCGGGCGCGGGCGGCGGCGTGCCGCTGAACCTCGAGCTGACGCCGCAGGTGTGGGATGCGCCGATATTCCGCCGGCGTCGTCGCCGATGCGGTGCGCTGCCCTGGCGCGGGAGCGCGGCGTCGGCGGGGCCTGGTCGGGCCGTCCGCCCGGCCGATGAAGTCGCCGCCGGAGCAGTTCGCCGACGAGGAGGCGCACCGGCGGATTCCGGCCTTCGTGGCGGGGGAGGGACGGTAGGAGGAGGTTCGCGTCACGCCACGAAACCGGACCCCCGAGCATCTCCCGCTACGTCAACCGCCAGTCGATCGGCTCCAGACCCTTCTCCTTCAGCCACGCATTCGCCCGCCCGAACGGCCGGCTGCCGCGAAAATCCGCCTTGCGGTTGAGGGGCGAGGGGTGACCCGCTTCGAGCACCAGATGCTTGTCGCCGTCGATCAGCGCGGCACGCTGGCGGGCCGGTGCGCCCCAGAGCAGGAAGGCGACCGCCGGGCGCTCGGCGGAGACTGCCGACACCGCCTGGTCGGCCAGCGCCGACCAGCCGAGCTTCATGTGCGCGCCGGACTTCCCCGCCTCGACGGTCAGCGCCGAGTTGAGGAGCAGCACCCCCTGGCGCGCCCAGGGGCTGAGATCGCCGGTGGCGGGCAGGGGGGAGCCGGTCTCCTCCGCCATCTCGGCGAGGATCACCTTCAGCGAGGCCGGCAGCCGGCGCCCGCCGACATACGAGAAGGCGAGGCCGTGGGCGTCGCCCGGCGTCGGGTAGGGGTCCTGGCCGAGGATCACCGCACGGACCTGGTCGAGGGGCGTCAGGGTGAGCGCGTTGAAGATGGCCTCGGGCGCCGGCAGCACCCGGGTCCCGGCCTCCCGGCGGGCATCGACCGCCTCCGCCACCCGCTCGGCGCTGCCGTCCCGGAAGAACGGCAGGGCGAGCCAGGGGGAATGGCTGGCGCGGAAGCGGGCGAGGGCGCCCGCCACGGACTCGTCGGTCGGCATCGAACCTCAGGGGCGGCGGATGGTGAGGCGCCCCGTCGCGATGGTCAGAGGCGCGTTGGCCCGGATGTAGGACATCACCACGTTGGCGACGAGCGTGCCGTCGGTGGCGCCGACCAGGGTCTTCCCGTCCGCCAGCATCCCGTAATCGTTGCCGCCGGCGAGCATGAAGTTGTTGGCCGCCACGGTGTACGTGCGGGCCGGGTCGAGGGGCGCATCCCCGACGCGGACCTCCACGACACGCTTGCCGACGGGCGCGCCCGCATCGACCGTGACGGTGATCCCGGAGACCTGGGGGAAGCGGCCGGCGGAGCGGCCGAGTTCCGAAAATCCGTTCTCGAGGGCGGCGAGCACCTGGGCGCCGGTGATCTTCACCAGCACCGAGGTGTTGCCGAAGGGCAATTCGGTCAGCACGTCGCGGCGGGTCAGGTCGCTGTCGGCCGGATAGGTCCGGTTGCCGCGGATGCCGCCGCCGTTCATCAGACCGATCTCGGCCTCGGCGGCGTGGCGGAGCGCATCCGCTACGAGGTCGCCGAAGGCCGCCTCGCCCCGGCGTACGGCGTCGATGCGCGTGTCGAGGGGATTGGTCACCCGGCCGAGCGGCACGTCGAGCTCGCGGGCGAGGTCGGCCTCCTGGCGCTGCACCACCGCCAGCACCTCCGGGTCGGGCTCGATCTCGGCGGTGTCGTGGATGCGGAAGGCGGCGGTCCAGGTCAGGGCCCTGCCGGTCCCCTCCGCCTTCACGTCGATGGCGGTGACGTATTCGGCGTCGTGGCCGGATTCGGCGAAGACCGTGCGGCCGTCGTAGCGGAGGGCCAGGTCGTGGTCGTGGCCCGAGAGGACGATGTCGGCGTGGCGGCTCGCCACCAGGACGTCGTCGGTCGCCCGGTCGGTGTGGCAGACCGCCAGCACCATCTCGGCGCCCGCCGCCCGTAAGGCAGCCGCCTCGCGGGCGAGCGTCGAGAGGGCCGGGGCGAAGGTCCAGTCGCCCGATTGCGACTTCGCCGGGGTGTCGGGCAGCGCGATGCCGACGATGCCGAGCTTGATCCCGCCGATCGTCAGGATCGTGGATTCGCTCGTGCCCGGGACCGGCGTGCCGTCGGGCCGGCGCAGGTTGGCGGCGAATACCGGAAAATTCGCCTCCCGCATCCGCTCCAGGTAGACGTCCTGGCCGAAGTCGAACTCGTGATTGCCCGGCACGAACACGTCGGGCTCGATGAGGTTGGTCAGCTCGATGATGTGGCGGCCCTTGTCGATGCCCGACATCAGCGAGGGCGAGAGCGTGTCGCCCGCGTGGCAGACCAGGACCGGCCGGCCTTTCGCCCGCTCGGCCCTGACCACCGCCGCGAGCTTCGGAAACCCGCCGCGGCCGTCGACCGCGCCCATGCGGTAGATGTCGTTGACGAGGACCAGGGTGACGTCGACGTCCGGCCCCCGCGCGGCGGCAGGTCCGCCGGCAAGCCCCGCAAGGCCGGCACCGAGGCCAAGGGCGAGGGTCTGGCGGCGGCTGGGAGCGGTCATGCGGGTCTCCGAGGGGCGAGGCGCGCCCGGGGCGCGTCACTGTCTCACGGTCATCTTGACCGTTGCATGTCGCGCGCGCACCGCGGTGCAGCGTCACGACGCGTTGGTTCGGGCGGCCATTGCGCTATGTAAGCGGGCACCCGGGGCGACGACGCACGGGCCGAAGACGCCCGGACCCTGGCGCGCCAGCCTCCGGGCCACCACGAGAGCAGACCGGACGATCATGAACGAGGTGACCCCGAACGCCGCGCTCTCCCGCGGCGCCACCCCCGTCGCGCAGGCTGGTGCCCTGCCGGCCGGCCACCCGGCCGTGCGCTGGGGCCGGGTCGGCGTGCTCCTGATGAATCTCGGCACGCCGGAGGGCACGAGCTACTGGCCGATGCGCCGCTACCTCAAGGAGTTCCTGTCCGACCGGCGGGTGATCGAGGTGCCGCGCGCGATCTGGTGGCCGCTGCTCAACCTCGTGATCCTGACCAAGCGCCCGGGCCCGAAGGGGCGCGACTACGCCTCGGTCTGGAACAACGAGAAGGACGAGGGCCCGCTCAAGACCATCACCCGCGGCCAGGCCGAGAAGCTGCAGGCGGCGATGGGGGATCGTGTCGTCGTCGACTGGGCGATGCGCTACGGCAAGCCGGAGGTCGACCAGCGCATCCAGGCCCTGCTCGACCAGGGCTGCGACCGCATCCTCCTGGTGCCGCTCTATCCGCAATACGCCGCCGCCACCTCGGCCACCGCCTGCGACCAGGCGTTCCGGGCGCTGATGAAGATGCGCTGGCAGCCGACCGTGCGGGTCTCGCCGCCCTATCACGACGACCCGGTCTACATCGAGGCGGTGGCGAGCGCGATCCGCCGCGACCTCGCCGCCCTCGATTTCGAGCCCGAGGTCATTCTCACCTCGTTCCACGGCGTGCCGAAATCGTACCTGATGAAGGGCGATCCCTATCACTGCCAGTGCGTGAAGACCGGCCGCCTGATCCGCGAGGCTCTGGGCTACTCGCCCGAGCGGATGCGGACGACCTTCCAGTCGCGCTTCGGCAACGAGGAATGGCTGAAGCCCTATACCGACGAGACCGTGAAGGAGCTTGCAGCGCAGGGCGTGAAGCGCCTCGCCATCGTGGCGCCGGGCTTCACCGCCGACTGCCTCGAGACCCTCGAAGAGCTGGACGGCGAGAACCGGCACTATTTCGAGGATGGCGGCGGAACGCACTTCGCTTACCTGCCCTGCCTCAACGACGGCCCGGAGGGCATGCGGGTGATCGAGCACGTCGTCGCCCGCGAACTGAAGGGCTGGATCGACTGAGCGGTGGACGGGCCGCCCCGTCCGTCGCGGCGGCCCCGCACCGGGGTTAAGGTCGGGCATGACCGCGACCTTCCTTCTCGGCACCCTGCCGACTCCGATCGGCACGATGCTGCTGGTCTTCGACGAGGACGCAGCCTTGCGCGCTCTCGACTGGTCGGACCACGAGGCGCGGATGCGGCGCCTGCTGCGGCTGCATTACGGCACCGCCTTCTCCATGAGCGACGCCCCCCTGCCGCCGGCGCTCGCCGAGCCGATCACGGCCTATTTCGCCGGCGCTCTCCGGGCGATCGACGGGCTCGCGGTGCGCACCAACGGCACCGTGTTCCAGCGCGAGGTCTGGGCGGCGCTGCGGGCCATTCCGGCCGGCGCCACCCTGAGCTACGGCGCCCTGGCTCAGCGCCTCGGCCGCGACAAGGCGGTGCGGGCGGTCGGCCTCGCCAACGGCGCCAACCCAGTCGGCCTCGTGGTGCCGTGCCACCGGGTGATCGGGGCGAATGACAGCCTCACCGGCTATGGCGGCGGGCTCCACCGCAAACAGTGGCTGCTTGCCCATGAGGGGGTGACGCTCGGCGGGCGGCAGGGGCGGCTGGATCTGGAGTAAGAGATGTACGAGCCATGGACGGTCTTGAAACTCTCCATCGTCATCCTGGGGCCGCGAAGCGGAACCCGGGATCCATAAACGCTGACGACGAGGAATGAAACGGAACGCCTCTCGCCTGATCCTGAACCGTCAACGATTATGGATCCCGGGTTCTCGACGTCGTCGAGCCCCTGGATGACGTCGAGAAGCGTTCGCGTTTGTAATTAGATCAACGCCGCAGATTTTCTTTCGTCTGTGAGACCACCATGCAGCGACTGACCGGCAAGACCTGTGTCATCACCGGCGCCGCAAGCGGCATCGGGCAGGCCATCGCGGCCCGCTTCCGCCAGGAAGGCGGCGACGTGATCGTCACGGATATCGACGAGGCCGCCGGCACCACGACCGCCGCGGCGATCGATGCACGGTTCATCCGGCTCGACGTGTCCCGCGAGGAGGACTGGCTGCGCCTGGCGGACCTCGTCCCGCAGGCGGACGTGGTCGTCAACAATGCCGGCATCACCGGCTTCGAGACCGGGCCGGTCGCCCATGACCCCGAGCACGCGACCCTGGCGGACTGGCAAGCGGTCCACCGCGTCAACCTCGACGGCACCTTCCTCGGCTGCCGCTACGCGATCCGAGCGATGAAGACGCGCGGCACAGGCTCGATCATCACCATCTCGTCGCGCTCCGGCCTCGTCGGCATCCCGGCGGCGGCGGCCTATGCCTCCTCGAAGGCCGCGATCCGCAACCACGCCAAGAGCGTGGCGCTCTACTGCGCGCAGCAAGGCTGGGCGATCCGCTGCAACTCGATCCACCCCGCGGCGATCCTGACCCCGATCTGGGAGCCTATGCTGGGGGAGGGGCCCGGGCGCGAAGACAGGATGGCGGCTTTGGTGGCCGATACCCCGCTCAAGCGCTTCGGAGCGCCCGAGGAGGTCGCGGCGGTCGCCGCGATGCTGGCGTCGGACGAAGCCGCCTACATGACGGGGGCCGAGCTGAGTTTGGACGGCGGGTTGCTCGCGGGGTCTGCGGCGAGCCCGGGATAACACGCGGGGGACTTTGACAGCGCAGAGCGACCCCCGGTTTCTTCAGTCTTCTCGATCCGGACGACGTTCATGCCCCGTGGGAATCGGGGGCAGGCCGGACTCGTAGGGATTGATGAAGGCGACACCCATCGGCACGAAGTCCTTCGCGTTGCGGGTCAGTACGCGCAAGCCGTGCAGTTCGGCCGTCGCAGCGATCGCAGCATCGGCAAGCCCTGGTGAAGCTCCTGCCATCCGGGCACGTGCCGACAGGATTCCGGACAGGCGGGCGGCATCGCGATTGAGAGGCAGGATGCGGGGGGCATAGAGGTGTTCTACGACCTCCAGCCAAGCGCGCAATCGTGCCGCCTTTCGCGCTTCGCCCTTGATGACTGATCGTTCGATCCCGGCCGCGATTTCAGCGATCGTGACGACCGACAGCCAGAGGTGATCCGCGGCGGCCTCAAGCCAGTCAGCGAAATCCCCAAATCCAAGATCCTGCCCCTTCGTCGGCGCTCCTTCTGACAGGATGTTGGTGTCGAGGAGGTACATCAAAAGTCGATGTCGCGCAGAGGTGTCCGGTCTCTCTCTGGTAGATCGCCGTCACGCAGTCCCGACGACGCGAGGAGCCTGCCGAAGTTCGGCACAGTCGAAAGTCGCTGCCATTCAGCGAACGACAGTACGACGGCTTCAGGTCTGCCGTGGCGCGTGATGACGCTCGGCTCGCCACGGACCGCATCGTCGACGACGGCCGACAGGGTCGCCTTCGCGTCCCGAAGCTGGATCTCACGCATGACACCCTCGCGTGACTACAATGGTCACATTGTACGCTTGCTCGCCAAATCGGCAAGCAGGCATCGTCCTTAGGCGCAAAAGAAAAGGGGCCGCCTTGCGGCGACCCCTCTCGTCTCTCAGAACCGAGTGGCTGGACTTAGAAGTCCATGCCGCCCATGCCGCCGCCCGGCATCGCCGGAGCCGGGGAGTCCTTCTTGGGCGCGTCGGCGACCATCGCCTCGGTCGTCACCAGCAGGCCGGCCACCGAAGCGGCGTCCTGCAGGGCGGTGCGCACGACCTTGGCCGGGTCGACGATGCCGGCCTGGATCATGTCGACGTACTCTTCGGTCTGGGCGTTGAAGCCGTAGGTCTCCGAGTCACCCTTGTCGGTGATCTTGCCGACCACGATCGAGCCCTCGACGCCGGCATTGCTGGCGATCTGGCGGATCGGGGCCTCAAGGGCCTTCAGGACGATCTTGATGCCGGCCTGGACGTCCGGGTTGTCGCTCGTGAGAGCGGCCACGGCCTTCTTGGCGCGCAGGAGCGCGGTGCCGCCGCCGGGAACGATGCCTTCCTCGACCGCCGCGCGGGTGGCGTGGAGGGCGTCGTCGACGCGGTCCTTCTTCTCCTTGACCTCGACCTCGGTCGCGCCGCCGACGCGGATCACCGCGACGCCGCCCGCGAGCTTGGCCAGACGCTCCTGGAGCTTCTCGCGGTCGTAGTCCGAGGTGGTCTCCTCGATCTGCGCCTTGATCTGGGCGACGCGGGCCTCGATGTCCGACTTCTCGCCGGCGCCGTCGATGATCGTGGTGTTCTCCTTCTCGATGCGGACGCGCTTGGCGCGGCCGAGCATCGGGAGGGTCACGTTCTCGAGCTTGATGCCGAGGTCCTCGGCGATCATCTGACCCTGGGTCAGGACCGCGATGTCCTCGAGCATGGCCTTGCGACGGTCACCGAAGCCCGGCGCCTTCACGGCCGCGACCTTCAGGCCGCCGCGCAGCTTGTTGACCACCAGGGTGGCCAGCGCCTCGCCCTCGATGTCCTCGGCGACGATCAGCAGCGGCTTGCCGGTCTGAACGACGGCCTCGAGCACCGGCAGCATCGCCTGGAGCGACGACAGCTTCTTCTCGTGGATGAGGATGTAGGGGTCCTCGAGCTCGGCGATCATCTTCTCCGCATTCGTGATGAAGTACGGGGAGAGGTAGCCGCGGTCGAACTGCATGCCCTCGACGACGTCGAGCTCGGTCTCGGCGGTCTTCGCCTCCTCGACCGTGATGACGCCCTCGTTGCCGACCTTCTGCATGGCATGGGCGATCATCTCGCCGATGTCCTTGTCGCCGTTGGCCGAGATCGTGCCGACCTGGGCGATCTCCTCCGAAGCCGACACCTTCTTGGCGCGGCTCTGGATGTCCTTCACGGCGGCCTGGGTGGCGAGGTCGATGCCGCGCTTCAGGTCCATCGGGTTCATGCCGGCGGCGACGTACTTGGCGCCCTCACGGACGATCGCCTGGGCCAGCACGGTCGCGGTGGTGGTGCCGTCACCCGCGATGTCGTTGGTCTTCGAGGCCACTTCGCGCACCATCTGGGCGCCCATGTTCTCGAACTTGTCGGCGAGCTCGATCTCCTTGGCGACGGTCACGCCGTCCTTGGTGATCCGCGGGGCGCCGAAGCTCTTCTCGATCACGACGTTGCGGCCCTTCGGGCCGAGCGTGACCTTCACCGCATCCGCCAGGATGTCGACGCCGCGCAGCATCTTCTCGCGGGCGTCGGAGGCGAAACGAACGTCTTTCGCTGCCATGGTGATTCCTCACTTTAGATCGGTGTTGCAGGGGAAAGCCGTCCGGCGTCAGCTCCCGGGAGGGGCGCCGCCGTCGGGCTTCAGGGCTTCTTCAGGGAGCGGCGATTACGCCAGCACGCCCATGATGTCGGACTCCTTCATGATGAGGAGGTCCTTGCCGTCGATCTTGACCTCGGTGCCGGACCACTTGCCGAACAGGACGCGGTCGCCGGCCTTGACGTCGAGGGGGTTGAGCTTGCCGGACTCGTCGCGGGCGCCGGGGCCGACGGCGACGATCTCGCCCTCTTGCGGCTTCTCCTTGGCGGAATCGGGGATGATGATGCCGCCCTTGGTCTTCTCCTCGCTCTCGATGCGACGGACGACGACACGGTCGTGCAGCGGACGGAATTGCATGTGCTGCCCTCTTGCTTCGCAGAACGCATTGCGGTTGGTGCTGGCGCCGAAGCCGCCTGCCAACCCGGGCATTAGCACTCCCATGAGGTGAGTGCTAAGGCTGGCGTGGAGATAATCGGGGCGCGGACCCGAGTCAAGGCGCTGGCCTGTGGCTTGCGGGAAACATTCCAGGGCGCGAGGGGGCCCCGAGGTCATGATCACGCTGCACGGCGCCGAGGGTGTCGTCGCCGAGGGGCAGGCCTGCGCGGCGCCCCCGGCCCACGGGACCTGGCTCGACCTCGAGGACCCGAGCGAGGCGGAGACGGCCCTCGCGCAATCCGTGACCGGCCTCGCGGTGCCGTCGCGGGCGGCGCTCAGCGAGGTGCAGAATTCCCGCCGGCTCAACCGGCGCCGGGACGCATTCTATCTCAGCACCCCGATGGTCGCCTTTCGCGACGACGACCTGAGCTTGCGCCCGCTCGGCTTCGTGCTCACGCCCGAGCGGCTCCTGACCATCCGGTTCCAGCCGCTCGCCGCCTTCGACACCGTCAAGGCGCGCCAGGCCGAGCGCGACGGGCCGGCCTCCAGCGTCGAGACATTCCTCGCCCTGATCGAGGAACTGATCGACCGCATGGCCGACACGCTGGAGACCACGAGCGACGAGCTCGATTCGCTCTCGACCCGCGTCTTCACCTTCGACGTCAGCGCCAACGGCAACGCCAACGCCCGACGCGACGCGGCTTCGCCCCCGCCCTTCGCGCCGAAGCGCCGCGACCTCGCCCTGCGACGGTTGCTGCGCGCCATCGGCCGGCGCGGCAAGGCGCTGGCGAAGCTGCGCTCCTCGCT
Source organism: Methylobacterium sp. DB0501 (assembly GCF_011043735.1). GTDB lineage: Bacteria > Pseudomonadota > Alphaproteobacteria > Rhizobiales > Beijerinckiaceae > Methylobacterium > Methylobacterium alsaeris. Next base: position 22,408 of record NZ_JAAKGV010000035.1, on the reverse strand, counting down.
GCTCGGCCTCGGCCGCATCGTCCCCTACGTCGCCGGCGAGGCCGAGAGCTGGCTCAAAGCCGAGGAGAGGGCCCGCTTCGAGAGCCTGCGCCTCGACATCGCCTCCCTCGACGAGTTCGAGACCCGGCTGTCCGAGACCGTGCAGTTCCTCCTCGACGCCACCCTCGGCCTCATCAACATGGAGCAGAACAACACCTTCCGGGTGCTGACCGTGGTCTCGGTGATCGGCATCCCGCCGACCCTGATGGCCTCGGTCTACGGCATGAACTTCAAGCACATGCCGGAGCTCGACTGGGCCTGGGGGTACCCGTACGGACTGGCGGTGATCGCCCTGAGTGCGCTGGCGCCGGCGGTGTATTTCAAGATGAAGGGGTGGTTCTGAGAGTCTGTTCGATCGATCTGTAAAGATGTTAAACCCACCGTGTCATTCCGGGCTCCGCTCATGCGGCGCCGGGATGACGCGGAGCTCATGAACCCCGTCGGCCGGATCGATCACGGAGTCCCGACCTGCCTCACCGCCGCGCCGCCAGCGCCGACCCGACGAGGATCAACCCCGCTCCCGCCAGCGTCGCCATCCCCGGCACCTCTCCGAAAGCGAAGTAGCCGAGGCCGATTGCCCAGAGGAGCGCGGTGTATTCCATCGCGGCGAGCCGCGACGCCTCGGCCTTCGCGTAGGCGCGGCTGAGCACCAGGTGACCGGCGACCCCGAGCACGCCGACCAGGACGAGGAGCGCCCAGTCCGGGGCCGCGACCGGGGTCCAGGTGAAGGCCGCGGGGGCGGCCAGCATCGCGGCCGGTCCCGCATTCTGGATCGCCACGATCGTCACCACGGGGTCGTGCCGGGCTCGGGCGCGCAGCAGCACCATCGAGAGCGCGTAGGTGAGGGCCGAGGCGAGGATCGCCGCGATGCCCCAGGCCGAGCCGGCGCCCCGCACCGGATCGTCCGCCCCGATCCCGCCGGAACCCACTTGGCCCGCAACCACGATCCCGACGCCGACGAAGCCGACGACGAGCCCGGCCCAGACCGGCGGCCGCACCCGCTCGCGCAGGAGGAGCGCGGCGAACAGCGCGATGAAGATCGGGCTCAGGAAGGAGAGCGCCAGCGCCTCGGCGAGCGGCAGCACCGACAGGCCGTGGAAGAAGCAGAGCGCGGTCACCACCACCAGCACCGCCCTGAGGCCGTTCGTGCGCCAGGTCTCGGCCGACGGCCAGCCGGGGCGCAGCACCGCGAGGACGGCCGCCATCACCAGGGTGCCGACAATGTAGCGCGCGAAGGCGATGCCGGTGACGCCGTAGCGGTCGGACAGGCCCTTGATGGTGGCGTCCATCAGCGACAGGAGCCCAATGCCGAGGGCGGCGAGCAGGATGGCCGAGGCAGGGGAGGTGGGGCGGGCGTGCATGCGCAAGGCGGATGGCCCGCCGGCGGCCGCCGCGCAAGGGGGGATGCGAGCGGCGATGCACCCTGCCGCTTAGGCGTTTCCTTAAGGGGTCGGACCCATCCTGGCCCCCGATCCGCGCGAGGCGGCCAGGGACGCGGTCATCCCAGGGAAGCGGTCATGAAGGTCATCCTCGTCGCCGACCACGCCTACATCAACGGCGGCCAGGCCAAGGTCTCGCTCGAGAGCGCGATCGGGCTCGCCCGCCGCGGGCACGAGGTCGTGCTGTTCGCCGCCGTCGGCCCGGCCGATCCGCGCCTGGAGGCGGCGGGCGTGCGGGTCGTGCTCCTCGGCCAGACCGACGTGACCAAGGCCCGGTCCCTCGCCGCGTTCGGTGTGCAATGGCTGTGGAACGCCCCCGCCGCCGCGCAGCTCGGCGCCCTCATCGCCGGGTCCGACCCGCGCGACACGGTGGTGCATGTCCATGCCTGGGCCAAGGCCCTGTCGCCCTCGATCGGCCCGGTGCTGCGGGGGAGCGCTGCGCCGGTGGTCTACACCGCGCACGAATACTACCTCGCTTGCCCGAATGGCGGTTTCTACGATTATCCCGTCGCCGCGACCTGCCACCGGGTCCCGAACGGACCGGCCTGCCTGACCCACAACTGCGATTCGCGCACCTATCCGCGCAAGCTGATGCGGGTCGCCCGCCACGCCCTGATGCGCCGCACCGGCCTCGTCGAGGGCATCGACGCGATGATCACCATCAGCCGGCTGCAGCGCGATGCCCTTGCCCCCTACCTGCCGGCGGACCTGCGCTACTTCGACGTGCCGAACCCGGTCGATGCCGAACCCCTCGGCCACAGGACCGGGGCGCCCGGCGACTTCGTCTTCGTCGGCCGCCTCTCGCCAGAGAAGGGGCCCGGACTCTTCGGGGAGGCCGCGCGCCTCGCCGGGGCGCGGGCGGTCTTCGCCGGCGACGGGCCGATGCGGGCGGAGCTGGAAGCACGCTTCCCCGAGGCGTCGTTCCTCGGCTGGCAGAGCCCGGGCGAGGTGAAGGCGGTATTGCGGGCGGCCCGCGCCCTGGTCTTCCCATCGGTCTGGTACGAGGGCCAGCCCCTCACGGTGCTCGAAGCGTTAGGCCTCGGCACGCCCGTCCTCGTCAGCGACGTCTGCGCCGGCCGCGAGGCGGTGCGCCACGGCGAGAGCGGCCTGTGGTTCCGCTCCAACGATCCCCGCTCGCTCGCCGACGCCATGGCGCATCTTGCCAACGACGCGACCGCCCTGCGGATGGGGCGGGCGGCCTACGACCTGTTCTGGGCCGACCCGCCGACCATGGACCGGCACCTCGACGGGCTGGAGCGGGTGTACCGGGAGGTGGCCGGGCAGGGGGACCAAGCCCGGCCGCTGGCGCGGGCGGTGTGATAAGGCTGGCGCCGCCGCTTCGCCACGAGGCGTGAACCACCCCGGACACGCCGCGTCCGGCCTTTCGACGAGCATCCACACCAATGGCGATCATCGCGGCCTTCGTGGTCAATGCGGCCCTCAACCTCGCCCTCGGCCTGCTGGTCGCGCAGATCCTGGGGCCGGCGGATTTCGGCCGCTTCGCCCTCGGCACGGCCGGTGCCGTGGTGCTCAACATCCTGCTGTTCGAGTGGCTGCGGCTCTCGGCGACCCGGTTCTATTCCGCCCGGGTGCGGGAGGCGGAGCCGTGGATCCGCGCCATGCTCGATCGCGCCTATGCGGCGACGGCCATCGGCCTGGCCGGGGCGGCGCTCCTGGCGCTCGCCGGCACGCCCTTCCTCGGCGGGCCGGCCCTGCTCTCGGCCGCCGCCGCCGGGGCGGCGGTCGGGATCGGACTGTTCGACTACCAGGCGGCGCTGGCGCGCGCCCGCTTCGTCGGCGGGCTCTATCTCCGCCTCGTGCTGGTCAAGAACGGCCTCGCCCTCGTGATGATGGTCGGCACCGCCTGGGCGACGGCCGATGCCGCCGCGGTGATGCTCGCCGGGGGCCTGAGCCAGTTCCTCGCCGCCGCGATCGTGCACCGGGCCCTGGCCGACCCGCCCGCCGCCCACCACGCCGCGCGCCGCCGCGACTCCCTGCGCCTGTTCATGGCCTACGGCCTGCCGGTGGTCGCCGCCAACGTCGTCTACCAACTGATGCCCTTCGCCAACCGCTCGGCCGTCGCGGCGGCTTCGGGCTTCGCCGAGGCCGGCTACTTCTCGCTCGCGGCCGATATCGGCGGGCGGATCTTCAGCACGCTCGGCGCCGCCCTCGACCTGCTGCTGTTCCAGATCGCCGTGCTCGCCGCCGAGACCCACGGCCACGAGGCCGGCGAGGAGCAGGTCGCGCGCAACGGCGCTGTGGTGCTGGCGCTGATCCTGCCGAGCGCCGCCGGGTTCTGGGCCGTCGCCCCTTCCCTCGAGGCGATCGCGGTGCCGGAGGCCTATCGCGGCCATTTCGTGCACTACACGCTGCTGCTGCTCCCGGGGCTCGTCGCCCTGGCGGTGATGAACTTCGCCATCAACCCGATCTTCCAGATCCGCCGCCGCACCCTGCCGCTGATCGCCGCCGGGTTCATCGGGGCGTTCGTCAACCTCGTCGCGGCGCTGGCGCTTGCCGGCCCGTTCGGCCCCTCCGGCATCGCCGCGGCGCAATCCCTCGGCTTCGTCGCCGCCCTGCTGTTCCTCGGCCTGCGCGCGCTCGCCGGGCCGGCGCGCCTGCGGCTGTCCTGGCGTGACCCGATCGCCGTGGTGCTCGCCACCGCGGCGATGAGTGCGGCGATCCTGCCCCTGCGCGGCCTCGCGCCCTGGCTCGCCCTCCCGGCCTGCATCGCGGCGGGCGGGCTCGTCTACGGGGCGCTGGTCTGGCGCTTCGACATCGCGGGATTGCGGAGCGCGGTGACGGCGCGGTTCGGGCGGGGCGTGCCGGCGGCGGAATGATACCATGTCAGGACGATGACTTCCGGAAACGGGATCGCCAGCCCACGCGGCGTCTGAGCGAAGCCGAAATCCGAATGGCGAACGCGATTGCGCAGCGATCGCCGAGCAATCAGTCGGATTTCGTAAGAGCGGAATCGTCCTGAAAGGCGCCTTCTGGATCGGCGTCGCGCTGTCCTTCTCCCCGCAGAGGGGGAGGGGTCTCCCGCGCGCGGCCGTCTCCGCATCACCCGATCGACGCCAGCCCCGCCCGGTAGCCTTCCACCGCCCGTTCCAGCGAGACGTCCGGCAGCGCTCGCTCGGCCGCGCGCCGCAGGGCCGCCCGCCGGTCCGGGTCGTCGAGGAGCGCCAGGGTCGTGCGCGCCCAATCCTCGACTGCGAGGGGGCGCACCACCCCGCAGCCGCGCGCCTCCAGGAGTTCCCGCGCCGCGCCGGAATGGGGCGAGGCCAGGACCGCCGTGCCGCTCTGCAGCGCCTCGTTGACGACGATGCCCCAGACGTCGCCGCGGCTCGGGAAGAGCAGCATCCGGGCCGAGGCGTGGGCCTCGGCCAGGGCCTCCTGGCTCAGGTAGCCGTCGAACCGGGCCGGGATCCCGGCATCGGCGAGCCGGGCCGTCATCTCGGGCCGCAACGGCCCGTCGCCGGCCACCCGCACCCGCAGCGAGCGCCCGGCGGCGGCGCAGGCCCGCATCACGTCGGTGAAGAAACGCGCGCCCTTCACCTCCTCGTTGAGAATGCCGCAGAACAGCGCGTCGTAGGGCCGATCCTGCGGCGCGGGCAGCGCCCCGCGCGGTGTCCAGGCCGGGAAGAGCGGCGCGCGAAAGATGCGGTCCGGCGCCAGCCCGTAGGCGGAGAGCAGCGTCCGGCTGCCCTCGCTGGGCGCGAGGCCGAAGGCGGCGCCCGGGACGATCGTCCGGCGCAAGAGACGGTGCGGGCGCGAGCGCGCCCCGGGATCGGTCTCCGGCACGCCGTCGGTGCGGATCCCGTAGGGGATCCCGAGTGCCCGGGCGGCGAGCGCCGCGATCGCCATGGTGGGCGAGAAGTCGTTGAGGATCACCGCCGCCGGCCGTAACCGCGCGAGACGGGGGACGACGCCCGGATTGACGTAGAGGTTGCGCACCGCGTCGCGGTGCCAGCGCAGGCCCGGCAGCACCGCGAAGCCGTAGCCGTCCGCCGCCGCGAGCTGCCATTGCCGCGCCGGCTCCCGGGCCGCGCAGGCGAGCACCGTCAGCGGCCGGCCGAGGCCGGCGGCCAAGGCCCGGTAGAGCACCTGCGTGTAGGGGGCGAGCGCCCCGGTGACGACGACGACCGGGCGCTCAGCCTCTCGCAAGGCGGGCTCCCATCAGGGCATTGAGCTCGTGCAACGGCCATTCCGGTTCGAGGACGTGGCGCGGCATCGCCGCGAGGTCGGCGGCGCCCGTGGCGACGCCGCGGCGGGTGGTGAAGAAGGTGGCGTAGCCGCCGGCGAGGGCGAGGCCCGGGTCGCGCCCGGGCCGGTAATCGCGCCCCATGACGCCCCAGGGGCAGGCGAAGTGCCGGATCGGCCGCCCGAGCGCGGATTCGAGGGCGGTGCGGGAGGCCGCGATCTCCCGCGCGGCCCCCTCGTCGTCGAGCGTCGCGATGCGGGCATGGCTGAGGCTGTGCGAGCCGACCTCCATGCCGGCTGACAGCCACTCCGCCACCAGGGCGCGGTCCGCGTAAGGGCCGGGCGGGGTCTCGGGTGGCGCGTCGAGCCAGCCGGCGACGAGGAACAGGATCGCCGGCACGCCGGCTTCGCGCAGGACCGGCAGGGCGACCTCGACGGTGTCGGCGTAGCCGTCGTCGAAGGTGACGAGGAAGTGGCGCTGCGCACAGGCCGCCCGATCGCGCAGCAGGCCCACCGCCTCGTCGGCGCCGACGAAGCGGCCGTGCTGCCTGAGGAACGCGACCTGGGCCGCGAAGCCGCCCCGATGGCGTTCGGGAACGTGGTGGTAGCACAGGGAATAGAGGCCCGGCGGCGCATGGGCGAGGCGGCGCACCCGCGCGAGCGCCCGCAGCACCAGCGCCCGAACCACGGGATGGTCGCGGGCCAGGGTCTTGAAGGGGTGCAGCATCCCGTCCGCCGTCGCGCAAGAGCCAGGCCTCGACGGTGAGACCGGTTCACCGCGGGAGAAAGCCGAGAGAGGAGTACCGGGATCCGAGAAGACTACCGAGATCCCTGTCGATCGCCCCCCGGATCCCCCACCTGTCCTCGCATCATCGCAGCTCCGGCCTAACGGAGACTTAGCGCCTGCCGCGACCGGCGCGTCGCTTGCGAGGCAGGCGCCAGGGCGGCGAGATCCGTCGCATCCTGGCACGGGGATTCATGACCGGACCGAACCACGAGACGGGTTTGCGGGTGGCCTCGATCGGCGATGTGCCGGAATGGGATGCGGCCGTGTGGGCGCAGGCGCGGGGCAACATCTTCTGCGCCGCCGGCTGGGGCACCTACAAGGCGCGCCGCGGCGCTGCGATCGCCCGGCTCGGCATCGCCGACGAGGACGGCGACCTCCTCGGCCTGGCGCAGGTGCAGGAGCGCCGCCGCGGCCCGCTGCGGCTGGTCTACGTCCAGGGCGGGCCGCTCCTCACCGACAAGGGCGAGCAACGCGGTGAGGCGGTGATGCGGGCGCTCCTCGCCCATCTGGCCCTCGGGCCGCTCGACCTCGCGGTGGTGGATTTCGCCCGTGCCGAGAGCCCCGGCGCCGTGCTCGGCCTGCTCGCGACCGGCTTCCGGCCGGTGACGACGGCCGCCCGCCACACCCTGGAGGTGGATCTCACGGCCGGGCTGGACGCGGTACAGGCGGATGCGGATCCGCGCTGGCGCAAGCGGCTGCGCAGGGCCCGGCGCAACCCGGCCCTCGCGGCGCGCTTCCTCGACGATCCGGTCGAGCGCCTTGCCGCCTTCGACGCCTTCGCGAGGATGTACGCGGCGCTCAAGGTCCGGAAAGGCTTCACGAACGATTTCGACGCGACCGCCTACCGCGATCTCGCGGCCTCCGATCCGCGCCACGTCATCCTGGAGATCAGGGACGGCGACGAGCCGTGCCTGGTCAGCATCGCGCATGTGAGCCGCGACCGCTTCACCGCGTTCTTCACGGCCGCCACCGAGCGGGCCGGCCTGAACGGCGCGGCCTACCTCGCGGTCTGGTGCTGCCTGCGCCGCGCCGCCGAGGCGGGCTACCGGGTCTTCGATGTCGGCGGCATCGATCCGGCGGCCAACCGGGGCGTCTACGACTTCAAGCGCAGGTTCGCCCGCCAGGTGGTCGCCTGCGGCCCGCTTTGGATCTACGGCCGCAGCCGCCTCGTCGTGGCGGCGGCCGGGGGAGTGCTCGCATGGTGATGCGGCCCGCCTCCCTTCTCGCGCGCCTGCGCGGCCCGGCCCTGCTCTCGCTCCTCGACCAGGGGGCGGTGAGCGGCTTCGGCTTCATCGCCGGCATCGCGGCGGCCCGCCTCGTCGACATGGAGGATTTCGGGCGCTACGCCCTCGTGCTCATCTTCGGAAGCGTGGCGCAGGCGTTCCACAACGCCCTGGTCACCGCACCGCTGATGACGCTTGCCGGCGCGACGCGCAACCCGCGCCGCTACGCCGCCGCCGTCCTGGCCGGGGCCCTGGTCCTCGCGGCCCTCCTCGCCCTCGGCGTCGCCGGCGCCCTGGCGCTCTACTTCGTCGTCCGGGGCGAGGCGGTCCCCCTCGACCTCGTCACCGCCGCCGGCGCGCTGACCGTGGCGCAGAACCTCCAGCTCACGGCCCGCCGGCTGCTCTTCGCCACCGAGGCCGGCCCCCGGGCGCTGGCGATGGACCTGGCCCGGGCGGCCTCCTTCCCGGTCGCCGTCGCGGGGTTGTGGGCCGTGGGGATTCCCCTCGACGCGGCCCGGCTCGTCGGCCTTCTCGCCCTCTCGGCGCTTCTGACGACGCTGCCCGTCATCGTCGGGCGGGCGATCGAGCCCGGGCGCCGGAACCTCGCCGCCGCGGTCCGGCGGCACTGGCAGATGTCGTGCTGGCTGCTGCCGGTCGTCCTCGTCACCTTCGGGCAGGAGCAGCTGGTCTGGATTCTCGCCGGCGGTACGCTCGGCGACGAGGCCCTCGGCGGCCTGCGGGCGGCCCAGTACCTCGTCGGCATCGTCCTCCTGATGCTCACCGCGACCGAGAACGTGGTGCCGACGGGGGCGGGACGCGCCTACGACACCGGCGGCGAGCCGGCGCTCAGGGCCTATCTCCTCGGCGTCGCCGGCCGGCTCGGGGTCCCGGTCGGCTTCCTCCTCGCCGTGGTGGCGATCCCGGCCGACTTGTGGCTGCGCCTCGTCTTCGGCGCGCCGTACATCCCCTATGCGCCCTGCCTGCGCTGGCTGGCGCTGGGCGTCGTCTTCATCTTCCTGCGGGACATGGTCGGGCAGATCTTCCGGGCCCGGCGCCGCACCGACGTCATCTTCCGCGCCTTCCTGGTCAGCCTTCCGGTGTCGCTCGTGCTGATCCGCCCGCTGCTCGATCATTACGGGGTCGTCGGCGCGGCGGCGGCGGTGGCGATCGGGCACGGCGCCTCCCTGGTCGCCCTGCTGGCGGCGCTCACCCGGAGCAAGGCTCCCGCCTCGAAGGCTTCCTTGCCGAATCCCACCGGACCGGGCACGCCCGAAGAAAGGCCGGATCGATGCTGAACGCCCTGATCGCCGTCGGGGTCGCGACCTGGTTCACGGTCGCCTACCCGGTCCTGCGCCGGCGCCTGGAGGCCCGGATTCCGTCGGGCGGTGCGCCGGTCTTCTGGCCGCTCGCCCTTACGGCGGTGTTCGCCTTCATGCCGCTGGTCTTCACGGTGCCGCGCGAGGACGGCAACGCCGTGCTGGATCAGGGGCTGACGGCCTCGAACGTCGTCACCATCGTGCTCACCGGCCTCACCGCCCTCTACCTCGTCGTGAAGGTCGCGGCCGACCGGCGCATCCTGCTGCTTCCCTTCGCGATGCCCTACCTGCCGTTCACCCTGATGATCGGCATGGACGGCCTGAGCGCCGCCTGGTCGATCGTGCCGGCCTACACGCTCTACCGCACGGCGGAACTCGCGGTCTTCACCCTCTCCTCCATCCTGATCTTCGACCGGCCTGACATCCGGCACCGGCTGGCCGACCTGCTGGCGATCGTCACGCTTGCGTGGCTCGTCGCGGTGACGCCGGAGATCCTCCAGAGCCTGGCCTCGGGCATCGTGTTCTCCTCGGCCAAGAACAACATGATGCCGCTGGTCTGCGCGCTCCTCGGCTTCGCGGCATGGTTCGGCCCGCCCAACCGGCGGCGCGGCCGCTACCTGATCCTGGCGGCGGCCGGCTTCGTCATCGCGGGCTCCGCCGCCTCGACGGGGGCGCTGATCGGGATCGGGCCGGCGCTGATGATCGCCTCGCGCCGCCCGGGCCTGCGCTTGGCCGGAATCGTGCTGGCGCTGGCCTCGATCGTGTTGTTCCTGTTCCTGATGGTCGGCCTGTCGAGCTTCCCGGCCCTGCTCGACGCCCTCTCGGTCATTCTCCAGAAGCCCCGGGTGGAACTGGCCAACGCCACCGGCCGCGGGCAGTTCTGGCCGACCTTCATCGCGGCGACGCAGGACCGCCTGCTCGGCTCCGGCTTCTCGGCCGCCGATCGATTCGTGCAGCTCCTGATTCCGACCACCGCACTCGCCGACGAGCTCGGCCGCGACGCGGTGTTCATCACGAGTTCGCACAACATGTTCCTGAGCGCCTGGGCCGGCACCGGGATCATCGGCCTGTCCTTCGCCGTCCTGGCCCTGATCGAGCCGATCCGCTTCGCCGCCCGCGCCGACCGCGGCACCCGCCGCATCGTCGCCTGCCTGATCCTGATGCTGGCCCTCAACGGGATGACGACGCCCGGCCTGTTCCAGGACTGGAACGTCAACGTGCTGGCCTACGTGGCGGTGCTCGCCACGGCGCGGGCGGCGCGGCGCGAGGCCGAGGCGACGGCGCGGTTCGCCGCGCCCGCCGACGAATCCCCGCCGCCCCGGCGCGGGACGCGGCCCGCCTGGCCCGCGGCTTGAAGACCTCGCGTCAGAGGGAACATCGTCCGCTCCGGTCGTCCCGGAACGGGCCATCTCCGACCCGTAACGAGAGCCTTCGGGAGGCCTTGGACCCATCATGACCATGGTCGAGAATGTCCGGAACGGCCTGCTGATCGGCGCGGGCCCGCGCGGGGAGGAGGGGAGGGAGCCCTGGTTCCTCGACCCGCGCGAAATCCTGCGCTCGGTGCGCCTGCGCTGGCTCACGGTGCTGCTGCCGGTGCTGCTGTTCCTCGCCGCCGCCGCCGCCTGGACGCAGGTGAACCCGCCGCAATACACCGCCTCGACCCAGATCCTGATTGATCCGCGCGGGCTCCAGGTGGTCAAGGACGGGCTGACGCCGCCCGACCAGGCGAGCGACGCGAGCCTGCTCCTCGTCGACAGCCAGCTCCGGGTTCTGACCTCCGACGACGTGCTCGGCCGCGTCGTCGACCGGTTCGACCTGGCGAGCGACCCCGAGTTCCAGGGCCGCAAGACCCTGGCCGCCGAGGTCAGGGCGCTGGTCGCGCGGCTCACCGGCCGCACCGAGCCGCCGGCCGATCCGCGCCTGACCGCGCTCCGCGCCCTGCGCGACCGGGTCGGGGCGCGGCGCCTGGAGCGCAGCTTCGTGCTCGAGCTCGGCGTCACCTCCGAGGACCGCGAGAAGGCCGCCCGTCTCGCCCGCGGCGTCGCCGAGACCTATCTGGCCCGCGACGCCGCCACCCGCTCCGACACCACCCGCCGGGCCGGCGAAGCGATCGAGAGCCGGCTCGCCGAGCTGCGCGGCGACCTGCGCCGGGCCGAGGACAAGGCGCAGGCCTTCCGGGCCAGGCACAACCTCGTGGGCACCCGCGCGCAGCTGGTGAGCGAGCAGCAGCTGACGCAGCTGAGCGAGCAGCTCGGCGCCGCCCGGGCCAAGGCGCTCGAGGCCGGTGCCCGGATGCGCCAGATCGAGGGCGTGCTCGCCGGCGGCCCGTCCGATTCGGTCAACGAGATCGTCCAGAACCCGACCATCGCGGCCCTGCGCGGGCAATTGGCCGGGGTCGAGCGCCTGCGCGCCGATGCCGAGGAGACCCTGGGGCGGCGCCACCCGACCTACCAGGCCGCCCTCGTGCAGGAGAAGGCCCTGCGCGGCACGATCCAGGCCGAGATCCGCCGCATCGCGGCGGCGAGCCGCAACGACTACCAGGCGGCGCTCGCCAGCGCCCGGACCCTCGCCGACACCCTGGAGCGGCGCAAGGCCGACGCCCTGAAGGTCGGCGACGACTTCGTGCAGCTGCGCGAGCTGGAGCGCCAGGTCGAGGCGAACCGCGCGGTCTACGAGGCCTTCCTGGTCCGCGCCCGGGAGCTGCAGGAGCAGCAGCGCCTCGACACCTCGGCCTCGCGGATCATCTCGCCGGCCTCGCCGCCGGAGAGGCACGTCGGGCCGCCGACCGCCGTGCTCTTCGCCGCCGCCCTGGTGGCCGGGCTCGGCGTCGGCCTCGTCGGCAGCCTCGCCCTCGAGCTGCTGGCCGGCCGCGTCCGCTCGCGGCGGCGTCTCGAAGGCCATCTCGGCCGCAGCGGCCTCGACGCCGTGCCGCGGGCGCCCCGCGCGATGGTCGGCGCGGCGTCCCTACGCGGGACCTTCGGCACCGTCCGGGGCGACGGAGCCTACGAGGTCGCGGTCGCGCGCCTGCGCCACCGCCTGACGGCGGCTTATCCCGGCCAGAAGCCCCTCGTCGTCCTCGTCACCGCGGCCGACGACCGTGCCGGCAAGTCGGCCCTCGCCCGGGCGCTGGCCCTCTCGGCCACGGCCGACCGCGAGCGGGTGATCCTGGTCGATGCCGACCCGAAGGGCCTCCTGACCCGCGACCTCGGCGCGGCCGCGCCCCGGGACCTCGCCGCGTCCCTGCGCGAGCGTGCCCCCCTCACGGAGGCCCTCATCACCCTGCCGTCGGGCCTGCGCGTCCTGCCCCGCCCGGCCGAGCTGCCGCGCGACCTCGTCGGGACGTTGGCCGACGCGCTCCTGCGCAGCGACGCCGACCTCGTCGTCGTCGATCTCGGCCTCGTCGGCGGCGACGTGGTGACCGAGCGCCTGATCGCCGACGAGCGCATCCCGGCGCTCCTCCTCTCCGCGAGCGCCCGCCGCAGCCGCCTCGCGGCAGTGGACCGGGCGCTCAAGGCGATCGGCGCGGGCCGCCGGGCGCGGATCGTCGTGACGGATGCGGGGGTAAAGGAGTAGGACGACGACGACGGACGGCTCGGCGCAGCCGTCGCGCTGCGCGATTTCCGATACTCCTCCTTCTGGTCGTTCCGGGTTCCGCTGCGCGGACCCGGGACGACGTGGTGAACCGGCGATGCGGGCAGCAGATCGGGAGACTTCTTCGGGAGAACGGGCTCGGGAGGACGCCTCCCGGCGGACATGGCTGTTCGTCGCCGCCGCGGCGGTCCTGGCCTCTTCGCCCGCCCACGCCGCCCCGACCGAAATCCCGGTTGCGGCCGAGGGTACGCACCTGAGCCCCGGCGCCGTCGCCGGTCTGCGCGACGCCCTCGCCGAGGCGCGCCGGATCCGCGCCCGCGACCCGCACGCGCCGATCGTCATCGCCCTCGGCTCCGGCACGCACCGCCTGGCCGAGGCCGTGCGCCTCGGGGCGAAGGACGGCGGCAGCGCCGAGGCCCCGCTGGTGATCCGCGGACCCGCCGACGGGTCGGCCCGGCTCGTCGGCAGCCAGCGCCTCGTCCCCGTTCCCGTCCCGCCCGCCCTGGCCGCCCGCCTGCCGGCGGCGGCGCGGGGCCAGGTCCGCGCCTACCGGCTGCCATCCTCCGTGCGGTCGGCGCGGATCCAGGCACCGATCGTCCTCAACGGCCCGCCGGCGCCTCCCGCCTTCGAGGTCTATGACGGCGAGGGCCCGATGCATCCGGCGCGCTGGCCGTCCGAGGGCTTCGCCAAGGCCGAGGCCGGGGAGGGACCGAGCTTCACCCTGGCCGGCGCCCCCGCCTCCGCCCGCGACGAGCCCGACCTGTGGGCCGAGGGCACCTGGCGCTGGGGCTGGCTGTTCGAGGCGATGCCGGTCGTCCGCACCGCCGCCCGGGGGCCCGACACCCGCCTCACCCTCGACCGCCCGCCCTTCGACGGCTTCCGCGCCGGCGCCCCCGTCCGCCTCGTCCACCTGCTCGCCGGCCTCGACCGGCCCGGCGCCTGGTGGCGCGACGCGCGGAGCGGCACCCTGCTCGCCTGGCCGCGGGGCGGCGACGAGGTCGAGGTCTCGGTCGCCGATACGCTGCTCGCGGCCGACGGCGCGTCCCACCTGCGGATCGAACGCCTGCGCCTCGCCATGGCCCGCGGCGATCTCGTGAGCGTGCGCGGCGGGCGCGACGTGGTGATCGCGGAGAGCGTGCTCGGCCCGTCCGGCGGCCGCGGCGCGGTGTTCGACGGCGCTCGCGACAGCGGCGTCATCCGCAGCGACATCGCCGGCACCGGCGCCGAGGGGGTGGTGCTCGCGGGCGGCGACCGGCGCACGCTCACCCCCGGCGGCCTGTTCCTGCGCGACAGCCGGCTGACCGGCTATGCCCGCCGGGAACGGACGCAGCACCCGGCCGTCGCCCTGGCCGGGGTCGGCGGCGAGGTCGCGGGAAACTACATCCACGATACGCCGGCCTACGCGGTCCATCTCCGCGGCAACGACCACAAGGTGACCGGCAACGAGGTCGCCCGACTCCTTCAGGGCGCCACCGATGCCGGCGCGATCTATTCCGGCCGCGACTGGACCGCGCGGGGCACCCTGATCGCCGGGAACTTCCTGCACGACATCCGGGCCGACGCCGATCACGAGATCAAGGGCGTCTATCTCGACGACATGGCGAGCGGCTTCACCGTCTCCGGCAACCTGTTCCTGCGGGTCGACCAGCCGGTCTTCCTCGGCGGCGGGCGCGACAACCGGGTCGAGGGCAACGTCTTCGTGGCCTCCAGCCCGGCCATCCACGTCGATTCCCGCGGCCAGACCTGGGCCCGCGACGCGATCGAGGACCCGGAATCGGAGCTGCGCGGCGCCTACGCGTCGATGCCGGTGGAGTCCGCGCCCTGGCGGGCGCGCTACCCCCGGCTTCCGGGCCTGCTCTACGACCGCCCGGCCGTGGCGACCCGCAACGTCCTCTCCGACAACCTCGTGGTGCTGGCCGAGCCGTTCCGCTTCACCGACGGCGGGAGCGAGGCGGAGCAGACGCTCGCCCGCAACCGCGGCCCGGTGAATCCCTCGAAGACCCTGCCGGAGCTCGCCAGGAACTCCGACAGGCCGGAGGACTTCGCCGCTCTCGCCGAGGGGGCCGGGCTCAGGCTGCCGACGATCCCGTCCGACCGGATGCGCCGCTCCCTGCGGGCCGGGGCGCCTTTCGGGCGTTGAGGGCATCGCGGGCGGCGATCAGCAGGAAGCGCGGGATCGTGTCGAGGTAGCGCCGCCACAGCCGCCGCGGCTCGCGGGCCAGCCGGTAGGCCCATTCGAGCCCGGCGACCTGGAGCATCTTCGGCGCCCGCGGGATCCGGCCGGTCGCGACGTCGAAGGCTGCGCCGACCCCCATGGCGATCGTCCCCGGCAGGTGCGGGGCATGCGCCGCCATGAACAATTCCTGCTTCGGGGTGCCGAGGCCGATCCAGACGATCTGCGCCCCCGAGGCGCGGATGCGCTCGCGCATCGCCGCGGTCTCGGCGGCGTCGAGGGGACGGAAGGGCGGCGTCTCGACGCCCGCGACCTGCAGGTTCGGCACCCGGGCGCGCATCGTCGTGGCGAGGAGGTCCGCGACGCCGTCCGCGCCGCCGAGGAAGTAGTGGCGCCAGCCCTCGGCCGCCCCGGCCCGGCAGACCGCCTCGACCGATTCGATGCCCGGCACCTGCTGCATGCCGGTGAGGCCGCGCCAGCGGCCGATCCAGCTGAGCGGCCGCCCGTCGGC
The DNA here is from genome assembly GCF_011043735.1 of Methylobacterium sp. DB0501. GTDB lineage: Bacteria > Pseudomonadota > Alphaproteobacteria > Rhizobiales > Beijerinckiaceae > Methylobacterium > Methylobacterium alsaeris. The sequence continues at coordinate 7,129 of NZ_JAAKGV010000035.1, read as the reverse complement.
GCAGACGAGGAGCGCGTCGTGGTGGGCAGCGCGCAAGCTCGCATCCTTCTGCGCCCGCACCACCCCGTGGGCATCGCGAAAGACCACGAAGGTCCCGGGCTGCGCCGGCCCGGCGGCGAGCCGGCGGTCGACCGCCGCGATCAGCCCGGCCATGTCGGTGGCCGAGACCGGGATGCCGCCGATCTCGAAGGAGGGGACGAGGGGATCGTGGGCCATGGTCAGGTTCCTGTCGGTGCGAGGGACGGCCCGGCCGCCCGGGCGGCGACGGCGTCGCGGTAGATCTCGATGAGGGCGCGCGTGGTGACGTCCTCGCGCCACTCGCGCTCGTAGACGGCGCGGGCCCCCCGCCCCATGGCGGCGGAGGCCGCGGGATCGCCGGCGATGCGGGCGAGCGCGGTGCCGAGGTCGGTCGCATCGCCCGGCCCGGCGAGGAAGCCGGTCTCGCCGTCGGCGACGAGGCTCGCGAGCGCCCCGATCCGCGAGGCGACGACCGGGGTGCCGGCGGCGTAGGCCTCCGCCACCACCATCGGCAGGCCCTCGTACCAGAGCGAGGGCACCACCACGGCGGCGGCCCGCGCCATCGCGTCCTGGACCGCGTCGGGGGCGCAGGCGCCCCGCAGGTCGAGGCTCGGGTGGCCGGCGAGCGCGCCTGCGAGCGGGCCCTCGCCGATCACCGTGACCCGCGTCCCGGCTCGGGACGCGGCCTCCGCGAGGACGAGCACGCCCTTCTCGGGGCTGAGGCGGCCGACATAGAGCAGGCCGCCGCGCGGGCCGGCCGAAGGCGGTCCCGGATCGGGCAGGCCGTTCGGGCGGATGCGGATCCTGCCCTCGGGGAAGCCCGCCGCGATGAAGCGCTCGCGGGCGAACGGCGTCAGGGCGACGAAGCGGTCGACGTCCCGCCGCCAGGTCCCGGCCCGGCGGTGACGGTCGACCATCCGGGCGACGGCCAGCGAGCCGATCCGCGAGCCGCGGTAGCAGGCGAAGCGCACCGCCTGGTAGGGCGAGCCGGTGACGCAGGCCTCGCAGGGGGCACCGTCCCGCATCAGGAAGGCGCCGGGGCAGATCAGGCGATAATTGTGCAGCGTCTGCACCGTGGCGTAGCCGGCCGCCCGCGCCGCCGCGTGGATGCCCGGCGAGAGCAGCGGGAAGAAGTTGTGGACGTGGACCACGTCCGGCCCGAAGCGCCGGGCCGCCGCCATCACCCGGGCGATGCCGTCCGGCGCATGCGTCGCCGCGAAGGCCGCCCGCAGGCGCGCGAGGCCGGAATCGATCGCGCCGTTGTCGAGGAACACCGCCTCGACGGCGCAGCCCGCCCGCTCCAGGGCGGCGAGGTCGCGGGCCACCGCCGCATCTTCCCCGCCGCGGACCTGGTAGCGGTTATGGGCGACGAGGACGCGCAGGGGAGGGGCGCCGGCGATCACCGGCGGCGCCCGCGGGCGGGCATGCGCTCCCGGCCGATGATCCATGCCGTCCCGCCTCTCATCCTGCCTGCGCTCCCTCACGACCGGCCGGAACCGGTCGTTCACGGCCGAAGTCCAGTGCCCGCCTCGCCCCGCCGGAGCAACCCCGTTCCGAGACCTCGCGGCCTCCGCGGGCCATCGCCGCCCTGGACAATCAGGACAAGGCGCGACGAGCTTGCGTGGAGCTAACGTGTGATGGGAGGATCTTCATTCGCGGAGGACTACTGATCCCGACGGTCCGGCTCGGTTCGACATCGTTCGTCACGCCGGATCATGTCGGGAAGACGATTGTTCTGCACCTGACGCAGAACCGAACAGCGATCGGGATTCTGTAGCGATCGCAGCGGCCTACCCGTCGCCGGGAGCGGTCCCGGCGGCGCACGGACCCGCCTGACCGATCCTTGTCGCCGGGGCCGCCGGGTGTGACGCGATGTCCAGGGACCGTGTCACACGAGATCCTATCGATGGCGTCCGGCGATCCTGTCGGGTCGCTTCCGCAATGCGGGTTTCGGCTTCGCTCGGCCGTGCGGGCAAAGCTCCCCCCGTTGCGGCCCCCCGATACGCGTTTCCGGACGGCGGATCAGCGGCCCTGCGCCAGGATCGCCTCGACGACCTCCTGTACCTCCAGCGCCTCCGCCAGGGTGGCGAGGTGGTGGGGTTCGCCCTTCGTCATCCGCACGACGCCGTCGAGCTGGCGGCGCAGGGCGATCGGGCGGGCGCGTTCGTTCGGCATGGCGTCGGGGGCGGGGGCGAAGGTGCCGTCGGGCGAGCGGCGCTCGGCGATGGCCCAGTCGCGCAGGCGGACGGTGCCGGCCTCGCCCTCGAGCGTCCAGGTATTGTGGTCGTCGAGCGCCGTCTCGCCGACCCGGCCGCGCAGCACGACCGGTACTGTGCCGGCCTGGAACGTGGCGTCGACCGCACGCTCGGACCGGTCCGCCTCCGGGAAGTCGGCCCGCGCCGCGAGGGCGTGCAGCGGCCCGAGCAGACGGCGGCTGAGGAACAGGAAGTGGGACACCACCTCGCGGGTGAAGCCCCCCTCCCGGCGCCCGTCGAGCCAGCCGGCGGCGTCTTCCTGCCATCCCCGCGGCCAGCGCGCGAAGGCGACCTCGATGGTAAGGCGGCGCGGCGTGCCGACGGCGCCCCCGGCAATCCATTGCGACAGCGTCGCGACGCCGAGCGAGGAGGCGAACGGGAAGTTCACCGCCCCGCGATCCCCCGCGCCGGCCACGAAGTCCCGCGCCTCGGCGAGGTCGACGGCGAGCGGCTTCTCGCAGAACACGCTGCGGCCCGCCGCGAGCGCCGCCCGGGCGTAGCCCAGATGCGAGGCCGGCGGGGAGGCGATGTAGACGCAGTCGCTCGCCGCCACGACGGCGTCGGCATCGGCCACCAGCGGCACCGACGGGAAGCTCGTGGCGATGCGCGCCCGCGCCGCCGGGCTCGGATCCCACAGGGCGGCGATCCGGACGGGGGCACCGTCCTCGGCGAGGACGGCATTCAACATGCGCTCGCCCATGATGCCGGCGCCGATGAGGCCGAGGGCGAGGGGGGCGGTGGGGTTGCGCATCGGGGAGTTCCTGGAGATCGGTCGCGCTCTCTCTAAGGCCGAACAGACGGGAGGGGAACGCGGATCGGCGCAGGGCTCGGCGACCGTGCCTCGACGGGATTCCGGACGCGACGGCCACCGGCCGCGCGGCCGGCACGCCGCTCGCACCGTCTTCCCGTGAACGGGGCACGATGTCCCAAATCGGGAGAAATGGTCACATGTGGCACAGCGCGGTCGGCTTCGTTGCGGTCGCGGTTTCGGCCGCGCTGATCGTCCGGCATTTCGGGGCGCCCCGCGTCGTGCCGGTCGCCTTCGTGATTGCCGGCCTCGGGGCCTCGCTCGCGATCCTGCTGCTGGCCGACGTCAACACGGTCGATCCGGGGGTGAGCCGCGCCCCGGCCTTCACCGCGCAGACCGCACCGGTCCCCAGCCGCGACGCGCGCGACCCGGGCGTGTGGCGCTGAGCCGGCTCAGACCCGCGGGATCAGCCGCCACCCCGGCGACCGTCAGCCCGCAGCCGAGGATGCGCCCGAACCCGGCCGGATGCTGCGCGGAGCCGGCCCAGCCGCCATGGTCGAGCAGCCCCGAGATGACGAGGCCGACGGTGAGCCCGGTGAACACGGCTGCATAGGCCTTAGTCCCTGGAGGGCGCCAACGTCCCGGCCGTGCGCGACGGCACCGTGGCGCCCCTCGGACTGCGACCCCTTGCCTCATTTCCACGACCGCCACGCCCGATCGGCCGCTGGATCGTCGGCGATACCCCCGCCGGCCCGTGCGGGCGCCGAACTCATGACACCCGACCCGCCCGCCGCGTGCCGCAGGTCATGAGCGATGAGCGCAGCGCAGGGTCATCGCCCCCTCTCAACGCAACGGTTGTAGCGGTTCTGAGTTCCGCAGCGCATGCGATAGTATTCCCAACTCTCGCCAAGCCGGAAGAAACCTTTCGTCAACCCGAAATTCCTAGCTCTATCCGACAGAGAGTGTCTCCGTTCCAGGGCGATGGGTCCTTCGATGATCAAGCTCAGCATCGGGCGCAAACTGGCGTTGTCGTCGGCCGTCACCGCGTTGTTCGCCGGCGGCGCCATGGTGAACCAATGGTCCAGCAACACCGAGATCCGCGCGGCGAACGAGGCCGTGTCGCGAGAGGAGACCATCCTGCGCGGGATCTCGCAGGCCCAGCTCGCGGTCAGCCGGATCCAGCTCAGCCAGAAGACCGTCGAGCTGGCGCGTGACGCCGCATCCGCCGACGCCGCCGTGGCGACCGCCCTCGACCAGGCCAAGGCCGCCGCCGCGGGTCTCGCCCGCCCGATCGCCATCGCCCTCAAGCCCGACGTCCTGCGCGACAGCGAGCGCAACGTGCGCAACCTCGCCGCGGCGGTGAGCCGTTACGCGCAGATCGGCCGCGCCGACCTCCACGGCCGACCGATCGATGCCGCAGCGGCGGCGGCGGCCCGCGGGGCGATCGACACCCTCACGGCGCAGGCCGACAGGACGATCGGCGAATCGGTCGCGAACGCGAACCGCTTCACGGAGGCGGCGATGAGCGACGCCGCCGCCCGGATCGAGTCGGCGGCGAAGCTCGGGCTGCTGGCCGGCGCGGCGATGCTGCTGAGCCTGCTCGGCGCCGCGGTGGCCCTGATGCTCAACATCCAGCGGCCGATCACCCGGCTCGTCGCCGTGCTGGAGCGGATGGCCGCCGGCGAGATCGATGCCGAGATCGCCGAGAGCCGGCGCGGCGACGAGATCGGAGCGCTCGGCCGCGCCGTCGAGAGCATCAAGGCGATGGTGGCGCGCAAGGCCGCCGAGGAGGCCGAGCGGCGCCAGATCGCCGATTCGGCCGCCTCCGCCGCGCGCCGCCACGCGATGATGGAGCTCGCCGACGGCTTCGAGACGTCGGTCGGCGGCATCGTCGGATCGGTCTCGGCCTCGGCCACCGACCTCCAGGTCACCGCCCAGTCGATGACCGCGACGGCGACCGACACCGCCGCGCGATCGACGAGCGTCGCCGCCGCGGCTGAGGAGGCGGCGGCGAATGTCGGCACGGTGGCGGTGGCGGCCGAGGAGCTCGGCGCCTCGATCACCGAGATCGCCCGCCAGGTGTCCGGTTCGGCCGGCCTCGCCCAGCGGGCGGTGGTGGAGGCGAACCAGACCACGCACTACGTCCAGGCCCTCGACCGGACCTCGGCGAAGATCGGCGACATGGTCGGACTGATCTCGTCGATCGCCGGGCAGACCAATCTGCTCGCCCTCAATGCCACGATCGAGGCGGCCCGGGCCGGGGAGGCGGGACGCGGCTTCGCGGTGGTCGCCGCCGAGGTGAAGGAACTGGCGAACCAGACCGCCCGCGCGACCGAGGAGATCGCCCGCCAGATCGGCGAGGTGCAGGGCGTGACCAGCCAGACGGTGACGGCGATCGGTACGATCACCGGCTTGATTCGCGAGATCGACGCGGTGGCGACCTCGATCGCCTCGGCGGTCGAGCAGCAGGGCGCCGCCACCCAGGAGATCGTCCGCAACGTCTCGCAGGCCTCGATCGGGACGAGCGCCGTCACCGGCACCATCGCCGGCGTGGCCCAGGCCTCCGAAACGACCGGGGAGGCCGCCGCCCACGTGCTCGCCTCGGCCTCCGCGCTGTCGCGTCAGTCGGGGCACCTCGCGGCGGAGGTGCACCGCTTCCTGGCTACCGTCCGGGCAGCCTGACCGGGCCGGATTCCGGGGAACCGGGATTTCGGGCAGGGATGTGGGGGCCTTGGATTTCAGGATTCGGGCTCGCCGCCCTCGGGCGGCGGGACATCCGACGGCGGCGTCGGGTCCGGGGACGCGGGCGGGTCTGCGGAGGGCGGGGCCGGCGGGACGTGGTCCTTGCGCCATTGGGCGAAGAGGCTGCGTAACACCGCGACGGTGTCGCGCACCGCCTTCGCCTCGTCGTCGACCGAGACGCCCTCGGAGACCGAGTTGCGCGTCGTCAGCACGGCGCGCTCCTCGATCTCGGTCAGGCGCTCCAGGAAATCCGGGCGCGAGGCCAGCAGGTCGAGGGCGTCACCCATGGCGGTGGCGAGCGTGGTGGCGAGGAGCCCCGCGGTCGCGACGTCGCCGACCGAGGCCTCGTAGGGCTCGGGCGTCTCGTCGTCCTCCTCGTCCTCGTCGGCCGCCGCCTGCAGGCCCTCGACCAGGGCCTCGACGATCTCGACCGCGGTATCCTCCGGTACGGCGAGCCGCACCGCGACCTCGACGTCGTCGCCGCTGAAGCCGGCGGTGCCGAGGGTGACCTGAAGGATGCCCGGCCGGCGCAGGCTGAGGGCCATCAGGGTGTTGGCGTAGATGGTGGGCGCGTCCGACATGACCTCGACCTCTCGCGGACCGGCGCGGGAATCAAGATTCCGCGCGCCGGTCCGGCCTGTAGCGCATTTCCGGCGCCCCTCGCGACCGCCCGGGTGCGTTCACGCGCTGGCGAGACGGGCGACCTTGTTGTCGGGCAACTCGATGTCGACGCCGAGGGTCGAGACGGCGTCGCCCCGCTCCATCGTCACCTTCACCTTCTCCTGGTCGATCGCCACGTGCTTGGCGATGACCGCCAGGATCTCCTCGCGCAGGACCGCCACCAGGTCCGAGCGCCCGAAGGCGGTGCGCTCGTGCGCCAGCAGGATCTGCAGGCGCTCGCGCGCCACCGGCGCCGTCCCGCGCCGCGACAGGAAGTTCAGCAGGTTCATGCCGCCCTCCGGGTGAACAGCTTGCCCAGCAGCGAGCGCTTCTCGCTCGGCACCGTCATCGCCACGGTCTCGCCCTTGAGGCGGCGCACCGCATCGGCATAGGCCCGGGCCGGCGCACTCTGCGGCGCGTTCAGCGTCACCGGGCTGCCGAGGTTCGAGGCCTTCAGCACCTCCTCGCTCTCCGGGATCACGCCGAGCAGGGGGATCGACAGGATCTCCAGCACGTCGTCGATCTTCAGCATCTCGCCGCGCTCGGCCCGGCCGGGGTCGTAGCGGGTGAGGATCAGGTGCTTGTCGAGCCGCTCGCCCTTCTCGGCGCGCTCGGTCTTGGAATCGAGCAGCCCGATGATCCGGTCCGAGTCGCGCACCGAGGAGACTTCGGGGTTGGTCACCACCACGGCGATGTCGGCGTGGCG
>NZ_JAAKGV010000034.1 GCF_011043735.1 Methylobacterium sp. DB0501 | reverse complement strand
GGGATGCCCTTCACGTCGTCTCCGCCTTCGCCGCCCGCCAACGGCTGGTGCTGGCCCAGACCAAGGTCAGCGGGAAGTCCAACGAGATTGCGGCGATCCCGGCCCTGCTCGACCTGCTGTCGATCGAGGGCGCGATCGTCACCATCGATGCGATGGGCTGCCAGCGTGCCATCGCCCGCAAGATCCTCGACAAGAAAGCCGACTATGTCCTGGCGCTCAAGGGCAACCAGGGCACGCTGCACGACGACGTCACGCTCTTCGTCGAGGAACAGAGAGCCCGGGACTTTGCCGATTGCACCATCAGCACGCACGAGACCGTCGAGGGCGATCATGGGCGCATCGAGACCCGGCGCGTGACAGTCATCCATCAGGTCGCCTGGCTTCAGGAGCGCCACGCCTGGCCGGGGTTGAAGAGCCTCATCGTCGTCGACAGCACTCGTGACGCGAGTACCCGTGACGCGGCAACCAAGATCGAGCGTGAGACGCGCTGCTACCTGACCTCGTCACCGCTCGGCGCCGACCGCCTCGGGCCTGCCATCCGGCAGCATTGGGCGATCGAGAACGGCCTGCATTGGATCCTCGACGTCACCTTCCACGACGATCACTCCCGCATCCGTACGGCTCATGCCCCCGAGAACATGCTGACGGTCCGCCACATCGCGGTGAACGTCGCAGCCCGCAAAAAGGGCAAGGATTCCATGCGCCTCGCCCTCAAAACAGCAGGCTGGGACGACCACTACCTCATCAGGCTCGTCGCACCATGACCCTTCACCCGATTCCCCTGCAGATGATCGCGTTATGGGTTCTGGAGCGCCATGCTGGCGAACCTCGCGCAAGCCGGGTGGTCCGGTGAGGCGACAGCCCTCGACGCCACCTATGTCAAAGCTCACCGCGCCGCCTACGGCGGAAAGGGGGCTCGCGCGCAGGACATCGGCCCGTCGCGGGCGGGGCCGACTACCAAGATCCACGTCCTCACCGACGTGATCGGCCGCCCCAGCGTCATCCACCTCACCCCCGGCAACGCTAGCGACGTGAAGACCGCGCCCGCCGTGCAGGCCAAGGCGCCGGGCCGTGTGCGCCGGCTCATCCCCGACAAGGGTGACGATGCCGACTGGCTGCGCCAGGACCCGCGCGAGCAGGGCATCAGCGTGGTCATTCCCGGCACGCGCGCCCGCAAGCGCAAGATACGCCTCGACAAGCAGCGTTATCGCGACCACTGGCGGGTCGAGGCAGTCTTCGGCCGCCTCAAGGACTTCCGCCGCATCGCCACACGCTACGACAAGCTCGCCCGTAACTTCGCCGCGGCTCTCGCCCTGGCCGCCGTCGTGGCGATCTGGTGCTGATTGAATCTCAACTCTAGACAAGATTTTCTATGCCAAGAGTAAATTTTTTGGGCATTCTGAACTCTGAAGGAGGGTGGATGCCATGTCTCGCGACCGTTTCACGAACGAACAGATGCTTTCGCCCTCCGGCTTACGGATCACGGCAGCACGGTGGACGAGATCTGCCGGAAGGTGGGCGTGTTCGAGCCGACCTATTATCGCCGGAAGATGCAGTTTGTCGGCACGGGCGTGCCGGAGAGGGTCTCGGCGGCCATGTAGGGGGCTGTTATCGTTCAGTCACTGCACGGGATGAGGAGCTTGCACGCCGCTGTAATCTAATCGGTCATGCGACGCCTCCGTCCGACCACGCTCGAGCGGCGCTCCTGCTTGTGCTCGATCGGACCCCCAGTCCCACGGATCGCGGAGTGCCGAGGCCGCTGCGCCTCCTTTATGCCCTGAGGTTACGATATTGTATGGATCGCTGGCCCGTGGAGGCGGGTATCATCGGCTGCGCATCTCATCCACACTTCCGGAGGCGCCTGCGTCCTATGAAGGTCTTGCTGATTGAGGATGACGCCGAGACGGCCCACTACGTCGGCCAGGGCCTAACCGAGCACGGCCACGTCGTCGACCACGCTGGCGATGGGCGCGACGGCCTCTTCCTCGCAGCGGCCGAGGCTTACGACGTGATGATCGTCGACCGCATGCTGCCCGGGCTCGACGGTCTCGGCGCGGTAAAGACTTTGCGGGCGGCTGGTGTGCAGACGCCCGTCCTGTTTCTCACCACGATGTCGGGGGTGGGCCAGCGCGTCGAGGGGTTTGAAGCCGGTGGCGACGACTACCTAACCAAGCCCTTCGCCTTTGCGGAGCTGCTGGCGCGGGTCCATGCACTTGGCCGACGCCGCCCGATCGCGCCGATCGAGACGGTGTTGCGGGTGGGCGATCTCGAGATGGACCTGATCGGCCGCAAGGTGCGCCGCGGCGTGCGCGCAGTCGAGCTGCAACCGCGTGAGTTCCGACTGCTGGAGTTCTTGATGCGCAACGTCGACCGCGTCGTCACACGCACCATGTTGCTGGAGAATGTCTGGGAGTTCCACTTTGATCCAAAGACCAACATCGTCGAGACGCACGTAAGCCGGCTGCGATCGAAGATGGACAGGGGATTTGACTGCGAACTGATCGAGACAGTCCGTGGCGCCGGATACTGCCTACGTGCGCCGCGGGTTTAAGTTGCTGCGCGGCAGCGGGGTCCGCTTCGCGCTGCTGCATACACTGGTGTTTGTGATCTCGGTGGCCGCGGTCGGCTTTAGCGCCGAGGTACTGGTCACACACGCGCTCAAGGTCCAGGCTGGTCGGCGAGTCGAGGGCGAGGCGGCCGAGCTCCTCAACGAATTTCGTCAATATGGCAGCGACACGTTCCGCAAACTCATCGACGCCCATACCACTAGCGGTGAGAGCCGTTTGCACTACGCTCTTCTCGGAAAAGATGGGCAGCGTGTCGCCGGAGAGCACCTCGTGGCGCGCGCAGCGGCTCTCGTCCCCGCCGTCGACGCAAGTCCCGTCGCAGAGGCTCGACTCACAGGATCCGACAGTTTGCTGCTGGTGCGAAGGCTCCTGCCCGATGGGACGACCCTCATCGTCGCCGATGACCTTGGCAGCGTCGAGGATGTCGAGGACGTCGTCTCGAACGCGTTCGCGATCGTGCTCGGCATCTCTGTGCTGCTCGGCTTGGCCAGCGGCTTCCTTTTAACGAAGGGAGTGTTGTGGCGCGTCGAGGCTGTGACCCGCACCGCCGAGGCAATTATCGCCGGTGATATGACGCAGCGGGTCGAACAGAGCGGAGCGGGCGACGAGTTCGACCGGCTTGCCACGAGCCTGAACGCGATGCTCGACCGCATCGTGCAGCTGATGGCCAACCTGCAGCAGGTCTCCAACGACATCGCCCACGATCTACGCTCGCCGCTCTCACGCCTGCGCCAGAACCTGGAACACACGCGGACCCACCCGACGACAAACCAAGCCTATGCGACCGCGGTTGAGCGGGCGATCGAGGAGGCGGATGTCCTACTCGCGACTTTTTCAGCGCTGCTGCGCATCTCCCAGGTCGAGGCAGGTAGTCAGCGCGCGGTGTTCCAACCCGTCGATCTGAGCGAGGTGGTCGAGACGGTATGCGAGGCCTACGCGCCCGACGTCGAGGAGGGCGGCCGTATCCTGACCTACGCGATTGTGCCGAGCATCAGGGTCGACGGCGATCGTGAATTGCTGGCCCAGCTCCTGGCCAACCTCATCGAGAACGCGCTCACTCACACGCCGCGGGGCACAACAGTGCGAGTCAACCTCCATTCTCACGGCCCGGTCGATCCGGGGCCGGCTTTGGAGGTGTGCGACGATGGCCCCGGCATTCCAGCCTCTGAGCGCGATAAGGTGCTCCGCCGGTTCTACCGGCTGGAGCGGAGCCGCACGACGCCGGGCAATGGGCTCGGACTGAGCCTTGTCGCGGCAATTGCCAAGCTTCACGGCGCTGACATCCGGCTCTCCGACAGGGCACCAGGCTTAATCGTAGCCCTATGTTTCCCACCGCCTCCTGCTCTAAATCAGGCGACGCGCGAGACCGCGCCGCTCGGGTAGGTGGACGGGCCAGCTTTGCGAACGGGTCTTGATCGTGCCAATCCGCATCACACTTTGCGGTCGAGAAACTGATGCGGGCTGCTCGAGACGAGCTTAGGTGCAGCCGGCTTGGCCTTGGCTACGTCGTCGGCGTCTTTATCGGCTTTCTTCGCTATTCTCTGCGCAGGTGAGGACAATAGGGTGGCACGCGGATTGATTACCCGACCACTGTGATGGGCTGCGCTGACTGACACTGAGGTTCTCCTAGTTCAAGCGGAACGATCCTGTGGAGTAGTATGCCAATAAATCGTTACTAACAATGATTTTGCCGGCAAAATTGGGAAATTGTATTCTGACATACCCAAGGAGAATTTGATGATATTCGGCGAAAAATTAGTTTAAGACCTTGCTGCCGGCACCATCGATGATCGCGAATAGGTCGGTTAGTCTAGCCTTGTAGACGGCCGCGTCTGGAGTGCCAGCGCCCAGCGCTCGATCGATCGCTTATCGATGATCATGGACGCGGCCCGGAAATCGGCTCAAATGCGGCCCGAGCTCGACCTCCATGACCTTCCACCCTGGCCGATCCCGCCCCTGCCCTCTTCCCGGTGAGCAATGCACCCGCGTGTGCGAGGCTGCGACACGGAAAGCTTTCCTACTTCATGGCTCGGTTCAGGATCGAGCAATAACACCGTATCGAGCATCGTACGGACACGCAGAACCCTGAACAGGCGGCGCGCCTACTTGATCCAGTGGATCACGACATCCTCGAGGGCGAAATACACGCCGACCACGGCGATCAGGAAACCTCCCGCAACGAGGAGCACGCCCGAGAGCAACAGCGTGCGTCGGGCACGCTGTCGCGGCCATGGGTTCGTTGGATCCGACGTCACTCGGCTGAGCTGGCCTCGGCCTTTTTCGGTCGGCCGCGGCGTGCTGGCTTCGCGTCCGCGGGTGCGGCGACGACTGGATCCGGGACGGCCCGCTTCTCAGCCGCCTTCTTGGCGGCAGCCCGATCACGCCGGATCTGGCCGAGGCCGAGGCTCTTGGCGAGTTCGGAGCGCTGGGCGGCGTAGGTGGCCGCGACCATCGGGTAGTTGCGGGGCAGACCGTATTTCTGGCGGTACTGGTCGGGTGTCATACCGTTCGACGTCAGGTGCCGCTTGAGCGACTTGTACGGCTTGCCGTCGATGAAGCTGGTGATGGCGTCCGGGGTGACGGACTTGCGGATCTGGGCCGCCGTGACCTTGTGATCCTCGGCCGGTGTGGCGGCAGGCCGGCCGAGACCGCTCAGCGAGGCGTGCACCGAGGCAATCAGGTTCGGGAGTTCAGCGACCGGAACGTTGTTCCTGGTCACGTAGGCCGAAACGATGCTGGCGGCGAGGTCAACGATGTCTGGCTCGGAAGCTTGGAATTCATCTGAGTGGGCTTGGATCTCGTCCGACACGTCACTTCTTTCTGATACGAGGATCTTTCCAGATCCGAACAGGGAAAGTTTTATGAAGGTTCACGAGCCTTGAGCAAGTGCCTGCCAGAGGCCAATCCCCAGCCATCGACGGAATAGGCTGGCTCATCAGCAATCTAGCGCACGCGGTCACCCCCGTGCAGAAATACTTTTTAGGGCGCGCCGCTCTCACGATTTGATTCCGGTCGATGGCGAGCGGCTTACAAGATCCCCCAAGCCCGATAACGTCCTCGACCGGTGAGCTCGCGCAGGCCGAGCTCGGCGACCAGCGTCTGGGCGGCACGCGGCGTCACGCCGAGTTCGTCCGCGATGGTGGTGGCCGAGACCAGCGGGCGGGCCAGCACGAGGTCGATGAGGCGGGGCAGGCTGGAACTCCCCCTCCTTCCCCGCACCTTGAGCAACAACCCCTCGCGCGCCAGCATCCAGCGGTCGTGATCCCTCATGCTTTGCTCGGCCCCCGCGGTGACGGCGTCGAGGATGGCGAGCCAGCGGGCCTGCGGATCGCGTGAGAGCCAGCGGTCCCGGGGCACGCGGCGCAGGGCACTGGCGAGGGCGGGCAGGTGGTGTCGGGCCTTGTCGCGAGCGCGCAGGAAGTCGGCGGCGAGGAGCGGCCCGAGCCAGGCGCGATGCTGGAGCGGCTCGAGGGCGGTCCAGGCGTCGACCGCAATGGTGGCGGCGAGGAGCGGCGGCAAGCTGCGGGTGTCGGCGACGGCGTGGCGCCAGGCGGCGAGGCGTTCGGTCTCGCCCCAGGCTGGATCGTAGACGAGCGGGGACTTCTCCCTCACCGGGCCGGTGTCGGCGAGGCGGCGGCTGGAGCGGGCGATCAGGGCGTCGATGTCGGCGAGCTCGGCGGAGAAGGCGTCGTCGACCTCCGGGAGATCCCCTTCTGCCGTGTCAATGGACGGCGCGGCGGGTGCCGGGATCGCGTCCTGGCCCCCTGCCCCATCCGGATCCTCGGACAGAGAGGCGAGGCCGGCGGGACTGGTGGCCCAGCCGGGCTCGGCGGCGGAGATACGGCGGCGGGTGCGCAGGACCGCGTGTGCGCGGGTGAGCTCCTGGGAGGGGGCGTGCCGGTCGCGGCCGGCATCGTGAAGGACGAGATCTTCGAGGAGCACGAGGTCGCCCTGGAGGGCGAGGCTGGCGCAGGCGTCGGCGAAGGCGGTGCGGGCGGCCCAGCCGTGGCGGATGGGGCTGGTGGCGAGGTGTTGGTCGAGGCGGGCCAGCGCGTCCTCGGCGGCAGCCAGCGGCGGGGCGAGGGCGGCCCAGGGGAACGGCTCTAGCAGGCGATAAACCATTGCCAGAGCTGTATCAGCACACCACGACGGAAGCGATTGGGCATTTCGCTTCGCGCACCTGTACGAGTGCGCGAGGGACACTCTGACCATTGATAATGTCCCCTTATCGGTGGTGATGGACGCGCGGCCGAAACTCCGCTCCAATGCGGCTCAAGCCCCGTGCTGAAGCACCCATCCGCGATGTCCGATCCCATCCCTGCCCTCCTCCCCGATCCCACCCTCGCCCGGGAGCGCGACCTCGACGCCCTCGCCGGCCTCCTCCCCTTCGACGCTCGTGAGCGACTCGCCGCCCTCGTCACCGACGAGGACGCCGCCACCCTCACGCACCTCGCCCGCTCCGGCATGGGCAAGAACACGCTGCGGGCGCTCGCTTCCGACCTCGGCTACCTCGAGGCCTGGTGCCTCGCGGCCACCGGCCACCCTCTGCCCTGGCCGGCGACCGAGGTTTTGGCGCTGAAATTCGTCGCCCATCACCTCTGGGACCCGGCCGAGCGCGAGAGCGACCCGCGCCACGGCATGCCCAGCACCGTCGAAGATGACCTGCGGGCCCGCGGCCTGCTGCGGGTCGCCGGCCCGCACGCGGTCTCGACCGTGCGCCGGCGCCTCGCCCATTGGTCGACTCTCCACCGCTTCCGCGGCGTCGAAGGGCCCTTCAAGGGCCCGCGCCTTCGCACCGCCCTCTCCCTCGCTGTCCGGGCCAACCGCCGGCCTCGCACCCGCAAGAGCGCGCGGGCGGTCACCGCCGCGGTGATCGAGCAATTGCTCGCTACCTGCCTGTACGAGCATCGCCTGGTCGATGCGCGTGACAAGGCGCTGTTGCTGGTCGCCTTCGCTTCCGGCGGCCGACGCCGGGCCGAGGTTGCCTCCTTGCGGATCGAAGATCTGACGCACGAGGCGCCCGTGCCGCGCGATCCGGCCGATCCGGACAGCCCGATGGTCGCGAAGATCACGATCCGGCTCGGACGCACCAAGACCACGACGGCGGACGACGACGCCCGTGTGGTGGTGATCGGGCGCGCCGCCACGGCTCTGCTCGACTGGCTGGCCCTCGCCAAGATCGAGAGCGGGGCGGTGTTCCGGCGGATCGACCGTTGGGGGCGGCTCGGCACGGCGGCGCTCGACCCGCAGAGCGTGAACGCCATCCTGAAGGCGCGTTGCGCCCGGGCCGGGCTCGACCCGGCGCTGTTCTCGGCTCACGGTTTACGGTCGGGGTTCATGACCGAGGCGGGGAAGCAGGGCGTACCGCTGCCCGAAGCGATGCAACTGTCCCAGCACCGCTCGGTGCAGCAGGCGGCGCGCTACTACAATGAGGCCGAGATCGACAGGGGCAAGGCCGTCCGGCTGATTTGAGGGAAACAGGCAAGGCTCGGACAAAAGCTCTCCCTGATCAGGCCACACCAAAGGTTGCGACCTCCTGCCGGAAAAGGCCGTGGTCGCTCAAAGCGCATCCCCACGCGTCGTTCGTGAGGCATGGAAGTTAGCGCGAACCCCTACAATGTCGTAACGTGTTGATGTAGTATGGGGTCATGAAAGTCGTCCGGCTGAAGCCCTATGTCCGGGCGATGAGGAGCATGGGGCTCAGCGAGGAGGCTCAGGCTGCGATCGAATTGTCGATCGTCCGAGCCCCTGAAGCGCACCCCATGATCCGTGGTCTACGTGGGGCTCGTAAAGCGCGTTTCCCTCTGCCTGGACGTGGAAAGAGCGGGGGTGGGCGCACCGTCTACTACGTCGCGGTCGCGCCAGGCGTGCTGTTCATGATGACGGCCTACCCGAAGAATGAGCGGGATGACCTCTCACCGGAGCAACGCAAGGCGATCCTCGAAGCGATCGCGAGCATCAAAGGAGTCGAATCATGACGCAGAGCCCTCAGCAGCCTGCCGGCTCCCGGGTCGGTGACGATCTGGTCGAGGCCTTTCAGGAGATGGCCGCCTACCTGCGCGGTGAGGTCGAAGCCGAGAGCTATGAGGTGCCCGATGATGTACTGACGCCCGAGCGGGTGCAGGCGATCAGGCGCAAGGTGGCTCCATCGACGAAGGAGTTCGAGCGGCAATTTCGGATCTCGGCGAGGACGATGGAAGCTTACGAACAAGGGCGACGTCGACCTGACGCCGCGATGCAGACGCTCTTACGCGTGATCGAGCGTGAGCCAGATGCTGTGCGCCGAGCTCTCGCGTCTTAGTGTGCGGACGGATGCTCTACATCAGGTCCAATCAGCACAACGGCGAGAACGTTGTAATCCAATATCAAACAAGATGTTATATTATATCCGAAGTCGTATGAGCAGGATCTAGGCGTTTGAAAATTAAATCGGTGACCATGAACGTGTTGAGACTCAATAACCATCGTGTTCTGCCTCAATCATACTCATGCGCAGCCGCTTCCCAATTTGGATCTGCGGGCGGGGCCGCAATGGCGAAGGTTTATTCTTCAATCCGCGCGCGAACATCGACAAGAACTTGCTGACCGCCCGCTCAATAGCCAAGCCCTGCCATAGGATCAGCAACCAGGGCGAGGACAGCGCTGCGGACATCGGCGCCTGGATTAGGCAGGCACGGGCTTGCAGCGACCCCGCCTTCGCGACATTCGCCGCGGGACTGGACGGGGACATCGCTGCCATGAGGGCTGCTTTGACAGAGCCCTAGAGCAGCGGTCACGCCGGAGGCCAGATAAACCGGCTCAAGCTCGTCAAGCAGCCATGCTAAGGACGGGCAGGTCTATAGCCCCTGAAGCGCCACATGACCCTCGCCACGTGATCCACGAAAAACGAGCAAGAACCATAGAAATCGAGCATTCCCAGTCTGTTCCGACCGACCAACAGCGTGTCGAACTGATGATCTAGCCCTCTCGCCTGCTTGACTATCTCGCGTTCACTCAGGCTTGTTGCAGTCCTTCACGTAGGTATCAGACAGAGGGGCGATGTTGCACTTCTCTGGAATTTCGTCGAGCGGCCGCCCAACGCACGGACGCATGTCACAGGAACTCACGAGCCAACCGTTCTTGATGTCGCCAGGCCGCACGTCGATGTGCGAAGCTGTCCAGGCCAGGCCGTAGGCCGGAACCAGGATTTTGCACTCGGCATCGCTGTAGAGGATCCGGTGACGCTGCCGGCTGTGCATCTGCTCGGCAAAGCGCACCAAGATCTGATCCTGCCGCGTTTCAATGAAGCGGTTATACTCGACAAGCCAGGCATCGTACTGCCTCCGGTTAGGCTCCTTCAGGTGGTCGAACATCGACTCGAGACCAAAAAGCCAGGGCGTGCGCATCCGATCGAGCCGACAGGCGTTCCTGGCCGCCTGAATCAGAGCCGGATCGTCAACTGCGAGCGGCGGTGCCTCCTGGGCTGACGCCGGCGCGGCCAGAGCAGTCAGCATGAGCAACGAGAGGGTCAGGGCGGAGGGAAGGGACTGGGTCATCGCAGCTCGATCGTGTGTGCCGGCCGCTCTATGACAAGGGCAACTCTAACGAAGCGTTGTCTCCGGTCCCGCTCCGATCAAGGTGGTCAACAGTTGCTTTGTGAGTTCGCTCAAGGTTGAGCTACGCCGTATCCAGTATGCTCAAGCCTCCGGCTCTATGCCATCGCCATGCATCGCCCCGACCTTCCTCTCCGCGCCGGCCTCGTCCTCGTTGTCGTGCTCGCCACTTTCCTGCTCGGCTACCCGGCCGCGTATCTCGCGAGCCACGGCCTCGACGCGCGGGTCTGGCCGGCCTTGCGAGGAACCCCGGCCGACTGGTTCACGCCGGAGGGCAGCGGCCTGCGCGCTTGGCTCGCCGCCTTTGTCCGCATAGCCGGCACTTATCTCAACATGGCGCTCGGCCGCGCGCAGGCGCTCCCCGGCGGCGGCCGCGAGGCCTTCGTCCTCGTCTGGGGAGCCGCCATTGCGCTCGGCAGCCTCATTCTGATGGGCGGACGCCTCGTGCCACTGCGCCACCGTCTGCGCCGCTTCGGCGACGCGCAGTTCGCCTCGCCGCGCGCGCTCGCCCGCATGCGCAAGGGCATCGAGCTCGGCCTCGATCCGGATACGGGCCGAGCGGTGCGCGTACAGGTCGAGGGTAACCTGCTCACCATCGCGCCACCACGCACGGGCAAGACCAGCGGCTTGATCCTGCCCAACCTCGCCTTCCCCGAACCGGAGGCCTGGGCCGGCCCCGCCGTGGTGATCGACCCCAAGGGCGACGTCGTGCGCGCCGTACGCCGACGGCGCGAGAGCATGGGTCAGACGGTCTATGTGCTCGATCCGCTCAGCCTCGCCCACGGCACGGATCGCTGGGACCCGCTGCTCGGCCTCGATCCCGAGGACGTGCTGGAACTGCAGAGCATGGCCCGTGCCCTCCTGCCGGAGACCGGCCAGACCAGCGACGCCGGTGCCTTCTTCCGCGACCGAGCCGGTGTCCTCATCGTGGCAGCGCTACAATGCGTGATCCGGGCCGGACAGGGTGCGCCCGAGGCCGCCGCCCTGGTGCGCGATCCCGAGGCGCTGCGCGCGGCGCTCGAGGGGCACGGCGACGCGGTCGCCTGCGACGCGCGCGGCATCCTCGACTCCGACGACGAGAAGAGCCGCGCCAGCATTCTCACGACCGCAGCGCAGGGCTTCAGCTGGATGCTCGACCCGCGCATGCAGAGGATCGTGACCGGTCATAGCTTCCGCCTCAACGCGCTTTGCGCGGGCGACGCCGACCTCTACATCGTGCTGCCGGCCGACGATCGCCGCAAGGAGATGGCGCCCTACGTGCGCTGGCTGCTCGCTGCCCTGTTCAGCACCGTGCGGCGCAGGCCTGTCGCCGAGCGCCTTCTGGTCATCATCGACGAGGCCTACGTGCTCGGGCGCTTCGACGCGGTCCTGCGCGGGGCCGGCGAGCTGCCGGGCTACGGCGTGTCGTTGTGGACCTTCTGGCAATCGGAGGCGCAGATCGTCGACACCTATGGTGAGGCGGGTGCGGCCATCCTGCGCGATACGGCCGAGGCACTGATGCTGTTCAACCTCTCGGGCGCGCAGGGTGCCGAGCGCGAGCGCTGGTCGAACGCGCTCGGCACCTTCACGGGCGTGCAGGAGACGATCTCGCGTGATCCGACTACCGGCCGGGAGACGAAGAGCGTGGCGCCCGGACCTGAAGCGCTGGTGCCAGCCTCCGAGCTCGCTCGCCTGACCCAGCGCCACAGCCTGGTCTTCCTCAACAGCGCGGCCTACACCACCGACCCGCTCAAGCTGCGCAAGACCTTCGCTCACCGTGACGCGCGCTTTGCCGGCCTGCTCGATCCGGTGGCGCCGGTGCGGGCGACCGCCTGAAGGCGGTCCCCGGGACCGTTCGGCAGTCCTCGCGCGAGGGCCTCAGCCTCCCGGGCGGCTCGGGCGAGGATGGACCAGGGCTGGTCGGTCTATCGGGCGAAGTCGAGCCCGGTGCGCCAGACTCTGCCGTGTCCGTAGCCCTGACCCGGATACCAGACCCGCATCTGCGCCACGTCGGTGCCGAGCTGCTCGACCGCGACCCAGCTCCGGGCCGGCACGGTGTAGGCCTGCACGCGGCCGTCCGGCCCGACCACGTTGCTGGCCAGCGTCTGCGTCGCGATCGCTACGCGCGGTGTGTTGGACCAGGCCGTGGAGAGGCAGACGCCGCCGAGGGCGACGAGGCCGAGCACGGCCGGGTGCAGGAGCTGGCGCAGGAGCGCTGTCCCAAGACGTCGGCCGAGCGCCTGCAGCCGACCGCCCGGCCGCCAGCGGCGGCGTGGCCGGACGAGGCTCGCCTGGAGCGAGCGGCGCAGGCTGACCCGATCCGGACCAATGAGAGCCGGGTCGTCGAGGTGGGTCAGACGCTCGCGCGGCGCCAGTCGCAGGAGCTCGGCCAGCCGGGCGCGGCTCGCCTGCTGCACCCGCTGCGTGGCCGCGCGCTCGGCCTCTTGCGCTGCTTGCAGGCGCGCCTCGACCGTGGAAGGCTGGGTCCGAGAAGGCGGACGTGCCATGCGCCCTCAGCCCTCCAACCAGCGCGCGGCCGGACCGGCGGCCTGCATGGCCTTGGACCGGAAGCCGGTGAGGTCCTCGATGATGCGTCCCGCCTCGGCAAAGCCGTAGCGCCCGGTCAGGCTGTCCTCGGCCGCCGTGAGATCCTCGCCGATGAAGCGCAAGCCGCCCTTCTGCAGGAGCTCGTTGGCGCGCTCATCCAGGCTGAGCTTCTCCAGTCGGGTCAGGGTGACATCCTTGGCAAAGGCCTTCAGAGCCTTCGAGTCGATCGCACCCTCGATCTGGTTCTCCACGGCAAAGCGCGCCGCCGTGAAGGGGCGGGCCAGATCGAGCAGGACGGGAGCGTTGGCGAGCGCACCGGGTTCGCTGGTGAGCACGACGAGGAGGGCGAACTCGACGCCGCGGCGAGCGTAGCGCGCCTGCGCCTCGCCGATCAGCGGGAGGAGCGAGCCGGCCGTGTTGGCGCCGACATCGACGATGACCGGCCCTTGTGCTCCGGCGATGGCGTTGAGCGGCCCGTCGAACTCGGCCCGCGCGGCGGCGCCACCCGTGCGGTTGATCTCGCCGCGCTCGGCCCGCACGGGGAAGAAGCTGACGCGATCCTCCAGCTCGATCAGGCGGCGGTTGGCCTCGATCTCGATCAGGTGAGCGGAGGGCAGGCACTCGGCGAGCGCGCGCACCAGCACGGTCTTGCCGGAGCCGCCCTTGTCCTGGGCAACGAGGAGGATGCGGGGCATGGACGGACCTTCTTCAGGACTTCTTCAGGAGGCGGTGGAGATCGTGCAGGCCGGCACGCCGGATCTCTTCCTCCGTGGCGCGCGCGCCGGGTCCTGGCGGGGCAGGGCGAGCTGGCAGCGGGGCCGGTGTGGCTGAGGGCGGCAGCGAGGTTGCGGGTGGGCTGGGTGAGATCGCCTCAGGCGAGACGGTGAGATCGGGCCGTGCGCGGCGTCGGGCCTCGCGCTCGGCCTTGCGGCGCTCTTGAGCCTCGACCTGGGTGACGATGGCGGTGAGCCGCGTGGCGGTCAGGGGCTTGCCCGCCCCCTGTGTCACCCCTTGTGCGCTCATGGCCTCGGCGATAGCAGCCCAGGTCACGCCGGCCGCGCGCAGCTCGCGGATGACGGGCAGGCCGGCGCGCACGGCGCGGGTGACGCCGGTGGTTTCGCGGCCGATGCCGGCATCCGGCCTCTGGGCCTGGGCACGCTTGGCATCGCGGGCCAGGCGCTTGGGATCGAGGCTCTTGGGATCGGGGGGCATGCCCCTTGCGCTAGGGGCCCGCCGGTTAACGGCACCTTGGCTGCCAGGCATTGCCAGGGCTACCAGCCTCTGCCGTTAGTTTTGCCGTTAAAGAACCATAGCCTTCGTAGGATCACACCACACGCACTGAAGCTGCTTTTTGCCAACCGTACCGAGGTGCAGGGCGGAGGGAGGCCGGCTTGGCCCTTGTGGCGGCTCAGGTTCGGCTGCCAGGATCGGTCGATCCACCCACGCCATTCCCGCCGCCATGTCCGCCGCCCAAAGCCTGACGTTGCCCCTCACACCCGAGCTCGCGGCCCGGCTCGCTGCCGCCACTGAGCGCACCGGCCTGCCGCCGGCCGAGCTCGCCCTGCGTGCGCTCGCCGATCACCTCGATGGGGTCACCGCCTACGGGCGGCTCGGCGAGGAGATGGCCTTCATCAAGGACCGGCTGGCCGAGCTTGCCGGGATCGTCGGCGAGGCTCTGGCCGAGCCGCCACCCGCCGCGGTCGGCGAGATCTGCCGCTATCGGGCGCCGAAGGCGCCACCCGCGTGACCGCCTCGCTGCACGCGCTGGGCCTCGGGGCCTCAGCCGGCACCTACTACACCCACGATCCCTATCGCGAGGCGAGGAACCGCGACGAGTACTACGTCCAGGACGGCGGTGGTCGCTGGTGGACGCAAGGACCGGCTGTCGTGCGCCACGGTGCGCCGATCACGCTGGAGAGTTTTCGCGATCTCTGCGCCGGGGTGGATCCAACGACCGGCCGGCCGCTGGTGCGCGGAGCAGGGGCCGGGCACCGGGCCGGCTGGGACCTGACCCTGACCGCACCCAAGACACTCTCTCTGCTCTGGGCCGCGAGCGGGCCGGAGCAGCGCGCGCAGCTGGAGGCGATCCATGCCGCCGCCGTCGAGGAGGCGCTCGGCTTCCTGTACGCGGAGGAGCTCGCCGAGGTGCGGCTCGGAGCCGGCGGACAGTGGCGCGAGGCGCCGACCGGCCTGATGGTCGGGCGCTTCGACCACTACACCTCGCGAGCGGGTGACCCGAATTGCCACACGCACTGCGTGCTCATCAACGCCGCCGCATCCCAGGATAGAAAACACAGGACCTTGGAGCCGGAACGGCTGTACCAGTGGCAGCTGGTGGTGGGCAGTGCCTATCGGGCGGCGCTCGCCGAGCGGCTCACGCGCGAGCTCGGCCTGCGTCTGCGCCCGGCCGGCCAGGGGCAGTTCGAGATCGCCGGCATTCCGCAAACCGCCATCGAAGCCTTCTCCAAGCGCTCGGCTGCCATCGAGGCGCGGGTGGGCGGTGACCGGGCTGCCGCCTCAGGCGCGCAGAAGGAGATCGCCGCGCTTGCCACACGCGGCGCCAAGGCCAACCTGCCGACCGGTCCAGCCCTGGAGGTGCGCTGGAGGGCGGAACTCTCGGCCCTCGACCTTGATCCCTGGCGCGCCGTGTCCGAGGCGGCCCGAGAGCTTGCCCCGGAGCACGAGGCCGAGCTGAGTGCAGAGCTGCCCTTCGACCCACCCGAGACTGCGGGCACGATGCCGGTAGCGCGCGCGGCCTCCGCCCTGTTCCGACACGAGAACGTGCTCTCCCGTAAGAGCCTGATCGAACGGGCGCTCGACGAGGCGGCGCTGCAGGGACTCGGACTGGCGGCGGTGCGTGCCGAGCTGGCAGAGCTGGAGCGCTCCGGACAGCTCGTACGGTTGGTGCGGTCCGAGCGACAGGCCTGCTGGACGACGCCCGGCATCGCGGCGGCCGAGGCCGCCCTGCTGCGCGCGGCTGACCGGCCTGCGGCGGAGCATGTGATCCCGGTACCCATTGTGGAAGCGGTGCTCTCCTGCGCGCCCCAGTTGGCCGAGGAGCAGAAGCTGGCCCTGCGCCACGTGAGCGGTGCGGCAGCGGTCAGCGTGCTGGAGGCGGGCGCCGGCACGGGCAAGACCACCACGGCGAAGGCACTGACCGAGATCGCACGACGCTGTGAACTTCAGGTGATCGGCCTTGCTCCGAGTTGGGTCGCGGCAGACGAACTGCGCAGCTCGACCGGCATCCCGGCGCAGGCCATTGCCAAATGGCGCCACGACCACGCGCAGGGGGCGGGCACGAGCCTCGGTCCCGACAGCCTGGTGCTGGTCGACGAGGCCGGGATGGTGAGCACGAAGGACCTTGCCGCCATCCTGTCGGCGGCGGAGGCCGGCGGAGCCCGCGTGGTGTTGGTGGGTGATCGGCGCCAGCTCGCCTCGGTGGCGGGAGCGAGTGCTCTGCGGGCGGTGACTGACGTGCTCGGCCGCCACGCCACGCTATTGGAGGTGCGGCGCCAGGTGGTGCCCTGGCAGCGGGCGGCCTCGGTGCTGATGGCGCGCGGCGAGGTGGAGGCAGGCTTGCGCGCCTATGCGAGCCGCGGCTGCATCGAGCTCGTCTCCGGCGGCGCGACCGTGCAGGCGCGGGCGCTGGCGCTCTGGTCCGAGGCGCGGGCGCGGCACGGCTTGAATGCAGTGCTGATGGTGACGCGGCGCAACCGCGACGCGGCTGCGCTGAACTGCGGGGCGCGCACCCTGCTACGGACGGAAGGCGTGCTGACGGGTCCTGACGTCGAGGTCACGGCCCGCGACCGCGAGAACAAGGTGCAGGCGCTGAGCTTGGCAGTCGGCGAGCGCGTCCGCTTCGGCGAGAGCTTGAGCCAGCACGGCATCCGCAATGGTACGCGCGCGGTCGTGGAGGCGATCGGGCCGGATGTGGCCGGGGAGCTGCGCCTGCGGGTGCGGCTGGAGGATGGCCGGCAGGTCGAGGACGCCTATGCCGGCTTCGTGCCGGTTCAGACCCAGCGAACGCTGCAGAGGGGCCGGAGCAAGGCGCGGCTCCTGCCGCGGATCAGCCTTGGCTATGCTGGGACCGCCTACGCAGCGCAGGGCCGCACCTGCGAGGCGACGATCTACTGCGGGTTCACGGCGGGCGATGCGCGCGAGCTCTATGTGGGGCTGACACGCCACCGGCAGGAGGCGCGTCTGGTGATCGAGCGGGAGCGGCTGGAGGCCGCGGTGCGGGTGCGACAGGCTGATCCGCACTTCGCCCCGAGCACGGCGGAGCTGCACGAGCGCCTGTTTGTGGAGGCACGCCGCTACAGCGAGAAGGTGAACGTGGTCGATCATGTCGAGGACAGAGCTGCATTCGTGAGCAGCGGCGCGATCGCGCCAGCCCGTTCCGAGCTGCGCCTCGATCTGCAGGCCAGCTTCGGAGCCGCACGTGCCCTGCGCCAAGTCTTGTGGGAGATCGGCACAATCCCTCAGCTCGCACTGCGGCAGCTGGCCAGGAACGTTCGGCAGGCAGAGCGCCGCGTCGCGCTGCGTGTGCTGCGGCTGATCGAGGACGTTCGCAGCGCCCTTCCCCCGGCTGTTCAGCGCGAGCGGTCGGAGCACTCGCGCTCAAGAGCGCCCTACGATCGCTGAAGATCCACTCAGAATAGATATAAGGGCTTGTTCCTGATCCAGCCCGGGATCCCACTTCGGTGTCGATCCACAGCACAGGGGCATCAGGCCGAAGGACAGGCCGCTGAACCAGCCCGCCGCGGTCGACACAAGAAGGCCGACACAGCCAGCTGGAGTGGCTGTTCCTTCATGAAGGTACGTCCGAAGGGCGACGGTCGTCTTGTGAAACAGCTTTTCCTGAGCTGAGCAAGCGGTAAACGCTGGCTCGGCCAATCCCCAGCTGCCGGGCGATCACTGAGGGACCTATCCCCTCCCCTGCCAGACGGCGCACCTCGTCGGCAGCGATCCGCGTCTTACCACCCTTGTAGACGCCGGCGGCCTTGGCTTTGGCGATACCCTCCATCTGGCGCTCGCGCCGCAAGTTGGTCTCGAACTCGGCAAACACCCCGAGCATGTCGAGGAAGGCCTTGCCGGCGGCAGGGCCGGTATCGATCGGCTGCTCGGTGGCGACGAGCGAGGCGCCCTTGGCCTTGAGCTCGCGCACGATGTCCTGGAGGTCTCCGAGGGATCGGGCGAGGCGATCGATGCGGGTGACGACGAGAGTGTCGCCCTTGCCGATGAAGTCGAGGACGGTGCGCAGCTCGGCGCGACCGGCGACGGTAGATCCGGTGATCTTCTCGGATCGGATGACGCCGCATCCTGCCGCGGAGAGGGCGGCGAGCTGGAGGGTGAGGTCCTGATCCGTGGTGCTGACGCGTGCGTAACCGATTTTGCCCATCACTCGTCACGCTAGGGTCTGGAGGACCATCCCTAGCTGTCTCGCGGTTCAATTTGCAACCCTGTTGAGACGGCCAGGGCTGTCTCACGTATCTGCCTCAACAGGGTGTACCCTGCGGACACAGGGCACGGCTTTCGGCGGAACGGATCCGGGACCAAGGCCAGCGCCTTCAAATGACTTCATATGAAGTCACGTCACTTCACATCACGCCAAATGACGTTAACTGCCTTGACGTCACGCCGCGCTACGCCGCATCACGCCAAAGAGTGTCACGGCAATTAACGTGGCGTTGAGCGATGCCGCCCCACACTGCTCCCAGTGACCATACGTGAGGTGACCCCACATGGCTGTAATTGCCGTCAGCAATCCCAAAGGCGGGACCGGCAAGAGCACGACCGCCCTCGTGCTCGCGACGACGCTCGCCCGCCACGGGGCGTCGGTGACGCTGTTCGACTGCGACCCGAACCGCAACCTCGTCGCCTGGAAGGACGGGCCGAGCGCCTGCCCGGTCACCGTGATCGGGCACGCCGATTCGACCAACATCGGCCGCATGCTGAAAGGGGAGGGGGGCCGTAGCCAGTTCGTGATCGCCGACCTCGAGGGCACCGCCTCGCTCATGGTCGCCTCGGCAATCCTGGCGGCCGACCTGACCCTCATCCCCATGCAGGGCTCGGCAATGGACGCGACGCAGGCGCGCCGCGCGATCGCCTACATCGAAGACCAGGCGGCGACCGTCGGCCCGCGGCACTACCGCGTCCTGTTCACCCGCACGAAGCCCGGGTTCGCGACCCGCGACGAGCGGGTGATCCGCGAGACGATGGCCTCGGCCGGCATTCCGATGATGGCGACCGACCTCGCCGAACGGGCCGCCTACCGCTCCATGTTCACCTACCGCCAGAGCCTCGACGAACTCGACCCACAGGCCGTCAACGGCCTCGACAAGGCGAGAGAGAACGCCGACGCGCTCGCCGGCGAGATCGTCGAGATCCTGCGCACAGCCAGAGAGCCCGCCCATGTCTAAGCCTACGCCTGCCGGCCTCGCGAACCTCGGCGACTTCAAGCCGGCCGCGCCCGCCCCCGCGAATGTGCCCGCGGTGAGCCGCACGGCGGCCGCCGCCCATGGATTCGTGGAGCGCGACGCCCCGAAGCCGATCAAGCGGCGCCGCGCCTCGGAGGAGCCGACGACCTCGTTCACGACGCGGATCAACGTCTCCGACCAGGTCGACTTCATCGAATGGTGCGACCGCGAGCGGCTGCCCTACCGCGAGGGGTTCAAGCGGATGATGGACGCGGTCCGGAAGGGCATCGTCTGAGCGCGCCGCATTCGATTCCGAATCCCTCCCCAAGCGCCGGATCCTCCCCATGGTCCGGCGCTCGCGATTCCAGGGCTGTCGGCCGTCTCAGGCTAGAATCGCGGACGCTCCGCCGCTCGCTCAGCCGCACCGGATCCCGAATCCCCCCTCCGAAAACCCGTCTGGCGGCTTCCGCGCAGCGCCGCTCTCGATTCTAAAGAAGGGAAGAATCCCCTTGTATCCGGAGGGGCGAACTTCGATTCACCCACCCCCCTCGCCTTGCTGCGCCGGGCGAGCCAGGCGGCCCATTCGGGCGAGAGCACGCGGATGACGTTCGTGAGGTGCTTGCCGCCTTTCTGTTTGCGTTCTTCGACTGACATGAGGCCCTGCAGGCGGGCCTCCTTGATCGCCTGCTGCACCAGCCGCGTGCAGACGCCGGCGCGCTGCGCAATCTCGGCCACCGAGCAGTCGCATCGGCCCTTGGCCGCGATCTCGTTCGCGACGATCCCGAGCACGGCGATCTCGCCTACCGTGAACCGCTCGGCGAGCCCCGGCGGGATTGGGCCGGAATAGGCGATGCGCCGGCGGCGGAGCTTTGCGGCGGGGCGGTCGCTGATGCGGGGGCGAAGGCGGGGCGGGAAGAGTGAGGTGCGCGCCATGACGACGCCGATCGGCACGGCAGGGGAGGGCGCGAGCGTGGCGGGTGAGGCCCGGCCGGCAGTGCGCCGCACCTCAATCACCTCGTCGAGCTCCCCGGCATCTCGGTCGCTGATGCGCCCGGCGCCATTCAGGTCGTAGAGCTGCGCGCGTAGGGCCGGGAGCGCCGCCGGCAGCGCCCGGGCGATCGCCTCTTTCATCTCGGCATAGGTCATCGTTCGGCCCTCTCGGACCGCGGCAGATCGATCGGAGGCGCCGGCATGCGCTCCGTTCACCAGGCAAACCGCCACCGTTGCCTGAACCGAGGTTCAAGCTTGACTCCCGAGGGAGTGTCTGGCGATATCGGAGGTGCAATCAGTTCCGATATGCCGTTTCGGCGGCGCCACGGCCTCTCTCCCGGCAAGGAGTGGGGCCGTTTGGCGTTCTAGGGTCTCACTGCTGCGGCGGTGGTCTCCTCAGCGACTCGCGGGATGCGAGCCGCCCAAGCTGGCATTCGGCATGAACCGCAACGGTTCGTCAAACTCTGGCAGGGCCGACAGCCGCACGGGGACAGGGTATCGTCTCTGCCGGACGTCTCGCCGCACAAAGGCGGGCTGCTACCTGGCTGACACCTTTGGGGTGAGCAATGCCGATCACTGTCGACGAAGCCTGGATCCCGGGGCCCGATGGCCACTCACACGTCCGGCAGGTCTACCGCGGTGGCGAGACGATCGGGCGCGTGCACCTCTGGCAAGAGGATGAGGAAGGCGACTTGACCCGGGAGTGGTTCACGGCCGAGCGCATGAAGGGCGCCCTCTACGAACCGATTGAAGGCGTGCACCCGACCTTCGACGAGGCGCTGGACCGCATCGTGCTCTACAGTCTGGCGCAGTGAGCCTCGCATCCTACATCGCCTTAGCTGCGACCCTGATGCTGCCATGTGTCGGCGTCACGGTGCTGTATTGGACGCGAGTGGCGCGCCGGCTTGATGAGAAGATGATCGGCAGGCAATAAGGGTTACAATGCGAAATCGTGTCTACTACTCAGGGCGAACGAGCCGCACTCGCCCGTTTGGCGTGCGCTATTCATTTCAGCCGCGCAGGATGTCCGAGAGCCAATATCTTGAGCGGTTGCGAGCTATTCTGGGTGAGAAAAACGTGAGGATCGTAGAGACTCCTTCCGGGCGCATTCTATCGATCCGTGAGCGTCGCTCCGTGACCTCGTCCGTCGCCGAAGAATATCAGCGCAGCCTACGCGATCTTGTGGCTGGGTTGCGCGCCTTACTGGCTGGATCAGGGGATACTTGCGTCAAGCGGACCGGCCTATCGTGAGAGACACGGCATTCATCAGTGCAGTACGGCACCCAAATATCTGCCTGCAATCTCCGCCATCGAGATGGCGAAGCTCGCTTTGCCATCCTCGGCTTCGACTATGAGCACTCCCACAGCCCAAGCGTCATAGTGATCGGGAAAGTTGAGGAGTAACCTGCCGATGTGCCAAGCCTGAGCGACGGCAGCGCTCGTTGACTATCAAGCTGAAGCGATAACGGGGCATTGCGTCCCGAGGGGGCTCCTAGCGCTAACGCAAGCGCCGTCTCAAGGGCAACATAGGGCTTGTTCCGGGGACTGCCAGGGACCGGATTGGTCTTCATCAACGGCATTCTGGTGTCGGTGTTACGCTCCAGGCGGCGGCTATGTTGATCGCCCGAGCGCAGCAACATAAGATAGCTACCCAGGTTATCCTGGGGCCGGGGAGGCGCCATGTAGGGCCCCCATCCAAAGTGGTGCTCCCCGGTACTCTCCGGCAACGTGTTGGAACGGTCCTAGCAGCCGATCATTGGCCCGGCAGTCACACCAGCCCTGCGGCCCCTCGGCCGCTCGGTTGGCGTCACCGGCGGGTCGGGTCTCTTCGGAGGAACAGCCCGGCCCGCCGCTGTCAGGCCATCCAAGCGATGACGCGACTAACCTGGACGGCCGACCACGTGCCACCTCGCGCCGTAGGGATGCCGCGTTTGTTCAAGCCGGTCGCGATGGCCTGCAACGTCGTCGCGCCGCCAGCGCGCAGCTCGGCGATGACAGGGGCCAGCTCGGCGGCATGTTGCTTGGCTCGCTCTCGCCGAACGCGGGCGCTGATTTCCCGCCCCTTGGCCGCAAATTGATCGATCCCCGTCCTCATGCCACCCATCGCGCTAGGATCGCCTCCGCCTCGGCCGGGTCCTCTTTGATCCTGTAGACGGCCTGCCTCGACAGGCCAGTGTCCCGGGCGATGGGCGAGATGTGGGCACCGTGGGCGAGCTTGGCGAGCACGGCGTCGAGTTGGGCCCGGGTGTAGGACGGCTTCCGACCGCACGCGGTAGGCGTCATCCCGGCTCTTGGCGTGAGCGATGCCGGCGCGCTGCGCTTCCTTCGTCGCCTCGGCCTGCGCCTGCGCAGTCGCGGCCATGAAGCCGATCAAGGCGTCGCGCACGGCCTGTTGCATCGGGTCGTCGTCTCTCCCCCGCGGCACCTTGCGCTGCGTCGAGCGATGCTGCCCGAGGGCGCGACAGGCGCGCCGCTCGGAGACCGTCAGCACGGTCCGGACATGCTCGATGCAGGCGCGCCGGCGCGCGGGGCTCAGAAGTTTCCCCGGGCCGCCTCCTGCAGGATCAGCTTGTCGAGCGTGAGATCCGCGATCGCCTTGCGTAGCCGCTGGTTCTCAGTCTCCAGCTCCTTCATCCGACGCACCTGGTCGGACTTGAGCCCGCCGAACTCCTTGCGCCAGCTGTAGCCGCCGATGTGAAACTGACCCAGTCGCCGACTGAAACCTGACCCAGGCCGTAGGCTGGGCTCCTTCTGCGGGAGGAGGCCCGGATGGTGGGTGAGGAGGCAGCGTTGGAGATCCGGGTGTTGCATCGGCACGGGAAGGGCATCCGCGAGATTGCCCGCGCGACGGGTCTGTCGCGCAACACGGTGAGGCGCTACCTGCGCGACGAGGCGGCGGCGCGCTATAAGGGGCGGCCGCCCAGACCGGGCAAGCTCGACCCGTTCAAGGGCTACGTGGTGGAGCGCCTCGCGGCTGCGGCGCCGGAGCGGATCCCGGCCAGCGTGTTGCTCGGCGAGCTGCGCGAGCGGGGTTATGCGGGCGGCTACACGATGCTCAAGGAGTTCGTCGCCGGCCTCGCGCCGGCGCCGGCCCCGCAGCCGGTGGTGCGCTTCGAGACTGCGCCGGGCGAGCAGATGCAGGTCGACTGGGCGGTGATGCGGCGCGGCGCCGACCGTCTCTCGGTGTTCGTGGCGACGCTGGGCTGGAGCCGGGCGGCCTACCTCGAGTTCGTCACCGACGAGCGCCTCGAGACGCTGATTGCCGCCCACGAGAACGCCTTCCTGGCCTTCGGGGGTGTGCCGCGCGAGGTGCTCTACGACAACATGCGTACCGTGGTGGTGGAGCGGAACGCCTACGGTCGCGGGCGTCATCGCTTCCAGGCCGGCTTCCTGGACTTCGCCCGCCATTGCGGCTTCCGGCCCCGGCTGTGCCAGCCTGGGCGAGCGCAGACGAAGGGCAAGGTCGAGCGCTTCATCCGCTACCTGCGCGGCAGCTTCTACGTGCCGCTGGCTAGCCGGCTGAGCCAGGAAGGGCTGGTGCTCGACCGGGAGGCAGCCAACCTTGCGGCGGGTCGCTGGCTGCGCACGGTCGCCAACCAGCGGGTCCATGCCACGACCGGCGCGGTGCCGGCCGAGCGCCTGGAGGTGGAGCAGGCGCAGTTGCAGCCGGTGCCGCCGCCCTACGGCGGACGCTCGGTGCGCCAGATCCAGGCCCCGGCGGTGCCGGCTCCCGCCCACCCGGTGGTCGGGCTGCAGCACCCGCTTGCGCTCTACGACGGGCTCTCGGGCTTGATGACGGGAGAGCTGGCATGAGCGACCTGCAGCATGCCCGCCTCGCCGAACTCTGCGCCGAGTTGCGCCTGCAGGCGGTGCCCGCGGCCTACGGCGCGCTCGCGCAGGCGGCATCCGAGCGCGACACGCCCTATGCGGTCTTCCTGGAGGAGGTGCTGCGGGCCGAGCGCGAGGCCCGGCGCACCCGGGCACGGGAGATGTTCGCTCGGGTTGCGGGGTTCCCAGCGGTGAAGACGCTGGAGGGCTACGACTTCGGCTTCGCCACCGGGGCGCCGCGGGCGCAGATCCAGGAACTGGCCAGCCTGGCCTTCGTGGAGCGGGCGCAGAACGTGGTGTTCCTGGGTCCGTCCGGCGTGGGCAAGACGCATCTGGCGATCGCGCTCGGCTACCTGGCGACGCAGCGCGGGATGAAGGTGCGCTTCACCAGTGCGGCGGACCTGGTTCTGACGCTGGAGACGGCGCAGCGCCAGGGGCGCCTGAAGGAGGCGATGCACCGGGCGGTGAACCTCTACCGGCTGCTGATCGTCGACGAGATCGGCTACCTGCCGTTCGCGCGCGAGCAGGCGAACCTGTTCTTCCAGGTGGCGGCCAAGCGCTACGAGCGGGGCGCGATGATCCTGACCTCGAACCTGTCGTTCGGGGCGTGGGACCAGGCGTTTGCCGGCGACGCGGTGCTGACAGCGGCGATGCTGGACCGGGTGCTGCACCATGCCAGCGTGGTGACGATCACGGGCGAGAGCTACCGGCTGAAGGACAAACGGCGCGCCGGGCTGGTGGCGCGGCCAGTGCGGGAAACAGCCGTTCCTGCGTGAGGGGTGGGTCAGGTTACGATCGGCGACAAAGCCAAAGGTGGGTCAGACTTCAATCGGCGTTGACACCAGCGGTAATACGTGACCTCGGCCACGCCGATCGCGCGGATTGCATCAGCCACGCTCTGCCCTTGCGAGACCAGCACGTCCATCTGCCGCAGCTTGGCCACGACCTCTTCCGTTTTGTGCTTCTTCGTTCCCCTTGCGTCCGTCCTCCGTCGGCTCAAAGCCATACTTCAGGGCAGACCACTCTGATGGGGGCTGACCAGTCAGGCTCAGGGTTCAGGATGCCCAAAAAACTTGTGCTGGGCGTGAACCAGCTTAGCTAGTCAGAGCTATATGTTAATATGTCATCAAAGTTTCATAATTCGAACTTCTTCACGCGGTGTGACATTTTTTACGCTCGACATATAAGGTAGATCGCGTTGTAAACCTCTCCTGGCCGAGGTCATGCGCTCGAATGATAGCCCGTCGTCCGGCGTGAATTCCCTTCTGCACGCATGGACCGTTGGACAGCGCGATCCCAACGGTCTGCCGTCCTACGAGGAGGTCGTTCTCGGCAATCTCGGCCGCAATGCGGCTGGCGCCGCCCTCGTCACGCTTCAGCCCGTCAGAGGATACGCCTTCGCCTGGAGTGGTGAGCGTTTTGCTGCATGGCTTGGTCAACCCACCTCTGACCTTGCGCTCGCCGCACTCTCGTCCGGCGACGCTCGTGTCTTCACACGGGCTTGCGCCGAAGCTACCTCCGCAAAACGGATCGTGAGTGCGCGGCGCATTCTCCTCCACGCCGGCACGGTCGAGACAAGCGAGTTCACCGCCTATCCCCTGCGCAACCGCTTTGGAGAGACTCTCGTTCTCCTGCACACCAGCGGTGAAGTCGTCTCGGTCAACCTCGTCGACGCCATCTTCAGTGCGACGCAGCAGGGTATGCTCGCCCTCTCTGCCGTCCGCGCCAAAGACGACAGCGTCGTCGACTTCGAGGTCGTCGCCCTCAACGAGGCCACAGCCGCGCTGATGGCTAAGCCCACGAACGAGCTGCTCTGGCATCGTCTGAGCGTGCTGGTCCCCGGTCTGGAGAGCACAGACGCCCCGGCGCAGCTACGCGAGGTTCTACGCACCGGCGAGCGGCGCGCCTTCGAGTTCGCCTACCGCACTCGCCTCACTGACCGCGAGATCTTCCTGCGCGTCGAGGCCGGCGCTGTCGGAGATCTACTTGCCGTCACCCTGACCGACATCAACCCGATCCGTCAGCGCGAGGCATCTTATCGCCTGCTGTTCGAGAGCAACCCGATGCCGATGTGGCTCTACGACCGCAAAACGCATCGATTTCTCGCCGTGAACCAGGCCGCCGTACGTCATTACGGTTACCAGCACGACGAGTTCCTGGAGATGACGCTGTTCGACCTTCGGCCACAGGAAGATTGGCCTGCGTTGCGCACCGCGCTGAGCCGGGACGTGCAGTCCAACGACGAGCACCTCTGGCGGCATCGGAAAGCGGACGGAACGCTGATTGACGTCTCCGTCTACGCCCGCGCGGTTCGGTACGGTGACCGTCCTGCCGTGCTGGTTGCGGTGTTGGACGTGACGGAGCGGCGGCGCGCGGAGGCGCGCATCGTCTACCTTGCCCACCACGATGCCCTCACCGACTTGCCCAACCGCGTCTTCTTCACCGAGCGCCTCACGCAGGCCCTGCGGCACCGGGGCGATGAGGCGGGACAGCCTCCCTTGGCGGTGCTCTGCCTCGACCTCGACGGCTTCAAGTTCGTCAACGACACGCTCGGCCATGCGGGCGGAGACGAACTGCTGGCCGCAGTAGCCGGACGGCTGCGCGGTTTCGTGCACGCCCAGGAAGATTGTGTGGCGCGGCTGGGCGGCGATGAATTCGCTCTGTTGCGGCACAGCGTACCCTCTCCGGAGGCGGCCGGTGCTCTGGCGCAGCAGATCGTCGAGATCCTGTCTGCGCCCTATGGCATCCAGGGCCAGGAGGTCGTGATCGGGGTGAGCGTCGGCGTAGCCCTCGCACCGAGCGACGCCGACACGCCGGAGTTCCTGCTGCGCAACGCCGACATGGCGCTCTACCGCGCGAAGGCAGACGGCAGGCGCACCTACCGCTTCTTCGAGGCCGGCATGGACGCGCGGTTGCAGGCGCGGCGACAGCTGGAGCAGGATCTACGGACCGCTTTCCAGTCCGGCCAGCTCGAACTGCACTACCAGCCAGTCCTCGACGCCAGCACAGGCCGGGTGAGTGGATGCGAGGCGCTGCTGCGCTGGACCCATCCAGTGCGGGGCGCGATCTCGCCAGCCGAGTTCGTGCCGCTCGCCGAGGAGATCGGTCTCATCGGTCCGATTGGCGACTGGGCTCTGCGCCAGGCTTGTGCTGAGGCGGTGCACTGGCCGGCGGAGGTAAGGATCGCCGTCAATCTCTCGCCGGCGCAATTCCGCGCCGAGCGCAACCTCGTCCAGAGCGTGTTCTCGGCGCTAGCGCAGTCGGGCCTCTCTCCTACGCGGCTGGAACTCGAGATCACCGAAACGGTGTTTCTGGCCGACAACGAGGGCAACCTCGCGACCCTGCACCGGCTGCGCGCACTCGGGGTGCGGATCGCCATGGACGATTTCGGCACCGGCTACTCGTCCCTGAGCTACCTGCGCGCGTTCCCTTTCGACAAGATCAAGATCGACCGCAGCTTCGTACGCGACCTCGGCTCGGATCCACAATCGGGGGCGATTGTCGAGGCCGTAACGCGGCTCGCGTCACGGCTGAGCATTCGCACGACGGCGGAGGGCGTCGAGACCGAGGGTCAGGCGGCGTTACTGCGGGCCGAGGGCTGCCATGAGTTGCAAGGCTTTCTGTTCAGCCGGGCGCTTCCCAGCGCGGCCGTTCGAGAGTTCATTCGTGGTCTGCGCGGGCAGTGTGGAGCAGGCGTTGCGGACGAGGCTGGTGCCGCAGCATGAGGTGCCGCCGCCTGGCGGGCGCGGCGTGCGCAAATGAAACAGTGCTGCCACGCTGACAAAAGCGGCGGAGATCAAGGCAGGCTATGCGGGATACAGGATCTGCTCGATGGAAACTATCCTGTATCGCCGCCCAATCAGCACTTGAACGAAAACTTGATCCGCCATCATACAATAATTAAGAATATAATATATCCAATGGTTAGTTGTGTAAATAGTATGAATTGCGGCTCAAGCGGATTGAATATTATGAACAAAATCGGAAACTGTTATCTGTAACGCTTTAGTATGCTGAGAGACGTGCGCTGCCGTTCGGCGCACAAGCGCAGCCTGCTCCTCGTTCGACGTCGTTGCCTGTTGCACGTTGGCGATGCTGAGAGTCACAGCGTGCACCTGAGATGCCGCTCCCGCGATCGATTGCGCGATCTCCTGGCTCGCGAGCATCTGCTGATCGGCCGCGCCTGCGACCTCACGCGCAATCCCGCTCACTTGCGCGATCGTCTGCCCGATGCTCCCGATCGCCTCGGCCGTACCCTGTGCCGCCTCCTGAATAGCGTCGACCTGCAGGGTGATCCGATCGGTCGCCGAGGCAGTCTGGCCGGCCAACGCCTTCACCTCCGCCGCCACCACCGCGAAACCTCGCCCCGCCGCACCGGCCCGAGCCGCTTCGATTGTCGCGTTGAGCGCGAGCAAGTTGGTTTGATCTGCGATCGTGCGGATGAGCGTCACCACCGCACCAATCTCGCTGGCGGCCTGCGTCAGCCTGCCCACGGTCGTATTGAGGCTGCGGGCTTCCGCGAGAGCGCTCCCGGCGATCTCGCTCGTCTGGTGCACGCGCGCGCCGATCTCGCGCGCTGAGGCCGAGAGCTCCTCGGCCGCGCTTGCGATCGTGCTCACCATCGCCGTTGAGCGATCCGAGGCCGACACAACCGTGCCGGCCTGCTCCGTGGTCTGGCCGGCTGCTGCCGTCAGCACCTCAGAGGTCACGTGCATCTCCGAGGCCGATCGCGCGAGGGCTGCGACCACCTCCTGCGTCTCGCGCTGGAATAGGTCGGTCGCTTCGGCCAGCCGTCCCGCCCGCACGACGTCCAGGGCGGCACGCTCGCGCGTGGATAGGTCGAGCGCCTGCTTGTCGGCGAGGGCGATCTGGAATGTCGCGATCGCTCTCGCCATCTCGCCGACCTCGTCGCGACGAGCTGTGAATGGAACCTGGCCATCCAGGCGCTCCTCCGCGAGCCCCTTCATCACCGCACCCAGGCGTGCCAGCGGGCGCTGGATCTGGGTGACGACGATCCACAGCGCGGCCACGAGGGCGACGGCGATCACGCAGAGTGGGGCGGTGATCAGCGCGACCGTCGCTTGCCGGCGGGCCCGTGCGGCGCTGTCACGACCATTGGCGAGCTGCGCGAGGGTCTCCTCGCCGAGGCGGGTAATCTGGGCGAGCATGCGCTGCCGGTTCTTGATCGTGGCCTCGTCGGTGGCCTGGATCAGGGCGGCCTTGGGCGAAATGGTCAGGCCGAGCTCGGCGGTGTCGGTCTGGTAGGCGACGAACTCCTTGATCGCGAGATCGAGCTTGCGCCTGTCGTCAGGCGAGAGTTGCGTCTCCATCGCCGAGAGGAATGATGTGCGCGCCTTGTCCACCTCGGTCAGGGCGACCTGAAGGGCGGCGAAGCGCCCCTTGGCCTCAGCGGTATCGTCTGCGGTAAAAACCGCGGTGGCTTCAACGACCGCGTGCTCGATGGCGTGGGCCAAGGTGCGGGCCTGGAGGGCGGCGCCCCAGACCGCCTCCATGACCTCCGAGCGGGATCGCTCCTGCTCAGTCTGGAAGAGCGCGAAGGCCGAGATGCCCGCGGCGACGCTGCTCAGCAGGAGGAGGACCGCGGCGAGTTTCCGGCCGAGGGTGAGACGCATTGGGTAGCCCGGACTTAAGAATTGTTATTGGCGGATTGATGTATCTGTCATTGATTGCCCCGCCATTAACGCCGCGACACCGGTTGTTGATGTAAGCCAGCTAAGTGTATCGGATGTCTGTCTCCGCTATCACTTTCGCGACAGTGGCGGAACAAAAGCTTTAAATTGCGAGAAAAAAAACATATATTACAAGTAATGCTGAGTTTTGATAGTTTTGTTGCGTCAATTATCTTAGCATTGATTGACGACTGTCGTGACATTTTGCAGTGCAGCACCGTACCCGACCGAACTGCGCACGATAAAGGAAGTGGCCACCCATGACGCCTCATCTCACTGTCGACTTGGAACGCTGTAGGATGCCGCGGGGCGCCCTACAGGCCGCGGAATTTGAAGTCGAAGGCCATGGTTATCTTGAAGTCATCGGACGCTCAGTCTCCTATATCGATCGAAGGTCCGGGATTTCTTTGCTGAGCTACTCGTATCCCAGCGAAAAAGACGCCAGAATGCAAATAAAATTCTTCAGAGAGTCATATCGGGATGCAGAGAAGCGCCGGTCCTCATTCAGGGTGGTATCTTGACCTGCCCTGAGCGACAATCGTTTGCCAGATCTGGGTTGGATCCCTGTGAGTAGTGAGGCTGAACGAGAGCGGGAGATCCCGCCTGCGCGCCCTTCATAGCGCTGTAGCAGACGGGATCTCTCGCGGGGGTGGCCATCGGCGGTGACGGCTTAGGATCGGGTTGCGAGCACCAACCCGGAACCCGGGAGACCCCCGATGCCATGATGAACGTGCCCATCTGTACCCCCATCGGCGACCAGTCCGGTGTGCAGTCGCCCTTCAGGACATGGTAACCCACAGGTGCCCGCATACAGGCGCGGAGATGGGATGCGGATCGAGATCGAGCGGAGGTTCCTGGTAGCCCATGACGGCTGGCGTGCACGCGCAGCCGCGAGCCACTACCTGCGCGACGGATTCATCGGGCAGTTCAGCGGCGGCAAAGTTCGCGTCCGCCTAGACGCGGAGCGCGCCTGGCTGACAGTCAAAGGTGCCCGTATCGGCTTAGGACGACCTGAGTTTGAGTATGAGATCCCCCAAGCCGATGCCGAAGCCATGGTCAGTGCCATGTGTCAGGGCTGCCTGATCGAGAAGACTCGTTACTGCATACCTCACGCTGGGCTGACCTGGGTCGTCGATGTCTACGAGGGCGATCTGGCGGGCATGATCCTGGCCGAGGTGGAGCTCGAGCACGAGGATCAGGTCTTCGCGTTGCCCGATTGGGCAGGGCTGGAAGTGTCCGGCGATGTGCGCTTTCGGCAGACCACGCTGTTGCGCCTGCGTGCCGAACTCGGCCGCCCCCTCACCCCTGCCCTGGTCCTCGGCCTTTCAATTCCGCTTATCGACTCGCTCCAGGAGCAGCAAGCACGTTAGAAATCTTGACGTCTTTAGCGAGATACATCGGGTGAGAGCCTATTATCGAAGTGACGATTGGTTTACTTGAAGGAAAATTGACGAAATTTCTCTTGGTCGAGACAGTGTGCGGAATACAGTCGCGGGTCAGCAGTGTTGCTATTGATATCGCGCTGACAATCTTCGCGGAAGAATGCGTACTGTGGGCAGACGTCGTTCAGGCTGAGGATGCGTGTTGCCTCACCATTATTGGTGAATGGTCGGCACGACACGATGTTTGTTGTTGTGGGTGGCGCTTGATCCTGAGCAAGACATACCGAAGCCGTTAGGAGGATACCGGCCGTTGCGCTGATGGTGAATGAGGTGCTACGCATAGATCTCTGGTCCGTTAACAATGAAGGTACAAGGCCTTAACAAGATTTCGTTGCGGGGAGTTTCATGAATTTTTTGTGACGTTGCTATTAGGGTGTTGAATATAATCAATGATAGGGCATAAAACACTTAGCCGACTGTACGAATGGAAATTTCTCTCTGTTGGAATTGCGCTATGTGCCACCATGGAAATGAGGCGTACGATTGTTATACCATCCACTGCGGTCAGCGTTTGCCTGAGTAGGATCCCTAGGGCCAAAACCCAATCAGCTTGACCGTGCGAAGGACTGCTGAGGGTGGAAAGCCGACGTCTGGTTCTTGCCATTTAAATTAAGGTGATTATTAATTTATGATTTTGGGCAACGGCGTTTTCTGATTCATTGGGCAAGTATCAATTTCTTGTCTACGAACACAGCCTGCACCCAGGTATTAACGAACGAGTTGGACTCAAAACGATGATTTCTCTTCCATTCGGACTTAGGCAATAATACGAAACCTGAAATCTGTGTTTCGCCCTCAGCGAAGAATGCCCCACAGCTAGTAGTATCGTAAATTACTACAAATTTATTCGGTAGATTACCTTTGATACGTTCCAAAACTTGAATGGATGCACGTCGATCTAAAGGAGATGCGTTCCAGACTTTAAGAACTTTCACTTTGGCAGCCAGATACTTATCGGGCCATTCGACAACGGAGCCGCTTTCTGGAAGTGAGGCATCACATGCCCACACGTTTGCTGCAAAATGCGATAGCGCAAGTGCAGCAAGTCCTACGATTTTTGGTCGCGACAAACGTCCCACCCGAGCACAGGCTTTGAGTGGCATTCATGAAAGCATTCTGGGGGGCCATATTTGCTCGGCGGAACCGAGTCCGCAATGGGTCGAATGCAGACCCTCACATGGTCAAGCTGATTGGGGTTTGACCCTAGTGCAATGACACCAACGAACAAGTGGGTGTGTCGCAAACGCGAACGGGCCCGCGTTCACGGGTCGTTAGCCATACCTGACTACCTTGCCGCCTCCCTCCGGAACTGGCCCATGATCCTGAACGCCCTCGCCCTCACGCTGAAGAGAGAGGCCCATGGCGATTTTCAGGGCCGGCATTTCGAAGCCACCCTGATCATGCAAGCCGTCTCCTGGTACCTGCGCTACGCTCTCGGCTACCGCGACATCAAGGAGATGGTGCTGGAGCGCGGCCTCACGGTCGACCGCTCCACCATCAACCGGTGAATGCTCGCCTACGCCCCGGCCATCGAGCGCCGCCTGCGCCATTTCCGCAAACCGCATTGCGGCTCGGTGTGCGTGGACGAGACCTACATCTGGGTCCAGGGTCAGTGGCACTACCTGTACCGGTCCATCGACAAGCATGGCGAGGCGGTCGACTTCCTGCTCACTGCCAACCGCGACCTCGACGCAGCCAAGCGCTTCTTCCGCAAGATGCTACAGTATCAGCCGCGGCTCGCCCTTGATCGGATCGGCATCGACGGCGCGGGCCCTTACCCGCCGGCGATCGCCGAGAGCTGCAAGGAGGCCCTGCTGCCGCGCACGCCCACCCACCACGTCACCAAGCACCTGCAGCAGGGGATTGAGAGCGACCATTTCCGAGTGAAGTGGGCGATGCCGCGGGTGGGCGGGTTCCGCTCGTTCACGACGGCCCGGCGCACGATCTGCGGCTTCGAGGCGATGCTGGGGCTGCGCAAGGGCTTCGGGTTCGCGGGTACGTGGACCGTGCGGGAGCAGAACCACCTCCTCGCCACCTGCTTCGGGCTTTCCGTCGCGAACAAAGCGTGAAACCGGGGGTGGGCAGCCCCTTCTGCGGCCTGAACCCGACTTCGCGACAGGCCCCGCAAGCTGACAGCCTGGGCTTAGAGCAATGAGATCGAGACGCTCGCGGCGCAGGGCCTGAGTGTGAACCTCATCGTGGCGAAGCTTGTCACCAAAAGCGCGGATGGACCCAATTTGTCGTCATGCCTGATAGACGTCGCCGGTCGTTGGAGCGCGTTATCAATTGAGGGCGGCCGTCGCACTCGATCAATGCAACGATTGTTGGTTGGCCAGACCGAGAGATTGCTGGTTCCGTCTTCGTACGTTCGCGTTGAGCGCGTATGCGTGAGTTCCGCTTCAGAGGTCACGCTCATGCTAGAACCAACCGCGGCGCCTTGTTCCTTCGAGCCCGAGACCCTCGCCCGCATGGGTCGAGCATTCGA
Organism: Methylobacterium sp. DB0501; assembly: GCF_011043735.1. Taxonomy (GTDB): domain Bacteria; phylum Pseudomonadota; class Alphaproteobacteria; order Rhizobiales; family Beijerinckiaceae; genus Methylobacterium; species Methylobacterium alsaeris. The sequence goes on along the minus strand of NZ_JAAKGV010000034.1, from coordinate 14,796 downwards.
AGCGGCCCTCGTCATTGCAGAGGATGAGGGCAGCCCCTTCACCAGCATTCCCGTCCTAGTCGTACGCGCGAGCTTGGCCCGTTTCATCATTGAAGACGCGCAACGCGGGGTGCGCGACGCCGATATCCTGAAGGCACGGGCCTTGCAGCGCCTAGCCCGTACCCACTCATCGCTGGGGTAAGCATGATGCGACTGAATAGATCCCAACACTACGTATCGTAAATAATCTCGGTAAATATCACAAAACTTATCAGAAGAGACTCTTCGGGGTAAGCCGTTGACAAAAAATGTTTTTAGAAAGATTTCTTCACTTATTTCTAGGCATTGTCAGTTGTTCAACTTAGGAGATCAGCGTCATGATGACCAGCGCAGACGCTAAGGCTTTTGCCAGGGTCTAGTATGCTGGACACATAGACGAAAACGATACACCGTACTTCGAGCATATTGGGAGATTTGTTGCTATAGCTGAACAGCGAGCACGCTGCGCCCAACAGACGGGATTGGCCTTAGACGTAGATACTACAGCCCAAATCGCGTGGTTACAGGATATATTAAATCTTACCAAAACAACCATAGTAGATTTGTTTCGTGCGGGATTTACAAAATATGTCGTCGACAGTTTTTTGTTGCTCAGCAGGAAGCCTGAATTCGAGATCTATAAAGAATATATTGCCTTAATTGCGCAAAGCGGAAACTTTAGTGCGATCATTATATCTTTATGTAAATTGGATGACAGCATTGACCCTGATGTTGCGAAGCAAGAAGGCCATGAGGCTCTGGTAGAGCGGTATGCAGTCTCATGCGCGCGACTGCGCATGGCGGCGGCTTCGCTCGGCTACACAGGACCATGACCCTCGAGTTGGCTACTCGTCCGGTGTCTCCAGCTCAGACCATCCTGCTGACTGTCACGCTAACGTCATGTCTCAGAGCAAGGTTCAGCAGGCCGGCTGCCGGGTCTCAGAAGTCCCGGCGCAGAAGGGAGAGAACCATGGCAACGCACCAGGGCGCAGAGCACCACAAGAAGGCTGCCGAGCACCACGAGCACGCGGCACGACATCATCGTGAGGCCGCCAAGCACTACGAGGCGGGTAGCCACGAGAAGGCGGCGCACCACGCTCACACAGCGCACGGTCATGCCAGCCACGCCACGCACCACCACACTGAGGCAAGCCGCCATCACGCCGAGCAGCACGGCGGGCACTGAGACGGAAAGAGCCCAGCGGTATCACGACCCCTTGCTTGATGTACAAGGCAGCGGGCCAGAACATAAGCGGCCACGCGAACCGGAATGAATGTGCGCGTACATCCGGCGTCACCTTCAGTTCCGGCACCGTGGCCGCACCCGATCAAGCGATCTAATCGTGATCGACTTGCTGCTGAGATGAAGTATAATGGTTAACAATCAGTCAGCAGTCACAACGTCACAGGGTTACCGTTGGGGAGGGACAGGCGGGCGGTGTTGATGATCTTCATAGCCGATCCTCCGGAGTGAGGGCTTCAAGGTCGCGGTCTCCCCCGCGAAGCGGGCGTGTCGCAAACTCGGGTTCAGGCCGCAGACGGGGCTGCCCGCCCCAGCTTTCATGTTTTCTTCGCGACGGGAAGTCCAAAGCAGGTGGCGAGCAGTTGGTTCTGCTCGCGCACGGTCCACGTACCCGCGAACCCAAAGCCCTTGCGCAGCCCCAGCATCGCCTCGAAGCCGCAGATCGTGCGCGGGGCCGTCGTGAACGACCGGAACCCGCCCACCCGCGGCATCGCCCGCTTCACTCGGAAGTGGTCACTCTCGATGCCTTGCTGCAGATGCTTGGTGACGTGGTGGGTGGGCGTGCGCGGCAGCAGGGCCTCCTTGCAGCTCTCGGCGATCGCCGGCGGGTAAGGGCCCGCGCCATCGGTGCCGATCCGATCAAGGGCGAGCCGCGGCTGATACTGTAGCATCTTGCGGAAGAAGCGCTTGGCTGCGTCGAGGTCGCGGTTGGCAGTGAGCAGGAAGTCGATCGCCTCGCCATGCTTGTCGGTGGCCCGGTAAAGGTAACGCCACTGGCCCCAACACCTTGATGTAGGTCTCGTCCACGCGCACTGAGCCGCAATGCGGTTTGCGGGACTGGCGGAGACGCCGCTCGATGGCCGGCGCGGAGGCGAGCACCCAGCGATTGATGGTGGAGTGGTCGATCGTGAGGCCCCGTTCGAGGAGCATCTCCTCGATGTCGCGGTAGCTGAGAGCGTAGCGCAGGTACCAGGAGACGGCCTGGACGATCAGGGTGGCTTCGAAGTGCCGGCCCCAGACGTCGCCGCGGGCTTGCCGCTTCAGCTTGAGGGCAAGGGTATTGAGGACCATCGGCCGGCCCCGAGGCGGAGGCGGAGGCGGAGGCGGCAAGGTGGTCAGGTATGGCTAACGACTCGTGAACGTGGACCCGTTCGAGTTCGCGACAGGCCCCAAGGGAGAGCCGCAGGCGTCCAAGACGTCGGACAGGAGGAGTTCTGCGGCCCCGATCGGTAGGGTCGCAATCAGGATCCAGGCAGACAGGCGGAGATGCGGGTCATCGAAGCGCCGGTCCGTGATGGCTCGTGCGGAGCCGGCTGTGAGCCGCAGGACGTCGCTGCGGAAATAGCTGACGACCGCTGCCAGCTGCATCGCGGCCGAGAACGCTAAGCCGGGATCCGGCCAGCCCAGGAGAGCGGGGACCACCCGCATGTGGGCTGTCGACGAGATCGGCAGGAGTTCCGTAACACCCTGCACGATCCCGAGCACAGCGACGCGCCCGTAGCCAAGCGCCACGAAGCCGGTATCCAGCGGGCCGGAGCAGCCTGAGGCCATCGGTGAAGCGCTCCTCGGTGCTAGACGTCGTTCCCGGATTCACCACATCTCACCAGCGAGCAGCCGCGTTCGGACTGCCTCGTTACGCACGCCGGTTCGTTGCGTTGACTGCGAAACCTTCAGCCACGTTCGTGTACCGTGGATGTACAGCCGCAGATGTTGTAGGTACGACCGATCGGTCGTGACTTAAGGCGCCTGAACTAGCGCCCGCTTCTGGGAAGCGATCCACCAATTAATCGAACATACCATTCTACTGGGCGATCACGAACCGCTTCGAAAGCAAACATGAAGCAGCGCACATCGAGTATAAGCGGGGAATATAGCGAACCTCGCAGCCGTACACGACCGGCGAGCGGCTATCAACTGTGCAAGATGTGCTGTCGCCCCATCTCAGTCAGACGCAGTGATGCGGATACGCAGAGACATATTTCGCACACCTCAAAACGTCAATCACAGGCGAACTATACGAATTTGTATACGTACTGACATCGAAAAGCCCCCCATGAGATCGTAATGAGTTTCGGTGCGGTGACAGGCGGCACAAGCCTGAAAGAGGCGCGGAAAGGGCTAGGGCCATGACGGGATCGTTCTTGCCCATGCGAGCAAGTCGCTATATGTGCCTCTTCACGATGCTTAGCGCCTTGCAAACGGCGCTCCCGGTCAGCGCTCGCGCCGATGCCGATACTGAAGCCAGCGGCCTCAACGCGGTCCAGTCCGCGTGGGGCGCCTTCTCCATCATAATGGACCGATGCTGGTCGGGCATGGCGAAAACCGTTGGGTCTCTTTCGACACCTGATCTAATCTCTGCGCCTGTCATTCTGACGACACGACGGGCCTGCCTCGGCCTTGATGGCCGCACGAGCAACGATTGTTCCGCGGCGGTGAGTTTTGTATGCCGTCAGCATGGCTTCGAATTTGGTAGACGCATCAATATTTCATCTGGGCAAGTCTGTCGTCTTACGCCCCAGGGCATCACACAGGCCACGCATGCCTTCGCGTGCAAGCCGAAAATCTGGCTAACACAGGTGGCCTGCTGGTGAATATCTCGCGCTTGATATCGCCGATTGGCCTGCGCTTGCCGGTCATTCTGTGCGGCTTGAGCACAACAGCGTTCGCGGCTGCGGCCGGCGCGGCCGAACTTCCGCAAAAATCACTCGTGCAGGAGCGTGTGATATCGGTTTCACTCTTCTCGTTCTATGGCCCGAAATACCTCGGCGCCGAGCGTTACGGCCCGTTCGCCTTTCCGGCGTTTGATATTCGCCGGCTGGGCGAGCCCTTCGCCCTGGACTCACCCGACGACGGCCTCGGCTACCCGGTGCTTGATACACCGCGTCTCAAGCTCGGCCCCGTTGTCTCGCTGCGCCAAGGTCGCAACGCGGGCGTCGAGCATCGCTTCACGGGTCTCGATCCAGACCCTTGGGCAATCGAAGCGGGCGCTTTTGCGGATTACTGGATACTTCCTGAGCGGTTACGCACGCGCGCCGAATTGCGACATGGACTGCGAGGGCGTGATGGTTTAGCCCTTGATTTGTCGGCCGATCTATTCACGCGCCAGGGCGCTTTCACGCTGTCCGCAGGACCCCGCCTCGGCTTACTGAACGCCACTCTCGCGCAAGTGGAATTCGGAGTCAGTCCCGCTGCGTCGCAGCGCAATGGCTTCTTCGTCCCATATCACGCCAGCGGTGGGTTGCAGAGCGTGGGCCTAAGTTCGTCTCTGTCTTACGATTGGTCGCCGGTATGGCGCACCACATTTTATAGCCGCTACGACCATCTCACCGGAGATGCCGCCGCCAGTTCGATCACGCGTCGCCTCGGTGCGGTTAATCAATTCACTGCTGGCCTTGGCATCACCTACTCTTTCCGCAGCAATCTACCGTTTCTACCATGAGTGTGCCCGTTGCGAACGAGCCGAGGGATTTTGGCGATGGTCTCCACGATCAACATCCCCGGCTGCCTCCCTGTGCCTGACGGTATGGGAGCATGACGTGAGCTGCTGGGTGTAGGTCCCGATTGGGCTATGACGCACGTTTGGTGCAGGCGTATTGATGGATCTCGGCTTCGGCCGTCGGAGATCCGCTATGTCCCACAGCCTTCGTCTCGACTCCGCCGTACCGGCCTTGTCGTCGATCATGGCGAAATGGGCGCTGGCCTGACCATCTCCGCTCGGCCGGTCGCCGCGTCGACCCGCTGTCCGAGCTGTGATGGGATCTCGTTTCGGCTCTACAGCCGATGCACACGCACCCAATCGGATCTGCCTGTCGCCGGCAGGCGCGCCGTTATCACGGTCAGCGTCCGCTGGTTAACGGCCCGCAGCCATCGGGCCGGTGGTTGATTGTCGAGAGACACGACGGGCGGGCTCGGTCGCAATCTTCCCGGTCGCCGACCTCGTTCTCCTTGCGCACAATCGTGTGCTAGCAGCCGCCAAGCCGCCCTACCACGGTGTCGCGTTCCGAACATCTAGCCGGAGGCCTTGCCGCTCATCCGGTCCATGGTGGCGAGGAGATCCGCCAACGCCTGCTTGCAGGTCGCGGCATCCGGACTGCTCGCGCGGAGCGCTTCAAGGGTCCGGTCAATCGCCTTGTCAACCGCGTGCCAGTCCGCCGCCGCACGCGGCTTCAGACCAGCCTCAGCCTCGTCCCAGGAAGTCTCAAGATCCTTGATGCGCGCCTTTGCCCCAGCCAGATCACCCTTATCGGCGAGCGCCTGCGTGTCGACCACGATCGCCCGGAACTTCGACAGATCGCCGAGCTTCGAGGGCGTGGCCGCTTCGGCCGTGCTGATGGCGAGGAAATGTCCTGTCGCCTGCGGAACGGCGCTCGCGCAAGCCCATGTGCCTACTGACGCAAGCACAACTGCTGTCGCCAAGTTCGAACGCGTTATCATCATTCCTCTCCTTGCAACGCCGCTCCGCGGCCGAGACTTCAGGTCCGGGAGGGACCGCTCGTCCTCACGATCCCGCTTCACGCTCGACCCGTAATCAGCCCCGGGTCGGCTTTCTTCTCCGAGCCGAAGCTGAGGAAGACCACGAGGCTGACGATAACAGCGAGGAAGGCGAGGCTCGTGTAGGCGGTGCCGAGCCCAAGGCCGCCGTACTCCCGTGCCTGGGACAGCAAGTCCCCGAGGGAGGCGCCGAGCGGACGCGTCAGGATGTAGGCGAGCCAGAAGGTGAGGACCGGGTTCGCGCCGAGCCGATAGGCGAGCGCGATGAGCGCGATCAGGCCAGCGAAGACGAGGACCCCAAGGTTGAAGCCGAGACCGAGCGCCTCTGTGGCCAAGTCGCCGGCCGCCGTGCCCAGCGCAAACGTCAGTAGGATCGCGAGCCAATAGAACAGTTCGCGGCGCATCGTGACAATCGTGTGGATCGAGAGGGTGATCTCGACCGCGTACCACGCAGCGAAGGTCGCCGCTAATGCTGCTGCAAAGACGGCTGTGCTGACGTAGAGGCTGATCCCGAGCTTGTCCGTCAATACATCCGTGATCTGCGTGCCGACGACGCTGACCAGCACGACGGTTAGCCAGTAGATCCAAGGAACATAGCGGCGCATCCGCAGCTGCAGGACGAGCGCGATAAGCAGGAGCGCAGCCATGATCCCGCCGGTGATGGCGGTGCCAAGACCAACATGCTTGGCAAGGTAGTCCGCACCGGTCTCTCCCACGGTCGTTGAGAGAATCTTGATGACCCAGAAGATCAACGTAACCTGCGGCACCTTGTTGAGCATCGCTCCAACGTCGGTGTTTAGGCTGATAGCCATACTATAACTCCGATGACCGGCCGATTTCCGACGCGGAACGCTGGCACCAGGATGGCCCATCGGAGATTGCAGGCAGGTGGCTCGCAGATTGAGGATTGCCAATCTTCGGATCTACTTTCACCTCTCATCCTATGTATGGGAATCGGCCGTGGCAGGCCTGGCAGCTCCGATTAGATGTTTGATCTCAGGGTTTGATAGTGCACTCGCCACGCGCGAGTGGAAGGATGCGCTATGAGCTAGGTTCACCACGGGAGCGCCACAACAACTGCGGCGATCCGTCGAGCGATCCAGCATAGTTAAGACAGCTTGAGGCAACTCGCTGCGCGCTACGGTATTAATCCCAAGACCGTTGCCGAATCGAAGCGGCGAAGCTCTGCGGCGGACGGCAAGACAAGGCAGAGCGACCCAAAATCCACAGTACTGTGGGTTGCGTGGAAGTTTCTGCAGGATTAGATGCTAAGCGAAGCGAAAGCGAGCCGGGTCGAAGCGGCCGGTGCGCAAGGGCCTGAACTGCTCGCGCGGCCGCTTGATCTCCGACCAAAGGCACTCGCCCGTGAGTGCGATGTCGCCCCAATCCAAATTCCGCTTCAATATTTTAAACGCTGTTACGCTATAAGTCAATTATCTGCTCATTGGGAATGCGTATTGTGATAAATATCATGTTTTATTAATTTCTTTTAATGACGGCCGCATATCAATTTATAAAGATCGCGAAAGATTTCAGTTAGATAAAATGGCCTAGCCATTAATAGATAGTTGACATAGCCGGCTCTGCTATGCAGGCGTGAGCTTAAGATATGTGCATATCGCGAAATAAATATTAACGATCCGGACATACGCGAGAATCTATTTTCACAGGATTACTATATATAGCTGGGCTCCGATGGATACCAAGGATCTTCAGACCACGGAGGCGCCGGCGCGGCGGCGCCGCGGCCTCGGCCGGGCGGTCACGCTCCTGCTCCTCGCAGGGGCGGGCGCCGCAATCTGGTTCGTGCCCGCCCTCGCGCCCGTGCGCGAGCGCCTGGAGGCAATCCTCGTCCAGCGCCAGGGCGTCGAGGGCCAGGCGCCGGAGGCCGGAGAGGCGCAGGGCGAACCGGTCTTCCGGCCGAGCAAGCAGCAGCGCGCGAGCTTCGGCATCGAGACCGTGCAGGCCCGGGACTTCCGGCCCGAGGGCTTCGCCGAGGGGCGGATCACCGTCAACGAGGACGACAACGTCCCGGTCTACTCGCCCTATGCGGGCCGGGTGACCAAGGTGATGGTCCGGGCCGGCGACCGGGTGAAGGCCAACCAGGTGCTGTTCACCCTGGAGGCCACCGACATGGTGCAGGCCCTCAACGACTTCCAGGCGGCGGCCAACCTGCTCGCCAAGACCTCGGCGCTGCTCAAGCTCAACCAGACCGTGGCGGCCCGGCTGCAGGAGCTGTTCCAGGCCAAGGCCGCCGCCTTGAAGGACTGGCAGCAGGCGCAGAACGACGTGATCGCCGCCCAGAGCGACCTGCAGGCGGCCCAGGCCGCGCTCCAGGCGGTGCGCAACCGCCTGCGCATCCTCGGCAAGTCCGACGCCGAGATCGACGCCTTCGCGCGTAGCGGGGCGATGAGCCCGGAGACCGAGATCCGCGCCCCGATCGCCGGCACCATCGTGCAGCGCAAGGTGGGCCTGGGCCAGTACCTCGCCGCGGGCAGCGACCCGGCCTTCATCATCGGCGACCTCTCGACGGTGTGGCTCGTCGCCAACGTGCGCGAGAGCGAGGCGCCCAAGATCAAGCTCGGCCAGGAGCTCGAGGCCAGCGTGATCGGCTTCCCCGACCGGGTGTTCAAGGCGAAGATCAGCTACATGGCGGCCGCCCTCGACCCGGCGACGCGCCGCCTGCCGGTGCGGGCCGAGATCGACAACGCCGAGGGCCTGCTCAAGCCCGAGATGTTCGCGACCTTCACGATCCTGACCGGCCGCGACGAGCGCGCGCCGGCGATCCCGGCCTCGGCGATCGTCTACGAGGGCGCCCGGGCCCGGGTCTGGGTCGAGCGGCCGGACGGCACCATCGCGTCGCGGGGCGTCACCCTCGGCCTCTCCGGCGGCGGCCTCGTGCAGGTCGTCGACGGGCTGAAGGTCGGCGAGCGGGTGGTGACCCGCGGCAGCCTGTTCATCGACCGCGCTCCGTCCGGCGACAAAGCATCTTAAACGTCAACCCAGGAGGATCGCCATGAACCGCCTGATCGACTTCGCCCTGCGCCAGCGGGTGCTGGTGCTGCTCCTCTTCATCGCGACGCTCGGGATCGGCTACGCCAGCTTCCAGCAGCTCAACATCGAGGCCTACCCGGACCCGGTGCCGCCGCTCGTCGACGTCATCACCCAGAACCCGGGCCAGTCGGCCGAGGAGATCGAGCGCTACATCACCATCCCGCTCGAGGTGCAGCTCGCCGGCATCCCGAACGCCACGGTGACGCGGACGATCTCGGTCTTCGGCCTCTCGGACGTGAAGATCCAGTTCACCTACGACTTCACCTACCAGGAGGCGGAACAGCGCGTCCTCAACCGCCTGTCGCAGCTCTCGCCCCTGCCCAACAACGTCCAGCCGCAGATCTCACCGACGAGCCCGATCGGCGAGATCATGCGCTACAAGGTGGCGGGCCCCCCGGGCTTCTCGCCTACCGACCTCAAGACCCTGCAGGACTGGGTGCTGCAGCGCCGCTTCAAGGCGATTCCCGGCGTCGTCGACGTCTCGGCCTTCGGCGGCAAGACCAAGGAGTTCGAGGTCGCGGTCGACCTGCGCAAGCTCCAGGCGCAGGGGCTGACGCTGGTCCAGCTCGTCACGGCGCTCAACAACTCGAGCACCAATGTCGGCGGCCAGACCCTCAACGTCGGCGAGCAGTCGGCGGTGGTGCGCGGCATCGGCCTGATCCGCGACATGGACGACATCCGCAACACCATGATCACGCAGGTGAACGGCGTGCCGGTGCTGGTGCGGGACGTGGCGGAGGTGTCGGTCAGCAACGCGCCGCGCCTCGGCATGGTCGGCCAAGAGAACGACGGCGACATCGTCGAGGGCATTGTGCTCCTGCGCCGCGGCGGCCAGAGCCTGCCGACGATCCAGCGGGTCGAGGCCGAGATCGAGAAGATCAACAGCTCGGGCATCCTGCCGCCGGGGGTGCAGGTGGTGCCGCTCTACGACCGCAGCGCGCTCATCCACACCACCACCCACACGGTGATGCACAACCTCGTCTTCGGCGTGGTGCTGGTGTTCCTGGTGCAGTGGCTCTTCCTCGGCAGCCTGAAGAGCGCGATCATCGTCGCCGCCACCATCCCGTTCGCGCTGGGCTTCGCCATCACCGTCATGGTGGCGCGGGGCGAATCGGCGAACCTCCTGTCGCTCGGCGCGATCGATTTCGGCCTCATCGTCGACGCGACCGTCATCATGGTGGAGAACATCTTCCGCCACCTCGCCGAGTATAAAGGGCCTGCCCAGCGCGGCAGCGGGGTCAAGATCGGGCTGATCGCGGCGGCGGCGCGGGAGGTGAACCGCGCGATCTTCTTCTCCGCCTCGATCATCATTGTGGGCTTCCTGCCGCTCTTCACCCTGACGGGCGTCGAGGGCCACATCTTCGGCCCGATGGCGAAGACCTACGCCTACGCGCTGATCGGCGGATTGCTCGCCACCTACACGGTGTCGCCGGCGCTCTCCGCCCTGATCCTGCCCAACCACGTCGAGGAGCGCGACACCATCGTGGTCAGGATGCTGCGGGCGCTCTTTCGACCGCTCCAGGGCTTCACCCTGAACAACCGCATCCTGACCATCCTGATGACGGTCGCGATGCTCGGCTTTACCGGCGTGGCGATGCGCACGCTCGGCCTCGAGTTCCTGCCGACGCTGGAAGAGGGCAACCTCTACATCCGCGGCACGATGCCGGCCTCGATCTCGCTGGAGGCGGGCAACCCCTACGTTGAGCGGATGCGCAAGGTCATCGGCTCCTACCCAGAGGTGACCACGGTCGTCTCGCACCAGGGCCGGCCCGACGACGGCACCGACGCCACCGGCTTCTTCAACGTCGAGTTCTTCGCGCCGTTAAAGACTGCAGACGAGTGGCCGGCCGGCGTCACCAAGGAGAAGCTGATTGAGGACATGTCAGCTCGCCTGCGCGAGGAGCTGCCCGGCGTCGAGTTCAACTTCTCGCAGTACATCCAGGACAACGTCCAGGAGGCCGCCTCCGGCGTTAAGGGTGAGAACTCGGTCAAAATCTACGGTAATGATCTCGCTCAGATCACAAAGTTGGCAAATGACGTGCGAGATGTGATGAGCCGCATCTCTGGCGTGACAGATTTGGCGATATTTACTTCACTCGGCCAGCCGACGGTGCGCATCGATATCGACCGGGCGCGGGCCGCCCGCTTCGGACTGGCACCCGGCGACATCGCCACCACGATCTCGGCGGCGATCGGCGGCCAGACAGCCGGCGACCTCTACGAGTACGGCAGCGACCGCCACTTCCCGATGCGGGTACGGCTGGCGCCGGAATACCGCCGCTCGCTCGAGACGATCCGCAACATCACGGTCGGCGTGACGACCCCGAGCGGCGGGGTGATGCAGGTGCCGCTCACCGAGATCGCCCAGGTCCAGCTCGTCTCGGGCGCCACCTTCATCTACCGCGAGAACCAGCAGCGCTACATCCCGGTCAAGTTCAGCGTGCGCGGGCGCGACCTCGGCGGCGCGGTGATCGAGGCGCAGCGGCGCGTCGCCGAGCAGGTCGAGCTGCCGGCCGGCTACCGCCTCGAATGGGTTGGCGAGTTCAGCAACCTGCAGGACGCGATCGCGCGGCTCAAGCTCGTGGTGCCGGTGACGATCGGGTTGATCGCGCTCCTGCTCTACGTCAATTTCGCGTCGCTCACCGATACCTTGCTCACCTTGAGCGTGATCCCGATGGCGCTGATCGGCGGCATCTTCGCGCTCGTGCTCACCGGCACCCCGTTCTCGGTCTCGGCGGCGATCGGCTTCATCGCACTGTTCGGCATCTCGACCATGGAGGGCGTGATCCTGCTCTCCTACTGCAACCAGCTGATGGACGAGGGCTGGGCGCGGGCGCAGGCCATCCACCACGCCGCCGACGTGCGCATGCGCCCGGTGATGATGACCTGCGTCGCGGCCTGCGTCGGCCTCCTGCCCGCCGCCGTCTCGACCGGCATCGGCTCGCAGGTGCAGAAACCCCTCGCCCTGGTGGTGGTGGGCGGCATCCTGCTCGCGCCGATCCTGATCCTGGTGGTGCTGCCGGTGCTGATCGCGGCCTTCTCGCGCCACCGTCCCCGGCAGGCTGTTGCTCCGGCGCGACAGCCGGCGGCGGCGGAATGAGCGAGATGCAGACTCGACTGCCACTCTCCATCGACGCACGGGTTTTCGCATCCATGCGTGCCACTCTGCGCCTTTCGCGTGACCCGCAGACAGCCACCTCCGCCACGAAAGAGGCCGTCGTGACAGAGAAGGCGCGTCCGACCGCCAGCACCGCCGCCCGCATCCTGGCGGCGGCGCTCGCCGCCGCGTCGGCCTCGGCCTGCATGGTCGGGCCCGACTTCCAGGGTGCGACCCCGCCGCCGGTGACACGCTACACCAAGGAGGGTCTTCGCAACCCGCAGGTAACGTCCGAGGACGTGAAGAAGGGCGCCGTCGCCCAGACCTTCGCGGCCGGGCGCGACGTGCCGGGGGAGTGGTGGACGCTGTTTCGCTCCAAGGCCCTCAACAGCCTCGTCGAGGAGGCGCTCGCCCGCAACCCGACCCTCGAGGCCGCCCAGGCTAGCTTGCGGGCGGCCCGCGCCACCACCGAGGCGCAGCGCGGCGCACTCTTCCCGCAGGTCGCCTTCAACGGCCAGGCCTCCTACAACAAGGCCCCGGGCGGCGACCTGACTTCTCCGCTCAACAACAACGCGCTGATCTACAGCCTCGTCACCCCGCAGGTGACGGTGAGCTTCGCGCCCGACGTGTTCGGCGGCACCCGCCGCGCCCTCGAGGCACAGACAGCCCAGCAGGAAGTACAGCGCTGGCAGCTCGAGGCGGCCACCCTGACGCTGACCTCGAACGTCGTCGCGGCGGCGATCCAGGAGGCGGCGCTGCGGGCCGAGATCGCCGCGACCGAGAAGGTGATCCAGGCCCAGACCGACCTCCTCAACCTCATCACCAAGCAGCAGAATGCCGGCCAGGTCGCGGGCGCAGACGTGGTGCAGCAGGCGGCGCTGCTCGCCCAGTCGCAGCAATTGCTGCCGCCGCTGCAGCGCTCGCTGTCGCAGCAACGCAACCTCCTCACCGCGCTCGCCGGCCGCTTCCCGAGCGAGGAGGTGAGCCAGACCTTCACGCTCGCCTCCCTGCGCCTGCCCCGCAGCCTGCCGGTAAGCCTGCCCTCGCGGCTGATCGAGCAGCGCCCCGACGTCAAGGCGGCGGAGGCCGCCGTGCACGCGGCGAGCGCCCAGGTCGGCGTCGCGGTCGCCAACCGCCTGCCGCAATTCACCATCTCGGGCGCCGCTGGCGCTAGCGCCACGAGCTTCACAGGTCTGCTCAACCCGGCGGCCAGCCTCTGGACCATCGCCGGCGCGGTGGCCCAGCCGCTCTTCGACGGCGGCACCCTCTTTCGGCGCCAGCAGGCGGCGGAGGAGAACTTGGGTGTGGCCCAGGCGCAGTACCGCGCCACGGTCATCGGCGCCTACCAGAACGTCGCCGACGCGCTGCGCGCCCTCCAGGCTGACGGCCGCGCCGTGGCGGCGGCCAACGCGGCGGTCGCGGCGAGCCAGCAGAGCGTGGATCTGGTGCGCAAGCAGTTCGGCCTCGGCGCGGTCAGCAGCGCCTCGCTGCTCATCACCCAGTCGGCCTACCTCCAGGCCCTGGTGACCCAGGCCCAGGCGCAGTCGAACCAGTACGCCGACACCGCCGCCCTGTTCCAGGCGCTCGGCGGCGGCTGGTGGAACCGCCGCGACGTGAAGCCGGCGCGGGATCCAGCAGATCTAGCACCATTTTTATGATGATTTTACTATTAAATATTGTATAATTTCTGCAATGCAATAAAATTATTTATTTCTGCGTGAAAGAAGATATTTATTCGAGCATTATTTAAAACAAAATGTAAGTTCGATCCTGAAATGTGGATGAGTGTATATACGTGTATTATTGAGGTTATATAATGCGCTCCTGCCTAGGGTCGAATCCCCTTTAAGGTATTGCGATAGTGAGAAAAATATTATCCGAGAATGCCATCCTAGATGTAGAAGTTCATGACAGAGCTGTTCTGACTGTCTGACAAGCAATGATAGGCTATTGCGCTGCGCATGCACACCAACCAGTCCGGCGCTCGACGCAAGGACGACTGAAATATCCTGTCGGTCATCTTGTATGTCATCATGAGCGGCTGCCGCTGGCAGAACTGCCCGAGCGAGTATAATCTTTCTACCACCGTCTACAACCGCTTTAACAGATGATCGCAGGGCAATCGGGTGAATGCGGGAGGTGACAAAGGCCGGAAGCTCTGAATCGGTCGTCCGCCACGACGTGGTTTGGGAGGCGGGCGATGGACGAGGCGAGCTTGCCGGGAGCGGCCGTGTTCGAGGCGACGGTGTTCCTCGATTATTTCGCGGACCTGCCCGATCCGCGCCAGCCTGGCAAAGTCGCCTATCGCCTGGACGAGGTTCTGCTGCTGGCATTGCTGGCCATCCTGGCGGGGGCTGAAGGCTTCACCGATATTGCCCGGTTTGGTCGTACGAAAGTCGCTCTTCTGCGCCGATTTCTGCCGTTCCGGAACGGCACGCCGAGCCACGATCATCTCGGGGACATCTTCGCTGCACTCGATCCCGTCGCATTTCGACGCTGCTTTGCAACCTGGGCCGCGACGCTGACGCAAACGCCGCTCGACGTGATCGCGATTGACGGCAAGACCTCGCGGCGCTCGGGCCAGGCCGGTGCGCGGGATGCCCTTCACGTCGTCTCCGCCTTCGCCGCCCGCCAACGGCTGGTGCTGGCCCAGACCAAGGTCAGCGGGAAGTCCAACGAGATTGCGGCGATCCCGGCCCTGCTCGACCTGCTGTCGATCGAGGGCGCGATCGTCACCATCGATGCGATGGGCTGCCAGCGTGCCATCGCCCGCAAGATCCTCGACAAGAAAGCCGACTATGTCCTGGCGCTCAAGGGCAACCAGGGCACGCTGCACGACGACGTCACGCTCTTCGTCGAGGAACAGAGAGCCCGGGGGAACAGAGAGCCCGGG
>NZ_JAAKGV010000033.1 GCF_011043735.1 Methylobacterium sp. DB0501 | reverse complement strand
GCTACGTGGCCCGCGATACCCGCCGCTTCGCCCGCGAACTCGGCTTGATACCGAAGACGACGCCGCTGGAGAGCCCGCAGAGCAACGGCATGGCCGAAGCGTTCGTGCGAACCTTGAAACGCGACTACGTGCGTGTCTCGGTGCTACCGGATGCCGCGAGCGTGCTGCGCCAGCTCCCCGTTTGGCTGGCGCACTATAACGACTTTCATCCTCATCGCGCGCTCGGCTACCGCTCGCCGCGCGAGTTCATCACCCGATCAACCCAGGAGACCCCGTCCGGTCTTTAGGGGGCAACAACAATCGACCGGAAAGATGACCGTTTTCGACACTGCATCGCATCCTACGATGGGAGTAGCGGAAGCGGCGATGGCATCAGCTTGCTACCCTCTTGTGTTTAAGCCAAGGCGCATCAAAGGAGAGGCCTTCGTCGATGGTGGTCTCCTCTCAAACTTTCCAGCTTGGACCCTGGATAAGGAAAGAGCTAAACTACCAACAGTTATTCCGACGTTCGGATTCCGAGTTGTTGATGAGTTTGTTGACGAAGCAACGCTGTGGCCGGGCGACGGAGAGCCCGGACTAATCCAGGTAGTCAGACGTATTGTTTCTGCGGCAATGTGGGGGCGCGGCGACCTGGAAAGTAGACGCATCGACGATCTTCACCCGATGCAAGTGAAGACGCCTATAAAATCCACCGACTTCCACGAGATTATGGATAAGCGTGCTCAACTTTATAGGGCCGGCCGAACACGGGTAGCTGACTATTTCTCAAGCCAGCTAGGACCAAGTGACCCTGTTAAAATGGAAAAAAGATTGCGCAAGATCTGCGATGTAGTGCGTAATATCACTAATTCAGCTGGTATCGTCCGGGCTTATATTATACAGCCAACAGACGACCAATTTGCTCGTGTGGTTTACAGTGCATTTTATGAAGATGATGCAGACGATGTCTTGATATTTCGTCGAGGCAGTGCAAGCCAAACCCTTTGTCTTGATTATCGCGAACCCGTGCTAATGCGCGTCACTGACCTTGACGATTCTGCCAGACGAGCGTCTGCGACGAAGATCATTCACGCGGTTCGTCCGACGCGCGTGACGCATGTATACTGTATTCCAATGTTTGCAAAATCTTTAGAGTGGTCGGATTCTATCCCTCTAAACCGCTCCGACCCTGTAGCATCACTCTGTCTGGATTTTGATCAACAGAACGATGCGCTCCTTCTTGATGCAGATGTAGAAGATGTTCTCGCTGCAATAGGAGACGCGCTAGTTGATCTTTGGATGGAGCGCGATAATAGCGGCCTGGAGCGACTTGCTTTGCAAGAAGATCAGCCACCGTCTGGCGACTGGGTCGCGCTACCTCAATTAGGTTATTATGTTTCCGCTCGCAAAACCCGAAAAGCGGTTGCTGAAGATATCAAATCGCTCATTGATTCGGCCACCAAATAAAAGAATGGATTTTGGCTCGTAAGCCACTTTTTCGGACTATTAATTTATAATAAAAAAATTAATGATCGAGCCTCGCTCTCCCCTGATGACCTGAGGACGTGGAGCGCGTCGGTGGTGAAGCGATCGGGATTTGGGGTCGTGATTACGATCCGGCAGCATGCGGCGGCCGCACGGGCGATGCAGTCGGTCGCGAGGCCGTTGCTGAGCGGGGTGCGGCCGCTCTCGCAGAAGGCGATGAACATCCCAGCCATCCACCGGATCGAGATCGTGGCGGCTTCATCGGTGATCTGGAACTTGGAACTGCGTCGCTTGCTGGATGGGTAGCAGGGGCGAGGCCGCCTCCGGGTATGACGGCCCGGTAAATCGGGTAGGTGTGAGTGATGGCGGCTGAGCAGGGGAAGCAGATCCAGGCCGTGGCATCACAGCGCGATGGGAGCGACAGGGCTGGTAATTCAACCGCGATAGCGATGCTCGCGATGCCACAGCAGAACCTCGTCTGAGGGCTTGGTTGCACCGCGCCGCGGTGACCTCAACGGCTGCCCGTGCAGGGCGTAGTAGTGCCGCCCGTTGTCAAAGTCAGCTTTGAGCCGTCTGCTCACCTCGAAATGGTAATCCTCTGATACGGTGACGTAGCCAAGATCGAACAGCCGGTGAATGTCCGTGCGCAGCAGTAGGCCGTTGGCCACCTCATGCGTGCCGCCATCAGCGAAGGGGTGGATGTGTGCGGCGTCTAGGATTGGCAGCGTACGCTCACCCGACACCGCACAACGTCGCTCGTAGCTGTCCGTCACAGCCAGGCGGAACGCCCCTTGGCCAAGCCGCGGTTGTACCAGGGCCGGCGCGCCGTATCGTGGTAGCGTGGTGGCCTCTGGCGCTGACGTTCGCGCGGCCATTGAGATCCGCTCCACGACGGCCTCCCAGAGCGCACGCCCATCAGCATCCTCTGTGTTGTACCCGCGCCCTTGCTGGGTCTGCAGCGAGAATGTCGTGGGGATCGGCAGCCAGAGTTCCTCAGGCCAGAAGAACGGTTGGGTGAGCACGCGACAACCGATCACCGGGTCCTGCCGTGGGTCGAGCAGGGAGACATCCCGGCGATAGCGCGCGATCCGTCGGCGCATGTCATCGAGGCTCGCAACGCCGTTCTTGGACCCGAAGGCTGACCAGGCCATCGACAGGGGGGCGAGCGATGCATGAGAGAACACGCCACCACCGGCGATCACATTGCGGGGTGCGTGCAGTTTGAACAGGAACAGCTCGCCTGGACGTAGCGCACGGAACATCCGATTGCCACTTGGTTGCCAGAAATTGACCTCATCCGGCGGCGCGGCTGAGAGTGCGTCGAACCAATCCTGATCGGTGATGCCGATATAGAGGCGAACCATGGGCGTAGAGTTGCCCGAGCGCCTCGATCTGACAAGGCATCCCCGACACCCGTCCAATCAAAGATTGTCTGCGACCTCTTCGATGGCGGGTGACGGTCATCGCTGGCCGGCGAGGCCGAAGCGGGTCAGGCACACGTGCTTGACCAGGGACGTCGACGGAATGGCGACGGCCGGACTCGTGGAGGCGGACTCGCTCCCGTCGGCGTCCTCTCCATCCCGGAAAACCCCTGGTACGTTCCGCGTGGTGCACTGATCGTACTTGTTGCAGACAGCGAGCTTGGTGCAGATCGTGCGCCCGTCGCGCTCGTAGATGTAGTACGTCGCCCCCGAATAGGGTGGGCGTGCGAAGCTCTCGGTGCGTACGGTCGTCGTGCCGGCCTCGATGGGCCCGCCGGCCATGGCTGGAACGGGTACGACGACCCCGAGGGTCAGGATGACGGCGGCAAATCGCATGCTGCAGGTCTCCGGGCCGGTAGCGATCAGCGGGCGGTCGGCGCAGCCTTGTCCCAGCCGTGCGCCTTGATCGCCTGGACGAGCTTGCTCTGGATCTCCGGGGCAAGGGCACCCATCCATTGCGTCATGCCTGTGAGCTGCGCCTGCGCGAGCTGCGGCTGGGCCTTCGCCAACGCCTTGCCGGCGGGGGTGTCATAGAACGCCGACACGGCCTTGAGGTCGTTCGCGCCGAGCACCCCGGCGAAGCTGCGGGCCTGGATGTCGAGGAGTTCGTCGTAGTGGGCGGTCATCACCGGCAAGATGACCTCGCGCACCATGACCTGCGCCCGCTCGGGATCCTTGACGCCCATCTGCTGGATGAGCCCCACCATCGGGCCACCCATCGAGGCGAGCGCAGCGTCGCGGTCGCCCTGCATTTTCGCGACGACCTCGCGCGCCGCTGCGACCGTCGCCGCGTCGGGAGCAGTCGTCGCCGGGAGCGGACGGGCGGGGGCCTGTGCAGCAGCGGGGCCGGCGAGGGAGAGGCCGAGGGCGAGGGCGGAAACGAGAATGCGCATCGCGGAACCTCGCGTCAGAGGAGGAGAGGGCGTTTTGCGCATCTCCGGCAGTCAGGTCGAGACATTAGCCCCTCCGGTCGTGATCCAACCTCGGGACGCGCCGTCATACCGCCGCTGTCGGCGATCGTCGATCTCCATGGACGGCAGGCCGAGATAGTGACCTCCGCAGCCTTGTAGCGGGTTCGCCAACGTCGGCGTCTTCTCGTCTCAGAGGATCCTGGTAGGCTTGCTGCGCAGCGATGAGGAGGCCGGGTTGGCCTCCTTACGAGTCGCGAGAACGAGAGACGTGGTCGTCACTGTCATGAGGTTCAGCCTGAAGCCGGCGCTTTGCCTGGTCATAGGCTCGGATATCGCCTGGGGCACGCTCCACCGTCGGCGGACAGAAGCCTTCTTGGACGCGCACAATGCAGGGCCTTCCGACATCGAAAGTTCGCCGTAGCCGAACGAGCGTGGCTGCAATGCAAGTGCGACTCTTCTGCAACATGCGCCAGCGCCGGCCAATCGTTCAGGACAGCAAGTGCATCGCTCGGCCGTGTCGCACCCCAGCGGTAAGGGCGCGTCGATTGCGTCGCAGCTTGAGATGTCAGAACAAGTGCGGCCAGTTCAGGGATTGTGTGAATTCGCTGTCAGCGGCCTCGAAGCGAGGCGCGATACCCTGTCGGAAAAAGCCCTTATATTTCAAGAGGGCTTGTGCGCAGTGGCCAAACTATGCTGAGATCGTGGACTAAAACGCACCCAAAAAGGACAAACTATGGTGTGCGTTACACAGGGGCTGGCGGAGAGGGAGGGATTCGAACCCCCGATGGACTTGCGCCCATGCCGCATTTCGAGTGCGGTGCATTCAACCGCTCTGCCACCTCTCCGCGGGCGCCGTCGCCAGCGCAGGCGGGGCATTAGCATGGGTTCTCGCCGAACCACAAGCGGGATCGGCGAGAAATCGTATCGCCGGGTGCGCGTCAGGCGACGGAGCGGCTGCCTGCCAGGCTGATGCGGCGCTGACCGGGGTGACGGACCTCGGCGGCGCGGGGCGCGGTGCGGGACTGGGCGAACAGGACCGCCCCGGCCGTTCCGGCCACCCGCACCAGATCGGTCTCGCTGCAGGCCGAGGCGACGCGCAGGCCCAGGGCGTGGAGGTGGCTCTTGCCATAGAGATACGCCGCCAGGCGGGCGCGGGTGCGCGACGGGATGTCGGCGAGGACGGTCTCCACCACCTCGGCGTCGCCGCGATAGAGCGTGCCGAGCACGTCGAGGGAAACCGGGCAATCGTCAGGGGAAGGCGGGCGGGCCTGCTGCGCGGGCATGAGGGTCCTCGAGAGTTCTGGATTGCCCTCAGAGTCGCCCGGCGTGATTAACAACGGATTAACCGCAGGCGCGAAATCGTCGGCATCAAAGTCGTCCCGAGACCTGATGCGCCGGGGCCACCGTCGTTGCGGGGACCGGTTCCGACCCCGGTTTCGCCGGGTCGTCCCGGACGCAATGCAGAAGGCGCGAGATCGGAGCGAAACCTGCGACACCCGCCTGCGGGAGACTGCGGGCTGTTTCAAACCGCACACATGGAACCGAAACTAGACTCCGGCGTTGTCCTGCCCCTCCGGCCTCCGCGTGGGGGTAGGGCGGCGTCACGGATGCCTGTGGATCGGATCGACCCAGTACACCGCCTCCGGTCGCTCGACGGGCTCGATATCGGTGATGTTGACCACCACCGCCTCGTTGTCGGACCGCACCAGCACGCATTCCAGCGCTTCGTCCGGGGAGGCGTTGATCTCCTGGTGCGGAACGAAAGGAGGCACGTAGATGAAGTCGCCGGGCCCCGCCTCGGCGACGAATTCGAGGCGCTCGCCCCAGCGCATCCGGGCGCGGCCGCGCACCACGTAGATCACGCTCTCGAGGGCACCGTGGTGGTGCACGCCGGTCTTGGCGTCGGGCTCGATCGCCACGGTGCCGGCCCAGATCTTCTGTGCCCCGACGCGGGCGTGGTTGATCGCCGCCTGGCGGAACATGCCCGGCGTCTGGGCGGTGTTCGGGTCGAGCTTGTCGCCGGTGATCACCCGGACGCCGTCATGCTTCCAGCGCGTCGCCTCGTCCCCGTGATGATCTCGCGCGGGGTGATCGTGAGAATGGTCCTGGGGATGAGAATGGTCGTGCGGCTCGTCCGTCATCACGGCTCTCCGGAAAGGGCAGGCCCGCATCCTGCGCCACGGCGCGGCGACGCGCCAGTGCGGCGGCATCGCGTGTCGTTTGTTTTATAGAACGATACTTGATCGCACACGAGCCTCTGACGTTGAAATAAGCCGGGGCGCAACGTTCATGCTCCGTCTTTGCGCGCTGCTGGAAGCTTCTTGTCTTTCAAACTGTTCCATAAAAAGAACATTCCCGTTGACAGCCGGCCCCGATCGGCCGATGGTGTCCTGGCGATCGGGGCCGGCCATCGGCCCCGCCGCCGCGGTGATTTGAGGCTGATTGCGCCGCGAGACCAAACGCTAAAGCACCCCGGCGCCTGCGCGGCGCCGACGGGCCAACCCGGAGAACCGGAGACACACAGCGATGCTGCGTTGCCGCATGCCCTTCCCCGGCCGCCCCGTTCCGGCCTTCCTCCGTCGCGCGTCCTGTCGCCGCGGCGGCCGCCGCGCCTGACGCGCGCCGTCCGCCCGGGCCGCCGAAGACCGGCCCAACTCTTGCTTGACAATCCCGTGACGTGATTTCCGCGGCGCCCCCGTGCGACCGCGACCGGAGATATTCGCCCATGCAGCCCGCCCGCATCGTCGAGGTCGGCGAGACCTCCGCCGGCATCGTCGTTCCCGAGACCGACGGCTTCCGCTTCTTCTCCGCCCACCCGGACTTCCACACCCTGGAGGGCCAAGTGTTCCGCAGCCCGCGCCACGCCACGAGGGCGGCGCAGGACCTGCACGCGCGCCGGCGCGGCCGCCGCCTCGCCGCCTGAGCGGAACGACAGACGCGACGCAAGGCCAGGGGCCGTCCTTCCGGGCGGCCCCTGGCCGCGTCAGTGGTTGCCGGATCGCTGATACACCGGATCAGCGATCCGCCGGATCAGCGATTCCTGGCGAGCAGCAGGATCCAGCCGATCCCGATCGTCAGCACCAGGATGCCGATGGTGGCGAAGGCCGGGGTGCCGTGCTCCATCAGCCGCGGCGCGAGCTGGGTGGCGAAGGCCGCGACCACGAGGCCGACCGCGACCCGGGCGGCGGCGCGCTCGATGCCGCGGGTCAGCTTGTCCATGCCCTTGAGTTCGATCTCCACCGTGACCCGCCCCTGCTTGAGGCGCACCAGCATCAGGTGGATCAGCGTGGGCAGCTCGGAAGCCGCGCCGTAGAGGCCGGTCGCCAGGCCCTGGAACCGGCCCTTCAGGTCCTTGACCGAGAATTGCGACCGCATGTGGCGGCTGACGGTCGGGCCGGCCGCCGCGAACAGGTCGAAGGCGGGATCGAGCTGGCGCATCACGCCGTCCGCCGTGACCAGCCCCTTGAACAGGATGGCGAGGTCGGTCGGCATCGCCAGATCGTTCTCGCGCGCCATGGTCATGAAGTCGGTGAGCACGAGGCCGAGATTGAGCGTCGCGCCGTTGTGGCGGGTGACGAAGGCCTGCGAGGCGGCCTCGAGTTTGGTCAGGTCCGGGTTGCTGGCGCCGGTCCAGTCGAGCAGCACCGCCATCAGCCCGTCGGCATCCTCCTGAAGCATCGCGCCGATCAGCATCAGGAGCTGCGAGCGGCGGCGCTGCGACAGCCGGCCGACGATGCCGAAATCGATGAAGGCGATGCGGTTGCCCGGCATCGCCAGCAGATTGCCCGGATGCGGGTCGGCGTGGAACAGGCCCTCGATCATCGCCATCTGCAGGAAGGCGTCGACCCCGCGCTGGGCCAGCACCTTGCGGTCGAGCCCGGCCTCCTCCAGGCGCTTGGTGTCCGTCGGCGGGATGCCGTGGATGAATTCCTGCACCAGCACCCGCTCGGAGGTGTATTCCCAGTAGACCTTCGGGAACACGACGTCGTCGCGGTCGGGAAAGAGCGCCGCCAGCAGCTCGCAGTTGCGGCCCTCGTTGGCGAGGTCCAGTTCCTCGCGCAGGCCGTTGGCGATGTGGCGCATCTGCTCGGTCGGCCGGTAGCGGGCCATCTCGGGCCACTCGGTCTCGACGATGCGCGAGGCGTGCGACAGGAGCCGCAGGTCCGCCTCGATGATCTTCTGGAGCCCCGGCCGCCGGACCTTGACGATCACCTCCTCGCCGGTCTCGAGCTTGGCGCGGTAGACCTGGGCGATCGACGCCGAGGCGATCGGGTTGGTGTCGAACTCCGAGAAGATCTCGGCGGGCGGGGCGCCGAGATCGGCTTCGAGCTGCGGCCGGATCACCTCCCAGGGCAGGGGCGCGACCTTGTCGTGCAGCTTGCCGAGCTCTTCGGTCCATTGCGGCGCCAAGAGGTCGGCGCGGCTCGCCAGCACTTGGCCGAGCTTGATGAAGGTGGGGCCGAGGGCCTCGATCGCCCGGCGCAGGCGCTCGGGCTGCGACAGGCGCGTGAGGTCGACGGCCGGGGCGCTGCGCCAGGCGAGCCGCGGGATCGCCCGCAGGCCGAGGCGGTCGACGACCTTGTTGACCCCGAAGCCGATCAGGATGCCGGCGATTTCCTGGAGGCGCTGGCGGTCGCGCGCCGCGACGATGGCGGTTTTCAGCATCTGCGCGTCGACTCTGCTCGGCTGGAATGGGTGAAGCCGGCCGGAGCGGGCCGGGCGCGGGAAACGCCCGGGCCGACGATGGGGATGGGCGCACGCATCGGCATCCTGGTCCTCTCGACCCCGGTCCGTCCGGGCCATCCTATTCCCCGCGGCGCGGTCGGCGCCTCCCTACGGCGCCAACCGGGCGGGAAAGGGGCGGCCGGCGAGGGCTTACGGCGGTAGCGCAACACCCGGACCAGCACAATCGCATCCGGGGTCGCGGTCCGGACGCGGGCGCCGGGCGCAGGCGAGGTTGCATGCGAGAAGGCCGGCCCCGGGTTGCCCCGGGACCGGCCTCTCTCAGCGTTCGGTCAGGCGACGTGACGGCGGATTACATCCGGCCGCCGGCACCCGCGCCGGCCGGCTGGCCGGACGTCGACGGGCCGGCCTTGGGACCGCCCTCCGGCATCGCCTTGCTGGCGCCGCCCTCCTGGCCCGGACGCGCGCCGCGCTGGGTGCTGCCGGTGGTCTCGGGGCCGGTGCCACGGCCGCCCATCTGGCGGTCGTTGGCCTGACGCTCGTTCATGCCGCGCTCGCCGGCATTGCGGCCCGGCTGGTTGCCCGCCGCCTGCTCGGGCCGGGCGCCGTGACGCTCGCCCATCTCGCGACGGTCCTTGCCGTCCTTCATCTCGCCCCGCGACAGGTCGCGGTTGCGCTCGCGGTCAGTCATCCCGTCGCGGCGGGATTCGCCACGGGTCAGGCGGTCCTCGCGGCGTTCGCTGCTGCGCACGTCCTCACGGCTGCGGACGCTGCCGGTGACGCTGGAGCGCTCGCTGACCGACAGGCGGCGATACTCGGGCGAGCCGATGAGGACGCGCCGGCCCGAGATCGTCACGTAGCGGTCGGGGCCGGTGCGCTCCGACACGATCAGGCGACGGTATTCCGGCGAGCCGTAGATGACCCGCTGGCCGCGCACCACGACGTAGCGGCGGGGGCCGCTCTTCTCGCGGATCACAAGACGGCGATACTCGGGCGAGCCGACCCTCACCCGGCGCCCGGAGATCGTCACGTACTCGACCCGGCCGGGGCGGACGCGCTGCTCGCGCTGCTCGACCACGACGAGGCGGCGGTATTCGGGCGAGCCGTACAGCACCCGTCGACCGGAAATCGTGACGTAGCGGCGGCCGCCGACGGTCGTGAACCGGTCCTCGCGCGCCTCGCTGCGGAAGCCCGCCCGGCCCTCGCGACGCTCGAAGCGCTCGGCACGCTCGTCCCGGCGGTCCAGCCGACGGTCGCCGTCGCGGCGCTCGTCCATCGCCCGGCGGTTGTCGCGGTCGCCCCCGCGCATCCCGTCCCGGTCGCCCTTGCGGTCGGCCATGTCCTTGCGGTCGGACGGGTCGTTACGATCGGCCGTGTCCTTGCGGTCCATGCCGGCACCTTGGCCGGCCCCTTGGCGGCCTTGCTCGGCGCGCATCCCGACCTGGCCGTCGGCCTTGCCCATCTCGCCCTTGCCCATCTCGCCGCGGGCCTGCGTGCCCGCAGCGGGCCCCGCCTTCGGGCCGGACTGGCTCATCTCGCCGCCGCGGCCCTGGGCCCCGCCCGCGGCCGGGCTGCCGGCGGTCTGCGCGTAAGCCGAAGTGCTGAGGAGCAGCGCGGCCAGTCCAACTGTCAGTCTGTTCATGTTCGGTCGCCTCCCTCTGCGCCGGGATCTGAACCCGTTGCGCCTTGAAGATGCTTCAAAACGCCGACTTCAAATGATCGTTCCGAACTATTCGCGGATACTCCGACGCAGCAGGTTCGGATAAGGTCAAGCTTGCGAATGAAGACTTGCGGCATCACGACCGGCCGGGACGAGGGACCTGGTCCGCCGCCGGCAGAGGCGTCGCGACACCGGATTTCCCCGGAACTGTTTCCCTAGGGCCAACGTTGCTGGGGACCGTAGCCGTTGCGCGGCCCGGGCCGTCCGCGTGCCGGACGGTGGGCACGTCGGCACCGGAACCGGAGGTGATCGCG
Source organism: Methylobacterium sp. DB0501 (assembly GCF_011043735.1). Lineage (GTDB taxonomy): Bacteria > Pseudomonadota > Alphaproteobacteria > Rhizobiales > Beijerinckiaceae > Methylobacterium > Methylobacterium alsaeris. The sequence continues at coordinate 37,975 of NZ_JAAKGV010000033.1, read as the reverse complement.
CAGGATGGTGGCGGAGCCGATGACGACGCAGCCTGGGCGGGACTGGCTCGACCTCGCCAGCCCGCCGCCGGGGTCCCGGGAGGCGCAGCCCGGGGAGACGCCGCCTCCGTCTCACCTCGCCGCGGGGCGGAAACCGTATTCCGAGAGCGTCCTGGAGAGCGTCTCGCAGTTGCGCGCCGGCGCGGCCCGGGCCGGCAGCACCGCCGCGGGCCACCTCGAGCCGGTCCTGTCGGCGGCCGCCGCGCCCTTGCGCCGGGTCGTGCCGGCCTGGCAGGAGGCGGCCGGACGCCTCGGCGCCCATCCGCTGGCGGCCCGCGTCGCCGGCACGGCGCGACGGGCGGGGGCGCTGCCCTGGGGGCGCGCCTTCCTGCTCACGACCGTGAGCGCGCTGGGCGCGGGCGCGCTCTTCCTGGCTTGGTGCGCCGCAACGCTGCCGCCGCTGACGGGTCCGCGCATCCCGGACGCCACCCTCACCGTGCAGGCGGAGGACGGCACGCCGATCGCCCGCCGCGGCGCCCGGCAGGGGCGGCCGCTCGCCCTCGACGCGGTGGCGCCGACGATGCGCCAGGCCTTCCTCGCCGCGCAGGATCCGTGGTTCGACGACACCTACCGCCTCGACGCCTCGGGCGTCGCCGCGGTGATCGGCCAGGCGTTTCGCGGCACGATCAGCGACGGCCCGCGGGCCGGCAGCCCGCGCCTGACCCAGCGGCTCGTCCGCCGCGACCTCATCGGGGCCGCGCCGGGCGAGGCGCGCAGCCTCGCCGACCGGGTGCGCGAGGCGATGCTAGTGCTGTGGCTCCAGGCCCGGGAGGACCGTCCGCGGATCCTCGCCCGGGCGCTCAATCTTGCTCGTTTCGGTCACGGCCTCACCGGCATCGATGCGGCGGCCAGGACCTTGTTCGGCAAGGAGGCCGCCGCCCTGACCACCGCCGAGGCGGCCTATCTCTCCGGGTTGTCGCTCGCGCCCGACCTGCAGCCCGACCGCGATGTGCTGGCCGTGCGGCGGCTCGGCCGCGACGTCCTCGACGGCATGGTGATGATGGGGACGCTCTCGGCCGCGCAGAGCGCGGAGGCCGGGCGGGCGCTCGACGCTCTCAGCCCGGTCGGCGCGACGCCGGCGACCCGCAGCGGCTTCCCCGACCTCGTCCTGACGGAGGCCGCCGGCCGCCTCGGCCGGGAGACGCCGCGCGAGGCCGTCATCCGCACCACCCTCGACCGCAGCTTGCAGGACGCGGCCGAGAAGGCCGTGGAGCGCCGCCTCGACGCCGCCGGGCGCGGCGGCACCCGGGCTGGCCTCCTGGTCCTCGGGCCGGATGGCGGGGTGCAGGCGGTGGTCGCCGGTGGCCTGCCCCTCGCCGACTCGCCGGAGGCCCGCCGCGCGGCGTCGGCCAGCCTGCGCCATCTCGGCCGTGACGGCCGCCCGGTCTATGACCGCCTCGTCGCCGGGCCGATGCCGGCGGCGGAGCGGCGGACGGCGCTCCTCACGCTGCTCACCGGCCTCGCCCGGCCGCCGGTGGGCGCCGATGAGGACGCGAACCGGGACGGGCTGTATGTCGGAACGGCCGGCGATCTTCTGGTCGGCACCTACCTCTCCGGCGGTGCGCCCGAGAACGGGGCCGGCGACGGGCCGGAGGCTCTGTTCCAGGACGTCGCGGCGCAGGTCGCCAAGGCCAGACCGGCGCCGCTGGCCGCAGAGCCGCGCGAGGCCGCCCGCGAGACGAGCGGCATCCCCCGGACGGCGTCCCGCCCGGCCTGGCAGAATCCGGGCGAGCGCCCCTCCGCATCCCCGGCGCTGCGCGGAATTCCGCGGGTGATCGATACCGGCCGCTTGCGCCTCGACGGGCAGGCGGTGCGTCTCGCCGGCGTCGAGGGGCAGGGCGGCGCGCTCGCCCGCGAATTCCGCCAGTACCTGCGCCGGCGCGAGGTGACCTGCCAGCCGGCGGGCGCCGCCGATCTCTACCGCTGCCGCGCCGGCGATCAGGACCTGTCCGAGGTCGTGCTGTTCAACGGCGCCGGCCGGGCGGCGCCGGGGGCTCCGCCGGAATTGCAGGCGGCGGAGGCGAGCGCGAAGGCGCGCAAGGCGGGTCTCTGGCAGTGATATCGGCGGTCGTCGGAAACGACCCTTGGTATCATACGACTGTCGATCGATGGCTCGGCGATTGCTGCGCGATCGCGTTCGCCATGCGAAAGTCGGCGTCGCTCAGGCGTGGGGAGCCTCCGGCTCCACCGCGCGGGCCGGTGAGACGACGTCCGAAGGGATCCGGACTTCGTCTCACACCCCCAGATACGCCGCCGTCACCTCCGGATTGCGGGCGATCTCCGCCGCCCGGCCCTGGAGGCGGATGCGGCCGGTCTCCAGCACGTAGGCGTAATCGGCGATGGCGAGCGCCGCGCTGGCATTCTGCTCGACGAGCAGGATGGTGCGTCCCTCCGCCCGCAAGGACGCGATGATGGAGAAGATCTCGTCGACGATGAGGGGAGCGAGGCCCATCGAGGGCTCGTCGAGGAGGAGCAGGACCGGCTCGGCCATGAGGGCGCGCCCCATCGCCAGCATCTGCTGCTCCCCGCCCGAGAGGTAGCCCGCCTGCTGGCGCAGCCGCTCGGCGAGCCGGGGAAAGCGCGCCTCGACCGCCGCTTGCCGGCGCGCGGCCTCCGGGCCCGGGACATGGTAGGCCCCGAGGCGCAGGTTCTCGGCCACCGTCATGTTGGCGAAGACCTGGCGGCCTTCCGGCACCTGCACGATGCCGCGCCGGGCGATGCGGTGCGCCGCCTCGCCGGCGATGTCGACCGGGGATTCGTCGCCGAACAGCACCCGCCCGGCCCGGGGCTTCATCAGGCCCGACAGGCTGCGCAGGATCGTGGTCTTGCCGGCGCCGTTCGAGCCGATCAGCGACACGATGCTGCCGCGCCGGACCGAGAGGCCGATGCCGTGGACCACGTCGGCCCGGCCGTAGCCGAGGCGCAGACCATCGACCGCGAGAAGTTCGGCTGAGGCACGCTCGCTCACGACAAAGCTCCCCGGCTCACGCTGACCTCGTGGCTGCCGGTGCCCAGATAGGCCTCGATCACCGCCGGGTGGGCGCGCACCTCGGCCGGCGTGCCGTCGGCGATCCGGCGGCCGAAATTCAGGACCGTCAGCCGGTCGCACAGGCTCATCACCAGGGGCATGTCGTGCTCGACGAGCAGCAGGGTCAGGCCGCGCTCGTCGCGCAGGCGGCGCAGGAGTCCGAGGAGGGCATGGGTCTCGGCCGGGTTCATGCCGGCGGCGGGCTCGTCGAGGAGCACGAGGCGCGGCTCGCAGGCGAGCGCCCGGGCGATCTCGAGCCGGCGCTGGTCGCCGTAGGGCAGGTCGCCGGCGCGGATGTCGGCCGCCTCGGACAGGCCGACGAAGGCCAGGAGGTCGCGCGCCTTGGCCTTGGCCTGGCGCTCCTCGGCCCGGAAGCCCGAGCCGCGCAGCAGGATGCCCCAGGTGGAGGACAGGCGCGTGTGCAGGCCCGTCATCACGTTCTCCAGCACCGTCATCTCGGAGAAGATGCGGATGTTCTGGAACGTGCGGGCAAGCCCCAGAGCCGTGCGCCGGTAGGGCGCCAGCCCGTCGAGGGGCTGGTCGCCGAGACGGACGCTGCCGGCGCTCGGCGCGAGCACCCCGGAGACGAGGTTGAACAGAGTGGTCTTGCCGGCGCCGTTCGGGCCGATCAGACCGTGGACGGTGCCGGGCCGGACCGCGAAGTCGACCGAATCGACCGCGACGAGGCCCTGGAAGCGGCGGGTCAGACCCTGGACGGTGAGGAGCGCCCGATCGTGCTGAGTCATGGTCGTCAGCCCGTCCGCGCGATGCGCCAGGGCAGGATGCCCCGCGGCATGAAGAGGACGGCGAGCACGATGATGAGGCCGTTCACCATCAGGCGGAAATCGGCGAGCGGGCGCAGCACCTCCGGCAGCAGGGTCAGGATGGTCGAGCCCAGAACCGGCGCGAGCGGCGAGCCGATGCCGCCGAGGAGCGCGTAGCTCAGGATCGTCACCGCGGCCTCGAAGCCGTACTCGTTGGGGCCGATGAATGAGGAGACGTGGGCCGAGAGGCACCCCGCCACCCCGGCCATCGCCGAGGAGACGACGAGCGCCACCAGCCGGTAGCGCGGCAGGTTCACCCCCATCACGCCGGCCGCCGCCTCGTCCTCGCGCATCGCCTCCATGGCGCGGCCGACGCGGGAGCGGGCCACCAGCGTCAGGCCGACGAGCAGCACCGCGAGCGTGCCGTAGATCGCCGCGACCCCGCCGCGCTCCGGGATGCTCGAGAGCCCGAGCGCTCCGCCGGCATAGTCCCAGTTGAGGAACACGATGCGGGTGATCTCGCCGAGGCCGATCGTCGCGATCGCGAGATAGACGCCGGTGAGCCGCAGCGTCGGCCCGCCGACGACCAGCGCCAGCAGGGCCGGCACCAGGGCGGCGCCGACCATCGCGACGCCGAACGGCACGCCGAACTTTACCGTGAGCAGGGCGCCCGTATAGGCGCCGACGCCCATGAAGGCGGCTTGTCCCAGCGAGAGCTGGCCTACCGCCAGCACCACGTAGACCGAGAGGGCCAGGATGCCGTTCACCCCGACCGCGTGGATCAGGCTCTGGTAGGTCCAGTAGAAATCGTCGAGGGTTTCCCACATGACGGTCAGGCCCGCTTGGCGGCGGCGCGGCCGAACAGGCCGAGCGGACGGAACCACAGGGTGGCGACGAGGAGCGCGAAGGCGATCATGTCCTTGAGGGTCGAAGAGAGGTAGGCGGCGGTGAGCACCTCGGCGAGGCCGAGGAGCAGGCCGGCGAGAAGGGCGCCGCGCAGGTCGCCGAGCCCGCCCACGATGATGACCGCGAAGCCGCGCAGCATCATGTGCTCGCCCATGAAGGGCTGGATGGCGTTGAAGTTGAGCCCGACGAGCACGCCCGCCGCGCCGCCGATGGCGCCGGACAGGAACGACACCACCCGCAGCATCAGGGCGCCGTTGATGCCCATCAGGGCGGCGGCGTCCGGGTTCTCGGCCACCGCCCGGATGGCAAGCCCGATCCGCGAGCCGCGCACGAGGGCGAGCAGGGCCAGCATCAGGACGATCGCCGCGACGAGGATCAGGATCTGGGTCGTGCCGACCCGCACGTCGCCGAGGCTGTAGGCGCCGCCGGAAAACACCTCCGCGGGGAAGCGCCGGATCTCGGTGCCGAGGGCCGCCGCCATGCCGGCATAGAGGAAGAGCGTGGCGCCGAGCGTCACCATCAGCGACGCGAGTTCCGGCGCCTTCGCCTTGCGCAGGCGGGTGAGGAGCAGCGTGTCGAGGACGACCGCGATCAGCCCGGCGATCAGCGCGCCGACGGGCAGCGCCGCCCAGATCGGCAGGCCGAGGCTTTGCGTGCTCCAGAGCGCCGCGAAGGCGCCGAGGGCGAAGTAGACCCCGTAGGTGAGGTTGATGACGCCCATCACCCCGAACATCAGCGTGAAGCCGATGGCGAAGAGGGCGTAGGTCGCGCCGAGCACGACGCCGTTGACGAGCTGCTGCTCAAGCATGGTGGGGGCTTGGAATCTATTGGCGCGCCCGGCGCCCACGGCTTTCGGCTGTCGGGCCGAACAGGATGACGAGGGTGCGACGTGGCCGCTATCGCGCGGCGGGTCAATCGGTGGGGGCGAGGGCGTCCGACCGCAAGCACGTGTCGTTGCGGGGGGTGTCGTCGCACGCTTCAAGCCGTGCGCATCGCCTCTCCCCGCGGGCGGGGAAAGGCGAGGACCGCGCCTCGGCTTGCAACGATCGGGATCGTTACTGCAGCAGCTGGAACTTGCCGCCCTTCATCACCAGCACCACCACGCCGGAGGTATCCGCCGGGTCGCGAGTCTCCGAGAAGGAGAACGGGCCCATGACGCCGGTGTACTTCACCTTGATCAGCGCATCCTTGATCTTCTCGGAGTCGGGCGCGCCGGCCGCGTCGATCGCCTTGGCGACGATGAACAGGGTGTCGTAGGCCTGGGCCGCGAACTGGTCGGGCAGATCGCCGCCGTACTTGTCCTTGAAGGCGTTGACGAAGGCCTGGTTGGCCGCGTCCGGCTTGCCGACGAACCACGGGCTGCCGACGAGGGTGCCGTCCGCCGCCTTGCCGGCGATGTCGCCGAGCTTGGGCGAGTTCAGGCCGTTGCCGCCGATGAAGAACACCTTCTCGGGAATGCCGAGCTGGCGCGCCTGGAGTTCGATGCCCGACGCCGCCTCGACCAGCGCCGACAGCACGATCGCGTCGGGGTTCAGCGCCTTGATCTTGGTGAGCTGAGCCGAGAAGTCGGAATCCTTGGAGCCGAACGTCTCGGTGGTCAGGGTCTCGATGCCGAGCTTCTCGAGCGAGGCCTTCATCACGTCGTAGGCCGACTTGGTGAAGGCGTCGTCGTTGCCGTACATCACGGCGACGCGCTTGATGCCGAACTTCGCCTGCGCGGTCTTGAGCGTGACCGGGATCACGTCGGCCTCGGGCAGCGAGGTGCGGAAGACGTAGGGGCCGATCGCCGTGATGCCGTTGGCCGTCGTCGAGGTGCCGACGATCGGTACCTTGCGCTCGTTGGCGACCGGGCCGGCCGCGAACATCTCGTTCGACAGGGTGGGGCCGAGGATCAGCGGAACCTTGTCGCGGCCGATCAGCTTGCGGGCGGCGTTGAGCGCCTGCTCCTTGGCCCCGGCCGAATCCTCGTAGGCGATGGCCAGCGGCCGGCCGCCGAGCACGCCGCCGGCCTTGTTGATGTCGGCGAGCGCGAGGTCGAAGCCGCGCTGGATGGCGATCCCGTAGCGGCTGTTCGGGCCGGTCAGGATCTCGATCGCGCCGAGCTTCACCGGCGACTTGTCCTGAGCCTGCGCCCCGACCAGGCTGCCGCCCAGCAACGCCGCCGCGAGCAGCACTCTCCTCGACATCGCCCGCATCCCGGTTCCTCCTCGCATCCGCTGTTCTGGTTGGTCCGCGCGGACGCCGGAGCCGCATCAAACGGCCAAGCCTCCGGCGTCGGATCGAAGAGGGCCTTAAAGCACTGGACGGCGGCGGTAAATCGATTCCGAGCCCCACGCACATGCGCGAACGGCCCCGCCCGGAGGCAGGGCCGTCCCGACATGCTGCGAAAGGATAATCAGAGCGCGCGGTCGAAGCGCAGCTCGCCGGCCTGGCTCTTGATCACCAGCTGGGAACCGACGAGGTCCCACTGGCCCGAGGTGCGCAACGCCGTCAGGAACTGCATCTCCGAGGCGCCGACCGCCTTGTCGCAGTTGCGCTTGGTCAGCGCGAGCGGGCCGACCGCCAGGTGCTGCTCCTTGAGCGGGAAGGCGGTCGCCGCGAAGGTGTTGCAGCCGCCGAAGCCGCGGGCGCGGTACTGCTTGTCGATGATGAAGCTCGGCCGCTCGCCGCCGGCGAACGGCTTGCCGTTGAGGCTCACCGCGGTCCAGGTCGAATCGAGCGGGAAGACCTTCTCCTGCGCCTTGGGCGGCGGGATGTATTGCGGCGCGTTGGCCTTGTCCCGGTTCTTCTGGCCGTAGCCGAGCATGTTCTGCGCCGAAGCCTGCGTCGCCGACGCCAACAGCGCGACGGCACCGGCGGCCAGCGCAACCTGCATCGCCTTCATCGCATTCCCCATCCGTATTGTCGTGTTGGTCGCAGACCCTAGAGAGGCCGTCCCGCGCCCGCAACCCTGGCCGCGGGAGCGGCCGCCTCGGTTCGGCATCTTGCCGACGACTGTTGCATTTATGCGGCAAGCTTGGCCGTAATGTGGCAGGACTCGCGAAAGCTTGCCGGTGTGGCAACGAAAGCGGGGCCTCGCCGTTAGCCAAGGCGTCGCGTGCGGCGCAGATGATCCACGAGGCAGCGGGGGACGGCTCTCAGTGAACGGTGGAGACGACATCACGGCGGCGCAGCTGCGCCGGGCACGGGACCTGCTCGGCTGGTCCGAGGACGAGCTGGCCCTGCGCGCCAACGTCGACGCGGCGAACATCCGCGCGTTCGAGGCGGGCCGCTACCCGGCCTCGCCCCAGCAGCGGACCGCGATCCGCGGCGCTCTCGTGGCCGCCGGCGTGGAACTGACGGACGGCGCCTATCCTGACGCGCGGCTGCGGCCGGAGGATGCGCCCGACAAGGGCATCCATCCGAGCGAGCTCACCACCGAGAACGATCGCTGAGCGGGCGCGGGGCTGCCGCCGCCTCTCGCAGACGGTCTCCTCTGCCTCCTTGCCGGCGGCGCCCTGTGGCACTCGACGTCGCAGACGACCGCGATCGGTGCGCGCTACGAGCGCGAGAGCCGCGCCGCTGCTGTTTCGCTGCGGGCGAACCCGGTTCGTGTTCGAAGCGGGTACGACCTCGAACGGGCCCTGGTCGCTCCGGACGCCGCGACGCGTTCAATCGTACGCCGCCGCCTTCGACAGGGTCCAGGCCGGGACCCCGGACGATCAGGACGACCGGCGCGCCGGGCGCCGCCGGCTGCCAAGTGCCTTCGAGCGTGCCTCCGGGCCCCCTGGCCTGGATACCGACGGCTGGAGCGGACGACATCGGGCACACCTCCGGTGAGATGGCACGCGGCGTAGCATGGGCGTTCAGCCGAGCGCGAGGGCCTTGAGGTCGAAGCCGGGATCGGCCGCCTGATCGGGGGTCGGGCTCCGGCCGGCCTGGAGCAGGCGGCGGGCGATCATGTGGTCGGCCGGGCGGTTGAGCGATTCGACGCCGACGAGGCGCCCGCCCCGGTAGCAGAACACCGAGACGCCCCCCCGCTCGGGATCGCCCCGGCGCACCGCGAGATCGTGCGGCTGGCACAGGCCGGCGATCTGGAGCTTGAGCGGGCCCTGGTCGCTCCAGAACCACGGCACCGCCGTGAAGGCGGCGGGCCGGCCGGTCAGGCGGGCGGCGACGCAGCGGGCGCCGTCGACGGCGTTCTGCACCGATTCGATGCGCACCCGCGCGCCCTCCGCGTGGGGCGAGGGGAAGCTGGCACCGTCGCCGATGGCCGAGATCGCCGGATCCTCGGTGGCCAGCATCGCGTCGACGGCGATTCCGTTCTCGACCCGCAGACCCGCCGAGGCCGCCAGATCGGCGTTCGGCACCACGCCGATGCCGACGAGCACGAGGTCGGCCGCGACCTCGCACCCGTCGGAGAGGACGACCGCCCGGGCGCGGTCGGGCCCGGCGATCCGCGCGACCGCGCTCCCGAACAGGAATGCGACGCCGGCTGCGCGGTGGGAGGCTTCGATCAGGGCCGCCATGCCGGCCGAGACCGACCGGGCGAGGGGGCGCTCCAGCCCCTCGATCACCGTGACGGAAACACCCTTCTGGGCGCAGACCGCCGCGAATTCGAGCCCGATGAAGCCGGCCCCGACCACCGCAACCGACGTAGCCTCGGCGAGCGCCGCCTTCAGGGCGTCGGCGTCGATGAGCGTCCGCAGCTGGTGGACGCCCGGGAGATCGGCGCCGGGCACCGGCAGCGGCCGGTTGCGCGATCCCGTCGCCAGGACGAGGTGATCGAAGGCGAGCGCCTCCCCGGAGGCGAGGTGGAGCCGGCGCTCCGCCCGGTCGATCGCAACTGCCCGCTCCCCCGCGCGCAGGGTCAGCCGATGCTCGGCGAAGAAGGCGTCCGGCCGTAGGCGGAGGCCCGCCGCGTCGGTCTTGGCCAGCATGTAGGCCTTCGACAGCGGCGGCCGGCCGTAGGGCAGGCCGGCCTCGTCGCCGACGAGGGTGACCGGCCCGGCATAGCCGTTCTCCCGCAGGGAGGCGCCGAGTTGAAAGCCGGCCTGGCCGGTGCCGACCACCACGATTCCGTTCATCGGATCGACATACCCCGGAAGCCGCGACGGCGTCGAGCTAAAGCCGCGCGGGCGAGCCGGACGAGCCTCGTGCCGCGGCGCGGGATCATCATGCCGGAATTACCAGGCGACGCAGAGCTTGCCGAAATGGCTCCCGCTCTCCTGATGGCGAAACGTCTCGGGCAGCTGCTCGAACGCATCGGTGCGGTCGATCACCGGACGGATCCCGGTGCGGTCGAGGGCCGCGACGTAATCCTGCTGCTGGCGCCGGCTGCCGACGATCAGGCCCTGGAGCCGGGCCTGCTTGGCCATCAGCGCCGAGGTCGGCACCTCGCCGCCCCGGCCGGTGAGCACGCCGATCAGCGCGATGTGGCCGCCGACCCGGACCGCCTCGATCGACTGCGCCAGGCTTCCGGGCCCGCCGACCTCCACCACGTGGTCGACGCCGCGCCCGCCGGTCCAGTCGCGCACCTGCCGGCCCCAGTCGGGGTGGGTGCGGTAGTTGAGGGTGTGGTCGGCGCCCAGGGTCCGCGCCCGCTCAAGCTTGGCGTCGGACGAGGAGGTGACGATCACCGCCGCGCCCATCGCCTTGGCGATCTGCAACGCCGCGATCGAGACGCCGCCGGTGCCGAGCACCAGCACGATGTCGCCGGCCTTGAGCCCGCCGTCGCCGACGAGGGCCCGCCACGCCGTGAGGCCGGCCGTGGTGATGGTGGCGGCCTCCGCATGGCTCCAGCCCCGCGGCGCGCGGGTGAAGGCGCCCGCCGGCCGTACCGCGTGGGTGAGGGCGAAGCCGTCGACCCCGTCGCCGGGTACCTGGGCGAAATTGCCGACCGGGCTCTGCGGCAGCCCGTCCGCCCAGTGCGGGAAGAAGCAGGAAACGACCGCATCGCCCGGCGCGAAATCGGTGACGCCCTCGCCCGTGGCCTCGACGAGTCCGGCCCCGTCCGACATCAGGATCCGGCCGTCGGCGGCGGGTGAGCGCCCGCTCGCCACCAGGAGATCGTGGAAGTTGAGCGAGGTCGCGTGGATCGCGACCCGGATCTCGCCGGGGCCGGGCTGCCCGGGATCGGGCCGCTCGGCGATCTCCAGACGGTCGAGGCCGCCGGGCTGTCGGACGACGAAGGCCTTCATCCACTCCTCCTGACCGGTCGCCGCGGCGGGCGACGGATGCGGAGACGGAGGTAGAACGGGAACGGGGGGATTCGAGGCGGGAGCGCGGATTTTCGGGCGCGCCGCCCCGCCGGAGCGGTCGGGCCGCTCCTCGATGCCTTGCCCCCCGATCTCTTGCCCCCGATCTCTTGCCCCACGGTGCCGGCATCGCCCGTCTCCGCGAGGCCCTGCACCCGAAGCGCCCCGGGCGCGTTGTCGGGGCTGACGCAATGTCATCGGGAGCAGTCGCATGAGCGGGAATTCGCGCCCCACCGTGGTGGTGACCGGCGGGAGCGCCGGGGTCGGGCGCGCGGTCGCGGTGGCCTTCGGGCGCCGGGGCTGGAACGTCGGCATCGTGGCGCGGGGCCGGGCGGGGATCGCCGCGGCGGTCGAGGAGGTCCAGGCGGTCGGCGGACGGGCGCTCGGCTACCGCGCCGACGTCGCCGACGCGAAGGCGGTCGACCGGGCGGCGGAGGCCTTCGTCGAGGAGTTCGGCGGCATCGACGTCTGGATCAACAACGCGATGGTGACGGTCTATGCCGAGGTCGAGCAGATGACCGCGGAGGAATTCCAGCGCGTCACCGACGTGACCTATCTCGGCCAGGTCCACGGCACCCTCGCGGCCCTGCGGCATATGAAGGCCTCCGATCGCGGCACCATCGTGCATGTCGGCTCGGCGCTCGCCTACCGGTCGATTCCGCTGCAATCGGCCTATTGCGCCGCCAAGGCGGCGGTCCGCGGCTTCGTCGACAGCCTGCGCACCGAGTTGCTGCACCACCGCAGCCACGTCCGCCTCACCATGGTGCAGCTGCCGGCGGTGAACACGCCGCAATTCGACTGGGCCCGCTCGCGCCTGCCGCGCCGCCTCGAACCGGTGCCGCCGATCTTCCAGCCCGAGGCGATCGCCGAGGAGATCGTCCGCGCCGCTCACGACGCGCCGCGGGAACTCTGGATCGGCACGCCGTCCTGGCTGGCGATCCTCGGCGCGCAGGCGGCACCCGCCCTCACCGACCACTACCTCGCCCGCCACGGCTACCGGGGCGAGATGACGTCGCAGGCCGCACGGACGGGACGACCCGACAACCTGTTCGACCCGGTCGACGCCAAGCGCGACCACGGCGCCCACGGCCGGTTCGACGCGCGGGCCAAGAGCAGCGTCGTCGCCGCCGATCCGATGTGGCTGCATATCGGGATGATCGCGGCGGCGGGCCTGATCGGCGGCGCGGCGCTCGCGGCGGCGCGGCGCAGCGGGCGCGGGTGAGACGGGAGGGCCCGCCGGCGGCCCGCTCGACAGCCGGCGGGCCTTCGGGCAGCCTTTCGGACCTCAGGGAGGACGGCATGAGTCACGGCGGCCTGGATTTCGCCGAAGGGTTCCGCCGCCTGGCCGAGCGGGGCGAGCGCGAGAGCACGACCTTGCTCGGCGGGGTCGCGGTGCGGCTGGTGCGGGTCGCCGGCGGCGGTGAGGGCCGCTGGGATAGCCACGACCGGACGACCGAGACCGCCATCGTGTGGAGCGGCGACTTCAGCGTCGAGTTCCGCGACCACACGCTCCATCTCGGCCCCGGCCAGTGCTGCGTGGTGCCGGTCGGCGCCGAGCACCGGGGCCGGTCGCGGGAGGGGGCGGAGGTGATCCTGTTCACCGCGGCGGACTGAGCGCCGGGGACGGCCGCGTCGTCGATCGTCGCCCGCAGCCTCACCGCGGTGGCGTTCGTCGGCCGGCCCCCTGTCTCGGGAGCGGTCGAACTGCACCATCCCGCCGACGGTCGGCAGGTGGCCGACGTGGCGCCGGAAGTACCGCTGGCGGCACTCGCTCGGGGCGGACAGGGCGGCGACGCGGCAGAGGCGGGGGTCGGGGCGCCGGGTGATGCCGCTCTTGCCGGTGGAATCGCGCCCCTCGGGCCGTGGCCGGGCCGGTCAGCGGCGGGTGGTGGAGCCGGAAGTGCCGGCCTTCATGTCCCCGGTGCCGCTGCGCGAGGTGGTGCCGGTCGTGTCGGACTTCATCTCGTGACCGGGCGCGTAACCGGATGCCCCGGGGCTGCCCTTCACGCTGCCGCGCTCCTGCATCTCATGGCCGGGCGAGCGGGACGCGGCTCCGGTCCGCTCCGTCGCCCCAGGCCGTGCCCACGAGCGTCGTCGAGGCGAGCGTCGTCGAGGCGAGCGTCGCGGCGGCGAGCAGGGCGATCGTGACCTGCTTCATGGCGGTCTGCTGTCGAAGGTGACCAGAAAACGGCATTCGCGGCGAAGTGGTCCCGCGCCCTCGGCGCGTCGTTCGGCAATCATCCGGAAACACATTGCTAAGAAATCGAAGCCCGAGATTGCGGAACGGTTTCCGCAAGACCGCCGTTGCTGGCGTAGATCGAGCCGCGCTTCCGCGGTTCACTGGAGATGTGTCGATGCGCAGGAGCGTTCTTCCCCTCGCCTTCACCGCTATGGCCGCGGCGGCCGGTCTGTTCGGTGCCACCACCGCCGCGCAGGCCGATCCCCCTTGGGCTCGCGATTCTTGGAGCCGGGGCGGCACTTGGGGCCGGGGCAGCTCTTGGGGCCGGGGCGGCTACGGCGAGGTCCGCGGCGGTCCGCCGGCCTGGGCGCCGGCGCATGGCTGGCGCCGCAAGGCGGAGCGCTGGGGCGACGACCGGCCCTATCGGGCGATGCGCTACCGGGAGGAGCGGCGGTCCTACGACCGCTACTGACCGGGACCGGACGCCCCCGGTCCGCCGGGTGGTCCCTCGCCGGGGACCGGCCCGGCGCAGGCCGGCGCCCCCTCGCCGCAGCGCGAGGCGGAGGCCGGCCGGCCGGCATCGGGGAGACAGGCGTCAGGCCGGCCGTTGCAGCAGGCCTCGGTCAGGTAGGTGGTCAGGCCTGCAAGGCCCGCGGGGCGCGCGGTGTAGATCACGGATGCGCCCTGGCGACGCGACTCGACCAGACCGGCCTCCTGCAGTTGCCGGAGATGGAAGGTCAGGGTCGAGGGAGCGCAGCCGAGCGCCGCGCCGAGCCGTCCGGCGGGCATCCCCTCGGGAAAGGCATGCAGCAGGGTCCGCAGGGCGCGCAGCCGCGTCTCCTGCGCCAGGGCGATGAGGGCCGCGAGGGCGCCGGTTTCATCGAGCATCGGTCAAGCTTCTATTGCCATCGAAATTCGAACCGCTAAAAAGAGGGAATTCCGTCGCAATCAGGGGCCCGCCGGCGATAATGAAGACCGATTCGACCGCGCTCCCGTCCGAGTTGCCACCGCCCTCCGGCGCGCTCTCCACCCACATCATCCAAGATCATCTCAGGAAACCTCTGCAGGAATATTTCCGCACGACTGACCAAGCCGTGCTGCCGGCGCGCCTCGCCGAACTTCTGACCCGTTTCGAGGCAGCCCTGGCGGCACGAGGGGAGGCGATCAGCTTCGACTTCCGCAACGCTTTGATGACAGTCTTGCCGGCCCTGCGCACCTTCGGTCTCTCCCTGTCGCATGACGTGGTGCGGGCCGACGACCTGGTCCAGGAAACCTGCGCCCGGGCCTGGGCCAACCAGCACCGCTTCCAGGCCGGCACCAACTTCACCGCCTGGTTGTTCACGATCATGCGCAACCAGTTCTACACGGAATTGCGGAAGGGGCGCCGGGAAGTCGAGGACGGTGACGGGATCCTGGCCGGTCAACTGTCCGCGCCGGCCGACCAGGATCATGCAAGTACCCTGCGGGTGGTCCAGGAACGAATGCAGGCCCTGCCCGAAGCCCAGCGCGAGGCGTTGCTGCTGATCGGTGCCGAGGGCTACACCTACGAGGAGGCGGCGTTGCGGATCGGCTGCCAGGTCGGCACGGTGAAGAGTCGGGTGAGCCGGGCCCGGGCGGCGTTGCTGGCGGCTTTGGGAGAAGTGACGGAGCAATGATCCCGCGGGCGCGACAATCGTCGCGCCCCGCTGCCTGCTGCCGGACATGCAAAGCAGAAATGGTGGGGGAAGTAGGACTCGAACCTACGAAGGCATAGCCAGCGGATTTACAGTCCGCCCCCTTTGCCGCTCGGGACATTCCCCCACGCTGCCGTCGCCGGCAGGGGCCGCCGCGTCGGCGGCGGGTCCTTATGATGGGGAGGCCTGCACCTGTCAAGGTGAGCACAACCCCAGCGATTCCCACGATGGAAAGCCTCACGGCACCGGAAATCGTGGAACGAAACTGAAAGACAAAGTGGTGGGGGAAGTAGGACTCGAACCTACGAAGGCATAGCCAGCGGATTTACAGTCCGCCCCCTTTGCCGCTCGGGACATTCCCCCACGCTGCCGTCGCCGGCAGGGGCCGCCTCTCGGCGACGGGGCCCTTATGGTGGGGCCGCCGGGGGGTGTCAAGCCGGATACAGACCCGGTTCGGGCGACAAAGTCGACGATCGCACGCGGTCGCTCAGCCGGCCTCCGCCACGTCGCACAGCCGCAGCTCGACCCGGTCGGCGCCGCGCCAGCGGTCGCGGGAGAGGGTGCCGGCGGCGTGGATGTCACGGCCGATATGCGAGAGCAGCAGCCGCCCGACCGGCGATTCCGCGGCCCGGAACGCGATGGCACCGACCGCGACGCCGTCCCGGCCGCGCAGCTGCGCCTTGACGTGGCCGGTCCCGACGACCCGCGCATCGGCGACACGGTGGCGGGCGAGGGCGAAGACTGGCTCCGGCGCGCCCTGGCCGAAGGGACCGGCCCGCTCGACGGCGTCGGCCAGGTCCGGTTGCACGCCGCCGGCGGAGACGAGGCCGTCGATCAGCAGCGCCTCGCCGAGGCGCGCCTCGGCCACGGACGCCGCGAGATCGCCGGAGAGCGCCTCGCGGAAGCGGTCGAGGTCGAGGGCGGCGAGGGTCACGCCCGCCGCCATGGCGTGACCGCCGCCCTTGGCCGCCAACCCGGCCTCGACGCAGGCCCGCACCGCCCGGCCGAGATCGGCGCCGGGGATCGAGCGGCCCGAGCCGGTGGCGGTGCCGTCCTGGCGCAGCGCGAAGGCGAAGGCCGGGCGGCCGAAGCGCTCCTTGAGCCGCGCCGCGATCAGCCCGACGATGCCAGGATGCCAGTCCGGGCTGCCGGCGACGAGGACCGGCTGGTTGGGATCGCGCTCGAGGCGCATCCCCATCTCGGCCTCGGCCTCGGCCACGGCGGCGGCCTCGATCGCCTGGCGCTCCCGGTTGAGCGCATCGAGCTGCGCGGCGATGCCGGCGGCCTCGATCGGGTCCTCGCAGAGCAGCAGGCGGGCGCCCAGCGTCGAATCGCCGATGCGCCCGCCGGCATTGATGCGGGGGCCGAGCAGGAAGCCGAGATGCCAGGCCTGCGGCGCTTCCCCGAGGCCGGCCGCGTCGAGGAGGGCGGCGAGGCCCCGCCGGCCGCGCCCGCGCATCACCGCCAGCCCCTGGCGCACGAAGGCGCGGTTGAGGCCGTGGAGCGGCACCACGTCGGCGATGGTGGCGAGCGCCACGAGGTCGAGCCCGGCCATCAGGTCGGGGATGGCGAGGCCGTCCCGGCGCAGGCGCCGGTTGAGCGCCACCAGCGTGAGGAAGACCACGCCGGCGGCGCAGAGATGGCCGAGGCCCGACAGGTCGTCGAGGCGGTTCGGGTTCACCACCGCACGGGCCTGGGGCAGCACCTCGGGTGCGCCGTGATGGTCGAGCACCACCACGTCCATCCCGAGGCGGCCGGCCTCGGCGAGCGGCTCGTGGCCGGCGGTGCCGCAATCGACGGTGACGAGGAGGGTGGCGCCTTCCTCGGCGAGCATCCGCACCGCCGCGACGTTGGGGCCGTAGCCTTCCGTGATGCGGTCGGGGATGTGGAGCCGGTAGGGCACGCCGAGGTCGCGCAGGGCACTGGCCAGCAGGGCGGCGCTCGCCGCGCCGTCGACGTCGTAATCGCCGAAGATCGCGACCTTCTCGCGCCTCTGGATCGCCAGTGCGAGCCGGTCGGCCGCCGCCTCCATGTCGACCAGCACGGCGGGGTCGGGCAGGAGGTCGCGCAGGCGCGGCTCCAGGAAGCCCGGCACGGCGTGCAGGTCGACCCCGCGGCCGGCCAGCACCCGGGCCAGCACCTCCGGCAGGCCGTGGCCCTGCGCGATGGCGACCGCGAGGCTCTGCGCCTGCGCCGAGGCGCAGCGCTCGTGCCAGGGCCGCCCGAGGGCGGAGCGGTGAACGTCGAGAAGCGGGCGGGGCAGGTCGAGGAGCGTGGACACGGACAGGAGTGTAGCGGGATTCGCGGGCGGATGCTGCCGCAGCCGGGCGACACCTATGGGCGCGTGATGCGCGGGCTCGCGGAAGGGCGCCCAACCCTTCCCCGCAGAGGGGGGAGGGTTCAGCCGCGCGAGCCTCCGGAAACGCGAAAAGCGGAGCACGAGGCCCCGCTTTCCCGGTCCGGAGCGAAGCTCCGGCGCGTCGGCCCCGACGGGCCGACCGTCAGAAGTTCTTGACGATCTCGTCGACCACCTTCTTGGCGTCGCCGAACAGCATCATGGTGTTGTCGCGGAAGAACACCTCGTTCTCGACGCCGGCATAGCCCGAGCCCATGCCGCGCTTGATGAACAGCACGGTCTTGGCCCGCTCCACGTCGAGGATCGGCATGCCGTAGATCGGCGATTGCGGATCGGTCTTGGCGGCCGGGTTGGTGACGTCGTTGGCGCCGATCACGAAGGCCACGTCGGCCTGCGGGAACTCGCCGTTGATGTCCTCCAGCTCGTGCACCTCGTCGTACGGAACGTTGGCCTCGGCGAGGAGCACGTTCATGTGGCCCGGCATGCGGCCCGCCACCGGGTGGATGGCGTACTTGACGTCGACGCCGGCCTTCTTGAGCTGGTCGGCCATCTCGCGAAGGCTGTGCTGGGCCTGCGCCACCGCCATGCCGTAGCCCGGCACGATGATGACCTTCTCGGCGTTCTTCATGATGAAGGCCGCGTCGTCGGCCGAGCCTTGCTTGACCGGCCGGGTCTCGACCTGGCCGCCACCGGAGGCCGCCGCGGCGTCGCCGCCGAAGCCGCCGAGGATCACCGAGATGAACGAGCGGTTCATCGCGTGGCACATGATGTAGGACAGGATCGCGCCCGACGAGCCGACCAGCGCGCCGGTGATGATCAGCGCGAGGTTGCCCAGCGTGAAGCCGATGCCAGCGGCCGCCCAGCCCGAATACGAGTTGAGCATCGAGACCACGACCGGCATGTCCGCGCCGCCGATCGGGATGATCAGGAGGCCGCCGAGCACGAAGGACAGGATCACGATCAGCCAGAACAGCGCCTTGCTGCCGCCGCCGATGAAGCCGATCAGCAACGCGACCAGCACCACGGCCAGCACGATGTTGATGAGGTGGCGCTGCGGCAGCATGATCGGCTTGCCCGACATGCGGCCGTCGAGCTTCAGGAACGCGATCACCGACCCGGTGAAGGTGATGGCGCCGATGGCGACGCCGAGACCCATCTCGAACAGCGACTGCTTGTGGATGGCGCCGTTCTCGATGATGCCGAAGGCCTGCGGCGCGTAGAGGGCGCCGGCCGCCACCGCGACGGCCGCGAGGCCGACGAGGGAGTGGAAGGCCGCGACCAGCTGCGGCATCGCCGTCATCGGCACGCGCTTGGCGATCACCGCACCGGCGCCGCCGCCGATGCCGAGGCCGAGCAGCACCAGGAACCATGCCCCGACGCCGGACGGCGCATGGCCGACCAGCGTCGTCAGGATGGCGATGCCCATGCCGATCATGCCGTACAGGTTGCCCTGCCGGGAGGTGGTCGGGTGGGACAGGCCCCGCAGCGCCAGGATGAACAGGACGCCGGAGACGAGGTAGAGGAGCGAGGAGACGTTCTCCGACATCGCCTCAGGCCTTCTTCTTGTACATGCTGAGCATGCGCTGGGTGACGAGGAAGCCGCCGAAGATGTTCACGCTGGCGAAGACCAGGCCGATGAACCCGAAGAAGCGGGCCCAGCCGGTGCCCTTCTCGATCAGCGGGACGCCGACGGCGAGGAGCGCGCCGACCACGATCACCGAGGAGATCGCGTTGGTGACGGACATCAGCGGGGTGTGGAGGGCCGGGGTCACCGACCAGACCACGTAGTAGCCGACGAAGATCGCCAGCACGAAGATCGCGAGGCGGAACACCGTCGGGTCGATGGCGCCGTGGGTCGCGGCGGCGACGCCGTGGCCGACGCTGTCGGCGATGATCGCCGCCTGGTCGGCGGCGCGGGCGGCGATGTCGGCCGCGTTGCGGGCGGCGGCGGCGGCGGCACGCGCCTGCTCGGCCGCCTGGTCGGGGGGAAGGGTAGCCATGAGGTCTCCTCCGATTGCGGGCGAGCGGCCTTAGGCCGCCTTGGGCTGGAAGTTCGGGTGGACGACGGCGCCGTCGCGGGTCAGGCAGGTCGCCTTGACGAGCTCGTCGTCCCACTTCACCGCCAGCGCCTTCGCGGCCTTGTCGACGAGCGTCTCGACGAAGGCGTAGAGGTTGCGGGCGTAGAGGCTCGACGAGGTGGCGGCGAGACGGCCCGGCACGTTGGCGTAGCCGACGATCTTCACGCCGTTCTCGGTCTCGACGACCTCGTCGGCCTTGACGCCCTCGACGTTGCCGCCGCGCTCGACCGCGAGGTCGACCAGGACCGAGCCCGGCCGCATCGCCGCCACCATGTCGGCGGTGACGAGCTTCGGCGCCGGCCTGCCTGGGATCAGCGCGGTGGTGACGACGATGTCCTGCTTGGCGATGTGGCTCGCCACGAGTTCCGCCTGTTTCTTGCGGTACTCGGCCGACATCTCCTTGGCGTAGCCGCCGGCGGTCTCGGCCTGCTTGAACTCCTCGTCCTCGACGGCGACGAACTTGGCGCCGAGCGACTCGACCTGCTCCTTGGCGGCGGGGCGCACGTCGGTGGCGGTCACCACCGCGCCGAGGCGGCGGGCGGTCGCGATGGCCTGCAGGCCGGCGACGCCGGCGCCCATCACGAAGATGCGGGCGGCCGGCACGGTGCCGGCCGCGGTCATCATCATCGGCAGCGCTCGGCCGTAGACGGCGGCGCCGTCCACCACCGCGCGGTAGCCGGCGAGGTTGGCCTGGCTCGAGAGCACGTCCATCACCTGGGCGCGGGTGATGCGGGGCATCAGCTCCATGGCGATCGCCGCGACGCCGGCATCGGCCATCGCCTTGACCTCGGCCTCGTGGCCGTAGGGGTCCATGATGGCGACGACGATCGCGCCGCGCTTGAGCGCCGGCAGCTCGTCGGCGGCGGGGCGGCGCACCTTGAGGACGATGTCCGCGCCCTCGGCCGCGGCCTTGGCGTCGGGCGCGATCGAGGCGCCGGCGGCCTCGTACTCCGCATCCGGCACGCCGGCCTTCAGGCCCGCACCGGACTGCACCGTCACCTCTGCCCCCAGAGCCTTGTACTTCTTCACCGTTTCCGGGACCGCCGCGACCCGCGGCTCCGCCGGATCGGTCTCGGATAGGACCGCGATCCGCATTCAGACTTCCTTTGGTCGATACCCGGCGCGGTGCGCCGATCCCCCCTATGGGTCGGCATGTACAAGGCCACGCCTGCCCCACAACTGTAAAGCCGTCCCCTCGCGCGAGGGAACGGCTTCAGTTACAAATCTTTAACGATTAAGTCACGCACAATTTATATGCGCGACGAGGAAAGGGCGGGCAGGCCGCCCGCCCCCTAGTAGAATGCGAGCAGCAGGGCGAGCAGCACCGCCACGGCCGCGGGGGCGCGCCAGCCGATCCCGGGGGAGAGGGCACCGATGGCACCGGCGAGGCCGCCGAGCACCACGCCGACGATGGCGGTGACCCAGGCCTCGCGCACGCCGCCGACGGCGAGCGACAGCACCCAGCAGATCACGACGCCGGTGGCGATCTCGACGAAGGTGACGAAGCCCCGATAGGTGGCCTCGTGGGTCGGGCCGTCCATCTCCGGGCTGTAGGCGGAGTCGGTGGCGTGATCGATGTTGGCCATGATGCGGTAGACCCCGTCTTGTGCTCGTTGGCCGGGCTTTAGCGCATGCCCAAGGTCCCGGCAATCAGCCGATATGCGGGCCGAGCGTGGGGAGCGGTCGTGCCCGGGCGAACCGCAAATCGTTGCGGGAACTCGTGTCTTCGGCGCAGAAGGCGGCCCGGACCATGATCCGGGGCTGCCGCGGCGCGAAGGCCGAAGGTGCGGATCCGCACCTTTTTCCGATTCGAGGGTGCATGGCGGTGCACCGCGCCTCTTTCTAGATCCCGGGCGGCGCACCGCGCCGCTTGTCGGATCAGGACGGTGCACCGCGCCGTGGGGCTCCTGCCGTCAGGCCGGCTGCGGCAGGCCGGCCTTCTCCAGGGCGGCGTGCTGGCGCGCGGCGAGATCGTCGAGGGAGAAGCTGTCGATCTGCGCCTCGAACAACCGGTGATAGTTCAGCTCGGAGCGCAGGTGCAGGAACACCGCGCCCAAGCCCACCGCCGCCCGGTCCATGAACACGAATTCGCGCGGCACGGTCACGGGCCCGCGTTCCTTGAGGGCGCGATGGACCTCGAAGGCCTGGCGCCGGCCGTACTCGCCCGGCTTGACGCCGTCCGCCACCGTGCGGACCCGGTCCTCGAGCAGCGGGCCGTAGATGAAGCGCGCCCAGATGTTGAGGATGTCGACGAGCTCGCGGGTGAGATTGCGGAAACCCCAGCTCTCGTAGGCATGCACGATGCGCGCCTCGTCGCCGTGGAGCAGGCCCTTGTAGAGGTCGACCACGCCGCCGACGAAGCGGGGATGGAAGATGCGGATGCAGCCGTAGTCGAGCAGGTTGATGCCTTGCGGCTCGTCGTCTTCCGAGAACACCGTGTAGTTGCCGAGATGGGGGTCGCCGTGGATCACCGCGGCGCGGCTGAAGGGATGCCACCAGGCCTGGAACATCGCGTGGGCGAGGCGGTTGCGCACCTCCAGCGGTCCGGCGGTGAAGTTCAGGATCTTCTCACCCTCGAGCCAGCCCTGGGTCAGCAGGCGCCTCGTCGACAGGTCGGGATGGACGAGCGGCACCCGCACCGTCTCGACGCCGCCCAGGATCTCGGCGTAGAGCGCGGCGTGCTTGGCCTCACGGGTATAGTCCAGCTCCTCCCGCACCCGGTCGCCGATTTCCTTGGCGATCTCGCGGGTGTCGATGACCGAGCTGATGCGCCGGTGCAGGGCGAAGGCGAGCTCGAGCTGCTTCAGGTCCGCCTCGACGGCGGATTGCATGTCCGGATATTGCAGCTTGCAGGCGAGCGGCGTGCCGTCCAGCGCCTCGGCCCGATGGACCTGGCCGAGGGAGGCGGCGGCGGCCGGGCGCAGCTCGAACTTGCCGAAGCGGCCCTGCCACTGGGGCCCGAGTTCGGCAGCCATGCGGCGCTTGACGAAGGCGGCCCCCATCGGCGGCGCCTCGGATTGCAGCTTCTGCAGCTCGGAGGCGTATTCGGGCGGCAGCAGGTCCGGCACCGTGGCCAGAAGCTGCGCCACCTTCATGATCGGGCCCTTGAGGCCGCCGAGCGCCTGGGCGAGGGCCGCGGCGCTCGACATGTCCTCGCCCTTGCGGCCGAGAAGCCGCGCACCGGCCATCCGGGCGGCGACACCGCCCACATTGGCGCCGACCTTGGCGTAGCGGGCGGCGCGGGCGGAGAAGCGATTGGCTTCGCTGTCGGAGGCGGACATGGAGGGCAAGGCTCGTGCGAGGAGGCGCGCGGAGTCGCGCGCAGCGGACATGGGGCCTAGATAAGCCCGGGTCCCGGCACCGCCAGGGCGACCGGACAGCGCGGGGTCCCGCTCCCTCCGACCACCGTCAGCCCGAACCGTCAGGTCTGCCGGAGGGCCGCGCGCAGCACCCGCACCATCTCCTCGACGGCGCCGTCATGATCCTCGGCGCGCACCGCGTAGGCGACGGAGGCGTCGAGATGGGTGCTGATGAGCTGCAGCACCGCCTCGCGCACCGCCGCCGTGATGGCGTTCATCTGCTGCACCTCGTCGAGGCAGTAGCGGTCCTCCTGGACCATGGCCTGGAGGCCGCGCACCTGCCCCTCGATGCGCTTGAGGCGCTGGAGGATCGGCTTTTTTTCCTCTTCGGTCCGGCGGATCTGGAGCCGGCCGTCGACGTACTGGTAATCCATGATGTGCCTTCCCCGACCGAGGGGCCGCTCACCCGGGAGGGCGCGGTCGGCCCGGGCGACGTCGGGTCTGGTGATCGAATGCCGCCCTGTCCCTAAGGAACGGCAATCGATCCCCTATCAGGGGCGCGCAGGTCAAGCTCAATCTCGGGGCGCGCCCCGCGCGCGGCCCGTCCCGATGACGAGGTCTTTGCCGTTGGTGACCGGGGCCGCAGACATCTGATCGTTCCAGGCGCCTGAGTCCGGGCCCACGGGCCCGGGCACCGGCTCCTCGCCGAGGGGCTCGAAGGCGTTGAAGGGGAACTGCGATAGACGTGCAGCGGTCGAAGGGCCGCCGTCGCAACTCGCGGGCAGGGCCGTCATGCCGGTGGAGCGGATCGAGCGTGGCGGAGGCGTTCTCTTACGCGGTGCGGGATGCTCGTCTTCGCACGCGGCGGAGGGCGGCCCGGCACCTCGAAGCAGCCGACGGCATCGGGCGAGGCGGCCGCGTCCCGCGCGCCGGTCATGACCGGACGCATGGACGCCAAGGCCTGGCCTTCGCCGATGCCCGGTCAAATCATATCTCAGTAAAACTGCCACCAACCGGAAGATTTGGTGGAGCTGAGGGGATTCGAACCCCTGACCTCCGCAGTGCGATTGCGGCGCTCTCCCATCTGAGCTACAGCCCCGCCGAAAGCGGGTATCGATCGTGTCGCTTGACGCGACCTGTCTTACCCGGTGGCTCCGTGCCACCTGCCCCGCCACCCGACCAACCCTGCGTTAACCACGCGAGGCAGGCCTGGTGGAGCTGAGGGGATTCGAACCCCTGACCTCCGCAGTGCGATTGCGGCGCTCTCCCATCTGAGCTACAGCCCCGTCCGAGGCGGGTGCCTTTTAGGCCGCCCTTTCTCAGCCTGTCAATTCCCTTGGTGGCCTCGCCGCGTCGCGACTGCGCGCCGGGCGCCCCGGGCTCGCACGGACCGCGCATGCGCTCGATTCTCTGGCTCATCGACAACATCATCACGCTCTACGTGTACCTGCTCATCGCCAGTGCCGTGCTGAGCTGGCTCGTGGCCTTCAACGTGGTCAACGTGCGCAACCCGATCGTGTCGCAGATCGGGGAGTTCCTGTTCCGGGTGACCGAGCCGGCCCTGCGGCCGATCCGGCGCATCCTGCCGAACCTCGGCGGCATCGACATCTCGCCGATCATCCTGGTCCTCGGCCTGTTCTTCCTGCGCAACCTGATGTTCGAGATCTTCGCCGGCATGGCGTGATCGGGGTGGCGAAAGCCGCGCCCTGGCGGGTCACGCCTTCGGGGATCGAGGTCCGGGTCCGGGCCACCCCGCGGGGCGGGCGCGACGGGCTCGACGGCGTCGAGACCCGGGACGACGGATTGCCCGTGCTGAAGGTGCGGGTACGGGCGGCGCCGGAGGACGGCGCCGCCAACGCGGCGGTCCGGGACGTGCTGCGGCGCGCCCTCGGGCTGCCGGCCTCGGCAGTGACCCTCGCCACCGGGGCGACCGCCCGGATCAAGCTGTTCCGCGTCGCCGGCGACGGGCCGGCCCTGGCGGACAGGCTCGCGAGCCTGATCGGCGGCCCACCCGCCGGTAGGGCTTGACCGGCCGGCGGGGCTGCCCCTCATCTCTCCCGCGATGCACCGGCCGGACGGCAAAGCCCGCTCCCGGCCCGACACGATCCGGAGCCTGCCCGGCGCCTTCGCCCGGCAGGCTCTCGCACGAGAGGCGAAGACTCTTCGCAGAGGGGCGACGATGAAGACGAATCCGGGCCGTTTCTTCGAGGATTTCCGCCTCGGGGAAACCATTCGCCACGCTACGCCGCGCACCGTGACCGTCGGCGACGTGGCGCTCTACACCGCGCTCTACGGCCCGCGCTTCGCGGTGCAATCCTCCGATGCCTTCGCGGCGGCCTTCGGCTACGCACGGGCGCCCCTCGACGACCTGCTGGTGTTCCACGTCGTCTTCGGCAAGACCGTGCCGGACATCTCGCTCAACGCGGTCGCCAATCTCGGCTACGCCGAGGGGCGGTTCCTGCGGCCGGTCTATCCGGGCGAGACGCTGAACTCGGTCTCGGAGGTGATCGGCCTCAAGGAGAGCTCGAACCGGCAGACCGGCGTGGTCTATGTCCGCTCCACGGGGTACGACGCCGCAGGGGAGGCGGTGCTCAGCTATTGCCGCTGGGTGCTGGTGCGCAAGCGCGACCCCGAGGCGACGATCACGGACGAGGCGGTGCCGGCGCTGGCCAAGGCGGTGGCGCCGGAGGACCTGGCCGCCGGCCTGCCGCCCCTGGACGCGCAAGGCTACGACCTCGGCCTCGCCGGCAGCCCGCACCGCTTCGGCGACTACACGGTGGGCGAGCGCATCGACCACGTCGACGGCATGACCGTCGAGGAGGCCGAGCACCAGATCGCCACCCGGCTGTTCCAGAACACCGCCAAGGTCCATTTCGACGGCTACGCCGCCAAGGACACCCGCTTCGGCAAGCGGCTGATCTATGGCGGCCACGTCATCTCGCTCGCCCGGGCCCTCAGCTTCAACGGGCTGGGCAACGCCTTCTCGATCGCCGGCATCAATGCCGGGCGCCACGTCGCGCCCTTGTTCTCCGGCGACACGGTCTATGCCTGGAGCGAGGTGCTGGCGGTGGCCGACCTGCCGGGGCGTCGCGACGTCGGGGCGCTTCGCCTGCGCACGGTCGCGACCAAGAATCAGGCTTGCGGCGCCCATCCGGACAGGACCGGCGACGGCTACGACCCGGCGGTGATCCTCGACCTCGATTACTGGGCCCTGATGCCGCGCTGACGCCGGCCCAGCCCGGGCGGCCGGGTGCGCCTGGCCAAGGCGCCGGTGCGGTGACGTAACGGCGCCTTTACCGTCCTCTCGTATACAGGTCGCGGAACAGGACGACCGGTGACCCTATGCTGACGCGCTTCTCCCGCAAGGATGGATTCCTCGAACTGCTTGCGACGCGCGCCGGCGTCGGGTTGTGGGAGGTCATCCCACACCAGGGAGACCTCACGCATCCGAAGACCCGGGTCACCTGGACGCCGGAATTCCGCCGCGTGGTCGGCTACACGACGGCCGAGTCATATCCGGACAAGCTCGAATCCTGGTCGAGCCGGATCTACCCGGAAGACCTCGACCGCATCATGACTGCCTTCGCGGCGGCGATCAAAGACGTCAAGAACCAGGGCGCCTACGACGTCAAGTACCGGATCGTGATGCCGGACGGGAAGCCGCGCTGGTTCCGGGCCACCGGCGGCGCGGCCTACGACGCGAACGGCGTCCCGCTGCGGATCTGCGGTTCGCTGGTCGACATCCAGGAAGAGATGGAGATCAAGCTCAACGACGAGGCGCGGGCCAAGCGGATCGACGCGATGGTCGCGGGCTTCGCCCGAGATTCCTCGGCCCTGTTCGAGAGCCTGTCGAAGGCCGCCGCCGAGATGCAGACGGCCGCCGCCGCGATGGCCGGGACCGCCGACCAGACCAGCGCCCGCTCGAACGCGGTGGCGAGTTCGGCCATGCACACCTCGACCAATATCGGTACGGTGGCGGCGGCCTCGGAGGAGCTGGGCAGCTCCGTCACCGAGATCGGCCGCCAGGTCCAGGGCTCGGCGGCCCTGGCCGAGGCGGCGGTGGTCGAGGCCGACGGAACCGCGCGCCTGGTGCAGGAGCTGAGTGGCGCGGTGAGCAAGATCGGCGACGTGGTGAGCCTGATCTCGTCGATCGCCGGGCAGACCAACCTGCTGGCGCTGAACGCCACGATCGAGGCGGCGCGGGCCGGCGAGGCGGGGCGGGGCTTCGCGGTCGTCGCCGCGGAGGTCAAGGAACTCGCCAACCAGACCGCCAAGGCGACCGAGGAGATCTCCTCGCAGATCACCCGGATCCAGGACTCGACGGCACAGGCGGTGTCGGCGATCGGCGGCTTCGGGGCGCGGATCCGCGAGATCAGCAGCGTGACCACGGCGATCGCCGCGGCGGTCGAGGAGCAGAACGCCGCGACTCAGGAGATCGTCCGAAACGTCTCGCAGGCCGCCTCCGGGGCCGGCGAGGTGATGAGCGGCACCGCCAGCGTGTCGGCCTCCGCCGAGGAGACCGGCAAGACCGCCGAGCGGGTGATCGCCGCCTCGTCCGACGTCTCGGACCGCTCGCGCGATCTGAGCGCGCAGACGGATGCCTTCCTGAAGAGCGTCCGGGCGGCCTGACGAGCTCGACGCGTCCCGCCGCTCAGGCCGTGGTCCGGGCGGCGGTGAAGCGGCGGAACGCCTCGAGCGTCTCGCGGCTGACGTGGTGCTCGATGCCCTCGGCGTCGCAGCGCGCCACGTCCGGGCTCACGCCGAGGGCGAGCAGGAACGACTCGACGATGCGGTGGCGCTCCCGCGCCTCCGCGGCGAGGGTGCGGCCGGCCTCGGTGAGGAACACGCCGCGATAGGGCCGCTGCTGCACCAGGCCGTCCTCGGCCAGGCGCTTGAGCATCTTGGCCACCGTCGGCTGCGCGACGCCGAGGCGGGCCGCGATGTCGACCTGCCGCGCCTCGCCGCCGTCACCGATCAGGTCGGCGATCAGCTCGACGTAATCCTCGACCAGCTCGAGCCGGCGCGCCTCGCGCACCTGCCGGAAGCCGGCGGAATGCGCCTCGGCATCGACCAGTGAGGCGGGCTCGGGCGGGTGCGCGGGATCGTGCATGGGATGGGGTCGTCGCCTCGTCGATCGGCTCGGGATGTCGCACTCTTACCCGAGGATCGGCCGGGTGTGCAGGGCCCCACGACGGGGGCTGGCGCGCCGGGCCGTTGGCCTGAGGGCCGCGGAGCAAGGGAAGCGGGCGCCCCTCACTCCCCGGGCGCCCGCAGGTGGGCGATGAAGTCCTGGGCGAAGGGGGGCAGGGCGGCGAGATCGCGCAGGCAGATCGTCAGGTCGCGGACCGCCCACGGATCCTCCAGCGCCACGGTGGCGATCGCCATGGTGCGGGCGGCCCGGCGCGCGGTCGTCTCCGGCACGATGCCGAGGCCGACCCGGCACTCGACGAGGCGGCAGACCGCGTCGAAGCCGCGCAGCTGCACGCGCAGGCGCAGGGGCTGGCCGCTGCGCCCGGCCTTTCCGGCGAGGAAGCGGGTCAGCGCGCTCGCCCGGTCGAGCCCGACGAGGTCGTGGCCCAGCACCTCCGCGAAGGTCACCGAGGGGCGTGCCGCCAGGGGATGATCCGCCGCCACCACCAGCACGAAGCGGTCGCGGCGGAACGGATAGGTCGCGAGGCTGCCGGTCTCCACCGTGCCGGCGACGAGGCCGAGATCCGCCGCGCCCTCGGCGACGAGGCCGACGATCTCGTCCGACAACCGCTCCTCGATGTCGACGCTCACCCCCGGATGCTCGGCGAGATAGGCCGAGAGCACCTCGGGCAGGAACTCGGTCAGCGCGTTGGTGTTGGAGAGCACCCGGATCTGTCCCGCCGCGCCGCCCGCGAAGGCGGCGAGGTCCCCCTGCAGCCGCTCGACGTTGCCGAGGATCTGCCGGGCATGGGCCAGCAGGGTGCGCCCGGCCGGCGTCGGGGTGACGCCGAGCCGCGCCCGGGTGAGCAGGGCGGCGCCGAGCGAGGCTTCCATGCTGCGGATGCGGTGGCTCGCCGCGGCGAGCGCCAGGTTCGCCCGGGCGGCCCCGTGGGTGATCGAGCCCGCCTCGACCACGTGGCGGAACAGGCTGAGGTCGACGAGATCGAAATGCATGGCGGCGCCTCCCGCGCAGTCGACGACGGGCGGCCGGACATCCTGTCCTCGACCGATCGTTTCGCCGGCCGCGAAGGTAGATCGCGCCGCCCCGCGATGACCAGGGGCGCGAGGATCCTTCGCGGTTGACGAAGCCTGGGTCAACGAGAACCGCATTGCGAATTGGACGCGTTCCAAGGAAACAGAGCGACGCGTCTGTCACTTGCCTGGACCAGCGGCCACGTTGCACGCGCACGGCGGAGCCGGTAGGTGACCCAGTTTAGAGCCGGTACAGACCAGGGAATCCGAGGATCACGATGGCGGACACCGCAAGGCCCACGAACCCCGCCGGCAGACCGGTCGTCCGACCGCTCTCGCCCCATCTCCAGATCTACCGCTGGACCTGGACCATGGCGATGTCGGTGGCCCACCGCATCACCGGCGTGGCGCTCTACGGCGGCACGGCGTTGCTCGCCTTGTGGCTCGTGGCGCTCGCCGCCGGCCCGGGCGCCTACGGCCCGGTCGCGTGGTTCTTCGGCTCGATCCTCGGGCGGCTGATCCTGTTCGTCTATACCTGGATCCTGCTGCACCACATGCTCGGCGGCATCCGCCACCTGGTGTGGGATTTCGGCCGCGGCATGGAGCCCGGCACCCGCATCGCGATGGCCCGCTTCACCCTGATCGGCTCGGTCGCCCTGACGGTGCTGATCTGGCTCGTCGCCCTGGTGGCGCGCTGACAAGGACGACGAACCGATGGCCGACAACCGCCCCGACATCCGTCCCTCGATCCGCACCGCGCGGGCCCGCGTCAGCGGCCTGGGCGCGGCGCATCACGGCACCCGCGAGTGGTGGATGCACCGCGTCACCGCGGTGTCCAACGTGCCCCTCGTCCTCGCCTTCGTGGTGATCGTCGCCCTGATGGCCGGCCGGCCCTATCCTGAGGCGGTCGCCCTGGTGTCGCATCCGCTGGTGGCGATCCTGCTGATCCTCGGCGTCCTCTCGGTCACCAACCACATGCGGATGGGCCTGCAGATCGTCATCGAGGACTACGTCCACGACAAGGGCCTGCGCATCGCCGCGGTCATCGCCAACAACTTCTACTGCGTCGTCGTCGCGGTCGCCTGCCTCTACGCCATCGTGCGCGTGAGCCTGCGGGCCTTCGCGTAACGCCAGAACGGGAACCTCGCCCATGGCCTCCACCGCTTCCGCCGCGCCGGCCCAGAACGGCAAGGCGTACACCATCATCGACCACACCTTCGACGTGGTGATCGTCGGCGCCGGCGGCGCGGGCCTGCGCGCCACCGTCGGCTGCTCGCAGGCCGGCTTGCGCACCGCCTGCATCACCAAGGTCTTTCCGACCCGCTCGCACACCGTGGCGGCGCAGGGCGGCATCTCGGCCTCCCTCGGCAACATGGGCCCGGACGACTGGCGCTGGCACATGTACGACACCGTGAAGGGGTCGGACTGGCTCGGCGACCAGGACGCGATCGAATACCTGGTGCGCAACGCGCCGGCCGCGGTCTACGAGCTGGAGCATTGGGGCGTGCCGTTCTCGCGCACCGCCGAGGGCAAGATCTACCAGCGCCCGTTCGGCGGCATGACCACCGATTACGGCAAGGGCACCGCCCAGCGCACCTGCGCGGCGGCCGACCGCACCGGCCACGCCATGCTGCACACCCTCTACGGCCAGGCCGTGAAGGCGCAGACCAACTTCTTCATCGAGTATTTCGCCCTCGACCTGATCATGGACGAGGAGGGGCGCTGCCGCGGCGTCATCGCCATCGACCAGGCCACCGGCGAGATCCACCGCTTCCGCGCCGGCATGACGGTGCTGGCCACCGGTGGCTACGGCCGGGCCTATTTCTCGGCGACCTCGGCCCATACCTGCACCGGCGACGGCAACGCCATGGTGCTGCGGGCGGGCCTCGCGCTCGAGGACATGGAGTTCGTTCAGTTCCATCCGACCGGCATCTACGGCGCCGGCTGCCTCATCACGGAAGGGTCGCGCGGCGAGGGCGGCTACCTGACGAATTCCGAGGGTGAGCGCTTCATGGAGCGCTACGCCCCCTCGGCCAAGGACCTGGCTTCCCGCGACGTGGTCTCGCGCTCCATGACCATGGAGATCCGCGCCGGTCGCGGCGTGGGCAAGAACAAGGACCACATCTTCCTCCACCTCGACCACCTCGACCCGAAGATCCTGCACGAGCGCCTGCCCGGCATCTCGGAGAGCGCGAAGATCTTCGCCGGCGTCGATGTGACCAAGGAGCCGATCCCGGTCATCCCGACCGTCCACTACAACATGGGCGGCATCCCGACGAACTATCACGGCGAGGTGCTGACCCTGAAGGACGGCAACCCGGATCACGTGGTGCCGGGCCTGATGGCGATCGGCGAGGCGGCCTGCGTCTCTGTCCACGGCGCCAACCGGCTGGGCTCGAACTCGCTCATCGATCTCGTGGTGTTCGGCCGCGCCGCGGGCCTGCGCTGCGCCGAGACGGTGGAGAAGGGCGGCCGCCTGCCGGAACTGCCGAAGGATTCCGCCGACAAGGCACTCGGTCGCCTCGACCGCTTCCGCTACGCCAATGGCGGCACGCCGACGGCGGAGCTGCGCCTCGAGATGCAGAAGACAATGCAGAACAACTGCGCCGTGTTCCGCACCGGCGAGGTGCTGGAGGAGGGCAAGGGCCTGATCCACAAGGTCTGGGCCGGCGCCGAGGACGTGAAGGTGACCGACCGCTCGCTGGTCTGGAACACCGACCTGTTGGAGACCCTGGAATTCGACAACCTGATTGGCCAGGCCGTCGTCACCATGGAATCGGCCGCCAACCGGACCGAATCCCGCGGCGCGCATGCCCGCGAGGACTTCCCGGACCGCGACGACAAGCAGTGGATGAAGCACACCCTGGCCTGGCTCGACCCCGACGCCCGCAAGGTCGCGATCGATTACCGGCCGGTCCACACCTACACGATGTCGAACGACATCGCGTATATCGAGCCGAAGGCCCGCGTGTACTGAGGCCGGCCACAGCGCCGACGTGGAGGGATCGATGACCGAGTTCCCCCGGATCACCCGCGACCCGGCCGTCATGGCCGGGAAGGCCTGCATCCGCGGCAAGCGGGTGACGGTCGCGATGATCCTGGGGAATCTCGGCGAGGGCGTCGGCATCGACGAGTTGCTCGCGGCCTATCCCTATCTCGAGCGCGAAGACGTGCTGGAGGCCCTCCGCTACGCGGCCTGGATGGCGCAGGAGCGCGAGATCGCTCTCGAGCCCGCGGCGTGAGGATCGTGGTCGACATGAACCTCACGCCCGACTGGGTTCCATACCTTCAGACGCTGGGACACGACACTGTCCACCGGTCGAGTGTCGGCGTGGAGGACGCTCCCGACACCGACATCATCGATTGGGCGCGGGCTTCCGGCCGCGCCGTCATGACGGCCGATCTCGATTTCGGGATCGCCCTGGCGCGGTCGGACGCGACCGCGCCGAGCGTCATCCAGCTCCGCACGGGATCCACGCTGCCCGGGCGCGTCGGCACCCTCGTCGCGCGCGCGATCGACGGGGCGCGGGCGGACCTGCTCGCCGGAGCCCTCCTCACCATCGAGACCGGACGGGTACGCCTTCGTCCCCTCGGGCTCGACCGCACCGATCAGGCATAGACAGATGGCCCAGTTCAACCTCCCCAAGAACTCCCAGTACACCGAGGGCAAGACCTGGCCGAAGCCGGCCGGGGCCAAGAACGTCCAGGAGTTCCGCATCTACCGCTGGAACCAGGATGACGGCGCCAATCCGCGGATCGACACCTACTACGTCGATCGCGACGATTGCGGCCCGATGGTCCTCGACGCGCTGCTGTGGATCAAGAACAAGGTCGATGCGACCCTGACCTTCCGGCGCTCGTGCCGCGAGGGCATCTGCGGCTCCTGCGCCATGAACATCATGGGGCAGAACACGCTGGCCTGCACGCTCGGCATCGACGACTGCAAGTCTGCCCAGGTCAAGATCTATCCGCTGCCGCACATGCCGGTGCTGAAGGATCTGGTGCCGGACCTGACCTCGTTCTTCGCCCAGCACGCGGCGATCGAGCCCTGGCTCCAGACCGAGACGCCCTCGCCCGAGAAGGAGTGGCAGCAGACCCCGGAGGACCGCGCGCGGCTCGACGGGCTCTACGAGTGCATCCTGTGCGCCTGCTGCACCACCTCGTGCCCGAGCTACTGGTGGAACGGCGACCGCTTCCTCGGCCCGGCGGCCCTGCTCCAGGCCTATCGCTGGCTGATCGACAGCCGCGACGAGCATACCGGCGAGCGCCTCGACGGGTTGCACGACCCGTTCCGGCTCTACCGCTGCCACACCATCATGAACTGCGCCAATACCTGCCCGAAGGGCCTGAACCCGGCCAAGGCCATCGCCGAGATCAAGAAGATGATGGTGGCCCGCGAGGTCTGATCCACCTCGAACGCACCTGCGGTACGGCCGACTGGGTCCTGTCGGCCACACCCGCTCGAAAAGGCGCCTTCGGGCGCCTTTGTCATTGGGGAACCCCCTGCGCACGCCTTCGCGGGATCGTATTTCCCGGGGATCACCGATCCCCGACATACGCCGCCCGCCCAAAGGCCCTCGCAGGACCCCTCGATGCCGCGTCAGATCCTCTGCACCGTCGCCGCCCTGGCCCTCGCCGCGAGCGCCGGCGCCTGCTCCTCGTCGCGCTTCGACTCCGGGCTCAACGCCTCCGCGCGGCCGGCGCCGCGCAGTGCCCGGCCGCTGCCGGAGGAACCCGATCTCGGCCCCGGCCTGTCCTCCGGCCCGGTGACCTCGGCGCCGCTGGCGCCGCCCCCGGGCGCCGCCGCCGCGCCCGGCCCGGTCGTCGCCAACCCGTCCGGCCCGATCATGGCGGAGGCGAGCCCAGCCCCGGTGCAGCAGCAGGCCGCGATCGCGCCGCCGCCGGCGCCCCCGGTGGTGTCCGGCGGCGGGCGCTCGGCCGTCGTCGGCGGCTGGACCGCCAAGGACGCGACCGGCGCGAGCTGCCGCGTCAACCTGGCGAGCACCCCGGCCCTCGATCTCTATAAGGCATCCTCGACCGGCTGCGCCAACAAGGATCTCGCCAAGGTCACCGCCTGGGATTATCGCGACGGCGAGGTCTATCTCTACCAGCCCGGCGGCACGGTCGCGGCACGCCTGCGCCCGGCCGGCGGTGCGATGGACGGCGCCCTGTCCAAGTCCGGCGCGCCGCTGGCGATGGTCCGCTGAGCGTCCCGGCAACTACTCGGCGGCGCTGAGCCGGAAGGCCTGGCGGCGGGGCGGCTCCGCCTGGCCCACCAGCCGGCGGCAATCCGCGATGGTGGAACGGGCGGTCTCGATCGCGATCATCACCGCCGCCATGGTGCGGGTGTCGGTCTCGCGCTCGCGGGTGTAGCGGACCACATCCGCGGCGAGCGCATCGACCTCGCCGGTCAGGGCGTCGAGGCCGGCGGGATCGGCCTTCCGGGCCTCGGCCAGGACCTCGAGCAGGCGGTCCATCACCACGTCGATGCGCTCGCGCCGCAGGCGGCGCAGGCGCTGGCGCAGCCAGGCCAGCGCCGAGCCGAAGCCGCCGCCGAGCACCGCCAGCAGGTAGATCCAGTCGCCGTAGCGCTCGATGAAGCCCTGCTGCTCGCGCTCGAAATAATCGATCGCGCCGGGATGGATCGGCAGCCGGGCGCTCGTCGCCTCGGCGGTGGTCTCGTAGGCGGGCGCCGCGATGTAATCGGCCGCCGGCGTCGCGTCCGAGAGGCGCGAGCGCAGCTCGAACAGATGCTGGGTCACGTCCGCCGCCACGGTGCGGCTCATCGAGGCCCGGGCCATCAGCCGGTACGAGGCGCCGACGGTCTTCACCTCCTCCTCCGGCACCTTCGGGCTGCCGCCGAACAGGCCGGCCGGTACCGTCACCGCCTGGAGCCGGGGCAGGCGCTCGATGATCGCCGGCCCGTCCTCGACCCCGACGAAATCGACCTTGCGGGCCCGGCTCGCCGCCTGGACGATCCCGACGAGGCGCAGCGCCATCGGGGCGGCCGGGGCGATCACCGCCACCACCGCGTCGATGCGCTTCTGCGCGAAGGCCGCGGCCAGGTCCTCCTCGGCCATCGGCACCAGCCGCACCTGCCCGGCGGGGACCGGCCCGGTCGCGGCGGCATTCTCCTGCAGGGTCAGGCCGTAATAGCTCATCAGGCTCTTGAGCAGCCACAGATCCGCGTCGCGATGGGCCACGATGCCGAGGCGCTTGCGGGCGAGGGCGGGAAAGGTCGTGATGCCCGAGGGCGCCGGCGAGGCGATCAGCATCGCCTGGTCGCGCAGGATCGCCAGCGTCAGGCCGTTGGCCGGCAGGTCGACGTCCGGCCGCACCACCGCGAGGTCGGCCTTGCCCTGCTCGAG
This sequence comes from Methylobacterium sp. DB0501, assembly GCF_011043735.1. Classification (GTDB taxonomy): domain Bacteria; phylum Pseudomonadota; class Alphaproteobacteria; order Rhizobiales; family Beijerinckiaceae; genus Methylobacterium; species Methylobacterium alsaeris. The sequence goes on along the minus strand of NZ_JAAKGV010000033.1, from coordinate 2,887 downwards.
CGCCTTGGCGCTCTCGCGCACGTCGTCGAAGGGCAGGATCTTGAGGCGCACACCCTTGTGGGTGCTCTTCAGGGCCTCCGCATAGGCGCGCATCAGCGCCGGCTCGGTGCCGTCCCGGGGCGCCACCGCGATGGTGAGCGTGGTCGCCTGCAGGACGTAGAGCGCCACCGCCGCCGCCACGGTCAGCACCAGGCTGGTGACCAGGAAGATCCGCTCGGGCCGGAACGCTGTCGTCATCGCGCGGACACGCCCTCCCTCGTCAACGAGGCCCGATGGCCCCGATCTGAGCTAACAGGGAAGGGGCAGCCCGGGTTGCGCGGCCCGCGTGTCGCAGCGGAAGCGCGGTTAAAGCTCCAGCTCGACCGTGACCGGCACGTGGTCGGACGGCTTCTCCCAGGCGCGGGTATGGCGCGCGACGGTGACCGACTTCACGGTGCCGGCGAGGTCCGGCGTGACCCAGATGTGGTCGAGGCGCCGGCCCTTGTCGGCGGCGGCCCAGTCGGGGGAGCGGTAGCTCCACCAGGTGTAGATCTTCTCCGGCGGCGGGCGCAGGTGGCGCATCGTGTCGATCCAGCCGGCTTCGCCGCGCAGGGATTCCAGGCGCTCGGTCTCGATCGGGGTGTGGCTCACCACGTCGAGGAGCTGCCTGTGCGACCAGACGTCGTGCTCGAGCGGCGCCACGTTGAGGTCGCCGACGAGGATCGCCGGGCCCGACGGGCGGCGTCCGCCCCAGGCGCGCAGCTCGTCCATGAACGAGAGCTTGTGGGCGAACTTGTCGTTGAGCTTGGGGTCGGGCACGTCGCCGCCGGCCGGGACGTAGAAGTCGTGGATCGCGATGCCGGCGGCGGCACCCGCCTCGGGCCCGAGCAGAGCCGAGATGTGGCGCGCGTCCTGGCGCTCGCAGAAGCTCATCACCTCGCGCGTCACCAGGGGCAGGCGCGAGAGGATCGCGACGCCGTTATAGCCCTTCTGCCCGGCGAAGACGACGTGCGGGTAGCCGAAGCCCTGCAATTCCTTGAGCGGGAAGCGGTCGTCCGGGCACTTGGTCTCCTGGAGGCAGAGCACGTCGGGCTTCGCCTCGTCGAGGAAGCGGCGCACGAGGTCGATGCGCAGGCGGACCGAGTTGATGTTCCAGGTGCTGACGGTGAGGTGCAACGGTCGGGTACTCGCGAACTCGAAAGAGAATCAGTTGGGGCGGGCCTGCTGCATCCTGGCCTCCAGCTCCTTGTCGACCGCCCGTCCGTAATTGATAACGAACATCATGCCGTCGACGGCGCGGCCACGCTGGAGGTTGGAGAGCAGCACGGTGGTCTGGTAGCCCTGCGGGTCGGTGATCCGCCACTGGCTCAAGGTCTTCATCGAGTCGTCGAAGTAGAGCGCGATGCGCGAGGTGCCGCCGAGCGTCGAGCGATCGTCGAGCACGATGCGGATGCCGCCGGGCTCGGCCGCTACGTCGGTGACGGTGAGGTCGCGGGCGAGGTCGATCTTGTCGCGCAGCAGGAATTTCAGCGGCGTCTGCGAGATGAAGTAGAGGTCCTGGGTCGCGAGCTTGCGGTCGCGCACGGCCACCGAGGTGCCGTCGGCGATCACCTCCAGGGAGGAAGGCTGGTCGTAGTCGAAGCGCAGGCGGCCGGGCTTGGCGAGATAGAGCTTACCGCCGATCTTGCGCCCGTCGGCGCCGATCTGGACGAAGTTGCCGGTCAGGGTCGACACGGTGTTGAAATAGGCATTGGCGCGCTCGATCACCGAAGCCGGGTTGGCCGGATCGACGGCGGCCGCGGTGGTGGCGGCGGCGACCTGCGGGGCCGGCCGTGCCGCCTCGGGGGTGGCGGGCACGGCCGCGGTCTCGACGGGCTCCGGCGCGGCGCTCCTGGTCCCGCCGAGGGAGGAGGGCCGACGCGGCGGCAGCGGCGCCTTGGCGGAGGCGCCGGGGCCGGCGGGCGCCGCCGGGGCGGGGACCGCCTCGGGTGCGGCGTCGGGGACCGGATCCTTGCGGCCGAACAGGCCGTCGAGGAACGACGAGACCTGCGCCTCGGCCGGGGAGGCGACGAGCACGGCCGGCATCGCGAGGGCGGCGACCGAGAGCGCGGCGCCGAGGGACGCCGCGCGGAGCGGGCCGGAGCGAGGACGGCCGTTCATCGGCAGGATTCTCCGTGTTGGCGGACGGGGACAGGCAGGCCCGCGCCGGTGGACCGACGCCGCGCCTGCCCGACGGGCTGGTGTGCCGCAGGGGCCGGGCGCCACGATAGAGCCGCCCCCTGTGGCGAATATGCGACGGCGGGGCCGCTCACGAATCCTCGGCTCCCGCCTGCGGCGCAGGCTCGATCAGGATCTCGCGCTTGCCGGCATGGTTGGCGGGGCCGACGATGCCCTCGCGCTCCATCCGCTCCATCAGCGAGGCCGCCCGGTTGTAGCCGATCTGCAGCCGGCGCTGGATGTAGCTCGTCGAGGCCTTCTTGTCGCGCAGGACCACCGCCACCGCTTGGTCGTAGAGGTCGGCGGCCGGGTCGCCGAAGCTGCCCTGGTCCATGACCGGGGTGTCCGGGCTGGCGGCCGCCTCCTCGACCTCATCGTCCGCCGTGACGGCGTCGAGGTAGGACGGGCGGCCCTGGCGCTTGAGATGGGCCACCACCTGCTCGACCTCGTCGTCCGAGCAGAACGGCCCGTGCACCCGGGTCGTCCGGCCGCCGCCGGCCATGAACAGCATGTCGCCCTGGCCCAGGAGCTGCTCGGCGCCCATCTCGCCGAGAATGGTCCGCGAGTCGATCTTCGAGGTCACCTGGAACGAGATCCGGGTCGGGAAATTCGCCTTGATCGTGCCGGTGATCACGTCCACCGACGGGCGCTGCGTCGCCATGATCAGGTGCAGGCCGGCCGCACGCGCCAT